>NZ_JBCNGR010000109.1:0-1498 GCF_050481745.1 Paenibacillus algorifonticola | reverse complement strand
GAGCAGCGGAATGCGCTCCGCTTCCTCTTCCGTCGCAGCGAAATCGGAAGGCGCGCTAATCCACTCCGCTATCCACTGGCTATAGTCCATGAGACCGGTTTCAAAATAGGCCGTTTCCGACCAAGCGCTGGCTTCCAAAGACAACCCGGTAGTCCACACCTTGATCCGATAATAATATCGCGTGCGCGCTTGCAGCTCGATTTGATCCAGCACGACGTGAACGGATTGACCAGAGGCGTTCCGGCCAGAATCCCATAAAATATGTCCAAACTCTGGCTCCAATGAAACTTGCAGCTGGTAGGCCTGCTGCTGAATGCCTCTTTCCTCTGACAGGATTTGCCAACTGATTCTAGGATGCGGCACATCAATGCCAAGCGGATTTTTCAAATATTCACATCTGACTTTTGCGATCTGGACCATGGGATGACCTCCTCAATTCAGGAAAAGCTGCTGTTCATTACTTACCCTGTTATCGTATAATTATAGCGTCCATATTCAGTGACAACCCTTGTAAAAAGGCCAACATATCCCGGTCATTCAGCCATTTAATTAAGGAGGTGCTTACCTTTGAAAAAACCTGTGCAATGGTATAAAGGCGATCATTTTTTTGGCAATCAGCTTCCGATTTTCGTCAATCGCTATCAGGAGGATTTCAAGGTGCCCCTCCATGCCCATGATTTTATAGAGTTCAACTTCGTGGCGGAAGGGAAAGGCTTTCATCATATTGGAGACGATATTGTTGCCGTGAGCAAAGGGGTGTTTTTCACAATACCAGTCGGCGTTCCACATGTGTTCAGGCCTACTTCTACTGACCCATCCCAGCATCCGCTCATCGTTTATAATTGCTTATTTGCGCCGCAGCTGCTGCTTGCGATGCCCACCTTGTTTACCGATCCGCTGCTGGAGCAGTATTTAGATGAGCTGCAAAATGGTCAAGCCACCTATCATTCGATTCAGGATCACGATGGTTCAATTGAAAAATTGCTCGTGGCGATGTATCAGGAGTTTTCCTTCTCGGCAGCGGGAGCGGACACTTATCTATACACGTTATTCCTGCAACTGGTCATAACCATTCACCGACTGCGAAGCGACAACCGTCCGTTGAAAATAAAGGATGTGTCGCACTTCAACCTGCTCATTCAGTTTATGGAGCAGCATGTTCATGAAGAGCTGACACTCGCGAAGCTGGCCGCAAGATCCGGCTGGAGCATCCGGCATTTGCAGCGGCTGTTTCTCCAGCACACCGGACAAACGTTTGGAAACTATTTGAACCAACTGCGCATACAAAAAAGCTGTGAGCATTTACGCTTAACACAGCTTAAAATTAGTACGATTGCCGAAATGGTTGGCTATAGCCACATTGATTCGTTTAATGCGCTTTTCAAGAAGAGAGTCGGCCAGACACCTGGCCAATATCGCAAGCAGTTTAGATAGAACTGACAGCTTAAAGCAGGCTTTTAATAATTTGCATCGGATTTCCCGTATCGCCATACATTTT
>NZ_JBCNGR010000108.1:0-1745 GCF_050481745.1 Paenibacillus algorifonticola | reverse complement strand
GCTGAGCACAGGATTTAAATAAGGCGTACCGACAAATCCTGTCGTCAAATGGTCATCTTGTTCCTTTAACAGCTCGGCAAGCTTCTGCTCGGCCCTCTCTTTCGCCGACCCTGACACAAGGCCGAAGCGAAGCGCCAGTACCTGCGCTGTTTGTGTCGGTACAGACAACCGCCCGGACGGAGTCAGAAACTCATGCTGGAATGCGGCAATAATTTGTTTATGCCAGGAAGCTAGACGCTCCACTTCCGTTTCCTTCCCTAATGCTTTCGCCGCTTTAGCGACGAGCGATACCGAATAAGCGTAATAGGCCGTTGCAATAAAATCTCTGTCCGTTGCCCCGACGTAGCTGTTCGGCTTGGAATCTAGCCCCAGCCAATCGCCAAAGTGGAATCCCGTGTTCCACAAATAAGGGTTGCTTCCCTGCTCATAAATGTACTGAATCCATTGGTTCATACTGTCATATTGCGCCTCCAGCAGCCTAGCATCGCCATACGCTTCATACATCGTCCATGGACAAATAACCGCCGCATCGCCCCAAGCTGCCGAGGAATGGCTTGTATCCCCCCAGCCCTCAGAAAACTCGGGCTTCAGATTAGGAATGTAGAATGGGATGCCCCCTTCTGGCGTCTGATCCGCTTTCAAATCTTGCAGCCATTTAGTGAAAAATGGGGCAACATTCATCACATAGGAAGCCGTTCGAATGAACATTTGTGCGTCGCCCGTCCAGCCCAGCCGCTCATCGCGCTGCGGACAGTCGGTTGGCACATCGACAAAATTGCCCTTTTGTCCCCAGACGATATTATGATGCAACTGATTCACCTTGGCATCCGAGCATTCGAAAAACCCTGTTCGCTCCATATCGGAATGCAGCACAATTCCGCTGAAAGCTTCGGGATTAATTGGCACATTAAACCCTGTCAGCTTCACATAACGGAAGCCTTGGAAGGTAAAATGCGGTTCAAACGTTTCCTTCCCGCTGCCTTTCAACGTATATTGGATGCGCTGCTCTGCCCGGCGAATATTGCCCATATAGAAGTTTCCAGCATGGTCCAGCACCTCGGCATGCTGCAATTCCACCCTATGTCCAGCGGCGCCTTCAACCTCGAATTTTACCCAACCGACCATGTTTTGGCCAAAATCAAGCACCGTATCGCCCTCCGGCGTTTGGATCACAGCAATCGGCTTAAGTGTTTCGGTGGAGCGAACGGACTCATTTACCTGCTGGGTTATGATTGATTTAGAATGCGTAATCGTTTCAACAGGCAGCCACACGTCTGAGTCCGCCGTTTGCCCGCTATGCCAGTCCAATTCCAGCCGGGCGTCATAACGCTCGCCATGATACATTTCGGACATTAGAATCGCGCTTCCAGCTGCTTGCCAATCATGATTCGAAACGATAACATCCTCCGTATCGTCCTCATAGACAATATGCAGCTGGAAGAGCAGCGCCGCGCGCGAACCATACGTCTCTTTCTCCTGCTTCCAGCCGAGCTCCCCTTTGTACCAGCCATTGCCGAGCAGTGCGCCAATCGCATGTGTGCCAACGGTCAACTGGTCTGTTACATCGTATACCTGATATTGCAGCCGTTTGCCGTAGCTGGTCCAGCCGGGTGTAAAATAGTCGTCGCCAATGCGATTGCCATTCCATTGCAGCTCATACATGCCTAGTGCCGTAGCGTAAATCCGGGCGCTTTTGACCATTTTTTCAACGGTGACAAAGGTTCGGAGCAGCGGAATGCGCTCCG
>NZ_JBCNGR010000107.1:0-1491 GCF_050481745.1 Paenibacillus algorifonticola | reverse complement strand
GGCTATACCTATTCCTACGAGGAATTGGATGAATTCCGCCATTCACCGAACCACAAGCTGCTTATTTCCGAGTTGGAGGATAAATACGGCACATACGGCAAAATCGGTTTAACGCTGCTTGAATGCAAGGACAACATTTGGACGCTGAAGCTATTGTTAATGTCATGCCGTGTTATGTCCAGAGGCGTAGGCAGTATCATGCTGCAATACGTCGCCAAGATGGCGCATGATGCGGGAGCGGTATTACGCGCCGAGTTCGTGCCTACAGACCGTAATCGCATGATGCTGCTTACGTATAAATTTGCCGGTTTTAAGGAAGTCGAGGAGCGGGACGGACTACTTATTTTCGAGCATGATGCTGCCCATCTGCAAAGTGCTCCAGACTATCTCACCTTAATCAGCCGTGTTGAATAAATGGATGAATAAACAAAACAGGTTCACGATGGACATCGGCTAGAGGGTATAGCTGAAGCAGGATAGCAGGTTAAATGGTCGTGCATGCCTGTTTACGGAAAAAATACGGCTAATATGATATTGGAGGAAGTAATAATGGAAAAAATGGCGTTTCTGTTCCCGGGTCAAGGCTCTCACTTTGTCGGCATGTCGAAAGGTCTATATGACCAATATGCGATCGTGAAGCAAACGTTCGAGGAAGCTAACGATGTGCTTGGCTATGATTTGGCAAAGCTTTGCTTTGAAGGCTCGCTTGCAGAGCTGTCCAAAGCAAAAAATGCCCAGCCTGCCATTCTCGTATCAAGCGTAGCCAGCTTCCGCGTTTATATGCAGGAGATTGGCATTGTTCCGCAATTTCTTGCTGGGCACAGCCTTGGCGAATATGCCGCATTTACTTGCGCGGGAGCGATTCGTTTTGCCGATGCGGTGAAGCTGCTGCATGAACGGGGAAAAATGACCGACGAGGTTGCAGCGAGCGATGTTGGAGCCATGTCCATTATTGATGGCGTTGAGCGAAAGCTGGTTGTGGAAGAATGCAAAGCGATGGAGCAGGAGGGCCGCCAGGTCTGGGTGTCCTGTTATAATACGCCGAATCAAACCGCGATTTCCGGGGAAAGCGATGCGGTTATGGAACTAGAGGACAGGCTCGCGAATCATGGCGGACTGGCGACGCCACTGCTTGCGAGCGCTCCGTTCCACTGCAGCTTTATGCAGCCGATGGCTGACCAATTAATGGACAAATTGACCGGGCTGGAGTACGGTTTTTTTAAATATCCGGTTATTACGAACCGCAATGCCGAGCCGATGGCACATTCAGAGAAAGTAGCGCAAAATCTTGCGCTGCATTTAACTAGCCCGGTACAATGGGAACGTACGATGCAATATTTTAAACATAAAGGCGTTACGCTTACGGTCGAAATGGGACCAAAAAATGTATTAACCAATATGGTGAAGGCGAACGTGGATGGAATTGAAGCGCTCTGCTATGGCACGAAGGAGGATCGCAAAAAAATCGAGCAAATTTTAGCGGCTTATCCG
>NZ_JBCNGR010000106.1:0-2218 GCF_050481745.1 Paenibacillus algorifonticola | reverse complement strand
CAATGAATAACCATGTCATTTCTTTAGCTGATATTACGAGCTTTCAGTCTAAAGAAGAAGAGTTCAGCCCTTATAGTTGGTATCGCCGCATGTTGAATCAAGACCCGGTCATTTTTAATGAAGGATCAAATGCCTACCATGTGTTCAAGTACGATTACGTGAAGACGGTGCTTAGTGATTTCAAAAACTTTTCCAGCGTTAGAACACGCAGCATCGTCCAGGTCGGTTATCAGAGCAATAACGACAAAGATAAAGAAATGGTCAAAACGTTTCCCGATCAGCTTGATATTCACAATGTTGATCCGCCAGAGCATCGCAAACGGAGATCCCTGCTCTCCGCTGCTTTCACACCAAGAAGCCTGCGGTTATGGGAACCGCGCATTCAGGCTGCTGTCGATGAATTAGTGGCCCAATTTGCCGATAAATCACAGGTGGATATCGTTGAAGCCTACACAAGCGTATTGCCAGTTGTCGTGATGTCCGACCTGCTTGGCGTCCCTTCCAAGGACCGCCTCTTATTCAAAGCATGGGTAGACAAGCTGTTTTTGCCGGCAACTCATGAAAACTTCGACGAAATTAATGAATTGAAAAAAAAGGCCGG
The DNA here is from genome assembly GCF_050481745.1 of Paenibacillus algorifonticola. Classification (GTDB taxonomy): domain Bacteria; phylum Bacillota; class Bacilli; order Paenibacillales; family Paenibacillaceae; genus Pristimantibacillus; species Pristimantibacillus algorifonticola_A. The sequence goes on along the minus strand of NZ_JBCNGR010000106.1, from coordinate 1,617 downwards.
CGACGAATATTATCGATACCTTTATCCGGTTGTTGTAGCGAAAAGATCCCATTTAGAAGACGATATTATATCCGACTTAATTCGAGTAGAAGTAGATGGCGGGCATTTTACAGATGATGAGATTGTACGCACGACGATGTTTATACTTGGGGCGGGGATCGAAACAACGAGCAATTTGCTGGCTAATTCCTTTTATGCTTTTTTATACGACCAGCCCGAGCTGTATCAGGAACTCAGAAATAATCCAGAGCTCGTTCCAGACGCGGTTGAAGAGCTGCTCCGGTTTCGGTTTCACATTAGCAAAATGGACCGGACTGTGAAGGAGGATAACGATGTGCTAGGGGTTCCACTCAAAAAAGGGGATACCATCGTGGCTTGGATGAGCGCAGCGAATATGGATGAAAGCATGTTTGAAGATCCTTTTACTTTGAACATTCACCGGGAAAATAACAATAAGCAGCTCGCATTTGGCTATGGCGCCCACTTTTGTCTTGGAGCACCTCTAGCGAGGCTGGAAGCCACTCTCGTTCTTACTACCTTTTTAAAAACATTTTCCAAAATTGAGCCCGATACAACTTTTATATTGGAAGACAACCTTGTCTCCAGTGCTGCCGGACAAAGCTTGACTCGATTGCCTATCCAGCTTTTTAAATAAAAAATACCGATTGATACCGCTTCATTCGTTTCACGCAATAAACCAGCCTAAGCAAGCTGCCTTCGATGTGGAATCGGAGTCAGCTTGTGCCCTCAAACCTACCTTCAATCAGCAGAAAGTTTTCCTCGTTTAGCTGCCTTCCCATTACACCATTTGATTGAGTATTTTAGCCTGCTCTTCCAGCTTGCCTGCCGCCTCACTAATCCCTGTAAAGTCCCCAACAGCCTGCTCGATTTCATGCTTGCTGCCTATAATCGCTCCTCTGGAGCTTTTTGAGCTGCCGCTAACCTTGTCGACCTGCTTTGAAATTCCTTCCAGCGAATTTTGAATTTCGCTAGCAGCCTCTTGAACATGCTGGGCAAGCTTTTTGACTTCCATCGCTACAATATTAAACCCGCGGCCATGCTCCCCTGCGTGCGCAGCTTCAATCGCTGCATTCAAGGCAAGCAAATTCGTCTGTGACGCAAAATCCCGAATCGTCTGGACAATCCCTCGCACGGCTTGCGTTTGCTGCTCCAACGTTTGCAGAAAATCGATTTGAATGGCATTATCGCTAACGACATGCTCGATTACCGAGGCGACTTGCTCGCTGCGATTGATTCCCCTTTGGGTCCGCTCCAGCAAATCCGCTGCCATCTGCTGCAACTCGTCGGTCATTCTGACTATGGCTTTCTCGCGAGCAGAAATATCTGTTGCAACCTTTACGATGGCAAATGGAACGCCCTCTTCATTGCAAACGGGCATATAGGTCGCTTCAAGCCATATACTCGCACCGTCCTTTGCTAACCGAACAATTTTCTCTTGAAAGGCTGTGCCTTTACGCAAATTTTCCCAGAACTGCTTGTATTCAGCGCTATTTGCAAACTCGGGAATGCAAAACTGCCGATGATTTTTCCCCGGCAATTCATGAGCTGCATAACCCATCGCCTTGGCAAACTGCTCGTTTGCCCAAAGCACCTCTC
>NZ_JBCNGR010000105.1:0-3041 GCF_050481745.1 Paenibacillus algorifonticola | reverse complement strand
GTCAGCAAGCTGCAGCAGTACATGCGGGAGGATGAAGAGGAGCTGGATGCAGCAGGCACAGAAGCTTTAGAGCATCTTGCGTACGACCGCGAGATGTCGCAAGTGTTGCAGCAGGTAAGTGCTGGCGCCAGCTTGGAGGAGGATACGAAGCGGCTGTTGGAGGAACTGGGTCAGGGCACACTTTCTATTGAGCAAGCGATTGACCAGTTGACAAAAACCGGCAAAGACAGCAGCGAAGCAAGGAAAAAGTAATTGGCGCAGCAACTTTGGACGCCCGGAGGGTAAAAGGCTATGGATAAGCTTTACCACTATATTCTCAAGAGAGCTACCGAAGGAAAAATAGAAAAAGAAGATGCCATCCGCATGGTCACGCTGCTTAGGCAGGCGCAGGCAGAGCAAGAGGAGAGCCGCAAGGAGGACATCGCCATTATCGGGATGGCCTCCCATATTGCGGGTACTGACTCCTCAGAGGAGTTCTGGCGGCAAATCGCCTCAGGCGTTGATTTAGTAGGAGCTTTTCCGAAAGAGAGAAGCGTTGACATTGACGGCTACCTGACCAATATGCTGGATGAAATGGGCTGGGAATTAAAATATTCGCCGGGCGCGTACATGCACGATATAGCATCCTTCGACTACAGCTTTTTCCGCATTACGCCGAATGAGGCCGCTCTGATGGATCCTTCCCAGCGCATCTTTTTGCAAACGGCCTGGGAAGCGATTGAGGATGCTGGCTATGGCGGGAATAAGCTTGTCGGGAGTCATACAGGCGTATACGTCGGCTACTCCAGCAGTTCGAGCTATCATTCCATGATACTGGAAACCGAACCGGAATCAGCGGCAACGGCATTAACAGGCAACATTGCTGCCATGCTTCCGACGAGAATTTCCTACATGCTTGATTTGAAGGGGCCGACGCTCATTTTGGATACGGCCTGCTCCTCCTCGTCGGTTGCGATTCATCTAGCCAGCAAAGCTATTCATAACGGCGATTGCAAAATGGCGATTGCAGGCGGCATTAGGCTTAATCTACTGCCCATAGATAACTCAGGCCTGAAGCTGGGAGTTGAAGCGGTGGACGGACGGACGCGGACGTTTGACGCAGAAGCCGAGGGTGCTGGCTGGGGAGAAGGCAGCGCAGCTGTTTTGCTAAAGCCGCTAAGCCAGGCCGTTAAGGATGGGGACCGGATATATGCTGTTATAAAAGGGAGTGCCATTAACCAGGACGGCACTTCCATCGGTATAACCGCTCCCAATTCGGCTGCCCAGGCTGAGGTGCTGCTTAAGGCGTGGCAGGACGCAGGCATCGATCCAGAGACGTTGTCTTACATTGAAGTGCATGGAACAGCAACGAGGCTTGGCGATCCGCTCGAAATTGAAGGGCTGTACAGAGCGTTCCGAAAGCATACAAACCGCAAGCAATTTTGCGCAGTAAGCACCGTTAAGACGAATGTGGGTCACTTGTACGAATGCGCCGGCATTGCCGGTGTCATCAAAGCCGCTATGTCGTTAAAGCATCGCAAAATACCGGCTACGGCTCACTTTAACCGCCCTAATGCAACGATTGGCTTTAGCGATTCGCCAGTCTATGTCAACACCCAATTGCGGGAGTGGGAGGCTGGGGAGCATCCACGCAGAGCGGGCATCAGCGCCTTCGGCCTGAGTGGAACCAATTGCCATATCGTGCTGGAGGAGTATGCTCCACCGCAGCAGTCGGAGCACGCAGACGATGTATACGCCGGGCTGCCTCATATCCTTGCAATATCGGCCAAAAGCATAGCGCCACTGCTTGGAATCGTAAATGGCTACGAGCAGTACTTAAACCGGGAAGCACCGCAAATCCCGCTGCGGGATTTGTGCTATACGGCTAACACCGGGAGGGGGCATTATGCGCACCGCATTGCCATCATTTTCGAGGATGCCGCCGACCTAATGCGCAAAGTCGCTCTGTTAGCAGGCCATTCCTTTGAAGAAACCATTCACGATGATATCCGCTACGGCAGGCATAAGGTCGTCTCCGGCAATAAGCAGGTACTGGGTGAAAATGAAATTAAAAAGCCGGAGCATGCGGAGCTGACCCGCACCGCTTCCGAGAAGGTCCGGCAATTTATCGGCACCGGAAAAATGGACAAGCAGCTGCTTCGTGACATTGGCAACCTTTATGTACGCGGCGCGGATGTCAATTGGGAGGAGCTGTATCAAGGCGAAGCCCGCTGCAAAACATATGCGCCAACCTACGCTTTTGAGAAGCAGCGCTGCTGGCTTGAGCTCAATATGCCGCAGCGAGGCGACAAGGATGGTGCTGAAGCTACGCTGCATTACGCCATGCAGTGGCGCAAGTGCGGCAGAAGCCCCGAACCATCCGGTATTGACGGAGCAGCCATCATATTTATGGATCAGGCGGGAGTCGGACAGACCATTGCTGCATCCTTGCGGGAAAGCGGCAGGCTTGTTATCGAGGTGAAGCTTGCTGAGGATGATGGGCCCTTTGGCTGCACAGCAAATTCTAGCGGCGAAGGCTACCAAATTGATGGTTCCAAGGCAAGCTATCTTCAGCTTATGCAAGCTATGAAGGATATGCCGTTTGGCCAAATCATTCATCTATTGGCGCTGGACGCACAGGACGTCAGCGATTCGCTGGAGACGCTTAAGCGGCGGCAGGCAAGCGGTGCCTACAGTCTGTTTTATTTGACAAAAGCGCTTGTGCAGGCGGAAATTCAGCAGCCGCTTGCGCTGCATATCCTCACTAGAAATGCTGTAGAAGCTACCGGCGCAGAGAAGCTGCTTATACCCGATCATGCTCCTGTATACGGCATGGGCAAGGTTATGGCCAAGGAACTCTCAAATGTGTCATGCAAATATATGGATATAGAGGAATCGGTTCCGCTCGAGCAGCTAATCGGAGAGCTTCAGGCCAATGACGTGTATGGTGTCGCGCTTCGAAACGGTGACAGATATACGGAAATGTTTGCTGAGCTTCGGGACGAACAGTTAGAAACCAGCCGCCGCTTGGAATTGCAGGAACAAGGGGTATACCTGATTAC
>NZ_JBCNGR010000104.1:0-750 GCF_050481745.1 Paenibacillus algorifonticola | reverse complement strand
TGGTTATTCATTGCATATTCCTCCTTTAGTCGTTGCGGTGAAACCTGTCGTACGATTTTGACTCATCGCAATAGTAAGGCTGCTGGAATAAAGAGTCATCAGGTCCATTCAAATTACCATTGTTATTTACAAATATACCAGAAATTTATACTCTAATTCAAGTATTCCAATTTTTATAATTTCGATAGAGTAGAGGTGGCGTGAAAAAGAGAGACGACCGCATCTATTGGCGGTCGTCTCTCCCTGTATGCCTAAGCTTTTTCATTTTGGCCATTTCCTTCATATATTGCTCCTTTTCAGCCACCGATTTTCCGCCGTGCTGCTCATTGACTTGTTTCAGTGCGGCGTCTACGTCCTTTTCCATTTTGCTGGTATCCCCACATAAATAGTAACAAGCACCCGCCTGAAGCCAGGACCATAATTCAGCGCCGTGCTCAATTATGCGATGCTGTACCCCCTAATCCTCAATGAACAAGCTCAATAAATCGGCTAGCTGTACTCGACAGCGGCAAATTGCGCATTTTCATTATGCCGACATGGGAGGGAGGCAGCTGCACATCCAATTGAATTTCGAAGAGCGAGCCTTCCTCCAGCTCCTTCGATACAAATTCCCGCGTTACATACGAAATGCCGAGTCCTCTCCGGGCAAATTCGATCAGCAGATCGACGCTGCCGACCTCGATTTCAGGCTTCAGCATATAACCGAAGCTTTGAAAAAGCTCTGTTATGGCCATTCGCGCCCGGCTAGTG
>NZ_JBCNGR010000103.1:0-4542 GCF_050481745.1 Paenibacillus algorifonticola | reverse complement strand
CGTTTCGGCGATTACGAATATTTATTAGTGAATGGGTATGATGTCAATGGATGCTTGCACAGCGTCATCCTTGGGACGGTTCGGAGGTGAGCCATTGAAATTTGCCGATAAAGTCGTCTTTGTAACCGGAGGAGCGAAAGGAATCGGGCACGCCATCGTCCAAGCCTTTGCAAGTGAAGGTGCCACCGTACTCTTTACCTATAATAGTAGTGAGGCTGAGGCTTCGAAGCTGGAAGCTTCTCTGCAGGAAAATGGGCGCAAGGCGAAAGCATTTGCTCTGGACGTGTCTGATCATATGAACACGCTTGCTGTATTCGAGGACGCGGTTCAGCAGTTTGGAAAGATTGATGTGCTCGTCAACAATGCGGGCGTAACGGAAGATGGTTTTCTGATGCTGATGGAAGAGTCCTCTTGGGATAAGGTCATCAATACAAATTTGAAGGGCGCCTACAATTGCTGCAAAGCGGCGCTGCCTTCGATGATCAGCAAGAGGAAGGGAGCCATCGTAAACATTTCCTCCGTATCCGCTTTAGCGGGCGCCTCAAGCCAAACGAATTACAGCGCGTCCAAGGCAGGCCTTATTGGTTTGACTCGATCCCTATCAAGGGAAGTTTCTGGTAAAAACATCCGGGTCAATGCAATCGCGCCAGGATATATTGTTACGGATATGCTCGGGAAAGTTCCCGAACGCGTGCGCCGTCATTTTGTTGATAAAATTGCCTGCGGCCGACTGGGCGAGGCTGATGAAGTAGCGAAGGTAGCCCTATTTTTAGCTTCCGACGATGCAAGCTACATATATGGACAGACGATCATTGTCGATGGAGGAATGATTTAAGGCAGCCGTGCAAGTGAAAATGAACGATTTTAGGGAGGTTAAATGATGAGTGGGGAAATAAAAGTAGCGGATTTTAATGCGAGGTTTAATGAAATTTTGCAAAAAAATATTGAGCTTATGTCTATTGATGAGAGTGTATTGAAATCGGATTTAGAAACGGTAGGTCTTAACTCGATTTCCTTCGTTAAATTAATCGTAGCTTTGGAAAATGAATTCGATGTCGAGTTTGAAAATGAAATTTTAATTATCGACTATTTTGCTACTTTGGAGCAGTTTAAGGGCAGCGTGCAAAAGCTGGTAGAGGGACAAGAGCATTGATTTCCCCCGCTCGTGCCGTTCTGTGCAGCGATCTAACCCTATAGTGGAGGGCACTTATGCAAATAGCAAGCCGGAACTCTGCTTTCTTTTCGATGCGACGATTGCTCGTCTTTCTTAAGCCCTATCGGTTTTGGATAGCGCTCAAGCTGATAAGCACGATCATAATAGCGGCCAATGATATTTTGCTCATCTATATTATCAATCTTTTATTTTCTTCCACCGAGACTGGTGATATGGGTGGCTTGAGGCAGGCTGTATATTTGATTCTCGTTTTCATCGTGACAGGTATAATTGTAAATTTCTTCAACGTTTATTCGTCGGGACGCTATAGCGCCTTTGTGACCCGTGATTTGAAAAATAAAGTTAGCGAGCATATTAATAGACTGCCGATTTCGTATATGGAGTCTCGCCATTCCGGCGATTTCAGCTCCAGAATGACGAACAGCATCAATCAAATTGAAGGGTATATTTACAATGATTTTGCAGCTCTTATTTTTCATATTGTCCGGGTCGTAGCTTGTATTGCGGTAATGTTTTATATGAACTGGCAGCTTACGCTATTTTGCTTCGTTATGCTGCTGCTCATGACCTTTTTAAGTGGGAAAATTAGCCGCCCGTTAAACCAGTATGCAGCAGATGTGCAGCAAAGCATGGCCCAGATGAGCACAGTTGTTCAAGATACAATTGGCGGCATCAACATGATCAAGTCTTACAATTTGGTACAGGTTATGTATCAAAAATGCCAGCTGCTGCTTGATAAGCTGCTTGAGCGTTTTTTGCGGATCGAGAAACGAGTTGCTGCTATGGGGGCACTCAGCGTATTTGTCCGTACGGCTCCGCTGGTGGTGTTTTTTCTCTTCGGGGGATATTTGGTTAGCAATGGACAGCTTTTAATAGGCGCTTTAATAGCGTTTGTGCAGTTCATCAATTACCTCGTATCGGGGATGGGAGAGATTCCAAATCAGATTAGCCGGTTCAAAATGACAGCGGGCGTTGTCGATCATCTTTTTGAACTGCTGGATGCAGAGACAGAACGGATGGATGGCAAGCAGCCGGAAAACCTCTCCTCGTCCGCCCCTGCGCTAGAATTTAAGCAGGTTACCTTTTCCTATGATAATCATACGAAGGTGCTTGATGAGGTTAGCTTTTCATTGCCACAAGGTAAAACAGTCGCCTTGGTCGGACCGAGCGGTTCAGGCAAATCGACCATTTTCAAGCTCATAACCGGTTTTTATGATTATAAGGGTGGGCAAATCAAGCTGTACAATGAGCCGCTTACCGATTGGAAGCTATCGTCTGCCAGAGCGCTCATTTCGCATGTTTCACAGGATACGTTTCTTTTTCCGGGCTCCATCGCCGAAAATATTGCATGCACGGATGACGGCTACAGCATGGAAGACGTAGAAAGCGCAGCTAAGCTTGCAAATATTCATGAATTTATTCGGGTACTTCCACAAGGGTACGATACGCTCGTCGGTGAACGGGGAGTCAAGCTCTCAGGCGGACAAAAGCAGCGGATAGCGATTGCCAGGGCCATATTGAAGGATGCTCCCATTTTGCTGCTGGATGAGGCAACTTCGGCGCTTGATTCTGAGTCCGAACAGCTTGTGCAACAATCCATTAACCGGATTATGCGAAACAAAACGGTTTTGGTCGTCGCTCATCGCCTGTCTACGGTCATGAATGCGGACCATATTTTGGTGCTGAATGAGGGGCGTGTTGAAGAAAGCGGCACACATGAAGAGCTGCTTGCCAAAAACGGTACTTATCATCGCCTATATAACAACCAGGCAAGCAATCGTGGAGACCAGCCGAACCAGCTCGGTCAAGAGGGGGCATAGTTGCTTGAAAAGAAGCAATAAACAACAAATTGCGAGACTTGCCCGATTGCTTGGTCGGCGTAAACTATCATTTTCTCTTAGTTTTCTGGGTTTTGGTCTCATGAGCTCAAGCGTATCGATTATTACGGCCATGCTGGTCTCAACCTTTCTCGATGCTATAACGGAAAAAAATATGGATGCCGTTTTTACGCTCACCATCCAGTTCATGCTTATCGTCGTTGCTATGTGCATGCTAATGCCCCTTTTCCAATATTGGTATGGCAAAACGGTCAAGACGATCATGAACAGCATGCGGCTTCGTGTTTTTCATCATATGGAGAAGCTTCCGGTTAGCTATTACGAGAACAGCCATAGCGGTGACAGCCTATCCAGAATTACAAATGATTTGCAAACGATGGAAAATGCTTTCTCTGGAGAAGCGCTTACGCTGCTTTCCTTAATGTCTACTGGAATAATATCAGCGGTTCTTATGTTTTATTTGGACTGGAGATTCGCCGTTGCAATGATTTTTTTAGGATTGCTGTCAACGTATGTGAACTCGAGGTATGCAAAGCCATTCAGAACGATAAGCACCGAAATTCAGGAGCAGTCCGGCGTTCAGATGGAGCGGCTGACGAATCTCGTTGCTGGCACGCAGGTGAGCAGAACGTTTCAGATGGTCGATGGGATGAACAGCAAGTACAAGGAGACGACGACGAGGCTGGCAGACCTGTTTTTACTGCGGGCGAAAAAAAGCGCTTACTTAACCAGCACTAATTATTTTCTGTTATGGATTAATAATGGCGGTGCCTTTATTATTGGAGCTTTTATGCTGATTAACGGACAAGTGACGATCGGCAGCTTGCTAGGGGTTATTTTGCTACTGGAAAACGTAACGAATCTCTTCCGGAATTTAGGCGTTTTCTGGGCCAATTTGCAATCCTCGCTGGCAGGGGCTGACCGGGTGTTTGATCTGCTTGATGTGGCAGAAGAACCTGAGCGATATGCATCTGTCTCAAAGGAAGCAACTGTCGCAAGCTTAAACGAGAATGAAATGCTCGATTTCAAAAATGTATCGTTTTCCTACCACAAAGACGAAAATGTGCTTCACCGCTTGAACCTTCAGGTCGATAAAGGACAGCTTGTCGCGATTGTTGGTCCTAGCGGAGGCGGCAAAAGCACAATCATGAAGCTGCTGCTTGGCTTTTATCCATTCTCGGAAGGCGAAATTCGAATTGCTGGCAAAAGCTTTGCAGATTATTCACTCGAGGAGCTTAGGGATAAGATGGCCTACGTTTCCCAGGACCCTTATCTGTTCGAAGGAACGATAGAGCAAAATATCCGTTTTGGAAAAATGGACGCAACGGCAGAAGAAATTGTAGAGGCAGCGCGTGCAGCGTATGCCCATGATTTTATTACCGAGCAGACAGACGGCTACAGCACCGCGGTTGGAGAACGAGGCGTGAGGCTGTCAGGCGGTCAAAAGCAGCGAATAGCGATTGCTCGAGCGATATTGAAAAATGCGCCTATTTTGCTGCTCGACGAGGCAACATCAGCACTGGACAGTGA
>NZ_JBCNGR010000102.1:0-3146 GCF_050481745.1 Paenibacillus algorifonticola | reverse complement strand
CGGGCTGGCATCAAGAAATCGAGAAGACGCTGAGAGAATCGGGTCTCAGCCACACCGTGTTGCGCCCTTATGCGTTCATGCAAAACTTAATGCGCCTTGCACCAACGGTCACTACCCAAAATGTTTTCTTTGGCTCCATGGGCGATTCACCTTGTAACTTCATTGACTGCCGCGATATCGCAGATGTTGCCGTAGAAGTTCTGACCAACCGCGAGGTATCAGGCCAAATATATACGCTTACTGGTTCGGAGATATTCAGTTATCCCCAGATCGCGAGTCAACTATCCGCCCTGCTTAATCGGCCGATAAGCTACATCAACATGGAGCCCCAAGTACTACTCCGCAATCTTATCGAGCACGGGCATATGCCACCTTGGCTCGCGAACCACGTTGTGGAAATTCAAACCATGTCTACGATGGTGCCGGAAAGTCCAAATGACACTGTGAAGCGCTTGCTCGGCAGAGAGCCACGCACGCTAGACGCCTTTCTGCATGAGTATGTCGAAAATTTCCGGTAGCGTCGGAGTCCACCTATAAATGAAATTATGGAACCGCCGTGCTTCGCTACAAGGGCCGTTTGCGTGCTTCTGACGGAGTTATGCCCTTGTATTGTTTGTACAGCTTCGTAAAGTAATTAGGATTGTCGCAGCCTACCGCTGCTGCGATTTCGGCAATGGTGGATGTCGTTTGCAGCAGCAGCCTCTGCGCCTCGTTGACGCGACAAACGTTGACGTACTCGACGAAGGTGCGTCCAGTCAGCTTTTTGAACTGCTTGCAGAAATGGAATGGGTTCAGATTAACCTGCCTTGCCGCTGCTTCTACCGTTATTTTGGTTTGAAAATCGGACTCTAACCGTTTGATCAGCTGCTTGAAGCGATCGCGGTTAGCGAGGTGGGAGGCGGCTGCGCCTCTGCCACTGCTTGGCGGCTGGCTGTCGTAACGGCGGGCAAGCAGCGTTAGCGCGCTATACAGCTTTGCTTTGACGAGCAGTTGATAGCCTGACTGCTTATCGTCAAACTCTCCCACTAGCTCATCCAGAAGCTTTATGATAGTTCCGGCATGCTGCTCATGCTCCAGCGGTTTGACGGGAAATCTTAGCGTCCCTTCCAGGTAAGGGGCAACAAGCTGCGCATGTACGGGATCATGAACCCATTCATTGAACAATGAGGCATTAAAGACGATACAATCGTAACGAATATCGCCTTCACTCAGTGCATAGCCAACATGCAGGCCGCCTCCAGGAATAACGATCAGCTCCCCCGGCGATATCTCATAAGGTCTGCTGTCGATATGCAGCAGCGCATGGCCTTCTCTCATCAGAATCATCTCGAAATGCTCATGCCAATGCAAATACAGCATGCTGTCACCAGGTTTAATTCCAAGCACCTGGTTATGAAATAATTGAATGGGATACGCCTTATGCTCTAGTCGCGTATTTTCCCACAGCTCTTTCGGATACGTCATAATCATTTTCACCACCACAAGATTAGACTACTTTTGCTCAAGATTGTGTAGAGTCATCTCGTAATTCTCTCGTTATAATGAAGGTGCTAAGCATACTATAAGCCAATATTGGAGTGATATTCAAGCATGAGTGAACAAATGCGTATAGGTACCTTGGTAGGCGGCGGGAATGCCGATAGGATTATACCGCAAATCGTGGGACATGGTTTTGAATCTTTTAATTTGACGTTCTGGCAAACGACGGGCCAGACAGATTTGCCGGAATTGGCCAAACGTGTAAGAGCGCTATCCGATGAGCATGGCTTTGTGGTGTCGGCGCTTAGCGTCTTCGGCAATCCGCTTACGGGAGCGGGCGACAATGCTGATACTTTAGCCAGTTGGGAGCGCTTAATCGACCATGCGTCACTTTTTGGCGCTAATATTGTATCCGGATTTACTGGCCGATTGACGGATCAGCCGATTGATGAATCGATCCCGCGTTTTAAGGAAGTGTTCGGGGAGCTAACGAGGCGTGCGGCGGACAAAGGCGTGCAGATTGCGTTCGAAAACTGCGATATGGGTGGCACGTGGAAGCAGGGAGACTGGAATATCGCGCATAACCCGGCAGCGTGGGAGCTTATGTTCAACGCGGTGCCAGAGGATAATATTGGCCTGGAGTGGGAGCCTTGCCATCAGATGGTTAGCCTGATTGATCCGATCCCGCAGCTCCGCAAATGGGCAAGCAAAGTATTCCATGTTCATGGCAAAGATGCGACGATCGCTTGGGATATTGTGAAGGAGCATGGTGTGCATGGTCCTCAGCCATTTGTGTGGCACCGGACGCCGGGGTTTGGCGACAGCAACTGGAGCGATATTATTACGATTTTGCGTCAAAATGGCTATAAAGGCACGATTGATATCGAGGGCTGGCATGATCCTGTGTACAAGGACGAGCTGGAAATGACGGGTCAGGTTCACGCATTAAATTATTTGAAGCGCTGCCGTGGTGGCGATTTTATTCCAAATCCAAGCGTATAAATACTAGCTGAAGAGAAGCGGGAGGAATAGCATAATGACAGCAAAATATCAGGTAGTCGTCGCAGGCTGTGGCGGAATGGCTAACAAATGGGTGGACTACGCACAAGGCAGGAAGGATACGGAAATCGTCGGTCTGGTCGATATAAAACAGGAATTTGCCCAAGCGATGGCTGAGCGTAAAGGATTGAGCTGTCCGACTTATACCAGCTTGCAGGCTGCGCTTGCAGAGACGGGGGCGAACCTTGTTTTTGATATTACCATCCCGTCCAGCCACTATTCGATCGGCGCTACAGCGCTGGAGCAGGGCTGTCACGTATTTGGCGAGAAGCCCTTGGCAGAAACGATGGAAGAATGCTTGTCTATTGTGAAGCTGGCGCAGCGTACGGGCCGTACGCATGCCGTTATGCAAAATCGCCGATACGATGGGCGCATTCGGGCTTTGCGCAAGCTGATGTCGGAGGGCCATATCGGGCGAACCGGCTTTATCGGTGCGGATTTTTTTATCGGCGCGCACTTTGGCGGATTCCGCGATGCGATGAGCAGTCCGCTGCTGCTCGATATGGCGATTCATACGTTCGACCAGGCACGGTATTTATCGGGAGCGAATCCGGTATCGGTCTACTGCCACGAATTTAATCCTCCGGGCTCCTGGTATGAAGGGAACG
>NZ_JBCNGR010000101.1:0-3007 GCF_050481745.1 Paenibacillus algorifonticola | reverse complement strand
ATCCGGGTCTAAGAAAGCATATTCCGACGATTATTACGCGAAGTCTGGCTGTCTCAGTGGCAACCCTCAATCAAAACTGGGATAATGAGGAGTATCAGGAGAAGGTAGTGAAGTCGTATCGCAAAATTCAGGAGATCCAGGATCGTCTTGAGGAGACGGGGGAGAAGCCATCTTTGGAACAAATGAGAACAGCGCTCGATTTGCTGAAAATCATTTTGGATACGAAGAAGGTTTCGGTAGAAGAGCAGACACGCTGGTTCCATCAAATTATTGACGAGACTGGCATGTATTATGAATTAAACGACTATCTTGCTCCTTCGCGTCTAGCAGAAAAAATTTCCCGATAGGAGTTTAACCATGATAGAGGTTTATATGCTGCGGCTGGATGAGAGGAAGGCTGCGGCGCTGTACGAAGTTATGTTGAATTGCGTTTCACAAGGCAAGCGGGAAGCGGCCGGGCGATTCCGCCGGCCGATCGATGCCTATCGTTCGGTGACGGGTGAGATTTTGGCACGACTTGCTGCGACCAAGCGATGGAAGCTATCCAATGCTGAGCTTTCTTTTTACAAAAATGATTTTGGCAAGCCGTTGCTAGATAATCCTTCAATTGATTTCCATTTCAATGTGTCACATTCCGGAGACTGGGTAGTTTGCGCCTTTGGCGACTTCCCGGTTGGAATTGACATTGAGCTCATGAAACCACAGGACTTGTCCATTGCAGAGCGGTTCTTCGCTCCGGTTGAATATAATAGGCTGATGAGTCTGGCTGGCAGCCGCCAGCTCACGTATTTTTACCAGCTGTGGACATTGAAGGAAAGCTATATCAAGGCAGTAGGCAAAGGAATGTCGATTCCGCTTGACTCCTTCTCTTTCTTAATCGAGGAGGACGGTGAAGTGGCGGCAAGCCTTGAAGCAGGGGCTTCGGCCGCTTATTTTATGCAAACCTTTGCAGATGAGGATCATGCGCTGGCACTATGTACCTTCCAGCAAACGGAGCCCATCTTTAAGGAGCTGGATTATGAGGAGCTGGAAAGCCTGCTTTCCATGCTCCATTAACAGCTAGCTGCCGAGAGAAATTTCAACCTTGTTCGGAGGAGATAAAACCGATGCTGATGAAAGATCATGTCATAGTCGTATCAGGCGTAGCCAATGAGAAAAGCTTAGCGTGGGGAGTTGCCAAAGCGCTTCATCGGGAAGGGGCCAGGCTTGTTTTCACCTATCGAAAGGATAAGTCCTTGCGCAAAATGACGAAGCTGCTTCAGGAGCATGGCATTGAAGCGGCAGCTGTTGTCCCGTGCGATATACTGGATGATACGAGCATTGTCGAAGCATTCAACGCCATTGCGAAGCAGGTTGGAACGATTCATGGACTCGTACATTCCATCGCCTATGCGGATCAGCTTCAAGGAGAGTATATAGATACGACGAGAGAAGGCTACCTGCTGGCGCAAAACGCCAGCAGCTTTTCATTAGTGGCTATGGCTAAGCAGGCGCGCGGTTTAATGAAAGAGGGTGGCGCGATTGTGACGCAAACCTACATAGGATCTGATCGTGTCGTGAAAAATTATAATGTCATGGGCGTTGCGAAGGCTGCGCTCGAAGCGAGCGTGCGCTACTTGGCTGAAGATTTAGGCAAGCATGGCATTCGGGTAAATGCCGTCTCAGCTGGACCCGTGCTCACATCGGCTGCTTCAGCGATTGCTGATTTTCAAGATAAGCTGACGGCCATGGAGCAGCAGGCGCCGCTGCGGCGCAACATTGATCAGGATGAAGTAGGGGATGCGGCGATTTTTTTACTAAGTCGTCTTTCGCGAGGCATTACTGGTGAGGTTCTCCATGTCGATGCAGGCTGTCATATTTTTTAGGTCAGCAGTCTGAAATGGTTATTACATAGCGGAAGAAGGTGGAAAATCATGTCAAGAAAAGCGCTTTACCTTCAGGTACCGGAAGTTAGCACGTACACCCCATATGGAATCTTGTTTTCCATCATAAGCGAACCGTTATGGCGGTGGGTATTCAATAATTTTATTCAAATCAGATATGCTTATTCATGGGAAATGTTCGCTTTTGACAATCACCATATGCTGCTCAAAAACTGTCCCGGCATTTCCTATAATCAGCTTCCTCAGGAAATAATCGTTGCCAAATGGGGAAAATCATTAAAGGATGTCATTATCGAGTCGATTGATCTAGGCTATTATGTACATATTTTCGTAGACCGGTATTATTTGTCATTGACAGATTCATACAAAAAGGGTCATCATATGCATGAGTTGTTCATTTACGGATATGATTTGGACAAGGATATGGCGCTTGTCGCAGACAACTTTGTTGAGCAGTTTATAACGGCGGAATGTCCCTTTTCGGAGCTTGCGGAGGGGTATTGGTATGTGTCCGATGAATACGATTTCTATACAGAAGTTCGCTTTTTGAAGCGCAACACAGACTTTGAATGCGATATTAATATGGAACAAATTGCTGCTGGCATGCAAAATTATTTATACTCCAAACCTACGTTTGATTTGGTGGTGGAGCAGCAGTGCGAATTCGGATTTCAAGCGCTGCAGCGGCTTCTTACAGATCCACAGAATATGGATACCTCATCATCTGAATATAGAAAATTTGACCTGCGTGCGTATCACCTGCTGTATGAGCACAAACTTTTAATGGAAAAGCGTATTGCCTATTTGATGGATCATGGGTACATGCTATACGACCAGCGACTGCTAGACACTAGCGCGGATTTGAAGCATCGCTACTTGTCCTTGCGAAATTTAGTGATTAAATACAGATTTAAAGAGGATGAGAAGCTGCCCGGCAGCATCTATGCCAAGCTGCAGGACAATCTGGAGCGGGAGCAAGCCTTTATTTTAAGCTGTTTGGAGAAGATGAAGGCGTAGGCTGTACCACGAGCGGATAAAAACTGATTAATGAATAAGGAGACCTATACAGTGAAGTATGAACTACATAAAGCATTTTGGCTTCATGAACCGAAAGAGTATGCCGT
>NZ_JBCNGR010000100.1:0-2909 GCF_050481745.1 Paenibacillus algorifonticola | reverse complement strand
TAGAAGTATGGACAGATTCGTAGTCCAATTTTCATCATCTGTGGTGCGGCGCTTGCGCAGCATGTGTGGCTAACGGGCAGGATAGTTCCAATCGTTCTAAAAAACTAAATGACCGTCCCCGGTTAAATACCGAGGAACGGTCGCAGATAAAATTATGTCTTTGTAATCACGCACTGAAAGGTTAGTCAATTTAGTTTCTGACGCGCCCATTCCGTCATGGTGGTTCCAGGACGTCCCAAAACCGTTAAGACGTCATCACGAACAACAGTTTGAGCAGTCATTTGACCTGCCGCTGCTAATTTCATCGTAATGACTGCGCTCTCCATGTAGGCACGTTCGGGAACTGTTGAAATCTGAGCAACATGCGCTTCCAGGCTTGCAGGATCGAGTGTAATACACTTGATCTCTTTCCCTGAGGCTTCAGTTAGAATGTTAGCGACCTCTGGACCCGTTAGTACTTCCGTGCTCAACCAGTAATTAGCACCACCATGTTTCTCAGGACCCTCTCGCAACACGGTAGCAGCGACAGCTGCAATATCTGCTGCGAATACCCATCCTTGCGGCATGTCTCTCCAGTTGACTGTGAAAGAACCCGTTTCCGTTATATTAGCGAAGACCGTGTCCGTAATGACATTAGGGTGCAGATGTGTCCAAGCAATTTTACTTGCTTCGATATACGTTTCTATAAGGTCATGCCAGATAAAATGGGGGATAATATCACGACGCGAGGTGAAGACACCTAGATGAACGATGTGACTTATGCCTGCATCGACCGCTGCGTCGACCAGTTGTTTACTTTGGATCAGCATATCAGCCGTGTAACCAGTTAGTAAAAATACCCGATCGACGCCCGCTAATGCTGAAGCGAAGGTTGTCGGCTCATTTAGGTCAAGTACAACGGCTTCACGGCCCTCAGTTTGCCACTTCTCAGCAATTTCCCGACGACTTGTCGCCAGACGAAGTACAATGCCCTCGCCGTTTTTATCGAATTCTTTGACTACTTTTGAACCTACGGTGCCGGACGCACCGATAATCAATACTCTTGGTGTTGTCATATAGAAGTTCCTCCAGAAGTTATTTATATGGAACGATGTAGTTCCGTAATAAAATAATAACAGAAGCAATTATAGAACGCAATAGTACCGAATTGTTGGGGTGAAAATTGTATGATATTATAAGTCAAGGAAGGTGGCTAAGGTTTTATGTCAAATGATAAACAGTACGAAACAGAAGAAAAAAGAGGGCGCCCTATAGATTTGTCACGGAACAAAGTAATTCTTGAAACAACTTTAGATTTGCTAGCAGAAAACGGATATGATTCATTAACAATAGATGCGGTTGCAATAAAGGCTAAAGTGGGGAAGGGTACAATTTATAGGCGTTGGTCTTCAAAAATGGAACTTGTAATTGACGCCGCCACTGTGATGAGTCCTCTCGAAATATCACTAATGAAATTGAATACAAATCAAGACTTACGTGGACAATTGATTGACCTGCTTTCTGTTATATTTCTGCAAGATAATATGAAATATCAGAAAGCCATGAATGCGATTTGTAATGCTGTTAATGAACAATTAGACAAAGGTATGCGTGAGGCTTTTTACAAGCGTTATAGAAACGTTATCGAATCGATTCTCGAACCTTATGTAAAAGAACATCGTATTACTGACGACGATTTAGAGCTAATTACAGATATTGGACCCGCCTTAGCCATGTATAACTATAGAAACCAGACTACTAGTGTTCCTTATGTTGAACGAATTGTTGATAAAATAATACTGCCAATAGTATTAAAACAAGTGTAAGTGATGGAATTACGCTTTGTGATTCATTTGTGACTCAAAGGAAAGAAAGTCAATGTGAATTCAGCCTTCCGCCTTGCCAACATTAAGCAATACCTATTGCGCTCCCATGAAAATTAAAGCCGAAGTAACTTAAAAAGACAATAGTTAATAAGACGTGGCTTATTCATTTTTAAAAAAGGGTGCAGCGCCTGGAATAAAAAAATGGGTATCTTGAAGAATTTAGGAAGCTCCTGTAATAGTCACAGAATAACCTAAGTTTTCTAGGTACCAGTTCTGCCCATGAACATAAATGCGCTGCACTGGGAAACTGCTTCTTAACATCCGTCCCCATTTCCGCGATGATCTGTTCGGCCATTCGCGTGGCGATACCAGGAATCGAATCTAAACGTTCGACGTCGTCATGAAAAGGAGTTACCCGCGTAGCAACTTCTTGATCCAGCAATATAATCTGTTCACTTAAAAAATCAATGTGAGTTAAAATGGTCTTAATCATCAGGCGTTGGTGAGGATTTACATAGCCTTGAAGAGCAAGTTCGAGCTCATCCTTTTTTTTCTTCATGGTGCGTCTAGCGAAATTTGCTAGTTTTTCGGGATCATCTTCACCTTCTGCAATGGCACGCAGCATATCACGAGAAGAAACGCCCATAATGTCAGACACAACAGAGCCGAGCTTAATATTAGCTCCTTCCAACACTTTTTGAATGCGATTGTGTTGTCTAGCCCTTTCTTCAATGATACTACGACGATACCGAACGAGTTCTCGAAGCTCCCGTTGATTTCGATCTGGAATAAAACGGGCTTTGAGGAGTCCATGACGAAGAAGTTTTGCAATCTATTCCGAATCTTTGACATCTGTTTTACGTCCGGGCAATGCTTTCATATGCTGAGCATTTACCACTAAAAATTCGATGCCTTCAGCTTCAAGCAGATTGACGATAGGTTTCCAAAAGACGCCCGTGCTTTCCATCGCAACGTGCGTACATTCAGATTGCTTAATCCAGTCAATGAGCTGTAATAGAAAAACCGTTTTCGTTGAAAACGTTCGAATCTCCTTTCCCTTCGACGTTAAAATACATGCTGTAATGTTATCCTTATGAATATCCA
>NZ_JBCNGR010000099.1:0-4605 GCF_050481745.1 Paenibacillus algorifonticola | reverse complement strand
ATGCCCCTTATCGGCAAAGAAGAGGCGGGCGCACGCTTACTGTGAACTGGACGACGTGGAAAGAGACCGGAATGGCCTTTGATGGCGGGCATGTATTCGATACGATTTTCAGAACGCTGCCGACTGAGCTAGGGCTTGAAGGCTTCGCTTCCTTGCTGCAAAGCGGTGCAAGCAGAGCGCTAATAGGACAAATCCACTACGATGGCGCAGGCGCTCTGCTGCTTGAACGCTCCGGTGTAGCTTGCTCCGATTCGATTCGGAAGCGGATTGCGGCGAAGAAAGACAGCAAGCGGAAGCAAAGCGGCGGCAGTGAGCAGAAGAAGGAACGCAGCGCGGATGGCGTTGTCATGCTTGGCCGGGAGGCTGGCAGCTACTCTGAGCTGGAGCAGAAGCTTGCCCTATGCTGCAAGCTGGTTCTTGGTTATGAGGAGATTGATATCTATGACAATTTCTTTGAAATGGGTGCAGATTCACTCGTATTAATGAAGCTCCAGGGCGAGATTGAGACGCATACGTTCGAAACGGTGACGATCAGTGATCTATTCGAATATTCGACTGTCGTTCAACTGGCGGAGCATCTGCAAAAGCAATCCGCTAGTCGGGACCCAATCCGTATGAGCCAGTATCCGCCTATCCAGAATGCAGCTGTTAAGCCGTACTATCCAGCATCCCATGCCCAGAAGCGCATGTTCCTTGGCTTTAAACGGGAGCCACAGCTCACAAGCGCCAATCAGTTCAGAGTTTCGGTGCTGAACATCCGGGTGGAGCCCGAGCGGATGGAGCTGGCTGTGCGCCGCATGATTGACAGGCATGAGGTGCTGCGAACCGCCGTTATGAGCATGGATGGGGAAATTGTCCAAGTAATCAGGGAACAAGTCCCATTCGAGATGGGCTACTGGGAGGCAGAAGAGGCTGAGGCGAAAGACATTATGAATCGGTTCAAGCAGCCGTTTAATTTGAATGAACCGCCGTTTTTCCGGCTTGGCCTCGTGAAGGTCGAGGAGGAAAAATATTATCTGCTGTACGATGCACACCACATTATTACGGACGGCGTATCCATGGAAATTTTCATGCGGGAGCTTGTTCAGCTGTACAAAGGTGAATCGCCGCCCGCCCTGCCGTATCAATACAAGGATTATGTGGAATGGCAGCTCTCCTTCATGCAGACGGAGCAAATGAAGCGCCAGCAGCTTTACTGGGAAGAGACGTTTGCGGGCGAAATCCCTGTGCTGCGGCTGCCGACGGATCAGCCAAGGCCTGAGCATTTTGTTTTTGAGGGCGGTATCGTCATGAGCCTGGCAGACCGTGAGCTGACGGAAAAGCTGAAACAGCAGTCAAGCGTATATGGAGCGACGATGTATATGCTGCTGCTCGCCGCTTATGCCGTACTGCTGTCCAAGTATTCCGCGCAAGATGACCTGGTCATCGGATCACCAGTTACGGGACGGCCAAAGCGGGAAATGGACAAAATTCTCGGCATGTTCATCAATATGCTGGCGATGCGGGTTGCTCCCCGCAAGGAACTGACCTTCTTAAGCTGTCTGGAACATATAAAAGCAAACGCTGTGCAGGCTTTCGATAATCAGGATTACCCGCTTGACGAGCTGATCCATCATTTGAACGTAAAGCGAAGCGCGAACCGCCACCCGCTGTTCGATACGGTGTTTATTTATCAAAATGTTCCTGTTGATGAAAGGGCTATTGGCCATTCTATCGATGAAGTTTATAATCTGACCGATTATGAGCTGACGCTGGAGGCTATGGAGCAAGGCGGAAAGCTTCGGCTGAGGCTGGAGTACAACACGCGGCTGTATGATCGGCAGACAGCGGAGCGGATGTTGAAGGATTACTTGAGCATTCTTGAGGCTATTGCCAAGCAGCCCGATATCCTTCTGCAGAACATTGAACTGGCCAGCGGTAAAACCGAGATGCCATTATATGAGGATGATGAGGAAATCTCCTTTAATTTTTAGGCGGCTATCCCCATCAACCATGTAGAAAAGAAGGGAGGGAATGGATATGGATTCCTATTCGGAAAATATGCTGCTCTCGAGCGGCAAATGGCAGGAGGAGAGGGAGTATTGGCTAAGCAAGCTTGATCCTTCTGCTGAGCCGACTGCCTTTGAGGGCGACCTCAAGGAAGCTGGTCTGCGCCCGGGAGCGGTCGATTTGGTCAAAGGCCCGATTCCGCCTGAATTGATCGAACGGCTGCTGCCCTTATGCAGGTACTCCCAGCAAGGCTTGTATGCGTTTTTGCTGTCAGGTGTACTCTATTTGCTTCATCGGTATACAGGGGAGCGGATCGTGACCACCGGCATGCCATCCGGACAACAAACGGTAGAAAAAACTGCCCCCAACCAGCTGATCGCCCTGCAGGTGCATGTCGATGAAGCATTGTCGTTCAAGGAATATATACAGAAAGTTAGCCAAACAGTGCAGGAGGCAAGGAAGTACAGGCACATTCCCTTCCAAGCCATCATCAGACTGTTTAAGCACAATCCCGAAGCAGCAGTCCCTGCCTTCAAAACGGTCGTTGCCCTAAATACGTTGCATGCCCCTTTATACATGCAGGACTCGAAAGCAGCCGTTACCTTTTATTTCATTATGGAGGGTGATCGCCTGCAACTGGAGCTGCTCTATGAACGTTCCATGTATTCGCAGCGATATATGGAACGGATGTTTGATCATTTTGTCGGTTTTCTGGAAGAGGCGATTCAGCAAACGGATATTCCGCTGAACCAGATACGCATGCTTTCACAGGGGGAAATAGAGTCGCTTGAGCGGTTTAATCCGGCGGCAATTCCTTATCCAAAGGATAAAACGGTACATGAGCTGTTTGACAGCCAAGCCATGAATACCGCGGGTTGGACCGCGCTGCGTTTTGGCGGGAGGGAGCTTACTTACGGGGAGCTTAAGGATCGTTCGGACCGGCTCGCTTGCCTGCTTCGCAGCATGGGAATTGGAAGGCACCGAGTTGCCGCTGTCATGACGAATCGGTCATTCGAAATGATGATCGCGATTTTGGCGGTGTTGAAGGCCGGGGGCACCTATATGCCCATTGACCCGACTTATCCGCCGGACCGGATCAGGCATATGCTGGTCGACAGCGGCTCAGGCGTCCTGCTTACACAGGATGGATTGATCAGCCATGTTGATTTTCAGGGGGAAACCGTAAATCTCGACGACATTCGGGTATATGGAGAACTCGATCCTCTGCTGTCTAATGTGAATGACCCGGAGGATGCCGCTTATTTAATTTACACATCCGGCTCTACTGGCCTGCCGAAAGGTGTGCTGGTTCCGCACAGGGCTGTTGTTAATTTTATAACGGGTATTACGGGCCGAATCCCTGCCTTCTCAGGAGGAAAAACCATTGCTGCCGTCACGACGCTCTGCTTCGATATATTCGTGCTGGAGACGCTCTTGCCGCTGACGCAAGGACTAGTCGTTGTTATTGCGAGCGAAGAGGAGCAGCATAATCCAGCCTTGCTCCAGCGGTGGCTTGCGCATAATCGGATCGAGCTGCTGCAGGCGACGCCTTCCCGGATTCAACTGCTGCTGAACGATAATTCGGCAGAAGCAGGCTTGGAGCAGATAACGACGCTTATGGTAGGAGGGGAAGCCTTCCCGGATGAGCTGCTTCACCAGCTTCGGGAACGGTGCTCCGGGGCCAGCATTTACAATATGTACGGCCCGACGGAGACGACGGTTTGGTCCTCCGTCCAGGATGTGACGAGTGCGAGCAGCATAACGCTAGGGGCACCTATCGCCAATACACAAATGTATATTGTCGACCCGCTTCTGCGTCTGCTGCCGGAAGGTGTGGCTGGGGAGTTGTGTATCGCCGGAGACGGCGTAGCGATTGGCTACTGGAAGCGGGAGGACCTCACGGCTGACAAATTCGTTCCATGTCCTTATGGAAACGGTGGGAAGATGTACCGGACAGGCGATCTGGCACGAAGGCTGCCCGGCGGGGAAATTGAATTTCTGGGGCGCATGGACCATCAAGTGAAAATTAGAGGGTTTAGAGTCGAGCTGGGCGAGATTGAATCTGCCCTATTAAGCATAGAGCAGATTAAAGCGGCCGTATGCATGGCACAGGAGGATGGCAAAGGAAGCCACATTCTTTGCGCTTACTATGTTTCCTCGGCGGCGCTGTTGGCGGATGACATAAGAAGCGCAATAGCTTCCCATCTGCCCGATTATATGCTGCCCTCATTCTATATTCCGCTGAGCGAGCTTCCGTATACACCAAACGGAAAAATAGACCGAAAGCAGCTGCCCAGCCCTTATGAAAAGGTCAGCGGACTATCCATCGGCGAGCCGCCAGCAGATGAGCAGGAGGAGAAGCTGCTCCGCATTTGGAGGGCTGTGCTGGAGGTAGAGACGATTGGCGTAACCGACGACTTCTTTAATGTCGGCGGCCATTCGCTAAAAGCGTTGAAGCTGGAGGTCGAGCTGGAGAAAGCGGGATTTTCCTTCGAAAGCGAGGAGATTTACCGCTACCCGACGATTAGGGGCTTTCTGCGGCGGACGAATGGCGGAGGAGCAGCAACCTTTTCACCAAAAAGCCGAGCTGCATTTGAATCTGAAGCATTCGCTAGT
>NZ_JBCNGR010000098.1:0-2552 GCF_050481745.1 Paenibacillus algorifonticola | reverse complement strand
AAGCAACCCAGACCACGGCCATGACGAATAAAATTGTCATTAATGCCAAGATTGATCCGGCCAAGCAGCAGCGGATTTTGGAAATGCTGGATTATATGCTCTCGGATGAAGGATATGATCTCATCAAGAACGGTATTGAAGGCACACACTACAAGAAGACAGGCGATAATCAGTATGAGAAGCTTGGCGCGTTTGATACAGAGCGCCCCCAATTGTTGTCCATCTGGTTTTTCCGCAGATTTGACCCCGGCATTCAAATTCGCAAATGGGACAATCAGGAAATGGGCGATAAAATTTTAAGCTTCTTTGAAACTAACGAGAAGTACCGCTGGTCCAATCCCGCTGCTGGCTTGAGCAGTGAGACCTTGATCAAGAAAGGGGCAAATATCCAGCAGAAATGGATGGAAACGATGACACAAGTTATTGTAGGACAAGCTCCTTTCAGTGCAATCGACGAAGCGGCTGAGACATGGAAGAAAAACGGCGGTGACGCCATTATTAAAGAAATGAATGAACAATATCAAAAGCTGAAATGACCATTGAAAACAAGGGGATGGATATAACACCCATCCTCCAAGCACGCAAGAATATTTTAACTGTGAGGGGAGACATATAAGTGCAGAAGGCATGGAGACGCGGGTTCCCTCTATACATTATGATTACACCGGGCTTGCTCTACTTCCTTATTTTCCGTTACGCGCCGATGGGCGGAATTATACTTGCTTTTAAAGACTTTGATCCGTTTATAGGCGTTTTTGAAAGCTCTTGGGTTGGATTCCAGCACTTCGAGGCTTTGTTCGCAGAGCCCGACTTTTGGAGACTGCTGAAAAATACATTGATCCTAAGCGGGCTTAATCTAGTTCTTTTTTTCCCCGCTCCAATCATCGTTGCCGTTCTATTAAATGAAGCAAGGGTGAAATGGTTTGCCAGAACGGTTCAGACCGTTGTGTACATTCCACACTTCGTTTCCTGGGTAGTTGTCGCGGGCGTAACGGTCGTTCTTTTTGCGACGCAGGATGGCGGCATTAATAAGCTCTTAGCTGATAACGGACTTTCACGACTGGAAATTCTGACAGACCCCAGTTATTTCAGAGCGCTGTATTTGTTCCAAAATATTTGGAAGGAGATGGGCTGGGGGGCGATTATTTTTCTTGCGGCACTAGCTTCTGTCAACCCAACGCTGTATGAGGCGGCAGTAATGGACGGAGCGGGGAGATGGAGACAGATGTGGCATATTACGCTGCCGGCGCTGCGTACAATCATCGTACTTATGTTTATTCTTCGACTAGGCCAAGTGATGGAAACCGGATTCGAGCATATTTATTTGCTGCAAAATTCATTGAATTTGGCGGTTTCGGATGTATTCGACACTTATGTTTACCGACAAGGCGTTTTGCAAGGTGAATATAGCTTTACAACAGCCGTAGGTTTATTTAAGTCTGTCGTCGGTCTGGCGTTTGTCATGCTAGCCAATCGTCTGGCCAAAAAGTATGGCGAAGAGGGGGTATACTAGCATGAATAAACGGCTGCTCACAAAATCCGACATTATTTTCAATCTGCTTATCTATGGGCTATTGGTGCTCTCCATGTTAGCTGTATTGCTGCCATTTCTTTATGTTTTCTTTAGCTCATTCTCTTCAAAAGCAGAATATTTGTCGCGGGGCTTCTATTTGTTCCCCCATGAATGGACTTTAAATTCTTATGGCTATTTGCTTAGCAGCGACGGCTTTCTGAAGGCATACGGCAATACTTTTTTTATAACGATAGTTGGAACGATTATTAATTTGGTCTTTACATGCTTAATGGCTTACGGCTTGTCAAAAAGCTGGCTTAAGGGCAGAGGCATTCTCAACTTTATGGTATTGTTCACGATGATTTTTAACGGGGGCATGATTCCAACTTACCTCATTCTGAAAGAGCTTGCATTAATAGATACCTATTGGGCTCTGTTCCTTAGCGGTGCAATCGCTCCTTTTATTTTAATTATAATGCGAAGCTTCTTTTCCAACATTCCAGAGGAGCTGGAGGAAGCGGCTAGAATCGACGGCTGCAATGAATGGGTGCTGCTGTTCAGGATCATCATCCCTCTATCTCTGCCTTCCATCGTCACGATTTCTTTGATGTATGCCGTGATGCATTGGAATTCTTATTTTACAGCCATTTTGTATTTAAATGATTCGAACAAATGGCCTGTTCAAGTGTTTTTACGCCAATTGCTGCTGGAATCGGATTCATCGATGGAAACGCATATCGGGTCCTTTGAGTATGGTCCTCCTGTGAAAATGGCTGCTGTTATCGCGACTGCGCTGCCGCTCTTATTATGCTATCCGTTTATGCAAAAATATTTTAATAAAGGCATGTTCGTAGGCTCTGTGAAAGGTTAAGAGAGCAGGGAACTGACTGTGACATCAGTAAGTTTGATTCTATTTAGCGGGGGAGAATAACATGAGAATTTTATTTCTGGATTTGGATTCCACGAGCCCGGATCATTTGGGCTGCTACGGCTATCAACGGAATACGTCGCCTAATATTGATAAAATAGCAGCTGAAGG
>NZ_JBCNGR010000097.1:0-630 GCF_050481745.1 Paenibacillus algorifonticola | reverse complement strand
CCGTAGCCGGACGAGTCCACAGCCGTAGTACCGCTCGTTTCGTCAAATTTATACCAAGTGAGCAGACTGGAATCCGGCATATTATTTAGGGTTGCTGCTGAAGCAATAGATGAATTACCTGAATCTCCTACCGCATTGACTGCCTTGACTTTAAAATAGTAGGTTGTATTCGCCTGTAATCCACGGACGGCAAATGTTGTTCCGCTAATCGCATCCGAATTTAAGTTTGTATATATCGCATTCACTGCTGAAGAAGTAGACATGTAGACATGATAACCAGTTACACCTGATACGGCTGACCAGCTTAAGTTGATTGAACTGTAATCCGCTGTTATCGCCGTTACCCCTGTTGGCGTTGCAGGCACGGTTGCCAATGTTTGCCCATTCATTACGCCAGCAATTTCAGACGAGCTTAAAACACGGTTATAGATTCGGAAATCATCAATCTGCCCCTTCAAATATTTATCACCTGCCCATTCCGATTTTCCAATAAAGTTTCCACTGGTCGTCGGTGCCAGATCGGAAGGCTTAAACGTCATACCCGTATTTGTTGCTGCCTGAACTCCGTCGATATAGAGAATACCGGTACTTCCTGATAAAGTTACCGCAACATGCTTCCATGTATTCGCC
>NZ_JBCNGR010000096.1:0-3155 GCF_050481745.1 Paenibacillus algorifonticola | reverse complement strand
AGACAGGCCTGCGCTAAACCGACGCAACCGCAGGCTATGGTGTACCTGCCGTAATCGAGACAAGGCAGCGCGATATGCGTCAGTCCCATGCCGAGCTTGCCAAGCAGATTTTCTTGCGGGATTCGGCAGTCGGAAAGCACGACTTCGGCAATCATAGATCCCCTTGCACCGAGCAGGCCAGACATGGGCAATACCGATACCCCCATTCGCTCCCGCTCTACGAGAAATGCCGCTGGCTGGCCCTCGCATTTGGCAAAGATGAGAAACAAATCAGCAATTTGTGCGACCGTTATCCATTTTTTGCGGCCATTTAATACATATTCGTTCCCGTCTAACTCGGCCGTTGTTGCGATGCTCTTGGCATCGCTGCCAGCGTTCGGCTCCGTTAGGCCAAATGCTGCCAAAGCGCTGCCCGTCGCCAGCTTGGGGAGCCACTCGCTCTTCTGCTGCTCCGTTCCCCAGCGCAAAATCGCAAGGGATACCATTCCATGAACGGTCAATAAGCTTCTTGCTGACGAGCAGCCGCGACCCGCCTCTTCGTTAAGAATGCCTAGCGTGACGTTATCCAGCTCCATACCGCCATATTTTTTGGGCAGCATGGATCCCAGATAGCCAGCCTCTGCCATTTTCCTGAGCATATCCGGATGGATACGCTCCTCGCTGTCATTCAGATCAGCTAGCGGAACCATCTCGCTATCAACAAACGCGCTGAACTCATTTTGCCAATTTTCCTGTTCCGGAGTCAGTTCAATTTTCATCTCTAACCTCCCGATACTTGCGAAGACTGCTGATCGACCGCTGCTTTCTCTTGAATCAGACTGACCATCCGATTAATGGTGCGGAAGTTGTCCAAATCCATGTCACGGCTATCGATAGTAAGCGCAAATTCCTTCTCCAGAAACATAACCAGCTGCATCGCGAACAGGGAATTGACAAATCCTAGTGCGAAAATATCCTCATCATCCCCAAGCTCATGCTTGCGGAAAAACCGTGATAAAAACTTCTTGATTTTAACTTTCATTTCTTCCATTATTGGCACTCTCCTCATCCCGATTCGGGTTAATCTATTACAAAATCCAGTCATTAGCACGCATTAGCATGCATTAATACGTATAAAACCCTTGACCACTCTTGCGGCCATGAAGCCCCGCGTCGACCATTTTCCTAAGCAGTGGACAGCATCGGAACTTCGAGTCCTGATAGCTTTCATATAGGACATTTAAGGAATGCACGACCGTGTCCAGACCGATCAAGTCAGCCGTTTCGAGCGGCCCCATTGCATGTCCGTAGCATTTTTTAAAAATTTCATCGACCTCCTCCGCCGACGCCACCTGATCCTGCACGACATAAGCAGCTTCATTCATAAACAGGTGGGAAATCCGATTGGATACAAAGCCCGGATAGTCGTTAACGACGATCATTTCCTTGCCCATGCTGCCCATAAGCCTATCGACCGCTCGGATACATTCCTCAGAGGTATGAAAGCCCCGAATGACCTCGACCGTTTTTTTGGCAGGCACCGGATTCATGAAATGAGTGCCGATCACTTGCGGTGCACGCTTCGTCACAGCCG
Organism: Paenibacillus algorifonticola; assembly: GCF_050481745.1. GTDB lineage: Bacteria > Bacillota > Bacilli > Paenibacillales > Paenibacillaceae > Pristimantibacillus > Pristimantibacillus algorifonticola_A. The sequence continues at coordinate 1,582 of NZ_JBCNGR010000096.1, read as the reverse complement.
CCAGCTTTGTAATGGAGATACAGGAGGTATTAATCATAAAAATGCATTCTGGCTGGCAGATGCCATCAATAAGCTCATAAATGCCGCTTTTGACTTCCCAATTTTCCGTCGCATTCTCGATGACAAAGCTGACGTCGCTGAGATTATGATGCTCCGTCGTAAACGCGATACGGTCCATAATTTGCTCAGAAGGCTCCAAGTTTCCCGAGGAGCCGAACAACCCACGGAATCGCAGCTGGGTGGCAATTTCCTCCCTCGCCTGTTCAAGCTTCGCATGCTCAATATCGACCAATACAACGAATAAACCTGATTGGGCGAGCGCTTGGGCAACCCCTCTTCCCATTACACCTGCTCCGATTACCCCGATTTTCACAGCGATCTCCACTTCCTTCTTCATTAGATTTTAATAGGCCTGCTCCCTAGCTAGCTAGCCAGGCAGCAAGACGGCCTTCCTATTAGCTAGCAAAATGTTGTCTAGTAAGTCGATCGGGTACCTTCCAGCTCAAACATCTGGGAATGCATACCCACAAGCATTGCCGCGTATTCGCGTTCCAGCGCGAGTGCCGAATCCAGCTGCTGGTTCAGCATAACGGCAGATTGCGCGCTTAATTTGGCGGCAAACACCGCTTTTGCCACTAGGGCCCGAATTTGCTTCCAAACTTCAAGGCTCTCTTCAACTGCGCTTTGCAGCTGAATATACCCACCGGCTAATTTCTCATAGCGATATAGGTCCACGAGCTTGGCATTTACGATTTGATTAAGCGTATCAAGCAAGCTTTCGCCATAATCTTTGATCAACTGCCCATCCCGCAGCGCTTGTTTAACCTTTTCCAAAAAGCTGTACAGAGACTGCATACTGCTGTCTAGAAGCTGCTGCCGATGTGCGGCGGGGGAAACAATCTTTTCAGTCGCTTCTAGCAAGCTATCCTTTTCAGGCCCTACATCATCGGAATGGATAGCTGAAAATTCATAATAAACAGGTATTTCGCTTCCAAAATGGTCCATATAGCCAAGATGCCCCTGCAGCGCATCCTCATAGCTCACCCATCTTTTCTCATAGGTTAGCCTTTCGATATGGTCATGCTCTACGACGCCGAACATCTGCTTGCTATCATCAAAGCCGAATACGAGCCATGAATGCGGCCAATGCTGCTTTTTGTACGTTTCAGCCCGGTTTGAGGCGTAGTAGCAGTCGATTCGCACAATAACCGGCTTATTGCTAAGGACAGCTTGCTTGAGCTCCTCGATTACGGAATGGCCAACCGTTCTCGTCTCTGTCCGAATGCCTATTCCAAGCAAAAGCTGCTCTATTGGCTTTGCCGCTGCGTATTCTACCTGAAAGTGAACCGTATCCTCATCATATCGATAGATAACCGTATCATTGGCGAGAATCGGCAGCAGGCTTTGCTGGTAGTAGGACAGAACGGGAAACAGCGAGTGATAGAAACACTCCTTGTAAAATAAATCGTTAAACGGTTGGATCCGCTCATCATCCTTGAGCGTCAGCAATGTCGCACTAGCGAATGCTTCAGATTCAAATGCAGCTCGGCTTTTTGGTGAAAAGGTTGCTGCTCCTCCGCCA
>NZ_JBCNGR010000095.1:0-6950 GCF_050481745.1 Paenibacillus algorifonticola | reverse complement strand
GCTCTGCTTTCTCCTGAAATAGCTGGCAATAACGGTTCAGCCATTTTTCTTCAATCGCACCCATCTCTTCAGTAGCGGCGGACAAATCAGGACTCTCCGCTAACAGCACCTGCCTGCCTTGATCTCTTAACGCGCTGGCCAAACGGTCAGCAAAGCCTTCGCTTTCCTTGACGATAACCGTCACACCAGCAGCGGGCTCTGCCGAAGAAACGGCTAACCGCGCCTGCTGTTTCCAGCTCATCGTAAAGGAGGCTGGCTGTTTTTTCATATCTTCAGCAGAAGCGTCAACGGAAGCTGCCTTGAGCAAAGCTTGCTTCGCAAACTTGGGAAATTCCGCCCAGCATTTCGTCCTCTCAAACGGATAAACTGGCAGTTGAACTTTGGCGTGGGTCTGTTCCGCATAGAGCTGCTCCCACGGGATATCTGCACCTTGAACATAAAGCTGGCATAGCTGCTTCAGCGCTTCGGTACGCTCCAGCGCGGGGACATTTTCCAATGCCAAGACGGCAAATTCTCCTTCTCGCCCAAGCTCGCTTTTTCTCGTCTCTGTAATGTCGCCTGGGCTGCGAATACTGCGCTCGTCGCTTACCGCTCGGTATTCGCCGTAATAAACACCCTCCATCAGAAGCGGGCTAAAGGTGTCCTGCTCGGCCAAAAGCTTTAGCTTCCTAGACAGGTCAGCCGCATCAGCGACGATCAGGGCAAGGCGGTGCGAATAATGTCCTCTTCCCGTATTCGCCGTATAGCAAATATCAGCAAGTGCCCCGACGTTGCCATCCACAAAGCGGTCAGCATACTGCCCCGCCAACCGTATAAGCGATCCTCTGCTGGCCGCGGACAAGGTCAATAGTTGAGCCGAACCTTTCGACTCCTCTGCTACTTCCGGTGCAGCTGCTTCTGGTCTGTACTCCTCAATAATCATGTGGCAGTTCGTGCCGCTTAGGCCAAAAGAGCTGATCGCCCCTCTCATCGGCTGCTCTTCATTTTCCCATTTTCTTGATTGGGCGTTGATGAACAACGGTGAATCCTGCAGGTCGATTTTCGGATTCGGCGTCTGGAAGTAAAGGGTCGGCGGTATTTCGCGATGCTTGAGCGTCATGACAGCTTTTATAATGGAAGCCATTCCAGCCCCTTCATTCAGATGGCCGATGTTCGACTTAACCGAACCAATTGCACAAAACTGCTTTTTGTCCGTAAAAGTCTCGATTGCCTGCTTCAGCCCGCTGAATTCGATCGGATCGCCAAGCGCAGTACCTGTTCCATGCGCTTCGAAAAAAGCAATCGACTCCGGATGAATGCCCGCTTTCTCCCACGCCCGCGTAATAACGTCCGTCTGTGCAGCTGGATTTGGCGCGGTGATGCCCATCGATGCGCCGTCCTGATTGATGGCGCTCCCTTTAATGACAGCATGGATATGGTCGCCATCCGCTTTGGCTTTGCTAAGCGGCTTGAGTATAATGGCCGCTGTCCCCTCGCCGCTGCCTGAGCCATCGGCGTAGGCGTCGAATGCGCGTGTTTTTCCATCCGTGGATTCAATGCCGATTTTATTGTGCTCATGATCGAGCGGAATGAGAAACAGCTTTACACCGCCAACGATTGCCATATCGCAGTCGCCGCCCCGGATCGCATTGCTCGCCAGATGCACAGCAACTAAGGAGGAGGAGCAGGCGGTATCCACGACCATGGTCGGTCCCTTCAAATCCAGCAAATGGGAAATGCGGCTTGGAAGCATCGCTGATACGTTGCCGACAATAGCTTCAGACATCATGACGGGATCGACATCGGTAAGCATCTTCTGATACGAATCGCGAATAATGTTGGCAAATCCGACATAAATGCCTGTTCGGCTGCCGCGCAGCTTATCTCCCCCATACCCCGCATCCTCAATGGCATGCCACGCCTTCTGCATAAACACCCTCTGGCACGGGTCCGTCAAATTAGCTTCCTTGGGTGATATTCGGAAAAACCGATAATCAAACTCATCAATACCTTCCACAAAAGCGCAGTCCATATAGCCGGGATGTCCATCTGGAGCTTGCCCTATAGCTGCCAGATAATCGTCTGCGTATGCGCGCCGCTCTTGCGGGATAGGCCCTGTGCAATCTACGGCATTGCTGATGTTCGTCCAATATTGGTCAACCGTATCCGCTCCTGGAAACAGCGCGGACATTCCGATTATCGCGATATCATCATCATGGGTAGCAGGAACATGCACAGCAGAGGTACTGCGATTGACTACTTTGTTGACTGCTTTGTTGTCTTCCCTAGTCAAAAATGACGCCAGCTTGGCTATTGAAGCGTATGCAAACAAATCGGCGATGGAGGTTTGTCCCGTGTACCGCTGATCTACAAGCTTATGCAGCCGGTGCAGCTGCACCGAATCTCCACCTAGCTCGAAGAACGTATCGTGAATGCTCAGTTCCTCGTATCCGAGTACTTCCCGGTACAAGCCCGCCAGCGTCTGCTCCACTTCGGAGTAGGTGCCGTTTTTGCTGCCTAACAGCTTCACCTTCGCTTCCTTCATGGGCAGCGGCTTGCTTTGAACAGCCCGCTCACTGCTGCTGTCACTAAACATGATAGCTCGCAGCTTTTCTGGCAAATGGAATACATCTTTGCTGAACAGCTCCAAACCGCTCGGATTAGACGTGTTGACTTCCCCAATTAATACACGGGTGATATCCTTGCTGACGACTTTATCGAAGCCTTGAAGCGCTATTGTTGCGGGCAGCGTTTTGAAAATGCTGTCGATCGTTTCACTCGTTCCTTCTCCCATTCGTGCCCCATCCCAAACGACCCAGTTGATGGAAAGAGCAGGCTTGCCTAGCTTTCTTCTATAATCAGCAAAAGCATCCAGATAGCAGTTTGCAGCTGTATAATCGCCTTGTCCCATCTCGCCAACAAGGGCAACACCTGATGAAAATAAAACAAAGAAGTCGAGCTCATCCTGCTCCGTGACTTTATCTAAAATCCAGGTACCCATCACTTTCGGATTCAGTACTTCCTCGAATACGGCTGTATCCTTGCGGATGAGAAAGCCTCTGCCCGCTACGCCGGCCGCATGGATGACACCATTTATTTTCCCATACGTTTGCCGCAGCCTCCCCATGGTGGCGCTCATTTCGTCCAAGGAGGTAACGTTAAGCGAGATGCACTCTACCTGTGCTCCAGTAGCAGCAATTTCTTGCAGCTTCTTAATGGTGTCATGCAGCTGTGATCCGCCATCCTGCTCCAAATATGAGGGCCAGTCCTCCTGCTTCGGCAGCGGAGTACGGTTTAACAGCGCCAGATTTATTTTCCCTTTGGATGCCAAATGTTTTGCCGTAAGCAGCCCGAGGTTTCCAGCGCCGCCTGTGATGACGTAAACGCCTTCCTCCTTAATGGACACGGGATCATCAGCCAATTGCTCAACATCGGTCTCTTCCATGATTTCTGCAAAGCGCTTGCCATCCCGAAAGGCAATTTGATAGGTCGTTTTGTAGCGGCCCAGCTCTGAAATAACATCGCGGGCAGTTGTCGAAGCATCCATATCTATCGCCTTGCAAGTAATATGCGGGTATTCAATGCCAATGACTTTACCCAAACCGAATAGTGGCGAGTTTTCTGGCTTCAAGCACGCTTCTTCACCGGTAACCCGGTTCACATAGTCGGCTGCGATAATGATTTCATGCTTATGCCCAACGCCGGCACTCAGGAGTGCTTTAGTCAAGTGGAACAAGCTGTACACACCTAAGCTTTGCCTTTCACTTAGCTGCTCTGCCGACATCACCTCATCCGGTCCGTTGCAGCAAAGCAGATGCAGTATTTTCGTAAACTTCACATGTTTAAGTGCTTCCGTCAGTTTGTCGTAATCTTCCTCTTTCTTGCTGATCATGTAGGAGTCCGGGCTAACCACCTGATAGTGTGTCCCCCGTTTAACCTGAATGCAATGAACGCCTTCCTCCTCTAGCTGCTGGGTAAGCTGCTGCCATTCTCCCAAAATAAGGACCGTTTCTCCACGCATGGTGCGGGTGCGTTGATCCGCCGCCTCCTCCATCCACTTCATCGTGTAAAAGAGTGCGTTTGCACGTTCAGCAGGTGCAGACCCTGGAATTTGCAGCCAGCTGCGCTTCCGCTCAAACGGATAAACGGGGATATGCGCCCTTTTGGCTCTGCTTCCTCTGTACATAGCGGACCATCCAATGGCTGCCCCAGCTGTGTACAGCTCTGCGATTTGCCGGAGCAGCTCCGGGTGCTCAAATACGGCAGCGGTTTTCAACTGTTTGACAAGCTGCTCGGCTAGCTGTGCAAAATGTGCATGATCGCCTTCCGGCTTCGCTGTGCCGCAAGAGAGCCAGGGAACATCCAAGCTCTTTAAATGCTGCCGACCTGCGATTAGCTGATGCAGCTTCTGCTTCAGATCCCCGATATCTGCGGCAATAAAAGCAAGACGAAGCGGATGATGATCGCGCCCTGCTGCCAGCGTAAAGCTAATATCCTTAAGGCTCGCCCGATTTTCCCCTTCAAAATATTCGCCCATATGGAGAAGCAGCGTATGCAGCGCTTCCTCGCTTTTTGCCGATAACGGAATGATATAAGACTGCTCTGGCGCGCCAACCACCTGTTCAGCGTTCGCGGGCTGAGCGATATATTCTTCCAGCACGACATGGCAATTGGTACCAGACAAGCCGAATGAGCTGACACCGCAGCGCCTTGGCGCCTCTCCTTGAGCCCATGGCTTCTGTGACGTGTTTATGTATACTGGCGAATCAATAAACGGAATTTGTTTATTTGGCGTCTTAAAGTGAAGGCTTGGCGGAAGCAGCTGATGCTTTAGCGCCAGCGCGGCTTTAATAAGTCCCGCAATTCCTGCACAATCATATAGATGGCCGATATTCGTCTTCACGGACCCGATGGCGCAGAACTGTTTTTTGTCCGTATATTTTGCGAATGCTTTGCTTATTCCTTCGATCTCAATCGGGTCACCGAGCTTAGTCCCCGTACCGTGTGTTTCGATATAGGCAAGCGTTGCTGGATCGATACCCGCTTCCTTCCAAGCCTTATTTAGAACGGCTGTTTGAGCGGACGGATTTGGAGCCGTAATTCCCATGGAAGCGCCATCCTGATTCACCGCACTGCCCTTAATAACGCAATAGATAGAATCGCCGTCGCGCTTAGCTTTGCTAAGGGGCTTAAGCAGAACAACGGCGGCGCCTTCCCCCATTCCCGATCCGTCAGCTTCGTCGTCAAAGGCGCGGGTTTCATCGTCCGTAGACTCGATTCCCAGCTTCGCATGATTTTTGTTTTGCGGAAGCAGGTTAATGCGGACTGCACCAGCAATCGCCATTTCGCAGTCTCCCTTGCGAAGCGCCTGGCAAGCCAGATCGACAGCAATAAGCGAGGATGAACACGCGGTGTCCACCGTCATGCTTGGCCCTTTAAGGTTAAGCAAATAGGAAATCCGGCTCGGAATAATGGAAGACAAATTTCCCGGCATCGCTGCCGATATCAAAGAGGGATCAACGGCTTCAATCATCTCCCGGTATACATAGCTTTCAACGTCTCCGATATGGCCGGCATACACCCCGATGTTGCTGCCAGAAAGCTGCTGCGGCCCATATCCTGCATCTTCAAACACATTCCATGCTGCCTCCAGAAATACACGCTGACGAGGATTCATCAGCAGCGCTTCCTTAGGCGGAATGTTGAAGAATGAATAGTCAAATGCGTCAATATCCTCGAGATAAGCACCGTTTGAGTAAGGAATCTCTGATTTACCAGAAAATCTGACAAACCGATCAGCATCCTCCCGGCGCTTGTCCGGAAATTTCGTGACGCAGCTTACCCCATTTTTAATATTTTGCCAGAACGCCTCTGTATTGCGGGCATTTGGAAAACGCGTATAAATGCCGATGATGGCAATGTCATGGTTGCTCACTTCCTTTATAGCTGCCGTTGGCAGTTCGTCCTGGCTTCTTAGACGCAATTGCGTCAAATCCGGCGATTTCGTCTTCAACTTCATCCCCCTGTTCTTCAGCGGTTCGCTAGACCGAAACCTTATCGCTATTCTTCACGATGTCAGCGAGCAACAGCATGTATTGGGTAAAAAGCTCCTTTATTTTGTGCTCCTTCAGTTTTCGGGAGTTAAAGCTGCACAGCACCTCGACTTGCTCATCGTATTCTGCAAGCTCGATCACAAGATCAAACACTTCAAGCCATTGGCCTTGCGTGGATGAGCCATCAGCATGAATAACGAAGAGCGGCAAAATCCGAAGCTCCTCACTTTGCTGAATGCGATCCAAATCCTTTGCGGCATAGACGGATTCATCGCCGTCCCCATTGTCATCACCATTGCCGTTGCGGGCTTCCAGCTTCGTTGCAGCGAGTTCAATCAGCGTCTCAAAGGAATTCACCTCTGCAAAATCGATGGTCAGCGAGCGGAACTGATTTTCATCAGCCGCCACTTGAACATGAATCGGGTCCTCACCGGATGCCAGCTTCAGCAAATAGAGAAAGCCAGACAACAGGACATGCTTGAGATCCGTCTTCGCCTCATCGGCTATTGCTTGGAGCACCCTGCATGTTTCGCTATCCAGCTCAGCCTCAAAGGCTGAAACGACCTGGCTGCCCTCCTTGTTAAAGTAGGCTTCATCCATACCGACGGATGGCAGGCTTAGACTGCCGCCGCGGTCGATAAACGCGGTCAGCTTAGCGATCGTCGGATATTTGTACAGGTCAGGAACGGATACGCTGCAGCCATGCCATTTTTCCAGCTCATCGGAAAGCTGGGTGAGAATAAGCGAATTGCCTCCGCTTTCATTAAAATGGTCGTGAACACCGAGCTCCCGCCCGAGCAAGTCCTGGCAGAGCCTCAGCAGCATCTGCTCTGTATTTTCGAAGGCAGCCTGCTTGCTCTTGATGCTCTCCATGTCATGAATGATGGAATCGAACTGCCCGCTTGTATATTGCTCACC
>NZ_JBCNGR010000094.1:0-5770 GCF_050481745.1 Paenibacillus algorifonticola | reverse complement strand
CAGAGGACGGCGACAGCCGTTTACGCTTATATAAAAAGAGCTTGAATAGGATTGGGAGGCAGATTTCCGTGAGCAAACAGCAAATTGGCGTCGTTGGTCTTGCCGTTATGGGCAAAAACCTCGCTTTAAACATTGAAAGCAGAGGGTTCTCGGTTGCTTTATTCAACCGTTCCCCAGAAAAAACAAATGAGCTTCTGGAAGAAGCGAAAGGTAAAAATTTTGTTGGTGCTTACAGCGTCGAAGAGTTTGTAAATTCGCTTGAAACACCTCGCAGAATTTTAATTATGGTCAAAGCAGGCGCGCCAACAGATGATACGATTAATCAGCTTGTGCCGTTTCTAGACCAAGGGGACATATTGATCGATGGCGGCAACGCATATTTCCCTGATACGCAAAGAAGAAATGAAGAGCTTTCGGCTAAAGGCTTCCGCTTTATTGGAGCGGGCGTTTCCGGCGGCGAAGAGGGCGCGCTTAAAGGTCCGGCGATTATGCCGGGCGGTCAAAAAGACGCATATGAGCTCGTTGAGCCGATCTTGACGGCTATTTCTGCGAAAGTGAATGGCGATGCTTGCTCCACTTATATTGGCGAAGGCGGAGCTGGACATTATGTGAAAATGGTGCACAACGGCATCGAGTATGGCGATATGCAGCTAATTGGCGAAGCCTATCATTTGTTGAAAGATGTACTCGGCGTAAGCACAACTGAGCTGCATAACATTTTCACCGAATGGAACAATGGCGAGCTTGACAGCTATTTGATCGAAATTACAGCTGACATTTTCTCGAAAACAGACCCAGCTACAGGCAAGCCGATGGTCGATGTGATCCTGGATTCTGCAGGCCAAAAGGGAACGGGCAAATGGACGAGCCAAAGCGCGCTTGATCTCGGCGTTCCATTGTCGATCATTACCGAATCCGTATTCTCGCGCTTTATCTCTGCGATGAAAGAGGAGCGCGTAGCAGCAAGCAAGAAGCTGAATGGCCCTGCGGTATCAAGCTATGACGGCGATGCGCAAGAGTTTATTGAAGCGGTCCGCAAAGCGCTATTCGCGAGCAAAATCGCTTCGTACGCCCAAGGCTTTGCGCAAATGCGCGCTGCTTCTGACCAGTACAACTGGAACCTGAACTACGGCAGTATCGCAATGATTTTCCGTGGCGGCTGCATTATTCGTGCTGGCTTCCTGCAAAACATTAAAGATGCGTATGATCGTGATCCGGAACTGAAAAACTTGTTCCTCGATGATTATTTCGGCGGCATCGTAGATAACTACCAAGAAGCATGGAGAAAAGTGATTGCGATTGCCGTAACAAGAGGGATTCCAGTTCCTGCTTTCGCATCGGCACTAGCTTATTATGACAGCTACCGTACAGAAAGACTGCCGGCTAACCTGCTGCAAGCACAGCGCGATTATTTTGGAGCGCATACGTTTGAGCGTTTGGATCAACAAGGCAGCTTCCATTTCCAATGGATGGAAAATAACGAATAAGTAATTCGTAAGTAATTAATGAGTAAATGGAAAGAAAGCGAAGGCTGGCCTCACATGGGTGAGGTCAGCCTTTTGTTGAATCTGACAAAAATAAGGACGATAGCCCGCTGCGAGTGGACGACGGGGGAATGTCGTCCTTTTTGCTATGCCAATGGACATTCATCAAAATGGTGTACTGATTCAGGCAATACAGTTAGAATATAAGCTCGAGGGATACATGCTGGCGGGCTTAGCGGGCTGCAACAGTGCAGTGTATCTATCGAACAACAGCCATGAATGGCATTATATTCTTACTCCTGAGGTGAAGTCATGTTTCAAATACTAGTAGCTGAAGATGAGATGTGGATTCGAACTGCGATTGTTGAAATGATAGAGCGTTTCGATTTGGGGTTTAAAGTCGTAGCTGAGGCAAATGACGGCAAGGAAGCGTGGAATCTCGTTAATGAGTTTTGGCCTAATGTGATCATTACAGATATTGTGATGCCGCATATGGATGGCCTCTCACTTATTCAAAAATGTGACGAATACAAACTGTCGATCGTCCCCATTGTCATCAGCGGATATGAGAATTTCAATTATGCCCAACAGGCAATGCGATACGGAGCAACAGAATATTTATTAAAGCCGGTAGCAGCAGAGGATCTAAAACGCGCTCTTCAAAGATCGGTCGAACGGTTGCAAAACTCGCATCATTTGCATGAGCCTCTCCATAAAATCCAGCGGTTCGTAGAAAATATAGAGGTTTGGGATCATCAAAGGCTGATCCGGGAGGTGACGGATATTATCCAGTTCATTATGAAATTGAAAACACCGAATCCAGGAGTGATGTCGGGCCTCTTTCGCATTTTATCAAATAAATTAAATGAGCAGCTTGAAAGCATAATATCCGGCTATCAAATGACGGACTATGAGCATAATAAAGACCAGGAAGTGGTCAAACAATATTTTTATAAATTGCTTGAGGAATGGTCTAGAACGCTTCATGTTTCTCAGGCCAGCAACAAAAATCGTTTGCTTATGAAGCGGGTATACGAATATGTCCAGCAAAATTATGTGAATGAAATTACGCTTACCCACATTTCAGAGTATGTGGAGCTCAGCGTGTCCCGATTTTGTGTGCTGTTCAAGCAGAGCAACGGAGATTCCTTTGTCAATTATTTGAATCTTTATCGAATTGAAAAGGCGAAACAGCTGCTATTGGAGCCTGATTTAAAAGTTTATGAGGTTGCTGAAATGGTGGGGTTCGGAACGCTTCCCTATTTCAATCGCTTATTCAAAAGCATCATGAATCAGTCCCCAAATGAGTACAGGAGGAGCCTTGGCTTATGAAGCGCACAATGTTTCCGTTCAAATCCATCAAGCACAGAATGATTATGTTGTTTTTCGGGCTGAGTCTGCTGTCCATTGGCTTGATTGCCTCTTTATCCCACTATTATTACAGCAAGGCTGTCGAAGACGACTTTGTAACCATTACCAAACAATCGACAGATAGCCTCAATCACCATTTGGAGTTTTATTTTAAGCAAATGAAAAATTCAACGAATACACTGATCAATACGGATTTGGTTCAAAATTGGCTGATTGGAGAATACGAGCCTACCGCAGAGGATATAAGAGGCATTGAGATGGAAATGAAAACGTATGTATCTTTCAATTTTCCTGAAATGCTTAACATTTTCCTGGTTGCAAACGATAAGAGGATTTTATCGTTAAATGATTATAGGTCCATATCGGGCTCAAACGCATCACAATTCTGGTATGCTGCTGTGCCGTCTACGACGATCAGAGTTTTGCCTACGGACCGGCTGGCAGGTACAGGCCCTTTTGTATTAAGCATGCTGATCCCGATCTATAGCAAGCAAACGACTGACATGATAGGCAATCTGGTGCTGCAGTTTTCATTGGCTGAGATCGAGGCAACCTTTGATAAATCCCGGCTTGGCAAGACGGGCTATTTTTTTATTACCTCAGAAGAAAATTCAGTTGTGTATCATCCCAATAAAGAGTGGGTAGGGAAGTCGTTAAGCCAGACTCCTTTAAATGATTTGCTTCCCGATTCAACGGAAGGGATGCACTTAAGGAATTTTCATGGGGAGGATTATTTAGTTGCCACGGGCGATTCCTCTTACACCGGCTGGAATATCAACTCTATTGTGCCATACGTGGAAATGGCCAGCGGCTTAAATTCAGCCATAAAGTCGACGATCATCACCTTTATAATAATTTCGATCAGTATTATGGTTGCGGTTCCCTTGCTGCTTCGTCAATTTATCAATCCGATCAAGCACTTAAAGTCTTTAATGGAATCGGTTTCGATGGGCAATTTGAATGTTAGAGCTAAAAAAGTATCGAACATTATGGAATTCGAAGTTTTGATTACAAGCTTTAACAAAATGGTCGAGCAATTAACGGACTTAATGCAAACGCTATCAGAATATCGAGTGAAAGAGGTGGAGCTTCAGCTGCGGCAAAGCGAAGCTATGATTCGCGCGCTTCAAAACCAAATTAACCCCCATTTGCTTTATAACACCCTGGATATTATTAAAAGTATTGCCTATTTAAACGATGTTCCGCTTATCGAGAAAATTTCGCATAACCTAGCGGATGTTTATCGTTATGCCTCCCGCTGGTCGTATGAAGAGGTAACACTAAGTGAAGAATTGGACTCGTTAATCAAATACCTTGAGATTATTCACATTCGCTATCCGAAAAAATTTGAAAGCAGCGTCCGGGTTAACGAAAAGTTTTTGAAATGTCCGATTATTAAACTTAGTATTCAGCCGATAGTAGAAAATGCAGTGAAATACGCGGTTGAACCAAAGGGCGGAGATGCAGCGATTATTATTACCGCCTATACAACAGAGCAAGATCTGATTATTGAAATTGCTGATAACGGAGCCGGGGTATCGGAGCAGAAGCTGCTTAGTCTTGAGGAACAATTCAACAATCGTATAACCAATGAAGAGACGTTAATGCAGGGCTCTATTGGCCTGGCCAATGTCCACGCCCGTTTGATGCTCAAATACGGTGAAGGATATGGCGTTTCTGTGCATTCATTTGCTGGAAGAGGCAGTGTAGTCAGTATTCGGGTTCCTTATCGTATATTTTAAAAAAATAAGACTATAAACAAAAAGATTGGGTAAGGTTAAAGATTCGAAATTGCGTTAACTTTATAAGTGTAAATATCATCTAGAGGATTGAAGGGGGCTTAAGCATGAAGAAATGGAAAGCGCTTTTATTGATTGCAGCAATAATGGTTGGCGTTATAGGCTGCTCACAGGGAGGGACGACTACAGTAAAGGGAGAGGAGAAGGGAACGGAGTCCGCAAAGGAACCGATGAGTATTGAGCTGATGACTTTCAGCTTTGCCGGCGGAGGATGGCCGGAGGACCATCCTGTTCTGAAAGCTATTAATGAAAAGCTCAATATAGACTTGAAAATTCAATGGGTTCCCTACGATACTTATGCGCAGAAATTGAATGTAATGGCCGCATCCAATGAGTTCCCAGATGTGTTTATGGTTCTGGAGCAGGAATATAACAAGTGGCGGGATAGAGGCATTTTTATGGACGTCAAGCAGGAGTTGGGCAAATACGCCAACCTATCGCAGCATTTGGGTGCTGAAGGTCTGGAAATTATGAACCCAAAGGACAGCTATTATGGGCTTCCTTATTACACTACGGAAACGCGTGACTCCTTGGCAATTCGTCAGGATTGGCTGGATAAGTTAAAGCTCCAAACTCCAACTACTGTGGATGAATTCTACGAGGTGGCCAAAGCGTTCGCAACACAGGATCCTGATGGAAACGGCCAGACTGATACGACCGGATTTTCGTTTGGTATTGTGAATAACCGTTTTGTTAATATCGAACCTTTGGTGGGCGCGTTCGGTTTAGGAAATGATTGGAGCGATATTGACGGGCAACTGGTTCCGATGCAGCTTCAAACAGATGAATTGAAAGCGTTTGCGACTTTTATGAATAAAGCCTATAGCGAGGGGGTTCTGGACAAGGATTTCCCAGCCAATAAGATAAAGGACAGCCTCGCTAAACTAGAATCCGGCAAGACAGGAATTACCGCAATCGTTCCAAACGAGCTGTATTCAGCAACGATCCCGACGCTTACGAAGCTGATTCCTGAGGCGGAATTGGTACAGCTGCTGCCTCCGAAGGGGCCTGAAGGCAAGCAAGCAACCCAGACCACGGCCATGACGAATAAAATTGTCATTAATGCCAAGATTGATCCGGCCAAGCAGCAGCGGATTTTGGAAATGCTGGATTATA
>NZ_JBCNGR010000093.1:0-4280 GCF_050481745.1 Paenibacillus algorifonticola | reverse complement strand
TGCTCGATGTAGGAGTACAAAATCGTACCTTCCTGCGTTAGCGCAACCCCTTTGGAATTTCGATAAAACAATGTGATGCCGAAGCTGTTTTCCAGCTGCTTAATGGCGTGGCTGACGCTCGGTTGGGTGAGGTACAGCGCATTAGCGGCTTTCGTTAAGCTGCCTGTTTTAGCGGCCCAATAAAAAACCTTATATAATTCGTAATTATTGATCATAGATGTCGTCTATACCTCCTCTTAAATATATTAATTACTTGTATGACCCCTAAACGTATTATAGTGTAACTAAGAAAAAGAAACCATAGCTAACGAATGGGAAGGAGAAAGGAAGATGGAGCCAACCACTTTTGTGTTGTTTGGAGCGACAGGGGATTTAGCAAAAAGAAAAATCTACCCCGCTTTGTATAATTTGTTCATCGAGCAGAAACTGCCGCAAGCATTCTCCTTGATTGGCCTTGGACGTAGAGAGCTGACGCATGAAACCTTTCAGGCAAATGTCGAGCAATCTCTCCGTGATTTTTCCAGACGGGAAATAAAGGACGAGGCAAGCGTGAAAGCTTTTTTACAAGCATTCCGTTACCAAGTTCTGAACATAGACCATACGGAAGATTACCAGAAGCTGCTTCAAATGATTGAACAGCGGGAAGCAGCTTTAAATCTTGCCCCGAATCGCCTGTTTTATTTGTCGGTTGGGCCTGAATTTTTCGAAACGATTGCATCCAACATTCAGGCAAGCGGGCTTGGCTCTGCACAGGGCTGGAAGCGCCTCGTCATTGAGAAGCCTTTCGGCCATGATTTGCAATCTGCTCGCGATTTGAATGCAAGTCTTAGCCAATCTTTCGAGGAAAAAGAAGTTTTCCGGATCGATCATTATCTCGGCAAGCCGATGGTGCAGCGTCTTGAGGCTTTGCAGCAGACGAACCCGGTCATTCAGGCGCTGTGGAACAATCATTACATTGCCAATGTGCAAATTACAGCGAATGAAACGGTCGGTGTAGAGGAAAGAGCCGGTTATTACGATCATGTCGGCGCACTAAGAGACATGTTCCAAAACCATTTGCTGCAATTGCTTATGATGACGGCGATCCAGCTGCCGCAGAAGAGCGATCCGGAAAAGGTTCGTTCTAAGAAGAAACAGGTGATGGAAGCACTTGAACCGCTGCAAAAGAAAGATGTTGGACTGAGCGTCATTCGCGGACAATACAGCGCTGGCAGCATTCAGGGCAAGCCGGTTGTTGGTTATAGGTCCGAGCCGGGGATTGCTGAAACTTCGATGAATGACACCTTTATCGCAGCTAAATTGCAAATTGATGATTTCTTTTGGCGGGGCGTTCCATTCTACATTCGTACCGGCAAAAGAATGAAGGAAAAATCGACGCGAATCGTCATTGAATTTAAAGAGCCTTTAAAACAAGCGCCTTCCGAAAACGAGGAGGGTGTGGCTCCGAATCTGCTCGTCATTGAAATGAGCCCTAATGAAAGCATTACGCTTCAGCTCAATTCCAAGGATTCGCAGCAAAATGGTGAATTCAAGCCGATTCAAATCGATTTTCACCCGAACAAGGAAGAGCTTCCAGAAGCTTATGAAAATTTGATTCATGATGCTTTGAATGGCAACCCTACGTTTTTTGCCCATTGGGATGAAGTTGAAATGTCGTGGGCTTGGGTTCAGCCTATTTTGGAAGCTTTCGCGGAAAATCAGGTTCCTCTTCATCATTATGCGGCTGGTACTTATGGGCCAGCGGAGTCCGATGCTTTGCTAGCGCAGGATGGCTACCACTGGTGGTTCGATTCCAAGCTGGAACAACAATCTGAAACAGAGAAAGGACAACAATATGCCTATCACACAAACCATTGATCAGTTAGCGATTGACACGATTCGTACTTTATCGATTGATGCCATTAACAGCGCCAATTCCGGTCATCCGGGCCTTCCAATGGGGGCAGCACCAATGGCGTACACGTTATGGTCCAAATTTTTAAGCCACAATCCCGGTCATGCCAAATGGTTCAACCGCGATCGTTTCGTGCTTTCGGCGGGCCATGGTTCAGCACTGCTTTACAGCCTGCTGCACTTATCCGGCTATGCAGTATCGCTCGACGATTTGAAGCAATTTCGCAAGCTGAACAGCAAGACGCCAGGCCATCCTGAGTTTGGACATACGGATGGCGTAGATGCAACGACTGGCCCTCTAGGCCAAGGGGTTGCAATGGCTGTTGGCATGGCAATGGCAGAGGCGCATCTGGCTGCAAAATTCAATCAGGATGGTTTCCCGATTATCGACCATTATACTTATGCGCTTGTTGGCGATGGCTGCTTGATGGAAGGGATTTCCTATGAGGCCATGTCCATGGCTGGCCACATGAAGCTGGACAAATTGATCGTGCTTTACGATTCAAACGATATTTCCCTCGATGGGGAATTAAATCTTTCTTTTGGGGAGAATATTCAAAAAAGAGCGGAATCTGCGAATTGGCAATATCTCCGCGTGGAAGATGGCAATGACACTTCGGCCATCGCTGAGGCAATTGCAGCTGCCAAGCAAAACGATTCACAGCCAACGCTTATCGAAATCCGTACGATTATCGGTTACGGAAGCAAAGTAGCGGGCACGAATAAAGCGCATGGCAATCCGCTGGGCAAGGAAGAAGCAATTGCAACGAAAGCCGCTTATGGCTGGAAGTATGAAGAAGAGTTCACCGTACCGGCTGAGGTCAAAGCTCATTACGAACAGCTGAAGCTTGCGGGTGCGGCTAAAGAAGCGGAATGGAACAAGCAGCTCGTTTCCTATACCGCGCAATATCCGGCACAGGGCAAGGAGCTGGCTCAAGTCATCGAGGGTACGGTAACGATTGATGCAGCTGACATTTTGACCTTCGATGCCTCCAAAACACTTTCAACTCGCGTAGCGAGCGGTGAAGCCATCAATCATTATGTGAAAACCGTTCCTTCCATCTTCGGAGGCAGTGCAGATCTATCGCATTCCACGATGACGGACATTAAAGGAGAAGCGACATTCGCAGTTCAATCGTATGCAGGGCGCAATATTTATTTCGGCGTTCGTGAGCATGCAATGGGCGCGGCGGGCAATGGCATGGCGCTGCATGGCGGCGTAAAACCATTCGTGAGCACCTTCTTCGTATTCAGCGATTATTTGCGCCCGTCGATTCGTCTGGCTGCCTTGCAGAAGCTGCCTGTTACGTATGTATTCACGCATGATTCCATCGCAGTCGGTGAAGATGGTCCTACGCATGAGCCAGTTGAGCATTTGGCTGCGCTTCGCACCATTCCAGGGCTTACGGTCATTCGTCCAACGGATGCCAATGAAACTGCAAGTGCTTGGGCTTATGCTTTACAGCAAAATGATGGTCCGGTTGCGCTCGTGCTGAGCAGACAAAATCTGCCGATCTATGAAGCAACGAAAGCTAACGTTGCAGAGGTAGCTAAAGGCGCTTATGTCCTGACAGAAACAAGCGAGAAGCCAGACGTTATTTTGATCGCAACAGGTTCAGAGGTATCGCTTGCCGTTAATGCTAAAACCGAGCTGGAGAGGGATAACCTATCCGTTCGCGTCGTGGCTATGCCAAGCAGAGAACTGTTTGAGCGTCAGTCAGCAGCTTACAAGCAATCCGTTCTCCCTGATACCGTGTCGAATCGCATCGCTATTGAAGCGGGCATTTCGCTCGGCTGGGAGCGTTATGCAGGGCCAAGCGGCAAAGTATTGTCCATTGATACGTTTGGCGCGTCAGGTCCGGGCAACCAGGTAATGGATTACTTTGGTTTCTCAACTGAGAATGTTGTGAGCCTGGCAAAAGAATTAGTAAAATAATTGTAATGCTCGGCGATCAAATTTAAAATGAAAGTGCAATTCAAAAATGAACCCAAAAAACGGAGGTAATTGACTATGAAATTTTTTATCGATACGGCTAATGTGGAAGATATTAAGAAAGCTTATAAAATTGGCGTTTTGTCCGGTGTTACCACTAACCCATCTTTGGTTGCTAAAGAAGGCGTGAAATTTGAAGACCGTATTGCTGAAATTTTGCAAATCGTGCCTGAGGTTGAATCCGTTTCTGCAGAAGTAACGCCTAACGCGATTACAGCTGAAGAAATGATCGCTGAAGCGGACGAGCTGATCAAAATCAACAACAACGATAAAAACATTACAATCAAGCTTCCGATGAACCTTGCTGGACTGGAAACTTGCCGTTACCTGACGAAAAAAGGCGTAAAAACGAACGTAACGCTTATTTTCACAGTGAACCAGGCGCTGTTGGCTG
>NZ_JBCNGR010000092.1:0-569 GCF_050481745.1 Paenibacillus algorifonticola | reverse complement strand
AACGTACGTACCTCCGTCACCGAGAACGGGGTAACGACTCGTTATGTCGTCAATCCGCAGGCGGTATTATCGCAGGTGCTGATGGAGACAGACGGGCAAGGCAACCGGGCGGCGTATTATGTGTACGGTCTTGGATTGATTGGCCGGGAGGCAGCGGATGGCAGCTATGCCACGTATCATTATGACCGTCGTGGAAGCACGGTCGCGCTGACGAATGACAACGGCGTGATAACGGATACGTATGAATACGGACCGTATGGGGAACAAATCCGTCATAGGGGGACGATGGAGCAGCCGTTCCAGTATAATGGACGTGATGGCGTTGCAACGGATGCAAACGGCCTATACCATATGCGTGCGCGTTATTACAATCCAGAAATCAAACGCTTCATCAACCGGGATGTACTGACAGGTTCGATCAGCGATTCGCAAACGCTGAACCGTTACGCGTATGTGAATGGCAATCCGATATCTTATGTCGATCCGTTCGGCTTAAGCCGTGATGGTGACTCTGCATGGCTGCAAGGCGGAAGCTTCCTTGCTGATCTTGTGCCATGGGTAGGCACGGT
>NZ_JBCNGR010000091.1:0-569 GCF_050481745.1 Paenibacillus algorifonticola | reverse complement strand
AACGTACGTACCTCCGTCACTGTAAACGGGGTAACGACTCGTTATGTCGTCAATCCGCAGGCGGTATTATCGCAGGTGCTGATGGAGACAGATGGGCAAGGCAACCGGGCGGCGTATTATGTGTACGGTCTTGGATTGATTGGCCGCGAGGCAGCGGATGGCAGCTATGCCACGTATCATTATGACCGTCGTGGAAGCACGGTCGCGCTGACGAATGACAACGGCGTGATAACGGATACGTATGAATACGGACCGTATGGGGAACAAATCCGTCATAGGGGGACGACGGAGCAGCCGTTCCAGTATAATGGACGTGATGGCGTTGCAACGGACGCAAATGGCTTGTACCATATGCGTGCGCGTTATTACAATCCAGAGATCAAACGTTTCATTAACCGGGATGTGCTGACAGGTTCGATCAGCGACTCGCAAACGCTGAACCGTTACGCGTATGTAAATGGCAACCCGATATCCTATGTCGATCCATTTGGCTTAAGCCGTGATGGTGACTCCGCATGGCTGCAAGGAGGAAGCTTCCTTGCTGATCTCGTGCCATGGGTAGGCACGGT
>NZ_JBCNGR010000090.1:0-672 GCF_050481745.1 Paenibacillus algorifonticola | reverse complement strand
CCCCCTCGTTTGAAATAAAATGTAAGCAGATGAGGGGACGAGAGACAATGAGCCGATACGACAAAGCATTCAAAGAAGAAGCAGTAAGATTGAGCGATGAAATTGGACCAAAGAAAGCCGCCGCACAGTTAGGCGTGTCCTACTATACGTTGCAGGATTGGAGAAAACAGAGAACCCTGCACGGAGACGGAGCGTATATCGGGAGCGGACGCGCTTATGCATCAGCCGATAAGACTGCACGTGAAATCGAATTAGAAAGAGAAATCAATGAGTTACGTCGTGCGAATGAAATTCTAAAGGATGCCCTTGGTTTTTTCGCAAAAGACCGGAAGCGGTAAAGGCATGCCAGCTCTATGCTTACATCCGTGAACGACGGGATCTGTGGACCGTCAAAGAGATGTGTGATGTGCTTGCTGTCAGCGAGTCGGGCTATTACCGTAGCCTGAAGCCTACACCCAAACAAGAGCGGCAGCAACTTCTTCTGGTCAAAATCAAAGACATCATTGGCGAACATGACGACAACCGAAATTACGGTGTCCAGCGTATTCTGCTGGCACTGTCACAAAGAAAAATTAAAATCAGCTATAGCACCGTCTACCGAATCATGAAGAAACATGGGCTGCTGAAGAAGGCCAAGCGTCATCCAAACGGCATTACACGCGAGGATGCTGA
>NZ_JBCNGR010000089.1:0-4412 GCF_050481745.1 Paenibacillus algorifonticola | reverse complement strand
TGACCTCATAATACGACGGGAAGTTTAGCGCAACGTACATGTAGTATCATGTAAACAAGCAACCTTACCAAAAGTGGAGGTGAGGGCATGTTACCAGCTCTATTAGAAAAAGAGATTTCCTTTGAGAATGAGAAATGCCGTTTAAGAATTACATGTACTTATGGATATACCCGTTATGTGAACGGGAAGTACGACAGAGCCCATATGGCTATTGATCTGGCTGCGAAGGAAGGCACCCCGATCAAAGCGACCAACGACGGTATAGTCGTACTGGCCGAAAGCATGTATCTAACCGGAAATTCTGTTTACATCCACCATGGAATGGGGCTTTTCTCGCAGTATGCCCATCTCTCCGAGCTGCGCGTAAAAGCGGGTGATCTGATCGGGTGAAGCAGGGTGATATCATCGGCCTCGTAGGCACCACAGGCTTCTCGACAGGGCCGCATCTGCACTTCACCTTTTGGGCGCATAATGTGCAGGTCAATCCGAACCTTTTTTCAATACGACACCGTTTCAGTGGTTGAAGGGCAAGTGAGGAAAGGAACACCCACTCTATTGTAGTCGTGTGTTTCATTCATAACTTCGGCCAAACTACAATAAAGAACAAGTTCTATACTGCAACGTTTGGCAGCCTCGCTACGCTAAAGGGCAGGTTAGTGATGGTGGCTCCGCCAAAAGTCTTGGAATCCCTTTAAAGAAGAGAAATACACTTAACATCAAATTTTGGTTATATCGTTATAGAAAAGTTCTCCTAGTAAGTCATAAGTCCATCTCCATTTTTTTTATAATCGGTTCTAAGCGCCGATTTTATTTCCGTGGAACAATTCAAAAGAACGGCCGCTGTTCGAATCGTTTGCGACAGGGCCGTTTTTTGTTTTTTGTAGGCTAGCCTCAAATTGCTATTCTTTCCAAACACTCATAGGGTCCCATGGCTTGACCTTATTGCCATATTTTCCGGCCAAAAAAGCTTTCATATCTTCCAGCTTAGCAGGCACCTCGTTCCAAATTGGAAGGGGTGGTAACCCTCGTTTGCTTTTCAATAGGATATCCACTGTAACATACAATCGTTCTGGCTGAATCCAATGAAGGAAGCGGGAAATATCAATTTGCTTGGTCAGGGACAAGGAATCAATTTCGTCATTATAATGCTTGTTGAACTCGCTGATCAGGTTCAGAAGGTAGTCTCTCTGCTCCTTCACGAAGTCCAGGCCACAGATGGCGCCATGTCCCGGAACAACGATTTCGGGTTTAATTTCATCAATAATGCGATCAAGCACTTTAACCCAATTGAGGGTTCCCTCTTCGCTGTATGCCGTACAGCCGTTAAACACGACATCGCCAGCAAACAGCACTTTTTCTTTTGGCATCCACAGCAGCAAGTCACTGTCAGAGTGGGCCGGAGCTACGTTGTAAATCATAACTTCCGTATCGCCAAGCCGGATGTTGATATCGTCCTTTATCTCAATATTCGGGAGCACCCATTCTACGCCTTCCAGGTCGAATCCTTCAAATTCCGCTGCAAAAAACCTCTCGCCCGAAGTCGATTCCGGAGAATCCTTTCCTCTTCTGATGACGTTGTCCATCCAGGCGATATTTTCGGTAAGACGCTCTCTGGACGCTTCCTTGTGCATAATAATGCAAGCATCTTCAAACACTTTGTTGCCCCAGGCATGGTCGCTGTTATAGTGCGAGTTCACCACATATGCGGGAGAGCCGCCGTTGCTTACTTCCATAAAAGCCTCCCGCATTTCCCGCGCATGGAACAAATCGAAGAACGTGTCATACACCAGCCCTTCACCCTTGTTGATGAACCCAACATTGGCCCAACTGATGCCGCGATACGGCGAAATACCGGCAAAGACGCCATTAGCGACTTCAAAAAATTTAACGCGAGGTTTTTGGATAATACGTCCATACTTCATAAAAATTCTCCTTTGAGTATATGTTTTGGAGATAAGGCCTACTGACTATGACTTATTATAGAGAATGGAAATTCATAATGCAAGCAAGTACTTGCATGCATTTTTTCTGTGCTATATGATAGTAACAGAACAACATCACACTAAATGGATCGAGGGTCTTAATCATGAAACTAGTAACCTTTCAAACCAATACATCCCAGGAGCCTTTGTTTGGGCTTGTAATTAACGAGAAATTTGTCGTGTCTTTTGCCGCAATCATGAAAAAGCAGGGAACATTCTGTGACAGTCTTGAAAGTATGGACAGCTATCTTCATGATTTGCCGGCAAGTTATGATGCCGCTAAGGAAATGATGCAATATGCTGTCCAACAGTTGCATCATTTCAATGAAAATGAAATCAGCCCGATTGCAGCGGTAAACCTGATGCCGCCGGTTCCGAATCCGGCTGCGCTTATAGATTTCGGGCTGACTCTAAGACATCTGAGAAATGCTGGCGTAAATCTGCTGCAAAGAGAATATACAGGGCCGGAAAGAGAAGAGCTTATACGTAAAATTGCTGAAAAATTCCAGCAAGATCCGAATAAAGTAACTTTTAGTTATTATAAGTGTAACCATAATGCTTTAATTGGCGATGGGGATACGATTCATTGGCCTTCGTACTCTTCCTATCTGGACATCGAGCCGGAGCTGGCCTTTGTTACAGGGAAGGGGAACTGCATTGCAGGCTATGTTATTTTTAACGACAGTACTGTCCGTGATGTGCAGTGGCCGGATTTCCAGGCGATGACCGGACCGACGCGCTGCAAAGATTTTGATCGTAGCAAAGGAATAGGACCATATCTGGTTACGCCGGATGAAATCGACAACCCACTGGCATTGGATGTGGATGTACGCATCGGGGAGAGACTGCATTGGAAGGGAAGCACATCCGAGTATTCTGCACACCCTGCAAAAGTGATGGAGGAAGTTCTCAAAGTTTTCACGCCGCTCCCAGGCACGATTATAGGAATGGGCACGATACCGGATTGCTGCGCAATCGAGACCGAACAATGGCTATTGCCCTCTGACCGAATCCAGATTACATTTGATAAATTAGGCACGCTCACGCAAGTGGTGCCTGATCATGTCAAGATTACGGAACCAAGCCGCTGGGAACAAAGAAGCGATTTGCTTTAAATAAACGTTTATGAAAATGATGAACCCCGGTCCTGCTGTGTATATGCAAAACTTGTAGTAGAATAGGTTTAACATATGCAAAAGGAGAAATACAATGCAAACTTCAGACAGAATCATTGAAGCCGCGACACGACTCATCAAAAAGAAGGGCTATCGGGGGGTAAGCACCAAAGCCATTGCAACGGAAGCTAAAGTCAATGAATCTACGATTTTCCGTCACTTTGGAAGCAAGCAAGGCATATTGGAAGCCATCATTGAAAGACATTCGGATATCCCGCAATTTGAGAAGCTGTTAAAAGAGGACGCGACCGATAATCCGGAAGTCGATCTGCTGAATGTAAGCCAGCAGTACCGTTTGTTTTTCCATAAAAATGCGGACATCATTTTGATTGGCATCCGCGACAAAGGAATGCTTCCCGAATTGGACAGAGTGCTGGCCGATCCGCCCGTGAAGCTGCACTCCTTGCTGGTTGAATATTTTGAACGCTTGCAGAAAAAAAAAGTTATAGCCAGACAGGATGAGCGTCTTGCCGCCATGTCTTTTCTCTCGATGTGTTACGGATTTCAGATGAGCGAGCTGATTCACCGGCAATATCAGTCCCAACTCGTCACCGAGGAAGAGTTCTACAAGCACAGTGTCTCATTGTTTGTAAAAGGAATCTTGTCTCAGTCATAAGCTTTGTTGATTTCTTTAAGAAGGCAGCCGATTATCGATCGGTTGCTTTTTCATTATACTAACGGGCAGTAGTGCGTGGTATTATCCAGATAGTAACTTCGATTAAAATCAAAAAAATGACGCCACCAGCAGAACTTGATGGGGCAAGAGTTATAGCTTATACATCTAATAACGAATCCCAATAATTTGAGCTTTGTTCGTTATGAAGAAACAGATGGGGCTTCTTTCGACGTTATAGTAACTGGTATGGCAATTGCCAAGTATGATGAAGGCAATAGATTTTATTTATTTTCATGCGATGTTAAATGGAACGTTATCGGGGATACTTTTCATGATTCTTTAAACGAAGCGATTGGATATATCCTATGAGCGAAAAGCAATAGGAATTATGTTTGCATTATTATAAAAGGGGAAATAAGCCACTCCATTAGCAGGAGTGGCATTGTTTTTATATATTGATGTATATTTTGTGGTCAAACCGTACTTTGTGCTTAGATACTTTACGGTGAACCGTATCATAGGTAGAAGTACACGGATCATTAAGCTATCGGCATGTTAACGTGTAGATTTCCAGTTATATTAGTTGTTATTGAGAGTCTAATTATGGGAGGTAATATGATGTACCTCTGTCAATAGAGT
>NZ_JBCNGR010000088.1:0-6910 GCF_050481745.1 Paenibacillus algorifonticola | reverse complement strand
CTCCATGTCATGAATGATGGAATCGAACTGCCCGCTTGTATATTGCTCACCCAGCTTATAGCGCTGGATTTTTCCACTCGTCGTTTTAGGTATGGATTTCACAGGGATAACATGGTCGATAAAGAGGCCCATTTTCCGGTGAATATGCTGTTTAACTCGGCTCGCAAGCCCGCAGAACGCCTCCAGATTTTTGCCTCTGTATAATAGGAACAGGCACGCTTCCTCCGTACCTGCAGACGTTCCACCCGTTCCACAGGCTGCCACATTCCAAAGCTCGACCCCGTCTACCTCCTCTGCCACTCTCTCAATGTCGTGGGAGAAAACATTTTGCCCGTTGACGAACAATATGTCCTTTGCCCTTCCGACAACGATTAGCCGCCCATTCAGCATAAATCCAATATCCGCTGTATTCAGCCACTCGTCTGCCTGCCTTTCAGCAGCTTCTGGTTCGTTGTAATACCCTCTGGTGACGCTCGGCCCTTTAATAAAAATGTAACCGACTGTGGCCATCGGAAGCGGGCTGCCCTGCTCATCAGCAATCATGACTTCACAGCTTCCAATCGGACCACCTACGTCCACATAAAGCAGGCTGCCCGATTCCCCTCGCTTAAGCAAACGTACGGTCTCTCCAATCCGGAGAAATCTCCGGTCCACAGCCACATACTTGAACGGCTCGTTTAGAGGGGTAAAGCACACGCCAACCGTTCCCTCTGCAAGCCCGTATGCCGGCCTCATGGCCGTCTGGGGGAGATTATATTTTGCCAGCTGCTCCATAAAACGCTCGCTAATTTCCGTTGAAATGGGCTCGGCGCCGTTGCAAAGGCAGGAAAGGCCAGATAAATCCCAGCCGTAGTCATGCTCTTGATCGTAAAAGGCCAAAAAATATTTATAGCCGAAATTAGGGCTGTACAGCCGATTGACGCGGTGTTTATTTGCCTTCTCTATCCAGAGCAGCGGGTTAAGAATAAACAGCTTCGTCCTCATAATAAACTGCGAGGATTGTGTAAAGGCATGCAATAGATGCATCGCAATCAATCCCATGTCATGTGTGAGCGGCATCCAGCTCAATACCCGTTCGCCAGCATCTATATGCCATATTTTCTGCATGGCGGCGACGTTGGCCATAACGTTGCTATGGGTCAGCACAACGCCCTTCGGGTCGCCCGTTGATCCAGAGGAGAACTGAATAAATGCGATATCATCCGGCTCAGCCTCCATCAGATCCGCACTGCTCTCTCCTTTTAAGGACGCCAATTCTATAAATCTACCGTTCATGCTGTCCACGCCAGAGGCAAATTGTGGGTGCTCTTCTGCGAATGAAATCATACCCTTCATCGTCGCTTCACTACCCATAAAATGCGGGTTGCTTAATTTGCCCCACACCTTGCAAACCTTCAGCTTCGTTTCATCATTGGTTGCTACCGTTACCGGGACGGCGATAATCCGCCCCAGTATGCAAGCCCAGAAAACCTCAAGAAACAGCCGATTATCCTGTATTTGCAATAACAGCTCGTGTCCCGCTTGTACCCCGTGTTGACGCAAATCATGAAGGAGACATAATGAACGCTCGTACAGCTGGCGGTAGGATACAAATTCTTCCTCGTCTGCCTCGTCGATAAACGTGATTCCCCGGTCAACCATTTCACGGTTTGCTGCGAAAATATGATGCATGAGCCGGTGCTTGTTCATAACCGCTGGCTCACCCCCATTCGTTTTATAGGTTCAGCACAAGGATCTATGCTCTCGCTTCGTGCACACTGCTAAGCAAGGTGCGATTGATATGTTGAATGACCGTATCAAAGCTGTCATTAATATAAAAATGTCCGCCCATAAATTTATGAACTGAAAATTCGCCCGTCGTGTGCTTGCCCCATTCCACAAAATCCCGCTTATTGACATCCCAGTCTTTCACGCCCGTCATCGCATTGATAGCTGTGGACAACGGCTCTCTGCTGCTGTCATAAACATAGGACTCCATTGCATAAAAATCGGCCCGCAATATCGGAATAAACGCATCTGCAAGCATCGGGTTTTCAAACAGCTCCGGAGATGTTCCTCCAAGCTCCAGCAGACGCTCTTTAAGCTGCTCGTCTGGCGTACTTGGATTGACCAAATCCGTTCTTTGGATATGGGGAGCCCATCTGCCAGACACGAATATTATCGTAGGGTCATGGCGTTGCTGCTCCCTCAGCTTGTGCGATAATTCAAAGGCAAGCATGCTTCCCATGCTGTGGCCAAAAAAAGCATAAGGCCCATCGTCTATAATGCTTTCGATTTGCTTGTACACGTCCTCAATCGCCTCATCAAAGGTGTGATACAGAGGATCTCTTGGCCGGGCGCCCCTGCCTGCAAGCTTTACAGGCACGAAATCGATATGGTCAGAAATATGTTTTTTCCACTTGTAGTAGTACATAGACGAGGCACCGGCAAAAGGAAAGGCTAACAGCTTCAGCTTCTTCATCCTGTTGCCTTACAGCTTAGCCGAGAGCGCTGCTACGCGCTCGGATGGCTTGAGATGAACGAGACGGAGCGACCAAAGCTCAATAAAATGCTCTGCTATTTCCGATTTCGTCAGCGTGGTGCCGCCCAGCTCATCGGCAAGCTCGTCCAGCGATTTTTGACCGTCTGAATGCTCAAGCATCAGGAATATTTCCTCCGGTATCGCTTTTTTGTACTTATCGCCAAAATGAAGCCGGACTTCATGAAGGGTGCGTTTCGTCCCGTCAGCGGAATAGCCGATCGATTTTTTCAATTCGGAATTGACCAGCCTCGTCGGCACCATATGCAAATAATCGGCCTTATCTACTTTCTTCTTGTCTACCATATAATCGCCGATAGCCAAGTAGTGGATATTCGTCGTCAGGAAGCTTGCGATGGCATCCTCCTCCGAGTCTACGATTGGCTCTACATTGTTGTTGAACGACGTGTTCAGCAAAATCGGCACCCCGGTCAATTTCCGGAATTCATTAATTAGCTCCCAATACCGTTCATTCGTTTCTTTTGAGACCGTCTGAATGCGAGCGGTGCCATCCACATGGGTAACTGCTCCAAGCAGCGGCTGCTTATCCTCTTTTGTCATCAGTACAAAATTCATATACGAGTAAGGCGCTTTCGTCTGCGGCATTTCGTAATAATCGCCCACATATTCTTCCAAAATCGATGGCGCAAACGGCCGATAGCCCTCACGCTTTTTCACCATCTCATTAATAATGCTTTTGTTCTCCGCTGGTCTTGGATCAGCAAGAATGCTGCGGTTGCCTAGCGCGCGAGGGCCAAATTCAGCACGGCCTTGAACCCAGCCGAAGACGGCCCCTTCCGCGATTCGCTTGGCTGTCTCCTCAGCGATATTGTCCACCTTGCGGAAGCTGACGAAGCGTTCCCAGCGGTTTAATATTTGCTCCAAGCCGTCGTTGCCTTGAATTTCACTTCCCCAATAGAGATGCTGCAGCTTCTCCAGCGACTTATCAGGCGCAAACTTATTGGATACGTACAAGGCGCCGCCCAGCGCATTGCCCGCATCATGTGCAGCAGGCTGAACAAAAACCTCATCGAAAAGCCCCGCATATAAAACTTTTCCATTCATCGAGCAGTTATGCGCTACGCCGCCTGCCATGGCAAGCTTCGTATGTCCGGTTGCCTGCTGATAATGCGTCAGCATATGCATGACAATCGTTTCAAGCGCCTCCTGCAAGGACGCGGCCAAATCCATATGCTCCTGAGTAATGGGACCGCCCTTCTTTCTTGGCGTCATAAAATCGAAAAGGGCGGTGGACCAGGCCAAATTGATTTTGAATTTGCCTTCGGGAAGCAAAACATATGCTTTTCTGAGCATTCGTCTGAATTTGCTTGGATCGCCATACGGTGCGAGCCCCATTACTTTATATTCATCGTGCTGATGATAGCCCAGCATGCGGATAACCGAAATATAGAAGGAGCCTAAGCTATTGGCATTGGTGATGCGGTCAAGAATTTTGAAGCTCGTTCCTTCGGCGCTTATAATATAGCCGGCGTAGCCCTCCTGCGATTCTCCATCAATCGTAACCGTCAGGCTTCGATCAAAGCCGGACATGAAATGAGCGCTGGCTGCATGACAGATGTGGTGATCAACAAAAACGATATTATTCGGATCGTATTTCGTTCCGTCAATCTGGTAAAAGAAATCTACCAGAAGCTCTCTCGTATTTTTATGCAAAGAATCACGATAGAAAAAATCATCCCGCACAAGCAGGTCGGTTTCCTGCTCTCTCGTCGTAATGACTACTTTGTCAATATCCGAAAACGTAATGCCGAGCCGCTTCAAGCATAAATAGATCGTCTGCAGTGGCGCCTTGCCCGTATGCTTTACTCGATTCAGCCTTTCTTCCTCTGAGGCGGCGATCACCACCCCGTCTTTAATAAGAACAGCAGCCGAGTCGTGTGCAATTCCGCCATTTCCAAACACCTTCAAATCCTCATGCGGCAATTCGATGCCGCCATTAAGACCTAATACGAGCATATTCATCCTCCTACCTATTCACTTTACTTGGTTTGCCTTCCCCGCTTTTTATTGCAGCCTTCAAACGGTAGCTAGAGCTACCGTTTCAAATGGCCGTAAATGAATCAGCCGTAAAGACCATAATTCGACCACTTCGTCAACGATATCCTCTTCCGACTTCCCGCCGCAGCCTGTAAGCTCAACCAGCTCTGCCAGCGTCTTCTCCCCGTCAGATTGCTCTAGCACCCGGTACATTTCTTCTGACAACGTTGTCTTATATTTATCTCCAAAGTGGAGGCGTATTTCGTAAGCGGTTTGCTTGTTTCCTTCTGCTGTATAGCCGACCGACTGCTTTAGCTCTGAGCTGAATGGACGCTTTGGCACAAACTTCAAAAACTCTTCCTTGCCGACTGTCTTTTTATCAATGACGTAGTCTCCGATAATCAAGGTGTTAATGTTGGTTGTCAGGAAGCTGACAATCGCATCCTCTTCTGAATCGACAATCGGTTCCGCATTGTTGTTAAACGATGTATTCAGCAGCACCGGCACACCCGTCAGCTTGCGGAATTCCTCGATTAAATGCCAATACTTCGCGTTCGTTTCACGGGATACCGTCTGGATGCGAGCCGTGCCGTCTACATGAGTAACCGCGCCGAGCAACTTCTGCTTGTCCTCCCGCGTCTTCAGCACGAAATTCATGTAGGAATAAGGGGCTTTCGTCTGCGGCAGCACATAATAATCGTCTGCATACTCTTCCAGAATAGAAGGCGCAAACGGCCGGTAGCCTTCCCGTTTTTTAACCATGGCATTAATGATGCTTTTGTTTTCCTCTGGACGGGGATCAGCCAAAATGCTCCGGTTGCCAAGCGCACGAGGACCAAACTCCGAGCGCCCCTGCGCCCAGCCAATAACCGCTCCATCTGCAATCAGCCTAGCCGCAACCTCGACAACATGATCAACTTTGCGGTAGGTAACGAACCGCTCCCACTGCTTCAATATTTCAAGAACGCTATCATTGTTCTGAATGCCGCTTCCCCAGTACAGATGCCGCAGCTTTTCTGTCTGTGTGCTAGGAGCCAGCTTGCGGGACTGCAGCAGTGCTCCTCCCAGCGCATTGCCCGCATCATGGGCAGCAGGCTGTACAAACACCTCGTCGAATAAGCCGGAGTACAAAATTTTCCCATTTAACGTACAGTTGTGCGCTACGCCGCCAGCCATGCACAGCTTCTTGCGCCCAGTCGCCTGCTGATAATGGACAAGCATATGCATGACAACGTTTTCGAGCGCTTCCTGCAGAGCAGCCGCAATGTCCTTGTGCTCCTGTGTAAACAACTCCCCCTTCATCCGCGGGCTTGACATTGAATCCATAAGCACATAATAGAAGCTTCTATTAAGCTGGAATTTTCCTTCTGGAAGCAAGGTGAAGGCTTTCTTGAACAGCCTTCTGAATTTGGAAGGATCTCCATATGGAGCGAGTCCCATTACTTTATATTCATCATGAGTCTTATAGCCGAGAAATTCGATAATCTGCGTATAAAAAGAACCTAAGCTGTCATCGTTGGAAATATGGCCGAGCGGCTTGAGCGAATCTCCTTCAGCATCAAGCACAATTCCAGCATTCCCTTCCAATGAAGCACCATCTATTGTAACGATGAGCGCTTCTTCAAACCCAGACATATAATAGGCGCTTGCAGCATGGCAGTAGTGGTGATTTTCAAACACAACATTCTCTTTCTTAAAATCCGTATCAAAAAATTGCTTCAGTCGTTCGACCACCCACGCCTGCGGATCACTGTAAGGAAATTGCCGATACTCATGCCGGTGGGTAGTCATCTCGTATTTAAACTGGGTTTCCGAGTAGAAATAGACGATTTTGTCCACATCGTCCAATTGTATTCCACCCAGCTCCAAACAACGGCGTATCGATAAAATAGGCATCTTTCCTGTGTGCTTAATCCGATTCAGACGCTCTTCCTCATAGGCGGCAACAACTTGCCCATCTTCAATTAATACGGCTGAAGCATCATGAACCTCTGAATTCAGTATGGTCGTTATAAACCCGTCCTCATGAGGGAAATCGATCCCCCCGCTAATGCCAAGTATCCTCATTATTTCACCTTCCTTATTTCTTCAACATTTTGTGAGCGGCCACGTTGGCGCCTGCTCCTAGCACTCAAGCTTCTTGCTGTAGCGCCTGTGGAAGCCACTCCTGTGTTCGCTTCTGCGTATGATGCAGGCGGCTGTATGCGCCACCAGCTTCCAGAAGCTCCTCATGCTTGCCCTGCTCCAGAATCTTCCCACGGTCGACAACTACAATCGTATCCGCTTGCTCTATGGTGGACAGCCGATGGGCGATCGCAATCGTCGTTTTCCCTTCCATCAGCCGCTCGATCCCTTGCTGGACCGCCAGCTCGGAATCACTGTCCAGTGCTGATG
>NZ_JBCNGR010000087.1:0-8739 GCF_050481745.1 Paenibacillus algorifonticola | reverse complement strand
GCCTGGCGCGGCGGTTATGCCGCTCGCCGCGCTCAAGGCGCCTCCGGCGATGGCGCTTCGCCCATCGCTGGGCGCAGAGCCCACAGCGGCGAACGCTTCGCCGCCGCTGCCTCCCCCCAAGCGCCGGCCACTCCCGCCGGCGCAGTCCAAAGCGCAGCGCCTGGCGACGCGCTTCGACCCAAGAGCGCTCATCGCCGCCTACATGCTGCTGGCGGCGACCATCATCATGCAGCATAGCTGGAGCGGCTTGCTGCTTGCCGGAGCGCTTGCAGCCGCGATATGGCTGCCGCTGCGCACTCAAATGCGGCCATGGCTCGGTTTTATTCGAGCCTACGCCTTAATCATTCTGCTCTTCGGTCTAGTAGCCGGAGCGCAGATCCAGCCCCTATCGTTTGATTGGGAGCAATCGGCACGAACGATGCTCCGCTTAGCGACGCTTTTTTGCGCCATGCTGCTGGGCTTGCCGATGCTGCTGCTGATGACGCCGCTGCGAATTCAGCGGGCGCTGGAGCAAACATTCGGCTGGCTGAGCCGGTTTAAAGTGCCGATCTCAGCGTTTACCTTGACCGTGACCTTAATCTTTCGATTTATTCCGCTGCTGCTTAAGGAATGGGAGCGCTTTGCCAAAATCGCCCATGCGCGGGGGAAGGCCCTTACGCCAGTCGGCGTATTGCCGCCCTCGATGCTGGCATCGGCGATTATTCCTTACATTCGTTCGATTTTGCGTATGGCCGAGCAAATGGCAGAAGCACTGGAAGCGAGAGGGATTGGCAACAATGAGATTCGTTCGACCCAAGGCTTTCGTTTGCGGTTTGGCCGTCAGGATGTACTGCTGCTCGGATCAGCGGTTATTGGCTCGGCCGTATTATATTTGTGGGCTACCCTTTAAAGCTTTTATGATCATCATGATTTATTGGCTTTCTATAAGATGATAGGGCTGAAGTGCTATTTAACTTCAGATTATAATTTAGAGGCAAGATATGTCACATTAAGATATAAGGAGCAGGGAATGAATATTAGAAAACTTGGTTCGAACGAAAATTATACAATGGATCTATTGCTGCTAGCAGATCCTTCTCAAAATCTTGTTGAGGAATACGTTAAACGAGGGGAGTGTTTTGTAGCTGAGGAAAACAATCAAATCATAGGCGTTTATGTGCTTCTGCCTACACGGCCTGAAACAGTTGAATTGGTGAATATAGCCGTTGTGGAATCGATGCATGGAAGAGGCATAGGAAAAATGCTCGTTTTGCATGCCGTTCAAACAGCCAAGGCTAGAGGATATAATACAATTGAAATCGGTACTGGAAATTCAAGTATAGGACAATTGGCTCTGTATCAAAAATGCGGTTTTAGAATAGTTGGTGTTGATTTAGACTTTTTCATCAGGCATTACTCAGAAGAAATTTATGAGAACGGGATTCAATGCAGAGATATGATTCGATTATCTAGATATTTAGATAAGTAAGCTAGAGTTGTATGGTTAGAAGATAAATCTGTTGTTAAGCCAAGGGAGCAACGATCGTTCAATCAAACAGCGGCAGTTGCCTAAGATATCATTTTCTCACTCAGGCCTGCCGCTTCATCTATGATTTGGGCTAGTCAACCCATCGAAATAAAATAATTTATCATTTATTCCCCGCTAATGTCCGCAGTCTTTATGCTAGTATCCCGTTCCTTCTTATACCACCACACGCAAAGCAGCGCTGCGGCAGTGCCAAGCAAGCCGCCGAACCAGAAGCCGCTGTTCATGCCCCAGCTGTCGTTCAGCCAACCGGCTAGAAAAGGGCCGGAAAACATTCCAATCGAATACACCGCTTGATAAAGGCCCATTGCAGTAGCTCTCCCGGCTGGTTGGACATCACGAATCGCAAGTCCGAGCAGCAGCGGCAAATGCAAGCCTTGGGCAAAGCCGTTTATCGCCTGCGTCAGCGCCAGCATAGCGAATGAATCTGTATAGGCAATGGCCACCGTACATATTGTGCTCAGCACAAAACCCATTCCAATCGTGACCCAATTGCCGAAGCGCGGGGCGAACCATTTGGCCGTAAACATGGATGCGAGCGCATGCGGCAGCATAAAGGCAAAAACAATTAAAGTCAGCCCATACCCGGTAATGCCCAGCGTCTCTGCCTTGAGTGGCGTAAAACCGAACATCGTTATGAACAGCACGCCATGTGCGAGAATGGAGAGCAGCGATACTTGAAGCAATAGCTTCGTACCGATAATGCTGCGCGCCATTGCGAGTGTCATGCCGACGCGCTCATGCAGCTGTTTCGGCGGTTCTTTTAAAAGCAGGCCTAGCACAAGCCCTACCCCGGCGATGACAGCCCCAGTAATGAAAGGTGCGGCATCTCCCCACATATCGGTCACTGTTCCGCTCATCAGCATGCCGAGCATTTGTCCGCTAACGATCATCACGCTAATGCTGCCCATCGCTCGTGCAGCATCCTCAGCAGCAAAATAATTGGCATACATGACTGTAAAAGCAACCCACGTCGAGGCGCAGATGCCAGCCATTGCCCGGCCTCCGAGCGGCCAAAGCCAGTGTCCTGGCACCAGAAACAGCAAGCAGCTTAACAGAGCAGTCACCATTCCCAGTATAATAAACGGCTTGCGCCTGCCGAAGCGGTCAGAGGCGACTCCAACGGGGAAACGTATGAGCATTTGAACAAAGCCATAGCTGCCAAGCACAATGCCTATCAGCTGCATCGACAAGCCGCGGCCGCTCAAAAAAGGCGATAACGTCGGTACATAAACGTACATCGACGTCCAGTATAATAGCGTAACTACAGTAAATACCAAACGCTGTGAAGCAGCAGAATGGGCCGGTTCAGAAGCTGACAAAGCAGTAGACATCGTTATAAAACCCCTTTCAACACTACTTTAGCCTATGATCATGCTCTTTGTCACCCATAAATATGGTTGTCTATTTGGGACGAATGAGCGTTAAAAGGGATCATTTCTCGCTTGGCTTGTTTAACTCCGCAGGCCTTCGTATGAAGATGGAAAAGCTGCCCGATATAACCGTGCCTATCTTTTAACCGCAGGCCAAAATCATTTTGAAAAAGGCAGCAAGTGTAATAAATAGGTTATGCTTAAGCCTGGGGTCGCTTTATGCGAACTAGGCTTTTCTTTTTCCTGCATTGGATGAATTATGTAAAATTATGAAACATTTTCGACGTTTTTTGCGTTAGGTAATAGGATGAGTACATAAAAAAATAGGGAGGGGTCTGTCTGTGAGTCGAATAGGTTTAAAATTAAAGCTTTTTATAATGATGATTATGATTGCCGGTTTATGCACAGTCCTTGGGACAACGGGCTCGAAAGCATATGCAGAAGCGGCAGGCATTGAGCTGAAAACGGAAGCAGGCTATCAGGGCAGTATGAAAATGGATAAAAGAATGCCTGCCCATCTTACGCTGACGAATCGGACGAATGCCGACTTAAAGGGCGAGGTTGTCATTTCGATTATTACGCCTTATGGCGGGATGACGACCGATTATGTCGTGCCGGTCGAACTGCCGAAAGAAACGCCCGTCGAGCTGACGGTTTCATTGCCAGGCACGCAGCTGGGCAAAGACAATAACAAAATCCGCTTTTTTGAAGGCGCATCAGCCGAAGGGAAGGAAGTAGCTTTCATTGGCAAAGCCTTTTTGGATAGCCATGGCACTTCCGATTACACTTTTGGGGTTCTTGCAAGCGATCCCGATACGTTAAATTTCATGCCTTCGCTGAATGTGCGAGGCTACCAAATTTCCGTAATGCCGCTTACGCGGGAGCAGCTGCCGAACGAAGCCTCGCTGCTCGATTATTTTGATGTTCTAGCCATTAATGATGTAGCGACTTCGGATTGGAGCGAGCAGCAGGTGGCAGCTATTACTGGCTGGATCAGCAAGGGAGGCACGCTTATTCTCTCTGGAGGCGCAGGCTACAGCAAAACAGCGAAAGCTTTTGCAGCTATTGCGCCAGTTGAGCCGGATGGCGGGACGGTGTCACAGCCGATTTCGCCTGAAATGGTGAACGCAGGTGAAGCAAAAAGCGCAAGTACAGGTGATATGACGCTGTCGACAGGCAAGCTTGCCGCTGGGGCAACAAAGCTGATAGGCGGGGAAACGCCGATTGCGGTGGAGCGCAAGCTGGGACTTGGCAAGGTGCTGTACATTGCTTTTGATCCCGCATTGGAGCCCATTGCTTCTTGGTCGGGAAGTGCCACGTTATATGCGAATTGGCTGCAAAGCTCGTTATTTCCGATGCAGCAGGGCTATATGAGCGGCAATAATGCATATTGGGGCTTTCAACAAATCGTAGATCAATTTCCTTCGATTACACCGCCTAATTTTGGCCTTTTACTCGTCATGTTTATCATTTATATGATTATTGTAGCTCCAGTGCTGTATTTGGTGCTGCGCAAGGCAGACAAGCGAGAGTGGTCGTGGTGGCTCATTCCGCTCATCTCCATTATTTGCGCTGTCGCTATTTTCTTCTTCGGTGCTGAAAATAAACGTTTTATGTCTACCCATACGGTTCAAACCGTGCAATTATCTGGCCAAGGCGACGGGGTTAAAACCGGTGCATTTTCGATCTTCGTTCCGAATGGCGGCGAAGTTGCTGCCCGCTTCGATGAAGCGCTTCCCCTAACGCCTTATGCATCAGGCAGCAGCACGGGCGACTTGAATTTGCGCAGCGACAGCAGAGTGGTGAGCATAGAAGGGCAAACGACAGCTGAATGGAAAAATGTAGAATATTGGTCGACACGCAAGGCCGTGTTTGAAAAAGTTCCCATGCAGGAGCAGGTCGGACAATTCAAGGTGTCTTACCAGAACAGCAACGGGCAAATGGAATATAAAATTAAAAATGACACCTTGAACGATTTAAATGATGTGGTTGTGGTGATGAACGGCAGCAGTTATTCAATCGGCGATTTAAAGCAAGGAGAAGAAGGTTCTGCGATCATTTCCAACAATCCCAACACGAATATGGGATATTTTAATTACGGCAGCATGATATTCCCGTATCAAAGCGGCAATCAGGATACTTTCAGCAGGCAGCGCACGCTGGTCGAAACGTATTTTAATATGAATTACAGTTCTTCGACCATACCAATGATTTACGGTCCGGTAATCATCGGATTCAGTGAAAATGAAGACCCGCTGTTTACCGTCAATAACACTAAAGTAAAAGCTGCTAATTTGACGATGTGGGTGCAAAGCTTGGGCGAGATGGAGCCGGATGAAAACGGCCGCCTTGTCGTGCCAGCAGGCTTCGTAAATCCCGTTATTATTGAGAAAAGTGTCAATCGAATAGAAAATTATGGTAACTCAACTTTTTCAATTGGGCAAGGTGAGCTGGTGCTGGAATACAGCTTCCCTGAGCGTGAACAGCTGATATACGACCAATTGGACATTCACCTCGACCCTTCCCAATCCGGGCAAAATTTGAAGTGGCTCATTTGGGATGAAGCGCAAGGCAAATGGATTAAAGTAGCAGCGGAAATGGACGATCCCTCAAGCTATCTCATTGACGGCTTCAAATTGCGGATGAAGCTGATCGTAAACACGGATCTCGAGACGAGAATGCCGCAAGTTGCAGTGGAAGGCGAGGTGGCGAAGCATGAATAAGGCGGAGCAGGCGGAAATACAAATGGAGCAGGAAGCAGGGCTTGTGCCCGAGCAGGAGCAAGCAGCCGTTCCTATGATTGAAATTAAAGGGCTTAGCAAGTCCTTCGGCTCTTTCCACGCGTTGAAATCGCTTGATTTGACGATTGCCAGGGGCAAAGTGTTCGGTTTTGTAGGGCCGAATGGCGCGGGGAAATCAACGACGATGTCTATTTTGGCTACGCTGCTGTCCCCTTCGTCGGGCTATGCGAAAGTGGATGGCTTTGATGTGACGAAGCATCCGGCAGAAGTGAGAAAGCGGATTGGGTATATGCCGGATTTCTTCGGTGTGTACGACCAGTTTAAAGCGGTCGAATATTTGCATTTTTATGGTGCCAGCTATGGTATACCCAAGACGGAACGGGAAGAGCTCATTCCGCAGCTGCTTGAGCTGGTCAATCTCAGTGACAAGCGGGATGCTTATGTCGATACGCTGTCGCGCGGCATGAAGCAGCGGCTGTGCTTGGCACGCTGCCTGGTGCATGATCCCGATTTGCTCATACTTGATGAGCCCGCTTCCGGGCTTGATCCTCGGGCAAGAATCGAAATGCGGGAAATATTGCTTGAGCTGAAGGCAATGGGCAAAACGATCATTATTTCCTCGCATATTTTGCCGGAGCTTGCGGAGATGGTCGACGAAATTGGCGTTATCGAGCATGGACAGATGATTGCTCAGGGCAATGTGGCGGATATCCAGAACCGGCTGCGGGTGAAGCGGATTTTATATATACGGCTGCTGGAGCGGCTGGACGAGGCTGAGCAGTTTTTGCAGGAGCAGCCGCATGTGACGCGCCTGATGCGCGATGAACGCGGCATACATGTTCATTTTAGCGGACAGGATCTCGAACAGGCTGAGCTGATCAGCGAGTTGATTGCTGCGGGTTATCGCATTATTTCGTTTAGTGAAGGACAGACGAATTTGGAAGATGTCTTTTTGGAAATTACGAAAGGAGGAGACGGCTTCGAATGAGAAACGATACAGTAAGCAAAGATTGGCGCAGCAAGCTGATTAATCCGGTGCTCGATAAGGAATTCCGTTTGCGGATGCGTACGCCGCGTACGATGTGGACGCTGCTTGCCTATTTATTCGCCATTGGGCTGTTTGCCCTTAGCTCCATTTATTTGCTTAATATGAGCTCGGGCAATGCGGCCTCGTTTAATCCGAGCGAAAGCCGGATGCTGTTTTATTTTCTCAGCTTCGTACAGCTCGGCCTCATTTCCTTTATGGCTCCGGGCCTGACGGCTGGCGTTATAAGCGGCGAGCGTGAGCGGCAGACGCTTAACCTGCTGCTTACGACGCAGCAAAGCTCAACGACGATTATCTTAAGCAAGCTGCTGTCTTCTCTAAGCTTTATGATTTTAATCGTCATTAGTACGCTTCCTGTATACAGCATGGTATTTCTGTTCGGCGGCATATCCCCGTCGCAGCTGCTGCTCATCTTTTTCTTTTATTTATTTTTGATGATCGTAATAGGGGCGTTCGGCATTTTGTTCTCCACGATCGTCAAGCGGACGATGATTGCTGTCATTTTGACCTATGGCGTGACATTGTTTTTGTACGCGGGCACGGCGCTCATTGGTTATGTAGCGATAATGGTATCTATGCAGGTTTCAGGATACAGCGGATCTAACGAATGGATCGCTCATATTTTTGCATGGAATCCAGCGGTGGCGATGTACAGCATTTTAGACCCTAATATAACCAGGGAAATCGTTTATTCGGGATCTGGATCAACAGCATCTGAACCGTTTCTGCAGCTATGGCAGGAGTTCATGCTCATTTATCTAGTTTTAGCTGCTCTAGCCATTTGGTTAAGCATTCGCTACTTGCGTCCACGCATGAAGTAAAACAGGAAATAAGGGATGAGAAGTCGGTATTAAATCAGGAGGGAACACGAATGGAGCCAAGCGGAAGCAGTCGGGCTAAAGAAGAGCAGCAGCTTCCTGAGCTGTTATTGCCGGTGCGCCTGAGATTGACGATGTTCACGATGTGCAAGCATGGGCTGAAAGGCTTGTTTATAGGCAGCTCGGCAGGCTTGCTGCTGCTCATGGCAAGCAGGCTATGGCCGCTGCTTCACGCGCGGCCAGCCGCTGTGGTTTTGGCGGCAGCGGGCCTGCTGGTGGGGCTGCTGTACGGCCTTTGGAGGCGCGCCTCGCTGCGCGATGCGGCGAGAGCGATGGATCGCCGCGACACGGATGATGCCGTGTCGACCGCGCTTGATGGATGGCTGCGCCCGGCTGGGCAGCCATCCGCTATTGTGCTGCTGCAGCGGCAGGAAGCCATCGCTGCAGCGAAAGCTTATGCCGCTATGCTGAGCAAGCGGCTGCCTTGGCCCGCATGGCCAGCGTGGAAGCGGGCCGTGCTGGGGGTTAGCGCGGTGTGGGCCATTTCCGCGCTTTTGCTCGTTTGGGAGAATCCGCTGGATCATTTGGCGGAGGAGCGGGCCGCCGAGCGGCAGCAGCTTGAAGAGCTGCGGGAAGAGGCGGCTGCGCTCGCGGAGGAAGCGGAGCAGGCAGATGTGCCTGAGGAGGCGAAGCAGCAGCTTGCCGAGCCGCTTGAGAAGCTGCGCAGCAAGCTGGAGGAAAATGACAGCGACATGGAAGCGGCGCTTGCCGAGCTGGCCGAGGCGATGCGCGAGCTTGAACAGACGGCGGAGCTGGCGCAGCAAACGGCGTCGCAGCTTGATGAGGCTGCGGAAGCGATGCAGCGAGAGCCCGCGCTGAAGCAGCTGGGGGCTGCGCTGCAGGATCGGCTGGAATCGGGCATGCGCGAAGCGATTAGCGATATGCGCTCGGAGCTGCATAAGCTGACGCCTGAGCAGAAGGAGCAGCTGGCACAGGCGCTGGAGCAGCTTGCGGGGCAGCTGCCGCAAGACAAGGAGGCGCTCGCGTCCGCAATGGCAGAAGCCGCAGAGCAAGCGCGCAATTCCGAAGCGGAAGATGACGCTTCGGGCGAGACGGGGGGCGGCGATGGCCTCGCCGCCCTGG
This sequence comes from Paenibacillus algorifonticola, assembly GCF_050481745.1. Lineage (GTDB taxonomy): Bacteria > Bacillota > Bacilli > Paenibacillales > Paenibacillaceae > Pristimantibacillus > Pristimantibacillus algorifonticola_A. Next base: position 94 of record NZ_JBCNGR010000087.1, on the reverse strand, counting down.
AAGAAGCGCTGGCCGGCGAATTATCGCAGGCCCAGCTGGAGCAGCTGGCTAGCGCAATGGCGAGCCAGCTTGGGCAAAGCGGACAGCCGCTGGC
>NZ_JBCNGR010000086.1:0-2784 GCF_050481745.1 Paenibacillus algorifonticola | reverse complement strand
ATAAATTATTTGGAGGTTTTGTATATGGATAGTCTAATAAATAGCTCCTCTATTTTCACTGATAATGGAAAAAATAGTAGAGAGAAAGAGAATTTCAGAAATGTACACTTTAAAAACGTGAATTTACCTAGTTATGGCGAGTCTTTTTCCTTCTATCGCTCGGATTTTAGGGGAGCCCGTTTTGAAAACTGTAACTTTAGTAAAGTTAATTTAGATATGGCTGATTTTATAGATGCTTCATTTCATGAGGTAATATTTAATGATTCTACTTGGGGGAGCTCAGAAATCAAGAATTGTTATTTTAATAATGTGACTTTTAATAATAATTCTTATCAGTCTTCATTACAAAAAAGTATATTTTTTAATTGTGTTTTTATTAATGAACAGTTTGATGCAAGCGCACACGATCTTGTGTTTGAAAATTGCCGTTTTGAAAACTGTGATTTTGAAGGCTCTACTTTCGAAGATATTCAATTTATTAACACTACATTTCTTAATTGCGAATTATCCACTATGCATGCTGAAAACTTCACGTTTGAGCATTGCGAGCTGAATAATGTTTATTGGGGGATTGAGTATTGGTTTTCTTATTTTTTCTACAAGACTCAAATGAATCGTATTAAATTAAAGTACAGAGGTAAGGAGATAGATTTGGCAAGAGATAAAGAAATCTTAAATCATTTTCTTGAAAATCTTTTGGCTCAAGAAAGTTATTTTGAATATTTTAATGTTAGAATCTTACTTAAATTATTTTCGGGAGAAACAAACAGGATACAAATTACAGAAGATTTGAAAAATTTCCGAATGGCTTTTGAAAAGTTATTGATCCATCCGAATTTGCTTTGGAGAAAGAAGCAAGTTACTGGGATTTTTAAATTGCTAGAATTTTATGCTTTCAGGGATAATTTTTACTTGTACGATACGATGTGTTTATTGGAATATTTCAATGTTGTAGATTTAACTCCATTATCTATTTCGGAAAAAATAGAAATTAAATCAGAAATATTTAAGCTTAATGAGCGATTTATAGAATGTCCATTTGAGTATGATCAAATATTAGCTTTGCCTGATGATTATTATATTTCATCCAGTATAAGGCTTGATTTTGAAGATAAGGCTGAAGCTGAAGCCTTTTTGGAGAAAGTCTTTGAGCTATTAATGGACTTTGGAAACTATAAACTAGATCAGCCATACACTATAATGAATACTAAAAAGGGCTCATGGGTTTTTGAAATCTTAGCTAGTTCTGTATTAATTGTCATGCTATTAAAAGTTTTAAAAGGAAGTGTATCCTTTATGATCGATGCAAAAGCAAGAATTGAGTTCAATTCAATTGTCTTGAAAGGATTGCAGGACCCGAATGCACTTTCTGATTTGCAAATGGACAGAACTATAAAATATGCAAAATTACTTCAAAGTACTGGAGTAATGACAACAAAAAATTTCAAACCAGAAATTATTGAATGGAATGAACTTTCAAAATTATTATCTGCAACAGTGAACTTATCTAATAAAGATGGTAACAATTCTAATGATGTTTAATATTATTAAAATAGATTGTTAAGGAAACAAAGCTCTTAAACGGTTAATTGATTTAAAGAGTTTTGCTTTATCTGCAAGCAAGTTTACCCTAAAGCTGTAGTATTCATCATTTGAATAATGGAATAAGGATGTAGGTAGCGTAATAATTTCTGCTTTGTCTAATAAAAAATTAAAAATATCTTTCTCGTTATCTAGACCAAGTTTTACTTTGGGAATATGTAGGCAAGTGAAATAACCAGAATCAGTTTTTGATAGATACATTGCAGATCCTTGTATGATGGATTGTATTAAATTGTAATGATTCATAGCGTTTTCAATGTTTTTATGTATACATTCCGTAAGGTAGGCTTGGTTATCAGCAGAGTAGAATTCATTTATTAAATTAATTTGGGTTATACAGAAACTTCCGGTAACGTATAGGGAATAACTCTCTAAATTTCTAATAAAACTAGGTGAAGAAAAGACCATTGAGACTTTATTTCCATTTAAACCAACTCTTTTAGTTATAGAATCTATGTAAATATGTTTTTCTAGTCTAGCTATAATTTCAAGCTTCTGTAAATTGAAATATATATTGCTGATAGTAGTCGAACTGTTCCACTCACAACAGCCATACATATTATCAACGAGTAACCAAATATTCAATTCAACACAACAATTAGCTATGAAACTGTAAAATTCTATAGGAACAGATCTACCCATTGAAAAAATAGGATCTATTAAAATTATCGCTTCAATTTCTTTTGTCTCGAGTAATTTTTTTAACGAATCAAAATCAAAATTTTCATGTCCATCATATGCGCAGTGGGTTATTTGGCAGTCTAGGTACCTTAAAAGTGCTGGATATAGAAAATAGGTTGGGCTTAAAAGTAAAAAGTTTTTCACATTTTTCGAAAGAACCGTTAATGCTGAATGAATTGCACTAGTTCCATTACTGCAGATTGCAATATTTTCAATGTTGTAGTTTAGTTCTTCAATATGTGACAGTACTATTGATTTTGGCAGTTCATGAACGTCGTCAGAAAGATTATATTGATAAACCTGATTTTTGGAATTATCAAATATTGAGTCTATTAAACTTTGCGGCTTATGAAGATGTTGAAAATCAAGATCCCAATCGGAGATGAAGAAGGCGGGCGGCTTACCACCCAAGCCTTGTTTGCTTTTGACAGAGAATATCCAGTCAAACAGTGGTTCGGCTTCAATGATGTTGATAATAGTGAAAACCTCCAAATAATTTAT
>NZ_JBCNGR010000085.1:0-838 GCF_050481745.1 Paenibacillus algorifonticola | reverse complement strand
GGTATCTTCGGTGACCTCTATTCCAGAGTTTCTCTGCAACTTCTTAAGCAATTTACGACTCCTACTGCCTTTCAAGTTGCTGGAGAAGCGAATATCGCCAACACAATTACATGCCTATGCCCAAGTCGATCTGATCGCTGGGCTGACGAAAAAGCAAGCCTTATCCTGGCAGCTGCAGCTAACAATCCTTTTCAGAAAGTAGGCTACAGTAGCCATTTGATAAGCTTAGTGTTATACATCGATTTACTCCTTCAGTACCAAGAGCATCTTTCCTATCTACGAAGTCAGGTTGATGCTCTTGCTGAAGAAGTTGAGGCTTATCAGATTATCCAATCGATACCCGGTATAGGAAGCAAAATCGCTGCAACGATTCTGTCTGAGATCGGGGAGATCCATCGGTTTAATCACGCTAAAAAGCTGGTTGCTTTCGCAGGAATTGACCCTAGTGTTTACGCTTCAGGTAAGTTCACAGCTACCAGCAATCGCATTACCAAACGTGGTTCAAAAAAGCTACGACACGCCTTATATCTCGCCGTATTGTGCGGTCTTAGGAAGTCAGGCAGCAAGAGACTACGTGAGTTTTACGACAAGAAGCGCGAATCAGGAAAGCCTTATCGCGTCGCTCTGATTGCGTGTGTTAACAAGCTCCTGCACTGGATTTATGCATTATTAGTGAAGCAAGAGTGCTTTGTTGACTTAGCATAATTAGCAGATTTATCATTCAAACGAAAAACCTTCCAGCAACTGCAGAGAAGGTTCTTTAGCACGCCTATTTTTAGTATACTGCCAACGCCAAATAAATTTAAGAGAAAAATGTTGACAAGATATTAGCTGGTTT
>NZ_JBCNGR010000084.1:0-13303 GCF_050481745.1 Paenibacillus algorifonticola | reverse complement strand
GGTGTATTCGAACAAATCAAGCAATCTAACCTTGCCTGGATAATGTTTTTCCAAAGAAGCGTGGACTCTGCCAAGTAAGATCGAGTCGCCGCCAAGCTCGAAGAAATTATCGTCCATGTCGATCTCATTAAAGCCAAGAACCTCGCAATAGATTTCCGCCAGCTTCGTTTCCAGATCGGTGTATTCGCCGTCTTTTCCCGTAAGCTTGATTTCGCCTTCGAAACGTCTTTGCGAAGCCAGCTGCCTTGCCTCCCAGCGCTTCTGGGACCCCGTTATAGCAGCGTCTATCGGCGCATCCAGCAGCTGCGGAACGAGACCAAGCTCCCACAGCAAATCCGAGCCGTAGTTGAGCTCCCCGATAAGAACGTTCGATACGCTACGGTTCAAAGCCTCATCCAAGCCGCGCATGGCCACTGCTGTAGGCAGCGCCTTGAAGGCTCCGTCTGCATTGACGCCAAACTCTACGGCCATGCCCGTTTCCTTCCACGCGACCCAGTTGATGGACAGCGCTTTTTGCTGGTTCAACGTTTTGTGTTTGGCAAATGCATCCAAAAAGGTATTAGCTGCGCAGTAATCTCCCTGCCCCGGCACTGCAAAACGCGAGCTCATGGAGGAGAACATCAGGAAGAAATCTGGTCGATCCTGCTCGGTCAGCTTGTCGAGAATCCATGTCCCAAACACCTTCGGATGAACAACCTCGTTGAACACCTGCACTTCCTTCAAATAGAGGAAGCCATCGCCGCCTACACCCGCGCCATGGACGATACCGTTAATGCGTCCATAACGCTCTCGCAGCCCGCCGACCAACTCTTTCATTTGTTGTAAATTGGCGATATCGAGACTGTAGCATTCCACGTGAGCACCCATTGCTTCAATCTCGCGAACGGCTTTCATTCTCTGAATAGCCTTCCGGTCGGTTCTGCTATTGCGATCGATCATATCATCCCATGTCCCTTTGTCCGGCAAAGGCGTACGGTTAATGAGCGCAATATTGACTTTCTTTCTCGCCGCCAAATATTTGGCCGTCTCAATACCCATGCCGCCTGTGCCGCCTGTAATGAGATAGATCCCTTCTTCCCTGACCTCGATCGGCTGCTCCTTTGCCTCTTGCACGCGGTATTCCTTGAATATCTCGGCATACCGCTCATTGTCGCGGAAAGCGACCATATAATACGACGGTGCTGCCAATATTTCGCTCATAATCGTATCTACGTTCGTCGCTTCATCAATATCAATAGCACGGCACAGCATGCTTGGCAGCTCCTGCCTTGCGGATTTTCCGAGTGCCAGGAGCGGTGCATTCCATGGATTGACCCGGGGTTCGCGGCCGCTTACAACATCGACATGGTCCGAAATGATAACCGTATCGGTTACAGCGCTTAGCCCCACCTGGGCTACCGCTTTAGATAGGTAAAACAGGCTGTAGACGCCTCTATACTGCGTCTCATTAAAGCCGTCCCAATCTACCGCCATGCCTTCCGGCACGATGCTGAACAGGTGGATCATTTTGCTCCATGTTCTGCCTTTGTTATCCCTCAGCAGCTTGACATAATCGTCCACCGAACCGCTTACGTGATAGCTGCCGTCATCGAGCTTGGCATATTGCTTTCGCAAATAAACTTGAACGGTCTCGGTTCCTCTCCGGTTCCACTCAGCAGCGAGCGATTGTCCCAAGCCCCTCTCATCCATAAAGATAAGAACGGGTCCGGCCTGGCTCGTCTGCTCTGCCATCAGCTGCTCCTGTCTTACCCACTGCCCCCCGTAATACAAGCCGCCAGCCGTTACTTCTGTCACAGCCTGCTCATATTCGGGAATCTCAACCCAGCAGCGCTCTCTTTCGAACGGATAGGTTGGGAGGCTGATCCGGTGCAGCTCTTCACCGAAGTAGAAAGGTTCCCAATCGGTTTCCACTCCTTGTACGTAAAGCTCGCAAATGTTCGGCAGGCTGCTGGCATCAGAGCGTTCCCCGTCTACATAATCGTCGACCAATTGTCCGAACTGCTTCGTCATGCTTATACGCTGGCTTTCTGTAATTTCGCCGTCGGATTTTTTCGCTTTCGTTTCCGAGACGATTTTATGGAAGCCGTAGAACAGCCAAGGCTGTTTTACGTTTTCGAAACCATATTCGTCCACTTCCGCAAGCTTCCGGTTGAAATCCTCCGCATCGTTTACGATAAGAACCAGCCTGTGCGCGTAGTGGCCGCGTCCTGTGTTCGCGGTATAGCAGGCGTTGCGGAAGGCAGCCGCTGAACCGTCGCCAAAACGCTGCGATTTGTACTGGCTGACGAGGCGACGAAGAGCGGTATCCGTCAGTGCGGAGAGCGTGAACAGCTGCGGAAGGTGACTAAGCTCCTCTTCGCCTTGCAGATGCGAGGTTTCAGCGCCCAAATACTCTTCCATAACGACATGGCAGTTCGTTCCACTCATGCCGAAGCCGCTTACACCGCATCTTCGCGGATGGCCTTCCGGCTCCCACAATTTACGGGTTGCATTGACGTACACTGGCGAGTTCATAAAGTCAATTTTTCGGTTCGGACGGTTAAAATACAGATTTGGCGGCAGCTCTTTGTTTTTGAGCGTCAAAACCGCTTTAATGACGCCCGCGATGCCCGCAGCCTCTGATAAATGCGTTAAATTCGTTTTTGAAGATCCGACCGCACAAAATTGTTTCTTCTGGGTATAGCGTTTAAATGCGCGCTGGATACCCTGAATTTCAATTGGATCCCCCAGCTGGGTACCCGTTCCATGCGTTTCAATGTAAGTAACCGTCTCAGGATCAATTGCGGCATCTTCCCATGCCTGAATAATAACTTCCTCCTGAGCAGCCGGGTTTGGCGCAGTCAAGCCAGCGGAGCTTCCATCTTGGTTCGATGCGCTTCCCTTGATGACAGCGTAAATATTATCCCTGTCCTGTATCGCCTTCTGCAGCGGCTTGAGCAGAATCGCCCCAACCCCTTCGCCTGTTCCCGTTCCTTCGGAGAGCTCGTCAAACGCCCTTGTTTTGCCGTCTGTCGACTCCATGCCGATGCCTCTTGGCGAGCCTTTGCGGAAAATAGGCATCATGTTCAGCCTTACCCCGCCGGCAATCGCCATTTCGCAGTCGCCCATGCGTATCGATTTGCAAGCCAAATGCACGGAGGTCAAGGAGGAAGAACAAGCCGTATCAACAACGACGCTCGGGCCCTTCAAATCGAACAGATATGAAACTCTGCCTGTCGCTACCGAAGCCGTATTTCCAACTAACGAAGCGCCTTCCGACTGCGGCTCGACCTCGCTAATAATGCGGTGGAAATAGACCATATTGGATGCAAAGCCGAGGTAAACCCCCGTTTTCGTGCCATATATCTTTTTGCCTCCGTAGCCGGCATCTTCAATGGCATGCCAGGCTGTCTGCAAAAACAAGCGATGGTTAGGGTCAGTCGTACTCGCTTCCTTCGGAGACATCCGGAAAAAGCGGTAGTCGAACTTGTCGATTTCGTCCAAATAACTGCCCATCTCGTAATCGACCGCATTGAGCGGCCAACCTTTGAAGGCAACGTATTTTTCCATATCCTTTCTTCTAACATCCGGATAGCCGCTGCCGTTATCAACGCCAGCCTGCAGCGCTCCCCAAAATTCCTCGTTCGTGCTCGCCTTCGGGAACTGGAATGACATGCCGATTACTGCAATATCGCTGTCCGTTGACAAGGCTTCACGCGCAGCGATCGTCTGCTGAGGCATGCTGCTCTCCGTATCCTGCTCTACGATATATTCCGCCAGCTTGGAAATCGTCGAATGCTCAAACATGTCCGCAACCGATAACAAGCCTGTGTAGCGTTTATCCAGCTCCGCATGGATGCGCATCAGCAATATGGAGTCGGCGCCAAGCTCGAAGAAGTTGTCGTTAATGTCGATTTCGGCATAACCAAGCGCATTTTGGCAAACCGCGGCAATCGTTTTCTCGGTTTCGTTGTATGCCGCCCCATCACGGCCAGTCAGCTGCACCTCACCGCTCTTTGCCGCTCCCTTCGGCTTCGCAGTCTTATTGGAAGTGGAGCCAGCGCTGGCAAGCTGCTGCTTATGATAGTCGAGTCTGCGCTGCAGCGGCTCTGACAGCCTGACCGTAGCTTTTTCAAGCAATAAAATGCCCAGACGGTCGTAATTGAAGCTGCCGATTAACGCTCGGCGGCTCTGCTTGTTCAGCAATGCGGTAAAGCCTTCAATGCCGCTGGAAGTTGGCAGCGTCTGGAAGATGGTGCTCACCGCAACGCCGCTATTTTTCGCCATGCCGGTTTCCTTCCACGTCGTCCAGTTAATCGTCAGCGTCTTCTTTCCCTGCTTGCTCCGATAATGAGTGAATGAATCCAAATAAGCATTAGCCGCCACATAATCGCTTTGGGTCGAGCCGTAATAAATGGTAGCGACGGATGAAAACATGGCGAAGAAATCAAGCTGATCATCCTCCGTACATTTGTTCAGCAGCCACGTTCCATTCACTTTAGGCAGCAGTACCTCGCGTATGACGTCTTCCTGCTTGTCCTTCAGCAACTGGTCGATGGCGACGCCCGCGCCGTGAACGATACCGTCAATTTTTCCATACTCGCTGCGAACTTCCGAAAACATCGCTTTAAGCTCCGACTCATTAGAAATGTTTGCCCGATACAGCTTGACCTGTGCTCCGGCTGCTTCCAACTCGCGAATGGCATTAATTTTGCTGATCAACAGCAGATCCGTCCCGGTCTGGACAATGGCATCCCAGCGTTCCCGCTCAGGCATCGCCGACCGGTTCACGAGGATCAAATTAATGGAAGAGGCACTTGCAGCTAGCGACTTGGCAACCTCAAGACCGATTCCTCCTGTTCCTCCCGTTATGATATAAACGCCCCGCTCCTTAATCGTTACAGGCTCATCGGCCATGCGATCAAGCTCCATTTGAGCAAATTGCTCGATGTAGCGGCCGCCTGCGCGGAAAGCAACCGCATAAGGCGACGAACCTGCGCCATGCATGATCTCATCGCTGAGCTGCCCCGCCTCTGTTTCCTGATCCCTATCAATGCTTCGAACGTTGAACTGCGGATGCTCCTTGCTCACAACCTTGCCGAAGCCAATAGCGGTCGCGTGTTCCGGATGAATGAGCGTCTCCACACCGCTCACTTCTTGGGCACTGTCTGTTAGAAGAACAACGTCAAGCTGCTGCTTTTCGTTTGTGTGCAGCCAAGCCTTATACAGATAGAAGAGGCTGTATAGTCCGCGTTTTTGGCTCTCATCCAACTGCTCTACGCTGTCGATTGGCCCGCCGCTATCCAAATTGAGCATATGGACAATTTGCCGGAGTTTCCCCGCTCCAATATCTTCGAAAAGTCGAATATAATCGTCCTGCATGTTTCGGATCGTATAAGCGCCAGAATGATGCTGGATGTATTCCTCGCCTAGGAAAACCTTAATCGTATCCCTCTGATCCCCTGCATAAGCGGCCTCTAGCGCTTCAGCCATTTGCTTGCTGTCGCCTGTTCCACCAAGGAGCAGGACAGTTCCAGTCAAGGCATCTACCGTTTTGGACGAACGCTCCTCTGGCGTCCATACAGGCGCAAAGTAGAAACCATCCTCCTGAGCCTCTGCTGACGTTTCCAGCTCGGGAAACTCCAGCCAGCAGCGCGAGTTTTGCAGGGCATAGGTCGGCAGGCTGACGCGCTGCCTCCGTTCTCCTTCATAGAGCCCGCTCCAACTCACATCGCCGCCGCTTGCATAAGCGGAGCAAAGCGAGTGAAGCGACTGCTCCTCCAACTTTCCAGATGCAATCCAGCTCTCTAAATGCTGAGCTGCCTCATCGCCAAGACGGCGCTTCTCCTGTTCATCGATTTCCCCTGGTTTCGGCGCTGCGTTGGCACGGGCTACAGGGTGGAATCCATAGAAGGCCCATGGAGCTGTAAAAGATTCCAGATCGGCTTCCAGGCAAGCACGGATTTTAACCTGCAAATCGTCCAAATCAGCAGCCATTAGCGCCAGGCGGTAAGCGTAGGTACTGCGGCCCGTATTGGCCGTGTAGCATATACTGGAAAGAGAAGAATTCCCTCCACATTGCTGCAAATATTCATCGTAAAGCTGCAGCAGCTCCCTTAGCGCTTTACTGCTTCTCGCCGAAAGCGTAAATACCTCAGGTCCCGCTGATGCAAGCTCTGCAGCCACTTGCTCTGGCGCTTCCTCCAACACGAGATGGCAGTTCGTGCCGCTCATGCCAAATCCGCTAACCCCGCCCCTTCTTGGGTGCCCGTCCGTTTCCCAATCACGAAGCTTCGTATTGACATACAAAGGCGAATCCGTGAAAGCGATGGAAGAATGGGGCTTTTGAAAATAAATCGTTGGCGGCAGCTTCTTGTATTTCAGTGACAGCGCCATTTTGACAATACTCGCGATGCCTGCCGCCTCGCTTAAATGTCCGATATTCGTCTTGACAGAGCTGATTGCGCAAAACTGCTTCTTGTTCGTATATTTTTTAAAGGCGCCTTCAATGCCCCTAATTTCAATCGGGTCACCGAGAATCGTGCCTGTTCCATGTGTTTCAATATAGTCAAGCGTCTCCGGGTCGATGTTCGCTTCCTCCCACGCCTGCTGGATGACCGAGGTTTGCGATGCCGGATTCGGCACGGTAATGCCCGCGGTCTGGCCATCATGATTGGCTGCATTGCCTTTAATAACGGCATAAATATGATCGCCGTCCTTAAGCGCCCTTTTCAAAGGCTTGAGCAGCAATGCTCCTGCACCTTCGCCGACACCGGAGCCGTCGGCCGTATCGTCGAAGGCCCGGGTTCTCCAATCGCCCGACTCAATGCCAATACGAATGTTTTCATCATCGACTGGAATAATATTCAGCTTAATTCCGCCAGCGATAGCCTGGTCGCATTGTCCTTGCTTAATCGCTTGGCAAGCAAGCTCAATGGCCACCAATGCCGACGAGCAGGCCGTATCTACAACAAGCGCAGGCCCTTTCAAATTCAACAAATAGGAAATGCGGGTTGCCGCCATCGCCTGCATATTGCCCACCGTTGCAATCGGTATCAGCGTCGGATCGATATCCATAATCATTTTGCAATACAGATCCTTCGGGCTTTGCGTATAGCCGAGATAAACGCCGGTTTTGCTGCCTGTCAGTTTATCGCCACCATAGCCGGCATCCTCAATGGCCTTCCACGCCTGCTCCAGAAAAATACGCTGATGCGGGTCGGTCAAGCTCGCTTCCCGTGGCGACATGCGGAAAAACTCATAGTCAAAGCCGTCAATATCCTCCAAATAACCATATTCGGGATAAATGATTTTATCCTGGTCAAGCTGCTTGAATTTGATGTAATCGTCGGTGTCATTTCTCCGGTTTTGCGGAATTTGCTTGACCGTGTCTATCCCATTTTCAATATTGCTCCAGTATTCATGGATATTCCGGGCTCCTGGCAGTCTCGCAGACATGCCGATAATGGCGATGTCATCCTCTACCTTCGCTCCGCCCTGCTTCAGCATGGCAATCATTTCGACAGCCGTTTCCTTGTCGATGTTGCCGCTTGTCGTCTGATTCACGATAAATGTAAAAATATTGTTCTGCACGATTTTCCCCTTTTCCTACAGATCTTCAATCACGTGAATGGCTTCTTCCAGACTCATATTGCCCTCTGCAAGCTTTCCGAATATGTCTCTTGCTTCCTGACGAACGTCCTTGGCTGCAGCAACCAGCTGCTGCTCCTGCTCCTCTTTGTTAATATGCTGCGCCAGCCGCTGAACGGAAGGAAACTCGAACATGTCGGTGATCGTCACCTTGCCCGGAAACTCCGTCTCAATCAATTTATGGATTCTCATCAGCAGCAGCGAGTCCCCGCCGAGCTCGAACAAAGTATCATGAATGTCGATTTCCGGATAGCCAAGAATGGTGCTGAAAATATTGGCTACCTCCTGCTCGACCGCATTATAGCCATCTCCCTGCTTGCCCCGAAGCGCGGCTTTCGATGGCTTGGAGCTGTTGTTCACGGGGCTGTTGCCTTTCGGTAAAATAATCAGCCTGCCCTGGTCGAGCATAGCGGCATCATAATTTCCATTAGAGATGATCTTGTGCCCTTCCTGTTCGATATTTCCGTTCAACAAGCGGCTTACCCGATCATTCAGCTCTTCGGTTAAATCAAATGGAAAGGCCATCAGCAAGGATAAATATTCTGGATTTTCGTTCATTTCTCCGATGAGCACCCTCGTCATATTCCGCTGCAGCGCCGTATCCATGCTTTCAATGGCTTGCACGGTAGGGAGCGCCTTATAGAAGGAATCGACGTTGATGCCGAAGCGGACGGACATGCCCGCCTCCTTCCAGGAAACCCAGTTTAACGCCAGTGCATGGCGCTCCTGCTTTCTCCTGTAGGCAGCAAAAGCATCCAAATATGCGTTTCCTGATACGTAGTCCCCCTGCCCAGCTTCTCCAACCATCGAAACGCCCGATGAGTGCATAATGAAGAAATCGAGCTGATCTTGTCGGGTAAGCCTATCCAATATCCAGGTTCCCGCCACTTTCGGCTGAAGCACGTTTTTGAAGATATTCAAATCCTTCTTAAACAAATAACCCGCACCAGCTATACCAGCACCGTGAATAATGCCGTTAATTCGTCCAAACTCATCCCTTAGCCCGCCGATAAGGGCAGCCATCGCTGCATAGTCCGCTATATCTACGCTATGGAGCGTAATACGGCCGCCCAGCGCTTCAATTTCCTGAAGCTTCTGTATTTTACGAATCGTATCCTCGTCCTCGCCGCCTGCAATAACGGCTGCCCACTGCTCCTTCGGAGGTAGCTGGGAACGGTTCACAAGGGCAACATTCACGTTTGCCTTGGAGGCCAAATACTTGGCGTTTTCAAGCCCAATGCCTCCGGTGCCGCCCGTTATGAGGTAAACCCCGGTATCGCGAAGCTCCGCCCTAACTTCCTCCAGCTTAAGCGGATTTATCGGGCCGTATTCCTCCGTATACCGACGTCCTTCCCGGTAAGACACGTGATATTGCTTCGTAAAATGCTCCAATTCCGGCCAGATGGCATCCACTTGCGTGAAGTCGTCGATATCAACCGCTTTGCATGCGATTTGCGCAAACTCCTGTGGAATAACCTTTCCTAAGCCAACGAGCGTTGCCCATTCCGGACTTAATTCAGCCTCCTGCCCCGTTGCCGCATGCAGCAGCTTCGTAAACAGCAGCATATGCCGTTTTGACCTCGGGTCATGTCTCATGATGGACCTTGTTAAATAAAGCAGACTATATATTCCGTACTGCTGGGTTTGCTCCAGCTCCTCCAGCGTTTCGGCAGCAAGTCTTTCGGAAAGTCCGCACATATGCAAAATATGGGTAACAGGACGTCCAAGCAGATCAGTCATTAACTTGTCGTAATCGTCCTCACTGCCTGTAAGGGTATAGCGGGTATCGTCTTGCTTCTCAAAGCTGTGCCCAAGGGAAGCAACGATGACATTTCGCCCTTGTGCCTGGAGCTTGTCGATCATCGCCTGCACAAACGGTGGACGCGCTTCGTCTTCGATAATGAGCACATCAGCCATTTGTGCGCGTTCCGCATCCTCTGACAGCTGCTCGGCTTTCCAGTTAAACCCGTAAAATAGTCCACGCGCTTCTTCCGCTACTCCTTGTACTTGCTGCTGCAGCGGCGCATCGATCCAGCATCTGCTCCGCTCGAAAGGGTATGCAGGAAGCTTTGCCTTGAAGGGCTTTACTTCTCCAGCCAGCAAATCCCAATCTATCTCAGCACCTTTGACATACAGTCCTGCTACTTGCTCAATTAGGCCGCTCGGCGCATCCGGCTCAGCCCAGTAAGCAGCTATTATAGCCGCCGCCTCTGCGCTTAGCCGTGCCTGCTCCGTTGCCTTCAAGTCGTTGGCTTCAAGCGCTTCCTTAGAGGAATCAATGAGCCGGTGAGCCCCGTAATATACCGCTCCATCGCTTTTATCAAGACGAGCACTAACGAGCTTGTCCCGCAAATCCGCTATGCTTGTCGGAAGCAGCGCTAACCGATGCGAGTAATGGCCTCTGCCCGAATTTGCGGTATAGCAAACCTCATCTAAATTCAGCTGGCTATTATGCGCCAAATATTCCGAGTAAAGATGAATTAATTCAAGCAGCACCTGTTCCGACTTGGCAGATAATGTGAACAAACGAGGTGCCACAGGCTTTTGTTCCGAGACTGCTTGAGCAGGCGCCTCCTCCAGCACAACGTGGCAGTTCGTTCCACTGATGCCGAAGGCACTTACCCCGCATCTTCGCGGTCCTCCATCCGTTTCCCAAGCACGCAGCTTCGCGCTTACATACACCGGCGAGTCTTCAAACGGTATTGACCGATTCGGATGGTTAAAATGGATTGAAGGCGGCAGCTGCTTTGTTTGCAAGGCCATCACGGCTTTTATGACGCTTACGATGCCAGCAGCCTCGCTTAAATGACCAATATTCGTTTTCACGGAGCTGACCGCGCAAAATTGTTTTTTGCTCGTATGCTTGCGGAAAGCCGAGTGAATGCCTTGAATTTCAATCGGATCACCCAAATTGGTGCCGGTGCCATGCGTCTCAATATAAGCAATCGTTTCCGGGTCGATGCCAGCGTTTTCCCATGCCTGCAAAATAACATCCGTCTGTGCTTGCGGGTTTGGCGCGGTAAGTCCTGCGGATCTACCGTCCTGATTGGTCGCGCTCCCTTTTATGACCGCGTAGATGACATCCTTATCCCTTAAGGCGTCCTTTAGCGGCTTCAGAACGATTGCACCAATGCCTTCCCCTACCCCAGAGCCGTTTGAATGGTTGTCGAACGTCCGCGATACCCCGTCGGTCGATTCTATGCCGGTCTGCATATAGTCCTTGCTGAGCGGCACCGTATTAATGTTGATGCCGCCGGCAATGGCCATTTCGCAGGTGCGGCTGCGCAGCGCCTGGCAGGCCGAATCTATCGCTACAAGAGAGGAGGAGCAGGCCGTATCAATGACCATGCTCGTCCCCTTCAAATCTAGCAAATATGAAATTCTACCTGAGATGACGGCGTTCAAGTTTCCGACCAAACCAATCGAAAGCGCAGTGGGATCAATGTCCTCAATCATCTTGGCGTACATGTCCCTATAATTGCTGGCATAGCCGACAAACACGCCTGTCTTCGAGCCCTCCAGCCTGCTTCCTCCGTAGCCCGCATCCTCAACGGCCTGCCAGCTTGTCTCCAGAAACATTCTCTGACACGGGTCCATCAAGCTTGCTTCACGAGGGGACAATTTAAAAAACTTATAATCAAATTTATCGATTTCTGGCAAATAGGCGCTTTTGTTATAACGGATTTCTTCCTCGGGCACCCCCTTAAATCGAAGGTAGCTGCTAATATCGCTGCTGCGCGTATCTGGAAAGCCGGTAATGCAATCAACGCCGCTTTCGACAACTTCCCAAAATTCCTCTATTGTGCTCGCAGACGGTAGTTTCGCAGCCATACCGATAATCGCAATATCGCCGGCATCCGTTACTGCTTCTGTTTCGAGCAGCTTAATCAAGTCAATGGCTACCTGCCTGTCGATCTTTTTGTCCTGAACACCCTGCACCAAATATTTGTACGCCTTATCCATATTCTCACCTCTCTTTGGAGCCAAGCTTGGAGAGCACCTGTTCTAGATCGAGCGCCCCATTATCAAGCTCGTCAAACATCCGGTTTAATTCGTCATCCTGCAGTGCCGTCCGATTGCTTATTGGAGCAGCTGCTGCGACCACCCCTGCTTGTCGCCGTTCGATATGCTGGGCCAGCTTATGAACCGTCGGATACTCAAACATATCGGTAATGACAACCTCTTCGGTGTAAAGCTGTGAAAGCTTCTGATAAATCTGCCGAATCATTAGTGAATCAGCACCCATTTCGAAAAAGCTTTCGTGGATGTCGATCTCGGAAAATCCGAGCACCCCTTTGCAGGTTTGAGCGACCTGCCGCTCGGTCTCGCTGAACGCATCATGCTCGCTTCCAATCAGCTTAACCGCTGCGTATCCGGCAGATTTGGATGATCTTTCCGGCGTTTGCGCCAAACGTTCGTTCAACGAATCCAGGCTTGTCGAAATACCATCCGACAATTGAATTGCATAATTATGCAGCCATAACGCCATCCTGCTCTCCAAATTCAACTCCCCGATCAATACGTTGCTTTGCCGCGTTTGCCATACAGCATCCAGCAGTTCCATCGCGCGGGCAGCCTGTATCGTTTTGAAAATGGTATCCGCCTGAAAATTGTGATCGGAAGCCATCCCCTTGCCTCGCCATGTCGTCCAATTGATCGTTAATCTTCTTCTTCCATCGCTTGATGGCGCTGTACTATAAGCATCTAGGTAGGCGTTTGCCGCCAGATAGTCGCTTTGATAGCCCGTCTCGAACATCGTCGCAATTGAGGAATACATAATGAAGAAATCAAGGCGATCCTGCTGAGTCAGCTGATCCAGCAGCCATGTGCCGTAAATTTTGGCACGAATGACTTGCTCAAACGTATCCAAGCTTTTTTCCCTTATGGACTCGGTGCGGGCAATTCCTGCGCCGTGTACGATTCCTTTAATTTCCCCATGGGTTAGCCGGATGTGTTCCAGCATGGCTGCGGTTTCATCGTAATGGGATACATCACATCGGTGCAAAATCACTTCTGAGCCGCCAGCTTCGATCTCCCGAATGCTCGCGATTTTCTCACATAGCTTACGATCCTCGCTGTTCAGCAAAATGCTATCCCATGTCGGCCGATCAGGCAGTTCAGAACGATTGACTAACACCAGTTTTATGCGGCCTTTGCGGCTTAGCCATTTTGCCGTCTCAAGACCTATTCCGCCTGTACCGCCCGTTATCAGGTAGACGCCTCCGGCTTGTACGGTCAGCTCTTCACTGCTGGGCGCATTCAGGCTGCTGCATGGCTCAAACAGCTCGACATAGCGAATCCCATTTCGAAAAGCTACGAGTCTGGCGTCTGAATTCACCGATAATTCTGATAAAATCTCCTCCAGCTGAATCTCTCCGTCCATGTCGATGCTGCGGCAGCTTATATTCGCATGCTCCTTGGAAAGGGCTTTGGCTAGCCCAAGCAGCGGTGCATTTTCCGGTCGAAGCTGACTTTCTTCCCCTGTAACACGGCAGGCATTTTCAGTTAGTACAATGACTTCCGTATCGTGCTCGAAGCCGCAGGCTGCCCATGCCTTCATCAGCAGGAACAAGCTCATAGCGCCTCTTTGCTGGCTTGCTTTCAGCTCATCTATGCTGGAAATGACGCTCCCCGCCAGACTGCCGCAATGAATGATTTGGGCAATGCCTTGCTC
>NZ_JBCNGR010000083.1:0-1723 GCF_050481745.1 Paenibacillus algorifonticola | reverse complement strand
CAGGAGAGGACGATTTTTTTGCGTAATCGAACGACTACTACCGAACAGTATACCATGCAACTGGCACTTCCTCTAGTGGATATGGAGGAAAAAGTGGTGTCCAAACGAAATGTGGTCCCTACCTTCAAGCACTATGACAATAAGCAGGCTCAGATGATTCTGGATCTAGAGATGTATATTCCTGCTCATCATGTGGCTCGCGTCATCGATGAGATGATTGAAGCGATCCCGGATGAGCGGTTATTTGCCCACTACACAGGCGGAGGTCGCAGTTCTTTTCATCCCAAAATGATGCTGAAGGTGATTCTCTTTGGTTATTCGCAAAAGATCTACTCTTGCCGCGGAATCGAAAAGCTTCTGCAAGAAAACATCCCCGCTATGTGGCTGGCCGCGATGCAGCAGCCGGACTTCCGTACGTTGAACGACTTTCGCGCTGTGCGCATGAAAGCGTTCATGGACGAGCTGTTTGAAACGATGATCCACAAGCTCATCGCAGACCACTACATCACGATGGAAAACTACTTTCTCGACGGCACAAAGATTGAAGCCGATGCTAACAAGTATTCGTTTGTGTGGAAAAAATCCACGCTACGCTTTGAGGAAAAGCTCAAAGTAAAGGTGCAGGAGACTCTTGCCCATATTCATACCCTCACGCAGCAAGAAGCTGGGGCATACGCCGCTAACGATCCAAATGAGCTTCCTGCAGAACTCGAAGAAACAGCAATGGTGCTGGAAGAGAAGGTTGAAGCGTTCACGGAACAAATCGTTCAGGCAAACGACAGGGAAACGCGGAAAGCGCTACGTAAAGCGCGCAGTGCCTGGAAGCAGCCACTGAAACAAATTCGAGAGGACTTTCTTCCCCGGCTCGCCAAGTATGAGCAGCAGAAAGCCTGCTTTGGCGATCGCAACAGCTACTCCAAAACCGATCCCGATGCCACGTTTATGCGGATGAAGGAAGATCACATGAAAAATGGCCAACTGAAACCCGGCTACAATGTGCAAATGGCCACGGAAAACCAATTCGTTTTGTTTTACAGTCTTCATCAGCGACCTACGGATACGCGCTGCTTCATTCCGCATATGGAAAAATTGGCTGCGTCCTCTTTGCCCATGCCCAAAACCGTGATTGCCGACGCGGGCTATGGTAGCGAAGAGAACTATTTGTATGCGATGGGTGAGGAAAAGGAACTGTCATTTGAATTTCTCATACCTTACGGCAACTATATGAAAGAAAAAACGCGTCGTTACCAAAAGGACATCCGGCACGCCTCGAACTGGACGTATGAAGAGCACGATGACCGGTTCGTTTGCCCGAATGGTCGATTCGTTCGCTTTAAAAAATACCAAACGAAAAAGAATGCTTCTGGCCTGGAGCAAAGCTTCAAGCTCTATGAATGTGAAGATTGCAGCAACTGCCCCTTCAAGCCCGCGTGCAGCAAAGCAAAGGGGAACCGCCAGGTCCACTGGAATACGATCTGGGAAGAGTTAAAAGCGAAGGCCAAAAAAGCCCTTGAGGATGACGAAAAATCCGCCATCTATGCCAGGCGTAAAGTCGAGGTAGAAAGCGTATTTGGTCACATCAAGGGCAATCGCTCGTTCCGCCGGTTCTCCTTGCGAGGGCTGGACAAGGTTCACACGGAGTTTGGGATTGTGGCGTTGGCCCACAATCTCTTGAAGGTGGCAGGCATCCGCCTCGCTACCTTTCTGCAAAAGCATTCGCACA
>NZ_JBCNGR010000082.1:0-3487 GCF_050481745.1 Paenibacillus algorifonticola | reverse complement strand
TGGGCAGGTTCGAAGCTGAAGAATATTTTTGGCGAGGGAACCGTTAAAACGACGAAGAAACTCGTCTACGAATGTAACTGCTTTACAGCAGGAACGAAGGTTCTCACAGATGAAGGGGAGAAACCTATCGAGGAAATTGAGGTAGGGGATAAGGTTCTCTCAAAGGATGACGAGACCGGAGAAGTGGCGTATAAAGAAGTCGTAGGACTGTTCCAGAAACAGGCTGACGAAATCTATTACGTCCACATCGGGGATGAGGTCATCGAGGCCACAGGCGAGCATCCATTCTGGCTTGATGGCAAGGGATGGACGTTTGTTAAAGACCTGAAAGTTGGCGATTTGCTTGTTTCGAGTGACGGCACTAAACTGGCAATAGACAAGATCGAGAAAGAGTCGCGCGAAGCAACGGTTTATAACTTTGAGGTTGAGGACTATCATTCTTATTTTGTGTCGAATCTGGGGATTTGGGTTCATAATTGTGCGGTTAAGGGGATGGGAAAAGGTCTCGAAACTAGAGGGTATAAGCCGCAACCTGGTGAACGAACTTTTGATGGGTATGTAAATAAAAATGTTGCGGCTGATAAAGAAACAACTTTACACACTAATTCAAAAGGCTTTAATAACAATTCACGGGGTTCTAATCCCGACGGGCAGTTCAAGAGATTTGGTTCAGATTCTCATGCAGGTTTATCACCTCACGTACATCAACCAACAAGGAATGTAAACAAAAATGGTGAAACTTTTGGTGGGCAGGGTTCTAAAACTCAGGGTGGCGGCGTGACTATACCAGGTAAGAACGATGTTAGTCAGCTTTACGATTACTTGAATAACGGGAAGTATAGGAGATAATATTATTTTGGGATGGCGGTCTTTAAGCCATCCCTCCTTTAGAGGTGAAGTTATGGCTGATGTTCTTTTCGATTGTACTCAATTTCTGACGTTCGAAGCGAATGAGTGTGGAGATGTTTTATCACTCCTACTACCATTGTTTGAAAAAAGTAATGATTTTATGGTGCTTCAAGAAAGAGAGATTTCCGAAAGAAAGATATCCCATCTGAATGAATTTCTAAACAGACATACTGTCGAACTTGTAAATCAAGAATTTATAGGTGAATTTGATGAATGGTTTGAATTTGATGAGATACCTCAACCAATCAAACAGTTTGGTCAAAATATTAAGGAACTTATAGAAAGAAAGATCATTGAACAACTTACAATAATACTTGTCCGTTATGCTTATGGTGAAGAGTCGGCTGATAATATTTTTGTAGGTGATTACCGAGTAGATAACATTTATGATGGGTTGTATCATGCATCTTGTTTTGGTAACTCGGGGAATATTGTGGTGATAAGGTTAAAAAAATCTTAACATTATATTGGAGGGGCTACCTAGTGCCGAATGAACTCATCATTCAACCAATAACACAGTTAACCTTTGTAATACCCGTATAAAGATTTCGTCAATTCGGTTGTAAGCACGTCAACGCTTGAATTTTATACCCTAAATAACGCTATTGCGTTACATGAAGCAGGTCGATTATGGTCAAATACCACCATGATTGACCTGTTTTTTATATCTTCTCTTTCTTGCGGTTTTGAATCGCAACTTCTAAGATGGACAGTACGATAACTATAGTGAGGGCGGTCAACAAAGGTTATTTTGTCCGTAACTTAACTGACCATCGTATTATGTGATCAACCAGTTCTTTTTGGTTGATCCTTTTTTCATATGCATAGAGGATAAAAGTAGCCTGGTCGAACGTAACTGCCCGTGGGACTTGATCCCTAGCGCTATAGTGTTCACCCCTACTTGTCATGACCATGATTGAGGCTGGTTGGGACACAAGATCCCGTATAACAAGCGATGCTATGGAGTGACAAGAAGAATTCGTAGGGGCTACCGGTGAATTTACACAAATAGGGGCGATTGAATGAATCCAGTTATCGGTCTAGATATTTATAAAGAAGAGAGCCATGGACAAGCCTTTTTAGAACGGGGAAAACCATACCGAGAGATGCTCCATTTCGAGTACACTCGTGATGGTTTAGCCAATCTCCTTCAAGTTTTAAAGGACGTTGAATCTGTATCCAAACAACGTCCTCTGCTTATTCTAGAAGCAACCGGACATTATCAAAGCCCTGTTGTTCAGTTTCTAGAGGAATATCACTATATTTATATTGTCATTAATCCGCTCATCTCAAATCGGCTTAGGAAGTCTCAACTTCGCAAAGTAAAAACGGATGCTGCTGACGCTTATCTTTTGGGAGAGTTGTACTACAAGGAAGAGTTTGAACCCTTTAAGAAAAGGGGGATACAGCTACTCAATCTACGCTATCTAACAAGGCAATATGAGTCTTTTTCAAAGATGTATGTACAGACTAAACTGCAATTCCAAGCTGTTCTAGATCAGGTTTTCCCTGCTTACAAAGGTGTCTTTGGAGCTATGTATTCAGGTATTTCGCTACGTTTTTTAAGTGATTTCCCAACCTCATATTCGGTTTTGCAGACATACGAGGATACACTTAAGGCTAGAATGAAAGAACTGCTTTCTTCGAAACGAGGACGTTCAGAGGACTGGATTAACCAAAGCGTTCAAAGGCTGCTAGATGCGGCAAAACAAAACCCATTTCAGCAAACCATGTACGCAAGCCACTTAATCAATTTGAAAGTCCTAATTACCCTCATTCTTCAGTACCAAGAGCATCTTATTGAATTGGAACAGAACATAGATGCTCTGGCTGAAGAAATTGAAGAGTATGAATTAATTCAGTCGATTCCCGGTATCGGACATAAAATTGCGGCAACAATTTTATCTGAGATCGGAGAAGTCGACCGATTTGATCATCCTAAAAAGCTAGTCGCCTTTGCAGGCATATTGACCCGAGAGTCTTTACTTCCGGTAAGTTTACAGCAACTCGAAACTGAATCACGAAACGTGGTTCCAGGCAGCTGCGTTACGCGCTGATGATGGCTGTTCAGTGTGGACTTATTCGCTCTCGTAACATGCGAATTAAAGCGTACTACGATCGTAAAAGAGGCGATGGAAAGCCGCATAAAGTCGCTCTAGTCGCATGTGCAAAAAGGCTCGTTCATTGGCTCTATGCTATCTTGAACAACAAAAAAGCATTCCGTCCAACATAAAGAGAACCACTTGGTATAACCTTCCAATAAGAAATAGAATTGGAGGGTTATTTGGTATGCTTATTTTAACTTTACCACATGATATAAGTTCATTTTACTGGTAATCTTGACAAGCTAGTAGCTGGTATAGCAACGATGATTACTGTTAAGAACAATCTGGTAACGTGCCAGTCAACATATACAGGTAAGGATCGTTTAGGCTAGCCACCTTGCACTCTGATTATAAACGGAAATTCGTTGGAAAATTTCCGATGGGGGCTGAACATGGAAGGCGTGAAGATTTCGATTGACCGCATTGTAGTGGACTTTACGGGCGTGTACTGGAATCAGCGAAAATGGCGGTCC
>NZ_JBCNGR010000080.1:0-4701 GCF_050481745.1 Paenibacillus algorifonticola | reverse complement strand
GCTATCTTTAGTTTAAAAAAACGGCAGCCCATTCTAGGGCTGCCGTCACATTAGCGACTTCCTCTGCACTCTATCCTAATTATCTCCAATCAGCTGCTTCAGCTTCGGAAATACCCGTAGCGCATTGTTATAAAAAACATCCTCCCAGTGAGCCTGTGGAATCAGATGCTTCACAAACCGGATATAGGCGTCCAGCGGAACAAGCGGCCAATCGGTACCGAACACAAGCCGGTCATATTTTTCGGCAAACACAATGGCACGTCGGAAATGATCCGTATAGGTTTGCTCCATTAGCAACCGTTCCACCTTTGCGGCGTCGCCTACGATCCAGCCCGACAGATCTGCGTAGAGATTCGGATTTTTTTCCAGCAATGCGGCTGTTTCCATGACCCAAGGATCACCGAGATGACAAAGCATAAAGGTAAGCTCGCGGTGCTTCAAAAAGGTTTCTTCCATCGACAGCGGATGCGAATATTTCAGCAAGCCTTTGTCCGAATAAGTCAGTCCTCCATGAATGACGATGGGCAGCTGATAAGCGGCAGCGAGCCTGTACACCGGGTCATAAATTTCATCGCCGACATTGTAATGGTAATATCCCGCATACAGCTTAATACCAACGATATGTTTTGAGCGCAATGATTGTTCCAGTGCTTCGAGCTGACCATCGAGATGAAGGGTTAATGGATTAATACCGACACAAGTGAATAGATTGTCAGGAAGCTGGCCGCTCAAATCAAGCAGCATGGGATTAAGGGCTGCCGAATCCGGGAAGGCCCCTTCAACCGTTTCCGTAACGCCCATCCCCACACCAGCGATGACACCAGCGTTTCTGAACTCCTCCAGCAAACCGTTTTTTGTGTAATCAATAGCGGCCAAAGTTTGTGCCGTCTCTTTAAAAGCTGCAATATTGGAAAAATGGACATGTGCATCTATAATTTTCATCAAAGTATCCTTTCTTAAGTCAGCTGGTCAAAACGAATGTTGAGCAAATCCTGATAAGCTTCCTCTGGGGCAAACAGATCAGAAATGATATAGAACTGGGGCTTGGCGAACTGCTGCTTCCCGTCTTGCAAAAATAGTTTTTCTGTTGCCACAGATGCCGCTACATGGGTGTTTACATGCAGTGCGCTTGAATCAATCTTGGGATGGGCAATGAAGGTCAGCCGCTGCTTCCGCTCACGGGAACCATACTGGATGATTCCGTTTGCACTGCTCACGCTATATTGAACCCTGCCAGCCTTATAGATAATATTTTCACCATTGCTATTTTTAACATACCCCCTGCTTTCCTTAATATCGCTGCTTGCCCGGTAGAAGGTCGAATTGGAAAGGGTCAGCGGATGTAGCGGTGCACCTGTATTTTGCTCCACCCGAATGGCAGTTGCAAGTACAGGCACGCCTGGAAGCATTAAGAAATATTGATGGAGCACAAGTCCTCTAAATTTTGCATGGTTGCAGATCGTCACACTCATTCGAATACCCGACCAGCTATTTCCCAAATTATCTGTGATTGCTGCAAAGGCTGCCTCACGCGGCTCTTCCATGAAGCTCGCCCCAGACATGCCGGATACTTCTGCTGCAATGCCCCCGACCCAAGGATTCCACCAAGACTTAGGCCCTGGTTGAGGATAGGATGAATCGAGCCATTCTACTCCGCGGTGCTTTAGTGAAAATAAGGCTGGGGCATAGCCGCTGCTTGCCTGAATTTCCATAACCCCATTGCCCGCAATAAGCACCTCGCCATATTTCGTATGCTCCGTTTGTTGTGTGATTAGGTGATCCGAGACTGGAAAGACAAGACGGCTTCTTCCTGCTCCATAGGATTCCATATCGAGACGCAGTGTTAAAATATCCGCCTCGAGGCTGGCTTTCCAGGTTACCGGCGTTACGATTTCGGTGAGCTGCTGCTCGCCGGATATGAGGTGTTTTGCCGTATCTATGCTGTCTAGTGCAGATGAGATTTCAATCTCACCTTCCAAAAATGCATTTTTCCGCTCAACAATCCGGACCTCCAGCGGCCCTTGCAAAAAAGGATTGCCCTGATTCACAATCGTCTCCAACTGCTCGGTAGTCTTGAGCTCCTGTGAAGCTCCCCTGTTCAGGGCAAAAGAACGGAAATCACGCCAATTTCTCCACGTTCCTAAAGCAATACGGATAGGCTCAGTCTGTGTAAGGCCTCCAGCGGGAATGACGCCCAACGGATGCTCAATACCGTGATACCAACCTTCTGATAAGATTTCCAACTGTTCAGGCCAGGTAATTCCCCGTGACGAATCCCCGTTAATAGCAAAAATCCAATTTTCCGTGAACCGATTTTTCTCCCAATAATCGGAATTGGAGGCCTCAGGCCCTTTGCTTAAATCCATATATCGACCTTCATAAGGAATAACGCTGTCTTCAAGGTTGAAATTAAAGCCTTCTTTCAAAAATAGTGGTTCATCCCGGACTGCCGCCGCCTTGTTCTGTACAACATGATGCCGGGTAATGATACCATTGCTGTACAATTTGACGACCAGAGTGAGCAGCAGGTTAGCGGATGTCAGATCATACTGGGCTTCGAGCACCATAGCATCGTCATGACGGCAAGTGACTTGAGACACTCGATTTTTCTCAAAGGCGCTGCTGTAAGGCAACCCAAACTTAGGATAATAAAGACTTATGGTGCTGTGAGCTCCCTCGTAAATGGAAAGTATGTTGCTTGCTTTGCTTAGTCGAGCGGAGTATTGACCGTTAAAAATCACCCAGTCCTGTTCGGTTTCGCCTCCGAAAGCAGCATGTATTCCCGGAAACACAAGACTGACTTCCTGCTGCGATACGAGTAATTCGCCAGTGCCGACCACCTTGTGAATAGCGATACGATGATGCCAAATGCCATAGGTCAGCAATTGGGCGTCAATGGTAATGGTCCTCCGGCCTTTAGCTGGCACCTTGATACGGACGGAGGGCTGGCTGAAGGAAAGGACCGCATCATCGGCCAGCTCGAAAGCAAACTCAGCCCCTGTCTCGTACTTATTTTCTACCGTCAAATCAAGCGCAATAGGTTCACCCGCATAAATGGGCCCCACTGGTGCTTGAAGCTTTAGCTTCGCTGGAAATTTTGGCTCAATGCCAATTTTGAAGGTAGCTGGCAAACCATTAATGAGCAGCTCGGCCTCAACAACCGGATGGGTCTGAAATAAGTTCTGATCCTCTTGAGTGGCATGGACAAAAAAGCTGCCTTCTATCCGTTCCTGTGACTCAACCACTCTGGATTCATGCAGCTCAAAGCTAATAGCAGCACTGCCGACACTTCTGATTTCCAAAGCTAAACGCTTCCCGCTTTTATTAACGGCTTCATATACGATCGGATAACTAGCACCGAAAGGCAATTGATGGTGATCAGGAATCGTTGCGTTAATGAGGTAATCCTCCGTTTCGATTAGTCTTAACCCTCGTCCTGTTCGCTCATATTCCATCCTCAGATGTAAATTGCCTTTTCTCCACTCATAAGTAAAATAATCAAAACCGCGTTCCTGCCGTCCATCCGGGCTGATCGCAATTTCACGTATGCTATCTGTGTACCAGTTCATTTCCTCAAAATAAGCCTTTACAGCACCAGTCTGCAATACGGATGGAATCAAGTTCATTAGATGTGTGGTGTCATCCCGTTTCTCCCAGAAAAACCCGCTCTTCTTATAGGCAGGGACAGCTTTCGTATTGCCTGGCCATGTGTAGAGGTCGAGTCTAGGCCAGCCAAGCTTCAAGGTTTCCTCAATTGCGCGTAAAATAAGCCGCTTGCCGACTTTGTGACCGTGATAATCGGGCCGGACATTCAGTAAAGGGATGTACAGGGCACCAGCATCTTCCTTGTAATGGGAGAAGCTGCAATATCCCACTACTTCCCCACCAGCTATCGCCAAAAATACATGAAGAAAGGTACTGTTATGATGTTCTTTAAGAATGCTTTCCTCGGTCTGTAGCGAATTGTCTCCACCCCAACTCTCATTGCTTGTATTCCACATAGCGGCAATGGAGCCCGCATATCGGGGTTCATAATCGACGATAGTGATTTCTTGATTTCTATTCATAAGGGCACTCACCTCCTGAATTCATTGCACATCTCTGAAACAAATTTCGACATTTAACTGACCGAACGTTCAGTATATATTGTATCATGTGCGTTTTTACTGGTCAATTTTGCTAAATCTCTTCATCCCTGCAACGAACAAAACCGGTCTCCAAAGGATGGAAACCGGTTTTCGACCTGAAAATGAAGCCACTAATCCTGTCAACATTCGCTCATATTTAGCAAGCACTATTTCATCATATCAGCAATAAGTACCTTCTGCCCAAGTCGTGCGCTCTCCAGCGATGCAAGCACCATGGCCATGCTGTAAATATTGTCGCTGCTGTCGGTTTCCGGCTTGCGTCCTTCATCAAGTGCTGCGAACATTTCGTCCAGGCAGCCCTCGTGGAACTCATTATTCATCTGCACAAATCCGCCATCAACACGCACATAATCGCGTATGAATTTGCCCGACTGATCGCTGGGAGCAACAACCTCTGCATAAGGCTCACCGATTCCGTCCCAAATGGCTGTCCCATATTCTCCTGTAATACGCCACTGGGCTTCCCATGAGGTAATTGCCCCCTCCGCGCACCATGAGCCGCGATAATTAAATACCGAGCCGTCGGACATTTCAAAAATACAGAGTGCTGCCG
>NZ_JBCNGR010000079.1:0-10689 GCF_050481745.1 Paenibacillus algorifonticola | reverse complement strand
GGCACAACCGGGCATTTGAGCTGACGGAAGCGGATCGCAGTACCAAGTTCGCGGGCTTCGGGTTCGACGCATCGGTATGGGAGGTATTTCCTTATCTGATCGCGGGCGCATCGCTCTATGTCATTCATGACGAGATACGCATGGACGCCCGGGAATTGAATGCGTACTACGAACGCAATGGCATTACGATCAGCTTCCTTCCGACGCAATTTTGCGAGCAGTTCATGGAACTGGAGAATCGCTCGCTTCGGGTGCTGCTGACGGGCGGGGACAAGCTGAAGACGTACCGGAAGCGGAATTACCGGCTGGTGAACAACTATGGCCCGACGGAAAATACGGTAGTCGCGACCAGCAGTCCAGTGGAGAAGCTGGAGTGGAACTTACCGATCGGCAGGCCGATTGACAATGTGAGGGCATATATCGTCGGCCGTACAGGCGGGCTTCAACCGATTGGGGTGCCCGGTGAGCTGTGCCTGGCGGGAGACGGACTGGCGCAAGGCTACTTGAACCGTGAGGAGCTGACGGCCGAGAAGTTTATCGACAATCCGTTCGAGGCGGGGGGAAGGATGTATCGGACGGGCGATCTGGCCAAGTGGCTGGAGGACGGCAATATAGCGTATATGGGAAGGATCGACAGCCAGATCAAGATACGGGGCTACCGGATTGAACCGGGCGAGATTGCGCAGCGGCTGCTGGAGCATGATACGGTAGACGAGGCGGCGGTGGTAGCGAAGGAGCAGGCTGGAGGAGAAAAACAGCTGGTAGCCTATATTGCAGCGCGGCAGGAATGGAGCGCAGCCGAGCTGCGCAACTGGCTGGCCCAGACGCTGCCGGACTATATGATTCCGCGGCATATGGTCGCTATCGAGAGAATGCCGGTTACCGCCAACGGCAAAATCAACGAGCTCGCTCTTCCTGAGCCGAACGAAGTCTTGACGGACCTCGAACCTTATTTGCCTCCTCGCAATGAGATAGAAGCGTTATTGGTTCAGTCTTGGCAGGACGTTCTCGGGCGGGAATCCGTAGGCATCCGCGATAATTTCTTCGAGCTCGGCGGCGATTCGATTAAAGCGATTCAAATTGCGGCCCGATTAAACAGCTCAGGCTTAAAGATGGAAATTAAAGACCTGTTCCAGCAGCTCACGATTGAACAGCTTAGCGGGTTCATTAAACTAACCGTCAACAATGTTGATCAGGGAATCGTCTCAGGTCCGATACCGCTGACACCGATTCAAGCATGGTTCTTTGAACAGGGCTTCCGCAATAGGAATCACTGGAACCAGGCCATGATGCTGTATCGTAAGAAAAGGTTCCTTCCAGAACTGCTGCGACGGACATTAGACAAGCTTGTGGAGCATCACGATGCACTGCGTATGAGCTTCGAACAGCAGCAAGAGGGTGTTGCGCAAGTTAATCGAGCGATCGAAGGCAAGCTATATTCGCTGGATGTGTACGACATGATTGATCGGAGCAGTCCAATCGATGCCATTGCGAAGCTAGCTGCGGAAATGCACCGGGGCATTGATGTGGAGAATGGGCCGCTGGTCAAGGCGGGGTTGTTCCAGACGGCAGAAGGGGATCATCTTCTGCTTGTTATCCACCACCTTGTCGTGGATGGCGTATCGTGGAGAATCTTGCTGGAGGATTTGGCTCATATTTACCGAGACCTGCTGGCGCACGGAGAACTGGTAGTCCCATTGCCGGACAAAACGAATTCCTATCAGGCATGGTCTAACTATTTGCACGATTACGCCAACAGCCCGAAGTTGTTAAAGGAGCTTCCTTATTGGGAGGCGTTACACAATCGGCCGGCGCATGCGCTTCCTCGGGACTTTGATACGGATCGCAATGAGTGGCTCGAGGCTGAAAGCGTAACAGCGCTTTTGACGGAGACGGAGACGTTTGACTTACTCAATGGCACGCATCACGCGTACCATACTGAAATAAATGATCTGATGCTGTCGGCGTTAGGGCTCACGATTCAGGAGTGGACCGGACAATCGCATATGCTTGTTCAAATGGAAGGGCACGGTCGCGAAGAACTTTTCGGCCCGATGGATATGAACCGGACTGTCGGATGGTTCACTTCAATGTTTCCGGTTCATCTGGACTTGTCGGTCTCCGGGGACTTGGGTTACCAGATCAAATCAATGAAAGAGATGCTCCGGAACGTTCCGAATAAAGGCATTGGCTACGGCCTTCTGTCCCATCTTACGGATAAGGAGCGAATCGCGAGCATTGCCGGCGGCATGCGTCCTAAAATAAGCTTTAACTATTTAGGGCAGTTTGAATCGGTTTCACTTGGCGAGTTTGATTTCTCAATGATGCCAACCGGAGCTGCAATGGCGACGGAGCGATCGCAATTGCTCGATTTTACGGGGGTTGTGCAGGACAAGCAATTGCGTATACATCTGACGTATTCACCGCATCAGTTCCGCAAGTCTACGATGATAAGCTTAATCGAATCCTATAAAAAGCATTTGCTGGACTGCGTGAAGCATTGCATGGCCCGTTCAACAACGGATTTGACACCAAGCGATTACGGAGATGCAGAGCTGACGCTGGAAGAGCTTGATGCCATCGGGGAATTAATTGACTTGATTTAATCCGGCAACAGGCATGGAAAGAGACTACTGCCTCTTTCCATGCTGCCAGCCGAATGTGGGAGGAACTTCGTGAACAAGAAAGAGATCGACAAAATTTATCCCTTGTCCTCCATGCAGGAAGGGATGTTGTTTCATAGTTTGCTTGACAACAACGGTACTTATTTTGAGCAAATTACGATCCGGCTGACTGGCGACTTTCATGTGGAGCAGTTTGAGAAAAGCGTCCAGTTTATCGTAGATCGATATGATATATTCCGCACGATATTTATTCATCAGAAAGTGCAAAAACCGCGCCAGGTCGTACTGAAGCAGCTTGCAATCAACGTTCATCACGAAGATATTCGCCATTTGTCCGTAGAACTGGCACAGCAGCATATTCGGAGATATGCATGGGAGGAACGGAAGAGAGGCTTCAGCTTATCCAAGGATGTTCTGATGCGGTTCGCTGTTTTTAGGACCAGAGAGGACCAATACGAGATTGTATGGAGTTACCACCATATACTGATGGATGGCTGGTGTACCTCGATCGTTTTAGGTGAGTTGTTTGATGTATACAGGTGTTTCGAGCAAGGACTCCCTGTTCAGATGGAGAAGGCTATGCCTTACAGCCAATACATTCAATGGCTCAAGCGATGGGACCAGGATGAGGCGCAACTGTATTGGAATTCCTATTTGAGCGGATATGAACAGACAGCAACGCTCCCTTCGAGAAGACCTTCTGCGGCAGGAACTTATGAAAATGCCGAATTGCTGCTATCCCTTGATGAAAGCAGTACGGAAGCTTTTTATGAATTGGCAAAAACGTTTCAAGTGACTTCCAACTGTCTATTTCAAGCGCTATGGGGCGTATTATTACAGCGTTATAACCGTACGGACGACGTTGTCTTCGGGGCGGTTGTATCCGGACGTCCGTCCGAGATTGCCGGAATTGAGAAAATGGTGGGGCTCTTTATTAATACCGTCCCCGTTCGGGTGAAGGCCGACTCCAGCAGCAGCCTGGCTTCCATTGCGCGCCAGCTGCAGGAAGATTCGCTTTTGT
Source organism: Paenibacillus algorifonticola (assembly GCF_050481745.1). GTDB lineage: Bacteria > Bacillota > Bacilli > Paenibacillales > Paenibacillaceae > Pristimantibacillus > Pristimantibacillus algorifonticola_A. Next base: position 7,044 of record NZ_JBCNGR010000079.1, on the reverse strand, counting down.
CGGAACGCCACGCTTACCTTTCATTGGCCGAAATTCAGGCGGGAAGTCCGCTGCAGGGCAATTTGCTTAAAACGATTGTCACTTACCAGAACTTCGGGGCAGCATCCTTTGATGGAACAGCATCGATAGGAAATAATCTCCCCTTTGTCGTCCAGAATGTCGAGACGTTCGAACAATCCAACTATGACTTTAATCTGATGATCGTGCCAAAACAGGAGCTTGTATTTAAATTTATGTTTAACAAAGCGGTATATGATGCTCCTTTCATGCACCGCATACTATCGCATTTTCGTAACCTGCTTCATCAGGTTGCCGATAACCCTTCTGTTGCACTGCAGGAGCTAAATGTTACCGGAGCCTCGGAAATCAGCGACCAGCTGGAGCAGCTGACGCAAACGCGGACTGATTATGGGAAAGAGCGGACGCTGGCGGAACTGTTCGAGGAGCAGGTGCAGCGGAATGCCAGGAAGACGGCCCTTGTCTTCGAGGGAAGGGAGCTAAGCTACGGGGAGCTCAATACGATGGCCAACCGGGCGGCTCATCGCTTGCGAGAGCGCGGGGTCAGGGCGAACACAATCGTCGGGGTGTTGAGCGACAGGTCGCCGGAGATGATCGTCTCGCTGCTGGCGGTGCTGAAGGCCGGCGGAGCGTACTTGCCGATCGATCCTGAGTATCCGGAGGAGCGAATTCGGTACATGCTGACGGACAGCGGAGCCGCTTGGCTGGTGAGCCGGCAGCATCTGGCGGATCGCGTGAAGCAGGATATCTCGCTGATTACGATAGAGGAAGCTATGGCAGATGACGGCTCGCTGGATACGAATCCGGAGCCGGTGAACGGCTCGGAGGACGTAGCCTGTGTCATCTACACGTCCGGCTCCACAGGCAAGCCGAAGGGGACGTTGACGAAACATGCGAACATTAGCCGTGTCGTGAAAGCGACGAACTACATCGAGCTAACAGAGGAGGACAAGCTGCTCCAGTTGTCCAACTACGCGTTCGATGGCTCGACCTTCGATATTTATGGCGCGCTGCTGAACGGTGCGACCTTGGTGCTGCTGGAGCAGGAAGCGCTGCTGGACATGCGCAAGCTGACGAGCGTGATCCGCGAGCAGGGCATTACCGTGTTTTTCATCACGACGGCGCTGTTCAACGTGCTGGCGGATGTGGACCCGTCGTGCCTGGCCGGCGTTCGGAAGGTGCTGTTCGGAGGCGAGAAAGTATCGGTTCCGCATGTGAGGCAGGCGCTGAAGGTTATGGGAGCAAGCAAGCTGATTCATGTATATGGTCCGACGGAAAGCACTGTATTCGCGACGGCGTATCCTGTTGCAGCAATAGAAGAAAGCGCGGCAACAGTGCCGATTGGCAAGCCGATCTCGAATACGGAGGCTTACGTGCTGGACAGCAGCCTGCGGATACAACCGCGGGGCGTGCCTGGGGAGCTGTGCCTGTCGGGAGCGGGACTGGCGAAGGGATATTTGAACCAGCCGGAGTTGACGGCGGAGAAGTTCGTGGACCATCCGTATGCGCCTGGCGAGAAGCTGTACCGGACAGGGGACCTAGTCCGACTGCTGGAGGACGGCAACATCGAGTATATTGGGCGGATCGACCAGCAGGTCAAAATCCGCGGCTTCCGCATTGAGCCGGGAGAGATCGCCGCTCGTTTGCGGGAGCATCCGTTCATACAGGATGCGACAGTCGTTGCCCTGCAAGAAAATGATCAAGGAGCACACTTCCTATGCGCCTACTACACCGTGCAGCGTCCGGTCTCTACGTCCCAGCTCCGGGTACATCTGGAGACAGAACTGCCCGATTATATGGTACCTTCTTATTTTTGCAAGCTTGAGCAGCTAGCGTTGAATGCGAACGGCAAAGTAGATAAGGCAGCGCTGCCGCGGCCAGATTTTGCGCAATTGAGCGAGGCTCCTTACATAGCGCCGCGCAACACCGTAGAAGCGGCTTTGGTCGGCATTTGGGAAGAAATACTCGGTGTCCGGGGGATCGGCGTCGTCGACAATTTTTTTCAGCGCGGAGGCCATTCGTTGAAAGTGACGATGCTTGTATCCCGGATACAGGCGGAATTACAGGTTGAGCTTCTTCTGCGGGAGGTGTTCCAATATCCTACGATTGAAGGTCTCGCCAAGCGAATAATGAACGATTCCGGGTCCGATAAGCAGAGTATTCCGATTGCAGACGAACGTAAGGTATACCCGGCTTCTTCCGCTCAGAAGAGGCTGTATATTATGAACCAGTTCCACGAATCGGGGACGACTTATAATTTGCCATGCATGACGCACATTCGCGGCTCGCTTGACTTCGAGCGAATAAGCCAGGCTCTGTGTGCTCTTGTGGAGAGGCACGAGGCGCTTCGCACTTCTTTCTATACCGTTGACGACGAGGTGGTTCAGCGAGTTCATCAGCAGGTTGACTTGCAAGTTGAGCTGATTGATATGCAAGCGGAGAACGTTCGTTCATATGTACAGCAGTTTATAAAGCCTTTTAATTTGCAGCAGGCTCCGTTAATGCGGGCAGAGGTGCTGCGGCTTCCCGATGAAGAGTTCGTACTTATGCTCGATTTTCACCATATCGTATCGGATGGAGTCTCGATTAATTTGTTCATGAAAGAGCTTAAAGCGATATATGCCGGAGCATCGTTGGAACAGTCGAGAATTCAATACAAGGACTACGCCGTATGGCAGCAGGAGCGCTCAAATTCGGAAGCGATGATGAAACAGGAGGAGTACTGGCTGTCGCGATTTGACGGCAATATTCCTACGCTTGAACTGCCCGCGGACTATCCGAGACCGGCTGCGAAAAACTTTGAAGGCGACCGTCTCTCATTCCTGCTTGAGCGCAGCGTAGTTGAGCAATTGGAGCTGCTCTGCAAGCAGCAAGGTACGACGATGTTCATGACGCTGCTTGCCGCCTATCATGTATTCCTATGCCGATATACCGGACAAACGGACATTGTGGTCGGGACTCCGATAGCCGGGAGGCTGCAGATTGAGCTGGAATCAATGATGGGGATGTTCGTGAATACGCTGCCGCTTCGCATTAACCCGGCGCGCTCCACAAGGTTTGCAGAGTTTCTTCAGGATATCAAGATGAATACGCTGCAAGCCTTCGAGAACCAAGCATATCCACTCGAACAATTGATTGCGAAGCTTGAGCTGGAGCGCGATGTCAGCCGAAACCCGTTATTCGACACGATGTTCACTTTGCAAAACATGGGTATAGAGAAAATGGATATCGAGGGATTGTCTTTATCGCCGTATCCTTATGAGATGAATATTGCCAAATTCGATTTGCTGTTGGCTGCGATAGAAACCGACGACGGCTTGCTGTTCGAAATGGAATTTGCGACCAGCCTGTTTTCGCATGATACGGTGCAGCGTATGAGCCGCTATTTCACGGAGCTGCTTCGGAACATTGCTCGGAACCCGAATTTGCCGATCAGCGAGTACCCGTTATTGACGGAGCCGGAGCAGCACACGCTCCTTCATGCGTGGAACGATACGGGGACTAGTTATCCGAAGAGCCGGACATTATCCCAACTGTTCGAAGCCCAGACGGAACGATCACCGGACTGTCCCGCTTTAGCATTCGAGGATCGGACATTGACGTACCAAGAGCTTAATGAGCAAGCTAACCGGTTCGCCTGCCTTTTGCGCGAGAAGGGGATTGGGGCCAATACAGTTGTCAGCCTGCTGTTCAATCGCTCTGTCGACATGATTATCGCCATTCTCGGGGTGTTGAAGGCGGGAGGGGCTTATCTCCCAATCGACCCTGATTATCCGTCTGACCGTATTGAATATATGCTTCATGACAGTCACGCCAGGCTGCTAATTACGGACGGGAGCGTAAGTGACGAATTTGCGTTTGCTGGGGAAACGTGCGTTTGGCGCGACCTTGAGCTTGTCCGATTCCCGGAAACCAATCTGGAGCCGGGCTGCACAACGGAAGATGTGGCATGCGTGATGTATACTTCCGGATCAACCGGGCGGCCGAAAGGAATCTTGACCGCTCATTACAGCATTAGCCGTGTCGTCATGAATACAAATTATATCGCGATTCAGCCGGAAGACCGAATGCTTCAACTGTCCAATTATGTATTTGACGGTTCTTTATTTGATATATTCGGTGCTCTGTTGAACGGTGCGCAGCTGAGGCTCTTAACGAAGGAAACGTTATTAGATATCGAGGCGTTATCCGAATGTATTCATCGAGAGCAAATCACCGTATTTTTTATAACGACTGCGCTGTTCAACACCCTTGTCGATATTAATGCCGACGCTTTGCGGAATGTGCGCCGGATTTTGTTCGGAGGGGAGAAAGTATCGGTACGGCACGTTCGCCAAGCGTTGTCCAGTATAGGGGCCAATAAGCTGATCCATGTATATGGTCCGACCGAATCAACGGTCTTTGCTACGTTCCACCCTATTAATGAAATAGAGGAAACGGCGGCAACAGTTCCAATAGGACGTCCGATTGCGAACACGGGTGCTTATGTTTTGAGTCCCGACCGACAGCTGAGTCCCATTGGCGTGCCGGGCGAGCTATATTTATCGGGTGATGGCTTATCGCAAGGATACCTGAACAATCCGGTACTTACTGCCGAGAAGTTCGTCCCTCATCCGTTTGTGCCGGGCGAGCGTCTATACCGGACGGGAGACAGGGTGAAGCTGCTCCCGAGCGGGGATATCGAATTTATGGAAAGAATCGATCATATGGTCAAAATTCGCGGGTTCCGCATCGAGCTCGGCGAAATTACGGATCGTCTGCTTGCCTGTGAGGCGGTGAAAGAAGCGATCGTAGTGACGCAGAACGATGACAGCGGACAGCCTTGTATATGTGCCTACTTCGTTGCAGCCGGACCATGGTCAACTGCCGAGCTTCGCGAGCAATTAGCCTGTTCTTTGCCAAGCTATATGATACCCGATCATTTTAGGCCAATGGACCAATTGCCGCTTACACCTAACGGGAAAGTCGATCGTAAAAAGCTGCCTATGCCGGATTTCTCGGAAGCGGCATCGAAGGCGTATGAAGTGCCGATCACGTCAGTTGAAAAACGCTTGTCCCAAATGTTTGGCGAACTGTTTGGTCTGGAGACGGTGGGCAGAAATGCAGACTTCTTTGCACTAGGAGGCCATTCTCTTAAGGCCAGTTTATTGTTATCCCGTATTCGCACCGAGTTTCAAATGACGATATCACTGAGCGACATATTCCGGCGACCTGTAATCCGGGATTTGGCGGCGGTAATTGAAGCTGGAACAGATGAGCTAGCGTTTGTCATTGAGCCTGCGGATTTCCGTAAGGAATATCCTGCTTCGTATGCGCAGAAACGTATTTATTTCGTTCATGAGCTGGACAAAGACAATGTTGCTTACAATATGCCGATATGGCTGAGGAGCGAAACCGCATTGGATTTCGCTCGGCTCCAGCATAGCTTTCAACAGCTCATTGACCGACATGAGTCGTTGCGCACCATTTTCCGAATGGTAGAAGGGGAGCTCGTTCAGCAAATTTGTGAGCGTGTGGAATTCACTATTCAGAATATAACCATCCGCAGCGGTGAAAGCATGGCGGATGTCAATTTGATAAAACCGTTCGATCTGGGGCATGCGCCGCTGATCCGTGCCGTGCTGTTCCATGAGACTGGCGGCGGACAGGTTCTAATGATCGACATCCATCATATTGTGTCAGACGGCGTTTCAGTAGGTGTACTGCTTCGAGAGCTCCGCGCATTGTACGAGTGCCGGGAACTGTCGCCTCTTGCGCTGCAATATAAGGATTTCAGTGTTTGGCAGCAGCAATACGCGCAGACGGAAGCGTGGGCGCTGTCCGAGCGTTACTGGCTTGAGATGTTCCAAGAAGAAGTTCCGCTGCTGCAGCTGCCAACGGATTACCCAAGGCCATTGGTCCAGAAGTTTGAGGGAAGTCGAGTGTCTTTGCGCGTGGATAGTCACATCGGATTGAACATTCGGATGCTCAGTTCGCAATGGCAGATGACGCCATTCAACCTGTATATGAGTGCTTATACTTGGCTAGTCTCTCTTTATTCCGGTCAGGATGACATGGTTATTGGGACGCCGACCACAGGCAGGAAGCATCCTTCATTGGATGGGGTCGTCGGCATGTTCGCTAATGTATTGCCTCTTCGCTTGTTCCCAGGGAAGGAGCAATCGTTCCATGCATTTGCGCAGCAAGTCAAGGAACGGATCATATCCGCTCATACGCATCAGGAGTATGCCTTGCAGAACCTTCTTGAGAAGGCTCAATTGCGCCGTGACATGAGCCGTAATCCTTTGTTCGATACGGTTCTTACTTATCAACAACGGCAAGATGACGAGTATCGTCTGGGGAACCATCGTATGACGGAAAAGGACGGCGGCGGCAATACTTCCAAGTTCGATCTCACGTTAAGTGTCAGCGAAAGCGAAAATGGCGAGCTGTTTCTTGATCTGGAATACAGCACAGCGCTGTTCAAGCGGAGCACGGTTGAGCGCATGGCGGGGCATTTCGTCCGCCTGCTGGAACAGATCGTGCAACGCCCGGAGCTGCGGTTGAGCGAAGCCGATATCGTGACGGAGCAAGAGCGGGAGCAGCTGCTGCGGATGTTCAACGATACAAGCATCGCCCACCCGACCGAATCCATGGTCCATCAGCATTTTGAACAGCAGGCGAAGCGTGTGCCTGATCGGCCGGCGGTCGTCTGGCGGGAGGAGATGTGGACATACCGCGAGCTGAACGAGCGGGCGAACCGGATTGCGCACGCGCTTCGTTGGCGGGGAGCGGCGCCGGATGCGATTGTCGGCATTTTGATGGAGCGCTCACCGGACATGATAGCGGGGATGCTCGGCATCCTGAAGTCGGGAGCGGCGTATATGCCGATCGACCCGGAATACCCGGCAGAGCGGATCGCCTACATGCTGCGTGACAGCGGAACGAAGCTGGTGCTAACGCACCGGGGGCTGATGGAGAGACAGACGTTCGACGGAACGGCGCTGGATCTGACGGCCGAAGAGCAGAATGAAGAACCAGCGGACA
>NZ_JBCNGR010000078.1:0-4374 GCF_050481745.1 Paenibacillus algorifonticola | reverse complement strand
GGTGCCGTGCTAGCTGGAGCGGCCATTGCGGGTACCGCTGCGGTCGTGAGCCAAGCGGTGTCCGATATTGCCAGCGGTGAGGTCAGCGATATGGGGACATATGTCTCAACGGCCTTCCGAGAGACAGTCATCGGGGCGATATCTGGGGCGGTGTTTGGCCCGTTCGGTCCGATGGCGAATCTAGGTGGACGTATGGCGTTTGGTGCGGTGCAGAATGGGTTTGAGAGTGTCATTCGTCAGACAATGGAAGGCAAAGGATTTAGTTTTGGTACACTGGCGCTGGATATGGGAATCGGCGGTTTAACCGGTGGTATAATGGATTCACGTCTTACGAAGGCAATCGGTAACAAGATCGCTGGTGCGAAAATCGTGAAGACCTTAGGCAACGCATTTGGTGATTCGCTAAATAAAATGACGGGCTGGATTGGGAATGCGGCAGATGCGGTTAAAGCGAAACTGATACGTGATGCATTGGATATTAAGGATGCAGCAACTACAGGCTGGAAGAAGCTTCAGAATGCTTTGACGAATAAGAAAATGGGTGACAATCTTGTTCCGGTAGGTTCTGGAGGAAATGTTAAACTTCATGATAGTCCTGATTCTATATCTTCAAGTCCGTCACAGCATCATAAGGATTTCTTTAAGGAATCCGAAGCGGGTAAGAAGGAATTGGCTGAGCGTTTGGCTAGAGAGGCTCAGGCAGAGATCAGCCCTTCACCAGAACAATTATTAGGTATAAAGCATGCTAATATGAAGAATCCAAGGGATGCACTTAATGAAAAGATTGTTTTAGATGATAGACTAACGAAAAAAACACAGAAACCGGAACGTAGACACCTTACCAAAGACGAAAAGAAATTAGCTAATCAGCACTTAGATGATCTGGCGGCTCGTAAGAATGGAGATACAGCTGCTGCACAGAGATTATCTGAATATAGAGATCATCCTCGTGATGATGGTTGGAATAGTCTTGATCTAGTCGAAGGGAATACAGGATTATCAAATAAGATGAGGCTTCTTTATAAGGAAGTTAACGGTGTTATAGAGTGGAAAATAATTCAAAATCATTAGATTTTGAAAGATGGTTGAGAATGAATTGGGAAACCTTTTTGGGTAAAAGAAAAGAAATTTTATTAATAATCACTTATATCAAATGGTTTTATACGTTGCATCTTGACAGGGAGGAAAATAGTTTATTATTAGAACAGGAGGAGATAGTAAAATGGTTAAACAAATAATAGAATTGATAACTAATGCGTATTCAAGAAAAGATGATGATATTATAATTTCTGCATTAAAGCTATTAAAGAATGATTGCAATTTAGAAGAATTAGTAGGTGACTATTATAATCAACTTATTAGAATGATTCCTTTAGTTAAGGATGAAAGTATAAAGGCGCTTTTAATAGAAACTATTGCTGAGTCTCCTGAGTTTGTTAGAGATAGTGATCGATTAGATGAATATGTGAAACTGATTTCACAAGGTGCAACTAATGTTAAAGGTGCAGCAAGATGTTTAGGTGCATTTAATGCTTCTGGATTCAAGAATAATGAAATCTTTCTAAAGATAGCCAGAAACGTAGAAAATGAATTTGCTCTTGAATTACTTGTTTCAATGGGACGTTTTGAATGGGGAGATATACCAAGTGACCTAGAGACATTTGCTCAGGAGGTCCATAAAGCACAAAGAATAAGATATCGTTCAGGAGTAATTGCAGCCTTTATATTAATTGTCCATCCTTTAGTTTCAGAATATACTCATATTAGTTCAATGTCCTTTGGATACCCATACAAAGAGGCAGCAGTAAATGATTGGGCATGGGTAACTCCAAAAAGTACAGAAAATATGGTTAGAAGGAAAATAGTCACTCAAAAGGAAGCTGATTTGCTGATTAAATTAGGAGAAATATTGAGCGGCAGTTTAAATGAAGAAGAAAAAGAAAATCTATACAAAGAATTTTTTGGAGAAAAAAATCCGTTTGATGTAATTTTTACTTTGCCTGAGTAGAATAATAACTAATTGTTTTTAAGCGTGACTATGGTGCTTTGTTAGAAACATTTTAATCTAAAATATAAAACTAATATGAATTTATAGGCTTATTCCATGTGAAGAAATTGGAATAAGCTTCTTTATGTCAGAGTGTATTTGAAACATCATAAATGACAATTATCGAAGAAGTAAATGAACTCTCGAACTTTGCAATAGAGACCATTATCCAGACACTTGGGCGGAGAGAGTTGCAAGTATGAAAACAATGGAAGTACAACCAAAGCGAAAAGAAGTTTTGGATGAGTACTATGAACGGTTGAGGGAGCGATGTAACGAATGTAATGTTAGTTATGCTTATGAAGGCGTAGAAGGAACGTTTAAAGGAGAGCTTAAAGAATGATAAACTACGGTGAACTTTATTACGACCACTACAGCGAATTCCTAGGTCAGCCAATTGACCGAGAAGTGTTTGAAAATAATGAAGAAATGCCGAAAATACAAATTTTGAAGTATGAAAATGTGTTTGAAGAATGTTTAGTTTTTAACACTCTTGGTTTTAGTAAATATGAGGAGGTAGTAGGTAACAATATAGAGGTTTCGATGGTAGTTAATGGAGGTTTCAATAAAACTGCATATATTCTTGCGAATGTTTTATTTTATTGTATAGGTAAGCAAATTAAGATTGGGAGAGGAACAGCAATTAATGGCATTGAAAGTATTGAGAAATCATTTGTTCAAAAATACAATAAAAGTGCTGTTTACTTTACTGAACCATTCGCATTTCCAGAAGAATATAACTATTTGAATTCTGAAAACGAAAATACTAATGGTGAAATTCTACTAGCTTTTTTTATTTCTCAATCCGAGTATGACTACTTTATAAAATATGGAACAGAAAAGTTTGAGGAATTATTAGAAGAGAATGATGTAGATCCGTTTAATGTCAGCAGAAAATCTATAGTTTAATGAATAATTGATCTCAATAAATTATTTATAATGTAATGTTTACGAATGTGAATTTATTGAAAATATAATGAATGTTTTTAAGGCTAACTCCAAGTAGGTAACAATATTGGAGTTAGCTTTTTTTTGTTGGAATATTTTGAAGAGTTTTCTCGATTATGGCTTTATTGCCGAGCCGAGCAGCCATGATATTTTGAACGGCAAGCTGCGGCTGGGAACGATTAATTATGTATCCTTTGCCAAAACGGCGGAAGGCGATGTCGCTGGCGGGGATTTCCTTCATTCTGGCGGCAGTGGAATGGGCGTTGCGTCCACGGCTGGCTGGATCGAAATGCTGCCGACGGCGATTGGCGTTGCAGATTGCGCTGATATGGGCGATATCAAATACACCTATGGGTATAAGGCGATGCGCCAGCTTAAGCATAATGCGCATGCGGGGAGAACGAGCGTTTTTCTCGGGATGAAGCGTTGGGTGAATGGGATCGGCAAAATATCTGTGATATATTGGAAGAAACGCCGAAGCTGTTTATTGGGATGCCGGAGGGAAAAGAGCATAAGCTGCCTGATGGAGCATCGTATACGGTGAGCAAGGATTTGGCGGCTTTTCAAAAAGCAGGCGGAGAAGCAGCGGGCCTGCATGATACAGACTTTTTCGGCTATGAAATACAATCCAAGAAGTTCTATCGTTTGGGTGATCGCTTTAAGATTCGAGGCTATATTGAGCTGATCGTATCGTCGATGACGGCGCGTTTGGAAAAGGGTCAGCTGATCTACCAATATAGGCTGTCGCGGGAAGCCGGAATACGAGAGCAGCGGATCTTGAATACGAGACTGTCGGGCCTGACACTGCAAGGAGAAATTCTAGCGGTAAAAGGGGAACAGGTGCAGGTGCATCTGGCGATTGATAACAAGCAGGACAAGGGAACGGCGCACTGGTATCGTTATGCTCCGGAGACGGGAAGCGCGATGTACAGTATGCCGCAGGTAGGAACAAAAGCGAATTTATATCTAGCCGATGCAGGCGGTCAAGAAGCCATTGTCACTGGCGGCGTGCGAACCAATGGGGCGAGTGCAGAAAAGACGGCAGATCCGATCAACCGTTATTTTGGGACGGAGCATGGCAGTGAAATGAAGCTGTCCCCTACGGGAGTCGAGTTTACAGGCGGAAGCAAGGAGCCACTGTTTTTGAAGCTGGACGATGCCGTAGGCATTATCTTGAGCAGCCCGCGCAAGCTGACGCTGACAGCGAAAGAAGAGATTTCGCTGTTCACACCGAAACGTGTGGTCATTGGCGCACAAGCGCTGCTGGTCGCAAAGAAGACGAGTGCGCCAAGCGGAATCACGCTGGAAGGCGAGTACAATCTCATGGGGGCGCAGATCCGAACGGAAGGAAAGGATCGAACGAGCTATGCGCCGTATGA
>NZ_JBCNGR010000077.1:0-3801 GCF_050481745.1 Paenibacillus algorifonticola | reverse complement strand
GACCTATACAGTGAAGTATGAACTACATAAAGCATTTTGGCTTCATGAACCGAAAGAGTATGCCGTGGAACAAAATAAGGTTGTGATTACAACGGAGCCGGGAACCGATTTTTGGCAGCGAACCTATTACGGTTTTCAAAATGATTCTGCCCCCGCGTTGTTGCTAAAAACAGTCGTCCCCTACTTTTCATTTGTTGTGAAGACGGATTTTAATAGTAAGCATCGTTATGATCAGTGCGGCGTAATTGTTTATCAGAACAGTGAAAACTGGTTTAAAGCCTCAATTGAATTTGAAAATGATGAGTATCAACGATTAGGAAGTGTCGTCACCAATCATGGATTTTCGGATTGGGCGACGACGGATATTCCGGCAAATATAAAGGCGATGTATTACCGATTAAGCCGTCGTGAAAGTGATTATTGTATCGAAAATTCATATGACGGAATCACTTATAATCAAATGCGTATCTTTCATTTGTTCGAAGGCGGAGCAGAAATTCAATTTGGCATATATGCTTGCAGTCCGGAGCAATCTTCTTTTGAGGCTGTTTTTAGCGAGTTTGAAATGACAGAATGTTTGTGGAAGACGCATCAATAAAAGCAAAAAATGCCCCGAAATCCATAAGGATTTGGGGCATTTTTTTTGATTGCTTCGGCTGGTGTTGGGGATGCAGTATTACCCTTGCTGATCGCTTGAAGCATGGATTCTTTTTGTTTTTTCACCGATCAAATGTTGTTAAACATCCATATTTCATAGCATAAATAATCAGCTGATCAAGACGTTATTTTAATGCATAAACCAGAGCGAATCGTTGTTAGGGGAAATACAGACCGTCAGCCTTGATTTTTTCAAAATTATATTTGCTCCGATTGAGATGCCCGCAGGCATTACGATGGGGGTGATCGGGGCTCCGTTTTCCAATGACTCGAATGAGCCTTTTGTAACTCTATTTTCTTTCCCCACTTGGGTGATACAATCACTTTATACATCTTAATGCAAAAGAATCCAGGGGGAGCTTATGAATAAACGTAAAAAAAGATTGTTGGATACAGCACTTGTGCTATTTGAGGAATATGGTGTAGCAAATACTTCGATTCAAATGATTTTGGACCAATCAGGCGTATCAAAAGGCACATTTTACAAATTTTTCGGTTCCAAGGACGATTGCATTCTGGCGATTTTGGAACAACGCACACAGGAAGATATGATACTTCGAAAAGATCTGGAATCCTCGAGCTACGCCTCGGATTTCGACTTGCTCGTGGATCAACTTGTAGTTCCGATGTCGATCCCGGAAAAACAGCGTGTTCTTGAACTATTTTGGACAGGCCTATATTCAGGGGAGTTTGATTTGCAACATCTGACTCGAATCCAGTTGAATTGGTTAGCGGGACGACTCACCCAATTATATGGTGAAGAGTTAAAGGCCTATACCTTTGAAGGAGCTATTTTTTGTTTGGGCATGATCCATCAAATTTCGATTATATGGCGGAATTTCCGCCTCGAACAGCCGGATTGGAAAAATTTCGTGCCCAAGGTGCTGAACTATGTCGAAATTTTGATGAGAGCCATGCTAGAGAGGCATGAACATATGATTGATCCTGACAGCCTGGCGTTGATCAACCCCTTATCCAAACCAATCGTGCTGGATAAAGCCAGCTTAGTGACTGAGCTTCAAACTTTCAGTTATTCCATTCATCAAGCGGAAGCAACCACCAAAGCTAAAGAACTTACAAAAGGACTTTTGTCGTTGGTTATAGAGGCTGAGCTCAATATATCGATGTTGGAAGTGGTTTTAAAGGCCTTTCAAATCGAATTTGAGTCCAGCGCCTATCAGAATGAAGCTAGGAAGATTGCCAATGAATGCTGGTGGTATATGGAGCAGAGCAGATCCCATTCGAAATGAACTAAACGGATTGAAAACTAAATTGAACTGATAGTATAAAACAAAAGCCTTAATAAAGAGAATTCCCAAATGGTTCTTACGAATTATTCCAATAAAATGAACGAGTGGTATAATTGTAATGTGATGTATTGAAATGCAAATCAAGGCTTCCGAAAAAGGAACAATGAGCATGCTCGATTTCGAGAATTTATGTAATTAATCCGGAGGTGGCATCTTTATGTACAAAGAATTGATTGCGGTTCATGAAATTTCGCGCTTTCAGTCAAGATCGGAGGAGTTTTTTCCACTCGAATGGTATCGGAAAATGCTGTCCGAACATCCTGTGTATTATCACGAAGGCACCGACACATGGAATGTCTTCAGATATGACGATGTTAAAATGGTATTGAGCAATCATGAATATTTTTCGAGCGAAGGGTCCCGGACAACGATTGTAGTTGGAGCAAAAAACAAGGAGGGAACCCCTCCAGATAAACTGAATATTACAGACATAGACCCACCAAACCATTTAAAGAGGCGCTCCTTGCTATCCGCAGCTTTTACACCCCGCAGCTTAAAAAACTGGGAGCCTCGCATCAACAACATTGCGAAGCAGCTGGTGGAGGACATTGAACCAAATACGACGATTGATATCGTTCAGGCACTGGCAACTCCGCTGCCCGCAATGGTTATGGCTGATTTGCTTGGCATTCCTCTTACGGACAGCACCCTTTTTAAAGGCTGGGTAGACATTTTGTTCCAGCCAGCCGGCGAGGAGAACGCAGAAGAAATTGAATTAAAAAAACAGGCAGCCGCACAGGAATATTATCAATTTTTATACCCTATGGTTGTTCATAAGCGGACACATCCTGGCGAGGATATTATCTCGGATCTTTTGAATGTAGAGGTAGACGGGGAAAGATTCACCGAAGACGAAGTGGTACGGACATCGATGCTTTTGCTCGGAGCAGGGATAGAAACAACGAGCCATACGATTTCCAGCATGTTCTATTCTTTTTTGCATGAAGGCAAACCGTTGTATGAGCAATTAAGAAAAGATCCGAATCTGGCTCCTCAAGTTGTTGAGGAAATGCTGCGCTATCGATTCCACTGCTCCAAACGACATCGTACGGTTAAGCAGGATAACAATCTGTTAGGGGTCGATTTGAAAAAAGGCGACGTTGTCATCTCGTGGATGAGCGCGGCGAATATGGACGAGCGCATGTTTGAAAATCCGTTTGAGCTCAATATTCATCGTGCCAATAACAAAAAGCATTTAACCTTTGGCAATGGCCCTCACTTTTGTCTAGGTGCGCCATTGGCAAGGCTGGAGCTGAACATTGCCTTGAAGGCATTTGTGGAGAAGGTTTCTGGAATTGAAGCGGTTGAATCCTTTGACCTGGAGCATCACCTTACAACTTCCGCTGTAGGACAGTCGTTAACCCATTTGCCGATGAAGATCCTTTAGAGACAAAAGAGACCCAGCCAGGAACATGGCTGAGTCTCTTTTTGTCTTTTTTTTTAAAAGGCTGTTGAATGGTTTGTGATTTACACATTAGGCTCCCGTTCTGCAAACTCTTGTAACATCCCTTTTATTTGTGCTACCAAAACAGCGGGCGCTTTCTTTGGTGAACCTGTGTCAAATGGAGGTTGAGGATCGTATTCTAAGATCAACTGTACGGCTTTGCCTGTATCCTCTCCCAATTCCCATGCTATTAATTGGAGCGCCATATCGATACCAGAGGAAACACCAGCTGCAGTAACCATTTTACCCTGACGAACGACTCTCTCATCTGTAGGTATGGCTCCAAGGGATTGGAGCAGATCGAAGGAGCCCCAATGACTTGTGGCAACGATTCCATTTAGCAAGCCTGCTGCACTCAATATCAATGAGCCGTTGCAAACCGACGTAGTC
>NZ_JBCNGR010000076.1:0-3789 GCF_050481745.1 Paenibacillus algorifonticola | reverse complement strand
TAGCAAGCCTGCTGCACTCAATATCAATGAGCCGTTGCAAACCGACGTAGTCCATTTCGTAGTTTCATGTATTTGGCGAATCCAATTTAACGTTTCTTCATCATTCATTGGCGTTTTATAATTTGGCGGACTACAACCCGGAACAACAAGAATATCAGCTGACGTAACTTCAGAAAAGCTGTAATCGGCATGCAAATAGCCCATATTTGAGTCCAGTTTAATTAAACCTTTTCTCTTAGCGACAAACTTTACTTCACATTTCAGTGTAGCGGCGAACACATCGTAAGGACCAATTGCATCTAATGCTGTGATCCCATCAAAAAGCATAATTGCGATTTTCATGATGATCTCTCCTTTATTCTGGGATTTTGTTTTTCACAAAATATTTTAACATACCTATACGGGGTATAGGTATATAGAAGTGTGTATATTGTGAGAACCTTTCTAAGGCTGTCATCGAATTGAAGGCAGCCATCCCCTAAGGAACGGCTGCCTTTTCCAAACCTATGAGAAGGATCGCGCGAAGTTCTCAAGCCATCTAGCTGCTTTAAACGACCCCACTTGCGGTATCTGCAAGAGTAGAAAACAAATATTCTTTGCTTTCACCTGCGATTTTACGCACATGGTTTAAATCGACGTGAAGCAGCTGTCCGTGGCGTTTTACTGGACGTCCGGACACAAATACGGAATCAACATTTGAGGGATTCGCAAATTGTACGACAGCTCCAACGGGATCGGAAGCGGGAAACATATTCAAATCTGTCATTCGAACCATAATGAGATCGGCTTCTTTTCCAGGCGTTAAGCTGCCGATTTTATGGTCTAATTTCAAAGCTTTAGCTCCAGCAATCGTTGCAAAATTTAATACTTGCTGTGCCTTTAAACTCAACTCGCCCGGCATGTTTTTGGATGCTAAAATATTCTGATTGGTTCTTGCCCGCTCCGCCTGCAGCATAAATTTCATTTGCGCAAACATGTCCCCGCTGGTTGAAGTCACGACATCTACACCGAGTGTAGGTGTTCCGCCATTCTCCAAAAACACCCCAGTGGCTGGATACCCATGCCCCATCATCATTTCCACCTCAGGCGTAATCGATATCGACGCTCCTGAATCTGCAAGCATTTTGTACTCGTCATAACCCATTGTATTCGCATGCACCATATTCAAATCAGGACCAAGGAGGCCAGCCTTATATAGCTTTTCTATGGAGCGGTCATCTGGACCCCAGCTGCCAAAACCGACATGCATGGAACAGATCGCATCCAGTTCTCTTGCAAGCCTTATTTCCTGAACCGTTGCATCCCAGTGGCTGAATTCTGGCCCTCTAATCGCTAAGCCCATCGTTAATAATTGGTCGTCGGAAGAAAAATGCTGTTTTTTGATACGGTACACGTCATCTGAAACGATTTTTTGGCTAGCACGGTCCCAATATTCAGTTTCTCCGGATGCTCCATATGCGAATACGGCGCGGATTCCGGCATTTTGCAAACCTTGAACGAATCCGTCTGCATGTTCAGGGGAATAAATCATCGACCAATCCAATAGAGTCGTTACACCGGCATTTAGCGCATCCAACGCGCCCAGCAAATTAGCTGCATAACTGTCGACTGGCCGCAATTTGCTGCCAAGCCCGCCGTAATAAATGTTTTGCAAATAGGTAGGCAGCGACCAATCCGTTCCTATGGTTCGAACTAAAGATTCCCAAACATGACGATGGGTATCGACGAAGCCGGGCATGACGATCATATCCGTTGCATCGACAATTTCGCAATCTATTGCATCGAGCTCTTCTTTTATTGCTACAATGAGCGAATCTTCTATTAGAATATCCGCTTTTTTAAAATCTCCTAAAGACTTGTCCATCGTTAACACGTAGCCGTTTTTAATTAAGTAACGTTCACTCAACTTTTCCATCTCCTTTGTTAAATGAATGGGTCTTACAAAAGTGAGGATAAAAATGAATGCTCAAAGCGACTAATCAACAAAATAATGCAAGGCTCACAATATATACATTACATAATTTAGCACAATTTGTAAACCGGAAGCAGTGGATTTAACGGCTGAATGTTAGGCAGTTACTAGCGTTCCGAATGTAAAAAAACAGTTCCAGATATGAAGAAAGGCAGGGTGTTGAAAGATTATAAAAATGTGTTGACATAAAAGTAGTTAGGATCCATACTATGTATATGGAAAACAACAATAAAATAATAAATGACATTGACGCTATTCCTTCGCTTGTACAATCCAAGCGTCAGATTGATCGCTATAACCTAGACATAGACGCACAAGCTGTACTCGTCGCGTCTAGGCTAATGGCAGCGGGAGCCAAGCTTGGACATGCCTCGGAGATTCATTTCTCTAGATTCGGTTTATCAACAAGTCGATATCGTTTATTGGCAGATCTTGAAGATAACGAGGGAGAAGAGCTGCCTTCGCAATTAGCGGAGCATCTAGGCGTTACACGTGCTACAGTGACAGGTCTTATCGACGTTCTTGAACGAGATGGGCTAGTATCTCGGCGATCAAGCTCAGACGATGGCCGTCAGAAATCGGTCATTTTGACGGAACAAGGAGCGAAGAAGCTTCGTGACATGGCTCCTGAGCATTTCGCTCGGCTGGAAGCAATGGTGGGCTTGCTCAATCTGGATGAGCGCAGCGTATTTCTAGACCTGCTTGGCCGAGTTACACAAGGTATCTCAGCACTTACGAGGGAACAAGGCCCGAAATCAAAGGGAATTATCAGTAATGAGTAGAATGGGCTAGTGAAGCTAGCCTATTTTTACTCTTATATAGTTAGGAAGCTAATTATATCTCGCTGAAAGCAATCATTGAACTATTTTAAAGAAGAAGGGAGCAACTAAGTGAACAAGATGAAATACCCGAATCAGACAGATGCTGCCTATGGCATCCAGGCTGCTAGCTCCAAGAATAAGAGTTTTGTACTATGGCGTGAAGTGGTAATGGCCTATGCTGCTCCTGCCATCATGGCAGGTATCGGGGGATTAGTTACTGCTGATAGGGGGCTTCAAATCGGGGCATTGACCACAATCGGTGGTGCATCGGCCTTGTTGGCCTTGATGATTGGCCTTTTGTTGCGCAGCCGAGTGGGCGATGTACGATGGGTCATCGGTGCACCTCACTTATTTGTGGTAGCGGTGTTCGCATTGGCCGGGTCCTCTTTTGGCCTATACGCCGCATGGGTGACATCTGTTTTACTAGAAAATATGATTCCGAGCAATCACTGGGCCTGGGTCGGTCGTGTCTGGATCGATTTCCCGTTGTCTGGATTCATAGCAAGCACAATCGTGACATGGCGGTGGCGTATTGCCGTAACAACTCATTTTTCATCCAAAAGGAGAACAAAAAAATGATAATTATTATGGGAGCAACAGGTACGATAGGCAGTGCGCTTTTGGAACGTTTGGTTGATCTTGGAGTACCCGTCAAGGCACTGAGCAGAGAGCCAGAGAAGTTGCGTAATCAGGTCGGTGAAAAAGGACGATCGACTATCGAGGTCGCATCGGCGGATGCTTCCGACCCCGAATCGCTGCGCCGCGCGTTTGCAGGTGCTAGCCAGCTCTTTCTTGCCATGTCCAACAGTCCAAGACAAATCGAATTGGAAACTTCAATCATTCAGATTGCCGCCGAGTCTGGAATCAAGCACATCGTAAAAATATCCAGCCCTGCCTTTGAGCTGAGCTCTCCAGTGGCAGTGGCGGGCTGGCATCAAGAAATCGAGAAGACGCTGAGAGAATCGGGTCTCAGCCACACCGTGTTGCGCCCTTATG
>NZ_JBCNGR010000075.1:0-7289 GCF_050481745.1 Paenibacillus algorifonticola | reverse complement strand
TCAGCATCCTCGCGTGTAATACCGATGCTCCATAGTTACGATTCACTTTAGCTTTCCGATTGAAATTGAAATGTACGACTAATAATATTCAATAAAGAATCTTCTTCAGAATGAATAAAGAAGTGTCCTCCATTAATAGGATAAAAAGAACATTCCCTTCCACAAAGCTTCGACCATTCCACAGAATCAGCTTGATCGGTCGTTAAATCTGCGGTTCCCGACAGTATAGACACATTGATCGTTAATGCGGGATACTCGTGTGGAATAAGCCTATTCTCTATAAGAGAAAAATCAGATCGAATAATCGGTAAAAATAACTCGATTAATTCTTTGTTTTCGGCGAACTCTTTTGGAGTCGCACCTAACAGGACTAGCTCATGAATGAAATGGTCATCATCCAGAGCGCTATATATCTTTTTCCTTTTTGATGTTGGCATTGACATTCCTGACAGAAATACATGCTCTGGCTTGTAGAAGCCCCGTCTCTGAATTTTATGAGCCAGCTCAAATGCCAGCAATCCTCCCATACTATGGCCGAATATTGCGTATGGACTACTGCCAGTCTCAGAAACTATCCTTTCATATATATCATCAATGGCTGACTCTATGTTCAAGTAAGGAGGCTCTCCGAACCTTGTCCCTTTGCCCGCAAGCTCTATCGGTATCACATTAATGAAGGGCTGTAATTCTTTTTTCCATCTATTATAGATTGCAGCAGATCCTCCTGCATACGGTATAGTAAATAGATTGATTCTATTCATGTCTCACCTTTTCAGACCTTTCATCTAGCATCTGTTCCAGATGTTGTCCAATGCTTTGGACTTGCTTCAATATGGACTTAATATCCTCAATGGTCGTTCTAGGATTTAACAAGGTAAACTTTAGACAATTTCTCCCCTTGAAACGGGTACGAGCTAACACAACATCCCCCTTTTGAAGAAGGATGTCACGAATTTCCAGATTAATCGAGTCTTCCATTTCATTTTTACCTAATTGTGTCTGGTACCGGAAAACTACTGTATTTAGAATCGGCTGGTTGATCAGTTGAAGCGAGGGATGCTTTGCAATAATGGACGCCGTCTGCTCAGCCAGTTCAAGTGTATAGTCCACAATCTCGCCCATCGTACGAAGACCTGTCGCCTTTAATGATACGTACAGCTTCATTGCGTCAAATCGACGTGTGGTTTGTACAGATTTCAGCACGAGATTAGGTACCCCCGCCTCCTCGTCCTCCTCCGGGTTCAGGTAATCAGCATGAATTTTCAACAAATTAAAATGGGATCGTTCATTTAGAAGAAATGCCCCACAGCTAATCGATTGATAGAACATTTTATGAAAATCTACCGTTATGGAGTCAGCCTTCTCGATTCCTAGAAGACGTGCACGGTGCTTGCGACTAAGCACTAATGCCCCTCCATAAGCGGCATCCACATGAAACCATAATTGATTTTGCTCCGCCAGAGCCGCGATGTCTTCCAGCGGGTCGATACAGCCAAAATCAGTCGTTCCTGCCGTAGCCACGACGGCAAAAGGAAACATCCCTTCTGAAGTCGTATGCTTGATAGCTTCCTCTAGTCGATCAACGCTAATATTTCCGTTATCATCAACATCCAGAGCAATAACGGCTTGTTCCCCCAAACCTAGCAGGGCACAAGATTTCACAATCGTAAAATGCGCTGCTTTGGAGCAAAAGATGCGCATCTTAGACGCTTCTGGCGGGAGACCCTTCTCCTGTACATTCCACCCCCATCGTTTGGCTGCAAAGTGATCTCGGGCAAGCAGCAGTCCCATAAAATTGGACATGGTCCCCCCACCTGTAAACACGCCGTCCGCTTCTTTGCGATACCCAAACTCACGACAAAGCCATGCGATCATTTGCTCTTCTACGAAAGTTGCAGCCGGACTTTGATCCCACGAATCCATGGACTGGTTCATCGCGTTAATAATCGCCTCGGCGGCCATGGACGAGATAAATGGCGGGCATTGCAAATGTGCCAAGCAGGCGGGATGGGACACATTGACCGAATGCTGCATAACGAGTTCGCCCACCTGATTCAAAATACTCGCGATATCCTCGCCATCGTCGGCAAATAACTTCAATCGGTCATGAACAAGCTGTTTCAACACTCGTGGTGATTGCCCGCTATACGGCTTATCTTGACAAGCAAAGCGAGACAGGATCTGCTCATTCGCCTGTTCCATCGAATACAAATATTGCGTTCGGCTGGAAGCAGCGGGAGTCAAAAAAATAGTATCTAGCTGATCCGTAAATTTCGGAGCTTTATTGGTCATGTCTGTAATGAACTCCTTCTTTTTCGATGTGAATCCCTGCCTCTAAATGACAGTCTCGGCATACATATGCGAGCTTATCGCATCACGCAAAATCAAGCATCCCTTCTCTAACAACTCCATTTCAATATTCAACGGAGGCATGATTTTCAACACGCTGTCAGCACGGCCTGCTGTCTCTACGATTAATCCTTGGCGGAAGCACTGCTGTTGGATTTCTTCGACTGCACTGGGAGCAACCGCATCTGTCAGATCGATTCCCCAGATCAATCCTGCGCCTCGAATCTTAATACCGGGGTGCAGCGGCTTCACCTGCTCCTCTAGATAACTCCTGACATAGTGCTCCTTGCTTGCCACAGCACCCTCCAAATCTATCATCTCACGATATTCCAGCGCAGCCGCAGCCCCAACGAAAGCTAATTGATGTCCTCTGAACGTACCGTTATGTTCACCTGGCTCCCATATATCCAGCTCGGATTTCATCAACACGAGCGACATCGGAATTCCAAATCCACTTATCGATTTAGACATCACAACGATATCTGGTACAATCCCTGACTGCTCGAATGAAAAAAAAGCACCCGTTCGTCCACATCCTACCTGTATCTCATCACAAATAAGCAAAATATCGTGTTTGTCACATATTTCACGAAGCCCTTGCAGCCAAGAAGCAGATGCCACGACGACCCCTCCTTCAGCTTGGATCGTTTCAACAATAATTGCCGCAGGCTTATCAATGCCAGAATGGCTATCTGATAGTACATGCTCTAAATAAGCTAGCGTATCGAAGGATTCGAAAAATCCAAATGGGAAGGGCATAAACGTAACATTGTGAAGCGGAACCCCCGCTCCTTCGCGTTTCTGCCGATTGCTTGTAGCCGACAGGCTTCCGAGCGACATGCCGTGGAACCCCCCCATGAAGGAGAATACCTCAGGACGCTTTTTTATTTTTCGAGCCAGCTTTAATGCACTTTCTACCGCATTCGCTCCTGTCGGGCCAGAGAACTGAATTTTGTAGTCAAGCTTGCGAGGCTTCAACACGTTCTCGACGAACGTTTCCATGAACTCTCTCTTGGCTACCGTGTACATATCCAAACCATGCGTCAGACCGTCGTTCTTGATATAATCCACAATCCGGTTCTTGATATAGTCATTGTTGTGTCCGTAATTTAACGCGCCTGCTCCTGCAAAAAAATCGATAAAAGCTTTTCCGCATTCCGAATACATCATTGCTCCCTTCGCCCGTTCAAATACGAGCGGAAAGGAACGGCAGTAGAATCGCACATTTGATTCAAATTGTTCAAATATTGACATTTTGCTTCCCCTTTGGCTGCATAATTAGGTCTGCTCCCGATTGATCAAACGTTCTAACTCGGCCGAGAATTCATGCGGAATATCGACACGTACTACCACGACCATGATGTTCTTCATTATTCCGTAGGAGCCTCTCATCGGAATTTGCTGCTTTAACCGAATTTCGAATTGGGGATCGTCTACTCGCATGTAAGCAAGATAAGTATCCTTCGATACTTTATCTCCGAAATTAAGCCCCTTTGCCTTGCCAATGGACTCAATGCTGCTGATTGGTATGACAATGCTGCTTTGAAAACCTAAACGTATGGCAAGATGATCTTCGTTCAATGTAATCGGAAGATAACGTACCGAATTATGCAGGGCGATCATGTACAAAATACCGTATACATTAAGAACAAGCAAAATCCAGGCCAGCACTTCGTTCCATCGGCTCAAGAGAAAATGCAAGCCTATCGCCTCTAAGGCGATGAGAATTACAAAGACGACTACGGTCATCTTCACTTGTGATTCTTTATGATACGAATAGTAACCCGATTCGGGCATTTTCGGTTTCTTAAACCAGACGACTAACGAATAATAGAAGACGCTCATCTCGGACAATACGATCTCCAGAACAACACCATTGCCCAATACGGGAAGCAAAGCTTCCCGCATAATATCAATCGGCTGCAGCTGTTCTTTGCGATCTACCGCTTTGTAGCGTTTGACGATCCTATAGATCCGATAGATGAGGTATGGTACGAGAATGATCTCCAGAACGGGAACCATCCATCGTAAGATCGACTGCAGGAAACCTCTTTGCTCTACAGGAGTTAACCAATATACGAGTCCTACCGACACTACAAATACGACATAAACAAATTCCTTTGGCCGAGAGCCCGACTTCATGCAAAGAAAATAAAAAAGCAGCGGAATAAGCACGATAACCGTCACAATCGATGCGTTAATGGTAACCGCGCCAACATCCATTTGCCGAAGAAAGAAAAACAAGCCTCCAGCCAACAAAACGGTCATTACGATAAAAAGGATCGCTCCGCCATTTCTTGCTCCACCCTTGCGCTCGTGCTTTTTGACTAAATCGTCTGAGTAACGCAATTAATCACCCCAAAATCCAATAATTTTACCGTCACCAATCGTTAAAGCAGCTTCGTACTGCTATGCTTGTAGCCCCGTCAACGTACTTGCGCAAGACTGGAGCCCAGGAAGCCCAAGCTGCCCCAGCTCCAGCTCCGGATCGTCCATTACCTGCTGCAGCACGGCAACAAAATCGCCAGCCATCGTTACAATCGTATCCTCTTTAAACAGTAGCGTGCTATAGGCGAGCTCCATAGAGAGCGTATGCTCTCCTTCCGCCGCTGCCAAGTAAAAATCATATTCGGCTACTTTCCAATCGAACGGATATCCCGTTATGCTTAAACCTTCCGCCTGGATATCAGGCAGTTCAATATTGAGGAAGGAGAAGGCCGTGTCATAGATTGCGCTTCTGCTCGGATCCTGAGGAGCATTCAGCTTATCAACCAGCAGCTCGAACGGATAATTCTGATGATCATACGCTTCCAATAACGTCACTTTTACTTCCTTCAGCAGCTGGCAGTAGGTTTTATCCGGCTTCGGATAATTTCGTAACGGTATGGAGTTGATAAATAAGCCGATCATTCTCTCCAGCTCCTGCGACGTACGCGCTGCGGCCCACGTTCCAACGATAATGTCCTCCTGACCTCCGGAATACTTCATCAAGAACGCGTTATACGCCGCTAACAGTGTCATATACAGCGTCGTATTTTGCTGCAGGCTGTACTGCCTGAGACGCTGCGTCAGCTGCTCCCCGATTTCGAATTTATATTGCGTTCCTACCATCTGATGCGTTTCAGGCCGAGGATAATCCGTGGGCACATGCAGGACCGGAAGCTCTCCTGAGAGCTTGTTAATCCAGTAATCCTCTTCGCGTTTCAAATGACCGTCTTGAATTTGGTCGAATTTCCAGGCAACATAGTCCTTGTAATGAATACGGATCTCAGGAAGTTCCGCCTTGCCGGCATACAGCGTCATTAGCTCATTAAAGAATACAGTAAATGAGGTGCCGTCAGACAAAATGTGGTGCATATCAAACATCAACAGGTGCTTTTGTTCCTCCACTTGAAGAAGCTTCACGTGAAGGAGCGGTGCCTGTCCGAGATCAAACGGTCGAATATGCGCATTAGCCAATCTAGGCAGCTCTTCTTCCCGAGCAGGCTCAACGTTAAGCGCAAACGGAACCCCGTCATGAATACGCATCATCAGCTCGCCTTTAACTTTCTCGAATGATGTGCGGAGTACTTCGTGACGAGCAATCATCTGTCGGAAGCAGTTACTCAAGCGCTCAACATCAAGCTCCCCTTTTATTAATAGCATTTGAGGGATGTTATATGCCGTATTATTCATAGCTACCTTATAAGTGTAGGCTTGATATGAGGTAGCAGGATATAGCTCCCTCTTCTCAAGGGGCTGAATCTGCTCGAACTTATTGACGGCAGCAGCATCCAAGAAACGAGACTGTCCGTGGACGGTAGGTGCTTCAAAAAATTCCCGCAGCGAAAGGCTGATTCCCATCTCTTCATTAATCCTCGACACCGCTTGTGTTGCTTTCAGCGAATGGCCTCCACGTTCGAAAAAATTGTCGAATATGCCGACATTCTGAACGCCCAATACGTCCTCCCATATAGCTGCAAGCTTGCATTCTGTGAGCGTGGCAGGGGCCTTATACGAAGCAGCCGGCATGTCATTCGGCTCAGGAAGAGCGAGCTCGTTGATTTTGCCGTTGGCGGTAACCGGCATTCTCTCGATAGCGACCATATGCCGCGGAATCATATAGTCCGGCAGCGTCTGGGCCAGCCAGTTGCGCAGCTCGGCTGCGCTCCATTCCTGCCGCGCTGCAATATAGGCTACCAGCTGTTTTTCTCCTCCAGCCTGCTCCTTCGCTACCACCGCCGCCTCGTCTACCGCATCATGCTCCAGCAGCCGCTGCGCAATCTCGCCCGGTTCAATCCGGTAGCCCCGTATCTTGATCTGGCTGTCGATCCTTCCCATATACGCTATATTTCCGTCCTCCAGCCACTTGGCCAGATCGCCCGTCCGATACATCCTTCCCCCCGCCTCGAACGGATTGTCGATAAACTTCTCGGCCGTCAGCTCCTCACGGTTCAAATAGCCTTGCGCCAGCCCGTCTCCCGCCAGGCACAGCTCTCCGGGCACCCCAATCGGTTGAAGCCCGCCTGTACGGCCGACGATATATGCCCTCACATTGTCAATCGGCCTGCCAATCGGCAAGTTCCACTCCAGCTTCTCCACTGGACTGCTGGTCGCGACTACCGTATTTTCCGTCGGGCCATAGTTGTTCACCAGCCGATAATTCCGCTTCCGGTACGTCTTCAGCTTGTCTCC
The DNA here is from genome assembly GCF_050481745.1 of Paenibacillus algorifonticola. GTDB lineage: Bacteria > Bacillota > Bacilli > Paenibacillales > Paenibacillaceae > Pristimantibacillus > Pristimantibacillus algorifonticola_A. Next base: position 266 of record NZ_JBCNGR010000075.1, on the reverse strand, counting down.
GCCCGTCAACAGCACCCGGAGCGAGCGATTATCCAGCTCCATGAACTGCTCGCAAAATTGCGTCGGAAGGAAGCTGATCGTAATGCCATTGCGTTCGTAGTACGCATTCAGCTCCCGGACGTTCAGGCGTATCTCGTCATGAATAACATAGAGCGATGCGCCCGCGATCAAATAAGGGAATACCTCCCACACCGATGCGTCGAAGCCGAACCCCGCAAACTTGGTGCTGCGATCCGCTTCCGTCACCTCAAATGCCCGGTTGTGCC
>NZ_JBCNGR010000074.1:0-9291 GCF_050481745.1 Paenibacillus algorifonticola | reverse complement strand
AACGCAGGTACCGAAAGGCTACTTAAAACTCTCGGTTTCTTGTGTCTACTCTATTGACAGAGGTACACGGCTGTACCAGCCATCGAGTCCCGATTCGTCGCACTCCGTACGGAGTGCGTGGATTGAAACAGCAATGGTCGCACTCACATTTTTTATCGTCATGGTCGCACTCCGTACGGAGTGCGTGGATTGAAACCTTGCTGCTGGCCGCCTTGCCTGTTGATGTTTTTGTCGCACTCCGTACGGAGTGCGTGGATTGAAACAAATGGGTGTATATGCCCGAGTGGAGCAAATGCGTCGCACTCCGTATGGAGTGTGTGGATTGAAACGATCATGGCGCCACCGGAAACTCGCCTGTTTTTTCGTCACACTCCGTATTGTGGAAGAACAGTAAGTGTCACGGATTCAAGGTAAGATTAAAAATCAACTAAGAGGTCATGAAGGATATGCAGGACATAGAGTAGCACAGCCTCATTTTTAGTAGTAAGACAGCGGAAAATTTCATGATAGTACAGGCTTAACGCTAGCATTTAGCGTTAGGCTTTTTTTGTTTTCAAGCTCCTTTTAGCTGGTGTTTGGAGATAGGTACAGGCAAATCCACTTATAAAAAACTGCTAAATCGCTGTTATAAAATACAAGATTAAAATAAAATATCTCTGTATTAGTGTCTACTATTTTAAATTTAAATTACTAGAATTGTATTAACTTTCCTGTATCGGGCGCCGATAATGATAGAAATAAAATATAGTTAAACATATACAAATTACCATCTGAGAAGGAGAAACAAACGAATGGCTAACCAAGTGCTAAATTATGGAGATATTCTAATTACCTCCTATGAGCTTGTCCGTTTGCATGAACTGGAAGTCGTGAAAAGTGTCAATGATCATGCTTATTTAAGGTTTTCAGGCGTCATTCATGAAGAGAAGAAGGATAGTTATGTCAATCAGACCACTGCCCAGACACCGGTGAAGGTACTGTTGAAGGACAAGGAGACGGGAAAGGACGAGATGTTGTTCAGCGGATTTGTGCTTGATGTGGAGGTAAAGGCGGTTCGCGGCATTTATTATATCGAGGTAAAAGCGGTCTCCTATACGTATTTGCTGGATGTAAAGCGGAATAAGCGCTCTTTTCAAAATCCAAAGCTAACCTATAGCGGGCTGGTGGACGCCGTCATTTCTCATTATTCCAAAGCGGATTGTATAGATGCAGCCAGCCAAGGCCAAGCGATTCAAACGATTGTGATGCAGTATGAGGAGACGGATTGGCAGTTTCTAAAGCGGATTGCTTCACGGTTTTATACGGTGCTTGTTGCTGCCGCTGAAATGAGCGCGCCGTGCTTCTTTCTGGGGCTGCCAGAGGGTCAGGACAAGGGCAAGCTTGTGGCCAAGCATTATACCGCGAAAAAACGGGTTTCGGAGTATCAATATGCGGTAGAAAATGATGTGCCCGGCATTGATGACCAGGACTACACCGTGTATGAGGTAGAAAGCGAACGGCTGCTGGTTCCCGGCAACGAGGTGCTTTTCAAAGCCAGAAAGCTTGTTGTAGGGCGTGCGGTATCCTGTATGAAAAATAGTATTCTCACCCACACCTATCAGCTGTTCCCGAGGAAAGGCCTTCGGCAAAAGAAGGAATACAATCAAGCGATCATTGGCGCTTCCATTCAAGCGACGGTCGTCAAAATCAATAAGGATACGGTTCGCGCCAAGCTGGATATGGATGATCAGGAGGACCCGAATACGGATTATTGGTTCCCCTATTCCACGATTTATGCCTCCGAGGGCAACACCGGCTGGTACTGCATGCCGGAAGAAAACGACAACATTCGGATTTATTTTCCCAGCAGCAAGGAAGAAGAAGGCTATGCAATCAGCTCGGTCAAACGTGGAGCGGCCTCTGATGCCAAGTCATCGGGCAGTTCTTCAGGTTCAGCAGGAGCAAGTGGATCAACAGGGGCAGGAGCAGCTTTGCGGGCTGTTGTGCCAGTCGCCGCTTCTGGCGGGGCCAAGGACGATGGCTCGGATTGGATGTCCAATTCGGATCGCAAAAGCTTTCGCACGAAGTACGGAAAAGAAATTGTGTTGGAGCCGCATCAGATCGTCATTCAGGCAGCCGGCATGGCGATCGTCATCAGCGATGCGCAGGGCATCCAAATTACGAGCGACCAAAACATCAGCATTAATGCAGGCGGCAGCATGATGATGAAGGCCAAAAACATTCAGCTGTCAGCGGGCAAAATCGAGCTGAGCGGCAAAGCGAATACGATTACGCTTGGCGACAGCCTCGTCAAGGTTGACGGCGAAGAAATCAAAATGAATTAGAAGGGCGCATATGGCGATGAATAAACAGCAGGTGATCCAGCATTTTACCGAGCATCATGGCATGCCGGCGTTTGAACATCAGATTGCAGAGCTGGAGCATTATTTTTTGCAAAATAAAGCAGGGCTGGTGGACGGTTTGATCGATTCCTTCCGTCAGATGTGCGGACATCTGCATAATCTCCAGCAGAATGGGCGGAAGGGGCCGATTGCTTTTATTCACTATTCGATGCTTCGCACCTCCGTTTTGGATCAGTCATTCACTTACAAGATGGAGGGCTACTCGGAAAAATGGTACGGCGACCCGGAGCCTTTCTTTCATGCTTATGATGCAGGCTGGCTGTATGAAGATATCCCAATTATCCGGCAGGTGCTGGATAGGGCACGCAAAACGTATATGAATCACATTAGGGCAGGCGTTGTAGAGGGGATGCTGCTCAGGCAGCTTGAGGTCCTTCATCCTTTTGTTGTCGCTATTGCACGTATCGCTATGCCGCTAGCGATTCAGCTGCCTGAATATAAGGCGCTCCTAAAGGCGCCTGTGCTGCGTGTGAGAGTCGGCGAATATATGGATTTCAGCGAGGATGTTTATGTGGAGCATCAGGAGCCGCGCGATGAGCAGGATATTCGAAATCGGCTGGAACAAGACCAGGGGCAAGGTCAAGGTGGCATTCAGCCTTATGACAGCTTGCGGGGGCTGGATTTGAAGGGCGTAAAGTGTAAAGCAGCCGATTTGCGATATGTGGATTTCAGTCATAGTGAGCTGACCGATAGCGGGTTTCAGAGCTGTGCCCTTATTGGCTCGAGATGGAGCGCCTGCTCCGCCGCAGGGGCGGATTTTCGGCATTCCTTACTAACGGATGCCGACTTTCGGCATGCCGATTTGCGCGGAGCCCTCTTCGAGCATTGCAGCGGGCAGCCGTTTAAAGAGGGGCTTCACCGCTTCCCTGGACTGCTTGGCGTACAGTTTGATGGTGCGAATTTGGCAGGGGCGAGCTTTGTTGGCGCAAGGCTGGGGCGGGCGAGCTTTGAAGGCGCCAATCTGGAGCAGGCTGTTTTTTCTGCGAAAGATCAGGAGTTTTTCCGACTGTCCGAGCAGCAAAGGCAGGTCATTCAATGGGTATAAGCGGGTGCAGGCGCAGTTGGAAGGGGGAGCGCAATGAGTGAATATTTTATTTTAAACGAAGAACAGCAGCTGGATGGTACCTTTAAGCCGCCTAGATTTGACAATGGCAAGCCTTTTGCACAGCTGCCTGCGATTTCTGTAGTGGATGTGGCGGCTCAAGGAGATGTCGAGGTGCTGGACTGGGTGGAGCGGCCAATCCGCATGGTATCTGACAAAATAAAAACGATCGCCATTAAATATAACGCCCGGATTGCTTTCAAAAGAGTGTATTTTATGAACCGGGAGCAGCAGTTCCAGCCGCTTTATTGGGCTATGCAGGTTCCGCCCATCGATGCACTATCGGTTCAAAGCAGCTTTCATCCGGATCAGACGATAAAGCGGCTGGTGCTCGCGCGGAGCAAAATAGCAGGCCATCATATGTTTACCCTTACGGGAGTGAGAGAGCCTTATCTCGTCCTTAGCTTGGCGGCGGCTGAGAGCTTGCTGCGCCGGGAAGCGACGGGTTTTGTTCTTAACCGGGTCGAGGTAGACGAGGAGGAACCGTATGAAGCGTTATATGGATGAGCAAATATTGGATACGTGGATGAGGTCGCCTCATGCAGATACAGCGGACCGCGAGCCGCAATGGGTAGTTGAAGGCGCAGGGAGCTTTCTTAGGATAGACGGACAACCCTATCGCATGCAGGAGCTGCGGCTGCTAGATGGGCGTGTAAGCTTAATGCTGCCTTCCTCGCTATCGGCGATGCAAGAGTCGGGATCACTCCAAGCGCAAGTGGAGGCCAAGCAGCAGCGAAAGCATGAGCAGTGGTCATTTACCGATGATACGAAGAGCATCGTGTGTACGCTCAGTTGGTTAAAGCATGAGCTGCAGCTCCCTTACCTTGAGGGATTTGCACAAGCGATGGTCGTGAAAATCAAGCAAATGCGTCCAGAGCTGCTGCTTACGGGCGGCGGTATGCTTAAGCCGGAGGCGCATGAAATCGCCTATTACGAATGCCTTCTTCCAGAAGGGGAGAAGTCCGTTTATCAGGTTGTAGGGATGACCGTGTTTGCCGGGAGAGTGTTGATGAGCAGCTTTCAATTTCCGCTGCGCGAGGTAGAGCTGTGGCAGCAGCTGGCCCATGCGGCTATCTCCACGCTTAAACTGGTAGAACCATTATAAAATGATGAGGAAAATGCGAGGAGGAGGGATAGCTCATGATGTTTACGATGCTGCTGCAAGCGCTGATGAGCGGCATGCTGGAGGGCGAGCATTTTTATGTCGTCAGAGGAGCCGTATTAAAATGCAGCGAAGGCTCCGATCCGGGTGTGCTTAATTTGCCGACCTCCCATGGCGTCTATATCAAAGACCAGCCTGTCTTGCATGTCATGGATGCTGTTCCAATCGAGAACATTAGCCATTTCGGCTTTTGTAAAAAAACGGGCGGTGTCTGCGAGCCATTGACCTGCGGACCTTGGACAGATGGCAAGAAGGATGTGCTTATCGATGAGCAGCCTGCATTGCTTAGTTCATCCCAATTAATGTGCGTGACAGGAGGCACCATTACCATTGATCAGGATGGGCAGCTGTAGCCATTAAAGGGCGCGAAGGGGATGAGAATGAGGATGTGGATAGAGGAAACGCAGCAGGAAAAGGAACAGGCCAAGGAAAGGGCAAGGGAAGAGGCAGCGGTAGCAACTTACAAGGATCTGCGCTTCGTATGGCCCTATGGCAAGCTGCGGCTAGAGCAACTGGAGATCGTTCATGAATTTGGGGAGCACGGCAAATTAATGGTAACGGGAATGGTAGCAGAGGAAAAAGAAGATGAGATTATGACCCATGCTTCGGCAAACGATCATATCGGGGTGTACCGGGTATTCAAGGATGACAGGAAACAGCCGCTTTTTCTGGGACAACTACATCATGTCGAACTGCATGCCGCAAGGGATGGGGTTCGTGTGCAGCTTGAAGCCTTGTCCCATACCTATGACTTTGATACGCGCCGGAAAAAACGTTCTTTCCAAAGCACAGATCGTACCTACAATGAGATTGTATGGTCTATTGTACGCGAGTATGGGCGTGGAGACGTTATTGATACGGCGTTTGGGAAGAAGAAGACGGGCAAATTTATCATGCAATATGAGGAGACGGATTGGGAATTTCTGAGGCGCTTGGCGTCTCATGTGGGGGCGGAGCTGGTACCGGATATTGCGGCGCATAAACAGCAGTTCTGGATTGGCATTCCGGATGGCAAGGCTCCGATTGAGCTGGAGGGCCATCCCTATGAGATCAAGCGGGAAATAGCTCCTTATTTGGAATGGGAAATGAACCATGAGTCTGGCGGGCTAGAGCAGCATTATACCTCGTATCAATTTGAGTGGGGGAAGCTGCTCCAGCTTGGCGATGAGGTGAAGCATGGCCATGTTACCTATTTCATTACAAAGCGGCATGGATGTCTGAAGCACGGGCTGCTTCAGTGGAGCTATGAATGTGCGCTGCCAGAGGGTTTGAAGAAGCGCAAGCTGCATAATCTGGCGATCATTGGAGCTTCTATCAATGGCAGCATCATCGACGTACAGCGCAATCAGGTCAAGCTGCATCTGGAGATGGATAGCAAGCAGGATGCGGAGGAAGCGCAGTGGTTCCCGTATTCGGCAGAAGGGAATCAGGTGCTGTATATGCTGCCGGAGAAGGGGGCGGCGGTTAAGCTCTATTTTCCAAGTGCAGACGAGGATGAGGCGATTGTAACCCACGCGGTGCGGATGAAGGCGGAAGGAGTGCATGCAGAGAAGAGCCACAAGACAATGGCCGATCCAGGCGTCAAATCCTTCGGCAATCCTCAGGGCAAGACCTTCAGCCTGGGGGACAGCGAGCTGCATATGACCGCACAAGAAGGAGCGCTGTTCATTGCACTGAACAAGTATTCGGGTGTGACGCTGAACAGCTCGACGGCTGTACAGATTCAAGCCGCTGGCTCGCTGAATCTGAGCGGTGGTTCGATTGAGGTAAGCGGTGAAGAAAGTCTCAACATTCAGACGGCAACGGAGTCGATCGACTTAGGGGAAGAAGTGAATGTAAAGGGAAGCGAGATTGAGCTAAAGGCAAGTGTGACGCAAACGTATGAGCGAATATTAAGCCCGTTTGAGCAGCAGGTACAAGAAAAAGGAATCAAGCGAGTGGCGGCCGAGCGGATGATGGAAAACCAACTGGCGCGAGGCAGTGGGGAATTAAAAGCGCTGAAAAATGAAGCGTTGGAGCTTTGGGATTTGGCGGTAGATGCAGCGGATATTTTAATCAACTCGGATACCGTATACGAGTGGGTGAGTGGTAAAGAGGCCGCGCCGCTGGAAGAGCGCAATGATCTGATGAAAGGATTTTTGCAAGCCGTAGATTATGGCATGGAAACGGTGACGCTGCAAAAATCGGGAGGAGAGATCTGGAACGATATCACTTCCGCTGCCACAAGCTTTGTACAGCCGATCGTGGACATGCCTACTTTTAATCCGATGATGTTCAATCCGGCCTTTATGTTGGTCCCGAAAAGCATGACACTGAATCCAACCGAATTGCTCTTTCAAACGAAAGAGGAGAGCGAGGAAATCGGACAGAAGACAATGGAAGGCTATATTCGCATTGTGGATGCGGGCACGATGGTTTTAGGTGCAGCGGGAGCGACGAAGTCCCTTGCTAAAGGGGTGGGCAAAGGCGCTAAGAACGGGCATGCGGACGGAGGAGATGGTCCAGAGGGGAAGAAGGAGAAAGATGGCGAAGGAAAGCCGCTTCTCACGGATCAAATGGACGAAGTAACTGCGGCCGCCTCGAAGGATGGTAAGCTGAAGACGAACGCCTCGACGCTTGAAAAGCTATTGGACGAGCTGCAAAAGGAAGGTATACTAGTAGAAAAACTACGTCATGCTGTGCTGGATATGCTGCCTTTCCGTGTAGCTGTGATGCGAACGCCAGATGGTTCAAGGTTCTGGCAGATGATGAACCAAGCGGAATATAGGCAGATGTCGCGGATGGATGGCGGCGGCGGTATGCATGGTCCTGAGGGGACGGGTAAAGGAAGTAAGCCTAATCAATATGATGAAGCAGGAAACTATACTGGGGGAAGAACTCAAAAGGAACTGGACGACTTAGCAGGTGATCCTTCGCATGGTGGTAAGATCAGGGATCAAGGTTTAAAAGAAAGAGAGATAGGACTCGAATTGGAGCGGCAAGGGAAATTAGGAAAGATTGTACGTGATCTTCAGGAAAATAAAGGTGCTGAATTTATTGAAGTAGCTACTGGTCAAAAATGGGATGTGAAGAGTTTTGAGTCTTATCCTCATGGTCATACGTCACCTAAAAAGGGAGCCTTTACGGTCAAAAAATCTATGGATAAAATATACGAGGAATTTGATCGTGGTCATAATGTAATTATTGATACAAGAGAATTAATTCCTGAACATGTAAAGCAGTTAAAAGAGACCATAAAAGATGCGGGAGTTTCAGATCGAATTATTTGGTATCCATAATAAAAGGCGGTGCTAGCAATGCAGATATTTAGCCAAGAAGAACTTATAAAACAATTAGATTCACATCGAATATGGATTGAAACGGTCGGAGATAAAGGTGAAAAATTAGGCGTAGATGAAATAGATTTTCGTAGTATAGACTTAGTGGGATATCCGCTAGATCAAGCATATTTGACGGCATGTACATTTGACGGTATGGATTTAAAAAATATAGATATGTCCTCATCATTATTATGTTCATCAACGTTTAAAAACGCAAATTTAGCAAATTCTGATTTTTATAAAGCAGATTTATCGTATACAGATTTTACAAATGCATATGCCCAAAGCGCAAGATTTGCTAAAACCGATTGTTCTGAAGCGGTCTTTTTTAATGCTAATCTGACAAGTTCAAAGTTAATTGCTTGTTCCCTTTATGTTACAGATTTTCGTAATGCAAACTTGAGTAATGTAGATGTCAGTTCATCATCTTTTAAAGATACGTTGCTAAAAGGAGCGAATTTAAAGGGCATTAGAGGAATAGAAGAAGCTTTCATAAAAAGTATTAATGTCGGTACACCAGAAAGTCCGATACTCTTGGAAGGTGAAGAAGCTAAACAATGGTTAATCCGCAATAGTTCAATAAATAAGGAGCCGGAGTTATTGCATACAGACGACTCATCCGGTTCTGAGCAGCAATAGAACACAATTGATGCCTGTAATGAAACGAAAGAACACGACAAATTGGCAAAATATTTGCAAACTGCAGAGAACAGTGTTCACTCCACTGCCAAGCACGTTACAAAGCATCAACAAGCCGAGGTGTTGCAGCATATAACCGACTGCTTGGGTCCGATCAGCCAAACAATAGGCGAGGCAACGGCTGGCGGCAATGTACAGATTAACATTCACATCATCTATCCATCCGACGAAAGAAACTATATCACGCTCGTTACAAGCGGGATGAGCGACGGTCCGATAGACGAGTCGGAGAAGGGCGAAAAATACAAATACGCCGAATTGTTGTTGAAACTGCCGGCGAATTGGCCCATCAACCAATGGAAGGATGACAAATGCAACTGGCCGATACATTGGCTGCGAAGGCTAGCTATTCTTCCTCATTTGCATGAGGGATGGCTGAACGAATATGTCACGATTCCGAACGGAGAACCGCCGCAACCGCTAGCTTCGAATACCCAATTATCATGCATCATATTGTGCAGGGCGCTCGATCCGGGTTTGGATAGGCTTCCAAGGTCTGATGGTTTTGTAATCAACTTCTATACCCTCGTCCCCATCTATAGCGAGGAAAGAACCATCGCAAACAACTACAGCAGGAAATTCTTTTTGGAGTGCTACGATAAAAAT
>NZ_JBCNGR010000073.1:0-2001 GCF_050481745.1 Paenibacillus algorifonticola | reverse complement strand
GAGGTTCCTGTAATGTTAATTTGGCTGCCAGGATGAACGCTGTCTGCTACCGGATTTACCGCGACAGCAGCCCATAAGGAGCTGGGAAACAGCGATAGGCAGAGACCAATGATTAAGGTTAAGCTCCATGTACGCATTTTCATTAAAGATATGCCTCTTCTCTACTCTAAATGAAAAAATAATTTTCGTTCAAAAGGATACTTTCATAAAAATTATCTCCAGTTTTTCAACTCTTCAAAATGCTGATCAAATTCAGCATCATTTACTTGCGTTGCCAGATTATATCCAATATTGTTCGGTTCTGAGTTGTCTCCCGTAATGAGAAAAGCGCGAACGGAATAATTCGGGTTCGTCGTGGCATCCGCTAAATTGAAATGAGCACGGGACGTCTGATACTCGTTTAATGCACCTATAGTAAATGAAACCATATCAACTGGCACATTTCCGTTCATTAATTGAAAGATTACAGTCGCCATGCCGCTATAACTTTCATTATGAATATTTCTAGCCATTCGAACGGATGCGCTTAGACCACCGTTTGTTTTATCAATAAGAGGCTCACTCATATAAAAGGATTGTTCCGATCTATGAATTTGCAATTCAATCAATCCATCCCCATAGTCATAAGATTCTAATGAAATTAGATTGTAACCTTCAGATAAAACACCTGCATGGAACAAAATTGTATCCCTATCTTGTATACCACCCTTAACATAGGTATAATTTTCACTCGATATTATTTCCCCGTTTACTTTAACTGAATCCAGTGACCATTGACTGTCCGTAGGTGCAACATTTATGCTTACTTGCGCCCCAGCAAAAAGGGCATCGGCACTTTCATAAAGATAGGGTGCACGATAAGCACGTACAGTAATATCTATCGTCTTTCTTATTTTATCGCCAGTCCGATTGTCACTCACATCGAAACTTAATTTTGCTGTGCCAGAGTTAAAACCATATATAGAAAATTCATCACCATATCGGGATACAGAAACGATTGAGTAGTTTGAGCTTGTAACATTGCTAAAGGTTACTCTATTAGGTGACTCATAAAACATCTCACCATACAACAAATACGAATGGTTATTGATTAATTCTTTGCTGTGGATTCCTAAATCAACTAATGGTGGAATCGCCCCCATATGATTAACACCAACTATTAGTGACGTATAGCCAATCACTTTATCATTTTGTGAATCTACCTCAACAATTGAAATAATTTCTCCAGCATTAGCTGGTACAAAAAAATTGTCGTTAAGCTTATAACTATATAGGTTAGCAAGCGTGCTAAACGCTGTTCCCTCCTCGGGGGCTGTTTGAGCAGTCGCTTGTCCTAAAGTTGCAAAAATCGCATTAGCATTAGGAGCAGGATTAATTCCGTTCACTTTGACTTTTCCCTGTGTTACCATAGCGCTGTTTGTTTCTAATGAGAGCATGCTAAGATTATTGCTTACTGGTACTGTTGCGGCCATTGCCACGTTCGGTAAAATAGACATTGCTATGACTAGTGCCAATATGATAGACACTAATCTAAAAATTAATTGTTCTTGCTTAGTTACTCTTAACCACTCTGTAAACATTAATCTTCCACACCCCTATAAAATTCTTTTAATCAATTCAACTACCCTTTACCAATCTATGAGTAAAATTCCTACTCATTCAATAGAGTAAACTATATTCCATACTAGCGCTAGAATAATTACAAACTTCTACAAAAGACTATAACCAAAAGAAATGGAAATAGCCATTCGTATATCCGACTTCTAACTATTGTAATGAAGAAAAATATTAACGACTTTAGTAGTTAAAATAGCATAAAAAGCAGCCCCTCGATCAGGGACTGCTTTCTCCTCATAACGAATGTTTCAGCATTTATTTGCTTTGCAGCGCCAAAATATTCAGCAAAACCGTTACCGCTTCTGCTCTCGTTGTATTGGCTTGGGGCGCGAATTGGTTTTCGCCTTTCCCCTGTACAATACCAGCTTGCTTGGCGTAAGCCAC
>NZ_JBCNGR010000072.1:0-10886 GCF_050481745.1 Paenibacillus algorifonticola | reverse complement strand
TGACTTGCTCATTACTTTTTTTGTATCGCTTTACATTAACCGAAGTTAATGTGGCAGTTTCACTCGTTGTTCAGTTTTCAAAGAACAATTTCTCTTGCTTGCGTTTCGTTCGTGTCTGCCGTATGTCTCAGCGGCGACTCATATAATATATCACGGGTGCCTAGAGGATTGCAAGTGTTTTTTTAAAAAAATTATTCACTTTTTCATTTTTTTAAAAAACAGCATTCAAAATATCCCCTCTAATACCTCACTATAATGAAGCAATTATTTTAATCTCCCTAAAATTGATTATAGTTTACGGCAAAAAACTTAAATTAACCAAGCTCTTGCCTGCTTTCTTGCCCTCATGCAGCATCCCCATTTCTTTTTCAAACACTAAAGCTGCTCATACATCCGGAACTAGGGCATCAATGTTCGGGTATTCGACTACTCTTTCTAAACATTGCATATTAAAGGCTATTCCCCTCTCTATCAGGCTGGAAAAATCCGAACAATAAAGTGACTTGCGCACTTCCGCATTATTATGTATTATTTAGTTGTAGCAATCATCATGTTAGAAATTCTAACGCCATAGTAAAGGTGACGATATGCTTCAAATAGACTCAAATGAATTCAAGAAGAAGCTCAGCCATATTTATAACGATGTATCCAAAGAATTGTTCGGGTTTGGCACAACCTTGCTCAGAACAGCCGTTGATAGCGGCACGATTACGTTATATGCACGGCATCGACGTTCCCCCCGCTCCACCATTTTAGAGGGCGAGGCTCCTAATTTGAAATACGAAGTCGATTTTTATATGTCTTCTATTTATAAGAAGAAGCTGAAGGAACGGCTGGAGAATGATTTACAGCTTCATATCGAAGTGCTGCTTCGGGATTATGATCCGGCAACGCAGTGGGCTGTTACTAACATTATTTTAATTACTGAAGCCGTAAGCTGACGCGACCCCTTCCTTTTGATTTATCTTAAGGGCTGGCCGCAAGTGTTACGAACATGGATACCGCCAGACTTTGTTTACAGAGGAAGGCGCTCCGGTTAGAGATTTTTCTATCCGGCGCGTCTTCCTTTTTTTTATAAAATTTTAGTGCTAGCAAGCAGCGGCAATCATCTTTGTTTATTAAATTAAGGAGGCGATAGCAGCAAACACGCCATAGCAGGAATAATATCCAGCTGCATACGCAACACTAGATTTGGAATTTTGGCTATTTTTCTCAACAAACAACAAATTGATAACTTTGGGGGACGATGAAATGAACAAAGGTTGGGCAAAAGGATTATTTGCATTTTCGCTGGCAGCAATGGTATTGGCAGGCTGTGGCAGCACTGGAGGCAACAATACGGCGGCAAGCCCTGATACTTCAGCAGCAGCAAATACAGGAAGCACAGCAGCCAAAAAGCTAGTTGTTTCCACGTGGGGCTTCTCGGAAGATTTTTTCAAAAAAGAAGTATATGCCCCTTTCGAGAAGGAGCACAATGTTGAGATTGTCGTAGAAATCGGCAACAATGCGGAGCGATTGAACAAGGTACTTCAAGGCAGCTCAAATGTAGATGTTATTTATTTGTCCGATTATTATGCGCAGCAAGGTATCGAAGCAAATGCGTTCGAAACGATCGATCGCAGCAAAATCCCTAATCTTGAGCAGGTATACGATATTGCTAAAGCGCCAAATGGCGAGCAATACGGGCCAGCCTATACGGTAGGCCGCTTCGGCATCGCTTACGATCCTGCGGCTATCGGCACGGATATTGCCTCGTGGAGCGACCTTTGGAAGCCCGAGCTGAATGGCAAACTGATTCTTCCTAATATAACGGCGACAAGCGGGCCAATGGTTGTGGATGCGGCATCTGTCGTTGGCGGCGGAGATACTTTTAATGAGGACTCCGCTTTCACTAAATTAGCAGAGCTCAATGGGAGCGTCGTAAAATATTACGGTCAAACCTCCGAGTTCATTAATATGTTCACCCAAGGCGAAGCAGCCGCTGGGCCTATTATGGAAATGTACATTAAAGATTTGAAAACAGCTGTTCCGACCGTGAAATTCGTTGCTCCATCTGAAGGAGCCTATGCCGTTATCAATACGATGAACGTAGTCAAAGGCAGCGCGAACAAGGAACTGGCTGAGGAATTCATCAACTGGCAGCTTAGCCAAGAGGTGCAGGAGAAGTCAGCCAAAGCGAAAATTGATTCTCCGGTCAACACCAATGTGAAGCTTAATGCTGATGAAGCGGAAGGCATCACATACGGAGCCGATGTTGTAGAAAAGCTTCGCAAGCTCGATATGGCGTTCGTCAATCAAAATCTCAAAGGCTGGATTGACCGTTTCAACCGGGAAGTAGCACGCTAAACGAAGGCACTTACCCTATTAATCTCTCTTAAAAAGAGCAAGGAGCGGCCGCTTCTTTTCTGGTGGCCTCCTGCTCTTTTTTATCACAAGGCCGAAGAACCTTCGAAAGGAGCACTTCCTTCATGAAAAAAATAATACTGGACGTCGATACTGGCATCGACGACGCTTTAGGCATTCTGCTCGCGCTGCGCTGCGGCGAAGTTGAACTGCTCGGCATTTCCACAGTAAATGGCAACGTATCCGTAGATACTGCGACAGCTAATACGTGCAAGATTTTAGATTTGGCGAAAAATCATACCGTGCCCGTCATCCACGGAGCCAACGCGCCGCTTATGCGCAAGCCCGTATTCGAGCATCGCGTGCATGGACAAGACGGACTCGGCGGTGCGCTCAAAGAGGTCGTCCCCTCCACTGAACGAATACGCAAAGACAGCTTCGGTCCTGACTTCCTCATTGAGCAGGTGCAGAAGTATCCTGGCGAAATTACGCTTGTAGCGACTGGCCCCTTGACCAATGTGGCACTTGCTATAAGCAAATACCCGGCAATGATACATGAGCTGAAGGAGCTTGTCGTCATGGGCGGAGTCGTCCGCGGCTTCGGCAATGTGACACCGACGGCAGAATACAATATATTCGTCGATCCGGAGGCGGCAAAGCTTGTGCTTGGAGCAGGCTTTCCAAAGCTGCGCCTGGTTGGCCTTGATGTAACGCGGCGTGCTCTGCTGACGAAAGAGCATATCCGCTCCATGGGCGATAGTCCGCTCGCCGAATATGTCGCTGCAAGCACAGCCGATTATATGCTGCGCTATTACGAGCGCAACGGTGTTCAGGCATGCGCCATGCATGATCCCTTGGCCGTTGCCGCAGCAATTTGGCCTGAGTTTCTTACGTCGGAGCGCTACTATGTCGATGTCGAGACGAAAAGCGAGCTATGCGATGGGCAAACGGTATGCGATTTTCAAAACCGCCTGCAGCGCGAGCCGAACGTCGATGTTTGCCTGGAAGTAGACGCGGAGCTGTTTCTGGCGCGCTTCATCAGCGCTCTAAGCCAGACTGCACAATAAAAAGCTCAATCCTGCGGTAATGATAATGACAGGAGAATCGACGAATGAAAAAACGATATTTATATATGCTGCTCTTGCCCGGCTTGCTGTTTCTGGCGCTATTTATGATTTTCCCGCTTGTGGCTACCGTAGGGTCCACCCTGTTTCAAGACGGCCAATTTACGTTCATCCATTATACGCAGTTTCTAACGGATGCTTATTTTCTTGAAATTTTAGGCACGACCCTGCTCGTCAGCTTTATGACGACTATCATTTGCGTAGTGGTCGGCTTCCCCGTTGCCTACTACATTTCAAAGCTTCCGCCGCGCGGCAAAAGCATTTTGCTGGCGTTGGCTATTTTTCCATTGCTGACAAGCTCGGTAGTACGTTCCTTTAGCTGGATGATCGTGCTTGGCAAAAACGGGCTTATCAACAATGCATTAATGGGCATCGGCCTCATTCATGAGCCGCTTAGTATTTTGTATACGCCAACTGCCATGATTATAGGTCTGGTTCATTTGTTTCTGCCCTTGATTCTGATTACTCTGGTCGGCGTAATGGAGAACATCAATCATGATTTGGTAGAAGCGGCGCAAAGCCTTGGCGCATCCCGCTTTTCTGCCTTCCGTAAAATCGTCGTGCCATTAAGCATACCTGGCCTTATTATCGGCAGCATCTTGGTATTTGTCGGCAGCTTGACCGCCTATACAACGCCCGCCCTGCTAGGCGGCAAACAGCGTGTCATCTCGACCTTTTTGTATCAGAACGCCATTACGCTGAATGATTGGAATGCGGCGTCAGCAATTGCGACGATGATGATGATCATTACTTTCGTCGTAATCGCGATCATGAATAAGGCTGCGGCCAAATTTAATCCGAAGGGGTAGAACGATGCAAAGCAAAAGCTATGGACTTACACTGTTCACGTTTCTTGTCTATTTGTTTCTGCTCGGGCCGCTCATTCTGATTGCGATTGCGTCCTTCGAGCCAAGCACCGTGCTGAAATTTCCGCTGACGGGCTTTTCCCTCAAGTGGTACAAAAATGTATTTGAAGTCGGGCTCTTCATGAGCACCTTCAAAACCTCCGTCATCGTTTCCCTTCTCGGCAATTTATTGGCGCTGCTGCTCGGGGTTCCGGCGGCTTACGCCTTAAGCAGAGGAACGTTTCGGGGCCAAAATACACTGAATGCGGTTTTACTTTCGCCTTTGCTCATACCCGGCATTGTACTTGGTTTTACTTTGCTCAAGTTCATCATTATATCGCTGCATATTCCGATTTACGCCGCGCTGCTGATCGGGCACACCATCATTATGCTGCCGTTCATCATCCGCGTCATCGGCTCAAGCCTAAGCAACTTTGATTTTGCTATAGAGGAAGCATCGCTTAACCTCGGCTCCAGCAGGCTCGCTACCTTTTTCAAGGTCGTACTGCCTAATATCCGCTCCGGCATCATTGCCGCGGTGCTGATCGCCTTTCTGGAATCGTTCAACAACGTCGATATTTCCATCTTCATGTCTGGTCCGGGAATCAGTACGCTTCCGATTCAGATGCTGACGTATGTGCAAAATTATTTTGATCCGACCATTGCTGCCCTGTCTGTCATGCTGATGATTTTCACAGCATTTATTATGTTTCTGATCGAGAGACTGCTTGGGCTATCCTATTTCACTAAACGATAAAGAGGGGTTGACGTTGTGGCCTTACTACAGCTGGATAACATATCGGTCGCTTATGACCAGCAATATATTTTGAAGGATTTCAACCTGTCTCTGGAAAAAGGACAGCTGCTTTCCCTGCTTGGGCCAAGCGGCTGCGGCAAAACGACGACGCTGCGCCTAATCGCCGGTTTTCTGGATGCCAAGGACGGCTCCTTCCGTTTTGAAGGCAAAGATTATACGCGGACGCCGATTAATAAACGCAACTTTGGGCTCGTTTTTCAAAGCTATGCCTTATTCCCGCATTTATCCGTGTACGAAAATGTCGCTTTCGGGCTTCGCATTCGCAAAGTGAAAGATGGAGAAATTCGAAAACGCGTCATGAGGATGCTGGAAATCGTCAGCCTGCATGGCTTCGAGGACCGCTTCCCTGCCGCTCTGTCCGGTGGACAAAAGCAGCGTGTCGCCATTGCTCGCGCACTCGTAATTGAACCGGACCTGCTCTTGTTCGATGAGCCGCTTAGCAATTTGGACGCTAACTTACGGGTTAATATGCGGGTGGAAATCCGCCGCATTCAACACGAGCTTGGTATAACGACGGTATACGTCTCGCATGACCAAGAGGAATGCTTCTCGATTTCGGATAAAGTTGCTGTGATGAATAAAGGCATTATTGAACAGCTTGATCATCCCTCGGTTATTTTCAAATATCCGAAAACCGAATTTGTTGGCCGTTTTATCGGCTTTAACAATTTTATTGCCTTTACAGAGCGGCAAGAGGATGGCGATGCCGTGCTGCTGACAACAAATGGGCTGCCCTTCCGCGCGAAGAAGGTTCAAGGCATGTCTGCCGGAATGAAGGGCGCTATCCGCCCCGATGACTTGCTGGCAGGAGCATTGGACGAAATTAGCGAGGGGCCGAACGTGCTGGACGGAACTGTGAAGGTAAGCACTTATTTGGGCCGCAGCTACCAATACATTGTCGAAACCGCGCTGGGAGAATTTACGGTGAACAAGGAAATGCTCAGTCCCTTTGAAAATGGGCAGCGCATCCGCCTGCTTGTTCCGCCAGAAAAGCTGGTTTTAGTTGATTAATCATACGGAGGAACGACCATGCAAGCTGATCTCTTAATACGAAACGCAACCATCTATAATAGCTATTTCAAAAAATGGATCCAAGGCGACGCAGCGGTTCGGGACGGCAAGTTCGTCTATGTCGGCCCGGATGGCGCGGATGCTTTTCAGGCGGATGCCATTTTGGAGGCCGCAGGGCTGTACATGCTGCCCGGCCTCATTGATATTCATCTGCATATTGAAAGCACAATGGTGACGCCGCAGTCCTTTTCAGATGGGCTGATTCGCAATGGCGTGACAACGATTGTGCCGGAGCCGCATGAAATGGCCAATGTGTTCGGTCCTGAAGGCGTCAGAGAAATGATTCGCGCCAGCGAGCACTGTATCGCCGACATGCTGTACGCCATCCCAAGCTCGGTTCCTGCAACCGCGCTGGAAACGACGGGCGGGTCCGTCGAGATCGAAGATATCGATGAGCTGCTGCGCACCGAGGATATTCGCTGTCTTGGAGAAATCATGAATTATACCGATATTATTACGGATACAGAGGGCCAGTCCAAAACGAATCGGATTTTGAAGCATATTCGCCAGGAGCATCCTGATCTTGTCATTGAAGGGCATGTGCCTAAGCTGCTGGGACTCGATCTTCAGCGCGTCATTCATGCCGGTGTTGATTCTGATCATACCCATCAAACGGTCGAAGGAATGGAGGCACGCATTGCGGCCGGCATGTTTATTGAGATTCAGGAAAAATCAATGACCGCGAGCGTTATGGACTATTTAATCAAAAATGACGTCTCTGAGCATTTCTGCTTTATTACCGACGACGTCATGGCTGATTCCTTTCAGGAAACCGGACATTTGAACCATATCGTCCGCAAAGCAATTGCGATGGGCATGGCGCCTGAACGCGCGATTTATGCCGCTACGCTGTCGCCCGCCAAGCGGATGCGCATGTACGACCGCGGCACGATTGCCCCCGGCAAAATCGCCGATTTTGTCCTTGTTGCAGATGAGCGTCTGGTGGACATCCAGCAAGTGTACAAGAGCGGCGTGCTCGCCTATTCGGAAGCTGCGCAGCAAGCATCTACAAAGGAGCGGCAGCCTAAGGGTTCCTATCGTTTCCCCGCAAGCTATTACGAGAGCGTAAAGCTTGCAGAGCTGACCGAAGCTGATTTCACCGTTGCTGTGGATGCCAAGGACGGGCTTCATACTTGCCGAGTAATGACCGTTCAGGACGGCTCCACCTTCACGAAGGAAAGCTTCGCTGAAGCACAGGTGCTTGCTGGCGAACTCCACTGGGAAACGAGCGGCTGCGGCCTAATCGCTACCTTCGAGCGTTACGGAAAATCAGGAAGCAAAGCATTTGGCTTAATTAGCGGTGATACCATTACACGCGGTGCAATTGCTACGACCTATTCGCACGATAATCACAATTTGCTAATCGTGGGACATAGCGTTGCTGACATGCTGCTTGCCGCTAATACGGTTATTAAGCAGCAAGGCGGATTTTGCGTAGTCGATAATGGGCAAGTGCTCGCTAATATGCATTTGCCTGTCGGAGGTATTTTGACCGAAGCACCGCTTGAAGAAGCGGGCCCAGCTGTCAAGCAGCTGCGTGAAGCGATGCAGTCAATCGGTTATCGCCACTACAATCCGATTATGTCGATTGCTACCCACTCCCTGCCGGTCAGCCCTTTTCTGAAAATAACAGACTATGGCCTCATTGATGTCAATACAGGCAAGGTCGTTTCTTTAATCGTCAGCTAAAGGCTCATAAGCAGACACTATAGCAAAGCAACAGGCCTCGTTCAGCGTTCATCTGCTGGGACAAGGCTTGTTTTGCGTTAAGCAGGCGGATGTTTGGGGTGGCCGAAGGAAATCTTTTTCACCAAATATGTTTCCGCTTCCAAACTACCATACAAGTATGGTAGTATAGTGAAAACGTAACTTTTAACCCAAGAAATGAGCCTATTTACCGAGGAGGTGAACGATGGATTTTACGATAAAGCCCACTGCCGTATCGACGCGGGATGCGATTTATTGGACGCTGAAGGAGCAGATTTTGAGCCTGGAGCTGCCGCCCGGCACAAGCATTTCGGAGAAGGAAATTTCCCTAAAGCTTGGCGTCAGCCGCACCCCCGTTCGGGAAAGCTTCGTTCGGCTGGCGCAGGAGGGGTTGCTGGAAATTTTTCCGCAGCGCGGCACTGATGTGTCGCTCATTGATTTGGAGCTGGTCGAGGAAGCACGCTTCATGCGCGAGCAGCTGGAGACAGCGGTTATTCGCCTCGCCTGTATCAGCTTCCCTGCGCAGCGCCTAACGGCGATGCGTCACAATCTCGCCTTGCAGCGGGCTTGCGTAGAAAGCCAGGACTACAAAACGATGTTTGAGCTGGACGAGGCTTTTCACCGCACGCTGTTTGAGGGCTGCCGCAAAAGCAACACTTGGGCAGTCATCCAGCAAATCAACGTCCATCTCAACCGCAGCCGCATGCTTCGTCTTGCTGCCGATCACCACTGGGAGCATTTGTACGAGCAGCATTTGCAGATGGCACAGGCAATTGAAAGCAGCGATACCCAGCTTGCCGAACGGCTGATGAAAGAGCATTTGAACTTGACGATTGCCGATCAGGCGCTATTGAAAGAGAAGTTCCCTACCTACTTCAAATAATCGGAGGCGAGACGCAATATGAAAATGGTATTTCGTTGGTTTGGCGAAGGCAATGACACCGTCAGCCTTGACCAAATCAGACAAATTCCCGGCACGGAGGGCATCGTCTGGGCGCTGCATGACGTTCCAGCTGGCGATGAATGGCCGATGGACAAAATAATGAAGATTAAAGAAGCAGCGGACAAAGCCGGACTGCACATTAAAGTTGTTGAAAGCGTCAATGTTCATGAGGATATTAAGCTCGGCCTGCCTAGCCGCGATTTGTACATCGACAACTATAAGAAGACAATTGCCAAGCTTGCGCAGGTCGGCGTCAAAGTCATTTGCTACAACTTCATGCCGATTTTCGATTGGCTGCGTACCGATCTCCATAAGGAGATGGAAGACGGCTCGACGGCACTTTTTTATGAAAAAGCGATGATTGATAATGTCGATCCCTTCGATCTCGTTAAACGCATCAACGAAAATTCCAAGCTGACGATGCCGGGCTGGGAGCCAGAGCGGCTGCAATATTTGACCAAGCTGTTCGAAGCCTATCAGGGAGTTACGCAAGAGCATCTATGGGCAAATGCGAAATATTTCCTCGATGAAATTATTCCGTTTGCTGCTGAGCATGACATTAGAATGGCCATTCACCCGGATGATCCGCCTTGGCCGATTTTTGGCCTGCCGCGCATTATTACAGGGCAAGATAATATTCGCCGTTACCTTCAGCTGCACGACAGCCCTTATAATGGTCTCACTTTATGCAGCGGCTCGCTGGGCGCCAACCCGGAAAATGATATCGTGTCGATGATTCACGAGTTTGCAGATCGTATTCCGTTCACGCATATTCGCAATGTGCGCGTCTATGAGAATGGCGATTTCATTGAATCGTCGCACCGCACACAAGATGGCACGGTCGATATCGCCGGTGTTGTTAAGGCCTACCATGAGGAACAATACGAAGGCTACTGCCGTCCAGATCACGGCCGCCACATTTGGGGCGAGGAGTGCCGTCCGGGCTACGGCTTGTATGACCGTGCACTCGGCATTATGTACCTTTGGGGTTTATGGGATGCGTATCAGAAAGCTGCCGCGGAAGGAGCTGCTGCGAAGTGAGCGAAACGATAAATTTGCCGAAGCATACCTCTATCGAGGGCAAAGTCGTCGTCATTACAGGCGGCGCAGGCGTATTATGCCGCGCCATGGCGCTTGAGCTCGGACGACAAGGAGCGAAAATTGCCGTGCTTAACCGCACATTGGAAAAAGGCGAGCAGGTTGCGGCAGATATTAAAGCCGCAGGTGGACAAGCTGTTGCGGTTGCATGCGATGTCACCAACCAGCAAAGCGTTGCGGCTGCGGCGGAAACGGTGCTTGCCCAGCTTGGCCCGTGCGATTTGCTCATTAATGGCGCGGGCGGCAATCACCCGAGCGCCAATACGACGAACGAGACGTTCCAGCCGGAGGATTTGGACAATCCCGACGTTACCTCCTTCTTCGACTTGAAGGTGGACGGCTTTCGCAATGTGCTTGATTTAAACTTTGTCGGCAGCCTGATTCCGACTCAGGCTTTTTCCAAGCAGATGCTTGGCAGGGCTGGCACAGCCGTTATTAATATTTCGTCGATGAGCGCACCGTCGCCAATGACGAAGGTTCCGGCCTACAGCGCTGCCAAAGCTGCCATTAACAATTTCACGCAGTGGCTCGCTGTCCATTTAGCTGATGCTGGCATTCGCGTAAATGCAATTGCTCCCGGCTTCTTCTTGACCCAGCAAAACGAACGGCTGCTGCTGAATGAAGATGGCTCCCATACGGCGCGGGCAGGAAAAATCATCGCCCACACGCCGATGCGCCGCTTCGGATCGCCGCAGGATCTGCTCGGCACGCTGCTCTGGCTCGCGGATGAGCAAATGTCCGGCTTCGTCACCGGTATTGTCGTTCCGGTCGATGGCGGCTTTATGGCCTATTCCGGCGTCTAGTTTATTTCCTTGGCGACCGTGATCATCCGTATACGCTCCATGAATAAGCAGCGCCCCTTTATGGATTGAGAAGGGGCGCTGCTTATTTTAAAAATGATTTAGAAATTTTTATGGCTTTAGGGCGTGTCTGAAAAC
>NZ_JBCNGR010000071.1:0-4785 GCF_050481745.1 Paenibacillus algorifonticola | reverse complement strand
AGCCTTTCGGTACCTGCGTTCGCATTCATTGGGAGTGAGAAACCCGATGGTCGAGTGAATGCGTTTGGCATTGTAGAAGCAGAGGATGTATTCAAAGATGCGTTTGCGTGCTTGCTCCCGAGTTTTGAAGCGCTCCAAATAAATGAGTTCCTTTTTAAGAACGCTATGGAACGCTTCAATGCAAGCATTGTCATAGCAGTTGCCTTTGCGACTCATACTCGCCTTCATCTTGTAGGTTTTTAGACGGGCTTGGTAGTCATGAGAAGCATACTGACTGCCTCGATCAGAGTGATGCAAGACTTCACCAGTTGGACGCTGCTGCTGATGCGCCCGATCAAGCGCCTGAAGAACTAATTCCTTGGTCATCCGATCACTCATTTGAAAGCCGACAATCTTACGACTGTACAAATCCATGACGCTCGCCAAATACAGCCATCCTTCATCCGTAGAGATATAGGTGATGTCTGTCACCCAAGCTTGATTTGGCGCTTCTGGCCGAAATTTGCGGCCCAGTATATTTTCGGCAACGGGCAGGTTATGTTTGGAGTTCGTTGTCGCTTTATATTTTTTAACGGTTCGGGATTTCAGACCCTGCTCCTTCATCATTCGAGCGACGGTCTTCTCCGAAACGTTCCTGCCTTGTTTATGAAGCATCTCTGTAACCTTCGGGCTTCCATAAAGCCTACGGGAATCCAGAAAAATGCGCCGAATACGCTGTACCAGCTTTTTACGGTTTTTCTCTCGTTTGCTGACTTTACGTGTGGTCCATTTGTAATAACCGCTTCTGGAAACGCCCATAGCAGCACATAGCTTTGCGACACGGCACTGGAAGCGGTGATCGTGGATGAAGGCATAGATCAGCGCCGGTCTTTTGCAAAGTAGTGCATGGCCTTTTTCGTATTATTAGGTCAGCCAGAGATTTCTGGTTGGCTTATTTTATTAGGCACTTTAAGATGGCAGTAGTCGGGAAGAACGTTGGCCTTTTAGGGAGTATAGATCCCGTTCTTAAAACTGTTCTCCCCACCACCCTCAATCACCATGTTTGAGCTGGTAGCGGATTAACCCCTTAAATTTGGACACATGCTCTCTTTATCTCGTTCTTTCAAAGCTTTTCAAACTACAATCTGACGGATTTAATTGGAATGGGCTGAATCAGGTTCTGCTTGTAAAAATCAGCAGGAGCCAGATCTTTAATACTCGAATGAATTCTTCGTTCATTGTAGAAGATCATGAAATGGGTAACCGCCTCATAGGCCTCACCATACGTCATAAAATCATAGCGAGAGAGACAGTCATCTTGAAGAATGCGATGAAAAGATTCAATATGAGCATTCATGTTAGGCGTTCGCGGCGGAATACGTTCATGCAGGACTCCAAAGCCCTTACAAGCCGACTCAAAGGCCTCCGAAACGAATTGTGGCCCATTATCCGAGCGTACGACTGGCTTTGTAGGCACATCAAATAGCTGTCGTTTCAGCAGAGCTTGCTGCAGCGTCCGAACCACATCTTTAGCCTCACAGCTGAGTCCAATAGGATAGGAAACAATGGAACGATCGTACACATCGATGAACGACTAAATGAAGAAAAAGCGATCTTCACCTGCGATATAGCCGTATTTAATGTCGGTTTCAAGTAGTTGATTCGATGCTGTAATCATTCGATTACGAGCCAATTTTCTAGGATATTTCGTCTTTACTTTACGTTGAGGCCTCAATAAACCTAGCTTCTTGCAAAGACGATAGACCTTCTTCTTATTAATGATCAACTTGTACGTACGCTTTAGATCCACGGTTAATTTACGATATCCATAGTTGTAGCCATCGCCTGAAATCAGCTCCATCAGCCATTCTTCAATCTGTTCATCGGCTACATGCACGCCACTTTCTTGATAAGAATAACCAGGTGCTGAGCGTCCCTCACTCACCGTTTTCTTCGCTACTTTACCGTTTTTGTCGTAATAGTAGCTCGATCTTGGGATGCTCACTAGCCTTAAAACAAGCCGGATGGCATATCCCTTTTCGATGTAGAAATCGGCTACTTCCATTTTGTCAGCAAATGAGGGTTTTTCTTTTTTATTAAGTCACGAAGAATCGCAATCTCAAGTGCCTGCTCTCCAAGGAGATGTTTCAGCTGATTATTCTCTTGGGCCAGTGCTTTGGATTCTAAGGCGGTTACCGAATCCAGCGATTCTTCTCCAAACTTGCCAGCTTCATATTCTTTAGTCCAACGATGAAGCATATTTGCTGCAATCTCATAGCGTCTTGCTACGGCTGCTTTATTACCTATTTCCAGTGCTTCTTTTATGACTTGCAGTTTAAATTCTTTTGAGTGTTTATTTCGTTTCAATTTCATCATCCCCTGTCACTAGTAGTGTACTTCATACACTCTCTTAGTGTCCAAGTTCTCTAGGGGGCTAAATAGGTATCTTTAATAAATTAAATTCATGGTACGATACTCCTGAGTATGTAAAGAACATTTTGCCTATCGCCAAAAAGTTCCTTTTGTCAGATCCGGGGGAAATTATTGGTACAATGTTAAATACTTTACTGAGTTCTGGAAGAAACAGTTCATCTCCAGAATATTATAATGATATCTGCAAGATTTTGAAAGATGACCTTCCTAGATCGCATGAAAGCTTAAACCCTTATAATCCTGTAGCCATATTTAATGCTGCGGTAGTAGTAGCATCGACTTACCATTCGAGCTACTCTGTTTCATGGATATTAAGATTTTTGAATAATATGGTTGAAAAAAAATTGGTTTCTGAGACTGAAGGGGAAAAATTACTTGATTTGTCGATTGAATTGTGGACTACTGATATGGAAGTGTGTCATGAAATAATAATAAAAAACAGAAATATACCAAGTGATAAGATGTTTTATTTTTATTTTCAAACACCGAATGGATTGATAGTGGTCAAAAAGTGTATCTTACTAAAGTTCTTGAAGAAATAAGAGAAGACTTTGAAGACAATACGTTCAAATCTGTAGTTAAAGGTTTATATTCAACTGGAGAATTAGAACATGTGGAATATTGGATTAAGTTGAATAATTCCAAGCAGCATTTGCTAATGGATATTTTAAATGAAACAGCCCTAAATAATGAGCAAGCAACTCATTTAACAACTTATCTTATTGATACTATGGATAGTAATTTAGACGTTGCAAAAATTATCAACATTGGTGTTGAGAAATTAAATCAGGATTCTAGTCTAAGTGGTATCTTAGAAACGATACTTAATCAGAAAGATTTAATTAATAGTTTTTATAGTGAAGATAATTTACAGGAACTATTTGAGGTAATCTTAAATAGTTTAGTCGAAGTTAATTTGTTGAACTACAAACGTGAATTCACTGAATGGCTAAAAGAAGCAAAAGCCGGCGGCAATACTATTATAAAAACAGTAAAAAAGTTGGAATACTCTAATGACGACTTAGAAATACTTGCAGAAAAATTTCCGAGAAGTAAGAGGGGATTTAGTAAATTGATGTAGAAAAATGAGAAATGAGAACTGTATTATTAAAACATGGAATATCCATCATGCTAGTGAAGTATGCGTTGAGTGTATCCTGTAGCTCGTTAAGCTAACGACCACAATAATGTGAGACTAAAATCAAATGTGTATGTATTAGGTTATATATTCTAAGCTCAAACGTTTGAAATAATAAAGAACATATAATTCAATATACATCTGATTCGAAATGAAAGAGGTCTTAAAGCGGTAAGTATATAAACGAATTTTCTACAGAGAACGACAAGTCTCATTTATTGTTGTAATAATTACGACAAGTCTCATTTTACGTTATTTAAAATCTCAATTATAAAGATAAAATGGGCTTTTTTCTTACGTTGTTTGTCTCAAATATAACTGTTACCCACAATAATTGTGTTGTGGGTAACAATAATAAATGAGACTGATTTCATCAATAGATGAGACAAATTACAGTAATATATGAGACTTAAATATGCCCTGATAGGATCAAGAATGTTGATCTATCAGGGTTTTTCGTGTTTAGATTCAAAAGATAATTTATTATTGGTAACTTGGTTATCTGCAGTCATAAATAATTGTTTTAAGTGAGACTTACCAAGGATAGCAGCTTCCTGCTTTCATTTTCCTAAGCTGCCAGGGGTAGCTCTCGATCATTTTGGTCGTATTGATGAGTTTACGAATCTCAGGGGGATATTTGAAATGGGTGGCGATTTCATCCCGGTTGGTACGCTATGAGCGTAACACGAGCTGGTATTTGTTTCCCCATTGCTCTCAAAGTGATCTCAATCGAGTAAGGCAGCCTCTTCGGTTACTGCTTTGCAGGTGGGCTTTAAGTCAGCCGTTACCTTCTTTAGGTCCTACTCGGCTTCCCGATTCACATGCCTAGCACGTCCTTGTTGCCAGCTAGCGATGCCAATAATCATGCGGGCTGCCCTTTTACAATGGCACCGTCTTGCTTCAATTTGTAATGAGTGGCATCCATAAATACGACCGCGCATATGCCTTGCAAAGGTCGACTCTGGCATCCTTTAATAAGGGTTGCGATTTTGTTCGTTACGTTTGAAATCATAGTGGGAGTGACGTCTATTCCGCGAAAATAATGGAATAAATGCTTCACACAGAATATTTTACAGACTCTTCGTGAAGAAAGAGAATAAAGTACTAGACTGAAAATTATCAAGACTTAAATTAATAAACTATTATTAAATAAGGGGTTATCACATACTATCCATGTCTAATATGTGATAACCCCTTATTGTTAAGCTATCATATCCGTCGTATTATGAGGTCAG
>NZ_JBCNGR010000070.1:0-1891 GCF_050481745.1 Paenibacillus algorifonticola | reverse complement strand
GCGGCAGGAAGCGTAGAACTGGCGGCGACATTGCTTGCAATAGATCGCGGCATTGTGCCTCCAACTGCATTTCTGAAGGAGCAGCCAGAACCCTTTCATCACCTGCAGATTGTTAAAGGGAACTATGAGGAACGGTCGATCAAATATGCGATGTCCAACTCATACGCTTTCTTCGGCCATTCTGCAAGTATAGTTGTCGGAAAGGTCTAAGCATCCGGTGGCTTGAATTTGTCGGTATATTTGCGCTGTCGGATACACACCACATGCTGGGGAGCTGTCATGGATGGAAATCATTGATATTGCAAAAGGCCTGCCTCATCGCTACCCGTTCGTCATGGTAGACCGAATTACCGAGGCCCTTTATATGAAGCGTTCCAAAGGCTACAAAAACATAAGCTTTAATGAGCAGTGGGCAGTTGGACATTTCCCCGATGAACCTATTTATCCAGGCGTTCTCATGATTGAGACGATGGCGCAGGTCGGCGGATTTATTTTTTACAACGAGGAGAGCCGGGCGACCCACAAATTTTATTTAAGCGCGGTTAACCAAATCAAGTTCATGCATCCGGTTGTGCCGGGCGATACATTAGCGGTAGAAGCAGAATTAGTCGAGACCTTCCACATCTTTCACCAGATTAAATGTACGGCTGCAGTCGGCGATAAAATGGTCGCTTCTGGGCTGCTGACCTTAAGCTATTCCGAATAATTCACAATGATCTTTAATTCCGCAGTGCATAATTTCATAAATTTGGGAGAATCCATATGCATAAAATATTTGTTACGGCTGTAGGAGCGATAAGCTGTGCAGGGTCCGGTGCAGATGAATTTTGGGAAGGCATAAATGCACAAGCAGGAGTCAGGACGGAGGAGCTTAAACTGCCGGTGGATATTCCACAAAATATTGAAAACCGGGTTGCCAGACGGATGGATCGGTTTTCACGGTTGACCATGAGCGCTTCGAAACAAGTGCTGGATGAAGCTTTGATCGAGCAGGAGCAACTGGATCATAACCGGATTGGTACTGTTTTTACGACGGGATACGGTCCATTGGTATCTAATTTGGCCCTCAGCAATCAAATTTTGTCTGGTGGCGTCGATATGGTTAGTCCGACCGTATTCGCAAGTACGGTATACAACTCGGGAATCGGACATGTTTGCCTCAGTTTAAAGCTGAAGGGCGCAAGCACCGTGCTAACGGGCAGCAATGCGATTGCATATGCGTCTGATCTGCTCAAAAGCGGCAAGGCAGATGCGATATTATGCGGCGGGGTAGAGGAATATTGCCAGGAGCTGCTCCAATCGTTTGAGCAGCAGGACTATGTCACTAAGGATGAAAACTACTTATGCAGGCCTCTGGACAGTAATAGAAGCGGAACGAGAATGACCGAGGGCGCCGCTGCATTGCTGCTTGAGACGGAGAGCGTATTAGCCCGCTGTCCAGAGCGTATCGTATGCGAGGTTGTCGGGTATGCAAGTTTAATAGGGAAAGGATACATGGGCAAAGATCGCGCAGATGCGGATTATAAGTCGTTCGCTCGCGTAATGGATCTGGCTCTCAAGCATGCTTCCATTTCTCCTAGCGATATTGACGGCATTTTGCTGGCTGCCGGAGGTGGACGCCACACCGACAAGGCGGAAGCCCAAGCGATTCATGAGGTTTTTGGCCAGCGTGCTGCTTCCATACCTGTTTCCTCGATAAAGGGAGCAACGGGCGAAACGCTTGGAGCATCATTTATGATGAATGTCGCAGCGGGCTCCCTTGCCATTGCCAAAGGGAGCATGCCTTTAACCGCAGGCTGCATGGAGCCGGATGCCGCTTTAGAGCTGGATATCGTCCATCATGAGCCGCGTTTAGGCGATTACGAATATTTATTAGTGAATGGGTATGATG
>NZ_JBCNGR010000069.1:0-2657 GCF_050481745.1 Paenibacillus algorifonticola | reverse complement strand
TTTGAAGCACTCATGCTTATGCTTACCTTTGGTACGCTTATCGTAGCGCTGCTGTCCAATAATAGGAATAGGTAAGGCTTTGATATTATCTCCGCCTTTTCCCCTCCTCCACACCGTGCGTGCGACTTTCATCGCACACGGCGTTCCATCTTCTCATGACATCATTACAATAAGTTCCAAGTTACTCTTTTCCCGATACTGATTTATCCTATGTATCATTTCACTGGATAAATCGAGACGTTTAATGAGTTCCACAATCGTGTGATTTGTTGTTGCATGAATGAGCCTATGAACATCTTTATGAAGTATGCGCAGGTTGATAAACTTGTCACTACCGCCGAGACTTGTTGGCAGGTAATGGTGGCAGTGGACATCCTCCGCATACAAAAACATCCCCGTGATTTCGCAATTGCCCATTTTCATACTATACCTACTAATACGATTATCCATGTACTCCACACTTCGCTCCGGTACGTTAGATTTCATCAGTTTGGATAATTCCCTTTGGATATCAGGGTGCAACTTTTTCCCGATCATGCTGCGCCCATCCTCTGTAAAAGGGGAGATGTTTTGGTTAAAATTTGTCGTGTTGTACGTTCTCACATTAGCCAATGGGAAAAGATAGACATTCGCGATTCTGTAGGTTTTTCTCTTACAGCTATAGTATTTCAAATAGGTTGGCGGCGGGTTGCTCGGATGATCATATTGGCCAATTGGTTTTAGACGATTGTAGATGTAAATGCGCAAGTCACGGGCAAGACGTGAGAATTCGATGCTGACATGAGTCGCTCGTTTGAAGTAGTTGTGTATCCCCAATACAAAGCTGTTATATAGGAGCGCATTGCGGGAGCTGGGCGATTGACGTATTTGTTGAATACGTTCCTTTGCCGTTGTCTTTAGTTGTTGCCTCTTTTTGTGGCTGATGCCTGTATGAGCTACTCGCTTGTATCCTTTTTTCGTCGCTCGAACTGTGAATCCAAGGAATTCGGATGGTCGTTTCCTAAGATTTAGGATTTGCGATTTTTCCGGTGAAATATCAAGTTTCAAGCGATCTTTTAGATAGAGTCTTACGGCATGATACCATTTTCGAGCCGTTTTCCAGTCTCTACAGAGGATTTTGAAGTCGTCCGCATAGCGGACGATGTAGCCTTCTTTCAGGCCAGACTTTTTGAGCGCCCTATACTTCCCGTCATTTCTTGCATACCTAAATTTGCTTGTGAAATCTTCCCATTGCCCGGCAACCCAATGATCTAGCTCATTCAAGACAATATTGGAAAGCAGGGGGGATAAGATTCCACCTTGAGGTGTCCCTTTATCAGGAATACCTTCCCCTTCAACCTCGGCTTTTAGCATTTTGCTGATAATCCGTAGAACCTTCCTATCTTGGATTCCTATGTTCCATAGTTGCTTTTTGAGATGCGTATGATTCACATTGTCGAAGAAGCCTTTAATATCGACATCTACTATATAGTGTAGTTGGTTAAAGTTAATAAGGTGTTGAACTCGCGCTAGCGCATGATGAGTAGTCCGCATCGGTCTAAAACCATAACTATGTCTAAAGAAATGAGCTTCTGCAATGGGTTCAAGCACCTGTTTGAAGCATTGTTGGATAATTCTGTCCAAGATACACGGTATACCGAGAGGTCTTTGTTTTCCGTTGGGTTTAGGGATAAACACGCGCCTGACCTTTTTAGGTCTATAATTGTCCAGCTTTTGACGAGTGAGGGCAACCATTTCTTCTTCTGTTTGGACTTTGATATCGTCCATCGTCTTTCCGTCTGTACCGGCAGTTCTAGAACCTTTATTGGATTTAATTGTTCGATAGGCCAGAAGGATGTTATCCCGTGATACAATGGTGTCATAGAGCTTTGTGAATGTTTCCTTGTTCTTGGCTTTTTCGTGTAAATCTGTAAAGATTCCTGTCATGTTGTAATAGTCCCAGTATCTTAGAGCCGACATTGTGGTACACTCCCTTTGAAAGAGTATATTCCCACATTCTTACCCGAACTTTGTCGTGCACGTTTGGAAAATTGTTATAGTCGAAAGAAGGCTTGGGGCTTTTCCTCGTCATCTGTTACAGATGCATCATCGGTCGTACCCCTACTCTCACAAGGACAAATACATTTCGGCTTGAGCCTTATAGCAACCATCGGGTTGACAGACCCTCTATGGATGTTCCTTGCTTTCCTTGTTCCCTGTAACCTAGCTATACATTCAGTCCTTAGGTGCTACCTTTAAGCCTGTGGATTGAATACCGCCATAGTTCGGTATAGCGAATTTCCTATCCGTTATATTGTACTTTTCGCCGTCCACCCTAGCATGTGCTAGTCCAACGGTTTCCCGATGGTTCTATTTTAGACCCGTACATTCGGCAGTTCGTCAGTCATCTTAGACATTCTCACCATAGACTGTTTTTCAGCCGTCCGGCATATCAGTAGGCATACCTTCTCTTTTGGAGCGGCTCTAGCCTTCCTTCTGCCGCCTTTACCTAGCTTCATACCTTGTATTCTGTCGATACAGAGCATGTAGGAGTTTCAACGAGAACGTTTCCGGATACATGGTTCCTTCATTCCATTCTTTAGTTACAAAGTTAGGTGGACTGTCCACCCTTGCACTTCCCACTGACTGGTGGTTATAGCAAAACAAGTCGCACAACG
>NZ_JBCNGR010000068.1:0-2938 GCF_050481745.1 Paenibacillus algorifonticola | reverse complement strand
ATCTTTGCTTGGTTCACTCGTTTTCGGACCATACCTCTTCTGATAAAACTCTTGCTGCTTTTCCGTCGATTGCGTCTTGATCCAGTCCTTTGCTTTAGCGCCTAAGTTTGGATCATTTTTCATTTGTTTCTTGGTGGCAGGATGAACCTTCTGGTACAAATATTCCTCCGATATCGGAGCCCCGTTATACTTTTGCTTTTCTTGCTCCATATTCGCAGCAAATTGCTCGGACAACTGCTCGTCCAGATACATCTGCTCAATCTCTTCATCCGTCAGCAGCTCGGTGAACGGTACTTCCACCTTCTGAAAATCCAACTTGCCGCTCTTGATGCCGACTCGGTTATCGCTGATCAGCACATACTGATCCACATTCGTTTGCAAATCGACCTGATTCGTCGCCCGCATCCGAATCGACTCGAGGATTCCCATCTCGCTCCCGCTGCCCAGCTCCACCTTATTGCCCGCAACCAGCAGTACATCTTCACTGGCGTTCACCGTGATGTTTCCGCCGTCCAAATGCAGGCTGACCGTTCCTTTTTCAAAAAGAACCCCATCGTCCCCCAGCTGCATCTTGGCCGCTCCCGGCGACTCGAACACCTTTGTCGTCGGCTTCTGGAATACTGTCCGGCTTTTCATCTCCTCGCTTCCGCCTCGCACCGAGTTGATCGCCATTGCCTTCTTTTCCACACCGTTGGGAAAATAAACCTTAATCCGTGCACCCTCATCGGGCAGCACATGAAACATATTGTTGCCTTCCCCCGAATACGGGAACCACCAGTTTCAATAGTATATATTATCAAGACATATTAATACAAAAAAGGATTTCCCCACTAAAACTTCTAATGGTGAAATCCTCTAAAACTAATGTAATATCTCATTGTTTACATATTTTAAGGCAATTTAGTTTGGACTATCATTTATAAATTATAGAATGAACACTAATTATCTATTAAACGCTTTAATACCCATTCTATTCTCAAGTGAAGCTTTTGCTTCTCATGATTAGATAGTTGTTCACCTACTTCATTAATATTAAATTCTTTTAGCATATCCCTTATATGTTTAAGCTCAATAGAGTCTGTTAAATCGTCCTCTAATAAACGTTCAGCTAATGTAGTATAGACCCCAATTTTTTCACTCTTTGTATTTCTACAAGCTCTTTTAAACCGTTCCAAGACATCTCTAGCTATTTCATCAGCAGTTTTATCTTTTAAATTTATAGTATTATAATAGCAGTTAACTTCATCAATCATTTCATCATAATACCACATAGCTCTTGCATTATTAGTTAACGGTTTGTTATTAAGATTATATAAAACTTCCTTTTTTCGCATGACAAATTCTTGGTATTCGACATCAGAGAGTTCTTGTTGCAGAGATACACAATCCACTTCTTCCAAAAAATTCACAATGTAATCTTTTGATTTATGAAATACATATGGCTGCATCAATACTAGCTCACCATACCTAATTAATATTGTAGCTTTTTCAAGATCACCTTTGTTCATCATTATCTCGAAATCTTCAAACGTTTTAGCCAGCGCTTCCAAATTACTCATATTTCTACATTTGTATTCCTGAAACGACTCATCAAATGAGTCTAGTATCTCTCTGTAACTTAGCTTAGGAATCATATAGTCTAGCCTCCTGTTTATTATTTTATTGGTACAATAGGATTCCCTTTATTATGAATTACGTCAATCTGAATATTCTTATACTTCTCCATGAATTGTCTTATGATGTAGTTACAACTACCACAAGTATCCTTCTCTGTGAACAGGGTGATTTTCCCTTTTGCATTTGTGTTATTTCCTAGATTTTTTGCTATTTCATTTAAAATCTTATATTCTGTGTCATCAACCCTTAACGACTCAATCCCCAATGCATTCGGTGCTACTGTGGCTTCAAATATTGGATCATCTGGAAGTTCTGATATATCTTTTATATTTGGGTTTCCAGAATGTTCATCCACTTGACTATGGGCATAATAATCATTTTTAGGTAATTCTACATCTAAGTCAACCTTTGCGTATGAAAAATTTCCTTTTCCGCTTTTCAGAACTGTATTAGATAGCTTCCCTTTAAATTTAGCTGCGTTTTCCAATATCTCTTTATCAAGAATAGGATCAACCGTTCTTGTTGTGACCCATTCAAAATCCATAGGTTTATTTGTATCCGGATCAAGAGCATATCTATGTTCATTAGGTGTCGATCCCTTTGGTGGTTTAACGTTCCCCGTCCCCTCAACTTTCCCACCTGTTGCATGTGGAGGCTCCGGTTTACCCTTACCCGCCCTCTGATAAATCGATGCATCATCAAACTCATCAATCGGCCTATTCACACCAGGACCGCCTTTTGTAGGCTCTTTCGTTGTTGTCTTCGTTTTCGGCAGTGCAGGTGCTTCCTTCGGTTTTGGCGGTTTAACATTTTCCAGCTTGAACTTCGTCCAAGTATCATCCAGCGCCGATATATTTCGGCCATTCGCCAGTTTATTCGCAGCGGCGTACAAGCCATGCTTCAGCAAAATACCCAAGTTCACAACGGTCAGGGCAATACCAAGCTTGTCCAGCATAGACTGGTCGATGCCAAATAAGGAAGGGTTGGTGCTATCATCACCATTCTTTAGATCGATTAACTTCTCTGCATTGACCCAAATCATGGCTGCGCCTAAAGCAACATCAGCCGCTGCTAAAAGATACAGCGATCCCCCGCCTGTCGGGATCGCCGCTACAATCGCAATAACCCCAAAAATAAGATTGAACTCGGCTATCAGCATTTGCGGACCGAGGATTAATTCCTCATACGTATATCGAGATAAGTATACCGTTTTTGCTGTCTGCTTGCTCAGGTAGTCCGGCTTTTGCGGAATCATATTTTCCAACGCCCAGGCATCCAGCGCAGGTGCCATTTGTTCCAAGAAGCTCTGAACCCCAGGCGC
>NZ_JBCNGR010000067.1:0-4487 GCF_050481745.1 Paenibacillus algorifonticola | reverse complement strand
ACTCATATAATATATCACGGCCGCCTATGCGATTGCAAGTGTTTTTTTAATTTATTTTCGATTATTTTTCAGGCTCAAATTCAGGCCTGCTAGAGGCCTTAAATTACTTATATGTACGGACGTTTAAAGCGTAGCGGGAAAGCTCTTTTGGGGATGCCAAACGGGCATACATGCGAAAAATCGTTTTGTAGCGGCGGGTAATCGACTGCTTGATTTCTCCATCCAGACGGGAGTCATTGAGATCAAGCAGCATTTCATCGAGTTCCTTTCGCAGGACGTAGTCGAGTTCTTTGCATTCTTTATCGTTGAATAGAATTCCTAGCATAGTAGTTTGCGCCCTCCTCAAGTGGTGACGGCCGTTCGCCTGTATAGCGAATAGGCTCGTCCTTACTCTGCCTTATGCAGCTTGATGAAACAATAAAGCGGCGTCTACGCTTCGCACGTAATAACGCCGCTTTACTGTTATGCACAAATATTAGGAATTTTATTACATCTTCAGAAGCCAAGGTGTAATGATACTTTCAATTAAAGAAGCCACTAGCAGAGAAATTGTAAGCACAACGGCGACTGGAATCGTTTTTTTCATGAAAAATAAAATTTCGAATCCGCTCTTTTCCACCTGCCCATTCGGACTTACGGTCGATTTCATTAGTTTTAAAACGAGAACACCGAACCTCATCCCATATGCACCAGCAATAATGATGGCTGGAATTTCAATAATGCCGTGCGGCAGCAAGCCTTTAAAAATCATTTCCATTACAGTGCCCGCCCCGTGCAGCTCAGCCGTTCGATTAAGCAAGTAACCAATAATCATCCCATTAAAGACGAGGAAAAATAACGGTACCAATCCAAGGAACGCGCCGAGATACATAATGAAGATAGATTTAATGGCATTGTTGAAAAAAATGAACAGAATATAGCTCATCGTCGGATTAGCCGACTTATCGAGCTGTTGAGCCAGTTGAGCAATGGCCTCCAGCTGTTGATCCAGCATATCGCTAATCGTTGTATTACTTCCCCCAACCACCATTCCGGCAAAAAATAGAATAAATCCAAATGCAATATAGCCGCTCATAGAGCGAAAGTGATCGAGAATTTCCCGAGGCTTAAACAAGTATTGTCCTCCTCTGCCTATCTTCAATTGAACAAGCATGAATAACTTGGCGCTATGAGCATAGATTGTACTAGAACAAGCTTCCATTAGAGAGGAGAGCCCGTCCAAATGAACTTTTTTTATGTGATGAACGGTCGTAAAATCAAGCACTACAGTCTAATTGTACTAGCCCTCGTATTTTCGGTAGGCGTCATTTACGCGGAGCGCGACAATATTACGGTGTTTTCACCGCAGCAGCCCGCTGCCATCTACAGTGTACCGACAGAAAAGAAAGTTGTGGCCCTTACATTTGATATTAGCTGGGGCGAAAAACGCGCGGAGCCGATTTTGAAAGTGCTTCAGGACAAAGGCATTACGCAAGCTACCTTTTTTCTATCGTCGCCTTGGATTCAATCGCATTCCGATATTGTGAAGAAAATAACCGATGCCGGTTATGAGATCGGTAGCCACGGCCACAAGCATGATTATTACAGCAAGCTGAGCGACGACGAAATCCGTACGCAAATTTCTACTGCTCACTCGATTATTTCCGATACGACTGGGAAACAGCCTAATTTGATTCGGATGCCGAATGGCGATTTTGACAAAAGGGTACTGCGCATTGCGAGCGAAATGAACTATAAGGTCATTCAATGGGATACTGACTCGCTCGACTGGATGAATATCGGCACCGATAAAATCATTAGCCGAGTCGTGAGTCGCGCCCATCCTGGCGATATTATATTGATGCATGCCAGCGATTCTGTGAAGCAAACTCATGAAGCACTGCCCGTTATTATCGACCAGCTGCGCTCCAAAGGCTATGACTTCGTAACGGTAACGGAGCTGATTACTCAGACAGAAACCGAGGGCAAAGCTGTACAAGACAAATCCACCATGTCCTCTACCGGTACAAGCCAATTGAACGCACTCGTCAAACATTAAACCATCAAAGGTTGAAAAGCATCGTCCCTACATTAAGCGACCGGCTTTGCAGATGATGCAGATTCGGTCGCTTCGCTTTTTAAAATCCGCGGCAGCATCAATATTTGGTATGCATTACATACGAACAGCGGCACAATCATAAAGATGATGGCTGCGGTGTTGGTTTCCCCTTTTAAAGCAGGATACGCTTCAATGAAAGTAACGGTAAACATAAGGAACGCGGTCGGCACAAAAGCTACAGCCTTCGTCTGTTTCACCTTTACATAAGAAACCGCAAGCGAGAACACCATAAGCAGAAGCGGCAGAAGCCAGAAGAACCAGTTATTCGTCCGCTGCTCAAATAATAAATAGCCTAAGGCAAATGCTGCAAATACAGTGGAATAGCCTTGCAGCGTATTCCAAAGATAGCTTTTGCGAAATACGCTAAGCGCGATATAATTTAAAGTCAAATAAGCGAAAAAGCCCATCTGGCTGAATGCTCCAAACATCAGGCCAACAAGCGCCATCATTGCAAAATTAAAGCCAGAGGCATCCAGTCCCATAAAGCCGAATTCCGGATCCGTCCACTGCATCGTTATTCCGCATATCGCTGTAGCCAAACCGCCTACTGCCATACAGCTCCAAAAGAGAAAAAACCATTTTCTGATATTCACGTTTGACATCCCCCTAAATTTTTCAAGCACACCCTGTCCAACATCCTTTATTTTACCACGTTCACATTAAAAAGCTAACCTTTCCCCTTGATAATCAATGGAGCTTTGACACATACTACTCCCATCAATACAGGAATGCTGTCACGAAGGGAGAACACGAATCATGCGCATTCGTATGACGGTAATTATGCTTCTCATTACAACGTCTTTTGTCTTGACCAGTTGTGGATCAGAATCATCGGGAAGCAGCCAACAAGTCACGTACAAAGACATGAAATCAATGGTCATTGATATACTCAAAACGGAGGATGCTCAAAAAGCACTCCAGGAATCGGCCCAGCAAATGTCGGGCTATAACGGAAACACGTCGAAGCTTTTGTCCGTGCAGGATCAGGAGCAGGTCCGTCTGGCGGTAAAAGATGTGCTTGTCGCCCCGGAATATGACAAGGTGATCAAGACGCTGATGACTGACGTTCGTTTCGCTGGGGAATTTGCCAAAGCCGTCAATAAGCAGAACAAGGAAATTCACCAGCAGCTGCTTAAAGATCCGTCGTATCAGGAGCAGTTAATTAAGGTGATGAAAAATCCGGAGATGGACAAGATGATTTTGGAGGTGCTGCAAAGCACGCAGTACAAAAAACAAGTCATGTCGATTATGCAGGAGTCGATGCAAAATCCGTTATTCCGGCTTGAAGTGCTGGATCTGATGAAGAAAGCCGTTCAGGAAGAGCTGAAGCCGAAGCCTAACGAAAAGGTGGAAAAGCAAGGCTCGGGAGGAGATCAACAAAGTTCCGGTGACGATAGCGGTCAGGATTCAGGCTCAGGAGATGGACAGTAGGACAATACGATGTAATTAAAAAAGATGTAATTAAAAAAAGCCCCGCTGTGAATGAAGGTAGGCCAGTTGCTTGGCTGATCCTCATTCGTTAGCATGGGGCTTTTTTCTTTGACTATTCGGTTAAAAAAGCGAACGTTATTCAGCTGAAGAAGAGCGCGCTATTCGCATTTTTGAAGCACTTTGTCTGCAAGCTCCAAATAGAGCTGGCCAGTCTCGCTCTCTGCCTTGTATACGGATGGCGAGAAATCCGGCTCCGATGGATGATTATCCGGCGCTCCAAGCGGAATTTGGGACAATAGCTCGGCATGAAGCGACTCCGCTAATCTTCCGCCACCGCCTCGGCCAAAAATATATTCCGGCTCGCCGCATTTGCTGCATTTGTAATACGCCATGTTTTCAACGATACCGATGATTTCGTGCTCGGTTTTAATGGCCATGGCCCCTGCGCGCGCAGCAACGAATGCCGCTGTAGCATGAGGCGTCGTGACAATAATCTCTTTGCTTTGCGGGATAATCTGATGGACGTCCAGCGCCACATCGCCTGTTCCCGGCGGCAAGTCGAGCAGCAAGTAATCAAGCTGGCCCCATTCGATTTCGTCAAAAAAGTTGCGCAGCATTTTGCCAAGCATCGGGCCGCGCCAGACGATTGGGCTGTTGTCCTCGACAAAAAAGCCCATCGACATCACCTTCACCCCGAATTTCTCAATCGGGATGACCCGCTCGTTCACGACCTGCGGGCGCTCTTCGATGCCCATCATATCGGGCACGCTGAAGCCGTATATGTCGGCGTCAATAATGCCGACGCGCTTGCCCCTGCGAGCGAGAGCGACCGCGAGGTTCACGGTCACTGTGGATTTGCCGACGCCGCCCTTGCCGCTGGCGACGGCAATGAACTGCACCCCGCTGCGGGCATCCAGCAGCGGGCTCGCCAGCCCGGCCCCGTGGCCTTGCACGGGGC
>NZ_JBCNGR010000066.1:0-2577 GCF_050481745.1 Paenibacillus algorifonticola | reverse complement strand
CTCAAGAAGTGGGAGATGAACAGTTCGCTATAGGCGAAGCGCTTAAAAGCTTGGGCGAGGAAAATCATTGGCACGGTAGATGTTTAAATAGCGGTAGTCTAGGACGGTCTTGACTTGTCCATGGCTGCCGCTATTTATATTGCTAAAATAGTTCTAGCATTTTAAAGCATTTTAATGATAGATAAGTTGACGCTAAATTCGTTATTGACAGTGAAAAAGGGTGGTGTTATTATAATTAAAACCTTTAATGTTAGATAAGTTAACATTAAATCATAAAAGCGTTATTCTTGTATAAGCCCATTAATAAGGGATGGGCGTTTCTACAGGCAACCGTGAATTGCCCCAGGCTACAAGAGACTGAAAGCGACGCATTTTTCCTGTTTAGCGATGCCCCAGGGCTGATCGCAGCAGGGAAATGAAGCTGAAGTCTCTTAAGTCTGGGTTTTTTGAAATATAAGAGCTTATAAGTTTCACACTTAAGGCGACAATAGAGAAATTTAAGGGAGAGAAGCATATGAGCCTCACAAACACCAGACTTTCCGATTCCATTGCTAATGCCAGAACAGTCAAAATTCAGAAAACGAAGGATACCTTTTATGACTTTAAACTATATCCGTTCGGCGAGCGGGGAACCTATATCGCTCCAGAGCTTATTAATGAAATTACCGATAATTTGGCGGTGAGCATTGAGGGTCATTTTCAGAATTACGATTATATCGTATCGCCAGAGCCTGGTGGCCACACATGGGGGATGCTTGCGGCGTATAAGCTGCTGAAGCCGATTAACATTTTAAGGCTGAGCACGGATTTATATAAAGATATCCACCTGGAGGCCAAGCGCGAAACGGCTTACAACGAAAATCGCATTTGCTTTGACGGCTTTCAGGCAGGCGACCGCGTTCTGCTCGTTGATGATGTTATCAGCTCCGGTGCAACAATCCGCTCGATTGCTGTGCAGATGGAAGAGATGGGCGTAAAGCTTGTCGGAGTGCAGGCGATCATAGCCAAAGGCGAGCATTACCGCAAGCTGGAGGATGACTTGAACGTTCCGGTACGTATTCTAACCCAGGTTTAATTGTAAAGAGCGATAAACAGACAGCCCATATACGCTTAAGTCAAAGCGGTTAACTACGATAAAGAGGTGGACAATATGACGATTATGGGGCAAAACACAAAGACGGCAGCTAAAAAAAGAGAAGAGAACGAGCTGCCGCGGAATTGTACCTTTTCTGCTGAGGATTGGCATGTATTGGCGCAATATTGGTATCCGATCGCGATTGCAAGCGAGATTGCAGATAAGCCGGTGGCGGTAACCCTGCTGGATATGAAGCTTGTCTGCTACCGCAGCAGCGACCGGGTCGTCGTTGCCCGTGACCTTTGCTTTCACCGCGGAGCTCCGCTCAGCAAGGGCTGGATTGAAAATGGCGAAATCGTATGCCCGTATCATGGTTTTCGTTACAATTGCGAAGGCAAATGCACGGCAGTGCCCGCGCATCCCGATTCGCGCATCTCGCCTAAACTAAAGCTCATTACGTATCCGGCCGTAGAGCGTTATGGCTTGATCTGGACGTCACTGATGTCCTTGGAGGAAAATATTCCGCCCTTCCCCGGCTGGGAAGATCCCGATTACTTGAACGTTTTGCCGCCGAGCTTTGATATTGCCGGCTCTGCTGGCCGCCAAATGGAGGGTTTCTTGGACGTATCGCATTTTGCATATGTGCATATGGAAACGTTCGGTGACCGCAACAACACCGAGGTGCCGCAATATAAGGTGAAGCGGGAAGGACAGGAGCTGCTTGCGGAATATTGGAGCACGGTCAGCAACTATGGCAAGGGACAGGAGAATCCGGCTCCTGATGACTTTATGTGGCTGCGCGAATTCCGCGTGTTTCCGCCATTCGCTGCATCGCTCACCGTTTATTTTCCCGATGAGGGGAGATTGAATATTTTAAACTGCGCGTCTCCAGTATCGGCCCGATATACAAGGTTGTTCTGCCCGATATCGCGTAATTTCGATAAGAATGCTCCGATTCAAGATACGATTGATTTTAACTTAAAGGTGTTCCAAGAGGATGCCGAAATGGTCGAAGCGCAGACACCAGAGGATTTGCCGCTTGATCTTCAGGCTGAGGCCCATATTCCGGCTGACCGTACCTCTATCGCTTATCGCCAGCTGTTGACAGAGCTGGGTCTAGGCAAAAACTACACGTCCTAATTCATTTTCGTTATGCTTTTTTGATCGGGAAAGCGGATTTTCGACGGCTACTAATACAGGTTTTTATTTACAAATACAGCTAGGATGCTGTACACTGAAAGTGCTTTCAAAGCTGGAACTTTAGCAGGAGCGATCCATTTTGCAGTTGAAGGGAGTGAGCGGCATGAAACGCCGGGCTAAGATGATGATCATTGATACGATGGTGATTATGAATTAAATAGTCAGGCAGGCGCTAGCCGTCTGTCATTCTCATGGATAGTTGCTGTTTGTTGTTAAAAACCGCATGGCTATGCCTGCGGTTTTTTTGCGCGTAAAAATCGCGTAAACCGAGCCGAAGGAGCTGCAAAACCAATGATAAAACT
>NZ_JBCNGR010000065.1:0-802 GCF_050481745.1 Paenibacillus algorifonticola | reverse complement strand
GTCGCCAAAGGAACTTTTTTTAACTATTTCGCTTCGAGAGACGAGCTTATTTGCGAGCTGCGGAGTGTCTTTGTCATGAACGAGGTGGCGAAGCTGAAGGACAAGCCGGGACCGTTAATCCCGCGCATGCGAATGTTCATATTCGAGCTTGTGCAGCAGCTGCCGCATAACAAATCGGTGATGCGGGCGTTATTTCAAGGCATCTTAGGGAGCGGTCCGGCGCTTGAACTTTTTGAGCAGTTGATGGAACCCATCGTTCCGCTTATATCGCATGGACAAGACAATGGGGAGCTGCGTAAAGACATGCCGGCAACGATGATCGCCCGGCTTGTGATACAGACATATTACGGAGCGTTGATCGTTTGGTTGATGAGTAATGAAGACGAGGGGCTTAACGAGCAGATTGCGATCACGTTCGATCTGTTTTTCAAAGGGATTGCAGCTTAAAAGACTTGAAAAATGAACTCCCGGCAGGCGTAAACAGCCGGAGGGGAGTTCATCCATTCATTCATTGGAAGATGCGATTACGTTGTTCGGAACCTTTTCAAACAAAGGACTTACGGATTCGCTTTTATGAATTCTGCTTAATGCCTCTCCGAATAATGAAGCAACGGATAATTTAATAATTCTCAAAAAAAACTATAAAAAGACCAGTGTGCAGCTCGTAGTCCGAACTACTCTCCTGGTCACTGTGATCATGAAGTTACCCGTAGACCGGACTCCCTCCAAGCCGAGATCGTAGAGATTGCCGTTTTGGGATTAAACGAAGAGATGCTGTATCATTCGCTTGTTCTTCCGGAGC
>NZ_JBCNGR010000064.1:0-1520 GCF_050481745.1 Paenibacillus algorifonticola | reverse complement strand
TTCGCTTGTTCTTCCGGAGCCGGCGATCCCGCCGGAGGGAATGATCTACTCCGCCTGCCGACGGTACGGACTTGAAACCGGCCTTTAGGAACCTGTAATAACCATTGTGTGGTGAGACCGTCAAGCCCTTCAGGAACTAAAGGCTTCTTCTGTCAATTCCAGATTAATGCTGACGGCAGCAATACTGCCAGCCGCAGCAGCCACGATGAGTTGTGAGGGGAATCCAGTGGTCACTTCCCCAGCTGCAAATAAACCAGGTACCGTGCTTTTTCCCATTTCATCGGTTAGGATTCCACCTAGATCGTTTACCGCATAACCAAGTTCTTGTTGAAAACCAGCCCGTGGGACCCACTTAGGTGCAATGAATCCGCCTGTTCTCTCTATTCTAGATCCGTCCGTGAACTCCACTAGCCGCAACTTGCCATCACTGCCATGAAAAGCTGATA
Source organism: Paenibacillus algorifonticola (assembly GCF_050481745.1). Classification (GTDB taxonomy): domain Bacteria; phylum Bacillota; class Bacilli; order Paenibacillales; family Paenibacillaceae; genus Pristimantibacillus; species Pristimantibacillus algorifonticola_A. The sequence continues at coordinate 1,074 of NZ_JBCNGR010000064.1, read as the reverse complement.
CAGATTGTTCAGAGACAACGATGTCACGGGAAGCTAATATTTGCTTTTGTTCATTAGTCAGAATGCCAGGGCCATTGGTACAGACGATAAGATCGCGACTCCAATTATAGAGCAACTTTGCATGTTGGAACACGCGGGGATGATCCCACAACACAAATAACGATTTGTCCCTGAGTTCCCAGCCGTCACAATATGGACAGTAAAAGAGGCTTTTTCCATATAAACTCCTGACACCTGGGATATCTGGCAATGTTTCTTGCAGGCCTGAAGCGAACAATAGCTTGCGAGCTTGAATTTGTTCCCCCTCGTGTGTAGATATTAAAAATCCTGCATTAAGCTTGCGAATATCCGTAACTTCAACGGGATGATGCTCTACTGACGGATACTTCAGCACCTCCTCGTATGCGACACGCCGAAATTCTGCTGGTGTAACACCATCACGTGTAAGAAAACCATGTGAAGCATGCGTAACGGCATTTCGTGGCTTGTTATGATCGAACAAAGCTACGTTTCTCCTTGCCCTGCCCAGAACTAATGCTGCATTGAGTCCAGCCGGGCCCCCGCCAATGATTGCACAATCGTAAATCATGTTAATCCTCCTTCTCAGTATGGTTGCAGGATCCACTTTACGCGGGCAAGACCGCGTACAAAGCGTTCCGTCATCTTCCGTTCCTCCCTTTATTCGATCTCTAGAATTAGTTATATCCGATCCCGAAATTAAAGTCAATATTTTTGAACTTATGGTCATTATTATTTTTTGTGAATTTCCCCTGAAATATCAATATATTAAGTTATAAATAACCCCGGTCTGTATACAAACGCGAATAAATATTGAACCTATGGTCGTAATGGTTTACGTGAGGAAAGCGGTTGTGATAAAATAAAGAGGACAATAACCGGATTATAGCAAGCGACAGCGGGGAGATAGAAACGAATGAATCGCGAGCTGAAGAAGGAACAGACAAGGCAGCGGATTAAAGATGCCGCGCTTTCGCTGTTTGCTGAGCAGGGATATGAAACGACAACAATTGAACAGGTGGCTAAGCTCGCAGGTGTCGCCAAAGGAACTTTTTT
>NZ_JBCNGR010000063.1:0-25024 GCF_050481745.1 Paenibacillus algorifonticola | reverse complement strand
GCCAGATCACAGGTTTGTTTTATTGCCCCCAAAAAATCGGTAAACGCTTTAAGGTTGTACAGGTGAGCGGGTCGAAGCGGAGTGAAAAGGTGGGGGTGGAGAAACGAAGTGTTCGTTTTTGCTGCTTGAGTTTCAGCCGTTTACGGCTAATTCGAGGAAACTTAAGCAGCAATGACGATCGGAGCCCCCACCTTTTCGCGCAGCGCACAATCCCACCTCACCTATGCCCTTACGAGTTTAAAACGAATTTTTCAAATACGTGACGAACGCCCTCTTCATTATTGCTAAGCGTCACATAATTAGCGACCTCTTTCAGCGCCGGAATCGCATTAGCCATCGCTACGCCAAGTCCTGCCGCTTCGATCATCTCGTGATCGTTCCACGCATCGCCGATTGCAATCGTTTGATCCATCGTGCAGCCAAGATGCTCAGCCATAAAACGCAGCGCATGTCCTTTTGTTCCTTCTTTATGCATAAACTCTAAATAATGAGCTTTGGATTTCGTAATATGCACGCGGTCGCCGATAAGCGTCTTAAGCTGCTCAGCAATTTCATCGAGATAGTCCGGCTCATCGATAATCAGCATTTTCGTATTCGGCTGCTCCAGCAGCTCCTCGAAATCTGGTGCTACCGTATAAGGGATTTTGGAGAGTCGCGAATACATGAGGGCCTTCTCATTCGCTTCCTTCACAAACAGCTGGTCATCGACATAAAGCTGCAAATGCAGGCCATGTTTTTCAGTAAAAGCATACAGCTCCTTGGCCGCATCGGTAGGCACGCTGCGCTCATACAGCACCTTGCCGTCCAGCAGCGTTTTTACAAGCGACCCCTGATACGTAATGATCGGCACATTGAGCTGGATTTGCTCCGCAATTTGTCTGGCGGAAGCGTACATTCTTCCGGTAGCCAGCGTCACCGTTACGCCTTTCGCGATAGCTTCCTCCATGGCGCGTTTCGTTCCTTCAGTCACAACGAGTTCATCGTTCAACAGCGTATCATCTACATCAATTGCAATTAATTTATACATAATGGCAACAGGTTCCCCTCTCCAGGCATCTTTATCGTATACATAAGCTAGGTTGATTGTAGCGAAAAATCGCCATTCGTACAAGCGATCTACCGCTTTTCTTGTATAATAGAAAGGACTGTTAAAGAATGGATTGGGAGAGGATGGGCAAGGATGAAGCTAAGATGGGGGATTTTAAGCGGTGCGAGCATTGCTATATCGCAAATGATGTAAGCTCGTGTTCGACTGCGGCATGTGGGCGGCTTACCGCAACCGCGTGGAAATTCTCGGAACGAAGGGGCGGATTGAATTGCCGAGCGTTTTTGGCCCGGGGGAAGAGGAATGCAAATCACTGGAATCGCTCAGATTGCCGCAGGTGAGGCGCTGCCGCTGTTTGGTCCTGAGGATGCGATAGCCGGGACTGCGGTTATTAAAGCCTGTCTCACCTCGGCACGAGAGAAGCGGCGGGTTCTTTTGTGAAAATTTGCTCCATCCCCCTTCAATAAGATACAGTAAAGAAAGCGGATGAGAGTTGAACCTGGGGAGATGACGAGTTTGAGGTATTTTACACATGCTGCTGCACGGCGCAGAGTTCTTTTAATTGGCCTGGTTGGGGCTATTTTATTTATGGTTGCCGGGTTCGCAGTGGGATGGCTCTGGATGGGGCATCGTTATCCGATGCTGAAAGAGCCGGCATTTCAGAACTTTGCGGTATCCTACAATACCATTATGGATAAATATTTAAATGGAGCAGATGGCGAGGATTTGATTAATGGAGCCTCTGAGGGAATGGTAGCATCGCTGGAAGACCCGTACTCCCGCTATTTAATCGAGGAGCAGGGCGATGCCTATACGCAAGGATATGAAGGTGAATTTTCCGGGATAGGGGCCGAGGTGCGCGAGCAGGATGGCCAATTTATTATTTCTGGGCTCACACCGGGTGCGCCAGCAGAGCGCGGAGGCGTTAAGTCTGGAGATATCATTGTGGCGGTTGACGGCAAGGAATCAAAGGATGCTAAATTTCAGGATCTTATCGGGCTTATGCGCGGCAAGTCGGGTACCGAGGTGACGCTGACCCTGCAGCGCCCGGGCCAGACGGAGCCTATCGAGATTACGCTTAAGCGTGAGGCGATTCCGGTTTACACCGTAACCTCAGAGATGCTGGAGGATGGTATTGGTCATATTACGATTAGCCGCTTTGCCCAGAAGACAGCTACGGAATTTGATGAAGCGGTAGCGAAAATGAAGGAGCAGGGCATGACGAAGCTGCTGCTGGATCTTCGTTCCAATCCGGGCGGCCTGCTGCAGCCGACGATTGCCATTGGCAGCAAGCTCATTCCGAAGGGGAAAGTGATTCTAGAGGTCGTATATAAGGAAGAAAGCAACCCGATTGTTTATAAATCAACGCAAAAAGAAGAGTGGACGATCCCTATCGTTGTGCTGGTGAACGGCCAGTCGGCAAGCGCCAGCGAGGTGTTGACCGCCGCGCTTAAGGAGTCGGCGGGAGCAACGGTCGTTGGCGAGAAAACGTATGGCAAAGGCGTCGTACAAGCATTTGAGCAATTTAGAGACGGCTCAGTGCTCAGCTTGACCGAGGCGCAGTGGAAAACGCCTGCTGGCACGTGGATTCACAAGGTTGGCGTCATGCCAAATGAGGTTGTCAGCCTGCCTGCATTTGCAAGCTTGCGTCCGCTTACGGTCGGCAGCGGGCTGAAAAACGGCAGCTACGGCGAAGACGTCAAGACGCTGCAATCGATGCTGAAGGAGCTCGGCTATGCGCCCGTCGGCAAAGATGGCCTGTTCGATGATGAGACGGAGGCGGCGATGCGCGCTTTTCAGAAGGCAGAGAAGCTGGACGTTACCGGCTCGCTTAATGACAAGACGGCGTATCAAATCGTTGAGCTGCTTAAGGAAAAGCTGGAGAAGGAAGATACCCAACTGCAGCGAGGCGTAGAGTTATTGAAAAAATAAGCTTGGCCGCCGCCCCGCGGCTATTGACAACGGTAATGATTATTACTATCATTCAATAGGGAGCCTTTTGGATCGAGCAGACGATTGCGTGTGTACACAAAAGTGCCAACCGTAATCAGATGGCCATTGCGGCAGCGGGGTGACACACCTATTGAAGATCAAATATTGCACCAAAAATTTCAAAAACGGGACGAAGCCGGTATACAAGGCGATGAAGGATAAGTTTCCCGACATCAAGATGAAGAAGTCCGATTGTCTCGGAAATTGCAAAACATGCAGGCATGAATGTTTTGCCGTGGTGAAGTCTAAGGTGGTCAGCGCTCCGTCAGCCGAGAAGCTTTATAAGGAACTAAAAAAAATAATTGGATAAATATAGGGAGGGCGGCTTTTGCCGCCCTCCTTTTTTGTGTTAAGATAGAGGCAACTCCGAAAAAGAAGAGGTGCATAAGTGATGAATGATCAATTAGCTGAAGCGTTAAATGAACAAATGAACTTTGAATTTTATTCGGCGCATGTGTATCTTGCAATGGCAGCCTACTGTTCTGGCGAAAGTCTGGACGGGTTTGCGAATTTCTTTATTATCCAGGCTGAGGAAGAGCGTTTCCATGGCATGAAAATATATAAATTCCTGAACGACCGCAACCGTCGTGCTACTTTGTCTGCTCTGCACGAGCCGAAAAATGAATACGCGTCGATGCTCGATGCTTTCGAGCGTGCTTACGCGCATGAACAGCAGAACACTCGCAAGTTCTACAACCTTGCTGACCTTGCGCTCAGCGAGCGCGAGCATGCGACGATCTACTTCCTGAAATGGTTCATCGATGAGCAGGTAGAAGAGGAGTCCTTGTTCGATGGCATCATTTCGAAGCTGAAGCGCATTGATAAAGACAGCAACGCGTTTTATATGCTGGATGCTGAATTTGCGCAGCGCACGTTCACGCCTCCTGCGGAATAAGCGAAGCATGCTGCACGGTTAATGGTTTCTAGCATTATCCGCCGCACAACGGTTATAACGTACTGCACATGAAGAAGAGGGATTGGCACATACGCCAATCCCTCTTTTTGCTCAAATATAGGAAAGGATATGATGATTTCATCTTTTCTCTATATTTCTCGGAATGAAACGCGCCACGCCGTTAAAGGACGGCGACAGCCGTTTCACCTTGCCCATACAACTGAATAAATGAATCGACTAAGTCTGGGTCAAACTGGGTGCCGCGCATCTCTTTAATGTAAGCGAGCGCTTGCTCCTCCGACCATTTTTCCTTGTAAGGGCGTTTGCTGGTAAGGGCGTCGAACACATCAACGATGCTTACGATGCGCGCTTCAATGGGAATAGCTTCTCCCGCAAGCTTATGCGGGTAGCCCTTGCCGTCCCACCGTTCATGATGGTACAAAATAATATGCTTGCTCGCTGTCAGCTCGCTAGTAAACAGCTCGTCATTAAACTCGCTGAAAATCTTCTCAATAATGTCGACGCCAATAAACGTGTGCATCTCAATGATGGTGCGTTCATAGTCAGCGAGCGGACCGGGCTTATATAAAATCCCCTCGGGAATGCCCGATTTTCCGATATCATGCAAAATGCTCGCCGAGGCAATGCGGCTGAGCCGTTCTTCGTTCCAGCCTAGCTGCATCCGCTCATTATGATAACGCACAAGCTCCTCCGTAAGATCCCTAACCCGCACAAGATGCGATTCAATGCCAGGATCGCGAATTTCGCAGGAAATGGCAAGCACCTTGAGCAGCGAGTTTTGAATATGCCCAATCCGTTCCTGAGGCATATAGAAGCCGCTAGGGAGCTGCTCCAATTCACGAAAAATGCCGATATAATACCAGCTCTCCTCCATATATAAAGGTGTAATGGTAATGGAGGAATGCCAGAGCTGTCCATCCTTGCGGCGGTTTATGAATACGCCAGACCATGGCCGCTTTGCCTTTAACGCTTCCTTCATGCTTTCATAAATATGCACGGGGGTAAGGCTGGTGCGAACAATTCCGGCCGTTTTACCTAAAATTTCTCTGCGGTTGTAGCCGGTTATCGCCTCATAGCTCGTATTAACTTCTAATATTTGATGCTGATCATCCGTAATAATAACGGAGTCACCTAATTGTAAAAAGGTTCTAAGCTGATCGTTCATTCGGTAGCCACCCCACTTATAGACATATATTTATTAAAAGTATTTATTTAAGGTATTTATTTAAAAGCGTTGAGCAAAAAAGAAGATACGGGTGCCGGTTTGCCGCGATAATAGCCAGGCGAGCTGATGTACAGCTCTTCCTTGGCCCGCGTGACGGCGACATAAGCGAGTCGCCTCTCTTCCTCCAGCGCAGCCTCAGCGACGTCATCCCCTGTCTGGATGGCGCTCCGATCACTATTTTTGCTCGCGGACAGCGCGGAGCTGTGCGGCAAAATGCCATCGGATGCTCCGCTGACGAACACGACGGGAAATTCCAGCCCCTTTGATTTGTGGATCGTCATAAAATGAACGGCGTCAGCGCCGCGGCTCGCCAGCTTGAGCTGCCGCATCTCCTGCAGCTTCAGTGCGATCTCGTCCACGAATGCCAAAAACTCGGTGATCGTCGCAAAACGTTTGGCGGCGGTTTCCAGCTCGTCGAGCGTTTCTTTCAAAGCGTCCTTATGCTCGGTCAGTGTCTGGCTTTTATCAGCTTGAATGTAATTGTCATAAAAGCCGTCGCGCAGCAGGCGGATCGCCTGCTCGGGCTTTAGCTTAGGCAAGGAGCGAATGAGCCGCAGCCGCTCTTTGATTTTTTCCTGATGAAATTCCTTAATGCCAGGGAAGCGGACGAGGTGAATCAGCGGCCATTTTTTGGCTTGCTGCTTCTCTTCGTTCCAGATGAATGCCATCGCCTGCTCCGGCTTGACATAAAGCGTTGCCAATATGCCCTGCATGGCATCAAAATGACGTCGATCGATCGCCAGTCGCAAATGGGCAATGATTGGCTTCACGACCCACTGCTCGTAAAAGGACTCGCCCCCGCCGTAATCAATAAACGGAATTTGGCGGATGACCAGCTGGTCGAAGATGGCGCGGCTGCTGCTCGCCGTACGAAACAGAATCGCGAAATCCTGATAGCTGCGTTTTCCTTGGCTCTGCGCTTCCGTGATTTTATTGACAATCAGCTGCGCTTCATCGTCGGTATTGCCGGGCCTTGCAAATGTTGGGGAGAGGCTTTGCGTCTTGGCTACTTTGAGCGATTTGGGACGGCGCTGCTTGTTGCTGCTGATAATCGCATTGCCCAGCCCGACGATGGCAGCCCCGGAGCGATAGTTAATGTCGAGCACGACATTTTTGCTGGTCGGATATTGCTGCTCAAAATTTAAAATATAATCGTTGCGTGCCCCATTAAACGAATAAATCGTCTGATCATCATCGCCAACGACCATCAAATTGCCATGCTGCTGGACTAGCAGCTTGATCAGCTCGTATTGTACCTTATTCGTATCCTGAAACTCATCGATCATGACGTAGCGGAAGCGGCGCTGGAGCATTTCGAGCAAGTTATGATCGGTCGTGAGCAGCCGATAAGCAGCAAGCAGCATATCATCATAGTCGATCAGCTGCTGCTCCGACTTCCACTGCTCATAACATTCAAAAAGAATTTTCAGCTGCTTGTCCTCTTCCGTTTTGGCTGGCAGCTCATGAAGCTCCAGCATTTCCAGCTTGTAGGCCGAAAATAACGTAATGAGCGTCTCCGGCTGGTACGTCTCATGCAAATTTCGTTCGCGCAGCAGCCGTTTGAAAAAAATTTGCTTCCGGCCGCTGTCGCCTAATATCGCCTGCCGCATGCCCCGCCTGCGCAGCAGCTGCAAGCAGAACGAATGGAACGTTCTGGCTTCTACCGCAGCTGCAGCACTTTCAGAAATGCCAGGCAGCGTGGCAATGCGGGACTTCATTTCCTCTGCCGCTTTTTTGGAAAATGTCATGAGCAGCAGCTGAGAGGCCATCACGCTGCGGACAGACAGCAAATAAGCCGTTCGGCATACGAGAACGGAGGTTTTGCCGGATCCGGCTCCAGCCAGCGTGAGCAGCGGCCCCTCAGTGTGACGGACGGCAGCAATCTGCGCCTCATTCAGCTGGATGCCGTGCTGCTCCAGCGAGCGAAAAAAAACGGCATCGCTTTCACCGCGTCCGACAAGCTGCTTGCTCGTATCAGCTGCCGCCTGTTTTGCTCGCGGCATTATGTTTGTTGTTACGCCGTAAGGTTTGGGATAATATTTTGTACGTGTTTGTTCCATATGTATAATCACCTGTGCTTGATTATAGCATGGCTTAATGGATTAGGATAAACTAATTAAAGAATAACAATAGGAGATGAGCTAGATGATTGTGCCAGCGAGAAAAGAAGATGTACAGCAAATTATGCCGCTTCTGCATGCAGCAATTGGCGATATCGCCTGTATGCTGACGGGCGCTAAAGACGAGCAGGAGGCTATGAATATATTAGCGGATTTTTATGTGGAAAAAGGAAACAGGATCAGCTACGAGCATGTGCTTGTCGCCTGGGAGGGGGAGGCCATCGCGGGCATGGCGCTCGGTTACGGCGGTGATGCTGCTGCGAAGCTTGATGCTCCGCTGCTTTCGCGCATCCGTCAGGAGCCAGCTCATGCCGGCTATCAAATTATGACGGAGGCAAGGTCCGGGGAATATTATTTGGATTCCGTGGCGGTAAATCCCGCCTATCAAGGAAAGGGGATAGCGCGGGCTTTGATCAGCGCGCTGGAGAATAAGGCGAAGGATGCGGGCTGGCCGCGCCTATCGCTCATTGCGCTGGATGATAACGAGAAGGCGACGGCGCTCTATTTTCGGATGGGCTATGTCGGGGATGGGGAGCTGGAGTTGGCAGGGCATCGCTACATTCGAATGGTAAAGCAGCTGACGCAATAATGGATTGCGAAGCGGAGAGCAAACAGGTACGATAGCGATATGACAAATATCCCATTCATTTACTAACTTGCTAGAAGCAGCTATGGAGGCATAACAGATGAAAGATATCAGCATTCGTATAGTAGAGCCACTGGATGAAAGGTTGCACCATCTGATTCAATTACTAGACGAGGAGCTGCTGGAGCGATATCCAGCGGAGGAGGTGCACGGGCTGGATTTTACCGATCCGGGCATCAAAGACACTGTATTTATTGTCGCTTTTTCCGGGGACGAGCCGATCGGGTGCGGTGCCATTCGGCCGCTGGATGCCCAATATACGGAGCTGAAACGCTTTTTCGTGCGCAAAGAAAGCCGGAAGCTCGGCATTGCCGCCGCCATGCTTTCCTTTTTGGAGAATGAGGCGCAGCTGCACGGCTTTGCTGGCATCCGGTTGGAGACGGGGCCCGAGCAGCCCGAGTCGTTGAAGTTTTATGAAAAGCATGGCTACGTATTTATCGGGAAATTTGGCGAATATGTCGATTATGAACTAAGCATATGTTATGAGAAGCGTTTCGGCGCATAAAGAAGGGGCGAACATGATGAATGTATTTGAAAGATGCAGCAGGCAAAGCTTAGGCAAGGAGCTGTCCTGGATGAATGAGCCGAAGAGCTGGGAAGTGAATGAGCACAAGCAGTTGGTCGTACAAGCGCCGCCGATGGGCGATTTTTTCATCGATCCGGCAGGAGGCAATACGAAAAACTCCGCTCCATTCCTTTACACATTAGTTGAAGGCGATTTCTATGCCGTTACCCGTGTTGCGGTTGATATGAAACAGACGTACGATTCCGGCTGCTTGATGATTATGGCAGGCGAAGATCACTGGGCCAAGCTTTGCTCGGAGTTTTTCGACGATATGCCGTCCATTCTCAGCGTTGTAACGCGTGGAGCCTCCGATGATTGCATTTCCAGCGATGCCCAAATCGTTCGTCCTTTTTTGCGTATTGCCCGGGCAGGCAATTGCTTTGCATTCCATTATTCGCATGATGGCGTCAAATGGAAAATGGTTCGTTATTTTGGGATGGACGTTCCCGCAACGATCAAAGTCGGCGTCGTAGCCCAATCACCGATTGGTGAAGGCAGCGTCGCAACGTTTGATTATTTAAAAATCAGCACGGACGTAATTGGCGACATTCGCAGCGTCAATTAACGAATTACAGCTTGAGCAGCAAGCAGGAGGGGTTATTTCATGCCCATGCTGCTGAACAGGAAGGCAATAAGCTCGGTGGGGCCAGGCATGTCGGGGAAAAAAACGAGCAAAATCGCCAAAGCTGCCGTTAATGCTGTTATGGCGATTGCCGTAGTCATTTCCCGGCGCCCGTTATCCTGCCCGCGAGTTTCTCCATATATAATAATGACGGAGACGAGCAGTATACCTGTAATAAACAGCACCTTCATCGAGAGCCCTCCTGTATGTTTTGTTGCATTTATTTATTGGATTGGCCCGGTATCCCTTGTGGATCACCGGATTTTCCTGTGCGCAATATACGAGCCTCTACATGGATTGTCGTTTTTATTTTTGGCAGGTCGCTTTCCCACTGGGCCCTTTTGGCTTTCCATTTGTGTGGAAAATGATTGCGGTACGCATTCGCATAGCCGAAAAAATCGGTTTTCATCTTTTGCTGGGTTAATTGCAGTGCGGCTTCCGCTCGCTGCTTAAACTGCTCTTCAAACAAACCCTGAATTTTTTCTACATTCGGCGGTGGAAGTAGCGACAGATCAGTTGTATTCAGGATGACATCGCCCTTCGTTTTAATGTTGACCTTCATCGTCCAGTTCCCGTCAGCAAATCCGGGAACGAACTCCGTACGAATGAATTGCGGTTTGATAGTGACAGCTGCTTGCTTGTTGGTTTTGTCCGGGTTAACCGTCAAAACGATATTGTCCAGTTGATTAAGCAGCATAAGCACGCCAAGGCTCATCGGCTCGGTTACGACGCGAATTTCCCGGTCATCTTTAATCAAGGCCAGTCCAAATATAAAGGGCATCGTAGCTTTCTTGTTTTGTCCAGGCTCTGATGGAGCAATTTTCAACCGGGATAGAACAGCCGATTTTCCCAGACCTTCCAGTTCTTGAGCTAAATCAAGCACGGTCATTTTGGTACCCAGCTTCATGTTGCCCATTTCACGCAAAGCTTCCGCCGAGCTTCGCTCAAGAGGAGGCAGCAGGGAGAGGATATCCTGTGCTTTAGTCTCGCTAATATAAACATAGGCATGTTCGCGGAATTGGGAGTAGCGCAGCAGAAAGTCCATGTACTCGCGAATGCCGAGCTTTGCCGTCTTTTCTCCTATGACAATGGCCTCGCAATGTCCCCAGAAAACGTGGCGGGAAATTTTGCGCTGCAGCCGGGTCATTGCGTCTGCAATATTGAGCCCTTCTGCGGTTTGCACCATCGTAACCCCGCTCGGAGACCCTTCACTGCCACCGCTCCCTCCGGTCGCGCTGCTGCCGCTTTGGCGTGGAATGAAAATTTGAATCGAAAGATGGACTTTACCGTCTTTGGTTCGGTCAATGCCGGTTGCAAGCACCATTGCCAAGTCATTAATTTCCACGCGGTCCCAGCACCCTTGCAAAAACGCCGCGCTGCATGCCGCCAGAAGCAGGAGTGCGATTTTGCGCCGCAGGTTGTGCAATTTGCTGCTTTTCATGAGGCGGCCTTCTTTTTGCGGGTCAGCTTGTTTTTAATGAGACTAACCAGCAGCAGCAGCAAGGGCAGGATGAACAGGCTGGCAATCGTATATGTATTGCCCGATACGCTGATCAAATTGGCGATATCCGCTTGGCTTCTGGCTGACCAGTAAGCTAGAACGGTGCATAGAAAGGCAAGCGGCATAACAACGGAGCGATAGTTCTTCAATTTAAGCCAGTCGGCAACCGTAATCGAATAGACGTACAGAAAGACAGATATTTTTATGAAAATACCGGATATCCAAATAGCGATTACGAGCGATTCCAAATGCTGCATAAAGTCGGCAATGGTTATGTAACGGGCGGCAATCATCACCGGATAAATAAAGCTGGAGGTCAAATCGCCCATTAGGAATAAGCACACCAGATTGGTAACCACCATCGTGATGGTGACGAACAGTACCGATAACATACTTTTTCGCATTGCATTCTCGCGATCATTGACGTAGGGAAGGAGAAACGCTATCAAAATATATTCGCTGAACCAGGCAGCCGGCGCCAGGGCACCTTTAATAGAAGGGCCAATGCCATTTTCGGCAATCGGCAGCAGCTCAGAAGGATGGAGCTGGCCAATCAGCAATATAAACAGAAAGGCTGCGAGAAAAATAAAAACGGCCGTGAAAATCTGCGCGCTTCTCCCAATAACCTCAATGCCGAGGCGGGCATTGATTGCGCAGACAAGCACCATCGAGCTAGTTACAATGAACTGCGGCGTCATCGGCAGCGCATTGCTAATAATAAACTCGCCATATTGGCGAATAATGATGCCCGTTAAATGAGGCCAATAAAACATATAAAACAAGCCAACCAGAAATCCCGGAATGGCCCCAAGCAGACTGAAGCTCGTTCGAATTAGCGTGCTGTCTGGCTTCAGCCGATTGAGCCTGACCGCCACCCATACGGTCAGCATGCCAAACAGGCCCGCCCAAATCGGAGAGATCCACATATCCTGTTGGGCATGGGTCATCGTAATGCTGGGAACAGACAAAATGGATGTGGCGAGAATGGACGGATAGAGCAGAATAGCCATCTGGGACGATGATATTTTTCCAGTTTCAAGCATGGAGCTTTAGCCTCCTCCGGTATAATTTCGGGCAAGTTTTGGCCACTGCAGGCTATTTTTTGTTCCCGCTTGGGCTGCTGCGCCCGGAATGCCGTTCTTTTCGGGCTTCGTTCATCCAGGCAGGAGCACGCCAGATGATATCGCGAATGGTCCCCATTGAAGCTGGCGTAACAGGTGACAAGTAGGGAACGCCGAATGAACGCAAACTTGATAAATGGATGACGATTAAAATCAGTCCAAGCATCATGCCGATCAGTCCCAGCGTTCCTGCCAGCAGCATGATTGGAAATCGGAGCAAACGGGAAGAAATGCCGGCTGCATAACGCGGTATCATAAACGATGCGATACCGGTTGTGGCCACGACAATAACCATTGGTGCAGAGACGATGCCTGCTGAGGTGGCAGCTTGTCCGATGATGAGCGCGCCCACGATGCTGACGGCAGCGCCGACCTGTCGCGGAAGCCTGACCCCAGCCTCGCGCAGCGCTTCGAAGGCGATTTCCATAATCAGCGCTTCAACTAGCGCCGGAAAAGGGATTTCCTCCCTTGCCTTGGCGATACTGAGCAGCAGCACCGTCGGTATCATTTCCTGATGGTAGGTTGTAATCGCCACATAAGCTGATGGAAGAAGCAGGGACAGCAGAAAAAAAACATAACGCAGCCAGCGTACAAAGGTGCTCATAATAAAATGCTGATAGTAGTCCTCGACAGACTGCAGCATGGAAAATAAGGTCACGGGAGCGACGAGGGCAAAAGGCGTCCCATCAATTAATATAGCGAAGCGTCCTTCCAACAAATTTGCGCAGACGACGTCCGGCCTTTCGGTCGCAATCATTTGTGGAAACGGCGAATAAGGCGAATCGGCAATCCATTCCTCGATATATTCGCTTTCCAATATGCCATCGGTATCAATAGCGGCAAGCCGCTTCAACGCTTCATCGACAGTGGCGGGATTTGCGGCTCCCTCCAAGTAAAGAATAGCAATATCGGTTCGTGTATACTCGCCGATCGTCATCGTGAGCAGCTTCATTTTCGGGCTTTTCATTTTGCGGCGCAGCAGTGACAGGTTGATGGACAGCACTTCATTAAATGATTCGCGGGGGCCGCGAACGGTAGATTCCGCTGAAGGCTCCTCAATGCTGCGATGCTCAATTTTTTGCAAGCCAAACGACAGCGCCTCCTCGCTACCATCGATGAAGAGCAGCGGCATGCCATTGCTAATGACAGAGATAGCGTCCTCCAGCGTGCGCACTGTATTAGCAGCAGCGATGGGCAGAAGGTTTAGCAGCTGTGCAGGGGTCGCAGCAGTCAAGCTGCCGGCATCGCTCGCAAGCGGACGCAAAATGAACAAATTCAGCTGCTCATCATCGCACATGCTGATATGAAAAATGAGCATGGCGTCAGCGAGCTCGCCGATCCGCAAGGAATGGAAGGATAGGTCAGCGCAGTCCGCATATACACGCTGCAGCTCCGTTACATTTTCATCCAATCGCTGTGAGAGCGGCTGCTTCTCGTCGGACTGGTGCTTGTCCGACTGCTGCCAATCAGCCTTAAGTGTTTTGTGCTTCCAATTGCTGCGTTTGATTCTGTGCATGACAGTACCTCGCTTCCAGAGGATAGAACAGTCTGTGCCACTAGCGTTTCCAGCACGTTCCTTTCCTATGTAAGGAAACAAATATTTTCAGAAGTGATGAATTATGATGGAGGGGTGTTGAAAAAAAAGCAGGCTTGAATTATAATTGATAATGATAATCATTATATATGAATGAGCGATCATTCGGCAGTGCCAATAGGCCAGGAAGGTGGGAAATGATAAAGCATATGAGAAACTCGATACGGATGGGCTTTCAAGAAGAGGATATACACTTTAGGCATAACACCGAATCTGTTGCAGGAGGAAGAAGCAAGCTTGGGCAGACGGTTGAATATATGAAACGCCATTATCACAAACCCATTACACGGGACATGCTCGCCAGCATGGTTGGCATTACGCCGGAGCATTACTCCCGCGCCTTCAAGAAGCATATGGGCATCAGCCCGATCGATTATTTAATCGCCATTCGCATTGACCGGGCTAAAGGTCTATTGAAGGAGACGAATGCGACGGTGCGCAGCATCGCTCGTCAGGTCGGCTACGAGGATCCGTATTATTTCAGCCGCCGCTTCAAGCAGGAGGTTGGTGTAGCGCCTTCCGCCTACGCGGTGCCTGGATATAGCGCAGGATTATAATTCATATATGAAACATGTCGGGGCTTAATAGACCCGGCATGTTTTTTTTATACAGTCCAGCGTATAGTATACTGGAAAATAAGAGACAGCAGGTTTAGACTGAATGGGGAGCGGTAATAAGAATTGAGTTTGATAACTTCGTGGACAGGAGGAATTAAGATGGATTTGGGCATTCATGGAAAGCGCGCCATCGTAACTGGAGGAAGCAAAGGGATTGGGCTTGCCACCGCGCTGCGGCTGGCAACTGAGGGAGCGGAAGTAGCGATAGTAGCCAGACAGGAGGGACCGCTGCAAGAAGCAGCAGAACGGATTGAGCAAGCGACAGGCAAAAAGCCGTTGATTATCTCCGCCGATGTATCGGTCGAGGCTGACGTACAGCGCGCAGTTGCCGAGGTGGTCCAGCAGCTAGGCGGTGTCGATATTCTCGTAAACAATGCTGGAACGTCGGCCGCGCTTCCGTTCGATAAGGTAGAGCCTGATGCGTGGGCAGCCGATCTTGACCTTAAACTGTATGCGGCCATTCATTTCGCGCGAGCGGTGCTTCCTTATCTCCGCGAGGCAGGAGGCGGCGCCATCGTAAATGTGACAGCTATCGGCGGCAAGACGCCAGCAGGCTCCTCGCTGCCTACTTCGGTAAGCCGTGCGGCTGGCCTTGCGCTAACGAAAGCGATGAGCAAGGATTTGGCGGGCGATGGCATTCGTGTGAATGCTGTCTGCATCGGCCTCATTCGCAGCGATCAAATTGAACGCATGTGGAAACGAACGGCTCCCGATCTATCGTGGGAGGAGTTTGCAGCGAGCCCGCAACATGATATTCCGCTTAGACGGATCGGCAATCCGGAGGAAGCCGCGAATGTCATCGCTTTTCTCGTCTCGGAAGCGGCTTCCTTCGTCACGGGAACTTCCGTCAATATTGACGGCGGCAAAGCAGCGGTGCTGTAGCTTAAATTGAAAAATAAACCCGGCATCAGCCATTTTCTTTCCTTATGTAGGCAAGCTGAGGCGCCAGCTGCGACTTGTTTTGTCGCAACTAGCGCCTCTAAACTTCTGCGGCAGCGGCAATCGTCTGGTTGCGGCCCGCATTTTTTGCTTGATACAGCGCTTGGTCCGCTTTCTGGAGCAGCTCCTCGGGGCTCGTGCCATGCAGCGGATACTGGGCAACCCCCTGTGAAATCGTTACGCGCCCAACGACCGGATCTACCCCTTCCTCGACAGCAATCCGCAGCTGTTCGGCGACTAAATAAGCTTCCGGCAGCGCCGTCTGCTGAAGCAAAATAACAAGCTCCTCCCCGCCATAGCGGTAGCCGATATCCTCAGGCCGAATGGCATGAATGACCGTTTGCGCCAGCTGTCTGAGCACCGCATCGCCTGCTTGATGTCCAAATTTATCATTGACCCGCTTGAAACGGTCAATATCGATAATAATAATGGAGAAGGGCAGCTTCTCTTCCATCCACAACGTCAAAAATTTGATTAAGGTTCGCCTATTCATGAGCCCTGTTAGCGGGTCCGTTTCCGCATCTTTCGTTAATTGATGATGCTGAGCCTGAATAAGCGTTCCTACATTGATTGTTGATTTAATAAGCAGGTCTGTTTCTCGAATCCAGTGGTTTTTACGCCAGGAGCTAAGCTCGCCTGCATCCCCGAGCTGGCTGACGAACTGCGAAAGCTTTAGAAATGGATTGGCAATGCGCCGCGCCAATATAATGACCGTGAATATAAGCAGCAGCAGCGGTATGGCAATTGTGATGGCAGCATTTTTGAAATGGTAAACGAGCTGATCCTTGATGCTTTGCATAGGAGTGGCTGCCACGATGCCCCAGCCATTTTCCTTGACGCTGGCATACCCGACGAGCAGCTCACTGCCGTTCAAGCTGGTAATCCTTTCGCTGCCGCTTTGCCCAGCCATGAGCTTTTTCACAACCATATTTTTGCTTATGTTTTTGCCAATGAGCATGGGATCAGGGTGAAAGAGCAGGTTGCCCTGCTGATCTACAATATAAAAGTAAGACTCCAAAAAATCATTCGTATTTTTCTCGAAAATCGTATTTATAATATTATTTTTCTTCAAATAAATGCTGCCGCCAATAAAACCCTCGTATTGCTGGTTTTTGTCATACAACGGCTCGCTTACCATAATGAATAAATTCCCTGTCCGTTCATCGAAAAAGGGGTCCGATATGCTCGATCGCCTTGATGCCAGCGCTTGTTTCAAGGAAGCTGACGTGATTGGCTCATTGATTAAGCTGCTTATTTCCTCCGTAGCCCCTCTGATAATTCCGTGTTTATCCACGACTACGATAGAATTAAAAAAATTGCTGCTATGCTTCATTAAATTTAAATCCTCATTCATTCGCTGGACTTTATCAGGATCGTCCCACATGCCCTCCTGTTCGATATGCACACTGTATTTCAAGCTTAGCCGTATCGTTTTGGTTAGTGCGTCAAGCGTATCGCTCATTTTGCTCGCTTTGGAGAAATTGGTGGATAAGGCCGTGCGTTCCATTAAAAGCTTGCTGGATTGGAAGGTCGAAAGCAGCACGAGGATAATCGTAACCAAGACGCATAAAAAAACGAGACCGCTAAGTACAGTTGCCAAGCTGATTTTACGCTTTTTGTACGCCGGGAGTAGGGCTTTCATCGTAATGACTTCCTTTCGTTTCGCTGAAGTATGTCAAAGGAAAACGTCGTATAAAGTGAATTCGTTCTATCATCTGAAAGTCTTTTTAACTTCCTATAAAAGTAACTATATGTAATACCTAGAATGATGAAAGAGGAAAATTTAATAGCGTTATAGCTATGAAAAGTCGCTTCTATTGTTATGATCGGAATTGTGCTAAAATTGGATTTGTATATATTCTGAATGGAAGTGAAGCTGGAGAAAATAGCTCGTACCGTTGTGGACAAGCTTGGCTGGTGATTTATATTATACAGCGATAGCCGTGATTCAAACAGTAGCTGTGCTAAAGAAACCGATGCCTGCTGCAACGACTTATTGGCTGCTCAGCATTCCTTTTGGAAGCCGGCATGGCAGTGTTTTGGCTGTTCAAAGCTAGTATGCTTGCTTTTTTGACATATCTATAATAAAATTAAGATGATAATGATTACAAATTGAGAAATGGCAAGCCGCAGGACGATGCAAAGGAGGCTCATGAGCGATGAGCGAACTGGATATTCAAATGGATAAAGTTAACCAGCAGCTGAAAGCGAAGGGCTACAAGCTGACGCATCAGCGCGCGATGACTTTAAGAGTACTGCTGGAGAACGAGCAGGATCATCTCAGTGCAGAGGACGTATATATGCTGGTCAAGAAGTCATACCCGGAAATCGGGCTGGCGACCGTTTATCGGACGCTTGAGCTGCTGACCGAGCTGCATATTGTAGAAAAAATGAACTTTGGCGATGGTGTCGCCCGCTTCGACTTGCGTGACGCCAGTCAAGAACATATGCATCATCATCTGATCTGCGCTCAGTGCGGCGTGCTGAAGGAAATTCAGGAGGATTGGCTGCTTGAGCTGGAGCAGCGCGTACAGCGCGAATTCGGCTTCACGGTTACCGACCACCGATTGGATTTTACCGGTATGTTCCAAGGCTGCAACGCCGGCGATTGCAAGCGAGGCAAAGATACGAAAGCGAGTTAATTGCTCATTTTATGGAGAAATGCATGCATAGAAGCCAGCTATTGGCGTGAAAAACGCTGAATCCACCAAATAAAGGTGATTCAGCGTTTTTTTTTACGGCATATTTTTATTTGGTATTGATAATAAGGCTTAGTAAACCGTTATATAAGTATAGGACTTGCGGCTTAAACTACCAGTTAAGAAGGTGACAAAAACATGAAGACTATATTGGTAGATAACGAGCCTCTAACGCTAAAGCTCCTGGAAGAGGAGTTAGGCAAAATTGGAGGCATCGATGTTGTGGGAAGCTTTTCCAATCCCGAGCTGGCACTTCAACATATTTTAGCCGATCCTCCGATCGCTTTATTTTTAGATATCGATATGCAGGAGCATGGCGGGATGCAGCTTGCGGAGCAAGTGATGCAGCAATTTCCGGAAGTTATGCTTATTTTCCTAACTGAGCAAGAGAAATATGCGGTGAAAGCATTCGAGCTTAGCGCTCATGATTATATAATGAAGCCATTCAGCCATAAGCGGTTATGCATGACGGTAGAACGGCTATTAAAGCGGGCCCGGATTGCTCCTCCTGTTGTGCTGCCGGCTTCTGGACCAGCTAAAATGATTCACTGCTTTAGATCGCTGCGTATTGGGCCGAAGGGCGATGAAAGCGCTACGCTCAAATGGAAAACCTTGAAGGCGCAGGAGCTTTTCGCCTATTTGCTGGAGCATCGCGGAAAGCTGATTCGCAAGCAAGATTTGCTGGATCAGCTGTGGCCGGAAATCGAATGGCGCAGAGGCACCTCCCAGCTGTATACAGCGATTTATCAAATTCGGCGAATCATGCGTGAAGAGGATGTCGGTATCCGAATCGTCAACCGTGATGAAGGTTACACGCTGGATTTGAATGGCGTACTACTGGATACGGAGGAGTGGGAACGGAAAATCAAGAGAATCCCTCCGTTAACAGATGAAACATTGGAACAGCATCAGCAGATGCTGGAATTGTATCCTGGCGACTACTTGCTGGAATATTCGTATGAATGGGCCGAAAGGGAGCGTCGGCGGCTTCGCACCGTATGGCTGCGCCATGCCCAGCACATTGCCCAGCATTATGATTCCATTGGCAATGAGGAAAAGGCAGCCCAGCAATATTTGCTCATTCAAAAACAGCTGCCCTCCGAGGAGCAGATTTATTTTGATCTGATGCGTTTGTATGACCGAATGAATGAGCGGTTTGCTGTACAGCGGCAATACGAACTGCTGCTGAAGATGCTAAGGCAGGAGTTTGATGCCGAACCGCTGAACTCGGTACAGCAATGGTATGATCAATGGCAATACAAGCATAGCCAGCGTTTGTCAGCGCAATAAGCGAAAGGCCGTTGCAAAGCTGCTCCGTCTATGCGAACGATTATTAATCGTTCATCATAATGAACTAAATTTACTGAAAATTCAAATATTTACCAACTGAAAAGAGGGAAAGAAATGGGGCATCTCCATGGCACCTATGATAGCTCACTGATTATTTTCTCGTACATTATTGCAGCACTAGCGTCGTTTGCAGCTCTGGATCTGGCCGAGAAGGTCGGCATTTCCGGGGGCCGCAAGCGCTGGCTGGGCATTGCGATTGGCGCCGTTATTTTGGGAATGGGCATTTGGTCGATGCATTTTGTTGGGATGATGGCCTTCTCCCTGCCAATCGTAGTAGCCTATGACCTGATCGTTGTTCTGCTGTCTCTTCTCGCTGTCATTGTGGCCGCATTCGTTGCGCTGTATGTCATTGGAAGGGATGAATTGAAAACCGGCAGGCTGCTGGCGGGAGGCTTGCTGCTGGCTACCGGCGTGTCGGTTATGCATTATGTAGGCATGGAGGCTATGCTGATTCAGATTCATTATGATCGGCTGCTGTTTTCACTTTCTATTTTTATTGCGTTTGCTGCATCCGTTGCTGCTTTATGGCTCGTGTTTTATTTTCGCAAGACCAGCAAGCAGGTCATGCTTTGGAAGAAGCTAAGCGCGGGCATGATTATGGGGGCGGCCATCGCGGGTATGCATTACACAGGAATGATGGCGGCAACGTTCAGCTCGGAAATCAAGACGGCCATCTTTTTTGAAATGGTGCTGGCGAGTAAGCTGCTTGCTTACGTCATTATAGCTGGAACGCTGATCACGTGCATGATGTCGCTGGTCGTTCTGTTTATCTCCAAACGGCTGGAAAGCAAGGAAACGCAGCTCGACGAGCATGAGAAGTGGTACAAGTCATTGTTCGACAACAATTTAGATGGCATTATTTCAGTTAATATTCAAGGCCAGATTATTGGCTTTAATCCAGTCGCATTGGAAATTACAGGCTTGAAAAGCGAGCAGCTGCTCCATCAGCCTATAAATCTGCTTTTGCCCTATATTACGCCAGACCAGCTTGATCATACAGTAGCAATGTTTACAAAAGCTTTTCAGGGCGAAGCTCAGCGTTATACCTCTGCCATCTTGCGAAATGGGGAGGAGCGCGTAGATATTAGCGTTGTAAGCGCTCCGGTTATTGTGGGCGGCGCTGTTGTAGGTATTTATGTCATCGCCAAAGATATTTCAGAGGAGAAGCAGGCCGCGGAAAGGGTGAAGTATCTAGCCTTTCACGATGAACTGACGGGCCTGCCGAATCGCAGAATGTTCAATCAAGTACTGGATGAAGAAATTGAGAGACCTAAGCTGGCAAGCGAGGCAGCAAGCGAGGACGATTCTATTTTCGCTGTTATGGTGCTTGATATCGATCGATTCAAAATGATTAATGACTCGCTCGGCCATTCCTATGGCGACCTGTTTCTTCAAGAAATGGGCAACCGAATCAGCAGCAGTGTAGAAGGTTATAATGTGCTGCTTGCCCGAATGGGCGGTGATGAATTCACCCTGCTGGTGCCTCATTCTGATTCAGGCATTGTGACGGAAATTGCCGAGAAAATTATTCATGCGATCCAGCTTCCCTATCGTCTCAAGGAAAGCGACTTTTATGTATCGGCCAGCATCGGTATCGCCTTATACCCGCAGCATGGGACAGATACGAGCCAATTGCTAAAAAATGCGGATACGGCGATGTATGAAGTGAAGAAAAGAGGAAAAAATGGTTTTCAGTATTATTCGGCCGAACTCAACGACAAGCTGCGCAATAAAATCGAGCTGGAAGGCGACTTGAGAAAAGCGGTGGAGCTGGGTGAGCTTGAGCTGTATTACCAGCCCCAGATTAGGGCCGAGGATGAGTGCATGATTGGGGTCGAGGCACTCGTCCGCTGGAACCATCCAACGAAAGGCGTGCTGTCGCCAGGCATTTTTATTCCGATTGCGGAGGAGACGGGCATTATTTACGAGCTGGGGACCTGGGTACTCCGGGAAGCCTGTCGCCAAATGCGCAAATGGCATTTAGCGGGCGGGCCGCTCATTCCTGTCTCGGTCAATTTGTCCTCACAGCAATTCCATCAGCCTTATTTGGCCGAATACGTGAAGGATATTTTACGGGAGACGGGGCTTGATCCGCATTTTCTGGAGCTGGAAATTACCGAAAGCATGATGATGGACGCCGCGGTATCGACAGCCATATTGAACCAGCTCAATGATTTTGGCGTGCGAATTAGTCTCGATGATTTTGGAACGGGCTACAGCTCGTTAAGCTATTTGAAGATGTTCCCGATTCACAAGGTGAAAATCGATCGTTCCTTTATTCGCGATATTACGGAAAATGACAACGATAAGGCGATTGTATCCACCATTATTTCCATGGCCCAGCATTTAAATATGGAGGTTATTGCCGAAGGCATTGAAACGAAAGCCCAGCTGGACATTTTAACTGACAAGGACTGCGAGAAAATACAAGGCTATTATTTCAGCCGTCCTTTGTCCGCTATTGATGTAGAAGAGGAATTTTTTATACCTGGTCGCCAAGAGAAAACAGCATTTCATTCCTGATTCAACAGACAGCGGAGGTGATAAGGTGGACTATTGGAAGAAATCTTTGCCGAATATGTACAAGCAGTTTCCTGAGCCGATTATTACAATTGGAGAGAATAGCGTCATTCTCCATATGAATGAGGCTGCTAAACAATATCAGCGGGGGGCTATCCGCGATTTGCTTCCGGGAGCCAGATTGTCAGAGCTGAAACGAATAACGAAGGAGGAGGGGACAAGGCTTGAGCAGTTTTTGAGCCGGCCAGATGACACCTGCTCCAAGCGTCATTTTTTATATTTTGACGATTCGGATGGAGGAGTTATTAGTTGGGAGCTGTACAAGCTCCCTTATGATGCCAGCAGCAGCAGCTTAGGCAGCCATCTTCTCATTCGGGATCGTTCGGAAACGATTAGGCAGCAGAAGGAAAGCGAGGCTATTAGGGCGCGTTACAACGAGCTGCTGGACATATACTTAGATCCGATTGTCATTCATCAGGACTCGAAAATCGTTTTCATCAACTATATGGCTGAGCAAACGATTGGCGGGAGCAGTGAACAGCTGCTTGGCCAGGATATTTTTCGGTTTATTCATCCGAGCGATTGGGACAATGTAGCTGAGCGCATAAAAATGATGTATAAGACGAAGCAGCGTTCCACTATAAAAGAAATTCAGCTTATCAGCTTTCGTAATGAGGTTTTTGATGTTGAGACGATGAGTAAAATGATTGACCATAACGGCCGTCCAGCGATCTTGACAGTCATCCGCGATAATAGCGCCCGTAAAAAAGCAGAGCGTGAAATGATTCACCAAGCTTTTCATGATTCTTTAAGCGGTTTGCCGAACCGCAGCCATTTCAACCAACAGCTGTCGAAAATGATTGAGCGAAGCAGTGCAAGTCTTAGCGATGGGAGCAAGCAGGCTTCCCGTTTTGCCGTTATGGTACTTGACCTTGACCGTTTCAAAAATATTAACGATTCACTTGGACATGCCTACGGGGATGTGTTCCTGAAGGAGATGGGCTGTCGCATTCAATCTTGTGTAAGAGACAGTGAAACCTTAGTAGCCCGAATGGGAGGAGATGAATTTACGTTATTAATTAATCGCTTTCAGGATGAGCAGCAGCTAGGGCTGCTCGCAGGAAGGATTACCGCTGCTATTCAGCAGCCCTACCGACTGAAGGATAGCGATTTTTATACGACGGTCAGCATTGGAATTGCCGTCTACCCAGACAATGGACAGGATACGGTACAACTGCTCAAAAATGCCGATACGGCGATGTATGAAGTGAAGCGCAACGGTAAAAACGGATATCAGTTTTATTCGTATGAATTTAATGAGCAGCTGCAGCTCAGGCTGGAACTGGAGAGCGAGCTGCGCAAGGCGATGGAGCGCGAAGAATTTAGATTGTACTATCAGCCGCAAATTAGCTCCATTGACAATAAGATGATTGGCGTCGAAGCGCTGATCAGGTGGGAGCATCCAATAAAAGGAATTATTTCGCCTGGTGTATTTATACCGGTGGCTGAAGAAAGCGACTTGATTTACAGCATTGGTGAGTGGACGATGCGCGAGGCTTGCAGGCAAATGAAGAAGTGGCATGATGAGGGCGTTTTTTTTGCATCGGTATCCGTCAATTTATCGGCAAGACAGTTTCTTCAGCCAAATCTGGTTCAGCAAATTCATGTGATTTTAGAAGAAACGGGGCTTGATCCAAGCTTTCTAGTGCTGGAAATTACCGAGAGCATGATGATGGACGCCTCGCATTCCATTGGGATATTAAATGAATTGAATAGCTGTGGTGTTAAAATCAGCCTCGATGATTTCGGAACGGGCTATAGCTCGCTCAGCTACTTAAAGCATTATCCAATATATAAGCTTAAAATAGACCGTTCCTTCATCATAGATATTACAACGGATGAGAGTGATCAAGCGATTGTCGCCACGATTATTTCCATGGCCAAGCATTTAAAGTTGGAAGTAATCGCGGAAGGTATTGAAACGAAGGAGCAGCTCGATTTTCTAACCAGTCATGACTGCAAGGAAATTCAAGGCTACTATTATTGTCGACCGCTGCCGGCTCAGGTGCTGGAGGAAAAGTATTTAGCGATCCAAGCAGAAAATGATGGCATATGGGGCGATTTGAAGCATTGAGATAGCCGTTTCACCTTGAAATAGAGGAAAGGATAAGATGTTTTCATCCTGTCTCTCTATTTCTCGGACTGAAACGAGCTGCGCCGCCTAAGGACGGCGTCAGCCGTTTCACCTTGAAATAGAGGAAAGGATAAGATGTTTTCATCCTGTCTCTCTATTTCTCGGACTGAAACGCACTGCGCCGCCTAAGGACGGCGTCAGCCGTTTCACCTTGTTTGACGCAGTGTTAGCAGACACAAGACTGGTATTGATAAATAAAGTCTTGTTCTGCCGCTGTTATTGAAATACGTTTCCCGTTAATTGAATCATATCTATGGACTCAGTTCCAAAAATATATCATCTTCCTATACCCAACATCCCATATTTTTTCGTTCCCCTCAATGGTTATCGTGAGCTCACTCTCCGCCTCGATAGGAATCTCAAACATCGCCGGGAACAGTTCCGGATAAATGCGTTGATCCTCTCCAGTGCTGGTCAATACCTCGCGTCCATCGACGAAAACACGAATTCTGCCAGAATAATCCATCTGTTCAGGTATCCCATAATTTAAGGAGAAAATAATCTCCTCTTTATTCGTATAAGTGAACGTTTTTAAATTTCCACTTTCGACCTCATACATATTATAGCGGGGGTTTACGTCTTGATCGCTTAATTTAAAGCTATTCGGTTTTGTTCCGGTTGATAAGTTTCCAGAGCTGTTCATCAATTCGTTTATCGCTACAAAGGGCCCTTCTTCTTTAGTTAACGCTTTATCCACAATCCCACACAATCCCCATACCCCTACTAAAAGAACCACAGAGGAAATGGCCGTTATTATAATATTGCTCCAACCATTTTTTGAACGAAAACCAAGCTTATACGCCCCAAAACCGACTGCTGCACCTAATGAGTTTTGAATGGCGTCGTTAACATCGAAGCTGCCGAGAAACGAAAGTGCCTGTACGGTTTCCAGTACAATAATCGACAAAAAGAACAACGTAATGAATCGAACAAAAGTGATCCGATATAATAATGGAATTAATATTCCAAAAGGGATAAAGGCTATGATGTTCCCAATCTCTACAAAATCCATGAGGATAGGATGTAGAAGATCAGATATAGTTGGCAACTTGAAGAAACTGTCAGGTAAAAAGATAAAGGTGTAGTCAGCGGTTTGCCCTGCGGCACCTGTTCTACCGAAAGCGAGAAACATAAAATAAAAAATTAAAACGGTATAGAGTATGGTTATGGTGAAAATAATCTTACGTTGTTTTGTCATGGTTAACTCCTTTGTCGGGTGGTACTTCATGGAAAACTGAACTTGCTGCCTCAACCTATTTTACTATAATCACTACTGACCTGTCCGTTAGCCGCACATGCTGCGCAAGCGCCGCACCACAGATGATGAAAATTGGACTGCGAATCTGTCCATACTTCTA
>NZ_JBCNGR010000062.1:0-242 GCF_050481745.1 Paenibacillus algorifonticola | reverse complement strand
GCTTGCTTGGCGTAAGCCACACCGCTCTTTGCCCATGCTGGAATGTCTTGATCATCTGCAAAGCCTGTTGCTGCATTCGCATCAGCAGGTATGCCTGCTGCATTTGCCAGCATCGCTACCATTTCCGCACGCGTAATTTGAGCATTCGGATGGAATCCACCATCAGCGTAGCCCTTTGTAATGCCAGCTTGCACCGCTTGCGCGACTGCTTTTTGCGCCCATGCGCCAATGGTCGCTGTGTC
>NZ_JBCNGR010000061.1:0-1004 GCF_050481745.1 Paenibacillus algorifonticola | reverse complement strand
TTTGCTTCCGCCCAGTGGCCAGAAATATCATTAAACTCCTGAGCTGGGTTCACAGGATCGACGATTGGCTGAGCTACAGCCATAACCGCATACTTCGTGAAATGATCCACCGCTACCGTAATCTGGTTGCCGCTAACTGCTCCGCCAACCTCTACCCATGTTTTCTTCCCTTCGTCAAAATAGAACACCGAAGCCTTCTGGCCGCTCTTCAGACTTGCTTTGTTGAACGTAAACGTCAACGTGACCGGATTGCTGAAGTTCTCTGTGAAGTTTTTCAAAATTTCAAAGACCGAGCTAGCCAGCGTCTCTTGGTTCGTGAGCAGGCCTTGTACATTTTGCAGCTTTTCAATCGTAATTTTTAGTTCCTTCGCTGACGCATTAGCTGGAATCGAGACGATGACCTCGCTATTCAAGCTTACCTCGCCCGTTCTGCCTACTGGAAGCGTCAGACTGCCATTCGTTGAGATGACTTTGTTCGTGCTAGGCACAGTCGTCGAACCACCGCCACCACCAACAGCGCCACCGCCGCCCGTGTCAGTTGAAGCCGTAATCGTATAGCTTGCGCTCATCACTTCGCTATTTATTTTGCCCGCAGCAACAGCTATCGCTTTAATCGTCAGCGCGCTGTTAACGGCAATTGGCCCACTGTACAATGTGCTGCTAGTCGTTGGATTGCTGCCATTCGTCGTGTAGTAAATAGCCGCACCCGCTGTTGAGCTGCTCAGCGTCACGCTTGTTCCCGCTGCAACCGCTCCACTTGCCGGGTTTGCCACAGGGGCACCAGCCGTCTGGCTTTCGGTTACGACCACATTGGTCGTTGAAATCTGGTCGGCTTGTCCAACGTTGATTTCATACGTTCCCACTACTTCATTGGCACCGAGCGTAATGGTATCGCTGTACGCACCGTTACTCACCTTGGCAACATTAAAGTATAGAATGCTGCGGTCAGGACGGTACACTTTAATGATGACCTCGGACAGGTCTGAGGTTCCTGTAATGTTAAT
>NZ_JBCNGR010000060.1:0-588 GCF_050481745.1 Paenibacillus algorifonticola | reverse complement strand
ACCTGATTCAGAGAGACTTCGGCGCTTCAGCTCCCAACCAAAAGTGGCTATCGGATATCACCGAAGTCCCTTGTTCAGACGGCAAGCTCTATCTGTCGGCGGTATTGGATTGCTTCAACGGCGAGATCGTGGGCCTCGCCATAGACGACAACATGCGCAAGGAACTCTGCATCCAAGCCTTTGAGAGCGCCTGTCAAGCAAGAAGTGCTCGCGGAATGATTTTTCACAGCGATCGAGGCAGCCCATTTACGAGTCATGCATTCCGTGAGTGTCTAGCTAAACGAGATGCCATTCAGAGTATGAGCAGCACAGGACGTTGCTATGATAACGCAAGGATGGAAAGCTTTTTTGCTACGCTTAAGAAGGAGAAGCTGTACAAAATCAACACCGAGCGCTATCCGATGGCCTCTATTAAATCGGTCATCTTCAGATACATCATGGTCTACTACAACAGACAGCGGATCTACACCACTAATCCTGGGGGCTGGCCCCCAGCTATTTATCGCGAAAGAATGCTGTCACAAGTAGCTTAGTAACGGGATTTCAGTATGAGGGTGTTTTCAAACTGCACTTTTCTTGACAACTCCA
>NZ_JBCNGR010000059.1:0-51168 GCF_050481745.1 Paenibacillus algorifonticola | reverse complement strand
CTTTTCTTGACAACTCCAGGTCGTCAAGTAACAAGAGGGTATTGGAGGTTTGATTAAAATGGATTTTAGGGTATCTATTGGTTCTGATTTGCCTAGAGAAGCCTTGCGAAAGATACTTTACGATATGATATGCGAAGTGTTTTTTGTAGAATTAATTAATTATGAAGTGGAAGTAAGGGATCGATCTGGTGCTCAGCAAGTGAGTATTGGTTGCACTTATTTTTCACTAAGTATAGATTTAGATGAAGAAGAAGACTATATTAAACGCTTTCGAGAGATGAATCTCGAAGATCATGGGGTGGATACAAATGTTCCTATTAGTATTCAATTTATATCGCGTACTTTTGATATTGGGTGGTTAAAGATGCTTGAAGTTATTGGGAAAATACTGCAGTTGAACGATAAGGATATGCTTGTTGAAGATGATACCTCCTATCCATTAATAAAAAGGGTTAAAGGGAGTTTACTGATCAACACCCATTTAGATGAATATCAAACGAGTTATTTGGCTAAGGAAGATTTAGAACTACTGAACTACCCCTATCTAGAAGAGGATTTTTTTAAAGATAGAGAGTAAAAAAGCAGCCACTCTTTATTTGCTGAATAACAGGAACATTCAATCCTGTGGATGAGAGGCAAAAATGAGTGGGAGAAGAACAGTTTTGCAGCACAGGCTGCAAGCTGTTCTTTTTTCTATGAAAGTCGAAATTGCAGGAGTATCTACAGTAACAGTATTTAAAAAGCTAATTTTTATAAGGCAGGTGTTGAAATGGGAGAGCAGTCGAATGATTTAGCAAAAATTATGGAGACGATTAATAGAGTTCGATTAGAAGAAAGTATACTGGATTACTTAGAGATAGGCGGGCTGGATCTATCTTTTTCAGACTTATCAGAGCTAAGGGCAGATCGAATTATGGCTCATGGTACGAACATGCGTGGCTCTGAGCTATTAAGTGTCTCTTTGCGTGATTGTGAATTTGACAAGGCTAATCTGGAAAGCTGTAATTTGGAGGAAGCCGATATCGCTGATTGTGTATTAAGCGAGGCGAACCTGCGTAAAGCTCAGATGAAGTATGCGCAGATAAAAATAAGTACGTGTATAGAGACTTGTTTTGACGAGGTGGATTTTTACCATGGCCATTTATCTGGAACGACTTTCAATGAGGCTACATTTCGCCAGGCGAATCTAACGGGAATTACTGCAATCGAGGCCTATTTTGATGAAGCCGTCTTTGCTGGTGCTATTCTCATAGATGGAAACTTTGAAGGATCTGATTTCATCAAGGCCAATTTATCCGAAGTACAAGCTAGGAATGCGAATTTCTCAGGAGCTGATTTAACTGGAGCTACACTATGGAATGGTCATTTTCAAGCAGCTGACTTTACAAATGCTAAACTTGAAGATGTGATTTGGAAAGGGGCTAACATAGAAGGGGCTAAGTTCGATAAAGGTGTTAGAGAACAAATCTTAAAACAGCTATAAAAGGTATGATCATGCTGTGGACTACTGACGATGATGCCACCTCAGGCTGTATCCCCTGATAAAGTCGCAGTTTTAGTCATGAATACATATAACGAAAGGTCCAAACAAAATGGAAAATAAAATAACCGGAAGCTATGATGCCATTCAACAGGATTTAGTTCAGCAAATTAAGTTAGAAAAACATTTTAAAATAGAAGACATTAAGCTCATTGCCGGAGTGGATTTAGCGTACTGGGAGGAAGCTGAGAAGACAATTGCAGTGTGCTGCATATGTGTCGTAGATTTTCTAACGAAAGAGGTTGTAGAGATACAGTCTTTAAAAGCTGAAATTAAGGTGCCTTATATACCGGGCTATTTATCTTTTAGAGAATTGCCTTTAATTATTGATACGTTTAAGCTGTTGACTAGTGATCCGGATATGATCATGTTTGATGGCAATGGATATTTGCATCCTAGAAATATGGGAATCGCCACACATGCGTCCTTCCATCTGAATAAACCGACGATAGGTATGGCGAAAACTTATTTAAAAATCGATTCGGTTGATTTTGATATGCCGGCGAATGAAGCAGGGGCGTTCACCAATATTGTAATCAACAACATCGTTTATGGACGAGCGCTTAGAACGCATAAAGATGTGAAGCCTATTTTTATTTCATGCGGCAATTGGATCGATATAGATACAGCGACAGCCATCACGCTGGCGTTAATTAATAAAGAAAGCAGACTGCCTATACCTGTAAGACTAGCCGATTTAGAAACTAAAAAAAGGAGAGAGCATTTTAGATAGCATATGGAAGAGGCTCGTTCCACTTGGACTTCAAGGAGGAATAAGCCTTTTTTTAGAATAGCTTTAGAAAAGCCCCGCGAAACACAAACTCCAATATTACCTCTACCTCTACAACTACATCGCCATGCTACTAAGCAGCAGACTGTGCTTATTTATTCAAAACACTATCCTCCAGCATCGAATACTTATCGCCATAAATCCGGATAATATGCTCTTCTCCCCAGTTGCAGAGGGCGCTCAAAATGCTGTCGAGGCTGAGTCCGTATTCGGTCAGCTCGTATTCGACTTTAGGCGGCACTTGATTATACGTAATCCGGTTCACGATTCCATCGTCCTCCAGCTCGCGGAGCTGCTGAGTGAGCATTTTTTGCGTAATGCCTGGCATGAGCCGTTTCAGCTCGCTAGTCCGCTTCTTGCCGTGGGTGAGATGGCACAGAATGACGCATTTCCATTTTCCTCCGATTACCTCAAGCGTCGCTTCTACGGAAATATTGTATTTCTTCTTTGTCATGCTGCTCCTCCTTGCTGATCGGTATTTATAGGTACTTTTTAGTGCCTACAGTACTGAAAAGTACGTACTATTCTTTTGGATAGATATAACCTATCATAGCATTTATCGATCCATTGCGGCTACTCGCGAAGTGAACCGTACCCAATAGATACACGACAGAATAGGAGGCAATATAACATGACTATTAATCAAAAAAGAAGCACATTGGCACTGCTGGCTCTCGCCGTTAGCGCATTTGCCATTGGTACCACGGAATTTATAAGCGTCGGGCTGCTGCCGCTGATTTCAGAGGACTTGCAGGTATCGCTTCGGTCAGCGGGGCTGACTGTTTCGCTTTATGCACTGGGTGTAACGATTGGCGCTCCCATCCTTACCTCCCTAACGTCCAGCTTGTCACGCAAAACGCTGCTCATGTGGATTATGCTCATCTTCATTATCGGCAACAGCTTAGCGGCAGCATCGGCTAGCATTGAGGTGCTGCTGATCGCGCGCGTCGTTTCGGCTTTTTCGCATGGCCTATTTATGTCGATTGGCTCGACGATTGCGGCAGACCTTGTTCCGGCGAACCGCCGTGCCAGCGCGATTTCGATTATGTTCAGCGGATTGACCGTTGCGACGGTAACCGGTGTGCCGCTCGGTACATTTATCGGCCAGCTGTGGGGCTGGCGAACGGCTTTTGTCGCTATTGTAATTGTCGGCGTTCTTGCGTTTATCGCGAACCTGCTGCTCATTCCAGGCGATTTGCGCAAAGGAGCCCGTTCTTCCTTTAAAGATCAATTGCAATTGGTCAAAAATGGCCGGCTATTGCTGCTGTTCGCCATCACCGCCTTGGGCTACGGTGGCACATTTGTCGTATTCACTTATTTATCCCCGCTATTGCAGCAAATAACCGGATTTAAATCGGGAACGGTCACGGTTATTTTGCTCGTATACGGTATTGCGATTGCGCTCGGTAATATGATTGGCGGAAAGCTTGCCAACCGCAACCCGATTGTTGCTTTGTTTTATATGTTTATGGTACAGGCCGTTGTGCTCGTTATCCTGACATTTACGGCGCCTTTCAAAATCATCGGTCTAGTGACGATTATTGCGATGGGACTGCTGCATTTTATGAACGTGCCGGGTTTGCAGGTGTACGTTGTGATGCTGGCCGAACGGTTTGTGCCGCGTGCAGTTGATGTGGCCTCGGCGATTAATATTGCTGCCTTTAATGCAGGAATTGCTATCGGTGCTTATCTTGGCGGCATCATTGCTGCTTCCATCGGGCTTATTCATACGACCTGGATCGGCGCGTTGATGGTGCTGGGAGCGGTGCTGCTGAGTGGGTGGAGCATGGCGCTGGAGCGCAAGGATCAGAAGGGAAGTCAGAAAGCGGCGTAATTTTAGCGGGAGTATACAATCTGCAATAATAACAGGGCTGTCCATCCGTCAGTAAAATGGCGGGGACGGCTTTTTGCATTTTTAAAATAAATCCTTATTCGTCTGCAACCAAGTATATTTCCTTTAGTAAAAACAGCTCATCATTAAATGGATTATGGATGGAACTAGAAGCCCCTTAGGATCAGGAAATTAGAAGTTAAAAAGGCATAAAATTGATAAGCGGACGCCCATTTGCTATCATAAATAATAAGGGACTGACCGAAAAAACAAATCGGTCATTTCGTTTGTTTTCAACATTTTTTGCGTTCTATTATGGGCAATGAGGGAGAGTGAAGCATGTCAACGATCGAGGTAAATACGAAGGATGGCGCGGTTAAAGGGCAGCAGTTGAACGGAGTTTCCGTTTGGAAGGGAATTCCCTTTGCCAAGCCGCCGGTAGATGAGCTGCGATTTGCAGCGCCTGTTCCGCCTGAGCAGTGGGAAGGCGTCAGAGAAGCTTTCCATTTTGGCCCTGAAAATATACAGCCGAGACACAATGGGACGTCAGCGGAGTTTGCCGCAGGTACGTTCCACGAATCTGAAGATTGCCTTTATTTGAATGTATGGGCACCGGAAGCAGCCGTTACTGAAAATGCAGCCGCGCCGCTTCCAGTTATGGTATGGATTCATGGCGGCTCTTTCTTGACTGGAGCAGGAAGCTTGCCTCTCTATGATGGATCAGAGCTGGTGAAGCGAGGAAATGTGATCGTCGTAACGATCAATTATCGTCTAGGGCCGTTCGGGTTTCTGCATCTCGCGCCGCTTGGCGGCTCCTTCGTATCGAATGCAGGACTTCTAGATCAAATAGCAGCACTGGAATGGGTGAAAAATAATATCGCGGCGTTCGGCGGCGATCCCGCTGCCGTCACCATTTTTGGCGAATCAGCAGGCAGCATGAGCATTGCAGCACTGCTGGCTATGCCGAAGGCGAAAGGCTTGTACAATCGTGCCATTATGCAAAGCGGTGCCTCACAGTCCATTGCGCCTCAGCAAGCGGATGCCATCCGGGCAGGCCTGCTTCAAGCTCTCGGCATTAGCCCATCTGAGTTGGATAAGCTAAGGAGCGTGCCGGCGGAGCAGATTTTTGCAGCAGGAGAAAAGCTGAAGGAGCAGGCGGGAGACCGATTTGCGCTGCTGTTTCAACCGGTGCCCGACGAGGCGACGCTTCCGCAGACGCCGCTTGAGGCCATTCAGGAAGGGGCAGCGGCGGACATTCCTCTGCTAATCGGGACGAATTTGAATGAGGGGCATTTTTTCATCCGGCCCGATATGCCTTTTGATGATAATCTTGATATGACCAAAGCGTTGGCTTTTATGGCGCCGGATATCAAAAACGCGGCCACAGCCGCGGCTGCTTATCCGCAAACGTCAGACGGACAAGCGCAAATGATGACCGAAGCCTTTTTCTGGCGTTCGTCCCTGCAGTTCGCCACCGCACAAAGCGAGCATGCGCCTGTATGGATGTATCGTTTTGACTGGGTGCTTCCGGAGCACCCGCTGCTGAATAAAGCGATTCACGCCATTGAAATCTTCTTTGTGTTCAATACGCTGGAGCAAATGCAGAACATGGGCGTTACACCCGATGAGTCCATGAGGCAGTTAGCTTGGCGCATGCAGGATGCGTGGCTTGCTTTCGCCAAACAAGGCGCGCCTAATGTTGAAAATGTCACTTGGCCTGCATACAGCAAGCCGGAGCGTTCGACGCTCATTTTCAACCATAGCATTCAAGTAATTGCTGACCCTGAAGCCCAAAAACGCGAGCTGCTGGAGCTGTAAAGCATCAGAATAAAATAGGCTTCAAATCGAAAAGCACCAATGAAGCAGGCGCAATTGCCCATTTCATTGGTGCTTTGTTGTATTGGTGTTGGGTGCTTTGGTGTTCATAATCTCATTAACCCATCATTCATAACCTGCTTGGCTGCAAAACCGCCGCCCGCCCCTTCCGCTGTTTAAGCAGCAGCAAGAGAGGGAAGCCGGCCAGCACTGTAATGGCACCGACCACAAACACATCATTAATGCTCATTGTAAACGACATTAGGCGAATCGTATTCGTATCAGTAGCGCCAGACTGGATCAGCTCGCTGCTATGGATGGCGGAACGGCTGGAGATGAGTCCCGTAAACACTGCAATAGCGAAGGAACTGAGCACATTGCGAATCCAGTTGCTGATGGAAGCGGCATGACCGGACCACTCAGGCGGAATTTCTTCCATGGAGGCGGTACTGCTCGGAACGGAAGCAAAGCCAAGCCCGATATTGCGAATGATCATTCCCCACAGTACGAAGCTATACGCCGTATCCATATGCAGCCAGCTCAGCATAAACAGCCCTGCAAAAATAAATACGATGCCGATGCTGATCATTTTCACCGCTCCAAGCTTCGGATACAGCTTTCCGGCAATTGGACTTAGAAGCGCCAATATGACGGAGGAGGGCAGCAAAATCAGCCCTGTTGCAAGGGGGCTTTCGAGCTGTACCTGCTGCAAAAACAGCGGAGTCAAATACGTCCCCGTGTACAGCGCGACCGTCACCATACCGTAGATGCTCAGCATAACGGTAAAGCGGCGAATGCGGAATACCCGCAAATTCAGCAGCGGCTCCTTGGCCGTCAGCTCCCGCCAAATAAAGAGGCCCAGCAAAGCGACGCCTGCAGCCATAAGCAGCAGCGTTTGCCATGAGCTCCAGCCCCAGCTGTTGCCCTCACTGAAAGCTACGAGCAGTGCCAGGCTGCCAAGAATAACGGTCATGACGCCTGGAATATCAAGCGATTTGGGGATGTTCATCCGATAATAAGGAATTAGCTTTTGGGTCAAAATAATCGCAATCAGCCCGATCGGCACATTGAACAAAAACAGCCAATGCCAGCTTGCCTGCTGCAGCAGCCAGCCGCTGAAAGTCGGGCCAATCGCAGGCGCGACCATCGCCGACAGCGACCATAGGCTTACCGCAAATGCCCGGCGCTCCTTCGGCACAACCTGAAATATAATCGTCATCGTACAGGACATAATAAGCCCGCTGCATGCCCCTTGCAGCATTCGAAATACGATCAGCGACGTCGTATCCCATGCGGCTGCGCACAATAACGAAAATAGCGTAAAGCCGACCAGCGCGTATAAATATAATCGTTTATAACTGAATCGTCCTCCTAAATACCCGACGAGTGGCGATATGACCCCGGTTGCCAGCATGAAGCCCGTCACCATCCACTGCATCGTTGAAAGCTCCGAATGGAAATGCTCGATCAGCAGCGGAAGCGCAATATTAATCGTCGTTGTGCTGAGCACGGAAAGGAACGTTCCGAAGAAAATCGCAATCATAATTGGCCAAAATCGTACCGTAGTCGTCTGCTCCTCCAAAACAAATGTCCTCCTGTCATTGCTTATATGTCTACTTTTACATATAATATTCTGTGTTATCTATGTTACACTTATGCATTTTATATGTCAATATTGACATAGTGGGAGGCCGTTATACGATGCGATTAAACACTTTATCCTACGGATTGCTTGCTTTGCTAAGCGCCAGTCCACTGACAGGCTATGATTTAGCGCAAAAAATAAAGCCGCTGTGGCAGGCGGGCCACAGTCAAATTTACCCGCTGCTTGCCGCGCTGGAGCAAAACGGCTACATCACTTTTGAGCGGATCGAGCAGCAGGAAAAGCCGGACAAGAAGGAATATTCCATTACCGATAAAGGGCTAACGGAGCTGGGAAGATGGGTGGAGCTGCCTGCGGAAAATCCTGTGCTGCGGGACGAGCTGCATTTTAAGCTGTATGGCTTATGGCTGTCAGAGCCGGAAAAGGCGAAGGAGCTCCTTGCTACGCGCGAAGCGTTTTGCAGGAGTGAGCTGGTACGTTACGAAGGGCTTATGCGTGCTCTAGAGGAGAGGCGGGTAAGCGGGGAGAATGCACGCAAGAAAAATGCACGGCTGCTTGGGCGATATTTGCTGCTTAGCAAACGAAAGATGGATACGCGGACGTCCTTAGCTTTTTGCGAATGGGCGATGCTGGAGCTGGAGGCGAGCGAGTGGCTGGAAGGCTGACAGGCTGGGAGTTCACGATCATGCTCGGAGGAAGCGCTTCTGGTCGAGATTATATGACAAAAGAAAAACGATGTGATTAACTTCCAATCCAACATGTTCATGATGGACTAGCCTGCTTTGAGATAACCGATTCAGAAGGCAATCGGCTGTTGATCGTTTATTCGGAGTGGATACCTCCAGCGCCTAATTTAGCCGAACCTGCTGAATCTCCTATAAGCCTGCTCATTCCCTCCATTGTAGTGCCTGTTCAAGATGTGGAAAGGGCAACGAAGTGGTATGCCCGTCTGTTAGGCCAAGCGATTAGCTCTGAACGCCAGGATGGAGGGCCGGTCTATTGGTTTGATTTAGAAAAAGGCCCAGGGATTTTGCTTGATGATAATCGCAGCCATCCTGATTGGGACCGATTCCCTACCTTTATGCTGCGTGCCTCGAATATACAAGCTGCGTACCCATTCATGCAGGGCAAACAAGCCCGAATCCTTCAAGGAATCGAGCAGGAGCATCATTTTTTTGCCGCAGATCCGGAAGGAAACGCGATGATCGTCTGTCTATAGTGCTTGCTCATCTACAAAGGCGGCTGCGTCTCTTTTCTGAAAATGCACCTTGAGCGAGGGAAGCACGGATATCAAACACACGGCTGCCGCTATAAGGTAGACAGGAACCAAGCCGATCGAAGTCGAGAGCAGTCCGGATACGGCTGTGCCAAGCAGGGTTGCCCCTGTGAACAATGGGGTCATCAGACCATTGACCTTGCCGACCATTTCATCGGGAATTTTTGCAATGACAAAGCTGGCAACTGCCGTATTAAGAACGGCGAGCAGCATGCCATTGGCGAAGCGAAATGCTCCAGTCACCAGCGGCCAGATAGAGGACCCTTCCACTATAAACGTAAAGCCAAGAAAGGCGAGCGCGAGCGGCAGCAAAAATTTAGCTTGAAGCAGCTTGGGCAACAGCGCTGCAAGCAGCGAGCCCAGCAGCAGGCCAATGCCGTCGACGGTGGCAAACCACTGCACATTTTCCTTGCTAAGGCCAAGCCTTTCGGTCACTATAAATATTTCTAGCGGTTGAACGAGCCCTGCAGCTAGACCGATGAAGGCGAAGGTTAAAAATAATCGCAATAAGCTTTTCTCAGCCATTACGAAACGGTAGCCGGCAGTTAAATCATTTTTAAAGGAAACGTTTGAACGTTCCTGTGATTTGTTTTCCTTAGGCAGCAGTGTGAGCGCGGCGGCTGACAATAGAAATAACACAGGCAGCACAAGCAGCGATGTAGTGATTCCTGCCCATTGATAAATCGCCGTTCCTACAATCGGGCCAAGAATAAGAAACAACGACGACAGACTTTGCGAAAGGCCAATTGCGGCGGGAACCTGATCCTCTGGAATATGCCGCTTGAACACCTTTGCCGACGAAGGCTGTGAAAATTGGCTTAGTATTGCCGACACGAATACCGATGCATAAAGCGCGCCCCACCAATCGTTGGCGAGCATGAGCAAAATAACGCCAATTGACACGGCACTGAGCAGGTCGCTCGCAATCATCGTGCGCTTCGGATTCCAGCGGTCGGCAAGCACGCCGCCAACGATGGAAAAGATAAGAATCGGCGCGTATTCCAAAATCGACAGCAGGGATACGGCTACCTTATTGCCATTTGTCTGCTCCATGACAAAAAAGAGGAGTGCCATATTGCGAATCCAAATCGCCAGCTGCTGCAATACATCAGAAAAAAGAATAATGCGAAAAGTACGGTTCTGATATAACATGGTATTCATTCCCTTCGATTATAGACCGACCAACCGGTCTAATTAATAGCTAAAAAAAAGCGCCAGCTATCCTTCACTTAGCGCGTATACCATTCAACAGCAGCTTGGCTGCCAGATGAAACAGCTTAGAGACCCGATCCGGTTCCTGCTCCCTGTCAATCGTATAATACACTTTTCCAAGGCCCTCCATCATGCTGCTGACAATCAAAACAAGCTCTTCCTCCTCACAAGCAACAAATAGGCCACTGGCTTGCCCCTCGCGAATAAGGTCGCGGCAGGCTTGCGATGCGTTATTCATGATCTGGAGGAGGCGATTGAAGATTTCCTCCTGTGTGAACGCCTGGCTGCGCGAAAATTCCTCCATGGCTTTCATAAGCGGATTTTGAAAATCATGGGCGTAATGCTCGGCAAGTGCATAAAGCTGTTCCTCAACAGTAGTCAGCATCTCTCGTTTACGATCCCATGCCAAGCGCCATTGCTCACTGTCTTCCTCAACCACTGCAAGGAAAAGCTGTTCCTTGCTCGGGAAATGATGATATAGGCTGCCTTTGCTGACCTTGCTGCTCTCGCATACCTCGTTCATGGAAACGGCGCCATAGCCTTTCTGGACAAAAAGCTGCTTTGCCGTGGAGGCGATGCGGCGTTTGGTTTCTTCACCATCTGAACGTCCCTTGACCATTTGCTGTCCCTCCTGATAGACCGACTGATCGGTCTAATTATATGCGACTGACGACATTCTTGCAATATTTCCAGCCGTTGTTTTGAAAAATATCCATTTCTATGCTAGTCTTAAAAGAAAATAGTCGGAGGCAAAGTATGGCAAAAGCGCATAAGAAGCTCTCAAAGCTTGAAATTTTGAAACGAACGCTGTTTATTACAATCGGAGCCGTCCTCATGGGCGTCGCACTGGAATTGTTCCTCGTCCCAAATAGCGTCATCGACGGAGGAATTACCGGTATTTCGATTATGATCTCTCACCTGACTGACAAGCCTCTGGGTATTTTTATTTTCCTCTTGAACCTGCCATTCCTGTTCATCGGCTTCAAGCAAATTGGTAAAACGTTTGCGATATCTACTTTATACGGTATCGTGGTCATGTCCGTAACGACGCAAATGCTGCATCACGTTGACGCTTTTACAGAGGATAAGCTGCTTGCTGTATTGTTCGGCGGTATTATTCTCGGCGGTGGTATCGGTCTCGTTATCCGTTTTGGCGGATCGCTGGATGGCACGGAAATTTTGGCGATTTTAGCCTCGAAGAAGTTTTCCATGCCGGTTGGACAATTTATTATGATCGTCAACGTGTTCATCTTCATTTTGGCAGGCTTCGTCTTCAAATGGGATTCCGCCATGTATTCGATGTTCACGTATTATATCGCGACGAAAGTGATGGATATTGTGGTGGAGGGTCTCGATGAATCCAAATCGGTTACCATTATTTCTGCCGAATACGAGGAAATTTCTGAAGCTGTTATGAGCCGCTTGGGCAGAAGCACAACTTATATTCAGGCAAGAGGCGGCTATTCCAGAGAAGAAACGCAAATGATCTACTGCGTAGTCAACCGTCTGGAAGTGGCGAAGCTTAAATCCATCGTCCATGACATTGATCCCCGCGCATTCGTTGCCATTGAGCATGTATCTGATGTGAGCGGCGGCAACTTTAGCAAGAAAGAAATTCACTAAACGAACTCATGCCCGACCCTATATGATCTTATTTTTCCCAAAAGCAGCAGTTCAGGACACGCATTTATGGTCTGGAGCTGCTGTTTTTTTGATTCTATGCATCTAGCCTTTTATACGGCTTTACATACCCTGTAGGGGTATGCTAATATAAAAATAAGCTTATGCTATACCCCCTGGAGGTATTGAAATGGACAAAAAAACGAAATCGGCTTGTTTGCATCAGCATATGGATTCAGGCGGTGCAGGCGACGGCCAGTCCATGGAGCGTCTGAGCCACCATTCCGATGAAACGAAAGCGAATTTGATCAGGCGTCTAAACAAGGTGGAAGGTCAAATCCGCGGCGTGAAGGCGATGATTGAGAAGGATACGTATTGCGATGATGTGCTCACTCAGATAGCAGCTGCGCAATCGGCATTAAACGGGGTAGGCAAGCTGCTGCTGGAAGGGCATATGAAAAGCTGTATTGTCGATCGCATTCAGGCAGGCGAGCATGAAGTTATTGACGAGCTGTTGATTACCGTAAAGAAATTAATGAAATAATAAAACATCACTCAAGGAGGCTATAAAGATGGAAAATGTAACACTTAAAGTAGAAGGCATGTCCTGTGGACATTGCGTGAGCACAGTGGAGAAGGCTGTAAATGAAGCGGGAGCAAGCGGTAAAGTCGATTTAGCAGCTGGACAAGTAGCGGTGGAGTTTGATGCAAAGAAAGTATCACTGGCTTCCATTAAAGAAGCGATTGAAAACACCGGTTTCGACGTCGTATAACACGGGGCATAAGCTAAGCTTGCAGAGCCCTCTTTTTCCGAAGCGAACATAGCAAGATGGTTTGGTCTTTGGAGAAGGAGCGGCTTTTTGTGTTTTTTAAAAAAGGAGTTGGGAAAAGGAAAATGGCAAAAAGTAAAGCGGCGCTCTATATGACGATGATCGCGCTTGCGGGCATGCTGGCAGCATGCGGTTCGAATAGCGCAAACACTAGCGGCACAAGTGCAGGCGGTCATGAAGGGCATGAGCAGTCCAGTCCGGCAGCTGCACCGGAAGCTGCGGAGTCAGGCGCACACAATGGGCATGATGGGAGCGAGCAGGCAGAAAGCAATAACGGTCATAGCGGCCATGGAGATATGGACGGTATGGAGCATGAACAGGCAAATGCCGACGTGTTGTGGAGCTTCCAGAGTGGACAGCCAGCAGCAGGCGCGGAAGAAGTCATTGAGCTTAATGTCACGGATGCTGCGGGTGGGCCAATCGAGAAGTTTGATTTGAACCATGAGAAGCTTATGCATTTGATTGCCGTAAGCAGCGACTTGAACTATTTTTCACATATACACCCGAATTATGAAAGTGGCGGCAAATTTACAGTGAAGGAAACGTTCCCGGCCGCTGGCGCATACAAGCTGTTTGCCGATTTTATTCCAACAGGTGCCGCGCAGCAGACGATGAGTACAGAGGTGGAAGTTACGGGGCAAGCTGCTGCTAAAGTCGAGCTTAAGGCAGACCAAGAGCTTGTGAAGACGGTGGAAGGACAGCAGGTGAAGCTCGCGCTGTCAACGACGAAAGCGGGCGAGGAAGCTAAGCTCACGTACACCCTTGAGGATGCAGCGACGGGTGAGCCGGTTACAGATTTAGAGCCTTATTTGGGCGCTGTGGGCCATGTCGTCATTATTAGCGGAGATTTGGCAAAATATTTGCATGTGCATCCGCTGGATGAGTCTGCAAAGGGTCCAGATGCTGTTTTTGCCACCGAGTTTCCAGAGCCTGGTGTATATAAAATATGGGGACAATTTCAGCGCGGCGGGAAGACGTTTATCGTCCCCTTCGTCGTGAACATTCAAGCTAAAACCTAACTTAGAAGCAAGGAGGAGAGGCGGTCGCTTCCTTTCATACAGCTGCTGCAGCATCGAACGGCTAGGCGCCGTCGATCCGCTTCGCCCATCTGAGCGTTGGCACGGTAGCGGCAGCACCAAGAACGATTTGCTGCTTCTTCGACAGCTATTTAAGTTCCTCTATAAGTGAAAACAGCCCTTCAGTTCTCATTAGAGAGAAATTGAAGGGCTGCTTCATTTTATCAGCTAAAAATAGTGCGAATACGTGAGAGATCACACCTGCTGCTTAGCACAAGCGGGAGCACCGCTCTTCCATTGCCCTGCAAACGGCTGTGCAATGCCACTTTTAACCTCATATACCAAATTGCCTCGGCTCCAAGTAGCCATGACACGGCAGCCGAATTTTCTGCCGATATAAGGATTATGCTTATGACGATGATAGAGATGCTCGGCTTCAAGGGTATATGGAGCATTGAGCTGAACCATAACAAGGTCCGCATCCGCTCCGAGCCGTATTTCGCCCTTCGTATCGCTGAGGCCAAACCTTGTGGCGGGCGCGAATGACAGCATCCGACTAAGCACCGGGAGTGGAATCGCTCTCTTCGCGTAGCCTTCATCAATCATCAGCTCCAGCGAATTTTGCGCTCCCGCTATGCCACCCCACGCCGTAAAATAATTGTCCGATTGCTTCAATTCGCTCGGGCAGGGGGAATGGTCGGAGGCGATCATATCGATATGTCCAGCAGCAAGCATCGCCCACAGCCTTTCCTGCTCGGATTTGCTCCGTAATGGAGGGGCGCATTTGGCTGCTGGACCAATCAGCTCCAAATCACGGTCTGTGAGCACCAAATAATGTGGGCAAGTTTCCAAGGTCACATCCATACCGCGCTTCTTAGCATTGGCTATCGTCTGGACGGCATCGGCGCTGCTAATATGGACAAAATGCAAAGCGCATCCCGTCTGCTCTGCGAACAGGAGAGCCCGTTCAACCGCCTCAAGTTCAGCTTGCACCGGACGCGAGGCGGTATAATCTGCCGCACCTATTTCGCCCTTGGCCAGCTTTTCTTTCGTCAATGCAGAGACGATGGGCTCGCTTTCCGCATGAAGCGCCAACACATGTCCAAGCTCCGCGATAACCTTCATCCCTGCCAGCAGCGTCGCATCATCCACCTCGCGAAAGGCATCCTCCGACGGATCTCCGGGAGAAGACATAAAGGCCTTGAAGCCAATGACGCCAGCCTCATCCAACGCTTGCAAGTCATCGAGATGCCCCGGCACAAGCCCGCCCCATAACGCATAATCCACAACAGATTTTCCTTGCGCAGCGGCCAGCTTTTGCTCCAATGCA
Source organism: Paenibacillus algorifonticola (assembly GCF_050481745.1). Lineage (GTDB taxonomy): Bacteria > Bacillota > Bacilli > Paenibacillales > Paenibacillaceae > Pristimantibacillus > Pristimantibacillus algorifonticola_A. The sequence goes on along the minus strand of NZ_JBCNGR010000059.1, from coordinate 36,305 downwards.
GCAACGGTAACGGTCGGAGGAATGCCATTTAGCGGCATATCTATATAGGTGGTGCAGCCGCCTGCCGCAAGAGCTGCGGAGCCGCTGGCGAAGCCTTCCCAATCCCCAAGTCCCGGCTCGTTCAAATGGACATGGGCGTCGATCATGCCGGGCATTACAATCATGCCGGTTGCCTGAACCGTCTGCTTGGCAGGAGTCGTCAGCCGCTCAGCCAGCTGTACAATTCGCCCATTGTGGATACCAATATCCATTTGGCGAACATCATGGCTTAGGACAACCGAGCCGTCCCGGATGATTAAATCCAATGGTTCCTTCATAAGCTCACCTCTGTCCGATCAGGAGGTTATAAACATAGAAGGCAGAACCACAAGGGCTCAGCCTTCCCTTCCCTTTATGTTCCTCTTATTTTTATATCTACTCAGCTACTCTGTTACTCGGTTACTAGCGCAGGATCAAGCGCTTTGAGCAAGCTCAGATCATGGTACGAAGCGAAATCAGGGATGCTTTTAATATTTCCTACACTTTTCAAATATTCGCCTACGGCCTGGCCGTTGCTCCCGTTAATGTAAGTATCGTTTACTTCCATGGCATATACGTTGCGGTTCATAATCTCCCTAAGCTCATCTTCGGTTAAGTGCAGCTCTGGCGCCAATATTTTAATCGCTTCTTCCCGATTGTTATTAATGTAAGCTGTCGCTTTCTCTAGAGCACCAAGCATTGCTTTAATCGTGTTCGGGTTTTCCTTCAAATAATCGTCGGTTACCTGTACCGTCGTATGCACGCTCATCCAGTTCACAGCGCCCGTTTTATCAGGAAGCTCGCTTTTTGTGCCGCTGAACAGAAACTTGCCGCCACCTTGAATCGCCTTCGTAATGAACGGCTCCCAAGCGGCCATCGCATCGATAGACCCGTTTTGTAAAGCGACAACGGCGTCACTCGGCGCAAGGTTGACGTATTTGATTTTGCTTACGTCAACGCCAAGCTCCTTGCCCATATTATCGATGGCGAACTTGACATCTGCTCCGCTTGGAATACCGATTGTTTTGCCTTCCAGATCCTTAGCGCTTTTCAATTCCAGCTTGCTGGAGCCAACGACTGCTTGTGTACCGGCAATTTGGGCTAGCGGGGCTACAATTTTCACGGGAATATTGGAGGATTTCAAAATAATATCCATAAAGTTCGTCTGTATGCTGACAGGAGCGCTGCCCCCCGCAACCAAAGGAGCAATATCCGGGCCGCTTTCAATGAGCTGGCTTGTTACATCGAGGCCTGCTTCCTTGAAGTAGCCAAGCTTATCGGCAATAATTTGCTGGGAGGAAATTTGGGCGTCGCGTACGCCGACGAGTGTAACGGTTGTCGTCTCGGGAGTGTTATCGGCAGCAGCCTCAGGCGAGCTTGTTTCTGCAGCCGCGGCAGTAGGGGCAGAGCTTACGTTTCCGCTTGCGCTCGTAGCTTCTTCTTTCGTTCCGCATGCCGTCAACGCCAATGCCAGAGCGGAAACGACCAAAAATTGTTGAACCCATTTTTTCTGATTAGCCATCGTAATCTCTCCCTATACCCATTGTTTTTTGTCTCTAAATTCCAAGTTTTAATTTCATGATGCTGCCAGCTGCATAAAGCGAGTCAAGCTCCCCTAGGTGTGCATGCTACTTCTCAACCGCCTCGTTCATCCCTCCTTTACGCCAGCTAAGAACTTTGTTCTCCAGCAGCTTAAGCAGCGCCGAGAAAATGCTATAAATCAAGCCAATACAAATAATGGCGACGAACATATTGGAAATTTTAAAATAATTCCGCGCATCTACGATAATATAGCCGAGTCCGGATTTGGCTCCCATCATCTCGGAGACGATTAGTGCGGAGAAGGATAAGCCAAGGCTGACTCTGGCCCCCACAATGAAACTCGGAATGGCGGAGGGAAGCAGCACTCTTCTGAAAATTTGCCGCTCCGAAGCGCCAAGGCTCATCGCCGAACGGATAAGGGTGGATGGGACGGTTTTGAACCCGTCTACCGTATACACCAATACCGGAAGGAACGTCGTCCAGGCAATGAGCAGCACCTTCGGAAATTCGCCGATTCCAAACCAGATAATAATCAGAGGGAGCAGGGCGAGTGCCGGAATCGGACCTACTAAATTCAGCAGAGGAGACATCCAGCGCTCTACCTGACGAAACTTGCTCATTAATACGCCGATAAAAACGGCAAGCACACAGCCGATTACAAAACCGGCGGCAATACGCAAAGTGCTGGACAGCAAGCTGTCAAAGAGAAGGCCTGTTTGCGCAAGTGCCCAAGCATCAATAATAACGAGTGAAGGGGGTGGGAGAAAAAGCGGATTAAACAGGGCCGCTTTCATATTTATTTGAGAAAATACTTCCCATAGTATGAAAAAGGCCAGATAAGGAATGAAATTCGATGTTCGCATAAAGCTGGAGCTAGGCTTAGCCTTCAACCTGCGTATGGCCTGATGTGCCCCAAGCTTGCCCGCTTGCGCTCCCTCGGCTGTGAAAGAACCTGATGTCTCGCTCATTGTACGGCCTCCTCCCGTTCATTCTCCATCAATACGTGCTCGATTCGCTGCATAGCCTCGCCGAAGCCGGGCATATCGAAGGTGCGGGGATGCGGAATGTCGACTTTAAATTCATCAGCAATGACACCATTTTTCATAACGACAACCCGGTCAGCCAAATAAATCGCTTCGCTTATGCTGTGTGTCACGAACAAAGTAGTGGGCTTTAGCTTCTCGCAAATGCGGCGCAGCTCTCTGCGCATCATGTCGCGGGTCAATATATCCAGAGCTCCGAAAGGCTCATCCATCAGCAAAATATCGGGGGAGCTTGCAAGCGCCCGGGCAATGCCTACCCGCTGCTTCATCCCGCCTGACAATTCGGCTGGGTATTGATCCGCATATTTCTCCAAGCCAACCAGGCTTAAAAACTGTCTGCCAACTTTCTTAGCCTCTGCTTTTCCCGCACCTTGGACTTCCGGCCCAAAGCTTATATTTTCAAGCACCGTGTACCAAGGGAACAGAGCGTGATCTTGAAAAACCATGCCGCGAGCTTTGGAAGGTCCGCGAATCAGCTCGCCATCTACGAGCAGTTCCCCTTCATCAGGCAGCAAATAGCCGGCGATCATATTAAGCAGCGTAGATTTGCCGCAGCCGCTATGTCCGAGAATGCATACGAACTCATGAGCATCCACCGTCAAATCGACATTTTTCAATATCGTCCGTTCACCAAAACGCTTTCCTGCATTTCGCACCATCAACTTCATCGCTATCCCTCGCTTTCTACCAAACATGTCCCTTGTTGTATCCCATTTATGAAGGTATCCCATCCAACATGAAATCCAAGATTGGATACAATCCTGTGCAAAAAAAATGATCGGCCTGCCGTCTCAGCTTTTCGCACTGGCGTAATGACCGTTTGCGAAGCGGAAAACCTCGCTTAAGGACTGAGGGGCCGTTCCCTTTTCTTCGAACTGGAGCGTATCTTCAATTTCCTTTAAATGCTCGATCATCAAACGTTCCGCCTGCTCCGCGTCGCCTTGCTCGATTAAAAGCACTAATCGCCGATGATCGCTGCAATGCATATGCTTGCTCATGCCATATAGGGCGATGATCACGTAGGTGAGCGATATAAGCTCCTCCAAATAGCGGTAATAATAATTATTGCCCGTGAACTCGGCGATTTTGAGATGGAAGTTGCCCGAGAGCCGCAAGGCGAGCAAAGGATCGCCGTTGTGATGAGCTTGATGCTCTTCATCAAGCAGCCTGCTTAACTGTCCGAGCTGATCGGCGGTCAGCTTTCCACTTACTTTTCTCACGCTGGAAGCTTCTATGACTCTGCGCATTTCGAAAACCTCCTTGGCCTCATCGACCGTAGGGCATGCAACGAATGTTCCCTTGTATGGAATAACCGTCACAAGCTTCTCGCCTGCCAGCTTGCGCAGCACATTGCGTACAGGCGTGCGGCTGACGCCGAACGATTCGGCAATAACCTCCTCGACGAGCTGCATGCTAGGGCGCAGCTTTTGCTGAATAATGGCATCTTTAATGGCTATATAAATATCAAGTTCATTTGCTACCCCCACTGGGAACCTCTCCTTTCTATAGGTGGATCAGTCGAATGAAAGTGTTTGTTATGTTTTATAACATGAATAGTAAATTAAAAGTACTTTACAAGTCAATAGTTATTTTTGAATGGGATGAAAGGATGATTTTTAGGAGTGATTTTCAAATTTTTAGCTGGTTTCAATGTTTTTGTGTGTAGAAGCTTGTCTTTTTTACTAGCTCAGCTTTAGTTTGTGGCATATTAATGTTATATAAAGTGACATTAATTATGGGCTAATAGATGATTATTAATTTGCGTTTTGTCCTGCTTTTAAACTATAAAAAACACCTATATAGTGGTAGAATTGGACGAGTGAAATGAATATGAAGGGTATAAAGAACTAGAGGAAAATCATTTTGGGGTTATGCTTATTATTTATTTTTATAACATTATAAAGTTGAGAGGGTTGAATCATCATTTTTAAATTTTATTATCGTATCGGTGTAACAGGCTTGATTATTCTGCTTATGTCACTCTTTTATTTGCCTAGGGAGCAAGTGGTGTCGGCGAGAGCGGTTATTCAAGAGTTCGCCGCAAGCTCAGCCGTTAAGACGGATAATGCCCTTACACGAGCTGAGGCGGCGAGCATGCTGAGCCGGGTTACCCAATTGCCAAAGCCCGACATGGCGGATGCCGCGTCGGTATTTCCTGATCTGGACAAGCATAGCAGCCGCAGCGATGTGCGCAAGCTCGTTGCCCTTGGAATGATTGCGAAAAATGACTACCCCAATGGCTTCCAGCCTGACAAGGCGGTGACCCGTTTTGAGATCATGAAATGGATGGCTAGCGGACTTGCGGCGTCCGACGAAAGCTTCAAGCAAGCGCTGGCGGATACGGTGAATACGCTGCTGCCTACTCCTGAGACTTATAAAGGCGGCATTGCGGACAAGCAAATTCCGTACATCGCCGTTATTCGAGGAACGGGCATTATTACAGGGCTGCAGGATGGCACGTTTCGGCCTGCTGATCCCATTTCGAAGGCTGAGCTGGCAGCCAGTCTGCTCCGCTATAAGCGAGTGGAGGGCACCAAAGCTGAAGGTTATCAGGCTTTAAATGAGCTGCGTGAAGTGGGATTAACCGGCAGCAACCTGAGCAGCATTACGAAATTCAAATACGAAAGAGTAACCTATTTTAACAATGACGGAACCTACAAGCCTGAAGCTGTTGCAAGCGCGGGGATTGACCTGGAGCAGCACATTGATGTCAGCACCTTGGAGCCCTATCTGCGCATTCCGGGCATAGGATTGGATTATCACCATTTTGTAAATGGGTATAGCAAGCGCTACAAATTCGTTAGGCTGGAGGAGCTGGGGATGAGCCTGAAGGATGCGATAGCAGATGCATATGACACAGGATATATGCCGCATCTTGGGGTAGAGGATCCGAGCAAGCTTAGCCAGAAGGATTTGAATTTGATATTGTCACACGAGGATGCTACTTTGAAGGTTGAGGGGAGCAGGATGCCGTTTACCTCCTTTGCTGATGTGGTCGACAGCCCTATCAAGGCCAAGAAGGTCGCTACGGTCAAGCTTCACCGAATGATTTTCGTCGATGTTCCCGTGACGGGCAAGGGGGAAGCGAAGGGAGTTTATGCGAACTATTTTGCCGATTCCATTGCAACTTGGCGCAAGCTCGATAATAGTGTTTACATGGCCTTCACGGAAATGACGATCCAGACGCATGCGGAGAAAATGGATCTTATGGGCTTCTACAACGCCATTGGCAATGGGAATGGGAACGGATTTTTTAAATTCAGCCGTCTCGCTCCCGAAACGATGGACAAAAACGGGCTGACTACCGTTCCGATGGCTACTTCCACTTATTTTACTAAGGATAGCGTCAGACGCTTTTGGACCTTTGGCACCTATCTGAAAAAATACCGTGATCCAGTCCACCTCACAACCGACTCAGGAGCTTACTTTAGAGCGTATTACCAACCTTAATCGAAGCATCCCTTGCCTCTCTCCATGAGAGGGGAGGGGTGCTTTTTCTCTTGCTGCTCAAAGGATGAACAGAATGTGTGCCTATTTTGACTAACTACCTTGCATAGCAATGTATATAAATATATAATGCAGTTTAGGAGGTGACACCTTTTGCCAATTGAGAAAGAGATTTTGAAGGGGTATATCGATATTATTATTCTTTCGCTGCTGTTTGAAAAAGATATGTACGGTTACGAGATGGCTAAAATGGCTCATCACAAATCACAATTTGAATTAAAAGAAGGAACGATGTATTTGTCTTTGAAAAGAATGGAGAAAAATGGGCTTATAGAATCGTATTGGAATGATAGCGAGTCGGGGGGCAGCAGAAGGAAGTATTATAAAATTCTTTCCGAGGGCGTAGATCGATTGAGGCAGAAAAAACAGGAGTGGATTGAAATTAATCAAGTGCTTTCCACTTTTTTGGAAGGGGTCGAATAATGAAGCAAGTCGATGTGTTTATTGATGAGCTATACCAAAATGTACGGGATACCGCTCATGTGAGAGAGCTTAAGGAAGAAATGCGAGTCCACTTGTTGGAGTCCATAGATGAATTGCAAAGCCAGGGTCTTTCTTTGGAAGAGAGCATTCAAACGGCCTTTGATAAATTCGGCGATGTAGATAAACTGAAGAAGGAATTAACCGAAAATGATGTGATTCGCCGAACGAGAGCAAGGAGATTTTTAGCGCTCATTGTTATACTTGGTGTTTTAGGCTCCGCAATTTTGCTCCTATATAGCATATGGAACGACAATATATCGCAAAACAAAGTAAATCAAGTTTTTGATGAGTTTAAAATATACGCTAATAGTGATAAGGAAATGTCAGAGGAGCTTCTAGCCGGGATTTTAAAAAATAATGCGAGCATTTCGGCAATCGGCTTTAAACGGGTTCCTGCCGGCAAAGCAAGTTTAGAGTATCCTTATGAATATGTATATCCAGCGAGTACCCCTATCGATTCTTATGGGGAATTTGAAAATCCTTCTCCGAACGGCATTTGGTTTACGAATAACTATAAATATTCATTGCAGTCTCAGGGCAAGAATGACCATGCAGATATTGCTGTTGATGTGATGCTATGGAAATTTCCATTTAAATTTTATTTAATGGGTCGTGGATTGCTTATTTTATATTGGCTGCTCTTTATCGTCTGGGCAACTACGAATTTGTATGTCAATCATACTCAAAAGAAATGGAAATGGATAATCATCTTTACTTTATTCAATGTAATTGGTTATTGGCTGTACATCGATGAAATTAAATCAGCGCAGCTGCGAAGATCCTGGCTTTATATTAAAATGATTGCATGTATCGTCGGCTTATATATTGGCTATCGAGGTATAAAATTGATGCTTTTGCCGACAAGAAGTGAAAATATGGTTATTAATGAATTAGGTATTGATGTCCCTCTAAATACACAATCGCTTGTTATTTATGGAGCTGCATTCGTATTAGCAGGTATTTTTCTAGTATTTATTCCCTTCAAAATTCATAATAAACTGGTTTGGAATAAGGGATAACAACAATCATCAACCGTTATCCTTCCGTATGCTGCCTAAAGCATAAAACAGGGGCTATCCCCGGAACGTTTAGTTCCAGGAGTAGCCCTTGCTGTATTTTAATCATAAGCATCTCACGTTGTTTGATCGTTTTGGCAGCCGGAGCAGCCTGTGTCTCTACTGCATCAGTAGCAGCCGTTCGCTGGAGTCTTGATGAAATGATGTCCAAAAAAGGACTTCCAGTTCTATTTTTGGATACCATTATCATAATCTGGGTGTATATGCCATTTGGTATTGATATGGTATTTATAGTGTTAATTACATTTAATAGTTTCAAGCTTATAACTAGGAGGGATTGTGTTTATGGAAAGGCCTATTGGGATTATTGTGTCAGAACCACATGCTTTAGCAGGGCAAGGTAGTCGTTCAAGTGGAAACTTCTCTACGGAATGGTTTGGAGGTGCCCATGTCATGTTGGTTGAAGTAACAGTCGATGGTCAAATTGATAATACGATAACTTTCAGTATTGCTGAAGATAAAAGTGGCAGTGATCCTGTTAGAGCTCGTGATGTGAAGAATAACGATCAAGTGGGATATATAGGAAGCAACTCATTATACATTTGTGAGGTTAGATGTCCAGCGAATAAAAATTTTATGATTACATTTAAACCCTATGTCAATTAAATCATTCAAAATGAATTTTTATGAAGATAGCCCATTAAATTTAGGAGTGTGAATCATGAGCAGACCAATCGCTGTTGTTGTATCCAGTAATTCAGTTATAAGTGATCAAAGAAGTCGCACAAGCGGCAATTTTTCGACGAAATGGTTTGGCTCATGTAAATATATGGAGGTTGAAGTGAGCGTAAATGGTAAAATCAACAATGATATTAAATTTAGCATGGCTATTGATATTAATAATGGCAACGATATTATGAAATATAATGACGTCAAAAATGGCTCTAGATTAGATTATTATGATTCAAATACGTTTTATATTTGCGAGGTACCTTCAAGTCAACGTGAAAATTTTATGGTTAAGTTTTTTCCTGTTTAGGAGCAAGGTACAGCTTGTTCAATTAACATAATGGTGAAGGTGAAAAGGGATGTCTCCGACCATTAGGCGCGGGGACATCCCTTGCTGCATCCTACAGGAAAATGGAGGGCTGAGCGCAAGATAGCAGTACGAATGGTTATTTCACCGGAGTGACGGGTGCTGTCGGTGTTCCCGCAGCGGCTTGGTTTGCCTCACGTGCTGGCTGACCTTGCGTATCCACATTATCAGCAGGGGCAAGCGCTGCTGCTTGAAGAGCTGCCTGGTTAAGCAAGCTCCACGGCTTATTGTAATGCGGCTGGAAGAAGAAGTCGACGAAACCGACCTCATCAATCGTCATGCGGTTTTGGATGCACACCGACATCGTATTCATCATTTGCGTCAAATCCGCTTTCGATAAAATTTGTGCACCGACGACGCGCTCGCTGTCCGCTTCATAGACGAATTTCAGCGTGACCTCCTCAAACGTTGGCATAAATTCCGGACGGTAGTTTTCAACGATTGTGACAGTTTTCACATTCATTTCAGCAGCAAGTGCAGCTGTTTCAGTCAACCCCGTCGATGCAATGTTGTAGTCAAAAAGCTTAATGGCCGACGTTCCTTGCGTGCCTAAATATTTCACGCGCGGCTGCAGCAGGTTTTTGCCGATAAGTGTTCCCATCCGGACCGCATTCGTTGCGAGCGGAATGTAGGCATGCTGGCCAGTTGGATTGTACATAACGGCACAGCTGTCTCCGGCAGCGAACACATCAGGCTTGCTGGTACGCATATATTCGTCGACGATAATCGCGCCATTTGGCAGCATATCGACTTGGCCTTTCAGCAGCTCTGTATTAGGACGGAAGCCTATGCACATAATGACAAGATCGGCTTCGTATTCGCCTTTGGTCGTCAAAATCTGTTTCACTGCTCCGTTTGTACCCTTGAAGCCCGTCACGGTCTGGTCAAGCGCAAGCTCAATGCCATGCGCGACGAGATCCGTTTCGATCACATCGGTGTATTCCTGATCCAAATATTTGTACAAAATGCGATCCATATTATCAATCAGCGTCACCTGCTTGCCAAGCTGCTCGAACGCTTCCACCAGCTCGATGCCGATGTAGCCCGCGCCGATGACGGCAATGCGGCCCGCATATTTCGCTTTTTCAATAATCGTTTGGGCGTGATTGTAGTTTTTGCATAACAGTATATTTTCAAGCTCCATGCCTTCGAGCTTTGGAATAATCGGCCACGAGCCCGTTGTCACGACGAGCTTGTCAAAGCTGTTTTCAAACGTTTCATTCGTCAGCAGATTGCGGACGGTGACGGTTTTTGCATCGGTATCGACGTTCAGCACCTCATGCTGCATATGCGTTTGAACGCCCATGACGGCAAGCTGCTCAGGCGAAGCATAGAAGAGCTTGGTCGGATCTTTGACGACGCCTCCGACATGAAGGGCGATGCCGCACGACAGGAAGGAAATGTTGTCATTTTTCTCGAAAACGGTAATTTCCGCCTCAGGGTAGAGCTTGATCATTTGATTAATAGCGGCAGTTCCTGCATGTGTACATCCAATAACGGTAACCTTCATAGTGGGGCCTCCTCGAGTATATGTGAATGTTTTCACAACCATAATGTTTAATGTGAAATGATTCACAATGTGTTGTTGGTATTATCATAAAACATTCGATGCCTGAAAACAAGGTCGGAATTGTGAACTTTTTCACAAAGAATGGCATAGCCCGTTCGAGCCATGTTCAATCGGGTTATTTTCAGCGACAATAAAGGTGTACAATATATAAGTAAAAAAGTACGGCAGTGGCGCAAAGCTGGACAGAATGAGAAAAGAGGGATGGGGCATGACCCAGCCGGTTCGAATATTGATTGTGGATGACCATCATCATGCTCGGGAGGGCATTCGTGCGATTTTGCAGGCGGAGCCTTTGTTTGAGGTAGTCGGTGAGGGCTGCAGCGGGATTGAAGCGCTTGTTCTTACGGAGCAGCTGATGCCGGATTTGATTTTGATGGATATTAATATGAAGGAGATGGACGGGCTCGAAGCGACGAAGGAAATCAAAGCCCGTTACCCCTATGTGAAAATCGTGATTATAACCGTATCGGATGATATTACGCATTTGTTCGAGGCGCTTAAGAAGGGCGCGCAGGGCTATTTGCTCAAAAATTTAAATCCCGGCGCCTGGCGCGAATATTTGTTGGCCATTGCACTGGACGAAGCACCTTTGTCACGGGAGCTGGCGCAGCGGATTTTGCAGGAGTTCGCACTTGCAGGTGCGGGCAGACAGCAGGCCGAGGAAAGTCCGCTCACGGCGCGTGAACAGGAAATTTTGCGCTGTGTGGCGCAGGGCGCAGCCAATCGGGACATTGCCGGCATGCTGATGATTTCGGAGCATACCGTGAAAAATCATTTGAAAAACATTTTGCAAAAGCTCCATCTGGACAACCGTGTGCAGCTGGCGAAATATGCGTTCGAGCAAGGGTATTTGCGGGACTAGAGCTCAGCTCATGCGATGCGCTTGTAGTCTTCTGATGAGCTATAGTCTTCTAATGAGGGGCTAATGCTTGAACAGTGCCAGCGATCCGTCATCAAAGGTTCACAGCTTGGCCGCAAAGCTGGTGCGGAAATAGCCCTTTGTAGTCATTCTTTCCCTTAGGGCAGGTCGATATAATAGGATTTAGTTATCCAATATCGATGCTCAGGGGGCTATTTTAATGATCGTTTGGAAAAAGAAACTGGCAGCCGCAGCGCTTGCCGCCGTATTAACATTCAGTGTATCGGCGACCGCGTTCGCCCATGACGGCTGGACGCAGACGAATGCGCCGATTATTGCGCAGGGTGAGGTTGCGTACGTGGATTTGCTTTTTGGCAACCACTCGAATGATCACAAAAGCTATCGCATTACCGGACAATGGGGCGTAGACAGCTCAAAGGTTTATGTAACTTCTCCAGCTGGCGTGAAGACGGACATTACGTCTACGCGTTTTTACACAGGTGAAGCAGCTACTGAGACGGAGCCAGCCGTAAACAATGGTTTTGTCGCTTCCTTCTCGGCGGCATCTCCCGGAGCTTACATCGTGACGGGCGAATCGGACAGCGTGAGTACGACCTCGCTCAGTCGCTCGATGCGCAGCGCGAAATCGTTTGTCGCGATCAGCGATCTTCCTCTTATTGCGCGGGTCAGCGCGCTGAAAGGTTTTGCAAATCCGGTGAGCCTTGACCGAGCGGAATTCGTTCCGCAATTTAATCCGGCAGCTGCCCTGCCAGGGCAGGAAGTGAAGGTGCAAATGCTGCTGAAAGGCAAGCCGGTAGCAGATGCCGAAGTGTCGCTTATTCGCCGCAGCAACTCCGAAGGACAGACGCTGACTACGGATGAGAATGGCATAGTGACTTATAAAACGAGAGCAGCTGACTATTATTTGCTGCGTGCTTCGACGTCTACGGATGAGAGCAAAGAGGGCGAATATACGAAGGTTAATTATACGGCAACGATGACCTACACGGTGCAAAATGCAGGCGTTAAGCTGCCGGCAGGCAAAGTCAGCCCGATTCCTTATGTCTACGTCGATGGCAAGCTCGTATCCAGCGACAGCCTGACCGTAGTAAAAGGTTTAACGAATGCCAGCGCTGATTTCCTTAAACAGTATATTGATCCAAGCTACAGCAGCAAAAACGCCGCTTCCTTGCGTCAAACGGCAGAGAAAGCGGGAGCGGTTGTCGAGTTTTTGCCAGCAGTAGGCGACACCCGCGCAGCTGTGCTGATTTATACGAAAAAATAGAAGGCTTTAAGCGGCAGCAAGCCCCAGTGCTTTGCCCGCCATGGAACATCAAATGAAAGCAGCTGCGCGAAACGCGCAGCACTGCTCACGCATAGCGGGGTCGCCATCATTAGGCGGCTCTGTTTGCATGAGAAGGAAGGAGAGAGAAATGGTTCCTCATAAGTTGAAAATAAACCTGCTAGCGCTGGCGGCGCTGCTGCTGTTCATGCTTTGCAGCCCGGCTCTTGCGGACGCGCATGCGAATATGGAGCGTTCGACTCCGCTCCAGGATGCCGAGCTCAGCGAATCGCCTTCATCGATTCGCATCCAGTATACGGAAGAGTTTGATCCGGATTTAAGCCGAATTGTACTGGAGGATGAGGCTGGCAATGCGATTAAAGGCAAGCTTTCTGCGGAGAAGGACAGATGGCTCGTTTATACGATTCCGCAGCTGTCGCCCGGTATTTATAAGGTGAAATGGCAGGTGCTGTCCGTGGACACACATGTCACGGACGGTTCCTTCCGCTTTGCGGTAGGCGTGCCGCTCGCGTCGACGAAGCCGAGCGATACGATCTCGCTCGATGGAGGCGCCAGCAATGCTTCGCCGTCACCAACTGCAACGGCGAAGCCAAGCGCATCAGCCTCACCGAGTGGTGCCGGAAGTGGGAGCTCTGGCAAGGGCAACGACGCTTCATCTGGAGCAGCTGGACAGCCGGGCAGCGGAAGCTCCGGCAGTGGCAATAGCGCCGCAGGAGGTAAAGGCGGCAGCTCACAGAGTGGGGGTGCCGCTAACGGCAGCAGTGCGGGAGGCACGGCGTCTGGCGGAACAGCGGGTAGTGGCAGTTCCTCAGGAGGCAAGACGAATGGCGGCAGCAGCTCGACGAGCACAGCATCAAGTGCTGGTGCAGGAGACGGCGGAGCAACTGGAAGCGAGGCGAAATCAGGGGCTATAGCAGCCGAAGGTTCAGCCATCTCTGGCCAAACAGGCACTGGCAGTACAGTTGGAGGCAATAGCTCGGCTGGAGCCGGGAGCGGCAAAGCATCCGCAGGAAGTGAAGAGGTAGCAGGCTCTTCTAAAAATAGCGATGGGGAATCGGCAAACGGCGAGCAGCAAGCTGCAGCGGGTCTTGAATCGTCTAACACTGCAACCGATTCGCCTGCTGCGACGGAAGGGGATTCAACCTCTGGCAAGACAGTGCAAGCAGCGGATGCATCGCATGAGCATTCCATGTCTGGCGAACATGGATCAGCCGTTCATGGAGTCGATTCCGACATGGAAATGGATGCGGACGGCAATATGATTGGCCATTCGGGCGACCACGATGCCGAGCATCAGAGCGATTGGCGGACGGTTATTTACACGCTGCTGCGGATTGTTGAGGTCATTGCAGCAGCTTGCATGGTCGCTTTTTTATATGCCAGATATGTGCTTTGGTCACGCGCTGACGAATCAGCGATTCCAAAGCTGCTTAGCAAGCGAAGCGAGCGACTCTTGTTTATAGGTGCGGCAATAGCGCTTGGCGCCACAGGATTTTTCCACGTATGGCTGTTGGCGGAGCAGCTAAGCACATTCGAAATGAGCAGCGGCAGCACGTTGTACCAAAAGATTTTATCCGCGACGATGGTGGGACGCGCAGCGTGGCTGCGGCCGGCATTGGCGGCGCTTATGCTGCTGCTGGCTTATGCGCCGCAGCGCGATGAACGCTGGGTAGCGCCGCTGAAATGGCTCATGGCCTTGCTGCTAACGGTGCTTTACCCATTAACGGGCCATGCCAATGCCTCCCCGTTGTTTTCGGCAGCGGTTTTGTCGCATATTGTGCATATTTGGACGGCGGCGATTTGGTTTGGCGGTCTGATGGCCATTATTAGCGCCACCTTGAAAAATAGTTTTCCGATTGTCGAGGAACAGCAGCAGGCGCTGCACGGGATGATCAAGCGATTTTCGCGGGCCGCGCTGCCGATTATTATTTTGCTGGCAGCTACAGGCATCATCTTGTCCTTGCAGCGGCTTAACGCTTGGACGGAGCTTGCAGGCAGCAGTTATGGCCGCTTGGTTCTGCTAAAAACACTGCTGCTGGTTGCCGTTATCGGCATTGGCGCTTACCACCGCTTTGCCCTAATGCCGCGTATGGCACAAGGGATGGGAAAAGGAGCAGCAGACAGCAGCTTTGCTCGTCCATTTGTTCAGGCGGTGCGTATAGAAGCGCTGCTGGCGCTTGCCGCTTTTATCGTGGCTGGCATGCTGTCTTCCACCGCGCCGCCAGAGCAGCCAGCCTATGCTGAACCCGTCTACTGGCATGTGATGGGCGATAAAGCCCATATGTCCATGCGAATTAAGCCTGAAGAGCAGGCCTATCAGCTTGATGTGTGGCTGCCAACTGGCATGGGCGCTCCAACGCTTATCGAAGTACAGGCGAAAGGTGATAGTGGGCAGGGAGAGGTGCAGGACATTCCTTTTGCGTTTAATAAGGGGGGGCCTGATCCTTACGGCTATGAAGGCTTTGACAAATATACGTATTTGTCGAAGGCCCCGGTGCCTGCGGTCGGCGATATATGGGATATGACCATTGTCATTACCGATCCAACGGGCGAGAAGCATCGCTATGAGAAGCGTTTACCTTAATGTGCGGAATGAGCGATAACAGCAAGCGCGTGGCACTGCCATTATAGCGAACGATCCAAACATAAATGAATGAATGAATATGGAATGGTTAGAGGGGCAAATACTGCTCCTCTTTCTTTATTTTAATTACGTGATAAGGAATAGAAAGGGAATAACGCTCTAGAATGGAATGATTTAGCATCCTGTTATATTATGAAGCAGCGCTCAGACTGAAACATTCATTTTTTTGTTGAAAATTTGTTACATTTGCAATGAAAAATCTATCAATTTTCAAATGAGGTCTGTCGACTATATTACATATACAATAAATACAAGCTGGGGACATTACATCATGAAGGAGAAGAGAGAGATGAAGAAAAAACCGCAATGGAAGCAAAAGTTTTATATGAGGAGGCTCAGAGGAAGGCTTCTTCTCTACATTTCCCTGATGCTGATCTTTTCACTGCTCGTTTCTACATTCTTTTCTTATACCAATGCTAAAATTCAGCTTCAAGATAAAATGGGACAAACAGCAGCTTCCACCGTATCCTCGCTTAATATGGCGATCGATCAAATCGTCGGGCTAGAGAAAGCCAATGTGAAGCAATTAGCCTATTTTCTCTCAGCAGCAGCCGTAGACGAAAAAGCGAACACTACTCAGGCGCTTATTGATAATTTTACCGCAAGCCATCCTGAGGTGGAAATTGTAACGCTTGGCAATGCGAATGGCAGCTGGATGAAATCGCCGAATCCGGGGCAGGAGGATTATGATCCGCGGGAGCGCTCTTGGTACAAGGCGATTATGGCGGCCCCAGGAGAAGTTGTCGTATCGCAGCCGGGCTTATCAGCAACGACCAATAAGTATACGATTACCGTATCTCAAACGTTTGCCGATGGCCAGGGCGGCGTTACGGTTGCTTTGAGCGTAGAGGCAATCGGGCAATTAATTCAAAACGTTAAAATCGGTTCAGAGGGCTTTGTTTATTTGATGGATCAGCAGGGCGTTATTTTAGCGCATCCTACAATTGAAGTAGGAACACCGATTAGTAACGAAGGTATCCAGACTATTCTGGAGCAAGATAGCGGGGAGCTCTTTTACAATGATCCGATTAACAATGTGGAACGCAAAGCTTTCTACATCACGAATAAGGATACCGGATTAAAATTGGTCGGCGCTCTGCCAACCGAGGAGTTTAATGAGGCCGCACTTCCTATTTTGCTTAATTCGTTCCTCGTCATGGTCATATCGCTGGTTGCCGCATTCGTCATTTTGTTCTTTATTATCCGGGCGATTACAAGGCCTATTGAGCAATTGAACCGTGCAGCTAGACGGGTAAGCGAAGGCTATTTGCAGGAAAAAGTCGAGACGAAGCGCCGGGATGAAATCGGGGAGCTAGCTGGAAATTTCAACGCGATGGTCGATTCACTGCGCGGTATTGTAATGGAAGTGGCAGATTCGTCGAATCAGCTGGCCGCTGCCAGCCAGCAGCTTAGCGCAAGCACGACAGAAAATACGAAGACGGTGGAGCTAGTATCGGAACTTATTGGCGGAGCAGCTCAAGGGGCGGACAATCAAGCGCGCATGACGGACGAAACGCGCAGAACGATGGAGGAAATGGCGATCGGCATTACGAGAATTGCTGAGGCATCGTCCGAAATTGTGCAATCGTCGAAAGAGACGGAGCAGAATGTCGCGGAAGGCAGCGATAAAGTACAGGAAGTAACCGTTCAAATGAGAAAGATCGGTGAATCGATCGACCGATCCTCCGAGCAGATTGAGCAGCTGCATGATCTGAGCGCGCAGGTGACGCAGATGAGTACAGCGATTGCAGGCATTGCCAAGCAGACGAATCTTTTGTCGCTTAATGCGGCTATTGAAGCTTCACGGGCGGGCGATCACGGCAAAGGCTTTGCTGTCGTTGCACAGGAAGTGCAGAAGCTGGCAGACCAGACGAAGACGACAGCCGATCAAATATTGGAGACGATTGGCCAGATGACGAAGCTGGTTGCAGCTACTTACGATATGATGAAATATAAAGTTTCCGAGGATATGCGGGGAGGACTGCGCATAACGGAGGAAGCGGGGCAGGCGCTGGCAAGCATTGAACAATCCACGAGGCTGATTGTCCAGCAAATTCATGATGTATCGGCGGTAACGGAGGAGATGTCGGCAAGTGCCGAGGAAGTAGCGGCGTCGATTCACGAGGTTTCGGGCATTGCGAATGAGTCGTCACAATCATTCCGCCAAGTGACGCAAGCTGGCAATCAGCAGCTTGATGCAATGGAGGGCATTTCATCATCGGCAGTCGGCCTATCGGAAATTGCTTCCGAGCTGCAAAATAAAGTAGGCAGCTTTAAGTTGTAAGCTGCGATCGTACGGTCGTACGATCGCACGGTCGCACGCCTGATTAGTGTAGAAAAGATATGAATAAGGGAATAAATAAGGAATTAAATACGGAAATAAATACAAAAATAGCCGTCCTGCTCAGCCTAGTGGCTGCCATGCAGGACGGCTATTTGCTTGTGTTGTGCAGGCTGAACACTACACTATCGCGAAAGCCAAACAGCGCAGCTTCACGAACAGCCTATACCCGACAAGTGTGGGGTTATCCAAGCTTGGAAACAGCTAGCTTCATTTGGTAAAGCGCTCGTTCCAGCACAGCCTTCGGGAAGCCGACACTCATGCGAAGAAAGCCTTCGCCATTGCCGCAGGAGGAGCCATCCCTGAACGCAATTTTTGCCTCCCGCATAAAATAAGGAGCAAGCTGCTCTGGCGGAAGGCCCAGCTCACGAGCATCAAGCCATAATAAATAGGTGGCTTCCGGCTGAATGAGCTTGATTTGCGGAATGTGCTCCCGCAAATATTCCCCTACAAACCGTACATTTTCCTCCAGGTATGCAACGAGTTGATCTACATAGTAGCCGCCATGCCAATAGGCAGCCTCCAGTGCCACTATGCCGAACACGGGACGGTCAATCGCTTTGTTGTTGATGAGGGCAATGCGGAAAGCTTCACGCCAGCGCTCATTAGGAATGATAGCGGCAGATGCGCGCATGCCCGCGAGGTTGAACGTTTTACTCGGATTGACGGTGACCATGCATTGCTGAGCGATATCTTCCGAAATGGCTGGCAGCGGAATGTGGGTAAACGCCTCGTAAGCCAGATCAGCATGTACTTCGTCTGCGATGACGAATACATGGTAGCGCAGGCAAAGCTCAGCGATTCTGGTCAGCTCAAGCTTTGTCCAGCAGCGTCCGACCGGATTATGCGGATTGCAAAGCAGCATCAGCTTCGTACGTGGGTTGCTGAGCTGGCGCTCCAAATCCTCAAAATCGATCTCGTAGCGTCCATTGTGCAGCTTGAGCTTGTTTTCCGCTTTAATGCGTCCGCTATTATCAATCAAGCTGTGGAAAGCATGATAGACAGGTGTCTGAATCAATACCCGGTCACCAGGCTGCGTGAAAGCTTGCACGGCAAATACGAGGGAAGAGCCAACAGAGGGAGAATACTCGACCCATTTCGGCTCTATCTTAAATTGAAAGCGGCTTGCCATCCAATGCTGGACAGCATTCGCCAGTCCCTCGCTTTCGGCCACGTAGCCAAACATGCCATGGTCTACCCGTGCAGCGAGCGCATCAATAATGGGCTGCGCCGTTGTAAAATCGGTTTCTGCCAGATGCATGGGCAGCACATCTTCCGGAAATAGAGTGTGCATTTGTGAATCGGTATGACGTCGATCGAGCTGTACGCTAAAATTATGTGTGCGAGTCATCATTTGCCTCTTCCCCTGTCGTCAGTTTTTGGAAAAGACCGTTCCTAAAAATTTCTTCGTCCGCTCCTGCTGCGGTTGTCCGAACAGGCTTTGCGGATCGCCTTCCTCGATTATCGAGCCGTCCGCCATAAAGATGACGCGGTCAGCAATTTCCCGAGCGAAGGACATTTCATGGGTCACAATCAGCATCGTTGTGTCTGTATCCACGATCGAGCGGATGACCTGCAGAACTTCCCCTACAAGCTCGGGGTCTAGTGCCGAGGTTGGCTCATCGAGTAAAATCACCGCAGGATTGACGGCCAGTGCACGAGCAATCGCTACGCGCTGCTGCTGTCCGCCGGACAGCATGGCAGGATAGCTGTTCGCCTTGCTTGCCAGCCCTACTTGATCGAGCAGCTTGAGGCCGAGTGCTTCGGCATCGGGCTTGTTCATCTTTTTGGTGACAATGAGCGCTTCAATGACGTTTTGCAGCGCCGTTTTATTTTTGAATAAATTATAATGCTGGAAAACCATCGCTGATTTTTGTCTCAGGGCGTAGGCATCCGATTTCTTCAGCCTTCTCGCATCGACCTCAAAGCCATCGATTTCAATATGGCCGGCATCCGGCGTTTCCAGCAGGTTGAGGCAGCGAAGCAGCGTGGACTTGCCCGAACCAGATGGTCCAATAATTGCAACAACCTCGCGGCGCTTCACTTCCAGATTGATTTGCTTCAGCACCTCGTTATCACCGAAATGCTTGCTTAACCCGCTCACTTTTAGCATAACAGAACTCCTATCGATAAGGCTTGCTCATTGCCTTTTCCAATTTTCCCTGCAGCATGGTCAGCACGATCGTTACGGCCCAATAAATGAGGGCAACGGCGATATAGCTCTCCAAAAAACGGAAGGAGTTGCTGGCCAAAATTTTCGTTTGCGCGAAAATGTCGGTCACACCAACTGTAAAGGCGAGCGAGGACTCCTTGACCAGCATAATCAAATAGTTGCCTAGACTCGGAACGGCAACCCGCAGCGCTTGCGGCAAAATGACTCGGCGGAAGCCCTGCCATTTGGTCATGCCGACAGACAGGCAGGCTTCCATTTGCCCGCTGTCGACCGCATTCAGCGCCCCGCGGAATTCTTCCGCCAAATAGGCGGCATTTTTAAAGCTTAGGGCAATGATCGTTGCGGTAATCGCATCAATAAAGGTGAATTCCGGAAAAATCTGCGGGATTCCCACATAAAAGATAAACAACGTAACAAGAGTAGGCACCGAGCGGAAGAAGGAAATATATACCTTCGCCACCGGTGACAAAATAAAAACTTTATTGTTAATAATGAGCGCCAGCACAATACCCATAAGACAAGCGAGAAGCATCGAGCCGACCGCCAGCATCAGCGTCATCGGCAAATACTTCAGCAGCTTGGGTATCGCTTCGAATATAAACGCTGTATCGAAATTCATCGATTAGCTAGCCTTGCTGATGTCTTGTTTCAAATGTTCATTGGACAGCTTCGTCAGTGTACCGTCTTTTGCAAGAGCCTCAAGCGCTTCATTGAAAGAATCACGCAGCTTCTTGCCTTCTTCGGTGTTAGGGAACGGGAATGCTTCCTCATAAGTGTAAACCGGGTCTCCCGCTTTTTTCAAAGCAAGGCCTGAGTTGTCGATTAGCAGCTGTGCACCGGCGCGGTCCATAATATAAGCATCGATCCGTTTCAGCGCAACATCGTTGAGAATGACGCTTGGATCTTCATAGGTTGTAATGTTCAGCTCGTTGTTAGGATCATTGGCGCGCAAGTAAGCTTCTTTACTTGTACCAACGTCAACACCGATCTTCTTGCCTTTCAAATCAGCCAGCGATTTGATGGAATCATCATCAGCGCGGACAATTAGCTGTGCTCCGGAATAAATATAAGTGCTGGAGAAAATATATTTTTCTTTACGTTTTTCATTAGCTTCCACTTGGTTGGCGATCGTGTCGATTTTGCCAGCGTCCAGCATGCCGAACATGCCAGCCATATCAGCAGTCGTCCAGTTTACTTTCGTGTAGCCCAAATATTTGGCAACAGCTTCTGCTACGGCAATATCATAACCTTCCAGCTTGTCTCCGTCTTTCTTGGAGAAACCAATGCTGACGCCGAACGTAGCCAGATTTAATTCTTTGCTTTCTGCTTTGTTGCCGGAGCTAGCGCTTTCAGAATCATTAGTCGTTTTCGACCCGCATGCTCCCAGTACTAACGTCATGGCAAGCAATAATAAGACCACACTTTTTTTTCCAAACATATTGACAAAAGCCTCCTCTTAGTAGATCGATCTAATATCATTCAAACGTGTCCGGGTGTTGCTGTAGCCAGCGTAACCGTTCGCGCTTGATTCTATTAGCAAATAAACGCGCAACGTCTATTTCCTATTAGTTTTGTTGGAATTATAGCAAGTTAAAAATTGAATGTCAATGACCTTTTCGCCAGCTAAATGACAGGGGTGCATCGATTAATGCACGCCCATAAAATGTGTGGAGGATTCGCGAATAACAAGCTTTGGCGGCAAAATAATTCTAGCCGTCTCCTGCGGTGCTTGCGTCTCGCTGCTGATTCGTTGGTGCAGCAGGTTCGCTGCCTCGATTCCCCACTGGCCGGAGCCAACGGCAACGGTAGTCAGGCCGGGATTTGCAGTAGCGGCTTCTTTAATATCATCAAAACCTACGAGAGCCATGTCTTTGCCGGCAACAAGCCGATTTTCCCTAAGGCCAACGATGACGCCAAGCGCGACAATATCGTTATGGCACAGCGCCGCTGTAGGCAGCTTGTCCTGCCGGATCAGCTGATTAATAATGACAGCGCCACTCTCGCGCGTAGGCGGGCCAGGAATAATATGACGCTGATCGGTAGGAATGCGTGACTCCTCAAGTCCTTCCAGATAGCCGGCGAGCCGCTCGTTATATGCAGATGTATGAGGCGTACCGCCAAGCAAAGCAATGTGCTTATGCCCTTGGTCGGCCAAATGCCGGACAGCCATCTTCGTACCCCATTGGAAATCGGTGCCGATATAATCAACGCGTGCCCCGGAAATTTCACGGCCGATCAGGACGCAGGGGACGTTTAGTTGCTTCAGCCGGGCAAATACAGCAGGGTTTGTCCCCGCAACGGGAGCCATAATAATGCCGCAAACATGATGCTCCAGCATCGTCTCCAGTATGCGCTCCTGCTTGCTTTCCGACTCAAAGGTCATGCCGAGCAGCGTTGTATAACCGAGTTCATCGAGCCGGTCCTGCAAGTTGGCGAGCAGCTCAGAGAAGAAGGGATTACCGATATCCGTAATAATGATGCCCACAGTAGAAGAGCGTCTGGAGCGAAAGCTTGCTGCGACGCGATCATAGACATAACCGAGCTTATTCATCGATGCAAGAACCTTCTGTTTCGTCTGCTCAGTAATGGACGTACTGCCTCGGACGACGAGCGATGCCGTGGCGCGTGATACGCCTGCATCCTTCGCGACATCCTGAAGCGTTACGCGTTTTTCTTTTTTATCGCCCACAATCAGTCACACCTCTTTCATTAGTGAAAATTATAGTACATAATCGCAGCTTATGGAATGACTATAGATTCCCTATCCAGCTGTTGACAGGGGGGATGCCGTTTTTTTATAATCAATGGAAAGATTAGATCGATCTAATGACGAACGGCAGCTGTTCAAATGGACAGCAAAATATAATTAATAATCTCATATTAAGGTGGTTTTTGTCATGTCAGCAAATCCGGGAATTGAATTTCACAAGGAAGGCCGTATCGGAATTATCCGCTTCAACAACCCTCCGCTGAACTTGGGGACGAATAACGGGCTTGCCCTGCTTGAGAAGATTTTAGCCGACATTGAGTCGGATGGGGAGCTGCGCGCAGTCGTGCTTACCCATAATGGCAAAGTTTTCTCGGCGGGCTCGGACATGAATGAAATACAGCAGCATTTGGAAAAAGATACGTATGTCAGCGACAAAATGGAAAGCGAGATCCGGCTGCGCACCCGCCTATCCGTCCTTCCGATACCAACGATTGCCGCGCTGGACGGCTCTGCCTATGGCGGCGGTTTCGACTGGGCGCTTAGCTGCGATATGCGGGTAGCTGCACCTCATGTTGTATTGTCACTACCAGAGGTAAACATTGGGTCATTCCCGGGAAGTGGCAGCGCCTACCGCATCACTCGTCTCATCGGAGCAGGAAGAGCGATGCAGTTTATGCTGCTTGCCAAGCCGATGAGTGCGCAGGAAGCGCTTAGCTTGGGCGTAGTCAACGAGATTGCAAACGAAGGAACCGCTTATGAGCTGGCCTATCGCTGGGCAGAGGAAATTGCCGCAAAATCCGGCTCGGCCGTACGCGCTGTAAAGGAAGCGATTACCCGCATTTTTATGCCAGAGCAGTCATGGCTTGATTTAACGCAGCTCGATATTTCGCAAAAGGTAGCGGAAAGCGAAGATTTTAAGGAAGGCATGCAGGCCTTCTTCGAGAAGCGTCCTCCTGTTTTTGCAGCCGATACAGTCCAAAAAGTGTAACATTCTAACCGCTGATTTGCTCGACCTATACAGCAGCACAGACGAAAGCAGCCGAAGAAGGAGAATTCCATCATGTCTAATGCAACTTTGAAAAAAAGAACGGGTCCGGTTCCCATTTTGACCGCCGATGAGGCCGTGCGCCTCATTCCTGACGGAGCTACGGTCGCCTTTAGCGGCGCCGGCGGCGGAATTGTCGAGGCGACTGCTGTTATTGAAGCACTCGCTGATCGCTATCATAAAGAACAGCAGCCAAGCGGGCTGACTTATCTTCACACAACCGGTCTCGGTGACCGGGCAGATAGAGGGATGAGCCCGATTGCGATTGCAGGCTTATGCGCCAAAGCGATTGGCGGGCATTGGGGGCAGTCGCCGCGGATGTCGGAGCTGGCTGAGAGGAACCAA
Source organism: Paenibacillus algorifonticola (assembly GCF_050481745.1). Lineage (GTDB taxonomy): Bacteria > Bacillota > Bacilli > Paenibacillales > Paenibacillaceae > Pristimantibacillus > Pristimantibacillus algorifonticola_A. The sequence goes on along the minus strand of NZ_JBCNGR010000059.1, from coordinate 12,610 downwards.
ATTGAAGCGTATTGCTTCCCGCAAGGTGTCATTACACAGCTGTTCCGTTCCACGGCAGCGGGGCATCCTGGTATTATAAGCCATGTTGGACTTGGCTCATTCGTTGACCCTCGCCAGCAAGGCGGCAAGCTTAACGAGCGCACGACGAAGGAGCTTGTCCGCCTGATGGAAATCGACGGCAAGGAATGGCTGTTCTATCCGTCGATTAAGCCGGATGTTGCGATTATTCGCGGCACGACGGCCGATACAGACGGTTATATTACGATGGAGGATGAACCGACATTTCTGGATGTGCTCAGCATTGCACAGGCTACGAAAAATAGCGGCGGCATCGTCATCGTACAAGTGCAGCGAATGGTTCAAGCTCGTTCGCAGCATCCGAAAACGATTAAAATTCCCGGCTTCCTGGTCGACGCCGTCGTCGTCGTTCCAGAGCAAATGCAGACGTACCAGACGGAAAGCAACCGCTATATGAGCGGCGATTTGCTTGCCGCGCAGGGTGGCATCGAGCCACTGCAGCTAACCGAACGCAAAATTATCGCAAGGCGAGCGCTCATGGAGGCATTCCCTGGAGCCGTAGCCAATCTGGGTGTCGGCATTTCCGATGGTGTTGGATATGTAGCAGCCGAGGAGGGCGTTGGCGAAGCGCTGACGTTTACGGTGGAGTTGGGTCCGATTGGCGGCACGCCAGCGAAGGGCATTATTTTTGGCGCGACGATCAGCCCTCGGGCGGTGCTTGACCAGCCGTACCAGTTCGATTTTTATGATGGCGGCGGTTTGGATGTCAGCTTCCTGAGCTTTGCTGAAATAGACCAAGCAGGCAATGTGAACGTTCATAAGTTCAATGGGAAAATTATGGGCGTGGGCGGTTTTATCGACATTGCCCAAAACTCAAAAAAAGTCGTGTTCAGCGGTACCTTTACCGCTGGCGGCCTCTCTGTTCAAGTAAATGACGGCAAGGTCGACATTGCAAAGGAAGGACGCTTCCGCAAAATCGTGCCCGCGCTCGCTGACATTTCTTTCAACGGCGCCGAGGCGGCGCAAAATGGCAAGGAAGTTATTTTTATTACGGAGCGAGCGGTGTTCCAGCTTACGGCACGCGGTCTGATGCTTTGCGAGATTGCCCCGGGAATCGATTTGCAGCGGGATATTCTTGATTTGCTGGCGTTTGAGCCGCTTATTGCACCGGAGCTCAAGCTGATGGATGCAAGGCTGTTCCAAGAGGAGCCTATGGGTCTCAAGCAAGAATGGGATGCTGCTGCAGTATGATTCGCTACAGTATGATTGGTTGATGCTCCAGTATGTTTGGTTGATGCTCCAGTATGCTTGGTTGCCTGGCCGTTGTCCGTTCCACTCATGTAAACTAGCCATAGGCTGAGTTACATTCGTCTGAACTACCAAAAGTCCAATCAACTCAAACATACTTCCGCCTGCAGTTAAAGAAAAGTCAAGACAAGAAGAGAGAACAACAAGAACAACAAGAACAACTTTTTTAACCATTAAAAACCGTCCAATTAATAAAAAGCCGTCGAATCTATGAGTGATTTGACGGCTTTTTGTGCTGTATTCCTAACATCTAAGATTCGACTCTGAGAATTGTTATCACTATAATGGGGAGAGGTGCTTTACGGTCTGACCGATTTGATCCATAGGAGTTGAACAAAGGCGATGAATTTGAATGAACACATACATTTGTGGAACCAAGCCTCCCTCAAGGTGCTTGATATCCGGCATGCGGTGCTGGAGCTAGGTGAGGAGCTGCGCTCGTATCAGCTGCCTGCGAGCGCTTTTCTTTTTACCGCGCGGGGGCAGGGGCGGATCATGCTTGATGGAGTGGAGCACTGCGCCGAGTCCTGTTATCTTTGCCATGCAGGCAAGGGGCGTTTCTTGATATGGAGCCAACCTCCGGTTCACTCGAATATTATTTTATATTTTATAAAGCGTCGTTACCGCTGCCTGTACGTAAGGAGTCTATGCAGCTGCTGGAGCGCAGCAAGCCGTTTCACATGCAATATGGCTTTGCGCCGCTGCATCATGCCGCTATTTATTTGAAAATCATCCGCATGGAGCAGGAATGGAAGCAAGCGGGCGCTTTGGAGAAGCTGCGGACAAAATCGCTGTTTTACCAGCTCATTTGCGAGCTTCTGGGGCAGCTGCATCACCAAGAGATTGCAGCGGCAGTGCCGGATATCGCTGTGCAGGCCAGCCGTTATTTGGATGAGCATTATGGCGAGGCGGTAACGCTTGCGCTGTTGTCCGAGCTGCTTCATTGCAGCCCAAGGCAGCTGCAGCGCCTGTTTAAAGCCCGCTATCAGGCGGGGCCTATCGATTATTTGATTCAAGTGAGGATGCTGAAAGCGAGAGAGCTGCTTTTAGGTACAGATGCTTCATTGAAGGAAATAGCAGCTGCGGTTGGTTATCCGGACAGCTATTATTTCAGCCGCATTTTCAAAAAGCATGTGGGCTCCTCCCCGAGCAGCTTTAAAATCGCCGGTGAGCCTGTGGCGGACAGTCGTCATAATCCATCCGGGTTGTCGCGATATGCAATTGCTGCAAGGAAGCGGCGTCCGTATAGTGGTAAAGGTAGTGATGAAAATCATTATCAATACCATTTTAGGGGTGCTGGGACGATGTACACAAACAGAAGCTTTAAAGCAGGATGGACGGTCAGTCTGCTGCTTAGTCTAACCTTGCTGCTGGCTGCATGCTCAGGCGCGGCAGTCACGAACACGAGCACAGGAGGAGGAGCGTCAGCTCCATCCAATAGCATAACTGCGTCGCCAAACGTAACCGACATGGGCTCGAAGGAAAGTGCCCCGCGAACCATTACTCATATGAAGGGCGAGCTGAAGCTGGAGCAAACGCCGCAACGAATTGCTGTGCTGGATACCCAGTTCATGGATCAGCTCATTGCCATTGGGGAGCAGCCTTCCGGCAGCGTGGTGACAGAATCCGAAAAATCGCAATTTCCGGATTACATGGCGGGCAAGCTGGTAGATGTCGTTACGCTCGGCACGAAGGATGAGCCTAATGTGGAAGCGATTATTGCTCTTGAGCCGGACATTATTATTGGTACGGAGTTTCAGGATAAAATATACGACCAATTGACCAAAATCGCGCCGACGCTTATTTTTGAACGCAATGAGGATTGGCAGACAACGCTGCAGACGTTTGGCCTCATGATGGACAAGGAGCAGGAAGCGCAGCAGGTGCTGGATCAATACAATAGCAAAATTACCGGGCTGAAAACCGAGCTGTCCGAAAAATACAAAGGACAGACGTTTGCGCTGCTAAGACCGCGTGACAATATTGTGAGGCTGCATACAACGTCCCACCGTACAGCCGCGCTTTTGTACAATGAGCTGGGGCTGACTCCGCCTGCAATGGCGGTAGATGCAGAGAACAGCAGTGTGTCGCTGTCGCTCGAGAAGCTTCCTGAGCTGGAGGCCGACCATCTCTTTCTGATGGAGGACAGCAGCAATTTGGAGCTGACGAAGGAATTCGAAAGCTCGGCCATTTGGAAAAGCATGAAAGCCGTCCAAAACGGCCATGTTTACAAAGAGGATACGAATTTGTGGATTGCCTATTATGGTCCGGTAGCGATTAATTTGGTGCTCGACCAAATCCAAGCGGCGCTAAAATAATAAGCAGCAATCATTTATTATGAATAAGGAAACAGGCATTTTTTGCACAAGCTATTTGTGCGGAAGATGCCTTTTTTATATGCGATTTTATTCAAGTGAACCTTCCTTTCTATTTATGCAAGATTAGGTAAGCGTTTTCTTTTACCCGAAAATGATGGTAGAATGGCGTTGATTCCCGTGACCCGCAGCAGGCAAGGAGACTGGACTTATCACATAAGGCGGAGGAAAAGCGATGAAGATGACGACATTTCGGAAAATGATAGCTTTGATTATTGCGCTGCTCATCCCGATTATTTTGCTTTACGGCTATTCGAACCAAGTGAGCGTAGATGTGGTGCAGACGACGATCAAGGAGCAGAATCTTAACCGTCTTGGTTTTTTTATGAGCCAGCTCGATATGATGGTAGACCAGCTTGTGAAGCACTCCACCTCGGCAAGCCGCGATTACAGCATTCGGGAGTATGTGGAGGGCCGGGGGAAAAATGATGAGCTAATCCAGCTCCAGCGCCACTTGCGCCTAGTGGATATGCTGAATATGCAAACGACGACGAGTGCCTGGACGAACCAAATAATTTTATATTTGCGCGACACCAAGGAGCTGATCTCGACGGATTATTCGGCCCATTATGATGAGCAGAAGCTCGAAGCCAGAGATATGGGCAAATGGGTTCATGAATATGCGACAACGTTCGGCATTAAGGAAATGCTGTTCAGCCGCATGCAGCAGTCGGACATGCCGAATTTGTATGTGGAGGTACGCTTCACCGATGCCAATTTAAAAAATATGCTCAATTCGCTCCAGCAGGATGAGGCGCGCGAGCCTTTTCTTTATCATCCCGGCGAAGCGCCGATCATGGGCTTTAACGGCAACTACCGGCTTGTTACGCAGGCGATGGAGCAACTGGAAAGCTTGCAGCTCGCGGGCAGCGGCAGTCTCAATCTTGAAATTAACCGCCAGCAATATATTGTGAATTATATCCAATCGTCAAGCCTCGGCTGGTATTTGGTCGATGTTGTGCCGCTTGCCAGCGTATTCGCACCGATTAATACGAGCCGCAATCTGTTTTATATTTCGATAGCCCTGCTAATGGCGCTCGGCGTTCTGTCTACCCTGCTGCTGTACCGCAATGTTCAGCGTCCGATTGTGCTGCTGGTGCGGGGAGTGCAGCGTATCAAGGACGGGCAATTTTCCACCCGACTGAAGCAGCGCCCCAACAATGAGTTTGAGTTTCTGTTCAGCAGCTTTAATGAGATGGCCGAGCAGATTCAGGAGCTGATCGACAAGGTGTACATGGAGACGCTGCGCTCCAAGGAAGCGACGCTGAAGCAGCTTCAATCGCAGATCAACCCCCATTTTTTATACAACTGTTTATTCTATATTAAAAATATGGCGAATCTCGGCGATAAGGAGGCAGTCGTGGCCATGTCGCTGAATTTAGGCGAATACTATCGCTACACGACACGGATGGAAAATAGCATGACGACGGTTCGAGAGGAGCTTAAGCTGGTGGAAAACTATTTGATCATTCAGCAGCTCCGTATCCAGCGTCTGCACTATGAAATCGACGTTCCTGAGGAGATGATGGATTTGCAAATACCACGGCTGCTCATTCAGCCCATTGTGGAAAATTCGGTTGTCCACGGAATTGAAAGCCAGCTGCAATTTGGTATTGTTCATATTAAAGGATTGCGCCAGAACGGCTTGAACCGGCTCATTATTGATGATAATGGCAGCGGCTTGACGAAGGAGGAGATGGTCAAGCTGCGAATGTCGCTCGCTCTCCCGTTGGATGAGCACACTGGATGCGGCCTCTGGAATACGCATCAGCGGCTGGCCCATTTATATGGCGGACAATCGGGACTGCAGTTCTCTGCTTCACCTTCGCCGCTGGACGGCTTTCGTACGGAAATCATTTGGGAGGACAAGGAGGAAGTGTGATGGAGAAGCAGCTGGCATTTAGACTATTGCTTGTGGACGATGAGGCGAGCGTAGTGGACAGCCTTGCCGATACGCTTCCATGGGAGCAAATCGGCATCGGGGCTGTGTTCAAGGCTTATTCCGGCGTAGAGGCTCTGGAAATTTTAAATACGAATACGATCGATATTCTAATAACCGATATACGGATGCCGGGCATCAGCGGATTGGAGCTGCTCCAGCAGGTGCGCAGAAGCTGGAAGCGGATTAAATGCATTTTGTTGTCCGGTCATGCCGAGTTTGCTTATGCGCAGCAGGCTATTGCCCATGCAACGTATGACTATTTATTAAAGCCGATTAGTGACGACCTCATTTTAGAAAAGGTGAGTGGGGCGGTTCAGGCATTAAAAAAAGAGCTGGACGAGAAGAGCTTCCATCAGCGCGTAGCAAGAGCCTTTCAAGAGAATTTGCCGAAGCTTCAGGGCGAGCTCTTGAATGAATTGCTGGAGGGACGTAAATATTCGGCGGAGCGGCTGCCCGAAAAGCTGGAATCGCTCAAAATTCCGGTTGCCATGGGACAACGCTTTGCGCTGATGCTCGTACGGCTGGAGGGCAAGCTGACGGAGATGGATTTCTATAGTCTGTCCCTGATGGAATATGCCGTCAGCAATATGGCGGAGGAGCTGTTCGAGGAGCGCTTCCGCCTCTGGACATGCAAAACCATTCACGGCTACTTGGTTGGCGTCGTTACGGAAATTTCAGAAAGCACTGACGAGCCGCCTATTGGGGAAAAGCAAGAGGAGAATGGGGAGCCGCTGTCCGGCTTATCAGAAGATGGCAAAGCTCTTGATGAAGAGCTCCAGCTCAAAGCCTCGCAGCTTCAGCTCAGCGTCAATCATTATTTAAGAGGTGAGGTTTCTGTACTCGTCAGCCAATGGGGACTGTTCCCGGATGATGTCAAGCAGCGGTATGAGGATGCCTTGCTGGCGCTGCGTCGGCAGATTGGCAGCCAAAGCGGCCTGTTTATCCATGTCGCCAGCGATATCGCCCGTCAGTTGCCGGTTCATTCACTCCAGCGGCTTTACGAGCCGCCGATGCTCATTCATTTAATGGAATCGGGCAGCTGGGACATGGCTGAGCAGAAGCTCAGCGGCATCTGGAGTGAGCTGAACCAAGGCTGGCCGGATTCTCCGGAGCATCTGATGGAAGTGTTTTTCTCCATCTATTCCTCGTTCAGCTCCTTCGCACACAAAAACGGGCAGGAGCTGGCGGAGATGATCGGCTCCGGTTTATCGGATATGAGCGGGCTGCTGCCAAGCCGCTCCATTACGGCATTAAAAAGCTGGATAGACGGCGCTTTCCGGCTGCTGCGGCAAAGCATGGAAAATGATACGAGAAATGACCGTGAAATAACGGTAGGCAAAATCCGCAGCTACATTGAGAAAAATCTCGTCACCGATGTGACGCTGCAAGCGATCGCCGATTATCTGTTTATGCATCCGGTTCATGTATCGCGGATTTTCAAGCTTGCGACGGGCGAAAATGTGAGCGATTATGTGCTGCGGCTCAAGATGGAGCTGGCAGCGTCGATGCTGGCAAACCCAAGCCTGAAAAGCTATGAAATCGCGCTCCAGCTTGGTTATCAGAACCCGAATTATTTCAATAAGGTGTTCAAAAAATATTATTCTCTGACGCCCCAGGAGTTCCGGCAAAGGCTGGAGGGCGGCAAGTAGCCGAAATAGAGAATGCCATAACAGCGGCGCCGTAATCCGAGCGATGGAGCGGTGCTGTTTTTTTGTACTATTTTTCCCCGTAAAAAGGCTTTAGTGGAATCGTGTTAATTTTGTATCATTCGATTAAATTGTTGTCATATTATCTTTTAACCATTCGAATTAAGATAGGGACAGAAGCATGAAAGCGCTTCAACTAAGATGATGCTGTACGTGAAAAAAAGCGAAACGGGAGGTCAGCATTTCTATGAAAAACGGATTGAAAAAAGCAGTGGCGGTTTCATTATTGACAGTTGTCGTGGCAGGCTGCGGTAATGCGGGCAATCAGGGAACGGCGAATAACAGCGGTTCGACGGCGCAATCGGGCAGCGGCGAGAAGCCTACATTGACCTTTTGGATGAAGAAGCAGCTGTTTGATGATCAAAACACGTTAATTACAGAGCGTGCTAAGCAATTTGGAGAAGAAAACAATGTGAATGTAAATGTGGAGCTGATTGCCTACGAGGATTTTTATCCTAAGTGGACGGCGGCCATTGAATCCAAATCGGTACCGGATGTATCCTTTTTCGGCTATCAGGAAATTGGCCAGTTTTACGGAAAAGACGTTTTGGAGGATGTAAGTGATGTGGTTGCCAGCCTGCAAGGCAAAAGCGCCATTAATGAAAATGCGAAAAAAGCGATAACGTTCAGCGGCAAGCAATATGGTGTGCCCTTCTGGACCGAGACGCAGGTGCTTTACTATCGCAAGGATTTGCTCGCTAATGCAGGCTATACGGAGCCTCCAAAAACATGGGACGAGCTTAGGGAAATGGGCAAAAAGCTGACAGATACGAGTAAAGGCCTATATGGCATCGGGATGGGCTATGGCAAAGGAAACTCCGACGCCGAGTTTCTGACTCGCGGCATTATTTGGTCCTACGGCGGATCTGTCGATACGCAGGACGGCAAAACGGTCATTGCGGATTCGCCGGAAACGGTACAGGCCGCTTCGTTTATCCGTGATATTTTCTTAACGGATAAAAGCACGCCGCCAAGTGCAATCGGCTGGGATGATGCAGGCAACAATAAAGCTTATTTGAGCGGACAAGCAGCGATGATTTTTAACACGGGCAGCGTGCTCGCGACGATCAAGAAGGACAACCCGGACTTGTATGAAAAAACCGGTATCGCGCCTTATCCGGCCGGTCCTAAAGGCACCTTTATTCCAGGCATCAGCAACAATCTCGGCATTTTCAAAGATTCGAAAAACAAGGATTTGGCTAAAAAATTCATCTCCTACATGCTGGATAAAGACTGGTATAAATCATGGATTGAGAAGGGTGCTCCACTGACGGCTCCCGTATATGACGAGCTGGCGAAGGAAGCGGTATGGCAAGACGAGAAAAACAAAGCCTTTGTTGAATCCGTTGCTGGCTTTAATTTCCTCGGCTATCCTGGCGAGTACAATGCGAAGGCGGGGGAAGTGTTCAATCTTCGCATCGTCAACGATACGTTCCAGAAGCTGCTGCTTGAAACGAGCTACACGCCGGAAGCGGCTATCACAGATATGCAGGCTAAAATTCAAGAGGTTTACAGCAAATAAGCTTTTGTAAAGTAAGCTGTTATTAATTCGGCGGCGGACGGCCAGAGTATCTGGCCCTCCAATGCCTTTAAGTAAGGCGGGATGAGGCTTGAATACAAACCAAAACAATAAACTGGCTTATTTCCTCATGAGCCCGGTATTGATTTATCTGCTTGCGGTTATGGTGCTGCCATTTGGCTGGGCGCTTTATCTAAGCTTTACGAATAAAGTCGTAGGAGCGGATGCGGTTTTTATCGGGCTCGGCAATTATTTGGAGCTGCTGCAGGATTCGGCATTCTGGAAAGCGACGTGGAATACCGTTGTTTTTACCGGCGTAGCCGTGTTATTCAAAACAGTATTCGGCATGATTATGGCGCTGGTGCTTAATGAAAAGATCATTTTCCGCAATACGTTCCGTGTCCTCTTATTTTTACCTTGGACGATCCCGACTATCGTATCGGTATTTACCTGGCAGTGGATTTACTCCGATGTTGGCGGAGTGCTGAATTTCCTGCTATTGAAAGTCCATCTGATCGATCAACCGCTTGGCTGGCTGGCAAGGCCGGATCTTGCAATGTTCTCGGTCATTCTGGTTAACGTATGGCGGGGCATCCCCTTTATGGGCATCGCAATACTAGCTGGGCTTCAGACCGTATCGAAGGAAATGTATGAAGCAGCTATGCTGGACGGGGCTGGCGCGGTCAAGCGTTTCTGGCATATGACGCTGCCATCGGTGAAGGAAGTAACGATACTTGCTGCAGTGATGACTACGATTTGGACCTTGAACGATTTCGAAATTATTTGGCTGCTGACGCGTGGAGGCCCAGCCAATGCGACACAGGTGCTTTCTACGCTAAGCTATACGATCGGATTTTTGAATATGAGCCTTGGGAAAGCGATTGCCATCGCCATTATGACGATGCCGCCATTGATCCTGCTGATCAACTACGTGACGAAGCGCTCGCTTTCATCCAGAGATTAGGTGATAAAGGATGGAAAATAAATCTATCGGCAAACAGGTTCTCGTCTATGGAACGTTAGCGTGTTTATTGATTTTTGCTTTGTTCCCCCTGTATTGGATGCTGAATACGTCCTTCAAGTCGCAGGGGGAAATCTATAATATGACGCCGTCCTTCTGGCCGCAAGTGTTCAGTTGGTCCGCTTATGAGAAGCTGCTTACGGAGAAGGGATTTTTATCGAATATTAAAAATAGTCTATACGTATCGCTGATCGTTTCTTTTCTATCGATTTTGTTCAGCATGCTGGCTGCTTATGCCATTTCCAAATTGCAGTTCAAGGGCCGCGGCTTTATATCCAGAGGAATCTTGTACGCCTACTTGATGCCGCGAGCGGTGCTGTTTATTCCGCTTTATATGCTGGTGAATGCGATTGGGCTGAGCAATTCGATTTATGGCCTCATGCTTATATATCCTACGATTACAATTCCATATGCAACTTGGATGCTCGTCTCCTATTTTAAATCGATTCCGGGTGAGATTGAGGAAGCGGCGATGATCGACGGCTGCAGCCGGGCGCGTACGATGTGGAGCGTTATTTTTCCCCTTGCTGCCCCGGGGCTTGCTGCAACCTTCATCTTTGCTTTCACGCTTTGCTGGAGTGAATATTTATATGCTCTCGTCATTGTGACGAAATCGAGCGACAAGACGATTACGCTTGGTCTGTCAGATATGATCGTTGGCGATGTATTCGCTTGGGGACCGCTGATGGGCGGCTCGATTATCGCTTCCATTCCAGTCATTATTATGTATTTGTTTACATCAAAATATATGGTTAGCGGGATGACCGTTGGAGGAGTCAAATAATGAGCACAAAGCATAAAGTTCTAGTGACAGCGACGAACTATTCGCTGCTATGCGCCGATGCGAAACAGATGCTTGAGGAGGCAGGCTGCGAAGTTATCGAGAACAAGCTTGGCCGTCCCCATACATTTGAGGAGCTGGCTCCGCTTGTTGCAGATATCGACGGAGTCGTGGCTGGCGTAGATACATGGGACGAAGCGATTTTTAAGCTGGCGCCAAAGCTCAAGGGCATTGCCCGCTTCGGCGTTGGCGTTGACAATATTGATCTGGTGAAGGCGAAGGAATACGGTGTCAAGGTGGCGAATGTGCCTGGCGGCAACGCCAATGCGGTTGCAGAGCTGACGATTGGGCTGATTTTGTCGATGCTGCGCAACATTCCGACGCTTGAGCGATCGGCAAGACGCGGGTACTGGGACCGTACCGTCGGCTTAGAGCTGGCGGAGCGTACCGTCGGGCTGCTTGGCTTCGGCAACATTGCCCAGATGGTAGCGAAGAAGCTGCAGGGCTTCGATGTAGAGATCATCGCTTACGACAAATATCCGAATGAAGGGAAGGCGAAGGCGCTCGGGGTCAAGCTTGTTTCCTCCGATGAAGTACTCGCTCAGAGCGATGTCGTCAGCATGCATCTGCCTAGTTTGAAGGAAACGTATCATATGATGAGCGACCAGCAATTTGAACGGATGAAGCCGGCTGCCTATTTCGTCAATACGGCGCGGGGGGCTCTCGTAGATGAGCAGGCGCTGTACAAGGCATTGAAAAAGGGCAGCATCGCTGGAGCAGCAATCGACGTGTACGAGCAGGAGCCGGTAGCGGCGGACAATAAGCTTTTTGAGCTGGAGAAGCTGATTGCAACGCCTCATACCGCAGCGGAAACGACAGAGACGTATTATCGGGTTGGCCTGGATACGGCGCAAGCGCTGCTGGATATTTTTGCAGGCAAGGATCCTGTTCATTTGCTTCGTTAACTTGCAGCCTTAACTAAACCATAATTAGAAAGAGGGATTGGCACGATGAAACGTTTGTACGGTGTGACGACCGCGATGGTGACGCCATTCACTAAAGAAGGACATGTCGATTTAGCGAAGGTAGAAGCGCTGACCGAGTTTCTGATTTCCAAAGGCGTGCACTGCCTGTTCCCGCTGGGGACGACCGGAGAAATGGTGCGGCTGTCGGTTGACGAGCGGAATGCAGTTGCGGAAACGGTAGTGAAGACAGCGGGGGGAAGAGTTACCGTATTTATTCATGCAGGTGCGGCAACGCAGGCTGATACGATCTTGCTGGCACAGCATGCCCATCAGATTGGGGCTGACGGTGTTGGTGTAGTCACACCGTTTTTCCTTGGAGCAAACGATGCAGAGCTGGAGCAATATTATGTGACGGTGGCGTCCAGTTTGCCCGCTGATTTCCCCGTCTACTTGTACAATATTCCGCAATGCGCATCCAATGATCTCAAAACGGAGGTTGCAAAGAGAGTAGCAGAGCGCTGCGGCAACGTAGTCGGCGTTAAATACAGCTATCCGGATTTTCTGCGAACGAATGAATACCTGTCCATAAAAGGCGGCGATTTCTCCGTGATGCAAGGAGCTGATCGTTTGTTCCTGCCGGCGCTTGCTATGGGCTGTGACGGTGTAATATCCGGTGTGTCGTGTGTATACCCGGAGCCGTTTGTGGCGGTATACAACGCTTACCAGGCGAAAGATTTGGATAAAGCACGCGAATGGCAGCGCGTCGCGATTCAATATTGCGAGGTACTGAGAAGCGGCGCGAATATGTCCTTTTTCAAGGAGGCGCTCAAGCTTCGCGGCATAGATGCCGGCTTTATGCGAGCGCCGCAGCTTGATCTTAGCGCTGGGGAAGTGGAGGCGCTCAAGCAGCAGCTGGATGGTCTGCCGCAGTTGACCTAGGTGATGCTTGTTTTACTCTAGGGCGTGTCTGAGAAC
>NZ_JBCNGR010000058.1:0-74459 GCF_050481745.1 Paenibacillus algorifonticola | reverse complement strand
CTTATTGGACAGCCCCTTTTTTAAACTAAAGATAGCCATGGCTGTCTAAACAACCTTTGCTGTAACTCATTCACGTGGGATTCCAGAAGCCGGGATCCGAATGCTGACCTGGGTCCCGATGCCAAGAGCACTGAAAATCTGCACGCCATAGCTTTCACCGAACAGCAGCCCCAGACGAGAGTTGACATTGGCAATTCCATAGCCAGAGGAATGCTCGCTGCTGTCGTGACTCCGTTCCATCATGTGAGCAGCTTTCCCCACAGGCATTCCCATGCCGTCGTCAATAACTTCCAGCACAATATCTTCCCCATCGAGATAACCGCGAATAATAATATTCAGTTTGGCTTCATCATCCCAAATGGCATGATTAATGCAGTTCTCCACGAAGGGCTGCAGCGTGAGCTTCACAATCTGTTTCGGCAGCAGGCTGTCATCAACCTGATAATGTATATGCAGCAGCCCTTCAAATCGGGTCTGTTGGATGGCCATATAATGCTTTGTTAAGGTGATTTCTTCGTTAATTGAAATGAGATGCTTACCTTTGTTGAGGGAGATCCGATAAAATTTAGCCAAATCGGTTACCATTTTGTGAATACGGGCATCCTCATGCTTAATCGCCAGCGAGGAGATGGAGGCTAACGTATTGTAAAGAAAATGCGGGTTAATCTGCGCTTGCAATACATTCATCTCAATTTCCTGCTTTGCAATCTCCTTCTTGTACACTTCGTTGATCAGGTTGTTAATCCGCAACGACATGTTATGGAAAGCCTGGTTCAGCTGTCCGATTTCATCATTGCCCATTTCCAGCTGCGTACCGGTGAATTCGGCGCGTTCGACCCGGCGGATCATCCTGAGCAGATAGATGACTCTGCGGGTAAAGAGTCTGGCTGTAATATAAATAAGTAAAATGGCAAGCAGCAGGCAGATGAGAGCCACAGGCATTAGACGTGCGGCGGCGGCTTTGGCCAAGCTGGCAAAATCGTTGTACGGTACAATTGTAACCGTCTTCCAGCCGGAATTCAGCGTATCGTATACGACAAGCACCCGTTCCCCGTTATAAGTACTATCAAACTTTCCAGAAGTGGCTACGGGAAAAGGATCCGGCAGCAGAGTATGAATAGATGAGCCCAATACCGATTTGTTTTTGCTGGACAAAATGCTACCCTCGCTGTTCACGATATAGATGCTTTTGTTCGGATCCTCCTTAACAATGAGTGAGTAAATATCTGCCTCGGCGATATTCATAGACAGTATTCCGTAAGGATAATTAAGACTGTAATTGTTGAGCAGGCGGGCCAGTGTAAGAGTCGGAGGATTATCCTCTCCAGAAGACTCTTGCAGGAATACTGCATTTCCATAACTACCCTCCAGCGCTTGGAAAAGACCGCTTTTACTCACATTCTCGTCCAGTGCTTTAATAAGTACATTGTCCTTAGGTAGGGAGTGATTGGCCGTGTAGATGGTAATACCCGATATCTCGGGGTTGCTGATCCTTACCGAGCTTATCAGATTGTCGAAATATGTGTAGGCCTCTAAATATAAACGGTTGTCGTTGTATGAATGGGTTAAATAGCCACGCAAAGTTCCGTCAAGAAAAAGCGAGTTTGATATTTTAACATAATAATCTAATTTACTTTGTAGATTGCTGTTGATCCGCGTAGTAGTGGACATCATAGAAGCGTAGGCCTGATCCTCCAGCTCGTTGCGGACTGTCGTGTAAGAATAATAAATCAGCAGCGACAACGGAAGGATGGAAGCAATAAAAAAGACGGCAAACAGCTTCCTTCCCAGATTCATATTCATAAAAAGAGAGCCTATCCATTTCCAAAGCGGGAACAAACGATTCACCAACTTTACCATATCATTTTTTTACGGTACTCATTAGGCGTACAGCCCTTGTGCTTCAGGAATACAGAGCAGAAATACGATACATTCTCATAACCAACCGCGCGTGCAACCTCATGGACCTTCATGCCTTTGTTAGCCAGCAATTTGGTGGCTTCCTGCATCCGGTACCTTGTGATGGCCTCCAGAATGGTCTCGCCGGCAGCTTCTTTGTATAACGTCCGCACATAATTGGGCGAGAGATACACTTCCTTGGCGATCTCTTCGACCGTTAATGAGGTGGAGAAGCGGGTCTGGATCAGCTCCGTTATCGTGTGCAGCAGCTTCTGGGCCTGTGTGTCCGTGCGGCTCCGGATCTTAGCAATAATCTGGCTGCAAACCTCCAACACATACTGCTCCAGCTCATCAATGGAAGGAAGTAGGGAGAGCTGCTCCCAATGATTGATGAACAGCATGCTCCCGGACGTATTCACGAGGAGCGATGAGAACTCATGCTCCACTTCGCCAAGCAAGCCAAGCAGGTGGGAGATGACCCCATTTTTACGTATCCGCTCTTGCCGCAGTCTGCTCAGAAATTCCACAATGACTGCTTTCATTGCAGGCTCATCGGCTAGCGTAAGCGCGCGGCATAGTTCTGCCGCATATCCTTCAGCCTTGATCTGCACCGCCGTGGTCTCCACGGCATCACTGGGAGTAATCACTTTTCCTGTACCCAAATAAAACTTCCATTCGTTGCGTTTCTTAGCCTGCCTGTAAAGGCCGGGCAAGGCCTCCACGGATTGGCCTTCGTCCGATAAAGCGATCGTAAGCCGGCAATTATCCAAAGAGGCAGACAAACCGTGAAGCACCTTCTCCCAATAAGCTTTGTCCGCAGCAGCAAACGGCTTGTCCTGTGACATCAGGATCAGTCCAATGGCCTGCTCCTCGAATTCCACTGCCATGATATAGTCGAAATCTTCAGCTACCAGGGATTGCAATGCTTCAATCAACGATAATCTTGAATAACGATGCTGGTTCTGGCTTCCAAATGCTTGATCGAGCGTGATATAGGCCACTGCGTAAGCAGCATGGGAGGGCAAGGGCAGCGATAGCTTGAATAGTTGGTCGGCCAAGTCCCGGCTGGTGTCCACGTCTTTTTCCACAAGCCATTTAGTCATAAGGCGTTCTTTGGCCGTGTCCAGATTGCGGCGGATCAGGTCATCCTCCTCACATTTTTTCTTGACCGCTTCCATCAGATCACGCAGTTCTTCCATATCTATAGGTTTCAGGAGGTAGCCCGCAGCCTCTACGGACAACGCCTCTTTAATATATTGGAATTCATTATGTCCACTCAGAAATACAATCTTAATGTCCTTATTCAATTGTCTTGCCCGGCGAGCAAATTCCAGCCCGTCCATAATCGGCATACGGACATCGGTCAGCACAATATCGGGTGCGAAGGTTTCTAGTCTCAATAGAGCCTCTTTCCCGTTTTTAGCTGTGCCAACTACCCGGATATCCATCTCCTTCCAAGGCACATAGTGCTCCAATAATTCCATCTCGATTCTTTCATCTTCCACGAGCAATAGCGAATACATAAAATAGCCCCCTTACGTCTCTCTATTCTAGGTGCTAGGACGGAATTGAACAATGAAGGCCGGAGTAGTTTTGGTGGTTTGTATTATGTTTTGTTAAATATTGAAACAGTGTGGCTGCAACTGAGGCGTTTTGTGTTATTAATCATTCAATTGTTGTATAGATGGATGGATGATAGCGCTCTTATAATTTAGTTATAGTCGTTGTCCGGCAGAGATTACAGCAGGAGAAGCGGGAAAGGACGGATTGAACATATGGGAATGGAGCTAGCTTCCTCACCAATCAGCAAACATAAGAAGAACAAGAGGGCCAAAGGAGAAACCTGGCGGCGGATGAAATCGGCAAAATATTTATACCTGATGCTCATCCCGGCGTTCGTTTGGGTCATTGCAATCTGTTATGCCCCTATGTTCGGGCTGTATATGGCTTTTATCAATTACCAGCCCGGCGGAGATTTTTGGACGCAATTTTTTACTAGCAAGTTTGTTGGCTTAGACTGGTTTCAATATTTCTACAACAGCGGTGATTTCTTTCGCCTGATGCGAAACACGCTGCTTTCCAGCACAATGACGATTTTGATCAGTTTTCCGGCTCCGATCATTATCGCGTTGGCGCTGAATGAGGTGAAGAACCGATTTGTTAAAAAGACGGTGCAATCTGTTGCTTATTTGCCCTATTTCGTCTCATGGGTCATTGCGGCCAACATTTTTATTACACTGCTGTCTTCGGACGGAATGGTCAACGGCATCCTGAAAAGCTTGGGGCTGATCGATCAGAGCATTTTGTTTTTTCAGGAAAAAAATTATTTCTGGAGCATTGTCGCAAGCGCTAACACGTGGAAGTCTATGGGCTATAATTCCATCATTTATCTGGCTGCAATCGCGGGAATTAACCCTGAACAGTATGAGGCATCTACGGTTGACGGTGCAAATAAATGGAAGCAGATGCTGCATATCACGCTGCCAAGCCTAAAGCCGACTGCCATTATTCTGCTTATTTTAGCCGTTGCTAACGTAATGAATACCGGGTTTGACCAATATTATCTGATGCAGAATGAATCTGTTATGGCTACCGCCGATGTCATTGACACTTATACGTACCGCTATGGGCTTAGCCAAGGGATGTTCTCCTATGCAGCAGCAGTAGGGCTGTTCAAATCAATCATTTCGATTCTTTTACTGACTACCATCAACCGGGTCTTTAAGAGAGCGTTGTTCTAAGATCATACGTTAAAAGGGGTGAGGCGCTTGAGACGAGCGTTCGATAGAGATGATTTTATTTTTAAAGGCTTGGTTTATTTGATATTATTGGCTCTATTCTGTGTTACCTTTCTGCCGTTCCTGAACATTCTGGCGATTTCCCTGAATGATGCAACGGATTCCGTGAAGGGAGGGATTTCCTTCTGGCCGAGACAATTCAGCCTGCAGAGTTATGAAACCGTGCTAGGGGACTCGCAAATCTGGAGCGCCCTGCGCGTGACGGTAGCCAGAACGGTGGTCGGTGTGCCGCTGTCCCTGTTCACGATCACTATGCTGGCTTACGTGTTGTCACGTAAGGATATTCCGGGCGGAAAACCGCTGACCTTCATTTTCCTGTTCACCATGTATTTCTCCGGCGGTTTGATTCCGTATTATATGGTGCTGAAATCACTGGGGTTGCTGGATACATTCTGGGTATTTATTGTTCCGAGCCTGGTTAATGTATTCTATATGATTATTGTCCGCACTTATATCAATGAATTGCCGCGGGAGTTGGAAGAATCGGCGAAAATCGATGGAGCGAATGATCTGCAAATCTTTTTCAAAGTGTATTTGCCGCTCTGTCTGCCGGTTTTGGCTACAGTGGGTATGTTCCTGGCCATCGACCAGTGGAATTCGTGGTTCGATTCCTATGCTTTTACCAGCAGCATTGAATTGAAGACGCTGCAAGCGAAGCTGGTACAGATTCTCAACCAAGCGGATACAAGCCAAATGACCAGCGGAGCAAATGCTTCCAATAGACAGGCTATTTCACCACAAAGCATCCGCATGGCGATTACGATCATTGCCACTTTACCAATATTGCTGGTATATCCTTTGGTGCAGCGCTTTTTCGCCGAAGGCATGACGCTGGGTTCCGTTAAAATGTAACCATAGAACACTAACTACATGGGGGAATTGACGATGAAAAAAGTGAGCAAAACCATTAAGCTAGGCTTGACCCTTAGCTTGGTGACCGCCCTGCTGGCTAGCTGCGCAGCTGGAAATAATTCGGCAGAAACGACGAATACGAACACCAATGCCGAAAGCAGCAGTACAGTCCCAATCACCTTGAAGTTTTTTGACAAAAACTTCGACCAAGCATTCACAACGCCAGTAGCGCAGGAAATCACCAAGAAAACGGGCGTCAACATTGAAATGGTTCCGACCACTGGCAACGCCGAAGAAAAGCTAAACCTGATGCTGGCCAGTAACGATTTTCCCGACATTGTGCTGATCTCGCGAACTGATGATCTTATCAATAAATATATTGCTGCAGAGGCGCTGATTCCCTTAGACGACTTGATTGATAAGTATGGCCCGAATATAAAGAAAATGTACGGAGATACCATTAGCAAATCAAGAAGTGCGAACGGCAAGACGTATTATCTGAACAATTGGTACTCGCTTGAGAAGGAGCCTGTTAACGGTATTCAGATACGTAAGGACCTATTAATCGAACTGGGTGAGAAGGAACGCGCCGATAATCCGGCCACGCCGTTCACATCTGAGGAATATTATAATCTTTTGAAAAATTTTAAAGAGAAATATCCGACCATTGAAGGAAAAGCGACCATTGGAGCTACTTGGGACTACAGTAATTATGGAACACTGCTGTCTACTTTCAAAGGCATGTTTGGGATGAAAACCTATTACAATGACAACGGTACCTTAAAGCAAGATGTACAAGATCCACAATATAAAGCGATGATGACTTACCTGAACAAGCTGTACCGTGAAGGTCTTGTTGATCCGGAGTTTGTTGTGAATAAAGAAGAAACCTGGAAGCAAAAGACAGCTAACGGAAATGTGTTTTCTACTGAAGGTAGCAATTGGCAGTTGGATACACCCAACTCTATCCTGCGCAAAACGTCTGACGGAACGGAGAATGCAGATCGCCAGTTTTTCTCTTACAAGGTTGTAGCGCCAGGAGTCGCTGCGGATAAGACAACTTATGGAGGGAGAAGCTCGCTCGGCTGGGATGCGATTGGGATTACGAAGAGCAATCCAGACCCTGTACGGACGATTAAGTTCTTCGATTATCTAGCTAGTGAAGAAGGTCAATATTTGCTGATGTGGGGTGTGGAAGGAAAGGATTGGGAAATGAAGGATAGCAAGCACACACCAATCGGTGACATTGTAGATCGCTTCCAAAGCGAGTGGGACAAAACGGTTGAAGCTACCGGCATCAGAAGATATACCTGGTTCATCAACAACGGAAGCGGCAGTGACGGAACTCCATTTGATATGGCAACCAAATATGATCGGGATGCCAGAAACCTGCATTCCAAAGTGGCGCTGGAGGATAGCATTTGGGATACCTCCGAGTACGAGAACTTGGGGCCGGATGCCGGTACACCGGAAGCGCTAATTGCCCAGAAATATGAAGATATCAAGAGAAGCAGCATCGCCAAAATTATTATGGCTAAAACGGAAAGTGAAGCCATTTCTCAATACGACAGCATGATTAAAGAAATGAATGCCATCGGTATGGACAAGCTGGAAACGATCGTCAATGAGAAATACGAAGCACGTATGAAGCTGTGGGAATAAGTGTGAAACCAAGGGAGGAGCCGTCACGGCTTCTCCTTTTTTTGCTAATAAATAACTATGAACGAATATAAGCTCTTGACATGGAGTTAACTCCAAATGCGATAATATCGAATAGCAGAGAGGAAGCAAATAATCGGGTTGTAACCTAGCCACTTTTGCATTGTAACCGCTTTCTTGATTAATACTATAACTTTAGAAGGATTGGATGAGGATAATGGACGATTATCAATCGCGTATCGAGAAGGCAAGAGAGGCAATAGATAAGGCGGAATATATTTTGTTAGGCGGTGGAGCGGGCGTCTCGGCTGCTGCTGGTATAACCTATAGCGGGAAGAGATTTACAGATAATTTCGGCCCATTTATTCGCAAGTTTGATTTAACCGATATGTATTCTTCCGGCTTTTACCCGTTTCCTACACAAGAGGAAAGATGGGGGTATTGGGCAAAGCGAATCCGCCTTAATCGTTTTGAGACGGGGCCGACAAAGCTTTACCAGGATATATACCGCTTGGTTAAGGACAAAAAATATTTCGTTCTCACCACTACGCTCGACAGCCAGTTTGAACTCGCAGGTTTTTCACCCGACAAAGTATTTGAGACCCATGGCAATTACAGATACCTGCAATGTGCAGTCGGCTGCCATGACCGGCTTTACAATAATGAAATACTAATCAGAAATATGGTCGAGAACACAGTGGATTGCAAAATCCCTCATGAGCTCGTGCCTAAATGCCCTGTCTGTGGTGAAGAAATGGCTCCAAACATTAGAATCAACAAATGTTTTGTGCAGGATGAGAAGTTTTATGAATTAGAAGCGTTATACAAAAACTTCGTGCTCGAATCCATCGGCAAGGAGCGGCTGTTTATAGGTTTGGGTGTAAAGGATGAACCTTTAGTTTTATTGAAAAAAGGCGATCCAGATCATTTTGAAAAAAAAGAAGGCACTATCATTTCATTTAACGAGGACATTCAAGAGATTGTACCAGCCTTATCAAAGTAACAAAAGTTGAAAAATGCGAAACTATCGCAAACAAGCAGTCTGAATTCGAAAAACTTGAATCCATGCTTTTTTTATGCAAATCATGATGTATTAACATTTCTCAAATCTCAGAAATGCTCAGGATCGGAGCCATATGCCATAAGCGGCAGCGCTTTGTTTGGGTTGTGGTTGCTGCTGCTGAAGATGTACGAAGCAAGGATTCCGAGCAATTAAGCAAGGTGTTAAGCTCAGGCGATTCTGGCCGAGGCAGAGCGTCTTGCGCTCGAATTCGCCTACAGTAATCTGAAGCTGCAGACAGGTCACAAGCAGCCAGAAGCGGCGGCGCTTTATGAAAGAGTAGGGTACTACCGAATACCCGTTTTTCATGGGGATTGGGATGAGATACTCGCGTATCAAAAAGATCTGATGCTCAAGCCGGTTAATCTCATATAGCCCCTATATTCGGCCGAATTATTTTGAAGCCTGGAATGCAGCAGCTTGCTAATGTGCTAGCCTGTCTCCACCTAAAGTAATTGAACCGATATCTCCTTTGTTAACTCAAGCATTATGAGGAATCATTTGAATCCAATGATGCAAATGAGTGAGTCGGGAGATTCGGTTCAATGATTGGCAAATGAGTAAATGGAAATTTAGAAATTTCGACAAGGTTACTCTTTTAAAACAGAAGTACTCACAGCGCTTTCCATCTGGTCGTTATAGGCACGGAATAAGCCCAGACGCCAGAAGGCCGCTCCTTTCAAATCATAACGCTTGGCAAGACCCAGCTTGTCATTGATGGAAGAGGGCGTTTCACTGCTTAGGCTGATGCCGAGCAGGAGCTTTTGCTTAGGAACACCGGCATCGAGTGCAAGTTGAATCGCCTGATCCACAAGACTATTAGGTTCGGGTACCTGTGATTTGGTCCCAATAGGATTAAACTGATAAGCCATAATGATAATATCATCTGCCATGGAAGCGAGCGTCTTATAATCGTAGCCTGTATAGGCGCTATTCAATGGTGGCACTGCTAAGGATAAGGAGATATCCTTTGGCAAGGAAGTCTTCAACTGCTTAACGTAATCGTTCAACAGCTTCTGCTGTTGCAAAGCATCCAGCTTATAACCCAACCCCTCAAAATCAAGAACAATTCCGCCAAAACCGTTCTCCGCAACGGAATCCGTTATGCCCTGTATAGACTTCTGGCGCAAGCTGCTGTCACTCAAAACCTTGGTTAGTTCACCGTTTCCGTCTAAAGCATAAACCATAAGGTACGGTTTGATGTCCTGATTCGCTGCATCCGCCACAATGGATTGAGGCGTAACGTCACCTGCCGCAGCAGGCAGTCGATACTCGTCACCTTGCAGTGTAAACTGGCCCTCGCGATCGATTCGACTCCAGCCAAAAGCTACAGAATTCATGGATGAAACCAGATCCCTTTCCTGAAAAGATTGCAGGGCATAGAAGGCTCTCAAATGCATTTCGCGTTGTGGGGATAGAAGAGAAACCGTGCGCGTTGTTTGATTCCAGGCCACAGCGACACCGAATTGGCTGCTGAACGAACTAAGCGGGATGAGTACACGTCCTTCTAGCTGAATCGGCGCTGCAGCCAGCTTCACTTTTTTACCGTTGACGGTAGCCGTAGTGCTCCCTACTTGAAGAAGTACCTCCGTTATTTTTCCTTTAAGACTGCCTGCCGCTTTGACCGTTTGCGTCTTGCTGTTCCAAGTGATCTGGATTCCAAGAGCTTCTCCAACGGTGCGGAAAGGGACGTAAGTCACTCCATTGTCTATCCGCGGTGCTGCATCAAATTGCAGTAGAACATTATCAAGCGTGACCGATATTGCAGGTGCTGCATAGACATCACCGATATCTGAAGCAGTACCGATCAAGGATAAGGCAAGAAGGGTCGCGGCAACTGTTTTTCCTACTTTTTTATGTAGCATAATTTGTTTTCCTCCTTCTCATTGGATACTAGTAAAAGTAAAATGTCAATTCATAGAGCGTAACTCTAGCATACGTTAGTATAACAAAATTTTAATATAGTTCCAATTAAGTAAAGTCATATACACAAAGTAGAGAAGGGTGATATTGAAGAGGTGATTTCCGGGAACTTCCAAGAAAAAGAGGGTTTACTGCAATGATTCTACAGTAAATGCGCTGCTGATCCGATATATTCAAAGAGCAGGCCATGGCAAGCGCGATATACCTGTGAGGCTGCACGCTGCGCGTTAATGTTAATTCCGGATAATAGAAAGGGAGGATTTGGATGAAAGGGATAGGAGCCTGCCTGTTGCTGGCGGCGGTGCTCATCTCGAGCACAGGGGCTACTGCTGCCGGCAAGCCCGTATCTTCATTGAGTTATTACCACACGTCAGGCAACCAAATCGTCGATGCGCAGGGCAAACCGGCTAGCTTCAACGGGGTGAACTGGTTCGGATTCGAGACGGACAATTTTTCTCCCCATGGCTTGTGGACGCGATCGTTGGACAGCATGCTGGACCAGCTTGCAAAAGAAGGGTACAACTTGCTGCGTATTCCTTATACGAACGAAATGCTGCTTCCTGGTAAAAAACCAAGCGGGATTGACTATGTAAAAAACCCCGACCTAAAGGGGCTAACGCCGCTCCAGCTGCTGGATAAGCTTGTTCAGAAGGCGGAAAAGCGCGGTATGAAAATCATTCTTGACCGTCACCGTCCAAACGCCTCAGGGCAAGCGGAGCGATGGTATACACAAGCGGTACCGGAAAAAACATGGATAAAAGACTGGACGATGCTGGCAAAGCGCTACCTGGCCAACGACACGGTAATCGGCGCCGATTTGCATAACGAGCCGCACGGTTCCGTATGCTGGGGTTGCGGCGATTCAGACAGTGATTGGCGGTTGGCTGCAGAGCGGGCGGGCAATGCGATTCTTGCTGTCAATCCGGACTGGCTGATTATTGTGGAAGGGGTGGACGCGAATGTAAAGGGGCAGAGCGGCTCCTATTGGTGGGGCGGCAATCTGAAGGGAGTTCGCAAGTTTCCGGTTCGGCTGAAAGTGCCTGACCAGCTCGTTTACTCACCGCACGATTATGGTCCGGGCGTTTCGTCGCAGCCGTGGTTCGCCGATCGGACATTTCCCACGAACCTGTCCGGCGTATGGGATGCTAATTGGGGCTACATTCATAAGGAGAAAATCGCACCGATACTGCTCGGGGAGTTCGGTGGCCGCAGGGTCGATTCGACATCGAAGGAGGGCAAGTGGCAAAATGCTCTTGTCGACTACATCGGGCAAAATGAGCTGTATTGGACCTACTGGAGCCTCAATCCGAACAGTGGAGATACCGGCGGGCTGCTGTTAGACGATTGGCAGACATGGAACAAGCCGAAGCAGAAAATGCTTGCCAGAATCATGAAGCCTGTGAACAGTGCCACCAAGTAAGCCACTTCGAAGCAGATAGCAGACCTGGAGTCCGAATGGCTAGGAGCTCCTGTATATAGCTTATGCTGACATGCAATAAAACGGAGTTTAAAAATATTGTTGACACGACACCAAATGGTGACCTATGATTTAAGTGACACTAAATGGTGTCGAATTAACAATTCCCGCCTCGTGGGCGCTACATCCGAAGAGCCATATATTTTAAGAAGGTAGTGAAATGATTGGTTATCCTTTGGTAATCATTTTTAGGAGAGGGTGTTGTGAGCGAGAACAACCCGATGCGGGATGTGTTTGACGCGATTGCAGATCCAACTAGACGCCGACTGATTCAGCTGTTAGCAGAAGCAGAAGCAGAAGAGATACCGCTACATGAGTTAACGGCACAGTTTCAAATGGGCCGAACAGCGGTATCCAAGCATTTGACAATCCTTAAAGAGGCAGGGCTGGTGCTTGATCGAAAAGTCGGCAGAGAAACGAGATTTAGGCTAAACGCCTCTCCACTCAGAGAAATTCAAGACTGGGTAGGCTTCTACAGCAAATTTTGGAGTGCGAATATGCTGCGCTTGAACCAACTATTTGAGGAGGAAGAAGAATGAGTTTAACATTAAATTTGGATTTTCAGTACACGACATCGATCGAGAAGGCTTGGTCCGCTATAACGGATCCAAGCAAGCTTGCCAAATGGATTATGGAAAATGATTTCAAGCCCGTTGTAGGGCATCGTTTTCAGTTTCGCACGCAGCCGTCCGAATGGTGGGATGGCATTATTAACGGAGAAGTGCTTATCGTGGAAGAACCAAACCGCTTATCCTATACGTGGGCTAGCGGTGGGGAGCAGCACACGGTTACCTGGACACTGCAGGATTTAGGGGACGGGAAGGTTAATCTTCACCTTGAGCAAACCGGATTCTCCAATACTCAAGGACTTGAAGGCGCTAGGTATGGCTGGAGCAATTGGTTCGGCGGGTTTGAACAGGTACTGGAGCAATAACCATAGCCGATGTTAAAACAGCTTAATTCCTCATGCTGAAATAGTGGGGACGATCATTGAACTCTGCTTGTCCTAATCAACACATAAAAAGGCTGCATAGGCTGCATGTATATTGCAGCCTTTTTACGTCTATTTCTGACATGTTCTTGTCGTTTCGGGTCAAGTTCGCACTATGTGCATATATTTAAAGTTAGTATGTGATTGCCCAAATGTCTAAGCCTTATTATAGCAAATTGGAAGGATGTTAAGCATGAGCGAATCTAATCAGGATTATATCGTAATCTCGGGTGCGAGAGAAAATAATCTCAAGAACGTATCCCTGCGCATTCCCAAGCGGAAGATTACGATCTTCACCGGGGTATCCGGGTCCGGTAAGTCATCTATCGTCTTCGATACGATTGCCGCAGAATCCACGCGATTGCTGAATGAGAACTTCAGCATGTTCGTTCGCAACTTTCTGCCCCGCGTCCCGCAGCCGGATACGGATGCGATCGAGAATTTGAGTATGGCTGTTATTGTGGATCAGAAGCGGCTTGGCGGCGGTTCCCATTCTACAATGGGCACGATTACCGACATCTCTCCCATTCTCCGACTTCTGTTCTCCAGAGTGGGTCAGCCCTATGTTGGACAGGCGCACATGTTTTCGTTTAACGATCCGCAAGGGATGTGTCCCGAGTGCAACGGGATCGGTCGCAGGCTGGGCGTTGACATGAGCAAAGCGGTGGATATGACAAAGTCGTTGAATGAAGGGGCAATCCTGCTGCCGGGCTATACGGTCGACGCCTGGGATTGGAACCTGATCGTGCAGACGGGCTTCTTCGATCCAGACAAGAAGCTGAACGATTATTCGGCTGAGGAACTGGATCAGCTCCTGTACAGCAAAGCTGGGAAAGTGGAGATGCAGTTCGCCGGTAAAGCAATGAACATTACACTCGAAGGTATCATCGAGAAATTCACGAACAAGTACATCAGGCAGGATGTGAAGACGAAGTCCGAGCGGACACAACGAGCTGTTGCGCCGTTTATCTCCGAAGGTCCCTGCTCCAGCTGCCACGGAGCGAGACTGAGTCAGGCCGCGCTTAGCTGCAGGATCAATGGTTTCAATATTGCGGAGATGTCCTCTATGGAGGTCGGGCAGCTCATTCGCGTCATTCGTGAGATTGATGATCCTGTCGCCGCGCCAGTCACCAAGTCGCTGACGGAGCGGCTGCAGCATTTGGTGGATATCGGACTTGACTACTTGACGCTGAACCGCGAGACGGATACTTTGTCAGGCGGCGAGTCGCAGCGCGTGAAGATGGTGAAGCACCTGAGCGGCAGTCTGGTGGATGTCACTTACATTTTCGATGAGCCCAGTGTCGGCTTGCACCCCCGTGATGTGCATCGGTTAAATGAATTGCTTCAGAAGCTGCGCGACAAGGGCAATACTGTGATTGTGGTGGAGCATGATCCCGATGTGATTAAGCTTGCGGATCATATCGTAGATGTTGGGCCTCACGCCGGCAGCCGCGGCGGAACCATCGTATATGAAGGCAGCTTCCAAGGCCTGCTGGAGTCGGGGACACTGACAGGCACCCATATGAAGCGGCCGCTCCAACTAAAGCAGGATTGCAGGGAGCCATCCGGCAAGCTGTCCATCAAGGATGCGACACTGCACAACCTGCGGAGCGTAAGTACAGATATTCCAACCGGAGTGCTGACAGTAGTTACGGGTGTTGCAGGATCGGGCAAAAGCACGCTGATAAACGAAGTATTTCTCAGCCAGCATCCGGATGCAATCGTCATCGACCAATCCGCGGTTGGTGTGTCAACACGCTCGAATCCCGCGACCTATACGGGCATTATGGATGATGTGCGCAAGGCGTTTGCTTCTGCGAACAAGGTAAGCCAAGGCTTGTTCAGCTTCAACTCCAAGGGAGCATGCGAGAACTGCCAAGGGCTTGGTGTTGTATATACAGACTTAGCCTTCCTCGACAGCGTGAAGCTGCCATGTGAAGTATGCGGAGGTAGACGATTTAAAGAAGAGGTGCTAGCGTACAAGCTGGATGGCAAGTCCATTGCAGAAGTGCTGGAGATGACTGTGGAGCAGGCCTTGGCATTTTTCCAGCTCAAAGAGGTCGTGCGCAAGCTCCAAGCGATGAGTGATGTAGGTCTCAACTATATTACACTCGGCCAGCCGCTCAGCACGCTATCGGGCGGGGAATGCCAGCGCATTAAGCTGGCAAGCGAGCTGCACAAGAAGGGCAGTATCTACGTGATGGACGAGCCGACAACCGGACTGCATATGTCAGATATCGGCCATCTTCTGGAAATCATGAACCGCCTCGTGGATGCAGGCAATACGGTGATCGTCATTGAACACAACCTCGATGTAATCAGTCAAGCGGATTGGATCATCGATATGGGACCGGATGGAGGAAGCAAGGGCGGCCAGGTGGTGTTCGAGGGCGCGCCTGGGCAGATCATTCATGCGGAGCAGTCGATCACGGGAAAATACTTGATGTAAAGCATCAAATCTACTTGCGGATAAACTTTCATATGCTCCTCCAAGGCTGCCAGCAAAATCGGCAGCCTTTTTCTAAAGTCAAAAGTTATTGCGGTTGAATATTTTTTAACAAATCAAGCACATTTTTAAAATGAATTTCGCTCAATTGTTCGATAATCTCTTCAACCTGATACTGCTCAGAATCCATAATCCAGAGACCAATCACACCAACTAATCCAGAAATCATATATTCCAAACCAACGGTCATTTTTAGATGATTATGAGATTTACTAATACCAGCGAGAAAAAATGTTTTTAAAGCTTCTTTTAAATAAGTGGAGAAGTGAGGTTGACCGTTCTGAGAAAGCATTGTTTTAAAGAAAACCATGTTAGATTTTATAACATTAAACAGATTGTTTAAGACTGAAATAAGCAATTCCTTACTCGATTCATGAAAATTATTCACTTCCAGGCTAAAGCAAACATTCAGTTTCTCCACATTTTCTTGACATAGCTTTTCCATCAAATCTGGCTTATCTACATAGTGCAAATAAAAAGTATTTCGATTGATCATTGCTTCGTCTGCAATGTCTTGTACGGTTATCCGTTCATAGCCTTTTGTTTGAACCAGCTTCAAGAAGGATTCTTTAATGGCTTTCCTTGTTTTAACAATACGCAGATCTACCTTATCTTTTACCAATTGAAAGCCCTTCTTTCAATAAAGATAATAGTCAAATTAAGAAAAAGTGATAATTAATTATCATATTGATAAATATCGACCATTGAATGGTTTAATTCTAGGTTTTACAATTAAAATTGTCAAATGCAATAAAAAATCAGACCTTTATAAAGGAGACAACGATATGAAAACATTAGTGATCATTGGAGCAGGCAAGGGGTTGGGCTTGTCCTTGGCGAAGCGTTTTGGTAAGGAAAGCTTTCAAGTGGCGTTAGTTGCGCGAAATGCTGGTAATCTGCAAGAAATAGTAGACGAGCTAAAAGCCGTTGGTATTGAAGCGTCCTATTTTACAGCAGATATTTACAGCAAAGAACAAATCGAACAGGCCATTACCAAAATTAAAGAAAAGTATGGCCATATTGACGTGCTGGAATTCAGTCCAACAGCAGGTAATTTTCCTCCGACTTCTGTATTGGAATTAACGGCGGAGAATGCAAGGGACGTATTTGAAGCCTATGTCGTCAGTGCCATCCACGTTGTCAATGCCGTTCTGCCGGATATGCTTGCTAAGAAAGAAGGTTCCTTGTTGTTTACAACCGGATTATCCGCCATGTATCCTTTTCCAATGATGGGGAATATCGGTATCGCATTGGCGGGTTTACGCAATTATTTGGCTAATCTTTATACTGAACTGTCGTCAAAAGGTATTTTCGTGGGTCACCGATCTTTAGGTGTTTTTATTAAGGAACCAGGTATCGGCACGATCAATGATCCGGATGTGATTGCTAACATGTGGTATGAAGCCTATGCAGAGAAAAAGGTGTGGGAAGAAGAGTATCCCAAAGGTGTTACCCCTGAAACCGTCGTATTCTAAAAAATAATGAATAGCTACCGCTCTTTGCCTTGCATTCGAAAATTGTGATTGTCCGTTCTTCAAAGGCAAAATATGGCCTGGAGCAGACTTTATCTCAAGGAAAATCAATAAAAGCAGCACATGCAATATTATTCAATCCCCCTTGCAGACGGACATCTGACCGCAGCAAGGGGAAATTCGGCTATGATAAATAACTCCGAGTAAACTCTGGCTGCAATTTGGTTCGCAATACATATAGCATAAGGGCACCAACAAGGAACGCTACGGCGTCCGCAATGACGAGCGACCAGACCACCCCGTGGAAACCATTCATTTTATTGGCGATATACAACACAGGAATCAGAGTGATTCCTTGAATCACTGACATAATAAATGCGGCTGTTCCTTGTCCTGTTGCTTGGAAGATCCCTATAAACAACGTGGTCGTTCCTGAAATGAACAAGGATAAAAAAGTAACATGAAGAATGTAGCTGCCCATTTCAATTAATTGCGGGTCATTCGTAAACCAACTAATTAAGTGGTCGGAAGTCAGGTAGACGATCAAGCCGAACACAATGGCTAGCGCCATAATCGTTTTAAGCGTAAATCCAATGGTTTGCTTCATGCGTAATTTATTCGCTGTATAAGTAAAGGCAATCAAAGGTACGACTCCCTCGCATAAGCCCATCAGAATAAACTCGGGAAATTGCAATAAACGAGATGAAATTCCATACCCCGCTATGGCTTGATCCCCGTATTCAACAAGAAAATGGTTCAAGACGAGTGACATTGCACCCAAGAAGATACTCATAATAAAGACGGGTACTCCAATTTTGAATACATGGCTCAGAATGTACTTGGAAGCCTTGAACCATTTAATGGAAATAGTTAAGTGAGGACTCTTATACCCAATACGTAAGGCGTAGAATACACTCGCAACCAAGTTAGAGATGACCGTAGCAGATGCAACACCGAGTACGTCCCAATGGAGGACGAAAATGACTATCGCATCGAGAATTATATTTACAACCACACTGAGCAGCATACCGATCATCGACGTGATTGCCGCGCCCTCTGAGCGCACTATATTTTCCAACGTGAAAAATAATACGACGAATGGTGACCCCATAAGCATAATGGTGACAAAGTCCTTCGTGAATCCAAGGGACTCAGGCGTGGCACCAAGGCCATGAACAATTGGATCGATCAGCGGAAGCCCGGCAGCTATCACGATAAGACCGAGAACTAAACTGCTGTAAAAGGCGAATGAAGAAACTTGCTTTGCCTCATTATATTTTTTCTCTCCTAACAAACGGGAGATGAATGTACCGCTGCCCATACCGATCAGGTTGCCTAGCGACATAATGACTGCGAATAATGGCAGGGTAAGTGCGATAGCGGTTAACATGCCGGTATTGCCCAGTGTCCCAAGGAAATAGGCATTCAAAATGGAATAAATGACACTCATTGATGTGCCTAGCATCATCGGTACTGCGAAGTGAGCTACTGCTTTTACGATCGGCGCTTTTTCAAAGTAATGGAGGTTGTCTGCATCCATGCAAATCACTACTTTCTTTGATTAATTTTGTTGTCACAGTCTAACGGTGTTAGATTGAACCTTACAGTGTTAGATGGTATCATGAAAGGATAGACCTGTAAAGCACAAACTTACACTGTTAGATAAAAGGATGGATACCGATGAAAAAACAGCAGCCTCAAATTTCGGAGGATAAGATTTTGGAAGCCTCGTGGAAGCTTCTTGGGGAAGAGGGCATCGAGAAATTCAGTATGAGACGATTGGCCGACCGTCTCGGGATTCAAGCTCCTTCTCTGTACTGGTACTTTAAAAGCAAGCAGAATCTCTACCAGCGTCTGGCCAACCAGATATCGAAATTGATTTTGGAGGAGTTGCAATCCGAAGGAGATTGGAAGGAGCAAATGGAGAGGCTTGCGGTAACGGTACGGGGGGTGCTCCGACAGTATCCTTGCTCCACGCAGCTCATGATGCTGACGCTGCCGCACGAGCCGGACATGATCCGGTTTACCAACCGCATCCTGCTTTGCATGGAAGCGACGCCACTTGAGCAAGAACAGAAATTACACGCTGTTCTAACGCTCTTGAATTATGTATTCTACTTTGTTCTAGATGATTATCAGCATCAGCAGACGGTCTCCGCTATTTTAAAGGAACAGGGGGGAGAGCTTCCGGGCGGGGAGATGATTCACCTACTCAACACCATGAGCGAATCGGAAGCGGGACTGTTTCGAAGGATGTATAATAACGGACTATTTGAGACGATGGGAACCGACAAGGCGTTTGAGTTTGGCATGAAGCTGATTTTAATGGGGATAGAGCAGGTGATACACGAGCAGGGGAAGTAGCTGTTGTCTGACATCAGCAAAAAGAGAATAGGATCGAGAAAAGAACTAAGCGCCTGGTCCTTCACATCGGAAGGCCAGGCGCTTGTGTTATTGTAAGATTATATAGCCGTATGCTTGCAACACCTGAATAGGACAGCCTTTAGACTAAATCTCCAGTGCATAGGCAAGAGCTTGAGCGCGAGTCATTTCTCTGCCTTTGCTCCACAAAATACGTAATTCCTGCTCTGAAAAAATATGCTCCAGATCAAGAATAACCTCTGCGTGCTCAGCGGGAAAATTCGGCATCGCCTCTCCGCCGGAGCTTTGGCGCCCTTTCTCTGCGGCTCCGAGAAGAATTGCAGCTTCGGAAAAAGCCTTTTTTGCACATAATGCAAGGGATAGTCCTTCCAACCCGCGAGAAAGAACCCAATAGCCTCTATAGATTTGACTTGCGGATATGCATTTTTTAAACCATTCGATGGAATCAGCCAGTTGCCCAAGCTTCAAAGCGGAATAGCCTAGGCTCTCATACGGACCAGATACTTCCCATTGATCCTGAACCGATTCGAAAACATGCACGCTCTCATTCAGATGCACGGATGCTGCTTGATAGTTTTTTTGCTCCAATCTGAGCTTCCCGTAAGCATGCAAGGAGGAGGCCAAATTCCACAGCTCGCCTCTGGTTCTTGCAATGTCGACACTCTGTTGAACTAACAATTCGGCTTCCTCAAAGCGTTTCTGTTTGATGTGGAGAAACGCGAGCAAGCGAAGGGAGGAAGCCAAGAGAGAGCATTCTTTTAATGCGCGAGCAAGATCCACACTACGCGCAGCCGCAACCATAGCATTCTCACTATTTCCCAAAATAAATTGAATGACCCCTCGTCCATGCAAGGCTTTGGCGATATCGGCGCTGTACGCTCCTTCATGCATTTCACTGTCCAAAAAGCGGTCCAGCCAGAGCAGTCCTTCCTTAAGCCTGCCTTCATGGAGCCAAAACCAATAGAGGTTTGAGACCATATGTAGTCCAAACGATTGCGCTTGCGGATTGGAGTGGGACCACTGAAGAGCGGAGCGTAAATTCGCATATTCCTGCCTCACTTCTTCAATACAAGCGTCTCGCTGGCGAGTCCTGAACTTAGGCTCTGCGCGTACCAAACATTCACTGTAATAACGAGCATGGCGCTCGGAAAGCAGGTGACGATTACGGTCATCGTGCTCTTCCAGCAGCTTCTCGGCTGCGTATTCCTTGATGGTCTCCAGCATAAAATAACGGATGAAGCGATAGTCCCCGCCAATCTCGGAATAGACGAGAGACTTGTTCACTAGGCCTGACAAAAGGTCAAGTATGATTTCCGGAATGATGGAGTTCCCCTGCTCATGCATTCCGAGCTCGCAGGTGCAAATCTCTTCCGCTGCCTCCAAAGTGAACCCTCCGGAAAATACGCTAAGCCGCCTCAAAAGCAGTTGTTCCTTGCCAGTCAGCAAATTGTAGCTCCAGTCAATTGTGGATTTCAGCGTTTGCTGCCGTGGCGCAGCCGTTCGTTTGCCAGCAGTCAACAAGGTCAACAAGTTTGTTAGACGTTCCTCGATTTGTTCCAGTGTCAGCATGTTCATTCGGACAACCGCAAGCTCAATGGCCAACGGGATGCCCTCCAGCCTTTTGCAAATAGCGCCAACAAGCCTGAGGTTTGGCAGCGTGGACTGAAATTGGGGAGCTGTAATGCGCGCCCGTTCCAGAAACAGCCGCACGGCATCAAAGTCCATGATTTCCTGTTCTGAATACTCCTGTAGCATGTGTTCGTCCGCGGGGAACGATAATGGGGGGATTCTGTAGACAAACTCCCCGGAGATATTGAGTGGTTCCCGACTGGTGGCGAGGATGGTTAGCTCCGGCGCAGTTGCCAGAAGCGATTCGACCAGAGTTGCGCTGGCGTCGATAACATGCTCGCAATTGTCGAAAATTAACAGCATTTTTTGATTGGACAAGGCCTCCTGCACCGTTTGAAGATCGGTCCGGTTCGCTTGATTTTGCAGCCCTAGCATGGACAAAAGCAACTGGTTCAAGCCAAGGGAATCATTTATATCACCAAACTCAAACATTAAAATTCCATGCGGGTACTTTTCTGCGAGCGTTGAGGCCACCTGTACAGCAAGGGATGTTTTGCCGATGCCTCCGGGTCCCACGATGGAGACAAGGGGGTGAGCATTCAACTGCTTCTCCAAGTCTGCTCTTGGCTGGCTTCGTCCAACGAATAGCGAAGGGAGTCTTGGCAACCGAGCTGCAGCCATTAATGCGGATGGCGCGGAGCTTGTTGCTTCCCGTGCACTTTCTTCTATATTAAGCAACGTTTCGAACCAGGCAACATCGAAATCAGGAAACTCCCGCGATGTCGCCGAACGCGCTTCCGAAAAACGTTTTACGGCAAACCAAAGCTCCTCCGCCTCTTGACGCGGAGCACCTTCTAGGAAAAGGCCTTCTTCCCAAAAAGCTTGGATCATGCGTTTGAGGCTGCCCACGCTAGGAAGACGATCCCCGTTTTCCCATTGCTGTACCGTCCGTGGATCAACACCAACCCGCTTTGCCAAGTCCACTTGCCGCAGCCGTTTGGATAAGCCATGCCTAGCAGGTCTGGAACGAATTTTTTTGATCCAATCATGAGGCCAATCTTTCGAAAATTTCCCGTCTTCCATCCCATCACCTGAATTCCATAGTATGAGCAATTTCGACACGAACAAACACGAACTCATATACATTCGTGTTCTGGATTTTAGCAGATATAATAAGCCATATCAACAAAAACAAAAAAACGAGGAGGTCATACACATGCCATTAACACGTATTGTCACATTGAAAGGTCGTTCGAGCGAGGAAAAAGCCCGCATTGGAGAGGTCGTCTTGGAAACGATCGTGAACAAGCTGCACGTGCCCGAAAATGATCGTTTTTTGATAATCGAAGAGCTCGACCGTGAAAATTTCCGTTTTGACCCGAATTGCCTAGATATTGAAAGAAGCGACGGATTTCTCATCGTTCAAATCACTTTGAATGCTGGCAGATCTGCCGAAATGAAAAAAGAGTTCTATGCGGCATTAGCCGAGCAACTGCACCAACAATGCAGTATCAGAACGGAAGACGTGTTCATCAATCTAGTTGAAGTCACGAAAGAAAACTGGTCTTACGGAAATGGATTAGCGCCATTCATCGTATAATTTCACAAACCATTCAAATAGGAGAGGAAGTTTTAATCATGTCGACTGTTCTTTATATTACTGCACATCCTGGCAGCCCAGAGGCGTCCTACAGCCTATCCGTTGGTGAGCAATTCGTACAAGCATACCAAGAAAGCCATCCAGAGGATCAAGTGGTGCATGTGGACTTATACCAACGCAGCATCCCGCATATTGACTCTGACGTATTGGAAGCATGGGGCAAGCTGCAGACGGGCGGTTCTTTCGATCAATTAACTGCTGCTCAACAACAAAAAGTGACTCAATTGAATCAACTGCTTGACGAATTTGTTGCTGCTGACAAATATGTGTTCGTAGCGCCTATGTGGAACTTCTCTTATCCTCCTGTATTGAAAGCGTACATTGATTCCTTCTGCGTCAGAGCCAAAACGTTCAAATATACGGAAAATGGCCCAGTTGGCCTGCTTCAAAACAAAAAAGCATTCTATATCCAAGCTAGCGGCGGAGTTTACTCGGAAGGACCTGTCGCTGATCGCGAAAACGGCAGCCGTCATTTGAAAACCGTGTTGAATTTTGTAGGCATCACTGACTTCGATCATTTGTTCGTGGAGGGATTGTCCACTGCAGGAGACCGCGCTCCACTGATTAAAGCCGCTGCGATTGATAAAGCGCGCAGCGCAGCTGGAAACTTCTAAGCCATCACTCAAATCGCAAGCTGGCATGCTGCACTACATACTGTTTATGTGCATTCGTGTCGACGGCGCATCTGTTAAATGAATAATTGCGGAGAAACACTTATTCGGTGCTCATCCGCAATTATTCTGCGTTATATTCACTCTTAACAGCATCATCGTTTCAATCAAAGGAGGAAAAGCAATGAACGTATCTTATCATGGACATTCCGTCGTGAAAATCGAAACGAATGGCACAACCATTTTAATTGATCCATTTATTACAGGCAACGCAAATACCGATCTGGATGCAGGCAGCGTGCAAGCAGATGTGATCATATTGACCCATGGACATGGGGATCATGTAGGGGATACAGTTGATATCGCTAAACGAAACCATGCGTTGGTCATTGCAGCTCCAGAACTTTCAGATCTGCTCGGCTGGGAGGGCGTGCGAACCCATCCGATGAGTATCGGCGGTGCTTATACATTCGACTTCGGAAAAGTGAAGCTGACGCAAGCTTTCCATAGCTCAAGTTATGTTAACCCGGAGAGCAAAACGATCATCTATACGGGAATGCCTGCCGGAATTTTGTTCACAGCAGAAGGCAAAACGATTTACCATGCAGGGGACACAGGCTTGTTCTATGATATGAAGGTGATCGGGGAACGGAATAAGATTGATCTGGCCTTTCTCCCAATCGGAGACAACCACACGATGGGACCGGAAGATGCGGCCATCGCGACGGAATGGCTTCAAGCAAAACAAGTCGTCCCCATCCACTTCAACACATTTCCGTTCATTAAACAAGATCCCCACTCCTTTACTTCGCTCCTTGAGGAAGGAATAGGGGTCGTACTCCAACCCGGAGAAGCAATCTGTCTTCCTGTAATTAAAGATGCCCGGGGCGAGAGCCCGCATTCCTCGACACCTGCATTGTCTTAAGTCGCCCAGTGGCGGCTTATTTTTGTTAGGATGGGATTTCAGATCATGCGATTATTCCACGAGGCCATTTTTCACAAACTTTCCAGGGGAGATTCCAATGGCCTTGGTAAAGCTGCGAATAAAATTGGCATAGTCGCCAAAACCCGATTGATAACAAGCCTCCGTAATACTCATACCCTCGGTTAAATAATATTTCGATAGCTCCACGCGTCGACTGAGAATGTACGCTCGAATGGTGAGCCCGGTGTGCTTTTTAAATTGCCGACTGATATAGGTGCTATTCATGAATAATACTTCTGATAAATGTTCAAGCGTCAGTTCCCTCGCAAGGTTGACTTCAATATAGTTCATTGTGTTGCGAACCAGTTCAGGCATAATGTCAGTTGGAACTAAAGAAGTATTTTGAAATGCAAGATTCGTAATGACAAGCAACTGAGCGATTCGGACATTAGTCTCAATATCGGCTCCATAAACACTCGATGAGAGACTCGTCTCAAGCTCGCGAGTTAATTGCAGCACCTGTTGCAGCTGGTCCTCTTCCAAATGTACAATATTGCCCTTACCCATGGGACGATAATCGAAGCAAGCTGATAAGTTGGTGGTTGAGGTAGACAAGCGGTTCAGATATGACTTTTTGAGATTGATGGTTATTCGCTCATATTCGTTTTGGTCCAGGGCAAAGGAACGGTGCATTTCTTCTGGGCTGAGAACGAGCAGATCGCCAGGCTGAAGATGATAACAACGGCTTTCAATATAAAAATTCACATTACCGCGAAGAAACAAATACAGCTCATATGCATTATGTCGATGATAGAACGTGCCCATGTTGTACGTGGTGACGCGATGAAGATACAATAGCTCAGTCTGAATAGGATCGAACAGGTATTCCGAGGATACATTCATACCAAACAGATGACCTCCTTGTCGTTTCACGCAATAAATATAGCAATTCGTGCAATGAAATTGCACCCGCGAACTTATAAAATGTAATTATGCTAGCATGCTGGATGAAAAAATGCAAGCGCTCTCGAAAATAGCATTTACAACGCGATTGGAGGATACAATGGAACTGATTTTCACTGCGCGAAGCAGAGCACAGAAGAAATTGGAATATACGAGATTGAGAGAACATGGTCTGAAGGCTGACGTTGAACTTGCAGGCGGGACAGGAAGTGCAAGAGACCCTTGGCAGGCTAATGTGAAAATTCACAACTGCGGGGAAAATGCCTGGTTCGGAGTCATTCATGTAGAATTGCCGTTTGACAAGCAAAATCCACGTTTTTTCCTGCCGGCATTTATGTATGGACGCAACCGGGGAGAGGCACCGCAAAATGTCCCCAATCAGTTTCCGAGATTGCGGGAAGGGAATCCGTCGCTCCCTTCGTCGCCATGGTGGATGGTCCGAAGCGACCGGCTGTCACATCCGGCTGCATTGGTCTATGATGATGGGTACGTATATGGCCTGTCTGCAAGCCCTTACTGGATTAGCAGCGGCGGCTGTAAGCAGCAGTGGCAGCCAGGGCGGAATGGGACGTTTGTACAATATGGGGGATACACCTGCTCCATTGACAGAGGCACGGTTGGATATACATTGGGGTATGAGAATGCGCCATTATTGTTCATTAAATCAAGACTTGTTCATGATCGGGTTCCTCTCGGTGATAATGTTTTCGAACTGGGTGCTGGAGAGACCGCTGAGCTGACTCTTGATCTGTACGCTTACAAGTCGTCATCAGAGCTAGGCATTAATACAGCGCTGGAAGCAATCTATAATCGGTATCATGAGCAGCCGAGAGAAGGAAGTGACATTCAGACAACGGTATCAGATCTGTCCAAAGCGATTTATGAATATGCTTGGCTGCCAGTGGATCGTCATTATTCCACATTTGTATATGAGGATACTGAAACCGGAGGTTACAGGTATAACAAAATTATCTCTATCAGTTGGACGAATGGCATGACTGTGGCTGCACCGATGCTGATGGCTGCACTGCGGCTTAATGACGAACCCATGCGGCAGCAAGCGTTGTCCTGCATGACGAATATTATCGAACATTCCATGAATCCTAATTCCGGTCTTCCTTATGATGCTTATCAAGACGGCACATGGAGCATAAAGGGCTGGTGGTTCGACGGTATGCGGACTCCGGGACATTCTGCGTACCTGGTCGCTCAGGCCATGTTCTACATCCTGAAGTGCTTCGATTATGAGCAGCGCATTCGGAATTGCCTACACAATGATTGGCTTGTATATGTCAAGCAGGTGCTTGATCGCATAGAACGTACTAAAAATACGGATGGAGAGTATCCGATCATTTTGTCAGAGCGGACAGGAGCAGGTCTCGAATATGATGGTTTCAGTGGCGTCTGGTGTCTCGCTGCCCTGGCCTACTACAGTTGGTTAACCAAAGATTTATCTTCGATCGATGGGCTTAGACGGAGTGAAGCCCATTATTACGATACGTATGTCAAACATATGGAATGTTATGGTGCTCCGCTGGATGCGGATAAATCAATCGATTCGGAAGGAATTTTGGCTTATATTAAAGCGGTTCGGTTTTTGCATGCGCTGACCGGAGATGATCTTTTCCTTGATCACATGAGGGACGCAATCGATTATGAGTTCAGTTTCAAGTTTTGTTACAACTCACCCGTCAAGATTCCGCCGCTCAGTACATTGGGCTGGTCCAGCTCTGGGGGGAGTGTTACTTCAGTAGCCAATCCGCATATTCACCCTATGTCCAGCAATTTAGTGGATGAGATGTTGTACTACATACAGCAGCGGGAGGAATCTTATGTTCTTCAGCGTTTGATGGATACAATTGGCTGGGGCTGTCAGACATACAATCGCTATGATCAGGAATACGGCTATGGAAAAAAAGGATGGATGTCCGAACGCTTCTGCCATTCGGAAGGGCTTGTCACCGAAAAGTACGCGGATGGTACTCCAGCCAGCACCTGGTTCTGTCTGATGCCTTGGGCTAGCGCTTCGGTCATCGAGGGACTTGTTGGCGACTACTGGGAATATGCACAGACAGGAGACAATTTGATTAATCCCATAATAGGAGGATGAGATAGCGGCATGACTCCCTGTTTAAAGTGTGTAAAATATATCAACAAACGCGGTGCTTTTTGCTTGAATTCATTAGGAAAATGAAGCATACGTGTACAATTTTCGTGAGATTTTATAATAAATCGTGCATCGCCCTCATATGAACTTCCAATTATAATTGTTACTATAACGGTGTAGAAAGACAATACGGATTAATTTAGGAGGGTTAAAGATGTTGAAATGGAAGCGTTCTCTTACAGTCTTGGCGATGTCGGCTTTGCTAGGAACGGCAGCCTGCAGCGGCGGAGTAAATAACAATGCAGAAACCACTGCTGAACCTGCTGGTACTAATGCTGCTTCAACGGCTGCACCTAGCAATGAGCCTGTTAAGCTGCGTATTATGTGGTGGGGGTCCCAGCCACGTCATGAGGCAACCTTGGCTGCGTTGGATTTGTACACCAAGAACAATCCTAATGTTACATTTGAGCCGGAATACTCGGGTATGGATGGATATTTGGATAAATTATCGACACAGGCTGCAGCTAATAACGCACCGGATGTCGTTCAGCTTGATCCAGGCTGGATGCCGGACTGGATGTCGCGCAACCAATTGGTGGAGCTGGCACCTGAGGTTGATGTAAGCAAATTCGACGAGAAATTGCTCGCAGGAGGTCAACTTGACGGTAAGCAATACGCTGTTCCTTTGGGCTCGGTTGCATTCGGTATGGTGTATGACAAGGCTGCTATGGATAAACTCGGTATTGCAAATCCGGCCAATGGCTGGTCATGGGATGATTTCTTCGCCTTGGCCAAAGAATCCAAGTCCAAGCTGCCGAGCGGACAATATTTCACTTTGGATTATGCAGGTAACTACTTTATGTATTCAGCCTACCAATATGCAAAAGGTAAAGGCCCGGTTATCACAGATGATGGACATTTCAATGCAGATCAAGCAACCTATCTGGAATGGACCAAGAAATTTGAAGAGCTGCGCAAGGAAGGACTTGTTCCTCCAGCCGATGTTAACGCATCCGACAAGGAAAACGATCCGCAAATGGACCTGATGGCAGCGGGTAAGGTTTTGTTCAGGTACAGCTTTTCCAATAATTTAGGCACTTGGGACAGCATTAAACCAGGTGCTTACGCACTTGTAACGATGCCGCATGCAGAAGAAGCAGGCGGATGGCTGAAGCCATCGATGTATCTGTCCGTCTCCAAAAACTCCAAGCATGCTGAAGAAGCCAAAAAATTCATCAATTGGTTTGTGAATAATCAGGAGGCAGGCAACATCCTGCAGACATTCCGTGGCCTGCCGGCTAACAAGGAAATTGCCACCTCACTGGAAGCAAGCATGAGTGATCTGGATAAGGTTGGTTTAGGTCTCCTCCGTGCTACCGAGCCGGATGGTCAAACCTGGTCGGCTGGAGCAGGCGGCTGGACAAACTTTATCGATAAAGACTGGGTGCTTGTCAGGGATCAGCTCAGTTTTGAAAAAGTTACGCCGGAGAAAGCCTATGAGCAGCTGAAAGAAGCCGCACAATCTTACGAAAAATAATGCAAGAACGAAGGCCCGGAGCAGTCTTGCTTCGGGCCTTGCATTTATTTGGCAATGAAGGTTAGCGTTTCTTTTTTTTATCGTTATATTTTGAAAGAATTCGAGCATTCCCCTCCTTTAGCGGGGCATATGCGGCCTATATACTTAAACTATAAAAATTAAGCACAAGAGGTGACATCAGATGAACCGTT
Organism: Paenibacillus algorifonticola; assembly: GCF_050481745.1. GTDB lineage: Bacteria > Bacillota > Bacilli > Paenibacillales > Paenibacillaceae > Pristimantibacillus > Pristimantibacillus algorifonticola_A. The sequence continues at coordinate 45,877 of NZ_JBCNGR010000058.1, read as the reverse complement.
CTACAGCCACTATAGCCCAAGCTGCTGCGAAAACGAAAAAAAGCTCCTACTTCAAAAGCAGATGGAACGCTCCGCTAGCAGGATATTTGTTTATTTCCCCCTGGCTGATCGGGTTTCTAGCGCTTACGGCGTACCCTTTATTCTTATCTTTGTACTATTCATTTACCGATTACACGTTGATGCAGCCGATGAAGTGGATCGGAACCCGCAATTATGAGCGTATCTTTACAGCAGATCCCAAATTCATTCAATCCGCTAAGGTAACCTTTACTTACGTGCTGGCGTCCGTGCCTTTGAAGCTAATAGCCGCTCTCTTTGTTGCTATGATTCTCAGTAAGGCTGTAAAAGGGATCAGCATCTATCGCACAGCGATTTATTTTCCGTCACTCATCGGAGGCAGTATTGGGGTATCTCTGCTCTGGCGCAATATTTTTGGTGTAGACGGTGTCTTTAACAAACTGATAGCTGTCTTTGGCTTTGAAGGGAAGGGCTGGATTACCAATCCCGATACAGCGCTTGGCACGCTGATTCTGCTGACGGTCTGGCAGTTCGGATCTACGATGGTTATTTTTCTGGCAGGGCTCAAGCAAATTCCGAATGATCTGTACGAGGCTTCTTCTGTAGATGGGGCAAGCAAAGTATCCCAATTCTTTAAAATCACGCTCCCGATGCTTTCACCGATCATTTATTTCAACCTGATCATGGCAGTCATTGGCGCTTTCCAAATGTTCACCTCCGCATTTGTAATTACAAACGGCGGGCCGATGAACGCCACTTATGTATATGCGATGTACTTGTATGAAAGGGCATTCAGCCGCTATGAGCTGGGATATGCCTCGGCACTTGCCTGGATCATGCTAGTGGCCATTATTGCAGCTACTGTCCTGATTTCCCAAACCTCGAAGTATTGGGTTTTCTATGAAACAGACACTGGAGGGAGAAAACGCAAATGACAACAACACTAAAATGGAAGTCGGGGCTTCGTCATCTGTTCATGATTCTCTTCAGCTTCGTTATGGTGTATCCGGTTATCTGGTGGATCGGTGCTTCACTGAAACACAGCACAGAGCTTACCTCGCCGTCCATTTTCCCTGCTGCTGCGCAATGGAGCAACTTCACTAAAGGCTGGAACGCGGTTCCCGGACATTCGTTTACCGATTTCTATCTTAATACCTTCGGACTTGAGCTTGCCGTAATTGTCACAACATTGTTATCCTGTACGCTGGTGGCCTTCGGTTTTGCAAGATTGGATTTTCCGTTGAAAAGCTTCTGGTTCTCCATTCTCATGCTGACTTTAATGATGCCTGGACAAGTGCTGATCATTCCTCAATATACCTTGTTTTATCAGCTGGGTTGGGTGAATACGTATCTCCCGTTCATTATTCCCCATCTGCTGGCCGGAGGGGCAGGCGGCAGCTTCTTCGTCTTCCTGCTGATCCAATTTATACGAGGTGTTCCAAGAGAACTTGATGAATCTGCCAAAATTGACGGGTGCTCCTGGTTCGGAATCTTCTGGAGAGTGGTTATGCCGCTTGCTTTTCCGGCAATTGTTACCGTGACCATCTTCTGCTTCCTGTGGAATTGGGACGATTTCCTGGGTCATCTCCTGTATATCAACACAGTAGACAAATATACGGTCGGACTGGCGCTTCGAATGATCAATGATTCTCAGTCTGCTCAGGAGTGGGGGCAGCTGCTTGCCATGTCACTAGTGTCTATTCTTCCGGCAACCATCCTCTTTATGTTTCTCCAGAAGTATTTTGTGGAAGGGATTGCAACGACTGGAATTAAAGGATAAGATGTAAAAAAACAACTCTCCATCAACGGTAAAGCGTCGAATACCCTTCGCAGCTTTACCGTTTATTGTGTCTGAACCGGACTTGAAGGGAGGTCGAGCATTTGTTCAATCCTTTTAAAAAATATAGAATTGACCGTTTGTTTTTTCATAGCTTTGCCATTGTGCTTATTGCCGTAATCGGTGTTACCGCATGGACAAGCTACAGCAATTCTTCCAAGGCGCTCGTACAAACCACCTCCCACTACCAGCAACAGCTCCTTGATGAATTGAATAATGAAATTAACACCAAGCTGGTCATGATCGAACAGATATCACTGTCCAGTTCCCGCGATAGCGAGCTGACCAATTATCTTCTGAACAGACAAGACGAATTTGAGAGATACCGCAGACGTGCTGAAGTGGAAAGCGCTCTTGCAAATTTGACTTATGCTATTCCTCTAATCCAAGGCATTGACTTGTATATGGATAATCCAATTCTAAGTGAACGGCAAAACTATATTCAATTCCGAAATTTTAAGGATTTGGATAAAGAGGGACGAGCTGAATGTTTGGCGAAGAGCGATTATTGCTGGTCCAAAGAGTATATGTTCCCCAGTACGCAAGGGGAGATTCCTGTACTAAGCTTCTTCAGAAAAATAGTCTTTGAGAACGATTATTTGGGAGTTCTAGTCGTCCACATCAAAGCCAACGAAATACGAAAACTGTTAACGGGCAATTCGGATGGATCAAACAGGATCATGGTGGATAGCGAAGGTCAGCAAATTATGAAAATAGGTGATGCGCTGGACCAGAACGATTGGTCTAGGTGGATCGATGTGAAAAGTAATAAATCCGGTTATGTCCATATTCCGGCAAAGGATGACTCGCGTGATACACTGCTCGTCTACTCCAGAATGGATAATTCCATCTGGACGCTTATTGAATTTACCTCCTGGAAACAAATTACGGCAAGCAGCCTGAAGCTGGCAGAATGGATCGGCTTGATCGGTATTGCAGCAGTTTTGCTGGTCGTGCTCCTGACCCACTTTTTAAGCAGACAGTTTACGAAGCCTATCAAAAGGCTTGTAACTGCGATGCGAGTGTACTCCGTAGGAGGCGACAATGTAGATCTTCCGGTGGATTATGAGAATGAATTCGGTTATTTATTCTCTGGTTACCGAAAGCAAAACGAGAGGATTGAAGAACTGTATCTCTCATTGGAGCGCCGTTACGAGCAGCAGCGGAAAGCCGAAATTGAGGCACTTCAGGCTAATATTAATCCGCATTTCCTTTATAATATGCTGGATCAGCTGAACTGGATGGCGATTGAGGCAAGGCAGAATGAACTTAGCCGTATTTTGGAGCTAATGGGTCGTATGTTTCGGATCGGCCTGTCCAACGGGAACAGTTTTATCCCTATAGCTGATGAGCTGCTGCATATAAATTGTTATTTGGAAATCCAGCAGCTGCGCTGGGGAGAAGGACTTGAATACAGCATTGAGGCTTCCCCCGAGCTACAAACGTTATATATTCCGAAGCTTACACTACAGCCGTTTGTGGAGAATTCCATCGTTCATGGCTTTAACAAACAGAGAAGCGGCTATGTGTCAATCGCAATGGAGAGAGTTGGTCATACGGTGCGCATTGTCATTGATGATAACGGTTCGGGACTGAAGCAGTCTGAGGACAGGCCGCATAACCGTCATACAGGAGGCTACGGTATACGCAATGTGAGAGAGAGGATTGCCGGATATTTTGGTGCGAGTTATGGAATCGTTCTAGGAGAACGTGAAGAAGGCGGAACAAGAGTGGAAATCACGCTCCCGTTGCTGATAGAGCCTCCAAGCAAAAATGACTGACCCCGTATGATTAAAGGGAGTGCTTTCTTAGGCGGAGTGAACAGCGAGCGTGCTATCGTACTTAAGGAGTTTAGGAGTTTAGGAGGTAAGCATAATGTGGAAAATCGCAATCATCGACGATGAGCGTCAAGTTCTTAATGGAATGAAACGGGCGATTCCCTGGGATGAGCTGGGAGCAGAGTGGGCTGGCGAGGCTATGAACGGAGAGGACGGCCTCGAGGTAATCCGCCGTAACCTTCCAGACATTGTAATCACTGATCTTTATATGCCCGTGATGAATGGGCTGGATATGATGGAGCAGCTTAGGAAGGAAGGATTTAAAGGTAAAATCATTATTCTCAGCGGTTATTCGGATTTTGAGCATGCGAGACAAGCTTTAAGGTTTAATGTGACCGAATATGTATCCAAGCCAATCAGTCTGCCAACGTTAAAATCAATTTTGAGCAATGTCGTACAGGAACTTGAGGAAGAGGAGGAGAGGCGAAATAGGCAATGGGAGCTAGAGTTTAAAATGAAGCTGTATGAGCCTTTTGTTGAAAAGGAGTGGGTCCGCTCCGCAGCTGTAGGTACCCTTGACCATGCATATAGAGACAGCACGCGTCTTCCGCCGTCTTATCTTTTTTGGCAGGATAGCAAGCATGTCACAGTTGGCATCGAGCTGATTCGGGATGAACGAGCCGGATGTCTATCCGTCTCCGATTGGAACCTGTTCCGGTTTGCAGTCAGCAATATTGCTTGTGAAGTAGCACGTAAGCTGTTCTCTGATTTGGAATATGCTGAGCTGCACAGTACCCGAGCATTACTGATTATTCACCCGGATGCTGGGAATCTCGAACAGTTGGATAACAAGCTGAAAGAGCTGGGGATCAGGCTGATTGACAGTATTGGCAGTTATCTAAAGCTGATTACACGTATAGGAATCGGGGGAGTGAAGCATTCATGGACCACCCTCTCAGACTCAACAGAAGAAGCTTTCCGCGCGATGGATCAAAGGGCATGGCGTGTCGCCTCCTCACATGAAGTGTATAGATACCAGGAGAACAGCAGCAGCGAACCGGGAAATGTCGCCCTCTTTCCGGTCAAATTTTCGTATAAGCTGGCAACAGCCATGAAGGCATCCCAGGAAGTGGAAGCCCATCAGCTTGTGCTGGAATATATAATGGAAATGAAAAATCAAGAGGGGATCTCGCAGGGTTACGTACAAATGCTTGGGAGTGAGCTGTGGGGAATTATAACCTACTCGCTGTATGAATCCGGCTTGGTGCTGGATGACCTGTTCACCAATGACCAGATTGCCAAGGAAATTAATGGCCTGATCGTACCGGACCAGCTGGCAAACTGGCTTATGGACAAAATCACCAAGATCTGCAGCAGCAGACAATGGAAAGGAAGCAGCAAGCACCGGCAGGTTGTCGAATTCATGACCAGTTACATTCATGAGCACTATGCGGAGGAGCTGACACTCGCCGAGTTGTCGGATAAGGTATACATTTCACGGAACCACTTGTCTATTATTTTTAAAAATATGACCGGAGAAACCTTTAACAATTACCTGACCCGAGTTCGGATCGAGAAGGCACGCGAGCTGCTTATGGAGCGGAATATGCTGGTGTATGAAGTGGCGGAGCGTGTCGGTTATAAGAACATTCCCTATTTCAGCACACTGTTCAAAAAAATAACCGGTATGAATCCTACAGAACTTATAAAAAATTAATGATTGAATTTCCCAAAGCTAAGCTCTTTTATGGAGAGATTTGAGTGAACGGCCCACTCTCTCTATAACCGGGCTTTTTGCTGTTAGCGAGAGTAAATTCGGCAATAATCCGAAGTTTTCTTTTCGTAAAAAAACAAATCATTATAGTGTTATTTTAAAATGTTTCGTGCATCGTTCTCATACAAATTTCAATTTTGAATTGGTAAGCTATAACCAGACAAAATAATGTAAGCGCATACAGTATTGGATTTAGGAAAGGGGGAAATTCACACTTCACTACCGGACGTGCTGATTGAGAATAAGTGCTCTGTAGATCAAATGCGCACGATCATTTTACAACAAGTTCAATGATAAAAGGAGGAACACGTATAATGATTAAAAAAATTCGGAGAAAGACACTTGCGGTTTCAATAGCTGGCGCGCTTCTGCTGTCTGTTATGACCCCAGTGCCATTTTCCACTCCAATTCAGGCAGCTCCGGCAGTTGCAGCCCCGGCACAGGTAACCGCCGATTGGTACAAGACGTACCAAACAATGGATGGGGTAGGTGCTGCCTATGCATACACGGATTCCATTCATATGATGCAGCTCGCTACGGCTGGTCATCAAGACACCGTCAGGCATCTGCTGGATCTGACCTTCAGTGAACAAGAAGGCACGGGCCACGACATTGTCCGGGTCATCATTGGTGATAACGGAGGCCTTGCCACTACAGGCGCCACCGCAGCCAGCCCGGGGTTCAATCCTCTAACAGGCCTGCTTGCAGATGTCAGCAATCCTGGTTTCGATGTTGAAGGAAATGCCATTCCCATGAGGGGATCGGCGGGTCAGTATGGTTATAAAATAGAAGCTGAAAACCGCTATGCAGACGGCAATACCGACAGTATCTGGCCTGTTGAGCCTGAACACGCTCCTGGTACGCTGGTACCGGTGCAAGATTTCGTCTGGGATTATCCGTCTTGGAATCAGCCAATTGACAATGACGATGGGGGCCCAACCAATCTACTTAGCGCACTGGGGGAAGATCCTGTTGTAATTAAAAACTCGCCGCGTACCCGCAAAGAGCTGTTCGATTTCGACCAAGTCTGGACGATGCGTCAGGCGATGCAGTATGGCGTCACGCAATTCTACGCTTGTACGTGGACTGTACCTTACTGGATGAGCCAATCTTCAACTAATTCACCGAGCAAAATCGTACGTGGCGACACAGTTACGATAAATGGTAAACCAGTAAAAATTTACTATCAGGCCTACGCAGATTATCTCGTTCAGTATATCCGGGGAATGTGGGAGCAATGGGGGATTCCGATTACCCACATCAATCCCTTTAACGAGGTTGATCTGGCAGGCGGAACTGCTTCATATGTAACAGAGCTAATTAATGGTTATATCGGTCCTACCTTGAAAAAATCGATGCAGCCAGGCGGGGCCCTTTATGATATCCAAAACCCAGACGGAAAGCTCATTTACTTTATCCCTCAGCTTGCCGCCGTGGACGGAACCAATCTTAGCGCCTCGCTAAGCAGAGGCGGCGAAGTATTCTCTCAAACCGACCCTGATAATGCATTGGACAAAAATCCGTATCTTGATTTATTTACCACCCATTTGTATGGCACGGTCGGCATAGGGACGGATGAAAACAAACTGTACCATACAGGTGACTTTGCCCAAAGTCCTTTGGATTATACAAAGGATGGGAGCAAGTATCCCGAATACCTGACCAAGTATAAGCTGTGGCAGGCAGAGTTTATGAATCAGGATACCGCGGATGGATCAGCCGGCGCATATACGCAGCGGTATGGCAATCAGAATATCAATGACGCAGTGCGCTGGTCCAATTTGATGACCAATATGTTCAGCAGCAACCCCGGCTTTTACGGCTTTGTCTGGTGGAGCATGTGGGATAGTAACGGAGCGGATGGCTCTGACCTCATTCGCTTCGTCACTACTAACTCCCAACAGGAGCCGGGACGTATCAGTACGTTAACTGGAGAATATCGTATATTTAAGCGTTTTTACGGATACGGGCACTTCTCCCGGTTTATGAATCCCGGCGATGTTCGTTTTGATGTTACACGTGTTCCCGCAGCCGATATGAATGTGATTGGGTTCAAGAACCCAAATACCAATGATTACTCGATCACGGTTTCCAATGCCAAAAATGATGACAGCATTCAGCCGCTTGAATTCAGCCTGAAGGATTTCCCGGCCGGCACGACAAGTGTAACCGTGTTCCGTACTTCTGGAAGCGAAAATCAGAAGAAGCTGGGAACGATTCCAGTAACGAACGGCAAGTTCGCAATCGACATCCCGTCCGCCAGCATTGTCACTATCGTTCCGTCTCAGGGTGCTTTTGCCGCCTATAAGGGCCTTGACGGGGAACGCGACATTTTCTCCACTCTTGAGGCGGAGGGAAATGATAACGGCGTACCTGGCGACAGCGCCGGAAATGCCGGCCGCGCAGGCGAGGCGGTGTCACTCAGTGACGGTGAGTACCTGGCCTACAAAAATCTAAACTTTGCTGATGGCTCCGCCAACGGCGGTGTTGTGCGCAGACACTTGCTATATCTGACCGCCCAGACGAAGTCGGCTCAAGGAGGGAAGCTTACCGCTTATGTACTTCCGGTAGGAACCGCTGTGAGCAGCAATGCGGATGTCCTGTCCAAAGGTACGCGTGTAGCGGAAATTTCGGTACCAGCCAATGACACATACAGTAAATTCCAGTCTATGGTCGATACGGGTGATCTTAGCGCCTATGGGCATAAGGATCTGTATATTGCTGCCGTACCGAATGGATCTAGTGGTGCGATCACCGTTGACCGCTTTCTGTTCGGAGCCAACGATTCCGACTGGAGTCTTGCTGCTAATAACTCGACAGCCTCCATACCAGGGAACATACTGCTAAATGGAGATTTTGATACCGCAACGTCCTCCAATACAGATAATTGGTCCACAGGACGTTACAACAATGGAAGCTTTGAATCGGTTGTGAATGGACCTGCGTTAACTGCGGATACCATTCAGAGCTACTCGGGCCTTTCCCGTTATCTGAAAAACAACGCTACCTCGAAGGTAGCCGGATCAGGGAAAATATCGGGCCGTATTAATGCCGACCAGCAATACGACGGGATGTGGCAGGATGTTACCGGAAAGCTGAACAAGGGAGAGCGCTATAACTTTAAGGGCTACTTTCTCTCTATGATGAGTCGGCCTGAGAGCTATGATGTCGCTGCGGAAAATCCGGGTGACGTGGAGGTTGCACTGGTGTATTTCGATAAGAACGGTAATCAGCTGGGCATGAGCGAGATTAATAGCCGCGATATGCCTGAACCGTACCCAGCACGTGAGGCTGGTGATCCTGCTTATTGGAGCAACGGCAAGTTTATTGGGCGCATACTTGAAGGCGGGCCGCTCACGCTAAGCTCTTTCCAGCCGCTTGACGTGAAGATTGCAGACTGGCATGAGACGCCTAACCAGCCGTTTACTTATGATGAACCGGCAGGTACTGCCAAGGTGGTTATAGCGGTGTATGCAAAGGATGCCAGCATCCTGTATGCGGATCAGCTGTCGCTGACTCCTGAGCTTATTGCTTCATACAGTATTTTTATTGACGGCGTTCAGCCATCTCATTTTGATGCTGCCAAACATGATTACGCCTATACAGTATCCGGCAGCGCCATACCGAAAGTAACGGCCGTTTCTAACGATCCCGCTGTGCTCATTAGCATTTCGCAGGCAGACAGCACCCAAGGTACCGCAGTTGTCCGGTTTATCAAAGGCGAAAACGTTAAGTCGTATAAAATCTCCTTCAGTACGAACGAAATTGTTGATTTTTCCAATGGCCTTCCAGTGGATTGGGAAGTCATGAATCCGGTTGAGCCGCAAAATGCATTAAGCTATAGCGCTGAGGGGGCGACAATCAAGACATTGAAGGGCGATACGGACTATCCCAACAGCCATAATATGCTGCAGTTTCCGGGTTCAGCTGAAGGCAGCTGGACGCTGACGGCGAAGCTTGCCGTAGATAAGCCGCTTAATGATTCTTCAATGGGTGAGAATTCCCAAGTGGGGCTTGGCATCAGCCGAACATCTAGCGGTGAGTTTTACAGAATAAATGCGCGAAAAGTAAGCACCAATATTAAAGTAAATAATTCAGGCAAAACAGGCAGTACCGCATTTACCAACAATACCAATCAAACCAATTTGAGCGGTACAAACTATTTTCTCCGGATTGTAAAGGAGGGAAATGTGGTACAAGGCTATTTTTCGACGAATAGCGGAACAACGTGGACGGCCATGGGTAGTCCGTCCACGTATAGCCCGGAATTTTTCAAGGATGCAAAGGTTCAATTATATGGAACCAATGTCAGTGCCTCGACTGATTTCAAAGTGACCTTCTCGAACGTGACATTGATTAAGGCATTAGGGGAAGCTGGCGAACGGGGTGAGGATCAACTCGCGGTAGAAGCAGCAGCCTTGCTAATCGGCAGCCAGATTACCGTTCCGAATGCAGCGGGTGATGACGCAGCCACGCTAAAGACCAAAGCACAAGAGTATCTGAATAACAAGGAAGAGCTGAAGGCGCTTGGAGTGACCGCCGCACTTTCCTCCCAGAATGGTGGTTTTACGCTAATCATATCGAAAGGCAGTGCGAGCGTATCGATTGGCCTGCTTACTATTGTAGCTGGTGTGAAACCCACAAGGGATTTTGAGGATCAAACGGTACAAGGCTTCAAGCCAAAGGGCAGTGCTGGCGTAATGCTTGCGGCTACCGATGAAGCCAACCATACTCAGGGTGGAGCTTATTCCCTGAAAGTAACCGGCAGAACCGCGAATTCGGATGGCCCGTCCGTTAATTTGAAGGACGCTGTCAAGATCGGTAATGAGTATAAAGCTACCGTATGGGTGAAGCTGATTGACCCGGCAAGCGCTCAACTGAAGCTGACAGCACTGGTCAATGCCCCAACGCCTTATTACATTAGTCTTTCAACCCAGAACGTCAGTAAAAACGGAGAGTGGGTCAAGCTGGAAGGCACCTACCGTTATCTGCATAATGATGTCACTCTATATGTAGAAAGCCCTAACAGTGCTGCAGCATCGTATTATATTGATGACTTCAGCTTCGAGGATACAGCGCTGCAAAATATTGTACCTCTTAAAGACGTCTATAAGAGTGACTTCCTGCTTGGAAATGTACCGGGCAATAATGATATTACCCCGGGCAACGGACAGAACGCTTTTTTTAACTATCATTTTAACAGTGTGACCTTTGGCAATGAGATGAAGCCGGATGCGCTGCAGAAAAACAAGGGTATCTATACATTTACGAGGTCTGATGAAATGACGGCAAAGTCTCAGGCTATGGGTATGAAAGTACACGGACATGTACTGGTATGGCACAGCCAGACCCCAGCGTGGTTTACACAGCAGGTAGACGCAGCTGGCAATGCATTGAAGGATCAGGCAGGCAACCCGATCTATCTCAGCCGCGATGCGGCGCTCGCGAATATGAGAACCCACATCCAAACGGTAATGGAACACTTTGGGGATAAGGTAATCTCATGGGATGTCGTTAATGAAGCCATGCAAGATGGGCCACCTGCTGTTGCTGACTGGAAGGATGCGCTCCGGCAGTCGCCCTGGTACTACTCTGTAGGTCCTGACTTTGTGGAGCAGGCATTTATTGCGGCAAGGGAAGTGCTGGTTAAACACCCGGAATGGAACGATATCAAGCTGTATTACAATGATTTCAATGACGAGTTTCCGGAGAAGCGGGACGCCATCTACGACATGGTTAAAGAAATCAATGACCGTTATGCGCTGACTCATCCCGGAGAACTGCTGATTGACGGGATCGGACTGCAATCGCATTACGACATGAGAACCCAGCCCGCCAATGTGGAAGCAGCAATTGTCAAATACGCTTCACTGGGTGTTGAAATCTCCATAAGCGAACTTGATGTTCTCGCTGGAATGAATTCCTCCCTTTCTGCAGAGTGGGCGGAGAAGCAGGCGAACTTGTATGCCCAATTGTTCCAAATCTATAAGAAGCATGCCGATAAGATCGCGCGTGTCACCATCTGGGGATATACAGACAGCTCCAGTTGGAGAGCCAGCCAGAATCCTCTGCCCTTCGTCAGTTCTCTGGCACCGAAGCCTGCTTATTATGCCATTATCAATCCGGAGAAATATCTGGCCGAGCATCCGCTCTATATCACGCCTGAGACTAAGAGCGCTGCTGCGCATTATGGTACGCCGGACATTGATGGAACCATTGATGACATCTGGAGGGATGCGCCTGAGATTCAAATCGACAACCACTTGATGATATCGTCCACAGCATCCGGAACAGCCAAAACGCTGTGGGACGATGAAAACCTGTATGTACTGTTCCAGGTGAAGGATACGCAGCTGAGCAAAGACAACGCGGATAAGACAAAGCAGGACTCAGTCGAAGCCTATGTGGACGAGGACCGTGTTAATGCCTGGCCATACCGCGAAGATGATGGACAATACCGGGTCAACTTTGCCGGTGAGCAGTCCTTCAAGTTTCTCAGTAATTCGACACCGCCGGTTTCTCCCGGATTTGAATCGGCGGCCGTTACGGCTGGAACGGAGTATACGGTGGAAATGAAGATTCCGTTCAAAACCATCACCCCGAAAAACGGTACACAAATCCGGTTTGATGCCCAAGTAAACAATGCAACGGGAGCCAATCTGGTCGGTGTGGCAACCTGGAATGATCTGCTTGGCAGAGCCACAAAGTCAACAGAGGTGTTCGGCAGCCTCACCCTCATCGGCAAAGGAGATCAGGCTCCGCCGACTTGGGCAGGGGGCAGCAAGCTGGAAGCGGCTCATGTAACCAGCAACGGAGTCACCTTGTCGTGGCCGGCGGCTGCGGATAACCTGGGGGTCATCGGTTATCGAATCTACAACGGCGTCGATGAAGTACCAGTCACTATAACTGGCGGGGAATCCGTTGAAACCGTAATGGGAGGTGTATATCAGCAGCAGTTGTCTGGATTGATGCCAAATACACCGTATACCTTCAAGGTGGAAGCAGGAGATGCTGCCGGCAACTGGAGCACAGACGGACCTTCCGTTTCGGTAACTACACTGCCGACGTCAGACACCACGCCACCGGTTTGGGCAGAAGGAAGTATGCTCGAAGCCTCCAATGTCACGAGTAAGGGACTGACCTTGACGTGGTCGGCGACGGCAGCAGATGAGAGCGGTATTGCGGGTTACCGGATTACAATTGGAGTGGATAACAAGTCCGTTACCGTTACGGATGCCGTATATACGGTGACTGTAACCGGGTCTGTATACAGTCATCAAGTAACGGGCTTAAAACCGGATACGCAATATACGTTTAAGGTAGAGGCCGGGGATACAGGCGGAAATTGGAGTACGGACGGACCATCTGTTTCAGCAACCACACTGCGGGCTTCAGACACTACCCCGCCGTCATGGTCGGAGGGAAGCAAGCTCGAAGCCTCTCAAATAACGGCTTATGGACTCACCTTGGAATGGACGGGGTCTGCAGATGATACAGCAGTCACGGCTTACAAGATTTACAGCGGACAGGAGGAGATCGCGACGCTGCCTGGAATGGTGCATAGGTACGAGGTGTCCGGACTTGCTGCGGGCACAGGGTATGCGTTCTCGGTGCAGGCAGGTGATGCGGCAGGAAACTGGAGTATGGACGGTCCAAACACCCGTGTAACCACGCTTAGCAACAGCGGGGGTTCAGCGGTGCCGACACCAGCAGCAACTCCGACACCAACACCAACGCCAACAGGAACAGCAACACCTACGCCGACACCGATGCCAGCAAGCCATTTTAAAGATTTGGGCAGCAAATACAGCTGGGCTTCTGAAGCGATTGCTGCGCTGTCTGCAAAGGGGATTATTAAAGGAACCTCCGAAACGACCTTTAGTCCGGAGAAAAACATTACGAGAGCTGACTTTGTGCTGCTGCTGGTGCGGGCTCTGGGCCTCGACGCAGAAGCCGATACCCATTTCGCAGATGTAAGTCAAGGAGCATACTACTATGAAGCCCTCAGTATTGCTAAGAAACTGGAGATTATTCAAGGAATGGACGGCAACAACTTTAATCCGAAGGGAGAAATCTCGAGGCAGGATATGATGGTTATGGCAGCCAGAGCGTTGAAGGCGGTAAATAGGCTAACCGCCAGTGGCAGCGCCGGAGATTTAAGCGGCTATACAGATGGAACGGAGGTTGCCAAATATGCCATAGATAGTATAGCAGCCTTGGTCCATGAAGGGATTATCCAAGGTGATGGAAAATCCCTTCATCCAACCGGAACAGCTACGCGAGCGGAAGCGGCAGTCATCATCTACAGAATTTATGGAGAGTAAGCTTTAAGTAACAGCCTTCCTTGATTATAGGGAAAAGTGAGAAGGAAGCTAGAGAGGGAAGCTGTTGAAGCTTCCTTCTCTCTTTTTTTCTAGCTTGGGAGAAGAATATTTTTGGAATGCTACAGCCTGCAGATGGATAGAATTGTGAACGTCCAGATTAGTTTTATACATTTATTGTTTATTTTTTTGTGAGGTTTAACTTAGAATAGGAGAGAGCCATTTGGCGAATTGCCCGCTCCGCAGCGAACGGGGCGTTTCAAGCTTGAAGCATGGCTGTTTATCGAGTATATAAAATTATCCATAGGAGGTATTATAAGTGAATGCTGTCATAACAAATCCTATCATGTGGTCAGATGTACCGGATGTTGACGTAATCCGGGTGGGGTCTGAGTTCTATATGATTAGTACCAGTATGCATTCGATGCCAGGCTGCCCGATTATGAAATCGGTTAACTTGAAGGATTGGGAAATTGTAAATTATGTATATGATACCTTTGAGGATAACGCTGCCCATCGGCTGCTGAATGGAGAAGGTATTTACGGCAAAGGCTCTTGGGCGGCCTCCCTTCGTTACAAGGATGGGGTGTTCTACGTTTGTTTTTCATCCAATGACATGAACCAGTTTTATATCTACCGCACAGCTGATATTGAACATGGAATCTGGGAGCGTTCGGTGATACCAGATCTTTACCATGACCCGGGTCTTCTGCTGGATGACGATGGCCACAATTATATAATCTACGGCAATGGTGATATTCGTATTAAAGAGCTTACGGAAGATCTTACGGCTATGAAGCCCGGTGGGGTCGATCAACTGCTGCTTGAAGGCGAACGGACGGACATAGGTCTGCGGATCGAAGGATGTCATGCGTATAAGCTAAACGGTTATTACTACTTGTTCTTTATTGAATGGCCGAGAACTGGAAATAAGCGCAGACGTCAGATATGTTACCGTTCGCGTGAGCTTCTGGGTCCCTATGAGCGAAAGATAATTCTGGATGACGATATGGGCTATTTGAATAACGGTTTAGCACAGGGCGGTATTGTCGATACGCCGGATCACGAATGGTATACAGTAGTATTTCAGGATCGTGATGCGGTTGGTCGGGTTCCCTGCGTGCTTCCCATGAAGTGGGAGGATGATTGGCCAATAATCGGGGATAACGGTACAGCATCTCATGTAGTTATGACGAAGCTTCCCGTTGCTGAACCGAAGCCGCTTGTTATTAGTGATGAATTCGACTATGCTGCTGACCGGCTTGCTTTGAACTGGCAGTGGAATCATAATCCTGATAACAGGCTGTGGTCTGTTACAGAGCGGCCTAGCTATTTGCGGCTCAGAACTGGTCAATTGGCAAAGGGTATTCTGCAGGCTCGCAATACGCTGACGCAGCGGACTGAGGGACCAGCCTGCAGCGTGGAGACAGTGCTGGAGATCTCCGGAATGCAGCCCGGCGACCGGGCAGGATTGGTGGCGCTGCAGAATGGTTTTGGCACTGTTGGGATTGCAGCAGGTGAGCAAGGACAGTTGAGTATTGAGATGTGTATCAACGGCGGTGACGGATACGAGGATACGGTGGAAAGCGTTGTGTTCACTGGTGAAAGGGTTTATCTTAAAATTTATTTTAATTTTGAAGACAGCATCGACCAGGCAAGGTTCTTTTATTCGGAAGACGGGATAGCGTGGAGGCCGATCGGCCAGACGCTGCAAATGAAATACACGCTGGATCATTTTATGGGGTATAGGATTGGTCTTTTTAACTATGCGACCAGTCAGTCGGGCGGCTATGCTGATTTTGATTATTTTCATTATAATAGGCAAAATTAGGCCGAAATTCGCAGTTGAATAGAGTCTAAATAATAGGCTGCAATTTTTGGAGCAAAGGGAAGCTGTAGGAAAACCCTTTGCTTTTCTTTAGTAAAGAATATTTGCTCCGATTTAATCACCCCCCCACTTGCTTTGTGATTTGCCCAGAATTCGGCGGCATGGTTATCGTGTGTTTTTTCAATGCTTGCGGAATTTTTCACCATTAAAAATGGCGATTATTACAGAAAGTAGAATGAATGAACTAGAGTATGGGAGTGAGATTTTTATGTACGGAATCATAATTGTTGACGACGAATTATTTGTCCGCAAGGGATTGATAGAAATGATTGATTGGGAAAGCAGCGGTTTTGAGGTGATAGGTGAGGCGGACAACGGGGAAGACGCTCTAGAGCTAATCTGCAAGCTGCAGCCGCATCTTGTCATTACTGATATTCGTATGCCAAGCCTGGATGGAATCGGACTAATTCATGCCGTAACAGAGGCGCAGCTTGAGACCGAATTTATTATTATCAGCGGGTATAACGACTTCCGTTACGCCCAGCAGGCGGTTCGGTATGGGGTACTGGATTATGTGCTCAAGCCTATTAATGAGAACGAAATCGTGAAAGCGCTTCATAAATACCGTGAAAAGTTTTCTGCGCAGAAAGAGCTAAGAGAGAAACTTATTGTACATGAGGGCGAGAAATTGATTGAGACGCTCATCCGCGGTGAAGCCAAGGACAATGCTCTTGAAGCCTGGGAAAAGCATTGGACGGGTATGGGGGCTAAGGAATTCATGTACGTATTGCTGGAAATCAATAATGTGTTCCCCTGGGGAGACAGGCTCATCCCTCCTAAGGCAGAACTGAAATATGCCATTCAGCAATCCGTTCAGCAGCTTTGTTCGGAAGCTCCGATTGTGTACGAGCATCGCCGCGCATTCGGCTTTATTATACCTGATCTCTATTTAAGGGGACATCATGGTGATGCCCGGAGCTTCATGGCAGATTGTCTGCACCAGCTTAATAATCTCTTCTCATTAGACATTCAAGCCTATGTGGGCAGAACGGTAAACTCCTTCATGCTGTTGAAGCATTCTTACGTCAGTGCCAAGGAAACCGTGCAATATAAATACTTCAGACACACAGAGCGAATCTTGCTGCATTCGGACATTGCCGATATGGAGCTTAATTATGTCCATATTAGGGATGAGGTGTATCGGACAATCATCGAAGCTATTGAAGAGAACAACGAGCATCAGCTTGTTTTGGTTATCGACCGGATGTTTACGGAGTTTACAGAGAAGGTTGTATCACAGGAAGCCATAAAAGCGGCTACTATTCAATGTGTTCACAGTGTGCTGAATACGGTCAGAAGTATGGAAGGTGATGAGAAGCGGCTGGCAAGTCTTGTGCCGATCATGAACTGGCAGGATCATAACATTACATTTAGCGAGCTCCGGGCACTATTTGAAACCTTTGCGCTGGAGGCTGCCGGGTTGATTCAGAGTCTCTATCAAAGCTACGGAAGTGGCGGGATTTATAAAATTAAGTGTTATGTAGATAAAAATTTTCATGAAAATCTAAATCTGAAAAGTATTGCTAATCAATTTTATATGAATTCTGCTTATCTCGGACAAATATTCAAAAAAAACTATGGTATGTATTTCAACGACTACTTGCTGCAGCTGCGTATTACGGAAGCTAAGAAGCTTCTAAGACAGACCGATTTGCGAATTTATGAAATTGCCGAACAGGTGGGCTTCAAAAATGCTGATTATTTCGTGACGCAATTTGAAAAGCTGGGACAGATGACCCCTACGGAATATAGAAGCCGCATTGGCAAGCGCTAACGTGAGGAGGGGAAGGGTATTCTATGAAATTACTGAATAATATCCGGCTGAGGAACAAAATGTTTCTGGTATATTTCCTTGGTGTCATTGCTCCTATCATTCTGACGAATGCGATTTTTTATAATATTATTACCGAGAATGTAAAAGAACAAAGAATCAATGATATTGACCGTGCCGTGGAGCAAATTAAAAATGAATTCCAGTTAATGGTTGACCAAGGTGTTGGGTTGTCCTCCTTCTTTTATGCGGATTACAAAACCAATGAAGTGTTGAACATGAATTTCACGCATACGGAAGACTATGTAGAAGCCTATGATCTGTATTTAAGATCAATATTGAACAATTACTCCCCGTTCTCTTCTTCCCTGCAGAACAAAACGATATATGTAGACAATCCCACGCTTTTGAATTCAGGCAATATCGGCATATTATCCGATGAGGTTCGTGAAGAAGAATGGTATAAGCTTTGGCTGAAGGAGGCGTCACCACAGCCTGTATTTGTTCGCATCGAAGACCCGGAGGGGCAGTTTCAATCCTTTTCGCTGCTTCGGAGAATGGATTATTTTGCGGATCGAATGGACAAGGAAAAGCTGATCAAACTTGACTTCAAGACGATTGATATCACAGAAATTTTTTCCAATTTAAATGTGAAGGGAGATATGTACCTGCTGGGTCCAGGAGACCGAATAGAATACACAACCAACCAGGCAATTGACTGGCAGACCAATACGAAGCATCTATACAGCTCCCTGAAAACAGACAATCTTATCCAATTTGAAAAGGGCTATGGCAGCATCAGTTATTTGCGCGGCTGGAAGATCGTAGGTACCATCAATGAGCATGAGATTATTAAGGAGGAGCTGAAGTCACGCTATTTCATTCTTTGGTCCGGCTGCGTGATGATGATTTTTCCTACTGTCATCATTTTAATTATTACAAGGTCCATTAACGTACGGATTATCGAAATCCTAAAGCATATGAAGAAAGTAAAAACACAGAATTTCCAGATGATCATGTATGGGGAAGCACGTGATGAAATCGGTCAACTGACACTCGAATTCAACAATATGATTATGCAGATTAAGACATTAATTAACGATGTGTATATTACGGCCATACAGAAAAAATCACTTGAGCTGGAACGGCGGAAGGCTCAGCTGAATGCTCTTCAAAGTCAGATTAATCCCCATTTCCTGTTCAATGCGCTGGAAACGATACGGATGAGGAGTCTGCTTAAGCAAGAGAAGGAGACAGCCAAAATGATTCAGAGCATGGCGATGATTCTACGCAGCTCCTTAACCTGGAATAAGGAATGGGTAACGGTAGAGGAGGAATTGGGTTTTATCATGTGTTTTTTAGAAATCCAAAAATACCGTTTTGAGGACAAGCTGAAATACCAGGTCGATGTAGAGCCTGAGGCCCGTGCTTGTGTAGTTCCTAAGATGGTGTTCCTTCCCTTTGTGGAGAATGCGAGTATTCATGGGATTGAACCGCTGAAAAAAGGCGGGGGAATTGATATCCGAATTGGGATTGAGGAGAATTTTGTCGTTTTCTCAGTCCAAGACAACGGCATTGGCATGAACGGGGAACAGGTCAGCAGGCTGTATGATTACCTTACGACGGAGGACATTATTGGTGACCGGATAGGGATACAGAATGTAATCTACAGGGGCAAAATGCTTTATGGCGACCGAATGTTATTTGAAGTACATAGCGGGCCTGGTGAAGGAACACGGATCGTGCTGAAAATTCCAACGAATCCATAGTTTTCAAAGAATAAACCATAATTTAATGGGTAACGATGGGATGAAAACGCTTTTATACTAAGGGAGTAACACATCATTCATATAAAAGGGGGAGTAAAAGCAATGAGCAAAACCAGAAGAATGTGGCTTCTCTGTCTAACTGCCGTTTTATCGTTATCTATGATTACAGCTTGCTCTGGCAACAATACGACCAAGGGAAGTACAGGAACGGCGGAGCCGAGTGGTAGTGCGAGTGCCGAAGCAAAGCAAGATAAAGTAACATTTAAAATTTTCAACGGGGTAGCCGGCTCGAAGGATGGAAATACCAATCAAACGACCATCGGCAAGCTCCTTGAGGATCAAACCGGTGTTAATTTTAAGCTGGAGTTTGTGGTAGGCGACTTAAATACAAAGATTGGAACGATGATTGCCGCTAACGATTACCCAGATGTGCTAATCCCGGATGCAGCAATAGAAGAAGTGCTGAATGCTGGTGCTTTTATACCTCTCGATGATCTCATTGAGCAATACGGTCCGAATATCAAGCGGGTTTATGGAAAATCACTGAATCAAATGAAATCTAAAGATGGAAAAATCTATTTCCTCCCTATTGCCGCACAGGTGAACGATTTTATTCCTGAGCCGGAAGCAGGAGCGGCTTTCTGGGTACAGCGTCGTGTGCTGGAGGAAGCTGGATATCCCAAGATCAAAACGTTGGATCAATACGTCGAGCTAATCACGAATTACCGGGAGAAGCATAAGGACGAAAATCTGACAGGATTAGTGTCACTTACACATGACTGGAGATTTTTTGCAACCTCCAATCCGCCTATGCACCTTATGGGCTATCCGAATGATGGCAACGTTATGGTCGATACCAACACTTGGGAAGCAAAAACGTATGCAGGCTCAGATGCTACCAAGAAGTGGCTGAAACAATTAAATAATCTCAATGCAAATGGACTGTTTGACAAAGCGTCCTTTGTAGACAACTACGACCAATATATTGCCAAATTAACTTCCCACAAGGTACTCGGCTTTTTCGATTACCGCTGGCAGGTAGACAATGCGCTTAATGTACTGAAGGATGCGGCAAGAAAAGATCCTTCCCTGGACGGATATAATTACTTCCCGCTTCCAATTACCTTTGATGAAAATACGCCGGATGCTTATCTGGATCCTCCGGGTGGACTAGTAACCAACCGCGGAATCGGGATTACGGTTAGCGCCAAGGATCCGGTCCGAATCATTCAATACTTTGACAATATGCTGACGGAAGAGAATCAAACGCTGTTGTCATGGGGAATCAAGGGCGAAACCTATGAAGTAAATGAAGAAGGCCGCTACTATCGTACGCAAGAGCAAATTGACAAAATTGATGAGCCGTTCAGAGAAAGCTTTGGCTTCAAATATTACAGCTGGAACTGGCCAATGTATAATGCGACCTCTACACTGGCTAACGGAAATGCCCGGAATGTTGCCAGCCAACCAGAGGTTTTCCAAATGACACTGACAGAGAAGGATAAATTAATTTTGGATAAATATGGTGTTCAAACCTATAGCCAGTTGTATGCTGAGCCGGTAAGCCGTCCTTACTTCCCTGCTTGGGGCTTTGCCAAGGAGCAAAACTCACCGGAACAGCTATGGGAAGCAAGCAAGGATGAAATGACGAAGAAATACTTCCCGAAAATGGTAATGGCAGCTCCTGATAAGTTTGATGCGATATGGGAGGAGTATATGAAGGAATTCGGCAAGCTAGACACGGCTGGCTATGAAAAATGGACAACAGAGCAAGTGAAGCTGAAGGTTGAGATGGCGAACCAGTAATCCTGTTTATGAGAAAGGCCAGACTGCATCGGTTGGGGCTGGCCTTTCTGAATGTTTGCTTTACCCGTATGGTTTTGGAAGGAGAGAATAAAGGTGGACAAAAATACGGTATTGGCCATGTCACAGTCAAAGGCAAACAAACACCCGAGCCGAATCAGTCTTTTCTTTAAGAGGCTGTTTCAACAGCGGGCCCTTGCCATCATGTCCGTTCCCTTTTTAATATGGCTAATTATATTTAAATATTTACCGCTATGGGGCTGGACCATCGCTTTCCAGGATTATAAGCCAGCTAAGAAATTTATGGATCAAGCCTGGATTGGGTTCGAGCATTTTAAATTTTTGTTCGGGGATGATCGGTTTCTCAGGGTTCTTCGGAATACGCTGGCTATGAGCTCGATTAATCTGATTTTTGGTTTCGTTACCGCGATTACACTTGCTTTGCTGCTTAATGAGGTACGCAATATCGCCTTTAAACGTGTCGTTCAGACAGTCAGCTATTTACCTCACTTTATATCCTGGGTCGTAGCTGCGAGTATTATCCAAACGACACTGTCGCCGGATGGAACGATCAACCAATTGTTGGTAGGGTTAGGTTTTATTGATCGCGGTAGTGAAATATTATTCTTAGGCATTCCTGAATATTTCTGGACCATATTCGGAGCCAGCTCTATTTGGAAAGACATCGGATGGAATACCATTGTGTATCTGGCAGCGATGACTACGATTGATCCTACGCAATATGAAGCTGCAGAAATTGATGGCGCAAACCGTTTCAAAAAGATGATTTATATTACACTGCCTGGTATTAAATCGGTTGTGATCATCCTGCTAATTATGAATATCGGATATCTGCTGGAGTCGGGCTTCGAACCACAGTATTTGCTAGGCAACGGCATGAATGTGGATTATTCCGAAAACATCGATATTTTCGTGTTGAAATACGGGATTGCCCAGAGCAATTTCTCTCTCTCCATTGCTGCAGGCATGTTCAAGACCGTCGTCAGCTTCATTCTCTTGTTCATAGCGAATAACGCTGCGAAACGTATGGGCGAAGCCAGGCTGTATTAGAAAAGGAGGAGCACGAAAATGGAAACCGTAGCTGTCAAAAAGAATAAACGGAACAAGCATCAAATGAACTCTTCCATCGGTGACCGCTTGTTCGTCATTTGCAACTACAGCTTTATGATTTTTTTGATGATTATTACTCTCTACCCATTTTTGAATGTACTTGCGGTTTCTCTCAACAGTGCACAGGATTCAATAAAGGGCGGAATATACCTGCTGCCAAGAGAGTGGACACTCGCTAACTATAGCTATATTTTTAGAGAGGCGACCATTTTTCATGCGACTTTCATTTCAGTCCTACGGACAGTCATAGGAACCGTCGTCACAGTCTTCTGCTCAGCCATGGTGGCTTTTACGCTTAGCAGACAGGAATATGTGCTGCGCAAATTCATCACCGTGGCCTTCATCATGACCATGTATTTTAACGGAGGACTGATTCCTAATTATCTCCTAATGAGAGATATGGGGCTGGTGGGCAGCTTCTGGGTGTATATTCTTCCGGGTATCATTGGCGTTTTCAACCTGATCATTATCCGTTCCTTTATTGAAAATCTTCCGGAAAGTATTCTGGAGTCGGCAAAAATTGACGGTGCAGGAGATTACAGAACCTTTTTCAATATTATTTTGCCGTTAACGGTGCCCGTGCTAGCAACGGTTGCTTTATTTTCTGGGGTATACCAATGGAATATGTGGTTTGACGTATTTCTTTATAATTCATCAGACAGCAACTTAAGCACCTTGCAATATGAGCTGCAGAAAATTCTACAGAACTCCAATACGACCACCGGAACATCCAGCATGGATGGAATGATTCAAGGGGCCACCGGAGGTCAGCAAAATATGGTTACGCCGATGGCCGTTCGTGCTACGATGACGATTGTTGCCTCGGTGCCGATTATTATGGTGTATCCGTTCCTACAGAAATATTTTGTTAAAGGCATGATGGTAGGCGGAGTAAAAGGGTAAGTAGGAGCTTATTCAGAGAGGAGCGAAAGCATGTTAAGAGAAGTGCATGTTGAGAATGGGATCATTCAAGGTTTGCCGGCGGCTGATCCGCGTATTACCAGCTTCAAGGGAATTCCGTTTGCAGCGCCGCCTATTGGAGAAAACCGCTGGCGCGCTCCTCAGCCTGTGCAAAGCTGGGATGGGAAATGGAAAGCGTATGATTTTGCCCCTATTTCCATGCAAGTACCGACCGTCATTGATATCAATAATATTTATTCCCGGGAATGGGCTGTTGATCCAAACCTTCCGATGGATGAAGACTGTCTTTATCTTAATGTGTGGACACCTGCGAAACATACCGATGAGAAGCTTCCCGTTTTTGTATGGTATTTTGGCGGAGGTTTCCAGGTCGGACATACGGCGGAAATGGAGTTTGACGGCGAACGTATTGCCCGCAGAGGGATTGTCGTAGTGACCGTGAATTACCGCTTGAATGCCTTTGGCTTTCTAAGCCATCCTGAAATTACTGCCGAATCGCCCGATGCTCCCGCGAATTTTGGACATCTGGATCAGCAGGCGGGTACGCAGTGGGTGAAACGAAATATTGCTGCTTTTGGCGGAGATCCTGATCAAATCACAATAGGGGGGCAATCGGCCGGCGGCGGAAGTGTGCTGAGCCAGCTGACCTCCCCGCAAAATGAGGGACTGTTCCAGCGGGCCGTAATTATGAGCGGGGTCTTCACTCCGCTCTACCCAAACAACCCAGTGCCTCCAAGGAACCGATCCCTTAAGGCGGCTGAGGAGGAGGGGGTGTCCTTCTTTGAGTTTATGGGTGTGTCGACACTGGAAGAGGCTCGCAAACTGGACGCCGTATATATTCGCGATAAAATGCTGGATTATGGCGGATTATGGGGAACAGTTGTGGACCAAGTGTACTGTAAAGGCAATCCTTATGACCTTTTTCTGAAGGGGCAGCAGCATAAGGTACCGATTATGCTGGGAAATACCGCCTCCGAATTTTTCAGCGTACCCGTTGTCAGCAGCGTAGATGAATTTAATGCTATGGCTGTTGAAATGTTCGGCGAGGAAGCGAAGGAATACCTTAAGCTATTTGCTGATCATTCAGAAAATCTGGAAGAATTGATAAGTCAGGCTTCCGTTAACCATATTGAATATGCGGCCCGTGTTTCCGTTAAGGCCAACAGTGATTCCGGCAGCGGCGTCCCTATGTATTATTACACTTTTGATGCAGACATTCCGGGCTGGGACAATCCGGGAACCTTTCATTCGGTGGATCTGTGGTTTCACTTCGAGACACTAGCCAAATGCTGGCGTCCCTTTGTGGGCAAGCATTATGATCTTGCCCGTCAGATGTGCAATTATCTTGCCTATTTCATTGGCACGGGAGATCCAAATGGCAAAGATTCAACCGGAGAGGATATGCCTCTTTGGAAACCGTGTACAGCGGAAGCACCTTACGGCATGAAATTTGCGGAAAAGGCGGAGTTTGTGGAGGAGCTTCCTGGTGAGGTTATGCAATTTCTGGTCAGGCAATATTTCAAGCGCTAAGCAAGAGCCATTTCCTGGTTCTGTACCTTGCTTCGAAATCCTATCTTTAGCAAAGAAGCTGGCGCTTGATATACAAGGCACCAGCTTCTTTGCTTTGAGAACATATTCGATTAGTGTTCCTTAATTTCTAATTCTTTCACTTACAAAAGTCTGCTGGCTAATTAATCTGAACCAACTGCCACTGCTGATTCAGATCGCCGCGGTATAAATTTTGTTGGATCTTCGCTCCATCTGCGGTGGAGGATCCCAGAACCTCAACTGCTTTGTTGCTATTCACATTAAGCATGCTCCAGTATCCGTTACTCAGCTTGATTAATCGAAATTGTTGTGCTGTATTGGAAAGATCCTGCATAAGCTGAATCGCTTCCCCGTTGTTTTTCGTTCCGTTACGAACATCCATGACTTTATTGTCAGATGAGCTCACGCTCCGCAGCTTATAATAGTTGTTATAGGTTCCTTGATCCGTAACGACCCAGCGCTGCGCCGTCGTGTTATTGTCTGTCCGCTGCTCAAGCTGCAAATTGTTAGTATTCTGACCGCCAGGGACCTCGAGTATTTTGCCCGATGCACGGTTCACAAGCTTGTACGTTGCCCCATTCGTCACTCCATTCCAAACCCCATTCCAAGGATTGAACTGGGCGCGTTCATAATACCATTCAAAAATAAAACGGGCCATGCCATCTCTGGCTGTATTGCCATCATAAAGCAAGCCAGCTGTCGGGTCCGCGAACGAGCTTCTTATGCCGGAATTCAGCAAAAATCCGTTCATATGGACGGCAATGCTCACATTGCCTGCTGCTGTGAAGATCGCTTTTGTGTTTTTGCCGAAGCCCTCGTTGGAGCCATTAAAGAGCTCCCAATAGGAGGAGTCTCCAGGTTGTGTCTTAAACCAGGTGGTTTCCGTAATATTGATTGGATAATTATCAGCGCAAGGCTTAATATTGGTATCCCACTGCTGCTGCAGAGGCGCATAATTGTCATTGGCGCCATACCCTGGATACCAATGGACCGAATAACCAACATTGTTCAGTGGATCCGTCAGTGGATACGCTGCGCATAATTGATAGTATTGATCCCAGCCGAGCCCCGCGGCCCAGACAACGTTATCTGCACCTTTACTGCGGATTGTAGAGATCATTGAGTTTTGGAAATTTTTGAGCGAGTTCCAGTGAGCAGCGAAATTGGATTGGGAAGGGTGTCCGCCCCAAACACCGTTAACATCGGATAATACAGGCTCATTGATTAGCTCGAACATGACGTTATCCGCACTCTTAATGCCCGGCTGATCAGCTAGGTAGCCCCAGATCTGATTGAATTTAGCAAGATTGTCGGGCGTTGTCGCTTGGTTGTTATTCAGCGTGTAATCGAGGCCAAGTGTAACATATAAGCCTTTGGTCTTAGCATAGTTGATATAAGGAATGATTACGTTCTGGGTGACGGCCTGCAAACCAGCAAAGTTATAGGTGCCCGCTGCAACGTCTCCCATGTCTTCCCGGTCTATGAATAGACGAACCTGATTCATATACCATCCATGGTTGTTGCCGTATTTGGCGGAAGTGCTCGTAAAGGTATCGGTAATATCCTTTAAATATGCCAGAATAGCAGCATGCCGATTCCCGCCGTTCTGATTCAGATAGTAGTTGCTGTTCTGGTAGGTCCAATAAGCACCGGAAGGCTGGTGCCAACCGCTAAGCAATACGGGCTGACCGTCAGTGTTTACCAACTGGTTACCACTGACATGAAGCTTGGACATTGGCATGCCAACCCATGCTTCTGCCGGATTTCCGCTTAGCAGCATCGGTGACATCAATAGTGCGAGAAGCAGCATAATCTTTACTCCTAAACTGACATTCTTCTTCCTCATTCCATACATCTCCCTTAATTTTTTGATTTATGTGAATCATGGTAGTAATGAAGTAGGGTGGAGCGGCCCATTCCTTTCGCTTTAGGGGCGGTTTTTGCAATGGAACTAAATGTATGCGTTTACAAAATGAGTTTACTACTAGACAATGGTCGACGGCAACCTGTCGAATTATGGGGGATGCCCCGCTTAACTCTACTTTTGGGGGATGAGAAAGAAGTATGAATCGACAGGTTGTAATTAATAAATGGAAGTACTACACTGTTGGCAGTGCAGTACTTCCATTAAGGAAAGGAAGATCATGAACATGGCTAAATATCATTTAATATTGAATAACGCACCAGCAGGATATGACCAATATGGGGAAACAGTCGCGCGCGGAAAAATAGACACGGTTGAATATGTCTCTAAGACAGTAGGCACCACACGCAAAATGATGATTTATACCCCACCCGGCTATACAGAGAATCAAAGGTATAATGTACTTTATCTACTGCACGGTATCGGTGGAGATGAAACGGAATGGTGCCATCATGCCAGTCCGCAAGTTATTCTTGATAATCTGTATGCAGCGCGCAAGCTTGCGCCTATGATCGTTGTCATGCCAAACGGCCGGGCAATGCCGAATGATCGAGCGGAGGGAAATCTATTCGATACCGACAAGCTGAAAGCTTTCGAGGATTTTGAATCTGACTTGTTATATGAAATCATTCCATTTATAGAATCAAACTATTGGGTTCAGATCGACAGAGAGAATCGCGCGCTTGCCGGTTTATCTATGGGAGGAGGGCAATCGCTCAATATCGGGTTAGGGAATCTCGACCATTTTGCATGGATTGGCGGTTTCTCTTCTGCTCCTAATACAAAGGCACCTGAACGGCTAGTACCTCATCCTGAGGAAGCAACCTCAAAACTCAAGCTGCTCTGGCTTTCATGCGGAGTGCTGGATAATCTTAAACATGTCAGCGACCAGACACATGCTTATTTGTCCCAGCATAATGTGCCTCACATTTGGTATGAGGAGAGCGGAGGCCATGATTGGCCGGTATGGAA
Source organism: Paenibacillus algorifonticola (assembly GCF_050481745.1). Taxonomy (GTDB): domain Bacteria; phylum Bacillota; class Bacilli; order Paenibacillales; family Paenibacillaceae; genus Pristimantibacillus; species Pristimantibacillus algorifonticola_A. The sequence goes on along the minus strand of NZ_JBCNGR010000058.1, from coordinate 18,422 downwards.
AAATGATTTATATCATTTTTCTCAGCTCATTTTTCAAAAATTTCAAGTTTAAGTGGCCGTCGTCACAAACGAACTAGGATTTCTAGGGACTTTGCAGAGGAGGGTCGGGGCAATGCTTCATACGGTTCGTATTTGTAACACGCCCTAATACTAGAGTGAAATAAAAAGATAAACATGGTTCATTTTATAAGCTTCTTCATATTGAATATAAACAGACATGATGATATCATCATGTCTGTTTATATTCGCATGGATATTTTTATGAAAAAATAAAATGATATGCGTACGCTATCTTAAACTTGAAAAAGTAACTTTTGAATAAAAGAGGTCACCTGCGATGGAGAGAACCTGTATCCACCTCATCTATAATGAATCTATCCTGTTAACTAGAGTGAGGTTAAATACTATGGCTACTCCATCAACTGTACATTCTTTGTCTAAGCAAACGCATTCACAGCGACAGAGGGGCATCGCCCTCCTGCTGCGAAATATTGTGAAATATCGAGTGCTGCTGCTTATGCTGCTGCCGACAAGCATCATTTTTTTCGTTAACTGCTACATTCCGATGTTTGGTGTCTTCATTGCTTTCAAAAATATTAACTATATTGATGGAATTATGGGCAGTCCATGGGCTGGGCTGGACAATTTCCGCTTTCTCTTTGCGACCTCAGATGCATGGCGAGTAACCATTAACACAGTTGCCTACAACGTTGCTTTTATTGTCTCTGGGCTAATTCTCTCGGTTGCAGTCGCCATTGCCATTAATGAAGTGCGTGCCAAGCTTGCTTCGCGAGTCTATCAGACGATTATGATTATGCCTAATTTCTTGTCCATGGTCGTTGTCAGCTATATCGTATACGCTTTTCTGCATCCAGAATACGGCTTTTTGGTGAAATATATCTTGCCCTTGTTCGGCTACTCTTCCGTAAATGCTTATATGCACCCTCAGGCATGGCCTTATATTTTATGGATAACAAAAATGTGGCACTCTGTTGGTATAGGCAGCGTTATCTATCTGGCGGCAATAACCGGGATCAGTGAGGAGCTGTATGAAGCTGCGAAAATGGATGGCGCCAACAAATGGCAGCAGATTACCCGAATTACGATTCCGCTTCTTACTCCTGTGATGGTCATCCTGACGATTCTGAATTTAGGAGGCATTTTCCGCTCCGATTTTGGCTTGTTCTATCACGTTACGCTCGACTCTGGCGCGTTGCGCTCGACGACGGATGTCATTGATACGTATGTTTACAGAGGCTTGATTCAGCTCAATGATTTGGGAATGTCCTCTGCAGCAAACTTTTACCAATCCGTTGTCGGATTTTTCCTTGTCATTGGAGCCAATAGTCTGGCTCGCAAACTTAATCGCGATACAGCACTTTTCTAGAAAGGAGAATCGAAATGAACCCAAAAGCAAGTGTTACATCGTATCAGAGGGCCTCCAAGCTAGCCGAGATTATACTTCACATTATATTCATCGCTTTTAGTCTCGCATGTATCATGCCTATCGTGCTGATTGTCGCTATTTCGTTATCAGATGAAAAACTTCTGACGTTACAAGGCTACAAGTTCTGGCCTGACAAACTGGATGTATCCGCCTATCAATATTTATTTACCAATTCCACAACACTCGTAAAAGCCTATGGGGTTAGCCTTAGCGTTACCATTATAGGAACGATACTTGCGGTATTGTTAATTGCCTTATACGCTTATCCTATTTTTCGCAAGGATTTTCCATTCAAAAAGGCATTTAATTTCTATCTTCTGATTACGATGCTGTTTTCTGGAGGGCTGGTCCCATTCTATCTACTGTACGTCAACTTTTTGGAGCTGAAGGATTCATTTGCCGCGCTAATTCTTCCTGGTCTTTCGAATGCGTTTTATATATTCATTACTCGTACCTTTTTTCAGCAGACCGTTCCGGAAGAGATGATTGAATCGGGTAAATTAGACGGAGCATCGGAGTGGCGCATTTTCTTCCAGCTGGTTCTTCCTATTTCTCTACCTGTTCTTGCAACTGTCGGTTTGTTCACGACTCTAATGTATTGGAACGATTGGTTTAATTCCATGTTATTCATTAATGATACCGATAAATATTCCTTGCAGTATGTCATGATTCAAATGATTCGCCAAGCAGAGTTTTTTAAAAATCAATTGGCGGGCAGCGGCGTAGCTCTTATGGTGCAAGAAGCGGTTCCAACAGAAAGTCTTCGCATGGCGATGGTAGTCGTCTCCATTGGTCCTATACTATTCGTCTACCCATTTTTCCAGAAGTATTTCACCAAGGGACTTACCATCGGAGCCATTAAAGGTTAAATGGTCTAACTCTAGCTATACGGCTGGTTAGAATATATGATTATATGAATGGGGAGGAAACAAAATGAAGAAAATGAAAGGGTGGGGCATTACGCTTGCTTGGCTAACCGTGACCATGCTGGCAATCTCCGGCTGCAGCAGCAGCTCAAGCTCGACCAATACGTCTAGCGTAGATCCGGCGTCAACGAGCAAGTCATCCGGAGACAACGCATCCGGCAATCCCGACATCTCGAAGTACCGCATGCTCAAGGTGTATACCGTAGGTAATTTCCCTCAGAACGACTCGAAGGAAGTTATAGCAGAAATCAACAAATATTTGAAAGAGAAAATTAATGCCGAGATTGACTTTCAAGGACTTCCTTGGTCCACATGGTCGGAAAAGATGGCGCTTGCCTACCAGTCCGGTGAACAAGTAGATTTAACCTTTGCTCCAAACTGGGCTGATTTTGCTAATAATGTATCGAAGGGGGCTTTCCTCCCGCTTGATGATCTGTTAGCCCAATACGGACAAGGAATTACAGAGACGCTGGATCCCCGTTTTCTTGACGGCGGCAAAGTAGATGATAAAATCTATGCCATTCCAACCAATAAAGAAATTGGTGAAAGCCATACGATTATGTTTAGGAAGGATCTAGTAGATAAATATGGATTTGATGTCGATTCGATCAATACGCTGGAGGATTTGGAGCCATGGCTTCAAACGATTAAGGATAAAGAGCCTGGCATAGCTCCAATCTGGCTCTCGGGCAGCGGCTCCGATACACTTGGTTATTTCGACAAAACAAGGCCTAGTGTAGCAGAAAACTTTCGTTACGAGCTTGTAGCGGGTGCGCCTGCCGGAATCGTACTGGACACGAAGACAGACAAGATGATCATCAGTTCTATGGAGTCCGATATGGCTATTTATCGCATGAAGCTCTACAGTGACTGGTTTAAGAAGGGGTACATTAACCAAGATGCCGCAACAACCAAAACGAGTGCCGAAGACGCGCTTAAGGCTGGGAAAACGTGGATGAAGTTCGGTTCCGACAAGCCGGACTCCGACAAAGAGGATTCCATCGCTACAGGCATTGAGCTCGTCAAGCTTAAAGGGAATGATCCCGAGATCAGCACGGCCAGCGTTAGCAATTCCATGATGGCAATAGGGCGTACATCCGTTGATCCGGAGCGGACGATGATGCTGCTGAATCTTTTGCATACCGATAAGAAGCTAATCAATTTGATTGACTTCGGTGTGGAAAATCGGCAATATGTCAAGGTAGAAGGTACGGATAATTTCATTAAGCTGCCGGCTGGCGTGGCTACCCGCGCGGATACGGGGTGGGCTCCGGGCATTGAATGGATGTTCGGCAATCAGACGCTCACCTATTTGTGGGAAGGAGAAAGCGCTGACAAATGGGAGAAGTTTAAGGCTTATAATGAGAAATCCCATAAGGTGAAGTCATTCGGCTTTAACTTTAATACGGTTCCCGTCAAAACGGAAGTATCCGTCGTCAGCAATATTATTAAGGAATATCGCCCATTGCTTGAAACGGGAAGCTTGGACGCAGACAAGGTATTGGCTGAATACAACGGAAAGTTACAAGCCAATGGTATCGAGAACATCCGCGCCGAAGTTCAAAAGCAATACGATGAATGGAAAGCGAAGCAACCATAAGCAGGCAAAGGGGAAGACTGATGAGGTCTTTCCCCTTTTGCGCCTCACAGGCGTTAATAGGATAGGAAAAGGAGAGAAAATGTGAAATTATCTTTGCAATTTAAAGTAAGCGCTCTCGTTTTGCTTCTAGTGACGCCTATTTTTCTTTTTTTATACTATACTAACATCTATTCTACAAACATTGTTCGGGAGAAAGTGGCAAAATCTGCATCGGATACACTGACCCTTCATTTAGGTGCTCTTGATGAATTGCTAGAGCAGACGAGCACTTATTTACTTCGCACTTCAAACGAGAGCATGCTGCTCGAGCTATACTCGGAAAGTGATCCGGAAAGTGTTAATTATTATTTATCTATACGAAAATTAATGGATCAATGGTACAGCGATGTCAGCTACTACTCCAGTATTCGCAGCGTGTTTGTGTATCGCCATGATAGGGATGAACTGTTCCTCAGCAGCCAAAAAGAATATTACAAGGAGAAGGACGCTATTCGTTCCGGACTGTCTTCCAAGCTGAAGACCTTCATGCTTCCGACTTCTTTGAAGTGGGAAATCGTTACGGTCGGAGGTGAGCCGGTCTTATTTAAGGTGCTGCCTGATAAAAGTGGAAGGCTGCTCATCGGTGTACTTGTCAGCATTGACTCATTGGCACAGCCTTTAACCCAATTGGAGTCTGTAAGGAGCGACGAAAAGATCGGCATCATCTCCAAAGATGGCAATCTGTTATGGGGACAATTCTCAAAGGAGGATCTTGACTTGCTCCGCAGTAAGTTGAAAGATCAATCGAATCATGCTAACGCATCATTGCGCCTCCATGATGGGAGCAGCTACTTGTTTGTAGACAAACCGTCCATTTTCTCGGATCTCCACGTATTCATTCTGTTGGATGAGGAGTCACTTTTGGATGAACTGCCGATGTTCCAACGCGTGATTAAAGCTATTCCTATCGCAGTGGTTGTGATATTGGTTATTATGTTCTTTCTACTAAATCGGCTCGTGTTTAAGCCTATACAACAATTGACCAGCGGGATGCGCATTATTGGAAAGGGACAACTGGATTACCGCCTTAAGGAAGGGAAATCGAAGGAGTTCCAGTTGATTACAGAGCAGTTCAATCGAATGGCCGAACAAATCGGAAATCTTAAGATCGATGTATATGAAGAGAAAATGAAAGTGCAGCAAGCAGAGCTTAAGCATCTTCAAGCTCAAATAAACCCGCATTTTTTCTTGAACTCTTTGAATATTGTCTTTCATCTTGTAGAGCTTCAGAAGTATTCGCTAATTAAGAAAATAATTGCCCATCTCGTTTCCTATTTCAGATTCATCATGAGCACGAACGATACGTGGATTACGCTTACTAGTGAATTGAATCATATTCGAAATTATATGGAAATACAGATGGTTATGTACCCAGGCAAGCTTAGCTTTCATGATCAATTCCCGAAGGAGCTGGAAAATGCGCTCATACCACCATTGCTTGTGCAGCCGTTCGTGGAAAATGCGATTAAGCATGGATTTATTAATAACACAAAACCATTTAGAGTCAACATTACAATAAATGAAGAAGTCAGCAAAGATGGCGCTATGTGTATGGCCATCCAAATCAGCGACTCTGGTCCGGGATTCTCCGAGCTGCAGCTCGAAAGGCTTAACCTTGGTTTGTATGAAAAAGATCCGACTGACCGCCAATTAGGGATATGGAATGTACGCCGACGCTTGAGCATGTTCTATAATGAACGGGCGAGTATTACCTTTAGCAATGATCCTCAGGGCGGTGGAGTAATAAAAATAATGTTGCCTATACATAGGAGGCTGTGATCTTACATATGTACCGGATATTGATCGTCGATGACCAATATTTTGCCTTGCTCGGTTTGCAGCAAGGCGTGAATTGGGACGAATTAGGTATTGCAGATGTCCATCTGGCGGAAAACGTAGAACAAGCAGTGGAGTGCCTGGAGCGCCACCCTATAGATTTACTTATTTGTGATATTGAGATGCCAGGGAGGAGCGGACTGGAATTATTGGTCTGGGTATCGCAGCACTCACCGGACACGCTAACGATTATGCTCACCTGCCATGCTGATTTTGAGTATGCACAGCAGGCCATCCAGCATGGGGCGTTCCATTATTTGTTGAAGCCTGTCGATTACGAGCAATTGAAGCAGGTGGCAAGCTCAGCTATTGCAGAAGTCGCGAGGAAGAAAGAGCAGCATAAGTTTGAAATACTTATACAAGACTATCGAAGAAAATGGGAGCATCAGCTGCCTATATTAGTAGAACGCTTCTGGCAAGACATCCTTAGCCAGCGCACCTCTCTTCTCCCGGAATCGTTGCAGATATCTTCGCAAACTTGCGGCCTGGATCTCAAAAAGGAGGATCGTTATATTCTAGTTCTATTAGGCCTGGAACAATGGAAGGAAAATTTAAGCGCTCGTGATGAGGCTATTATGGAGTACGCCCTTCGCAATTTGGCTGGAGAACTGCTTCTGAGAGGGCTAGAGGGCGTCGTACTTCAAGATCATGTAGGTCTTAATTTGGCGATTGTATATGTGAGGGACGAAGAGGTTCTTGTTGGTAATGTGCTTGATTACAATTGCCGGCAGTTTCTTAATGAGTGCAAACGGATTCTTCATTGTTCCTTATCGATTTATATCAGCCCGACCGTATTGCTGCCAGAGATCGTTAGCGCTTATGCTCATGTGACAGAAAGAGAGCAGAGCAACCTAAACAGCTCACAGCAAATTTTCACTCCGGCCTATCCGCCTTCCACTAGGCTGTTAAATCAGCTGCCGGTAGTTGCTCCAATGAACTTGTTTGCAGAGTGGGCGACCATTTTAGAGCTCGGCGAGCTGGATGAGCTGGATAGCCGTGTTAAGCAATGGTTCTGCAGCAGCGAGGCGATCATATGGACGAAAGAATCGCATCGACAATTCATTCATGGCATCCTTTTTATAGTGCATACCATTCTGGCCAAGAAAGGTTTGTCCATACACGAGTCACTGGAGTTAAAGCAATTATTGGATAAGGAAAGTTACCCAAAGCATTCGGTAGGTTTGCAAAATTGGACGCGGGGGATTCTAGGGGTGACCGTATTACTTCTTAGGACAAGCAAGAATGTTTCCTCTACCGTCGTCACCAAGATCAGACATTACATTCGTTCACGTTTAAATCAGGAAATCACTCGCGAAGAATTGGCCGCCCATGTCTATCTAAACCCGGCATATTTATCCAGATTGTTCAAGAAGGAGACCGGATTATCGTTGTCTGACGCTATTATTCAGGAACGAATACAGGAGGCCAAACGATTGCTGGAAGAAACCGAATTCAAAATTACCGATATTGCGGAAAAGGTTGGGTATACCAGCTTGGGAAGCTTCTCTAACTTATTCAAACGAGTTGTCGGCGTAACGCCGCAGCTATATCGAGCTCGAAAAAAAACGAATCAAACCAGCTAGACGACACTGTTAATCGTTTGGTACAATATATAAGAACGTTGTTTTGTATTATAAAACGAAAGGAGGATTATGTATTTTATGCCCATCATTCAATCAGTCGACCGGGCGCTTACCATTCTGGATTTGTTTGATGAGCATACTCGAGTATTGAAAATAACCGAAATCAGTGTCAGGGTCGGACTGCATAAAAGTACGGTGCATTCCCTGCTTAAGACGCTTCAACATCATCGCTATATTGAACAGGATGAGAACGGGCTGTATCGGCTCGGCATGCGTCTGCTGGAGAAGGGGCAGCTGCTATTGCAGAGCTTTGACATCCGGGAGATCGCAAGAGGACCGATGGATGCACTGTCAGGGAAGACGGGACAGACTGTTCATCTTGTTATCCGGGACGGAGCGGAAGGCGTCTATATTGATAAGGTCGAAGGCAGCAAAGCAGCCATTCGATATTCCCGAATTGGCCGGCGGGTGCCCCTGCACAGCAGCGCGGTCGGCAAGATGCTGGCGGCTTACGTGCCGGAAGCTGAGCTGGAGAGATTGCTGGAGAGCTACGACTATTCCATTCATACGCCACATACGATCTCAAACAAGTCGGACTTCCTGAAAGAGCTGATCTCCTCGCGAAATGCGGGCGTCGCCTACGACCGGGAAGAGAATGAAGCAGGTGTCCGTTGTGCTGCGGCGCCGGTGTATGACCACAGCGGCCAAATTACGGCGGCGATCAGCATCTCGACGATGACGTCAACAGTTGGGGATGAGGAATTAGCAGCTTTCGTCCTGCTTTTGCGGGAGACAGCAGAACAGATTTCACGCGGACTCGGCTACCGTCCAAGATAATGCGATTATACGCAAAGATTCTGGGCGGATCTTTTTTAGCATAATACGAGAACGGAGTTTTATAATATAAAACAAAATAACTGGAGGTCATGTAATTATGCGTATATTTCGTTATTTTGAAAACTCGCTTTCCTATTTGGGAGTAATGACAGAAGGCGGAGATGGTTATCGGCTAGATGCGCCAGATCTTATGACACTCGTCGCAAATGCCCGCACCGCCGGATTGACAACCGCTGCTTATGTTGGGACGATGCTTGGCAGTCTCTCGCCGATCGGTGCTCCGGCAGAAACGCTGCACCTGACGACGCCGCTGGACGCACCGGAGGTATGGGCGGCAGGTGTGACCTATCAACGCAGCCGTGAGGCGCGAAATTATGAGGCGACGGAGGGAAGGCTCGATGCTGACACCTTTTACGACAAGGTGTACGAGGCAGAACGGCCGGAGCTGTTTATGAAATCAACAGCAGCCCGTACCGTTGGACCTGGTGAAGCGGTATGTCTGAGGAGCGACTCCTCGTGGCAGGTGCCGGAGGCAGAGCTTGGGCTGGTCTTGGATAGCTCTGGCGCCATCATCGGCTATACGGCTGGCAATGACATGAGCTGCCGCGACATCGAGGGCGAAAATCCTCTTTACTTGCCGCAGGCGAAAATTTGGAAGCGCTCCTGCTCAATCGGCCCCTTCGTCCGACTTGCGGAGACGGTCGCTGACCCGTACGCGCTCTCGATTGCCTGCCGCATTTACCGGGATGGAGCGCTGGTTGTTGATGAAACGGCGCATACCGGCCTGTTAAAGCGCAAACTGGAGGAGCTTGTCAGCTTCTTGAAACGGGATAATGAGCTGTTCGACGGTACGGTTTTGCTGACAGGCACCTGTCTCGTTCCGCCTAATCAGTTTACGCTGGCCTCCGGCGACCGCATTGAAATTGAAATCGAAGGTATAGGGACGCTGGTGAACACGGTAATTAGCACTCATGAGCTGGACATGGCTCCAAATCACGCCTAAGGGGGAAAAAATAATGGTAAACAGCGAATACACGGTGAATCCGGAAATTCCGTCAATAGATAACTATATCGGAGGCGAGTGGAAGCCACCGCTCTCTGGCAAGCGCAATGCTGGCTGCAATCCGGCCCGCAGCAGTGAAATCGTTAGCTTATCGCCTGACTCCGAGTGTGACGATCTAGACGTTGCGGTCGCATCCGCCGAGGCTGCCCGCTATGCCTGGCGAAAGCTAACCGGTGCTCAGCGCGGCGCCCTGCTGTTCAAGGCAGCTGATCTGCTGGAGAGCCGCTTGGAGGAGATCGGCCGTGCGATGACCTGCGAGATGGGCAAGACGCTTGGCGAGGCGAAGGGGGAGACGGCCCGCGGTGCAGCCATTTTACGCTATTATGCAGGCGAGGGTATGCGTCCGGTCGGCGACGTTATTCCAGCAACAGACGCTGAAGCATTGATGTTCACGACTCGCGCTCCGCTCGGCGTCGTCGGCGTCATCTCGCCCTGGAATTTCCCTGTAGCGATTCCCGTTTGGAAAATGGCGCCCGCACTGGTTTTCGGAAACACGGTCGTCTGGAAGCCAGCGGCTGAGACGGCTATCACCGCTTCACTAATTATGGCTTGCTTCCATGAAGCTGGCTTTCCGGCGGGCGTCATGAACATGGTTATTGGCGAAGGTGCCGTCATTGGTCAGGGTATCGCCGAGCATCCGGGCATTCACGCTGTCACCTTCACGGGCTCTGACACGGTCGGCAAGCGTGTCGGCCAGATCGCTCTAGCACGTGGGGCGAAGTATCAGCTTGAAATGGGCGGTAAAAATCCAATCATCATCGCAGCCGACGCCGATCTGGACTTAGCCGTTGATGCGACAATCAGCGGAGGGCTTCGCTCAACCGGCCAAAAGTGTACCGCTACGAGCCGCGTTATCGTTGTGAGCGACGTTTACGAGTCGTTCAGATCGAAATTGCTCGAGAAGGTGGAAAGGCTAAAGGTAGGCGATGGCTTGAATGCGGAGACGTGGCTTGGCCCATGTGCGAGCCGAAAGCAGTATGAAACCGTGCTAGATTATATTCGCAAGGGCAAGGAGGAAGGTGCGGAGCTTCTCGTTGGCGGCGAGCAGCCAGATGATCCGGAGCTGGCGGACGGCTACTTCATTACACCGGCCGTGTTTGATCAGGTGATGCCGAAGATGGCCATTGCACGAGAGGAGATTTTCGGTCCAGTACTGGCACTGATCGAGGTGCGTGACCTTGATGAGGCGATTGAACTCGCGAACGATACGGAATATGGACTCAGTGCCTCCCTTTATACAAGCAATCTGGGTTATGCACTGAAGTTTATTCAGGAAACGGATGCAGGGCTCGTCCGGGTTAACGCCGAGACAGCGGGCGTGGAGCTGCAGGCGCCGTTCGGCGGAATGAAAGGCTCCAGCTCCCATTCTCGCGAGCAGGGACAGGCGGCTATCGAGTTTTACACAGCTGTGAAAACGGTCTTCATGAAGCCATAACCAGAAGGGGTACGCATAATGGATGATCTGGATCTGTTAAAAAACGTAATGGGATCGGACGAAGCGGATTATTTCGACGTGTTCACACATGCTCCGGGGCCCTCCGGCAAGCTCCCGCTGACTCCGGAGCTTCTTCTGAACGAACCTAGCGGCAATCTGTTCGGCTGGAGTCAGAACGTCGGCATGGGATGGCAAGCGGACCGCTTGCAGGGCAGGGAAGTTCTAATTTTGGGCACGCTTGGAGGTATCCGCAACGAGGATGGCACGCCCGCTGCGCTTGGCTACCACACCGGCCACTGGGAAATTGGCCTGTTAATGAAGGCGGCGGCGGCAGAGATTGCCGCAAAGGGCGGTATTCCTTTCGCGGCTCATGTGAGCGATCCGTGCGACGGACGATCACAGGGCACCTCGGGCATGTTTGATTCACTGCCTTACCGCAACGACGCAGCAATGGTCATGCGGCGGCTAATCCGCTCGCTGCCTACCCGAGCAGCCGTTGTTGGCGTCGCGACATGCGACAAGGGGCTGCCTGCGATGATGCTGGCGCTTGCCGGAATGAAAAACCTGCCTGGCGTTATCGTGCCAGGCGGTGTTACACTGCCGCCGACGAATGGCGAGGATGCTGGCAAAATTCAGACGATTGGCGCCCGATATGCAAACGGCGAGCTGTCATTGGAGGAGGCTGCCGACCTTGGCTGCCGAGCCTGCGCGACGCCGGGCGGTGGCTGCCAGTTTCTCGGAACGGCGGGTACCGCGCAGGTCGTGGCGGAGGCACTCGGAATGACGGTGCCGCACGCCGCGCTTGCCCCGTCAGGTCAGCCGGTCTGGACGGAGATGGCACGCCAATCTGCCCGAGCGGCGATGGCGCTGGCAAGCAAGGGCCTTACGCTTAGTGATGTGTTGACGGACGCGTCTATCCGTAATGCGATGGTTGTTCATGCGGCTTTCGGCGGCTCTACGAACCTGCTGCTGCACATTCCTGCGATTGCTCATGCGGCAGGTCTCACGGTGCCGAACGCCGGGGACTGGGCGGAGGTCAACCGCACCGTTCCCCGACTGGTCAGTGTGCTGCCGAATGGCCCCGTTCCTCATCCAACAGTCCGTGTGTTTCTAGCCGGGGGAGTGCCGGAGGTGATGCTGCATCTTCGGCGGCTCGGCGTGCTGGATGTAAGCGTACTCACCGCGAGCGGTGTCACACTAAACGAGACGCTGGACTGGTGGGAGACGTCCGAGCGGCGGAAGAGCATGCGAAACTATCTTGCTGAGCGGGAAGGGATCGACCCGGATACGGTCATATACAGCCCAGAACGGGCGCGGACCGCTGGCTTGACGCCGACCGTTACGTTCCCGTCCGGAAATATCGCGCCGGAAGGCTCCGTCATCAAGTCGACGGCCATCGACCCGTCGGTTCTTGACGACGAGGGGGTATTCCGGCATGTTGGACGGGTCAAGGTGTACACGACCGAGCGCGATGCGATCCGCGCAATTAAGACCGGTGGCATATTCGCTGGCGACATATTGGCTCTGATCGGCCGCGGTCCGACAGGAACCGGGATGGAGGAGACCTATCAGTTGACGTCGGCGCTGAAGCATCTGACATTCGGCAAGCAGGTGTCGCTCCTGACCGATGCCAGGTTCTCCGGCGTCTCGACCGGCGCCTGCATCGGACATATCGGTCCGGAAGCGCTTGCAGGTGGTCCCGTAGGGAGCCTGCGAGACGGGGACTGGGTAGACATCCGCATCGACACGCGCAAGTTAGAGGGCTCGATCAATATGGTCGGCTGCGGCGAGCTGCCGGATACGCCGGAGGCAGGCGAAGCGATCCTTTCTGCTAGATCGCCGCATCCCTCTCTTGCGGAGGACCCCGAGCTCCCGGACGATACCCGGCTTTGGGCCGCGCTGCAGTCTGCAAGCGGCGGAACCTGGAAAGGTTGTGTTTATGATACGAGCCGCATCATTCGGACGCTGAAAGCAGGCATGCGCGTGCTCGCAGTGGAAGAAAGCGGCGGATAACGTTAGTATAAAAACACCGGCAGTCTGGACATTAATTATGAGTCCACACGAATGCCGGTGTTTTTTTCGATCAAGAAGAAGTACGGGAAGGGAATCACGTACAAGTCATCTGATTTAGCGAACAGGCAATGCACGTCGTAACATTGAATTGAATAGCCATTATCCTTTGTGGCTTAAATGGGTCGTAAGAGATAATCAAGAAGATATATTCCAAGATTTTTAGAGCAGAGGGTAGACTGAGCAGATCCGTATTTTCAAATAAAATGTGGTAACATTTAATGATTAATGTTAAAAAGCGGGAAATAATGAACCGAGACGAGTTTTTTTATGAAAGAAGCGATTAAGCTAGGGCGTGTCTGAGAACTCTGAGGACAGCAAATTTTGCCGAATTTTCGTTCCATGCAAGGCGCGTTTGTGAAGGCGTACCGGGGGTACGTCAAGCAAACGGAACGAAGCAGGGGGCGAAAAGGCGGTGAAAGGGGCCACTGAACGGGTTTTCAGACACGCCCTAGCAGAATTTGCCGTTGAACATGGTAACGAACCTTACGGAGCTGCTCTGGTTAAAGATGGAATGCCCAAGTTAAAAAACATTTCGGCAGAGGACATTCAAAGTGTTCCCAAATGGTTGTCGGGGCTCAGTCCAGAGATTGAATGAAATGCATTTCATGAAACTGTTTACATTCAAAAGAATCAAGAGGTATAATAGTGGCTCAAAACCGAAATTAGCGGTTAACGAATTCAAAAAAGTGTAGAACGAGGGTGAAAATGGAAAAACATCTGCAAATCCTGTTTAGTTATAAGTTTGATTGACGATGCTATACAAGGCTCGTATGTGTCACATAGTAATGGCCCGTCCCATTTTTGTTATCGGGAGTGGCCTTTTTTTTATTGCCTTTGAACGGTTATTTAAGGGGGAACTATGGGGAGCTATCAATACTGTCCAGAGGGGACAGTTAGTAAGTACCGGCTCGTTGTACGTGTCTGTCGAAAATAAAAGTTCTAGACTAGCGCGGCGGCGTTAAGCTATACGAATGAGCAAGTTCGTGCAACAAAATTCAATCATATACGTTTGGATGATAAGGGAATTGATAATCAGAAAAGGGGGCACTTACAAACAGTAGTTAGAAAATTTAGAGATGTAGGGAGTAGTGGTATAATGAAGATTTCTTCTCGCCTGGTCTTCGTCGGGTTATTGATGATGCTGACCTTATCTTCCTGTACGAGTCAAAGAACGGTTAACATGGTGTCAAGTAACCATGATGACACTAAGGGAAAAGCGGATACACTGTCGCCATCAGGAACAGAACAAAGCATTATACCAAAACTGGAAAGCTCCCCGTCGAGCCAAGAGAATGCAGTCACCGATGAAACGAAAGCGATAAAAGATGCCCAGGAGCTTCTAGAGCTTATTAAGGCAAAAGATTCAAATGAATTATTACGAACAGTTAATATGTCAGCCCGTTCTCAACTAGATATTGATGGAGTAAATACAATAATCGAAGGCTTCGATAAAAATTTTGATTTAGAGTCCCTATCCGTACAGATAAATTATGATGAACCTGCAATGTCTCCTGAAGATGGTCAGTATGAATTCGTTTTGGTCGATAAGAATTTTAAAGAAAATCATGAAGAGAATTCGCTAGTCATTCGTTATCAAGAAAATGGAGTTACCGTTTATCACAATCCTTTTATACAGTATTTCCCTTATGCAGAAAGTATGGTTGTTAACTATTTAGAGCTTATTGATGCGGGGAACACCACTAAATTGGCTAAATTTTTAAACCCAGACGATATCGACGTTCCGGAGTGGGCTGCTAATGAAATAATAAGTAACTATGAGAATTTTTTTAGTTCCGAGAACATGTCAGTTCGTTATAAAAAACGGTTTACTTTCGTTATAGAGGACAGCAATGGTAAAGAACACGAAATTGAATTGATTTATGGTGATGGATTGATGAGTATAAAAGATGAATTTATTCCCGTTTATTAAATTGACCGTGAAAAACTAATAAATTTGTCTCTTTTTTTCCTATCGGAGGAGCGATAGAAGTTGAATGGAACGTATCCCGAGACACATTCCAAAACACAAACAAGGATCAAGATCCACGATCTTGATCCTGTTCTTCATGAGGAAAAGATAAAAGAATCCTTGGCTGCGACGAAGATATAAGAAGTCCTGATGGACAAGGCTTTTAGTTTTCATTTAGACATATGTATAAAATACTATATAATATCAATTTCTAAGTTTAGCAAAAGAACTTCTAAAGCATTACTGGAGGATTTGGACGCTTATAAGCATATAAAAGTTGATAGAAATATAGAACGAGTAAGACAACGCTATATACAGCTTACTAAGCCAGAATTAATTGAAATGATTATTAAGATGGAGCAATATATTTCTCATCAAAATAAACAGTGGTTAAAAAATGAGTTTGAAAAGTTCCAATAACGAAGAAACGGTATAAGAAACGGTACAAGGGGAGAAAAAGTGAGGTAGCCGTGCTTCTTCGGCAACTCGTTGAACTAACTGGCAGGATATTTCAATCGTTTCTCGAATATTTTCTGAGTTGGATAATTTTATGAACTTTGTGAATATAACGTTATCTGAAAGATACGCAATGATTTTTTTTGAAGGGATGATTAAATTGAAGCAAGGGATATTAGTTTTTCTTAATGGAACTTCAAGTTCTGGAAAGACCTCCATATCGACTGAACTGATAAATCAGAAAGAGATTCCTTTTTATCATTTATCAATTGATGATTTTTTTAATAATTACAATGATTTTATTAATAATAAATTTCCAGATGAACCCACAAGAGAAATAGATCATCAAGTTGTCTCACAAATACTTGATGATTCCATATTCTCAGTGTACCATTCGACAATTAAATTGTTATCAGAAATGGGTTTTAATGTAATAGTAGATACCGTAATCGACAATGACAAGAGGTTTAATGAGTGGCTTGATCAATTTTTCGATCAGCCTACGTTATTTATAGGTGTAATATGCTCGAAAGAAGAACTCATAAGAAGAGAGCAAACAAGAGGAGATAGACAGGTTGGACTAGCAGCTTCACAGTTTAGCAAAGTATATTGCTTTGATGAATATGACCTCGAAGTAAATACGGAAGAGATGAATTCAACAGAATGTGCCGAAAAGATATTAAGTTTTATTAAGTCCAATAAGGAATACTCGGTATTTAAGAAATTAGGTAAAAGAAATGTTAGTGTTTCCTAGTTGGCGTATCCATCAGATAACACCATATTCAAAACGACCCCCAATCAAATGATTTGATTGGGGGTCGTTTTGGTTCCTTAGCCGAGAAAGACAAAAACATTGTGCCATTGTCGAATAGATGCTGATGTAAAGGGATTTGCACGTTTTAGCCAAAGCCTTGGAAGCATGCAAACAAACCATTTAAAAAAGATTGTTTTAGTATTCCGCGACAATACGCAAGATCATATGAGAAGCCTAATGTTAGGAAAAAGGCAAGGAATAAACTGATGCCAACATGGATTGAAATTTTTACATAAAGATTGCTTTTCCCAAAAAATCTCGAATGGTATTCGTTCATAATGGGTTATCCCGCCAACGTTTTCCAACGGTCATTCAAACACAGTAAAGCAAGTTTCATTGCTTCACTTAAATCCATCATAAAAAACAAATCCTGAAGAACGAGGTAAGTAATTTCTAAAGAATTTCTTAAGACTAGAAAAAAATTAAGGTTGACATTAAATCATTCAGTTCTATAATTTTCATATATCGCAAATGGAGAACATTAAGAAAGCTTAATGGGAAACATCGATTTGGAACGACCAATGATCAGAAATGAGGATAGAGAACATTGATTTTTAGAATATTCAAACCATTAATCACAGTAATCGCCGTTTGTATACTTGCAATATATGTGTTACCGCTCTCAGTTTCAGCCACGAACCAAGGAACACTTAACTCATCGGGAATGTCTGACATACCGACTGTGGAATCCTTGCATCTTAATGTTAAATCCGCCATTCTCATTGTACAAACTACAGGAGATGTTCTATTGTCCATCCATGCTGATCAGCGTTTTGCTCCGGCAAGTATGGTCAAAATGATGACAGAGTACATTGTCGCCAAAAAAGTTAGAACAGGAGAACTATCCTGGGATGACATCGTTACAGTCAGCGATCATGCATCTAAAAGCATAGGTACCCGTGCATTTCTTGCAGAAGGAGATCAGCATACGGTAAAAGAACTGTACATCGCAATGGCAGTGGGATCCGCGAATGATGCTGCGATTGCTCTTTCTGAGCATGTATCGGGCACAGAACAGAACTTTGTAGCACTTATGAATGAGGAAGCCAAACGCATGGAACTGACTAAAACCCATTTTATCAATGCTACCGGACTGAGCCGCGCCGACATGCCAGAAGGCTTTCGCCCCGATGAAATGGGGGAAACGCTGATGTCAGCAAAAGACGTGGCTACATTGGCGAAAAACCTTATTCAAGATGAACCAGATTATGCTGATGTCACATCCCTTCCATTTTACAAGATGCGTAAGTCTGATAAAGATCCAATTATCAATTCAAACCGAATGCTAGAGACGAACAAAGCTATTCCGAGTTATGCTTATGAGGGCTTGGATGGGCTCAAGACAGGATATACCAAAAGCGCAGGCTATTGCTTTACCGGAACTGCAGAGCGCAATGGTATGCGTTTAATCAGTGTTGTCATGGGGACTCCATCGATGGGGAGCCGCTTCGAAGAGACGGCAAAGGTATTAGACTATGGATTCAATCACTTTACAATGAATCAAGTAATTCCTGCTGGGAGTTTAGTCACTGGAATGGAAACATCTCCTGTCAACGGCGGGAAAGAAAAAAATGTTCAGATAGTAACAAAAGATGATGTTTATTTTATTCTCCCGAAATCAGATGTATCTACACAACCTATTGCTACAGTCAATTTAGTTCCAGGTGGGCTCGCTGCCCCTGTGGTAGCTGGTACAAAAGCTGGAACGGCGACATTTACTTACGTAGTCAAAGGGCAAAGCGTCGTACAATTAAGAACTGTTGATTTAATCACTGAGCGAACAGTGGAGAAAGAAAACTGGTTTATGTTACTTCTTCGGTCAATTGGTGGTTACTTTAGTGCTGATTAGCAGTGTCAAGATGCTTTGAAAGATTATGAATGGGAGAACGAATAAGGTCTTTTAATTTGAACGGAATAAAAAAAAGAAATATACAGTCATAAGTTGTCTCTTACAACCGATGGAATACAGGTAGCCACTCCTGATTTTCCATCGGTTGTTCTATTTTTTGTGATGAAATTTTTTGCAGTAAAAAGCTTATTTCAGAATGAAGATTTTTTCTTCGAGTAAAAGGGATGTAAGTTTGACCACTTTTACAGTTAAGTATATATGTTCTTGTCATCCGATGTCGGGTGGCAAGAACATGTATGCTTAAAAGCCGCGTATTAGCGGCTTTTTTTGTTTTAACGATATATGTTCTTGTCAAAATCGAATGACAAGAACATATATCGTTTGCCGATTGAAGACAAGAACATGTATTGTATTACGTAAATGAGGACGATTATCAATTGTAAAAATGATGCAGATTGATCAGCGGCGTTAAGCTAAACCAGCTAATATCTTGTC
>NZ_JBCNGR010000057.1:0-3393 GCF_050481745.1 Paenibacillus algorifonticola | reverse complement strand
TGCCCCCGGCTATTTTGAATATATCTCATCGTTTTAATATGACCCGGCACAGATTCTGAAAGGGACAAGCCCGCTCTAGTTTCCAGCTTGCTGATGTCCTCCTTCGTCAGCCCGCTGTCTGCCAAAGCTTCATCAAGTGCAGCATAAGTCATTTGAACGGCCCGCTCATCCTCTTCCATCTCTCGATACAGCTCGTCAACGCTGCCAGCGACCTCGCCACTAACGCCAAGCTTCTTCAGCTTATCATGAGCCCGAAGCCCGCTGGCACCATTCACAATCGACTGAAAGAAGGCTTCTCTGTTTGAGCCGCCTGGCGCGATGATGCCCATTCCGGTTACTACGGCTTGCGGTCTGCTCATCGATTAATCCCCGATCGTGCTGCGGATAATATTCGCTATGGAACGAACGCTTTTGAAAACGGACATATCGCTGCTTTGCGGCTTAACGCCAAAAAGCTCCTTCAGTCCAACCGCAAGCTCCAAAGCATCAACGGAATCCAGGTCTAGCCCTTCTCCCTGTTCATTAACATCAAAAAGCGGATCATCATCGTTGATTTCTTCTGGGGAGATATCCAGTCCAAACTTAGTAACAATCATGTTTTTAATTTGATTTTCAATCGATAGCTGTACGTTTTCCATTGTTTCAGCTCCTTTACTTGGATAAAAAATTGCATGTCATTCCAGAGAAAGCATAAATAGCCGTCAAAATGGAAAGCGCTTTCATTGTCTAGGGATAGACATTGCTCGGCACTCACTCCTCAAATGGAAATGACATAGGCAGTGCAGCATAAAACAGCAGGCTTCAATTGTACAAACTCATCTGGATGAATGTGCGTAAGAAAGGAAAACAATAGGTGTGGGTGGGTTGAGAGAAGATCATTCATAGTTGAATGTGTCGCTAAAGGAGTAGACGACTATATCTCTTGAGGAATGCTGCTTAACGAAGATGCGGTCATCGATGCAACCAATAGCGCCGTTAATAAAGTTATACCATAATTCTATGTTTTTTTACAATATTTATTTTTATGTCTATATTTAGATTTATGTTACAAATCATGTAACTTAAATCTGTCGCTGATGCGGTCGTCACTTTCGATTTTTGGCGAATAAACGCAGTTGTTTAAATGAATCGCCCCAAAAATTGCTGATACTAGTCATTAGGCGCTTAATAAACGCGCATGAAACTTTGAAACCCATTTCATTTCATAAGAGATACTAGCGGAGCTTGAAGTGATGGACCTAGCTGTGTGAAGGAAAAAAACGGCTCTAGAGGGGGCGGGAAATGTCATGGGGCTTGCCCCATGGGTGGAAAAAACGGAACTATTCCCAATATACCACAAACACCATCCACATAATACCATAAAAATACGTCTTTAAACCACCCAAAAATTGGACATTTCAAGCACAAAAAACCGGTTGCTGAAAAATTTCGGCAACCGGCCCTTTCGCACCCTTGAATCGTCAGAACCGCCAGATAAGATTGGCCATGAATAAGCGCTAATTTAAACGCTGCAGATTAAGTAATTCCAATCTAGCTTTTATTCAACACTACACGAAAGCCCATATTTCCAGTTGAGCTGTCCGGTGTGTTGCCGCTTCTTGCCGCAACCCGATAGCGATTGCAATAGGAACGGTGGCATAAATAAGAGCCGCCTCGCATCGAACGTTTTTCCGTTGGCTTTATAAACAGTGGATTATGGGCTGGCGTCAGCTTGTGATAGTCGGAACTGAACCAGTCTGCACACCACTCCCATACATTGCCTGACATATTATAAAGCCCATACCCGTTGGGCTCATAAGCATCAACAGGAGCTGTACCCTCATAACCATCGCTTGCATTATTCTTAATTGGAAATTTGCCCTGCCATATATTGCACATATGAACGCCGTCCGGCTTCAAGAGATCACCCCACGGATACGTCTTTCTCGCTAAACCGCCTCTCGCAGCGTATTCCCACTCCGCCTCTGTGGGGAGACGTGCTCCTGCCCACTCGCAATAAGCGCTTGCGTCATGCCAGGACACATGAACGACCGGATGATTCATCCGCTCTTCAATAGATGAATCGGGACCTTCCGGCTTCGCCCAGAAGGCTCCTTGGACAACAAGCCACCAGGGTGCCTGCTGCGGTACATCCACAACTTTTTCTCGCGTTTCCTGCGATGCCAATAGATGAAACACGAACGACCAGCCGAATCGTTCAGCCTCCGTAACATAGCCCGTTTCCTCTATAAACATTCGAAACTCTTCGTTCGTGACCGCATAGCGGGAAATACGAAAGGCATCCACCCAAACCTTCCGGACCGGCCCTTCCCCATCCGCTGGAAAACCATCCGCCGCATCGGTTCCCATCTCAAACCCTCCGCTTTCCAGCAAGACGAAATGATCCCTGAAAACAGCATCATGACTGCGTTTAGAAGTATGGAGGCCCCGCTTGGTTTCAATAGACAATGACTGCCCTCGGCTTGCTGCGCAGCAAGATTTGATTGGTTCCACTTCGCTTCTTCCTTTCTGGATGATGTAGAACGCTCGTTATATCATTTTCGCATGTAAATATTGTTGAGCCAGCACAGCCGCACTATCCGCCTCTTGTGGAAGCTCGCTGGGATGCCTGCGTTTCAGCTCCTCTACATGCTGGCCTCTGCCCGTTTCCTCGAGCCGCTGAATATATCCTTTTAAATATCCTTGCGCGTGGAATGGCCCTCCTTCCTTTATGACGGTCCATAACGGATCTCTGTCGTCACCAGACCGACGCATATGCTCATCGTGCCACTGGTTCAAATAATATACCGCTTCCATGCATAGCGCTTTATTGTCTGCTGCAACATTATGCTGCTCCTTCGGATCATTGGACAAATGAAACAGCATTTCCTGGTCAAATAAATGATACCCGTCGTGATAGGTACGGATATAGATCCAATCGCGAAATCGAACACTTCGTTGGGCAACATGAGCACATTGTGATACGACAAGATAATCGCGCCCGCAATCAGAGCCGTCCTTTAATACAGAACTATAGCTGATGCCGTCCCAATCTGACATCACAGGTTTATCCAGCATGTCTGCTATTGTCGGCAATAAATCCAAGTGGTAGTGAAGTCCTTCATCAACCACTCCCTGCTTCATCCCCGGCCAGCGGATAATCATTGGCAGATGGCATGTCCCCTGATCGGCCGTGGCATGCTCGCCATAAATGCCAAGCTGCCCCATATTTTCACCATGATCGGCAGAAATCATAATAATCAAATCGTCCATTACACCCTGCTCCTCCAGCAAAGCAAACAAACGTCCAAGATGGTCGTCCATATAACGAATGCCACAATCGTAGCCGTCAATCATCTTTTTCATATCTTCCATATTTGCAATTTCTCCAAGATAACGCGGATAGTTGGGAGC
>NZ_JBCNGR010000056.1:0-20652 GCF_050481745.1 Paenibacillus algorifonticola | reverse complement strand
CTTTCGCTATCCAGTTTTCAAGGTGCAACTCAATCGTAGCGTCTTTACCGTTGAACCTTTTTTAACAGGTCATTCAACGAACAGCTGAAATATTCCCTGATAGCTCAGTTGGTAGAGCACTCGACTGTTAATCGAGTTGTCACAGGTTCGAGTCCTGTTCGGGGAGCCATATGCTCTCATAGCTCAGTAGGTAGAGTGCATCCATGGTAAGGATGAGGTCACCGGTTCGATCCCGGTTGAGAGCTCCAGCTTTATTCGTAAGGCCCGTTGGTCAAGGGGTTAAGACACCTCCCTTTCACGGAGGTAACAGGGGTTCGAATCCCCTACGGGTCACCATTTATTGGGGATTAGCCAAGCGGTAAGGCAACGGACTTTGACTCCGTCATTCTCAGGTTCGATCCCTGAATCCCCAGCCATTTCATGAGTCATTAGCTCAGCTGGTAGAGCACCTGACTTTTAATCAGGGTGTCGTAGGTTCGAATCCTACATGACTCACCATTTTTTCTTATAGCTTTACCCATGCGCGTGTGGCGGAATTGGCAGACGCACCAGACTTAGGATCTGGCGTTTCACGACGTGGGGGTTCAAGTCCCTCCACGCGCATCATTTCATTAAATCCAATCCTTCTTATCTGAAAATGATAAGAAGGATTTTTTGGTTTTTTTAGCATAGTCCTTCCTCCAATTTATCCAGTAAAGTACGCCCGATTTTCCATGTTGCTTGTAGGTTTGATTATGTATAATGGCATAACAGTGAGAATTACTATCAATGACGATTAGGTTAGCAACGCTGCTTACAGGATGTCTAATCGTTCTTGTAGGCTGCGGTACAGCGGCAAATTCGGACTCGGAACCTAATAGCGTCTCCAGCGCAACAGACAAATGCAACGGCGGGGCAGGAGCCAGCTGCCGCTTCTAATACACGTATATTCACTAACTCATATGGAAAAAAGGAAATTCCGGCTAATCCGCAGCGCATTTTTTCAGTGAGCGCTACTTTGCTAATGCCGGCACTAGGCATTACGCCGATTGGCGGCTTGAATTATGAAAGTATACCGGATTATTATTTAAATAATTACCAAGATTAAATTACGATCACTGGAGATTATCCGATCAATTATGAGTCGGTTTTGGAGTTGTAGCAGTTGTAGCTTATCTTATTGGGGCAGATGAGACAGTTGCTGCGATCCAGATTTTTAAAAACTCGTTCCAGGTAGCTGGAAATCGGAACATGGGACATGTTCTTTATAATTTGCTGGGACTTAAACCGCTGCCGTCCATTCAGAAGCAAATCAATGATAAAGAAGATTATTTTGTTTATTGCTGAATGAAACGATGCAGCTATTCAAAAAATAAATGATTGGCTGGCAAGGAAGCTCTCCTGATTTAACGGGAAAGCTTTTTTTATAAATATAGGAAAGGATATGGTTTTTCCATCCTTCCCCTATATTTCTACGAGAAACGGAAGCTTTGCCGCCAAAGGACGGCTTCAGCCGTTTACGCTTGGGCATTTTTCCGCTACAATAAAATGATAGCATTTCTGAGAACGGTTATCAAAATGGGAGGGGAATGAGGACAAATGGCGGATATGGGTGAACACATAGATGATTTGCAGCTCCGCTGGGTTTAGATTATTAAAGGTTCATATACTGGAGGGATACCAGCACTGTCTCAAAACGCTCTGGCAAGCAGCTTGATGAAGCCATTGCATTTTTGCACAGCGAAGATGTAGTTAATGAGTAAAACTATATATAGAAAGAGTTGATCATGATGTGGTCTGAAACGATAGACGTGCTGCTTAATCACCGCTCCATAAGGAAATTCAAATCGAACCCGATCCCACAGTCGACACTGGCAAAAATAATAGAGGCGGCGCAGCAGGCTTCTACCTCAAGCAGTATGCAGTGCTTCACGGTAATCAACGTTAGTGACCGGGATAAGAGGAAACAGCTGGCCGAGCTTTCCGGCAACCAGGCTTATATTGAGGAATGCCCTGTTTTTCTCGTCTGGTGCGCGGATCTGTTCCGTTATGAACAGGCAGCAAGGCTTCATTATGAGGGCGATATGACGAGCACGGTTGAAAATTTTATCGTTGCCACAGTCGATACTGCGCTGGCAGCTCAAAATGCAGCAATCGCGGCAGAATCGCTTGGCTACGGAATTGTCTATATTGGCGGTATTCGCAACAATCCGCAGGAGGTTTCAACGCTATTAGGGCTGCCATCGCATGTGTACCCCGTATTCGGAATGTGCATAGGGGAGCCAGATCAAGCGCCGCTGACGCGTCCAAGATTGCCACAGCGGGCGATTTTGCATGTGGACAGCTATGATCAGGAAGCAGTGAAAAGCGGCATCCGGCAGTATGACGAGACGATTAGGGAGTATATGCTGGAGCGGTCAGAAGGAAAGCTGAATACAAGCTGGTCCGAATCAATGGCGGCCAAAATCAATCATCCGCGTCTGCATATGGGCGAGTTTCTCCGCAGCAAAGGCTTCTTGCAACAATAAGAAGTCTTTAGGCAGGGCTTGGGCTATGCAAATTTATTTTAGCCTTAACAATCGCTTTATTTTCATTGACATTTTACGTGAGAACGATTATCATTAATTATTGAATGATACTGATAATAGTTATCATGTTTAACGAATGATAAGTCGTGTGTTTATAATAAAATCAGCAAAAAACCCGTATATGCGGGCATCGGAAGGAGCGTGCATGTCCCATGATTCGCCTCACAACATCGAATCTCGACATTGCTTATGATGAACGGTTAATCGTTCAAGATCTGAATATTGCTATCCCACAAGGAAAAATTACTGCGTTGGTCGGGTCTAACGGTTCGGGTAAATCGACGATTTTGAAAACGATGGCTCGTCTGATGAATCCATCTGCAGGCAGCGTATTACTCGATGGGAAGTCGATTCATAAGCAAGCGACGAAGGAAGTGGCGAAGCAGCTGGCGATTTTGCCGCAAAATCCGACTGCTCCAGATGGTCTGACTGTATCCGAGCTCGTATCGTATGGACGTTTTCCTTATCAGAAGGGCTTCGGCTCTGTGAGCAAGCATGACCGTCAAATTATTAAATGGGCGATTGAAGCGACAGGAATGGTTGATTTTGCAGACCGTCCGGTTGACCAGCTGTCAGGCGGCCAACGCCAGCGTGCCTGGATTGCAATGTCTTTGGCACAAGAAACGGATATTTTATTTTTGGATGAGCCAACTACGTTCCTTGATATGGCGCATCAGCTTGAAGTATTGCATTTGCTTGAGAAGCTTAACGAGGTTAATAACCGGACGGTCGTTATGGTTGTCCATGATTTGAACCACGCTTCGCGTTATGCGCATCACATGATTGCGATTAAAAAAGGCAGTGTCGTTGGTGAAGGCTCGCCGCAACAGGTTATGACACCGGAGATTTTGCGCGAGGTGTTTAACATTGAGGCTGATATTATGCCTGATCCGCGTACTGGTGTTCCGCTGTGCATGCCGTATGCACTCGCAGGTGAGTCGGCTGCTTCCAAGGTTATGATTGATAAGAAACCAGCATTAGCTGGAGTAGTATAGTCAGTCATCAAACCGTGCTTGCAGGAGCACGGTTTGATTTTTATGCCATGGTACGAATCAGAGGGAAGATCACAGCGACGGAAAAAGTTTTTTTTGAAAAAGAGTAAATAACAGTTGCAATTCCCTTTGCAACATGATATATTATTACTTGTCGCCGCGATGAAATACTTAAGAAACTTAGGCGGAAATATAATGCGGACGTGGCTCAGTGGTAGAGCATCGCCTTGCCAAGGCGAGGGTCGCGAGTTCGAATCTCGTCGTCCGCTCCATATTGTGTGCCCTTAGCTCAGCTGGATAGAGCGTTTGACTACGAATCAAAAGGCCAGGAGTTCGAATCTCTTAGGGCACGCCATTTCTTTACAAAAGAATCGTCTGTCGGGACGTAGCTCAGCTTGGTAGAGCACCTGGTTTGGGACCAGGGGGTCGCATGTTCAAATCGTGTCGTCCCGACCATTATTTGCGGGTGTAGTTCAATGGTAGAACTTTAGCCTTCCAAGCTAATAGCGTGGGTTCGATTCCCATCACCCGCTTAACGAAGAGAATGACTTGAAACCCTTGTGCAGCAAGGGTTTTTTGTTTGCTGTTTTTTTCACGCTTGGAAGAGTTCTTTTGGTCTATGGGGCAGATCATGGGGCAAATCTCAGCTTTTTTGGATATTACATACTTGAAGCGAAGGGATTGTTGTTAACTTGCGTTTCCTCTTCGGGAGACATTAATAATATTACCTTCAAAATGCCGCTTCCGATGGTTAGTGTTACCCGGAAATTGGATCAGGTATTAAAAAAGAATATGCAATTGGTTTTGAGAAGCGAGGCCGCTTTAAAAGTATTAGGTGATATGGAAGATCAAAAATCAGGTCCATCAGAAACAATCTTATAATTTCTTCCCTCATTCCGCCTAAAGTAATGGAGGTCTGATAAATTTTGAAGCAGAACAAATATGATGAGTCCTCTTTTTTCACAAATTATAGTCAAATGGCTCGTTCGATTGGGGGACTGGACGCGGCTGGAGAATGGTCGTTCTTTCGGCAAATGCTGCCGGAGCTGGCTGGTACAAAAGTACTCGATCTAGGCTGCGGTTTTGGCTGGCATTGCCGTTATGTGCGGGAACAGAATGCCCGCTCGGTTGTGGGGATTGACCTTTCGGGTAATATGCTGGAACGGGCAAAAGAAATGACGGACGATGAGCAGATTGAATATCGCCAGCTTGCAATTGAGGACATCGATTTTCCATCGGAGGAGTTCGATATCGTCATTAGCTCGCTTGCGCTGCACTATGTAGAGCAATTGGGCGGCCTTTTCAAGAAAATCCATCATTGCTTGACGTCGGGCGGAGCTTTTGTATTTTCAGTCGAGCACCCGGTGTTCACTGCGCTTGGCGGGCAGGACTGGCATTATGGGGCAGAAGGGGAAAAGCTGCATTGGCCGCTGGATGATTATCATAGGGAAGGCCTGCGACAATCCAGATTTTTAGAGCATGATGTCGTTAAATACCATCGTACGGTGTCAACTTATATGAATCTTTTGCTTGAATCCGGATTTGAGCTTAAGCAGCTTTCGGAGCTGCAGCCGACGAAGGAGCTGCTGAATAGCCATCCGGCTTGGCAGGAGGAAATGCGCCGTCCGATGTTTTTAATAGTTTCAGCGGTGAAGAAATAGAAGAATATTATTAAGACATTTGCTGCAAGTGCAAGCAGCTGCCGAATCAAAAGAGACGTTTGCTCTGTGTTGAACAGAGCAGGCGTCTTTTTTGATTGGAGGGAGGCGAAGGAGACTCAGAGGAGGGGAGGAGGAACGGGATAAGCGATATGGCGACGAATAGTTCAACGCCTGTCATCCGTATTCCGGTATTCTCTAGGCGTTTCTCCAAAATAGCGGCGAAACGTGCGCGTGAAGTTTGGCATTGCTATAGCCGACCAGCTCACTTATCTCGTATGTGTTATAGGAAGGGTTCTTAAGCAGCACGAATGTTCTGCTTATGTTTATTCCGATAGACCAGACGGACAATACGTCGATTATTGTGACTTCGATTTTGTTCCAGCCGCTTATGGAGGTGGATGAAAATTTGGAGTTTGCTCCGATGCTGGCCGACAGCATAGAAACGGAGGATAAATCAGGTTTACACCGTAAAGCTGAATGATAATGCGAAATGGAGCGACGGCGAGCAGCGAGTCCAGAGACGCTGGCGAAAAATACGAGCAATTTGGTCGCCCAGCTGCAAAGCGGTGAAATCGATATGAATTTCCCAGGTATCGGCATGATTTCGGCTCAGGATTTCCATCTAATATTTACGGTAGCACGATATAATATCGTAGGTGATTAATCTAAAGCATCTTAAAAATGATTGAGGCTACACTGAAGAGGCAGGATGTTATTAGACAAATATATGCATACTTATTTTTTTTGAAGTAAGTGAAGAAAATAGTTAAAACCGCAAGAATTACTGATGAAAAATATAAAAAAATGGCTGCATTCATGAAATTATTCAGCTCATAGGGTATGAGGTTTTGAACGAAAATTATACAAAGGCTCAATGCGATTATAGCTATTTGAGTAGAACCCAGTTTTTTATAACTTCCCTTATTTCTTACGATAAAGGCGACTGTACAGGAAATAACAACCACTAGCATGAAGAAGGTGAAAAATAATCCGACCATTGTATCCCCCTCTTATTTAGCACTGAGAAGTAATAGACCAAGGAAAATCATACCAACGTTTTACTTTCACACCACAACCATTTGCGTCCGCTATTGTAACTAACTTTTGGAGGATTCACTGATAGAATTTGCACTTACAGGGGTAACAAGTGATAGTAGTAATGATAAACAAAGTAGGGGCTGATAAAATGCTTTTCAGTCATAAGCCTCTTCCTGAATATTATTATGACAGGCTGTGGCCGACTACCTAATTAAAATCTTGGCACAAATATACAAATTAATCAATCGAAAATATAAATGTAAATAAAATTATAAAATGTAAAAATGTTAGTTGTTTCAGGCGTTGATCCTCGAAAGTCTTTGACAAACTCCTTAATTTTTATGTTTGAGGTTCAAGCATGGCTGGATAATAGTCGGGGCTTCAACCATGAAGGATTTTGTAGTATGATGTAAGATAGTTAAAATGAGTCCGTTATAGGGCACGCTACAGGAGGATTTCAGTATGTCGGAACAAGCTGCAACGAATTTATCGGCAAGCCGCCAGCAAGCGAACAATTTGCTGCGTAGGGATGTTCGGTTTCTAGGCAACATACTCGGCGAAGTGCTCGTCCACCAGGGCGGCAAGGAATTGCTTGAAATTGTGGAGCAAATCCGCGAAACAAGCAAATCGTTGCGAGCGGAATATATTCCGGAGCTATTCGCGCAATTCAAGACGACGGTGTCGTCATTGAGCCCGGAAATTAGGCACCAGGTTATTCGTGCCTTCGCGATTTATTTTCAACTGGTTAATATTGCTGAACAAAATCACCGTATTCGCCGCAAGCGCGATTATGAGCGTTCCACTGGGGAAGGCGTTCAACGCGGCTCCATTGAGAGCGCTGTAGCGGATCTGAAGGAACGTCAAATCGCAGTGGAAGATGTACAGCAAATGCTGAGCGGCATTTCGCTGGAGCTTGTTATGACGGCACATCCAACGGAAGCTACACGCAGAGCGGTACTGGATATCCACAAGCGGATTGCCGAAGATGTGATGGAGCTTGATAACCCGACGCTGACTTACCGTGAGCGCGAGAAGCTTCGCGAGAAGCTGCTGAATGAAGTGCTTATTTTGTGGCAAAGCGATGAGCTTCGCGACCGTAAGCCTACGGTTATCGACGAAGTTCGCAACGGCTTGTATTATTTTGATGAAACGCTGTTCGAGGTGCTGCCTGCTGTCTACGAAGAGCTGGAGCGCTGCCTTGAGAAATATTATCCAGGTGAAAAATGGCATGCACCAGACTTTCTCCGTTTTGGCTCGTGGATCGGCGGCGACCGTGACGGCAACCCTTCCGTAACCGCGAAGGTAACGTGGGAAGCGCTGACGATGCACCGTCTGCTGGCGATTCGCAAGTATGAGGAAACACTGAATGAGCTGATGGGCCAACTGAGCTTCAGCACGAATATTGTGGAAGTGTCGGATGAATTGATTGAATCGATTCGCCGCGACCGCGAACAGGTTGAGCTGAAATGCGTAGAGCTGTGGCGCAACACGAAGGAGCCTTACCGCATCAAGCTTGGCTTTATGCTGGAGAAGCTCGCGAATACGCGCAATGAGGCGCTTAAAGGCTCCGCTATGCGCTATAATAACCCGGAAGAGCTGCTGGAGGATTTGAAAATAATTGACCGCAGCCTGCGCAATCACTTTGCGGATTATGTGGCAGATACGCATATCGGCAAGCTGGTTCGCCAGGTTGAGCTGTTCGGCTTCCACCTGATGACGCTGGATATTCGCCAGCACAGCAAAGAGCATGAAAATGCGATGACTGAGATTTTGGCGAAAATGAACATTACGCCGGATTATGCGGCTTTGAATGAGGATGAAAAGGTTGAGCTGCTGCATCGCCTGCTGAATGACCCGCGTCCATTGACGTCAAGCCATTTGGATTATACAGATGCAACGCGTGAATGCCTCGATGTCTACCATACGGCTTACCGTGCGAAGCAAGAGTTTGGCCCGAACTGCATTTCGAGCTACCTGATCAGTATGACGCAGGGTGCCAGCGACATGCTGGAAGTCATGGTATTCTCGAAGGAAGTCGGCTTGTTCCGCCAAGATCGCGACGGTACGGTTCACTGCTCGGTTCAATCGGTGCCGCTGTTCGAGACAATCGACGACCTTCATGCGGCTCCGGCTATTATGAAGCAGCTGTTCGAGCTGCCGATTTACCGTCAAGCCGTTGCGGCTCGCGGAGATCTGCATGAAATTATGCTGGGCTACTCCGACAGCAATAAAGATGGCGGAGCGGTTACAGCAAACTGGGAGCTGCGCGTAGCGCTTAAGGAAATTACAGCAGCGGCGAACGAATACGACGTTAAGCTGAAGTTCTTCCACGGACGCGGCGGAGCGCTCGGTCGCGGCGGCATGCCGCTGAACCGCAGCATTTTGGCTCAGCCACCGCATACAGTTGGCGGCGGCATCAAAATTACCGAGCAAGGCGAAGTGCTTTCCTCGCGTTATTCGATGCAGGGCATCGCTTACCGCAGCTTGGAGCAGGCGACCTGGGCGCTGATTACAGCTGCGCGCTTGGCAAAATATCCGGAGCAAGGCCAGACGGCCGAGCCGGAGTGGGAAGACATTGCCCGTTCGATTTCCGAGACGGCACTGGAGAAATATCAGGATTTGATTTTCCGCGATCCGGATTTCCTCACGTACTTCAAGGAATCGACACCGCTGCCTGAGGTTGGCGAGCTGAACATCGGCTCCCGCCCGTCCAAACGGAAAAACAGCGATCGCTTTGAAGATTTGCGTGCAATTCCATGGGTATTCGCTTGGACGCAAAGCCGTTATTTGCTGCCAGCTTGGTATGCAGCCGGCACAGCGCTCCAGCAATATGTGGATGGAAGCGAAGAGCGTCTGCAAACGCTGAAAACGATGTATGAGCATTTCCCGTTCTTCCGCTCCTTAATCGACAATCTGCAGATGGCACTGGCGAAAGCCGATCTTATTATTGCGAAGGAATATGCGGGCATGATTTCCGATGAGGTTATCCGCGATCGTATTTTCCAGCAAATTGAGTCGGAATACACGCTGACATCGCAAATGATTTTGAGCATTACGGGCCAAGCGGAAATTTTGGATAACGTACCGGTTATTCAAGAATCGATTCGCCTCCGTAATCCGTACGTCGATCCGCTCAGCTACATGCAGGTACAGCTTCTGACTGAGCTCCGCGGACTGCGGGCGAAGGACGAGGATGATCCAGAGCTGCTTCGTGAAGTATTGCTCACGATTAACGGAATTGCCGCCGGCCTGAGAAACACGGGCTAATAAGGCGCTTGAAAACATAAATAAACGCCAGAAAACGCTGGCGTGAACCAGAAAGCCAAGCAGGGCAGCCATTGCCCCGCTTGGCTTTTTTTGCGTTGAAAAGGTGGCTTTAGCGGTAGCAAGAGGACTTGTTATGCGCTTGTACAGCTTTTTAGCACGAAAATAGGGCTGGCTCGAAAGGTTTTATGTTGCTTTAAATATCGCTTAAGTTTGATTTAAGGTGCATCCTGCATGATGTATACATAGAAGGCAAACGAAATGACCGAATACACACTGACTAATTCTTATTATCTCGATACTTAGCTTACGTGATGAAATTTACTCGGTAAAACTTGAAGGAGGCAATCAAGATGAGCGAGGACAACCATTATAGAGGAACAAATAACAGCTTGAATGGACAGGGAGATGAACGTATGGCGGATCAAGTAAATAGCGGCGAACAAGGGAAAGAACAGGCGGAGATGAGCACAGCGGGGGCAAGCGATAGCAAAATCGAGCAATCGGGTGCAGTTGGCAAGCCAGAGGGCGAGCAAGTTTTCAAAACCGTTTATGGTTATGAAGATGCGGCTGAACCAGGGCAAGAGGCAGCAAAACAGTCGGCCCCGATTGTTGCTTCTTACATTTATGAGTCGGAGCGTTCGCCCTCGAACTTGCGCCATTCGTATGAGAAGCAGCTTAGTGAGCTGCGGACGATGACGGATAAAGGACAGAGCGGCGCAGGCAGAGGCGACGATGAGGCTTCACAGAAGCCAGCGAAGCGTACGCCGTTGAAGTCCATTTTCGCCGCATTTTTAGCAGGGGCTGTCGTCATTGGCGGCTTTATGTATACGGCGGATCGCAGTAATTTGTTCACAGGCGGCGTGGCTACGGTGAATACGACCAACGGCAGTGTAGTTAGCAATGGCAGCGAGAACAGCGCGGGCGTGACAACAGCGGCGAATTCGGTGGACAGCCAAATTTCCAGCATTTATGCGGCAGCCTCCCCGGCGGTCGTCAAAATCGAAAATTACGGTCAGGCGACACGCTCAAGCGGACGCGGTTCGGACTACTGGCAGTTTTTCGGGCAGCTGGCACCACAGAGCGGCCAGCAGCAGCCGAGTGAAGGCTCTAATGACCAGAGCGGAACAGACGATTCCAATTTGCAGCTTACAGGCTCGGGAACGGGATTTATATTCCAGTCCGATGGCTACATTTTAACAAATGAGCATGTCATTAGCGGGGCTTCCCAAGTGAAGGTAACCGTAGAAGGTTATGATGAGCCGTTTGTAGCTAAGGTGGTAGGCTCCAGCGCCGATCTGGATTTGGCAGTTCTGAAAATTACCGGAACGACGGCGTTCCCAACACTGTCTCTTGGCGACTCGGACAGCACAGCCATCGGCGACTGGGTTATCGCCATTGGCAATCCGTATGGCTTCGACCACACGATGACAGTGGGTGTGCTAAGCGCGAAAGAACGTCCGATATCCGTCCAAGACGAAGGGGGCGGCACGAAGGATTACAAGCATTTGCTGCAAACCGATGCCTCCATTAACCCAGGCAACTCGGGTGGTCCGCTGCTCAATACGAGTGGTCAGGTGATTGGTATCAATACAGCGGTAAGCACAGAAGCGCAGGGCATTGGTTTTGCCATTCCATCGAGCGAAATTCAAAGCGTGCTTCAAAAACTGATGACCAATTCCTTATAATATCTTTCATAAAAAGAAGGTTGGGATCGAAGCGCGGTACGTATCGCATCCGTAAAGGCCCGGCAAAAGCAGCATCAAGCGAAAAGCTTGAGAGCTGCTTTTTTGCCATAAAGAGTGGAAAACGTATATAATAGTTCAAATAAGGTAGTGGGATCTAATCGTCATACGCTGGAAAGATTGGATGTTTCTTAAAATATAGGAAAGCATGATGTCCTCAGCCTTTCTCTATATTTCTCGGAATGAAACGCGATACGCCGCCAAAGGACGGCGATAGCCGTTTCACCTTACGCATTTATCTTGCTTTTTAAGCCCATGTGGATTACCATTTTCTATAGAGTTTAAGGGCAGAGGACGCGGCAGGAGTTATATTTGTTTTAGTAGGCATTGCTGATTCATAATAGCACTCGCGGCAACAATCCGTTCAAACGGAAAGTTTGGAGGAGTAGAAGTGAATGTATTGGAAGCCCGCCTTGCAAAATTATCGTTAAAAGGCGACCAGCGGGCATTTGCTGAGCTCGTAGGGCTCTATCAGGACAAGCTTTTTCACATGGCGTACCGCATGCTGAGCAACCGTCAAGAGGCGGAAGATGTCGTGCAGGAAGCGTTCATGCGAGTGTATAGAAATTTAGAGCGCTACGATGAAACCTTGAAATTTTCCACCTGGATTTATCGGATCGCGACGAATCTTTGCATCGACAAGCTGCGCAAGCGCAAGCCTGTATATTCACTAGATGCGGAATCGACGGATCATGAAGGTTTGGATGGTTATTCGATGATCCCAAGCGACAATCGAACGCCCGAGTCAGAGACGCTGCTGTCTGAGACACAGCAGATTATTCATCAGGCGATTGCATCGCTTCCGCCGAAATACAAGACGGTGATGATGCTGCGCTACATTGAGGATTTGTCTCTGCAAGAAATTAGCGAGGTCATGGATATCCCTGTCACGACGATTAAGACGAGGGTACACCGGGGACGGGAGTTTCTGCGCAAGAAGCTGGAGTACAAGCTGTAAAATTGGCCGAAAGCTTGTTGCGAAATTTTGAAACACTTTCGGATTTGATACGTATCCTATAGTTGTAGTAGAGCGTTAACGTAAGCAAAAGAAAGAAAGGACTGGCTGCTATGGAATGCAAAGTCGCCATCGGAATGATGCACGACTATTTTGACGGTGATCTGACCAGGCAAGGTACGATGGATTTGAAGGGGCATATGAGTACTTGTCCCGCTTGCCTCGCTCGGTTCGAACAGCTGGAGAAGACGGAAGCGATGACTTTTTCCGCCTTGGAGCATGCCGCAGTGGTCCCGCATTACGATATACAGGCTTCCGAGAAGCTGACGCAGCTTATTTTGGACCAAATACCGAAACCGCAGGCGAAGACTCGTCCGCAGTATTTGCGTTTGCTCTACAAGTACCCGGGAGTAACGGTCGCAGCGATTTTTGTACTGGTTATGCTGGGCAGCTTTGTCTCCATGTGGGGACATGATACGAAGCTGGTGGTGTCGGGCGAGGATCTGCATCAGGTCGTTATTGACGGCAACACGGTTACAATTCCGGAAGGTGTGCATATTAAAGGAAATTTGATCGTTGAAAATGGCATGGCCGACGTTAGAGGCGAAATCGATGGCAATGTTACAGTCATTGACGGTTCCCTCAATTTGGCCTCGACCGGATTTATTGCCGGGCAAAGCCGGACCATTGATCAGGCACTGGATTGGTTCTGGTATAAGGTGACGACAACTTTCAGCGGATTGGCTTCTTAGGTGAGCTGCCTTCCTGACGGGAAGGCAGCTTTTTTTTGAAAATATAGGGAAGGATAAGAATGCTCCATCCTTCCTCTATATTTCTCGGACTGAAACGCGCCGCGCCGCCAAAGGACGGCGGCAGCCGTTTCACCTTGAAATATAGGGAAGGATAAGAATGATCCATCCTTCCTCTATATTTCTCGGAATGAAACGCGCTGCGCCGCCGAAGGATGGCGACAGCCGTTTCACCTTGAATAAAGGAGTTTCCATACCGAATATAGAAAATAATTAAGGTTGAAATTCAAAATACATGCGATACGTGCTCGGTTGTTTGGGGGTTCATACATGAGTTACTTTGCAGATTTGACTTGGCAGAACGGCATCAAGGACGTTATTGATATCGGGATCGTCAGCTATATTATTTACAAAATCATTTTGCTTGTACAAGGGACCAGAGCGGTTCAGCTCTTGAAGGGAATCCTTGTGCTTATTGCTGTATGGGCAATTAGCACATGGTTTAATTTATATACGCTCAAATGGGTGATGAACCAAATGTTCACCTTTGGCGTCGTTTCTATCCTTATCATTTTTCAGCCGGAGCTGAGGCGGGTGCTGGAGCAGGTGGGACGTGGGAAGCTGTTCGTCAGCTCCTCCTTCATGGACAAGGATGTCGTCAATGAGCAGATTGATGAAGTGATGAAGGCTATCCAGTTTATGGCGAAACGAAAAATTGGCGCGCTAATCGTATTTGAACGGACAACCGGCGTCAATGAACTCATTGAATCAGGTGTGCAGATGGAGTCGCGAATTACTTCCGAGCTGCTGAACAATATTTTTACGCCAAATACGCCGCTGCATGATGGAGCGGTCATTATTCGGGGGAATCAAATTATGGCAGCGGGCTGTTATTTGCCGCTGTCTGAAAATCCTTTTATAAGCAAGGAGCTTGGGACGCGCCATCGTGCGGCCATCGGCGTCAGCGAGGTCAGTGACGCGGTGTCAGTCGTCGTATCGGAAGAAACGGGACAAGTTTCATTGGCGCTCAACGGTATGATTGTTCGTGATATTAAAGAAGAATCACTAATCTCGAAGCTGTTTGAGGAGCTGACTCCGAAGACGAATGGACGCACAAAGGAACGCCAGTCGTTCGCGTTCTGGAAGCGGAAAGGAGGCCAGGATGGATAAATGGCTTAGTCATCCGACAGCGATCAAAATTATTTCTATCGTCATTGCGCTGCTGCTGTGGGCAGTCGTGCATTTCGATCCGGAATCGACTCCTGCTGCGGTGACCTCCAATACAGATAAAAAAATTATCGAGGCTGCGCAAATTATTCCAACCGGGCTGGATGAGGCTAAATATTCACTTGTGCAGATGGAGCCGACCGTTGTAAGAATTATGGTGGAAGGCCGACGTTCCAAGCTGCTCGCTGCCAAAGATGAGGATTATATTATTACAGCTGATTTAACCGGACTTGGGGAAGGCGAGCATGTTGTGCCTTTAACGTATACGATGCCGAGCGGCGTCAGCCTGCTGGAAATTTCGCAGCGTACGGTAAAGGTAGATATCGAAGAAATTCAGACGAAGTCCTTTGATTTGGGGCTGAAGACGTCTGGTACGCCTTCAAGCGGCTATATTGTTGGAACGCCATTACTGGTGGGCAAAGAGACAGCCCCTTCCGTTAAAGTGACGCTTCCTAAGGATGAGATGGAATATGTCGGTTCGGTAAGCGCGACCGTTAGTGTGGAAGGCGCCAAATCGACAGTTGAGGATAAAAAAGCGAGTGTTGTTGTTTATGATACGGAAGGCAAAGTGATGGAGCATGCCATTACCGATCCGAAGATCGTCGATGTGGAGGTTCCCGTCACTCCGCCAATCAAGATGGTTCCGCTCCAGATCAGCTATACAGGCAGCTTGCCGGAAGGTTTAAGCATTGCGTCCATTAAACCGGAAATCGACAAAGTTGCCGTTTATGCAGATCAAAAAACGCTTGATGCTCTCGAAGTATATAATGGGGTGACGATTGATCTCGGTGCTGTGGAGCAGTCGGGCACAGTGAAGGCGAAGGTCACAAAGCTGGATGGCATTGTGATGGTTGAGCCTGCTGAAATTAATGTTGAGGTGAATGTCGTTTCATGGGAAGCGCTGACCTTGACGAGAGCGATTCAATTAACGAATGTGGGCGAAGGGCTTTTTGCTGAAATCAGCAAGCCGCAGAGCGGCGAGGCGAGCCTCACTATTCACGGCGCACCAGATGTGCTATCGGCGATAAGCGATAAGGATTTACAGCTGACAGCTGATTTACAGGGGCTAAAAGCGGGCACTCACACGATTAAGCTGTCGACAAAGGTGCCGCGTTTCGTTACCGTAACGAATGAAGAGACGGCATTAACCGCTACGGTAGTTATTGGCGAGAAGTCTGATCCGGTGACGGCAGATCCAGAAACAAGCGGCGGCACGACCAAGCCGGAGCCGACTCCAACGCCTGATCCGTCGGCAACGCCGGATGAGGAAGAAAGTACGCCTAGTCCTGGCTCGGGAAACGATGGCAGTAATGATGGCAATGGAGCTACGAATGCGGGCGGCGAGCCTAGCAGCGGCAGCTCCGCAAATGCAAATGGTTAGTTGATTAATGAGCAGCAGCATAGGATTGGCTGTTTTTTCAGTCAATATCGATATAATAAAAGGGGCTAGAACGACAATGGGGAAATATTTTGGTACAGATGGCGTGCGCGGTGTCGCGAATCAGGAATTGACACCAGAGCTTGCTTATAAAATTGGCCGCTGCGGCGGATTCGTATTAACGGGAGCGGCAGATAAGCCGGTAGTCGTCATCGGACGGGATACGCGTATCTCCGGTCCAATGCTGGAATCGGCGCTTATCGCCGGCTTGCTGTCTATCGGTGCAAGCGTTGTGCGCCTAGGTGTCGTGTCGACACCGGCAGTTGCTTATATTACACGCGAGCTTAAGGCGGATGCGGGCGTAATGATTTCCGCTTCCCATAATCCGGTTGAGGATAATGGCATTAAGTTTTTCGCTGGCGACGGCTTCAAGCTGTCGGATGAGACGGAAATTCGCATTGAGCAGCTGATTGATGCGGAGCAGGATGAATTGCCGCGCCCTGTAGGCGGCGATATTGGCACTGTAACCGATGACGATGCGGCGAAGAAGCGTTATCTGGACTTTTTGAAAACGACGATTAGAGGCGGGTTCAGCGGCCTTAAAATCGTGCTCGACTGCGCGAACGGCTCAGCTTATGAGCTGGCGCCAGCTGTATTCCGCGAGCTTGGCGCGGAAATTATAACGGTAGGAGCGGAGCCGGATGGCCGCAACATCAATGCGGGCGTCGGATCGACGCATCCGGAATATTTGCGTAAGCAGGTGCTGGCGCATAAAGCGGATTTGGGACTATCCTTTGACGGCGACGCCGATCGCCTGATTGCGATTGATGACCAGGGCGAAGAGGTCGATGGCGATTATATTTTGTGCATCATTGGCGATGCGATGAAACAGGCTGGAAAGCTGAAGCATGACACCGTCGTAACGACGGTTATGGCTAACATTGGCTTTTTCAAAGCTGCGGGACAACTAGGTCTGCAAACCGCGCAAACCGCTGTTGGTGACCGTTACGTGATGGAAGAAATGCGTCGCGGCGGCTTCAACTTGGGCGGCGAGCAGTCCGGCCATGTTATTTTCCTGGATTATATTACGACGGGTGACGGCATTCTGACCGCTTTGCAGCTGGTCGATACGATTAAAGCTTCCGGCCGCAAGCTCAGCGAGCTGAAAACCATTATGCGCAAGTTCCCTCAAGTGCTCGTTAACGTGCGCGTGGAAGACAAGAGCAAGTACCTTGGCAACCAGGCGATTGAAGCAGCGGCGGAAGAAGTGTCCAGTGAGCTTGGCGACAATGGCCGTGTGCTCGTTCGTCCTTCCGGTACAGAATCGCTCATTCGCGTCATGGCAGAAGGTCCAGACAAGGCTCAGGTTGAAGCATACGTGGCAAAAATCGTTGATGTGGTGAAAAAAGAACTCGGTTAATGATTAATGGGCTGAGTAATCAGCAGCAGTAATCGTAAACGATCGTGATATTTAACCGTAATCTTCAATATTCGTAAGCGTTGGTGGCAATAAATATTAATATCAGTAATGTTAAACGGGACTTATTTTTAAGGTGAGCAATTGTAAACGATAGTAATGTTAAGAGACATAAATGAAAATAATTAGTGCCTTGAATGATTAAGGCCGCTTGCCTCCTGCAATTGAAGCCCAAGCATATGCGTTGAAGCTTGAGCGTATGCTAAGGTGATTTGCGGGAAGCAGGCGGCTTGGCACCGATATGTTTGTTGAGACATAGAATGTATGAGGCAAGGGAGACTATCGGTGGGTATAGCTGCTTATGAATGGGCATGAGCCGATACTGTTGCATATTGGCCTGAAAATGAATACAATAGAGATTATGATTTCATTCCAGAAGGAAAGCGAGGATCGAGGTTACACTGCAATATAAGCGCCAGAGCTTGCGTGATGATTCGTTTCTATGCTGTACGTAACTGATGAATGGGCTGCATGATGGATGTGCGGACAGTGGTTATGGAAGCAGTAGCAGTCGGGGCGATCATACGGGAAGCTGACGAGGTGGAGGTGTTCGAAATGTTCGGCGGGGGCCTCCCGGTTATAGCATGCCGACCGAAAGCTGAGACGCAAAATGATTGGGCGACCATTCATACAAACGTTCAGCAGGCATCA
Source organism: Paenibacillus algorifonticola (assembly GCF_050481745.1). Lineage (GTDB taxonomy): Bacteria > Bacillota > Bacilli > Paenibacillales > Paenibacillaceae > Pristimantibacillus > Pristimantibacillus algorifonticola_A. The sequence goes on along the minus strand of NZ_JBCNGR010000056.1, from coordinate 2,948 downwards.
ACAGACGAAATAATTGAACTTTTATTCCCGTATGTCTATGGTGCCGCCTGTGGGGCTGGTACGGGCAGAGGGTTACACAACTTCTTTGGACAAAAGCAAAAGCTGAATTTGTGACAACCGAATAGCGCCTGTGCCGCATATAGGCAGGCATCCGTCATAAGGGCATTATACCTATAACGGAGGTCTATTAAATTATGTGTGGAATTGTAGGATATATTGGTAAACGTGACTCGCAGGCGATTTTGATTGAAGGGCTGAAAAAGCTGGAATATCGCGGCTATGACTCGGCAGGTATTGCTGTATTCACGGGCAACGGTCTTGAAGTTTCGAAGGCAAAAGGACGCCTTGCTAATCTTGAAGGCAAGCTGCAAGGCGAGCCATTGCACGGTTCCGTCGGCATTGGGCATACGCGCTGGGCAACACACGGCAAGCCATCCGATGTGAACTCTCATCCGCATACGGACAATTCGGCTAAATTTTCGGTCGTTCACAATGGCATCATTGAGAACTACCTGGATATTAAAGACGAGTTGACTGTGAAAGGTCATGTATTCGTATCGGAGACGGATACAGAAGTGATTTCGCATCTTATAGCTGATGAGTATGACGGCAACATCATTGAAGCGGTGCAGCGTGCGGTTAAACGTATGCGCGGAGCGTTCGCTCTGGGCGTTTTGACAGAGTTTGAACCGGAAAAGCTGGTAGCAGTTCGTTTTGCAAGCCCGCTCGTAATCGGCGTAGGCAATGGCGAAAACTTCATCGGTTCGGATATTCCGGCGATTTTGGAGCATACGCGTGACGTTTATATTTTGGACGACGGCGAAATGGCTATTTTGACACGTGATGGTGTCGAATTGATGACGACAGAAGGCGCAGCTATTTCCAAGGAAATATTTCATGTCGACTGGGATCTGGTAACCGCAGAAAAAGCCGGCTTTGATCATTTTATGCTGAAAGAAATTTATGAGCAGCCAAAAGCATACCGCGACACAATGCTCGGCCGCGTTGCAGACGACGGCAAATCGGTGCAGCTGTCTGAGCTGACGATGACGAAGGATTATATTAAATCGATTCGTAAAGTGCATATCGTAGCTTGCGGAACGGCTTACCATGCAGGCCTTGTTGGTAAAACGGTTATTGAGTCCATCGCCCGCATTCCGGTTGAAACGGATGTCGCTTCGGAATATCGTTACCGCTCGCCGATCATTACGCCAGATACGCTCGTTATTGTAGTCAGCCAATCCGGTGAAACAGCAGATACACTTGCTGCACTTCGTGAAGCGAAGCGCAATGGCGCTCGCGTATTGGCGATTACGAACGTAGTGGGCAGCTCGATTGCCCGCGAAGCGGATGATGTGCTGGTAACGTTGGCAGGGCCGGAAATTGCGGTTGCTTCGACAAAAGCATACACGTCGCAGCTTGTAGTCTTCTACCTGCTCAGCTTGTATTTCGCAGATACGCTAGGAACGAAAAATACAGCGGAGGTAAGCGAAATTCTTGCTGCTATGCAAGAGCTTCCTGAGCAAGTGGAAAGCATTTTGGAGCAAGCACCGGTGTTGCGCGGTATCGCTGAATCGATTTCTTCGCACCCGAGCCTGTTCTTTATTGGCCGCGGCATTGACTATCCAGTCGCGCTGGAAGGCTCGCTGAAGCTGAAGGAAATTTCGTATATTCACTCGGAGGCTTACCCAGCTGGCGAGCTGAAGCACGGTACGCTGGCGCTGATCGAAGAAGGCGTTCCCGTTATCGCTTTGGTCACGCAGGAAGAGCTATACGAGAAAACATTGAGCAACATTAAAGAAGTGAAAGCACGCGGTGCGAATGTGCTCGGTATTGGTAATGTTGGCTATGAAGAGGAAGCGAACAAGTCGGTTGATACACTGTTCTCGATCCCTCGCACACTGCCAATCCTGACGCCAGCGCTGTCCGTGGTGCCGCTGCAATTGATCTCCTACTATGCTTCGCTTGCACTCGGGCATGATGTTGATAAACCGAGAAATTTGGCGAAGAGTGTTACGGTAGAGTAGGGGAGAGTAATATATTCCCCCCTTTGTCCAGTTAAATAAAAGTCGTGAACCAGTAAAAAGAGTCATGAACCAGTAAAAAAGTTGTGAACCAGTAAAGAAAGTCATGAACCAGCAATGTTAGTCCCGATGAAGCAAGCGCTCATCGGGACTTTATTATTTTAAAGGGGGGATCCAAATCGAAACACTAGGCGGACGTATTAAGAAGATCAGGAAGCTCAATGAAATGAATCAGATTGATTTTTCTAGTAGAGTAGGGATTTCGCAAGCTACGCTGAGTGAATTGGAACAAGACAAGTACAAACCTTCGGTTGATATCATAATTTCAATTGTTTCTGAATTCCGTGCCGATGTAACGTGGCTTCTGCTCGGAACTTCAAGTGCGAATAATAAAGTTATTGGTATGAATCAAGTCAATGAAAAAGAAGCGGATTTGCTATTATTATTCGAAAAATTAAAAGCAAATGACCAAGACGAGATTATAGACTTCATTAAAATGAAGTTGAAACGATACTAATTCAATGGATTTCTTAATATATGTCTTTTTTAAAAAAATAATAGTGGCGAGTTTGCAATTGGGTTGGTGAAAAATGAATTGATATCTGTGCGTGCTGCATTACGAACCCGTTTTTAAGAGAAAAGTGATTCTCCATAGAGGGAGGATAGTTCCAATATTTAGGGAAACATTAGCTTATTATAAATCGGAGGATAGTAATGCTCGATACAAGATTGGAATGGTACAGAGTCATTCTTAAACGTAGTGCAGGAACACTGCTTCCACAAGCTTCATTACCTAAAGGATTTCCTTTCGTAATGTTCCAAGCAGGGGATGAATCCTAAAGGCCGGTTTCTAGTCCGTACCGTCGGCAGGCGGAGTAGATCATTCCCTCCGGCGGGATCGCCCGCTCCGGAAGAACAAGCGAA
>NZ_JBCNGR010000055.1:0-70206 GCF_050481745.1 Paenibacillus algorifonticola | reverse complement strand
ATTTATAGTTATTAGGAGGTTTTTTCTCAGATCTCAAGGCTGTTTCTAGGGTTATATTTAGTTAGCACTTGTTTTTTGCGTTCGATGGACACTTCGGTGTAGATTTCGGTGGTGCTGACGCTGGAATGGCCGAGTATTTCTTGGACGGAGCGTAAATCGGCACCATTATTGAGCAAGTGAGTAGCGAACGTATGGCGCAAGTAGTGAGGGGTAGCTTTTTCGTTAATCTTCGCTATGTCCCGATACTTATAAAAAATATCCTCAATCGCGTAAATAGATAAGGAGTTGCCATATTTGTTTATGAAAAAAGCTTTTGCTTTAGGCTCCAGTTGTGACCGAAGCGAAAGCCAGCGCTCGAGCTTATGAATCACCTCATGGCTAGCGATGTAGAGCAGGCGTTCTTTTCGACCTTTGCCGTAAATCAGCAGCGTTTGCTCTTGAAGATTAAGATCCTCAAGCTGAATGCCAACTAGCTCGCCAATGCGTATTCCTGTGGCAAATAGGAGCTCTATAATGGCTGAATTACGACTGCTCATAATTTTGCGATAATTAGTGCGCGGATTCAGCATTTCTTTCTCTGTCGTCTGTAGTAAGGTAGTCACATCTGCTATCGTTAAAGTTTTAGGAATCCGCTTTGATAGCTTAAAGCTGGATCTGCCAATGGCACTAGGTAATTCAAAGGCAACGCCTTGTGTAGTCAAATATTTGATAAAAGCTTTTATGGAAAAATGCTTGCGTTTAATGCTCGTTTCTTTCATTTGTTTAGCCTGCAACGATTGGAAATACGAATGGATATGCTGAGGCTCAATATCACCTTGAACGGTATCGCTAATCCATTTAGTGAGGTCGCTTAGATCATAATAATAGGCCTTTATCGTTTTGTCGGTTAAATTGCGCTCCATCTTGATTTGCTGCAAATAGGACTGTGCATAGGCAGATAGGTCGATGACGTTCAAAGTTGCATTCCTCCGCTAGTTGTCGATTTTGCTATTGTAACACCCCGCATAGCCTTCTGTCGTTTAGCCATAGGTATGTATCACTTAAAGCAGATATTTAGCAGAGCAAGTAGAATAGATCCCTCCAGAAAAAAAGGTATCGCCCCAGAAGCTTTAGCTAGGGAAATACCTTATTTGTATATTAATTTAATGGTCGTACAGCTTGACGATCCAAGGTAAACGAAAAAGAGAATAGCTCTGACTTTGGGGCAGCAGGGATAGGAGGTGCTCTCGCTTTTGGCGGACTGACGTTCCGCTAATGAAGCGTTTTTCCCCATTTTGGCAGGTGAGCGGACTGGAAATCGCTTATTTCCTTATCATCGCGATAAAAAGGCGATTCGGGAGCCCTTAGCGGATTCTGTGTCCGAAAGCCTCTCCAATAACGACATTTGGAGGAAATAACGGCTCCTGTGGCCGCCAAAGTTCAGTAGCGACCGTTCAGCCGCCACCTTTTAGCCAATATGCTATTAAAATCGAAGCTGATTAGTTTAGCATAAACCCCTCACGCATTCCCGTCGCCCCTCGTTTGCAATGTTCGAAGGTTAACTTTAAAACTAAAATCCTACCCCGCAGTAAACCTGCCCCTAGAGCGGCTATCCGCCCGCTCTTTAATCAGGTCAGCCGTAAGCTGGCCCGACAGCGTAACCATCGGCACGCCGCCGCCAGGATGAGTGGAGCCGCCGACAAAATACAAATTGTCCAGCAGCTCGCTTTTGCTCGGGATTTTGAAGCCGCCGTTCAGCTTGCGGTCGGTGACAACGCCATAGATCGAACCGCCGTTGGCGCCATAGAGCTGCTCCAAGTCATTTGGCGTAAAGCTGTATTCGAACGTAATGTGCGAGCGCAGGTCGTCCAGTCCCATTCGCTCCAGCTTATCCAGCACAAGCTCGCGGTACGTCTCTTTGTAAATTTCCCAATCCTCGTCTGGCTTAAGCGGGGGAACATGGGTCAGCACGAATAAGTTTTGCTGTCCCTCAGGCGCCTGCGTTGAATCGGAAATGCTGGACACCCCAATATAGACGGTCGGATCAGGCGAAGGGATGCCGGAGACGAACACATCCTGAAACTCCCGCTCTGGATTGCGCGAAAACAGGAAGTTGTGATGGCGCAGCTGGTCATAGGTTTTGTCGATGCCGAGCAGCAGCACGAGGCCGGATACGGTTGGAGCATATTTTCTCATGCCGCCTGTCGCTGCGGCAGCTCCCGGATGGTGGCCGAGCAGCTTGCGATGGGTCGGAATCGCCTCCAAATTGGAGACGACGAGATCGGCGGCAAGCACCGTGCCATCTGCAAGTGTAACGCCCGTTGCCGCCTTGCCCAGCGTATTGATTGCTGCGACAGGCGCATTCGTCCGCACCTCCACGCCAAGCTCGCCCAGCAGCTTCAGCATGCCCAGCGCAATATTGTACATGCCGCCCTTGACGTAATAAATGCCGAGTCCAAGCTGCACATGGATAAGCTGAGAAAGTACGGCTGGGGCTGCATAAGGCGATGAACCAATATACATAATGAAAAAATCAAACAGCTGGCGCAAGCGCTTGTCTTTGAAAAAGCGGCTCGTACTCTGATGCATCGTGCGAAGCGGGTCCATCGCCAGCAGCTCCTTCATGCTATGCTGCCCCCGCAAGTCCTGCAGGCCGCTGAGGCTTTTGCCATAAACGCTCTTCATGCTGAGCTCATACATTTGCTGGCAGTATTGCAAATAGGCTAGAAAGCCCTTGGCATCCTCTCGCGATACGCTGCTTAGCTGCTCCAGCATCATCGGCAGATCGCCAGTCACGTCAAGCTGCGATCCATCCTCGAAAAAAGTCCGCCACTGCGGCTCCACCCGCTCGAGCGTCATATAGTCCTCCAGACGTCTGCCTGCACTAGCAAACAGCTGCTCCAGCACCCAGGGCATCGTCAAAATCGACGGGCCCGTATCAAAGGAGAAGCCTTTGCCCGAGCGGATATTCAGCTTGCCGCCTGCACGTTCCTGCTGTTCCAGGACGGTGACGTCATTGCCGTCAACCGTTAGTCTGATGGCAGCGGAAAGGCCGCCCAAGCCTCCGCCAATTACTACGATTTTTTTACTCATCGCTCGTTTCCGCCTCCCTGTTTACTAAAGCCAAATGGATATTTTTAAAAACTTGGTTATATAAACGAAAAAGATGTTTTATAATATACCGTAGGGTTAATTAATAGTTAGCTAGCTTCAAATCTAGCAGTTGCATTCCTGTAGGTCCTGTATTTAAGGTGTTGCCCATTATTGGTGAATTAAAACCTGCTAGGCTCATTTTGCCAATCGTATAAAGGCGGCCCTTGCTGTGGGGGGATTGAATGATGAAAGAAATGATTGCTGCCCGCGCAGCGGCTCCGAGCTGGAGGGCGCTTTCTGTGCGGGATAGAATTCAGCATATCCGCTCGGTGCGGCAGCTGCTCGTTCGCGATTTGGACGAGTGGATTGCGCTGCTGGGCCAAGAGGCAGGCAAGACCCCGATGGATGCGCTGACGACGGATTTACTGACGGTCATTCAAGCTATTTCTTATTATGAAAAAAATACGGCCAAGCTGCTGCGTGCCCGCCGCGTTCGCACACCATTGTGGCTCGCAGGCTCCTCCTCGCACATTACATATGAGCCTTGCGGTGTGGCGGCTATCATTGCCCCGTGGAATTTCCCGCTTCAATTGACGCTCATTCCGGCACTCGCGGCAGCTGCTGTAGGGAATACGGTGCTGCTCAAGCCGTCGGAGAAGCTGCCGCTGCTAAGCAAGCGCATTGTTGCGCTAATCGAGGAGGCTGCATTTCCGCCAGGTGTCCTTCAGCTGGTTGAAGGCGGGAAGGCGGAAGCTGAGCGCTTAATTGATGCACGGCCTGACAAGCTATGGTTTACCGGAAGCGAGGCGGCCGGGCGCAGTGTGCTGGCGAGAGCAGGGGAGCAGCTCATTCCTTGCGTGCTGGAGCTTGGCGGCAAGGACCCGATGATCGTATGTGCGGATGCCCATATAGAGAGAGCCGCTCGCGCAGCAATATGGGGTGCTTTTTTGCACAGCGGGCAGGTATGTATTAGCGTGGAACGGGTTTACGTTCATGAAAGCATTTATGCAGCCTTTCTGGCCGCGGTCGTCGCTTATACACGGGAGCTAAGGCAGGCCGGAGACGGTTCTTGGTCTGAGATTGGTGCATTAGCCACGGAAGAAGGCTGGCATAAAGTGAAACGGCTGCTGGATGATGCTGTAGCCAAAGGAGCCAGCATTGCGGCAGGAGGGCTGACGCCCGGAGCGGAGCCGCCGCTGTTTCCGCCGACCGTGCTCACCGGAGTGACGGAGGAGATGCAGCTTATGCAGGAGGAAATTTTCGGCCCGCTGCTGCCGATTATGGCCTTTCAGTCAGAGGAGGAGGTCATCCAGCTGGCAAATGCTTTGCCTTATGGGCTTAGCGCAAGCATTTTTACGGCTAATCGAAAAAAAGGGCTAGCACTCGCAGCCCGGCTGGAGACGGGAAGCTGCTCGATTAATGACGTTGTACGACATATTGGCAACATGCATTTGCCCTTTGGCGGGGTGAAGGCGAGCGGCTTCGGCCGTGCGCATGGCGAAGAAGGGCTGCTCGCCTTTTGCCGCTCAAAGTCGGTCATGGTCAATGCTGGGCGCAGAAGCTCGCAAATCAATTGGTTTCCTTACCGGGAGCAGGCATTTAACGGTCTAAAGCAGGCCATTGGCTATATGTACGGGAGAAGGAGGGGGAAGCGATGAGTCTCTCGATCATTTGGGCTGTTTTCGGCTGGCTGTGCGGCTGGCTGCTGCAAAATCGGGTAAGCCGGCTGCCGGATTGGGACATTCATGAGGGGGATGAATGGAACGGGGCAGATGATGCGAATGGAGCAGGCATGAAAAATAGCGCTATTCCGGTCTCCATTTCTGTCATCATTCCGGCACGCAATGAAGCGGCTAATATCGGCAAGCTGCTGCACGCCTTGCAGCGGCAGAAGCTGCGTCATGTAGAAGTGATCGTTGTCGATGACGGCTCGGAGGATGCAACGGCAAGCCTGGCTGCCGCGAATGGTGCCCTTGTCATTCGGGCGGAGGAGATGCCAGGCGGCTGGATCGGCAAAAGCTGGGCTTGCTGGACGGGAGCCAAAACAGCGCAAGGCGAGTTGCTTGTTTTTCTGGATGCGGATGTGGAGCTGGGCGAGGATGCTTTACAAGTGCTGGTGACCAGCCAGAAGGAGGCTGGCGGACTCGTATCGGTGCAGCCTTACCACCGAATGGAGCGTGCTTATGAGCAGCTGTCTGCTTTCTTCAATCTGATTGTCATCGCTTCGGTTGGCGACGGCGACAGCCGGGCGGGAGCGTTTGGGCCTTGCCTCATATGCCGCCGGGATGACTATTTCCGCATCGGCGGGCATGAGGCGGTACGCGGCAAAGTATTGGAGCATTTTGAGCTGGGGCGAGCCTTTAGCTCTGATCAAATGCCGGTGTCCAATTTTATGGGCTGCGAAAAAATTTCCTTTAGAATGTACCCGGATGGCCTGAGCAGCATGTTCCGCGGCTGGAGCAAAAGCTTTGCAGCAGGCGCTGCATCGACCGCGCCCTTTATAGCCTGCGCTGTAACGCTGTGGCTGGCCGGGGCCGTATCGGCTGTAACCCTAATGCTGGCTTCAATTGGGGGGCATGGCGAGGCGGATTATTGGCTGCTGGGAACAGGCGTCGCCAGCTATGCGGCTTACAGCTTGCAGCTCAGGCTATGGCTGTGCAAAACGGGGAGTTTTAAGGGCTGGACGGCACTGCTGTACCCACTTCCGCTCAGTTTGTTTATGTTATTTTTCGCTTATTCGCTGTTCTCGACCTTCATTAGGAGGAAGGTTTCATGGAAAGGGCGAGTCGTTTCAATGGACAGTCGGGAACGAGGCAAGCTATGAGCGCGCAGGCATTGCCGTCGCTGGCTGTGCTCGCTCTGAATATTGGTGGATGGCTGCTTGTCCATCTCGGCGTCTCTTATTTACATACGAGCTTGCCACAGCGCTGGTTTGCAGGACTAGGACAAGGAGCAGGTGCAGAAGCAGGAGCATCCGAGACGGTGAGCAAAGCGGAGCGCAGCAAGGAGAAGTGGCGCTTCGGCAGAGGAGCAGAGCCGAAGCAGCCTGATAAAAGCGGCGAGGAACGTTTCTACGAGCAGGTGCTCTACATCCGCTCATGGAAGGACAGCGTCCCGGATGGTAGTTTTTTGTTCCGCAGGGGATTCCAGAAGAAAAGGCTTGCTAAGCGCGGCCAAGCCTATTTCCAGGAGTACATGGGGGAGACGCTCAGAGGCGAATGCACGCACTGGCTGTCCATTGTGCCCGCGCCGTTATTTTTCATCTGGAACGAGCCTTTGTATGGCTATTTGATGGTAGGCTACGCGCTGGCGGCCAATTTGCCGTTTATAGCGATTTTGCGATATAACCGGCTGCGGCTCAGGCGAATTTGCGGATCGAGCCGTCAATGACGGGCATTTATAGAAGACTGATTCTAGCATGGGAAGGAAGAGACTATAAATGAAGACAAGGCATGTTGCTGTTGTAGGCGCTGGGCCAGGAGGACTTGCTGCCGCCATGCTGCTGGCAGGTCGTGGCTATAAAGTTACGGTGCTGGAGAAGCAGCCTTACATTGGGGGCCGAACTTCGCTGCTGCAGGTGGGGTATTTTAAGTTTGACCGCGGCCCAACTTTTTTTATGATGCCTCATTTGCTGGAGGAGTTGTTTACGGCAGTGAATCGAAAGCTTGCAGATTACGTGGAACTGATTGAGCTGGACCCGTTGTACCGGTTAAAGTTCGGAGATTCGGCATTTGAGCCCTCACGCAATATGGAGCAGACGCATGCGGAAATTGAACGGCTGTTTCCCGGTGACGGGGCAGGCTATAGACGGTTTATGCGCGATGAGGAGCTCAAGTTTGACCGCGTGTCCCCGCTGCTGCAGCGTCCTTTCAGCAAGCCGCGCGACTATATGGCCCGCGATGTGCTCGCTGCGCTGCCCAGTCTGCATGCGACGGATACGGTGTATAACCGGTTATCCAAATATTTCAAGGATGAGCGGCTTAAATACGCCTTTACCTTCCAAGCGAAATATTTAGGGATGTCGCCGTGGGAATGTCCGGGCACCTTCACGATTTTGTCCTATATGGAGCATAAATACGGGCTGTTTCATCCGGTTGGCGGCTTGAACCGGCTTTGCGAGGCGATGGGCGTGGTCATTCGTGAGTATGACGGCGTCATCTCCACCGGAATAGGCGTAAAGCGCGTGCTGACAAAAGGAGGAAAGGCAAACGGAGTATTACTGGACAACGGCGAGAAAATAGACGCTGATCATGTCATTTTGAATGCGGATTTTGCGACGGCGATGAACGAGCTGTTTGAGCCAGGAGAGCTAAAGAAATACACGCCCGAGAAGCTTGCCAAGAAAAAATATTCCTGCTCGACCTACATGCTCTACCTTGGCCTCAACAAAGAAATCAAAATGCCTCATCATACGGTGCTGTTTGCCGGCGATTATAAAACGAACGTCAATGAAATGATGGCGCAGAAGAAGCTTTCCGCAGATCCATCTATCTATGTCCACAATCCGGGCATTCATGACGGGACGCTCGCACCGAAGGGCAAAACTGCTCTGTACGCTCTCATGCCTGTGCCGAATATGACGAGTGGTATCGACTGGCAGGAGCAGGGCGCGCGCATACGGGAAAAAATGCTGCAGCGCATGGAGCAGGAGCCAGAAATGCGCGGCCTTTCCCGGCATATTGAAACCGAAGCGATGATTACGCCAGAGGATTGGCAGCAGGGCCATGGCGTTTATGAGGGGGCCACATTTAATCTGGCGCATTCCTTTAATCAAATGATGATGCTGCGCCCGCATAACCGCTTCGAGGAATATGGAAACTGCTGGCTCGTTGGGGGCGGAACACATCCCGGCAGCGGACTGCCGACGATTTTTGAATCAGCGCGAATCAGCACGCGGCTGCTTATGGAGCAGGATCGGCTGAAGGAGGGGGCTATATGAACAAGGTCGCTATTGCCGGCGGTGGGATCGGCGGCCTCATTGCGGCGCTGCTGCTCAGACGCCAAGGCAAGATTGTAACGATCTATGAACGGATGAACCGCCTCGGAGGCAGGCTCGCCTTCGAGCAAAATGGGACATACCGTATCGATCAAGGACCAACGATTGTGCTGCTGCCAGAAATGCTGCTGGACATTTTGGCCGAGGCGGGTATTGACCGCTCGCGCATTCCGCTCGTGCGCTGCGATCCGATGTACCGCATTTATTATGCGGATGGCACGGTGCTGCATAAGTGGAGCGATAGAGAGCGCCAGTTAGAGGAGCTTGGACGGTTATTCCCGGGCGAGCAGGAAGGTTTTATTCGCTATATGGCCGAGATGAAGCGTTCCTTCGTACAGGGAAAAAAAGCTTTTCTGGAGCGGCCTTTTTTGCGCAAACGCGATTTTTTTACCGTGCGCAATATCGCTCTGCTGACCAAGCTGCGGGCTTACAAAAGCGTTCGCTCCCTCGCTGCCGAATATTTTAAGGATAAGCGGCTGCACGATGCTTTCTCGCTGCAAACGCTGTATATCGGGGGCGCGCCGTTCGAGGCGCCGGGGCTGTATTCGCTGCTGCCGTATGCCGAGCATGAGTTTGGCGTCTGGTGCTTGAAGGGCGGCTATGCGAGCCTCATTCCGCTGCTGGAGGAGGAGCTTGCGCGCCAAGGCGTTGCTGTGAAAAAGAGGGCGGCCGTCAAAGAGCTTCTTATCAGCGATGGACGCTGCTATGGCGTTCGGACTGACGAAGGAGAGACGAGCTATGATGCGGTTATCTACAATGGCGAATTTCCCTCTATTGCTGGCGTACTGCCAGTGGGAGAGGCGACCCGTCCGAAAAATAAAAGGAAGGACTACAAGCCTTCATCCGGCTGCGTGCTCATTTATTTGGGCTTGAACAAGCAGTGGCCAGAGGCGTTGGCCCATCAGTTTTTTCTGCCGCCTTCGCTGGAGAAGGGGCTTGGGGAAATTTTTAAAGAAAATCGGCTGCCGGATGATCCGTCTTTTTATGTTTTTTATCCTTCCGCCTTCGATGATGCCGCTGCGCCAGCGGGGGAGAGCGCGATGTATGTGCTGATTCCATCGCCAGCCGCTCCGCATGTCGATTGGGGGCAGGAAACGCCTAAGCTGGTCGAGCGGGTGCTCAGCGAAGCGGAGCGTCGCGGGTTTCCTGGGCTGCGGGAAGCGATTCGCTGGCAGCAAGTCCGCACGCCCGCAGATGCCGAGGCTGACGGCTTGTACAAGGGAGGCAGCTTCGGCATTGCGCCGACGCTGCTCCAGTCCGCCGTTTTTCGTCCGCAAATTGTGCCGTATGGCATCGAAGGGCTTTATGCCGCAGGCGCTTCGGTTCATCCCGGCGGCGGTGTGCCGATTGTTATGCAGGGCGCAAGGCTGCTGGCCCAGCATTTATCTCCCGCCGGGGCCGTTCAAGCAGCAACAGCAAAACCCACCATGATCCAGGAGGTGCCGGATGGAAACAGCATTTAGCCTAAATCAATGCGAGGCGATGATTCGCAAAGGTTCATCCAGCTTTTATAAGGCGTTTGGATTTTTGCCAAGCCCGCGGAAAGAAGCGGTTTACGTCATTTATGCTTTTTGCCGGATGATAGACAACGCAGTCGATGAGCCGGAGCAGTCCCCGTACATGATAGGCGAGCTGGAGAAGCAGTTTGCCCAATTGGAGCAGGCGGAAGGGCATTTTATATGGCCGGCGCTTCGCTGGCTGTTTCATCATTTTCCGGTCAGCAGACAGCCGTTTTTCCGCCAAATGGAAGGACAGCGCCGCGACCTGATGCTGACGCATTACGAGACGATGGAGCAGCTTGAGGAATACTGCTACTTGGTGGCGGGAACGGTTGGCGAAATGCTGCTGCCTGTGCTGCATAACCATCCTGACGAGCAAATTGTAGAGGCTGGCATTTATTTGGGCAAGGCGATGCAAATCGTCAACATTGTGCGCGATGTTGGCGAGGATCAAGGCCTGGGCCGCCGCTATTTGCCGCTTGAACTGCTGCATCAGCATGGCTACAGCGAGCAAAGCTTCGAGGCTGGCGTCATTGACGAGCATTTCCGGGCGCTTATTCATGCGCTGGAGCGCCAAGCGAAGGATTGGTTTCACAAAGGGTTGGCGAATATAAACAGCTATCCGCCGGAAAGCGCGTTTGCGGTAGAGCTTGCGGCTGGCTTTTACGGGGCTATTTTGAATCAGGTGATTGCGAATCGTTATGACGTGTATGCGAAGCGTGCGGTCGTTGGGCCGCTGACGAAGCTGAAAATATACAAATCGATCAAAGAAAAATATATGGCGGACGTTATGCTGGAGAGTGGAGCCGTATCATTATGATGAACAAGCTGTTTCTATTCTGGTATGCGGTTGGCCTCCTTCTTATGCTGACGATTGGCGTTCCGGCGCCGCTTTCCTTCTCGAACGGCTTGTTTCTCGTCTTTTATGCGATGTATGCGGTCAGCTTGGAGCAAGGCTTGCGGGAGCGGACGTACTGGGGCTGGGGGCGCATCGCATTGGTTGGACTTTCGACATTCGGCATAGAATGGCTAAGCGTCACAACAGGGTGGCCGTTTGGCGAATACAGCTATACGCCGGTGCTTGGCTTTCTGCTGAGCGGCGTGCCTGTAACGATTGCCTGCGCCTGGGTTGGCGTATTTCTGAATGGCATGCTGCTGGCGAAGGGCAGCAATCGCTGGCTGCGGGCGATGCAAATCGGTCTGTTTACCGTCACGCTGGATTTAGTGCTCGATCCTGTTGCTTATGCGCGAGGCTTCTGGCTGTGGGAAGAGGGCGGTGCTTACTTTGGTATTCCAGCGACGAATTTCATCAGCTGGTTTCTGATCTCAGCGGCGCTTTCCCTGCTGTTTCCAGCTCGTGAGACGACATATGCCGTGCGCCGCGAAGCGGCAAGGCTGGGCCAGCTCATGCTGCTCATGTTCGGTGTGCTTGGCATGAAGGAAGGGCTGTATGTGCCAATGCTCATAGCAGTCGCTGCCGCTGCTGTGCTGGAAGGAGTCGTGATTCGCTATCATCATATCGCAAAAGAACAGATGGTTTGAGGAGGTATTTTTCCGTTACAATAAACATTATTTACTGAAACGGCATTTTCATGAAGTGTCGATGCGAGGAGAGCTGGAGCAGGCTCCAGCCGATCGTCCTTTGCTGATCATGATGAACCACAGCAGCTGGTGGGACGGGCTGCTCGTCTACCATATGATTCGGAGCGAGTCGCAGCGGCACCATTATATGATGATGGATGAGCGGCAAATGAAGCGCTATGCTTTTTTTCGCCGCATAGGCGCTTTTTCGGTCAATAAGGAAAATGTGCGGGAAACGGCGGCCTCGCTTCATTATGCAGCTGACCTCATGCGCAGCGGAGGAGCCGTCTGGCTGTTTCCGCAGGGCGATATTTTTCATTTGGAAAGCCGTCCGCTGCAATTTCAGACGGGTATCGGCTATTTACTGGAGCGCTGTCGAGATGCAGTTGTGCTGCCTGTGAGCTTGTATTATACGATGGGGCTGCATCAGAAAGCGTCTGCCTCCTTTTCTATTGGCAGAATGATTGAAGCGGACTGGAGCGCTTTGGGACGCAAAGAAGCGACGTTGCTGCTGGAACGCAGGCTGGAGCAGCAGCTCGGCGAGCATCGGCTGGCTGTTATTGCGAGTGCAGACGGCGAGCGGGATGGTTTCCGCCATCTGCTGGCGACCGGGCGCTCGGTCAATGAGACGTTCGACCGAATGAAGGGGAGGACGGCGAAATGGAAATCTTTTTTTGGGCGATAGCAGCCGTTCTGGCGCTGCAGCTGTTGTTCGTGCTTTGGAATTTGCGCCAGCTGCCGCAGCTTGGCGGCACGGGGGAAGGCCGGCTGTGGCTTGCTGGAGGCGAGTGGCCGGTCGCTGACTTGCCGCCAAGGCTGTCCGTGCTTATTCCGGCACGCAACGAAGCGGAGCGAATTGGGGCCTGCGTGCAGGCAGTGCTGGCAGCGGAGTCATCGCCGCTGCTTGAGGTGCTCGTGCTGGATGATCAGTCTGCCGATGGCACGGCTGATGTGGCGATACTGGCCGCACAGGGAGATAGCCGTCTGCGCGTGCTGCGGGGAGCGGACTTGCCAGACGGCTGGCTGGGCAAGTCGCATGCTTGCCAGCAGCTGGCGCAGGAGGCGTGCGGCGAATGGCTGCTGTTTTTGGACGCCGATGCGATGCTGCGGCCGGGAGCGCTGACTGCCGCGATGGACACGGCGCTGCGTCAAGGGAAAGGGCTGATTACGGGCTTCCCCCATCAGCAGACGGGGTCTTGGCTGGAGCGGCTTGTCGTGCCGCTTATGAGTTTCACTATCGCCTGCCATCTGCCGATCGGGCTGGTGCGTGGCTCAGCCGATGCCAAATTCGTGGCGGCGCATGGCGCTTTTCTGCTGATCCATGCCGAAAGCTATGCGGCGATTGGCGGACACCGCAGCTTTAAATCCAAGCTGCTTGATGATATGGAGATGGCGCGCGCAGTGAAGCGGGCGGGCTTGCCCATGACGCTTGCCGATGTATCGGGGCAGGTGAGCATGCGCATGTATACAGATGCAGCAGGCGTGTGGAACGGTTACAAGAAAAATATTTTTGCCGGAACGGGTCGCCAAACGGGCCTTCTCGCGGCACTGGGTATATTTTATGCGCTCATCTATTTGCTGCCGCCTGCTATGTTTATCGCAGCTTTGCTTGCTTACGCCGTTTTTTCGGCAGGGATGCTGGCAAGTATGCTTGTCCCCTGCTTGCTGCCAGCCGCGATAGGCTGGCTGCTGGCGATCATCATTAAAGGGGTGATCGATCATCGCGGCCGTTTGCCGGTGTGGTTTGCTTTATTGCTGCCGGCCGGCATTGTTATGCTTATTGGCATTGCTGCCGCATCATGGCATGCAGCGGCGAGCGGTGAAGGGTATGTATGGAAAGGCAGGCGTTATCTATGAAGCGGGTTGTCATCATTGGCGGCGGCATTGGGGGGTTATCCGCGGCGGCGCGCCTTGCATATGCGGGCTATGCGGTCACTGTGCTGGAGCAGCAGGAGAAGGTGGGAGGCAAGCTTCAGCGGATCCAGCTTGGGGAATATCGCTTTGATCGGGGACCAAGCACGATAACGATGACGCATGCTTTTCGCAAGGTATTTGCATCTGTAGGCCGCCGCATCGAGGATTATATTGATTTTTATCGATTGGAGCATGGAACACGCAACTGCTTTGCAGATGGCTCGGTCGTGGATTTATCCGCTGACCCGGCTGTGATGGAGGAGCAAATTTTCCGCTATAGTCCGGAGGATGCACGGCGATATCGGGCTTTTATGGCCGAAGCAGCGGTGATGCATGGACAGGCGGAGCGTCATTTTATGAACAAAATGATGCTATCCTGGCAGGATAAGCTGAATCCTGGGCTAGCGGCAGCCTTTATCCGCATTCGCCCGCTGACGAAGCTGTCCATGCTGCTGCGCCGTTATTTTCGTCATCCCAACACGCTGGCCTTGTTTGGACGTTATGCTACCTATGTCGGCTCGGCCCCAGATCGGGCGCCAGCCATCTTTGCGATGCTGCCGCATGTGGAGGCGGAGCTGGGCATTTTCGGTGTTCGAGGCGGCACGTACAGCATTGTTGAAGGACTTGGGCAGCTGGCGGAGGAAATGGGGGCCGAAATACGCACATCGACACGTGTACAACGTATTGTTGCCAATGGCGATCGTGTAAGCGGAGTGGAGTCGGACAGTGGTTTTGTGCCAGCTGATCTGGTTCTCGCGAACGGTGATGTGCTGTCCGTATGCCGCGATTTGCTCGGCGAGCAACTGCGGCCCGCGATGACAAACCGCAAAATGGCAAGCTACGAGCCTTCGCTGTCCGGGTTTGTCACTCTTGCCGGCATTCGCCGACGTTACGATAAGCTGCTGCATCATACTGTGTTTTATCCGCAGCGGTATGGGGAGGAATTTGAGGCGATTTTCGAGCGCCGCGAGGCGCCTGCGAGTCCTGCGATCTATTTATGCTGCTCCTCCTATTCTGAACCGAACATGGCACCGAAAGGCGGCAGCAACCTGTTTATTTTGGCGAATGCCCCTTATACGTCGGACGCTTGGAGCTGGGAGAGGGAGACGGAGCGTTATCAGGGACGTCTATTAAAGCAGTTAGCTGCCTATGGCCTAGAGGGACTGGACCTTCATACAGAGCAGCTTGCTGCTTATACGCCGGAGGATCTGGAGCGGGATACGTCAGCATTTCGCGGTGCCATCTATGGCATTTCCTCTAATTCAGCGAAACAGACTTTTTTGCGGCCGTCCAATCGTGCAGATTTGCGCGGACTGTGGTTTGCAGGCGGAACGACCCATCCCGGCGGAGGAACGCCGATGGTTGCCATGTCAGGGCTGCTCACCGCAGAGGCGATGATTCGGCAGCATTCTTGAAAGAATTTAATGGTATAAAAGAAAAGCCGCGTCTGACTGGGAGCAGCAATGCATCCAGCCAGACGCGGCTTTTCTTTTTGAAAATATAGGAAAGGATATGATTGTTCCATCCATTCTCTATATTTCTGGGAATGAAACGCGCTACGCCGCCAGTGGAAGGCGACAACCGTTTCACCTTGTATCCTCACAGTGGAGCTCATGCCCACAAACTAAAAAAGGGCCAAATAAAATAAAAAACCCTTCTAAGTTAGAGGGCCTGCTTGAAACAACTCATAAAATATCGGGACGACACGATTTGAACATGCGACCCCCTGGTCCCAAACCAGGTGCTCTACCAAGCTGAGCTACGTCCCGGGAAAAAGATGGTGCCGTCGAGAGGACTTGAACCCCCAACCTACTGATTACAAGTCAGTTGCTCTACCAATTGAGCTACAACGGCGCGGTTATGTATCGGACACAAGATGTATTATGCCACAGAACTTTAGGAGGATGCAATACCTTTTTTGATTTTTTTTGAAAAAAATTCGGGCAGCGGTCAAATGCCCGAATTGGCCTATTTTTTAACTTTGAAATGAACGACTGCACTGTACAGCATTTTCCCGCGATCGGGATGAAACACAGCGTGATGACTAATAGCATGAACTTGTAATAGCAGTGCTTTATTCGCTTCAATTTGCTGGTCAATGTGCTTTTCCAGCGTTCGTAAGTCAAAAGCCTCAAAAAATTCGATTTTATCCTCAATTAAATCTAATCGAAAATCCATCATTAACCTCCTATAATCTCTTGCATGCCTAGCTTTCGTTAATATTATAACGTTGTTAGGCACTAGTTTCAAAGTATCATGTCAGAAATTCTTGTTTTTTATAATTTACAAAAGGGTTTCCCTAAATTATACTTTAAAAGTGTCGAAATAAATAGAAAATTACATACTGAAAAAGGCAAACTTATTGAAAAATAAGGGCGCAAAGTTATGGGCCTAAGGTATTGAACTATGGCAGCCAAACCACCGGTACAGGACTATAGGCTGATTCAGCTGTTCAACCCGTGACGGTGATTGGATAGCTTTTGTTTTTTTTCAGTGTAATAGGAGAGATGGAGAGAAAATGATGATTAACCGATTGAGAGAGGCAAAATGGTTAAAATGGACATCAAGGATTTCTGATTTCTTAAAGAAACAAAAGGTTACAACGAAGCTGTTGTTCATCACCTCATTAATCACCTTGTTCAACGTCGTCGCTGGCGGGTGGATTTTTATGCAAAATGCTTCGGTTAGAAGTGCAGTGAAAGCTTCAAATGAGCTTCAGGAGGCCAAGAAGGAATATCAAGGTATATCAGATTCGATGCTGCGCACGCTGCTTTCGATGATTGATGCTGTAGAAAACGGCAGCACCGGCGACGATGGAATCAACCTGGCGCTTAAGTCGATGCCCGAGCGGGTAGAAAAGCTGAAGGTTACACTAGCGTACCTGGATGAAAAATATCCTCACGGGGATAACGGCACCGCCTATTCGAACCAAGGCAATGTGTTTGGCCTTGCACTGGAGCAGCTTAATAAAGAAAACGGCAATCACAGCCTGCTAACCATTGAAGACCGCTCCGCCAAGGTTAAACAGCTTGTCAGTACATATACGATTGTTCTCAGCTTTGCTAATGAAACGGTAGAAAATTGGCTCGAAGTGGATACGATTGCTACACAGGAGACATTAAATAAAAATCTTGCGGCTGCCAATACGATTATTATCATCAATATTGTTTTGCTTGCCGTTTTGCCGTTCCTCATGTCGTATTCGTTAAGCCGGAATGTGAAAAAAGGCATCGTTGGCTTAATGAAGCGTATTGCCTCTTATCAAAATAACGATTTTACCTATGATGAGAAGCTGGATCGCCAAGATGAATTTGGTCAAATTGACCGCTCCCTGGCGCAAATGGGAAGTGCGCTTCGTGACACCCTTCGTTCGACGATGGATGTAAGCACGGTTGTTCTGCAAGCCTCACGCAATATGGGGGATATGATTGTTCGCAATCAGAACGCTTCCGAGCAGGTGAAAGAAGAGATTGGCAACGGCAAAACGATTTTGATGACCCAGTATGATGATGCCACTTCGATCTCGGCCGTAACCGAGCAAATATCGGCAAGCTCGCAGCAAATTGCGGCTTCAACCGAATATATTAATCGTGACATGAAAGAAATGAGAGAGTCGTCGCGCACAGGCTCCACCGATATGAAGGGCGTTGTGCAGATGGTGAATCAGACGGTGCAGCAATTTGCCCGTGTCACCGAGTCCTTCGACCGGATCAATGAGCGCTACAACAATGTAACGAAGTTTTTGGGCGGCATTCAGGATTTGAACACACAGACGAATTTATTATCGCTGAATGCTTCGATTGAATCGGCGCGTGCAGGCGAGCATGGCAGAGGTTTTGCTGTAGTAGCGGAGGAAATCCGCAAGCTGTCGAGTCAGACCGATATGATTTCCAAAGATATTACGAAAGAGCTTAAGCTCATTCAGAACGATTTTGCCGACAGCAGCCAGAGCCTGAGCAGCTTCTCGGAAGTAATTGAAACGACGAAGCAGGCATCGGTGACGGCTAGCGAAATGTTTAATGGTCTGGAAAATCAAAGCAGCGTCTTGTCTGAGCAAATGGGTGAAATCTCTGTCGGCATTGATGAAATTACAAAAGGCATTACTGATATCGTTGGCTCAGTAGACAAGCTGCTGCAAACCTCCTCCGAGGTGAATGGCAAAATGGAGCAGATGAGCGGAATGTCCGAGGAGCAATTCGAGGTATCGATTCAGCTTCAAGAGCTGGCTGGGAAACTACAGGGCTCTTCCACTAATTTGCGTGAAAAAGCGGCTGTATTCAAGGTGTAAGCTCGCCTTTTAATGGGATTAGTAAATATAACAATAAAAAGGAATAGTAAAGAGGAAATAGCTGCTTTCAGCGCCCGTGGGCGATTGGAGGCAGCCTTTTTTTTATCTAACCCTTTACAACAACAGAATACTAGTGTACTATCTGAATATAACACTAATACATGGACACGGAGGTGACTTATGCCAATCGAATTTGACAACAACCAGCCGATCTACATCCAGATCATGAACTACATTAAACAGCAAATTATTAGCGGGAAGCTTAATCCCGGCGATAAAATCGATTCGGTGCGCGAGCTTGCAGTGGAGCTGCAAATCAATCCGAATACGATACAGCGTACTTTTCAGGAGCTGGAGCGAGAAGGCATTGTCGAAACAAGACGGGGGCTTGGAAGATATGTAACGAGCGAGGAGGCGGCGATTGTGAGCATTAAGAAAGAAATGGCGGCTGATTTGCTCGGACGTTTCATTCAGGGGATGCGCGATTTGGGCTTTAAGCAGGATGACATTGTTGCGATTGTAACGGAAGCGGTTAGCAAGGAAGAGCAGAAATAGCCGGGGGGAGAATAAACGAATGAAGAAGATTGTTGAACTGCAAGCCGTAACGAAAAACTACGGACCGAGAAAAGCGCTGCATAATATTAATTTAAACCTGGAAGCTGGCAAAATTATTGGTCTGCTTGGCAGTAATGGCAGCGGCAAGAGTACACTCATGAAGCTGGCTGCCGGACTCATTCAGCCAACCTCAGGCAGCGTTCGAATTTGTGGAGAGCCGATTGGTGTCGGGACGAAGGCGGTTACGTCCTTTATGCCGGATCAGCCGGTAACCGAGTCATGGATGCGGGTGAAGGATGCCCTTCGTTTTTTCAGTGATTTTTATAACGATTTCGATCAGGAGAAAGCGGGGAGCATGCTCGATTATTTGAAGCTGGATCGCAATGATCGCATTAGCTCTTTATCCAAGGGGATGAATGAGCGGCTGCAGCTTACGCTTGCGATGTCGCGCCAGGCAAAGCTTTATTTGCTCGATGAGCCGATAGGCGGCGTTGATCCCGTGGCGCGGGGCAAAATTTTGGATGCCATCGTTAAATTTTATAATGAAGACAGCTGTGTGCTTATCTCGACGCATTTAATTACAGATATCGAACGGGTTTTCGATGAAGTCATTTTTATTAAAAACGGTGAAGTTTCACTGCGTCAGGATGTGGAGAGCATACGCTCCAAGCATGGTAAAAGTGTAGATGAACTATTCAGGGAGGTATTTTCAGAATGATAAACTTATTGAAATATGACTGGAAACGCAACGCGAATTTAATTATGGGCTCGGCGGTGGCGCTTATTATTTTGCAGGGAGCACTTACCTTTTTTAGTACAACTCGTATTTGGCAGCCTGCAATGTCGCTTACCTTAATGTTTATGGGCTATTTATTCGTTGCCTTCATGTTGATTATCTTTTCCTCAAAGACGTACTCCCATAACCTTAAATCGTATGGTCGCCGCTTATTGCCGCTGGCCACGTGGAAAACGATCGCTTCGCCGCTTCTGCTGCAAATCGCATTATCGGCTGCGCTGAGTGGGCTCGTGCTGCTTCATTTCTGGCTGTTTAAATGGCTGTCCCCAAACGCCTTGCTGGATGCAATGGATCCACCTAATTTCGAGACGGGCGTCCTGTTTTTTATTTTAATATTTTGGACGCTCCTATTTTTGATGCTGACAGTCTATTTTTCGATTACAGTAGGGCATCTTTTTAATAAAAAGCTTTTTCCATGGATAGCCATAGCAGTCTTCGTTCTGTTGCAATTTGTCATTAGCTATGTGGAGGGATTTTTGTTTAACGATAATTTATTCGGCACGATGGCCTCAGAGTCTACCTCTTCAAGCTTGACTTTCTTTATGTCTCCAACAGGCGATACTTCGATTGGAAACTGGGGCGTTATGGCGTTTGAAATCGTAATCGGTGCTATCCTTGTGAGCAGCATGATGTATTTGATAAATAAAAAGCTTGATGCTTAAAGGAAAGCGCAGCGTAGCCTGCAAGCCAAAGGTTGACAAACCTGCCATTAGCGCGTGACAATATTCGTATACAACTTCGAAGATAGAAGGGACAACGAACTCATGACGCTAATGGAAAAATTCAAGCTGGCTGCCACAGGCTATGACGCCACCTCTGTTCAGTCTATCGTAATTGAACCGCTGCTTATTGAACGTGGAGCTACTCAGCAGGTCGCACCTTATTTGCAAAAGAAGGGCTATCGCAACGTTTTAATCGTGTCCGACAGCATTACTTATGATATAGCTGGAAAACAACTGGAAGCGGCAATTGCTGCTAGTGATATTGCCGTTAAGGCAACGCTGATAAAGCCTGACCAACAGGGAGATGTCATTGCGGACGAAGTATCCATTGTGCAGCTGCTGCTTGATATTCAGCATTACGCTGCGGAAGTAGTCATTGCGGCTGGCTCCGGAACGCTTCATGATATTACGCGTTATGCGGCCTATACGGCGGGTATTCCGTTTGTATCAGTCCCGACCGCTCCGTCCGTAGACGGCTTCAATTCCAAGGGAGCTCCGATTATTATTCGTGGTGAGAAGATTACGATCGCCGCGATTGGCCCGGACGCGATTTTTGCTGATCTCGATGTGCTGACGCAGGCTCCTGTCGCCATGGTCGCCGCAGGCTTTGGCGATATGCTCGGCAAATATACGTCCCTGTTCGATTGGTCCTACGGCTCGCTTGCGGGCGGGGAAGCTTATTCGGATATCGTGGCGACGATTACGCGTGACGCTTTAATGCAGTGTGTGGAAAATGTAGAGCTGATCGCATCGCGCAGCGAAGAGGGCATTCGCGTGCTGATTAGCGCCTTGATCGAATCGGGCCTTGCGATGCTGCTGTTCGGGCAATCCCACTCGGCCTCTGGCGCGGAGCATCATTTGTCCCACTACTGGGAGATGGAATATATTCGCCTCGGCAACCGCCAGCTGCTGCATGGAGCGAAGGTCGGCGTCGCTTGCGCGGAAATATCCGGGCTGTATCATCGCTTGGCTGCTGAGCAGGCGCCAGCCATTAGCGGGACGGAGCATGCGGAGCGCATCAGCCAGCTGATCGCGGATATTCCCAGTGCGGAGTCCATTCGCGGCTGGCTGAAGCAAGTTGGTGGGCCGTCCACAACGGCTGAGTTAGGTGTGAGCGACGAGCTGCTTGCCCGCAGCTTGAGTGAGGCACATCTGGTGCGGCCTAATCGTTATACGCTGCTGAGAGCATATAACGAAGGGGCGGGGAAGTAATATTTTGTAGATAGAGAATAGAGTGGCGTCGCGGTGCGAATGTGAAGCTCCATATGAAGCCTAGAAGATTCGCACCTCGAAATTTGTTGAATCATACATAAAATGAGTGAATTCTTTAAAAGTCAATAATTTTCTGCGTATAAAAGGCTACAAAGGCGGAACCTCAGTGCTTAGAAAAAGGAAAAGGCTCCCTTGTGCGCCGTCTGAGACATAATCATCTCCTTCTGCCTCATCCTAACAAAATTAGAATAGGAATGCCTTGATTAACAGGTTAATGCCATGAGGTACAGAGCGACAGGGGCTTGATCACAAATCCTTAGTCCATATTCCCGCTATAGTAGTGATTAACGAACATCAATTGAACAAAAAAACGGACCGCCAAAAGTAATAGGCGGTCAGGTCTTTCTTAAACGATTCGCAGGGTCTCCCCTAAGCGTAATATAATAACTTCAACCCTCGCTGAACACCTTCATTTCTTGCATATCCTGCATATCCTACCTATCCAAGATTTCCAGATATAGCCGGACGTATTGAATACTCACTTCATAACCATCAACAACAAATGAATCGCCGCAATTATCCCCATTGAATAGATAAATGCTCGCGAGAACGTATTTTTGAAGCCATTGCGGGGATTCTTTTCAAAAAAGAGATGCAGAATGGCGTGGATGATAAAAAATAAATCCAGCACCCAAAACGTAACCGTCTGATAATCGCTGAAAAGCAGGGCGAGTATAATCGTGTACATCGGAAGATGAATGAAGGTGAACACCTTATAGGCTTTCGAATCCTCCATATCCTTAAGAAAGATAAACAATCGCCATTCAGAATGGCGTATCGCATCCATTTCGTGCAGCAGAAATAAAGATAAATTGAACAAAAATAGCACAAGCAAAAAATCTGGCATAGCCAGCCCCCTATCATTTTATAACAGCGCGGTACTTTATGTATTGCAGCTTAATATTTGAAAAAAATTAATTAGCCGCCTTCTATGTACGTATAAATGACGAAAAAGTAGCAAAATAACCATTTCGAGGTATGTACAATTAATGTCTGAACTCCGAATCTCATGTATAGGCGGGTAGCACTATGCCAATCGCCGCACATATTTTCTCAGAAGCTTGACGCTTTCCGCGCTCCGCTATATGGTTAGAGCAGAGCATGAAAGAGAGCATATAGAGAGAAGAGGGCTGCGGCATGTTATTTGTCCTAATTGCCTTATGGGGAATTGCTTTAATTTTGATGCTGTCCGACCCACGCTCGGCTGTGAGCAGGCGGCTTAGCGGGGTACCTTTTACAGGCGGAGCCGGGGCGATGTCGGTTGTACTGGACGAGCGAATTAATCCTTATGTGAGCCAACATTATATGAATGAAACGGCTGATCAGCTGTTGTATATGCTGCAAGCTTTTTGCTCGCTGCTGTCCTACTATGGTTTGCCATACACCTTCCTATTATTTGCGCTGGCGTATCGTCCCATTGACCGATTGCAGCCTTATGAGCGTGTATTGCCGCTGCTGCTGTTTATCCCGATTGCGGCATGTCTGCTGTTTACACCGGGTTATACGGAAACGTATCCGATTACATTTACTGTTGTTGTCTGGTGGGCTGTGCCATATGTAGCGGTCGGGGCAGTCAATATATTACTGAAAAATCCGGGTTATTTGGCCCAAGCGAGACGCCACTGGATCGTATGTACGTCGGTGCTGACTCCGGTGCTGTTTAGCGCAACGATGAATTATGTACTGCCAAGCCTTGGCTTCCTGCGGATGTGGGTTTATAATACCTGGTTTGTCGGCATAGGGGCGTTGGTTTTTGTTATAGGTCTGTTTACCTACGGATTTCTGGGGGTACGCGTTTTTATCGACCGCCGCCGCCTGGATTCGACACTGCGAGCGGTTACATCAGGTACGGCTATTCTCAATCATGCGATCAAAAATGACGTCGGCAAAATGCGGCTCTTCGGCGAGAAGATGCGCGCTTATGCGGCATCCACGAACCAGGAGGAGCTGCTTGCCGATGCGGAGACGATGCTGCGGACGACGCGGCACATCCAGGAAATGATTGGCCGTGTCCATCATGGCACCGAGGATTTGGCGCTGAAGCCTACGCAGGAAGAGCTTGGCGAGCTGCTGCTCATGACGCTTGAGCCGTATAAGCTGCTTGCCGAAGGCGTTCATTTTACAAGCAGCCTGCCTGAGGGCTGGAGCTGTATGATTGACCGCGCGCAGGTTACCGAAGCTCTCGGCAACTTGATATCGAACGCCATTGAAGCAATGGATGGCAAAGGCGCGCTGAGCCTTATAATGAAAGAGACAAAACGCGATATTATGATCGAGGTGCGCGATACGGGGCCGGGTATGGATCGTACGCAGACGGCCAAAGCGTTCGAGCCCTTTTATACGACCAAACGCGGGGGCAGTGCGAATTTCGGCCTTGGCCTGCCGTATGCGTATCATGTGATGCGCAAGCATGGCGGCTCTTTGCATATTCAGAGCAAGCTGGGAGCAGGGACGCTCGTATCGATGATATTCAAGAAAAAGGCGATTCAGGCGCAGCAGATTGCGGGTGCCGGCACGAGTTATGAGCACAAAGCGGCAGAGAGTTAACAAGAAATAAAAAGAAATAGCTAGAGAAATAGAAAGAGCTAGATAGAGAAATAGACAGATACAGATACAGAAATAGACAGAGATATAAATAGAGATAAGGCTGAGAGAAGGGGAACATGCCGATGGATAACATACAAGTATGGATCGTGGAGGACGACAAGGATTGGCTGCGCGGGCTGAAAGCTTTTCTAGCGGCCCAGCCGAACATTGAAGTCGTATTCACCTCGGATAATCCGCAGGAGGTACGGGAGGCGCTCGCGGGCGAGCGCAAGGCGCCAGATGTCGTGCTCATGGATATTATGCTCGGTGATGAGCCAGCAGGCATTGAGCTGGCGGAGGCGACGGCGATGTCGACGGGAGCAAGGGTCATTATGCTGACGTCGATGGAGGAGAAGGAGCTGATTTTGCAGGCTTTTCAGGTGGGGGCGATCGATTACCAGATTAAATCCGACTTTGAATCGCTGCCTGCGGCAATAGCGGCGGCGGCAAAGCGCCAGTCTCCGATCAGCGCGGCGGCGGCGGAGCAGATGCGCGAGGAATTCCGCAGGCTGAGGCAGCTGGAGCGGGATTTTGAAGTGAAGAAGGTGCGCGATTTGATTACGCCTGCGGAGCTGCAATTGCTGGAGCTGGTCGATCAGGGCTATTCGCAGTCGCAGATGGCGGATAAGCTGTTCGTTTCCATTCGAACGGTCAAAAACCATATTAACCATATACTCAAAAAGCTGCAGCTGGGGGGCTCGAAAGAGGCTGCGCAGCAGGTGAAGGCGCTTGGTCTATTAGAAAAAGAAAATAAGGATGGAAATGGTACCACGTAAAGTTGGTACTATTTTTTTTGCCCTATTTTTCTAAAATAGAGCTAAGACCAAGTCATAAAAATGCAGCTAAACGGAGGTACAACCAATGAATGTATGGATTCGCAAACAATGGACTTTGCTGCTCGGCGTGTTATTTGTCCTATCAGCGTTCATCACTTTGTTCAAATATACGGTGGAGCAGGGCTGGGTAACGAATGCGATGAAAATCGGGCTGGGACTGCTGAGCGGCGCAGGCTTTGCGGCAGCAGGGTTTTCGCTGATTAAGCGGGAAAAATGGCCGCTCATCGGGGAGCTGTTAATCGGACTAGGCGCCTGCCTGCTGTATACGACGGCCGCTTTTGCCGGTGTCTATTATGAAATGTGGGACTCGATGACGGTGCTGCTGGGCATGACGGCTGTTACTGCGGCGCTTACGGTTTACGCTTACCGCTTTGAATCGCGTCTGCTCATCAACATTGCTTTAACGGGCGGCCTGCTGTCGCCGCTGCTGATGCGTCCGGAAACAGATCAAGTATTTACTTTATTTCTGTATATGCTTGTGCTCAATTCCGCTTTTTTCTGGCTGAGCACGGTGAAGAGCTGGAATGAGCTCAGACTGACATCGTTTATCGGAAGCTGGATCATGTATATCGTTTACTTTTTCACCTTCGATCCCGTGGTGGATGGGGTATGGAATTTGCCGCTGCGCTACGCGCTTGCTGCATTCCTGTTTTATCAGATCGGCTTCCTGCTTGCTTCACGGGCAGATAAGCAAAGCTTTGACGGGATGAATATGTTTGCGGGACTGTCCAATGGCGTTATTTTTGGCTTCTGGTCGCTGCTGCTCATTCATGGTGAAGTTCATTATGCTTATCCGCTGGCGTTTATCGGCTTTGCGCTGCTGCTTGCCAGCTGGTTTATTCACTATCATATGAAGCGTATGGAGCCGGCCTCGGCTACGTATGGTTCTGCTGGTGTGCTGCTGATGCTGCTGGCGCTTAATCAGGTGGGCAGCGGTCTGGCGGTCAAACCGATCTTCAATGTATTTCTATGGTCGGCGGTGGCCGCGCTGCTTGTCTGGGTGGGCAAAAGGTTCCGTTGGCAAGCTTTGAATCTGGCTTCGCTAATTATCTGGTTTACGACGGTTTGCTATTGGTACGTCATCACATGGTTTACACCGCGCGGCGAATGGTTCGGCGTCTTCATTCCGTTTCTGAACTGGGGCGCGATGGCATGGCTGGCGCTTGCGGCATTGGGCTTCTATTATTCGGCACGGCAGACATTTGCGTCACTTGGCGATTCAGGCAATCGCGTGATGGGGAACATGTATGCGTTGTGCTCGCATTTCATAATCGGCGGTTTGCTGACCGTTCAAATGATTCGGTTGTTTCAGGAGCATCTTTACGATCTTCCAAGCTTCTATATGCAGCTCAGTCTGTCGGCTTCCTGGGGCGTATATGCACTGCTGCTCGTATTGTGGGGCGTCAATCGCGGCCAATCGGTGTTCCGCTGGTTTGGCTTCTCGGTTTTGGGGCTGACAGCCATTAAAGCCATTTTCTTCGACCTGAGCGGCCAGGAAAGCTTGTACAAGGTGCTTGTGCTGCTATTGCTGGGGGGAATCTCCTTCCTTATCGCTTGGATCAATGGCAAATGGAATAAGGTAAGAGAGCTTGGCGACCAGTCTTGGGAGCAGCATGGTGCAGAGACTGATATCAAGAAAGATCAGGTGTGAATGTCGCCTCAAGAAAGATGAACAATTGGGGAATGAATAAAGCGGTGCGAAAGGCTTATTTTGATAGAAAGACTGTGGAAAAGCTTGACAAAATGGGGTTGAATATACTATTGTTACTTACGTAAAGTAATTAATATTACTTTGGTGTGCATCTAATCAAGCATGGAACTAAACCATTTAACTGGAGGTATTTGATTATGTCACAAAGCTTTTTGGAATCTGTGCAAGCAAGACGTACTTACTACGGAATTAGCAAAGAAGCCGTTGTTTCTGATGAGAAAATCGTAGAATTGGTTAACGAGGCCGTTAAACATTCCCCTTCATCCTTTAACTCTCAAAGTGCTAGAGCAGTCGTCCTGCTCGGCGAAAATCATGATAAATTGTGGAGCATTGTGCTGGAGGCTCTTCGTGCAATCGTTCCTGCTGATCAATTCGCTTCGACAGAAGGCAGAATTGGTTCTTTCAATAATGGCTACGGCACGATTTTGTTCTTCGAGGATCACAATGTAGTTGCAGGCTTGCAGCAGCAATTCCCTTCGTACGCTGACAACTTCCCGCTTTGGTCGCACCAATCCTCGGGCATGCTGCAATTTGTAGTATGGAATCTGTTGGAAGAAGTAGGCTTTGGCGCTTCCCTGCAGCATTACAACCCGCTGATTGACGAAAAGGTAAAATCGACATTTGGCCTGCCTGAATCATGGGGCCTGATTGCGCAAATGCCTTTCGGCAAGCCGACAGCAGAGCCAGGCGAGAAAACATTCCAGCCGCTTGAAGATCGCGTTAAAGTATTCAAATAAGCTTTAAATAGAACGGATAAGTTTTAAATAGCATTGATATGCTTTAAATATAACCGAACAACCTCCGAAGCAAGCTTCGGGGGCTGTTTTTATGTGTTGCTTTTACTCCACGAACCGAATAAACTTGCACATTTTACGATTTGCTGGCGAATAGGGGTAAAAACATGTACAATAAAAGCCGATACATCATTATAGAGCTTTTTTAAAATATAAGCATTTATAAGTTTTCCCTTATAAATAGGCTTATATTTCATCGCGAAACGGTTACTTTGCCGCCAAAGGACGGCTTCAGCCGTTTACGCTTAGACCAGCAGAGCCAAGCGATTTGGTTCAAGGAGGAAATTATGAGTATCGATCCGCGCATTATGAAGCAAATGATCAAGACGCAGCTTGCTCCTAATCTTGACTTTAAGACAGTAGCGAACCCGCTAGGCACGAATAAGGATAAAAGTGTGACTTCGTTGTTCGACATGCTGCTGTCCCAATATATGCATGAAGCTTCGAACGGCTCAAGTGAAGGCACAGATGTATCCGCTCAAGCGTCCGAGGCGCTGTCGCAGCTTGCCAGCTTGAATAACGCTTATCAGGCGGAGGGCGAGACGTTTGCAGCTGGCTCCACTGACTATGATGCGATGATTGCACAGGCAGCAGCCCAATATGGCGTAGATCCCGCTTTAATCCGCGGCGTCATTCGCACAGAGTCCGGTTTTCAGCCAGATGTCGTATCCGGCGCAGGAGCCAAAGGGCTCATGCAGCTGATGGACGGCACGGCACGCGGCCTTGGCGTAACAGATTCGTTAAATCCACAGCAAAATATCGATGGCGGAACCCGTTATTTATCCTTTCTGCTTCGCAAGTACAATGGCAATGAGCAAGTGGCTCTAGCCGCGTACAATGCCGGTCCGGGCCGTATCGACCGCCTCGGTATTACGACAGACAGCGAGCTGATGGCGAATTTGGACAAGCTTCCTGAGGAAACGCAGCGCTATATTGTGAAAGTACAAGCAGCGCGTTATTAAGGAGCTGCGAGGAAATGAGTGCCCGCTTTTGTCAACAAATTAGCGGTACTTTATTTCATCGCAGTCTCTAGGCTGTAAAAGCACTTCTTTTAGATCACGAATGGCAACTAGCTTGCCGTCGCTGATCTTTTTATTTTTTCTAGTAGGAAAGGAACGTTTGGCTCATGTTATATTTCGATCATTGCGCATCTTCACCTCCTTACGAGGAGGTTATTGATACGTTGGCAGAGGTGATGAAGGCGCATTATGCGAATCCATCATCAATTCACCATGCCGGAGCAGACGCTGATAAGCTCATTTCCCGCTCGCGTTCGCTGCTTGGCGAGCTGCTTGGCGTAAAGGCTGAGGAGTGGCTGTTCACTTCTGGCGGCACAGAGAGTAACAATCTCGCGATTAAAGGGGCGGCAAAGCAGTACCAGAGCCGGGGAAAGCATCTCATTACGACCCAAATGGAGCATGCCTCCGTCTACGATACGTTTAAGCAGCTCGAGCAGGAAGGCTACGAGGTTACTTATTTGCCCGTTGACGAGAAGGGGCAGGTAGTGCTGGAAGCGCTGCGGCTGGCTTTGCGGAACGACACGATTCTCGTCAGCATTATGCATGTGAATAATGAAGTGGGCAGCGTGCAGCCGCTCGCTGATATTGGCAAGCTGCTGCAAGGGTATCCGCGCACGCTGCTGCATGTGGACGCGGTGCAAAGCATCGGCAAACTGCCGATTGATGTGCACGGCTGGGGCATTGATCTGCTTAGCGGCTCTGCGCATAAGCTGCGCGGGCCTAAAGGGATCGGCTACTTGTACGTCCGCGAGGGCGTAACCTTGACGCCGCTGCTTACCGGCGGCTCGCAGGAGCATGGCATGCGGGCAGGGACGCAAAACGTGCCCGGCATCGTGGCATCGGCCAAGGCGCTGCGTTTGGCGATGCAGTCGGCACCGGAGCGGCGCGCGCGGATGTATCGTCTGCGCCAGCAATTGACGGATTTCGTTGAGGCTGCGCCGGAGCTGGTATTGAATGGCGGGGCGCCGGAGAGCATGGCGCCGCATATTGTCCATTTTTCCTATCCGGGCATGAAGCCGGAGGTTATTGTTCATATGCTGGAGCAGCATGGCGTTATCGCTTCTACGAAGTCGGCTTGCTCCTCGCGCGATGATAAGCCGAGCCGCGTGCTGCTTGCAATGGGACTGGGGCAGGAGCGGGCAGCCAGCGGCGTGAGAATTAGTCTGGGCGACGAGCATACAGAGCAGCATATTTTGCAGCTGTGCGAAATGCTGCGCCTTACAATAAGCAAGCTTAAGCCGCTTGAAAGGAGCGCAAGAAAAAGTGATGTATGATAAAATAATCATTCGCTACGGCGATCTGGCAATGAAGGGGCGCAACCGCGGAATGTTCGAGAAGCGGATGCTCCAGCAGCTTCAGCTGCGATTGAAGGATTTCGCCGCGCTGACGTATTCAAAAATGTTCGGCCGGCTTTATATTAATTTGAACGGGGAAAATTACTCGCTTATCGCTGAGAAAGTCAAGGACGTTTTCGGTATTTCGACCTTTAGTCCAGTCGTAAGCGTTCAGCCGGAGCTGGAGGAAATTCGGGCAGCGGCGCTTGGGCTGATGAAAGCGATCCCGAAGGAGCCCGCTACCTTTAAAGTAAGCGCAAAGCGCGCATGGAAGAAGTTCCCGCATACGTCGCAGGAGATGAACCATTTGGTTGGGGCCCACGTACTGCGTGCGATGGACAACTTAAAGGTTGATGTGCGGAAGCCTGAGGTAGAGCTGAAGGTTGATATTCAGGAGGAAGCGGCTTATATTTTCAACGAGGTCGTTGACGGTCCAGGCGGCTTCCCTTTCGGTACGAATGGCAAGGCGATGCTGCTGCTGTCTGGCGGCATTGACAGTCCAGTAGCGGGATGGATGGCGATGCGCAAAGGACTGGAGCTGGAAGCGGTCCATTTCCACAGCTACCCGTTTACGAGCGAGAAGGCGAAGGAGAAAGTGATCGAGCTTGCAAGAAGGCTTTCCTATTATAGCGGCGCTCCGCTGAGACTGCATCTGGTGCCTTTTACGGAGGTTCAGACGACGCTAGCCCAGTCGGGACAGGACCCGCTTATTATTACGCTGATGCGCCGGGCAATGCTTCGCATTACGGAGAGCCTTGCCGAGAAGAACGGTGCTCATGGAATCGTGACGGGCGAAAGCTTGGGCCAGGTGGCGAGCCAAACGCTCGTCAGCATGGACGTTATTGGACGTGCGACTGTCCTTCCGCTGCTGAAGCCGCTTGTTATGCTGGATAAGCAGGAAATTATTAATGAGGCGGAGCGTTTGGGCACGTTTGCGACGTCGATTTTGCCATATGAGGATTGCTGTACGCTGTTTTTGCCGAAATCCCCAAGCATTAAGCCGAATTTGCGGTTTGTAGAAAAGGTGGAGGGCTACCTGAATCAGCAAAAAAATCTGGAGCAGCTGCTGGAGGAGGCCGTGCAGCAAACAGAAGTGCTGCTGCTGACGCCGGAAGATCCTGAGCCGGAAGCAAGTGCCGGTGAAGATCGCTGGTTTTAAAAAGCAACGAATATGGGTTGCTGTAAGCCGCTTGAAGACATAGGCCGATTTGCTATGTGAAATGGTGGGTGGCCTTTTATTTAGTAAGAGAGAAGAGAGTGCAGTACCCCCGCTTTAGGCTTTCCGGCATATTCGCCCCAGCTTGGACATACAGGTGGTAGTATAGGGGGCGAGTACTATGGACAGCTTTTTTATATTTATACAAATCATTCTGATTAATCTTCTGCTAAGCGGCGATAATGCTATTGTAATCGCAATGGCGAGCAAGCATCTGCCGGAGCATCAGCGCAAGCGGGCGATCTGGTGGGGGACAACGGCTGCTGTTGTCCTGCGCTGCGTGCTGACGCTGGCGGCAATTTCCTTGCTTCAGACTCCGTTCTTGCAGGCCATTGGCGCCGTGCTGCTGTTTTATATTGCTGTCAAATTGCTGGCCGATGCGGGCGAGTCCGGCGGAGGAGGCGTGGCCTCTCATAAGGTAAAGCGGGCGACATCGCTGCCTGCTGCGATATGGACGATTGTGACGGCTGATTTTATAATGAGCCTCGACAATGTGCTGGCGATCGCGGCTGTGGCGAAAGGGCAGACGCTGCTGCTGCTGCTCGGCATCGCACTGAGCATTCCGATGATTATTTGGGGCAGCCAAATGCTGACCAAGCTGCTGCAGAAATTTCCTTCCCTTATATATATTGGGGCGGGCTTGCTCGGCTTTGCGGCGGGCGGCATGCTTGTCCATGACCCGGGCATGCATCGCCTGCTGTTCAGCAGTTCAGCAACCGCAATGGAAGCGATTCCGCTGCTCAGCATCCCGTTCGTCATTATTATCGGCATCCTGATGCGCCGATCCGCGCTGACCTAAGCTTCCACTCCTGCCCGATATGCAGCAATGAAGCGTGCTAGAATCAGGCGCGAGCGGCTATTAGAAGCGGTTTGCTAATTTTTTTTTTCATGTTGCACTTGTTGCACTGGTATTTTCACTTCACTTCCTTTAAACTAGTAAAGATAAAAACTGTCGTCTTTCGTCAGGATATGCGTAAGGCGTTGTAAGGAGCGGAAGCGCGGATGCCTAACAACAAATATTCCGCTGGAATTATTGTGCTGCTGGCTGGTATCGTAATATTGCTTGGCAAACTGGGTGTGTTCAGCTTTTTGGGATCCAATTTTTGGCCGCTTCTCGTTCTTATTCCGGGAATTCTGCTGCATGTGCTGTATTTCGGCAGGTTGTTTCCGGCAGTTGTGCTTATTCCAGGAGGCATGATGATCGTTTATTCGATTTTGTTCATGCTTTGTATCATGTTCGGATGGGATACGCTCAAATATGTTTGGCCGCTGTTTATAACGGGTGTAGCGGTTGGGCTGTACGAGTACCACTTGTTCGGCGCATCCCGCGAACGCGTTTTTTTTAACGCCTCCGCCATTCTCGCTGTTACGTCGGCTGTACTGCTGATTTTGGCGCTCGTTTGGAGCTGGGGGATATATGCGATTGCTATTATCCTGATTGCGGCCGGAGCATGGATGATGATGGGGAAACGATCCCGCTGGTAGACGGCAAGCAATCGGTTAGGATTATACAAAATTAGACAAAATGGAGTGGATTATTAGTTATGCAAGCAAGAGAGAACATTCGGAACATCGCGATTATCGCGCACGTTGACCACGGCAAAACAACGTTGGTTGACAAACTGCTTCAGCAATCAGGAACTTTCCGTGAAAACGAAGCGGTTCAGGAGCGTGCGATGGATTCCAACGATCTAGAGCGTGAGCGCGGCATTACCATCTTGGCGAAGAACACTGCGATCACGTACAAAGATTATTTGATCAACATCGTTGATACACCAGGACATGCTGACTTTGGCGGCGAGGTTGAACGTATTATGAAAATGGTTGACGGCGTATTGCTCGTCGTTGATGCTTTCGAAGGCTGCATGCCGCAAACGAAATTCGTATTGCGCAAAGCGTTGGAATCGAACCTGAAGCCAATCGTAGTATTGAACAAAATTGACCGTCCTAATGCTCGCCCATCTGAAGTTGTGGATGAGGTGCTTGACCTGTTCATCGAGCTAGGTGCAAGTGATGAGCAGCTGGAGTTTAATGTCGTTTATGCTTCCGCATTGATGGGTACTTCGAGTCTTGACCCTGAGAAACAAGATGAGAACATGGAAGCGATGTATGAAACGATCATCAACCATATTCCTTCGCCAACAGAGAATGTAGAGGAGCCACTGCAATATTTGGTGACGCTGCTTGATTATAATGAGTACTTGGGTCGTATTGCGGTTGGCCGTGTAAACCGTGGTATCGTTCGCCAAGGACAAACCGTTGCCGTTATGACGCGCGATGGCGGCAAGAAGCAGGCTAGAATTGAGAAGCTGTTCGGCTTCCAAGGTCTGAAACGGATTGAAATCGAAGAAGCAGGCGCTGGCGACATTGTAGCGATTGCAGGCATTAAAGATATTAACATCGGTGAGACGATTGCTGATCCAGCAAATCCGGAAGCATTGCCGGTGCTCAAAATTGACGAGCCTACGCTGCAAATGACGTTCCTTGTCAACAACAGTCCTTTTGCTGGTCGCGAAGGCAAATGGGTTACTTCCCGTAAATTGCGTGAGCGTCTATTCAAAGAGCTTGAGACGGATGTTGCTTTGCGCGTAGATGAAACGGAGAGCCCGGATGCCTTTATCGTATCTGGACGCGGTGAGCTTCACTTGACGATTCTGATCGAGAATATGCGTCGCGAAGGCTTTGAGCTGCAAGTATCGAAACCAGAAGTAATCATTAAGGAAATTGACGGCGTGAAGCAAGAGCCTTACGAGGGTCTGATCATTGACGTGCCGGAAGAAAGCATGGGCGCGGTTATGGAGAGCCTTGGCTCGCGCAAAGCTGAAATGGTCAACATGGTGAACAATGGCACAGGCCAAGTTCGCTTGGAGTTCATTATCCCAGCTCGCGGTCTGATCGGCTACCGTACTTCTTTCCTTACCCTTACACGCGGCTACGGCATTATGAACCATGCGTTTGACAGCTATGGTCCGCTTGCTGGTTCCGGTGTTGGTGGACGTCACCAAGGCGTGCTTGTTGCGACTGAGAATGGCGTAACGACTTTCTACGGCATGATGGGCGTAGAGGATCGTGGAATTCAGTTCCTGGAGCCAGGTACTGAAATTTACGAAGGCATGATCGTTGGCGAGCACACGCGTGACAACGATATCGTCGTAAACATCTGTAAAGAAAAGCAATTGACGAATATTCGCTCCGCTGGTAAAGACGATACAGTTAAGCTTAAAACGCCACGTCTGTTCTCCCTGGAGAGCGCGCTTGAATATTTGAACGATGACGAATATTGCGAAATTACGCCGAAGTCGATTCGTCTTCGTAAAAAAATCTTGAACAAAAGCGAACGCGAGCGTGCAGAAAAACAACGCAAGACATCACAAGCTGGCGTTTAAGGCGCTAGCCGCCTGATTGGAGGTTTAACGGCATGCAGCAATGGTTTAGTGATCATTGGGTCGTTTCTTATTTGCTCATATTAGGATTCACGATCTATATTTTCAATACCGTGTTTCGGGCGAATAATGCGAAGCTGCCAATTCTAAAGGAAGTGCTGGTTTACATTTTGATCGTATTCGGTTCTTTCGTGCTTTGGATTTTACAGGTGGATTCGCTGCCGATTATTCAATGTATGGGGATTGCTGTATTAATGATGCTTATGCTTCGCGGTCGCCAGCTGTATGACAAGCTGCAAAGTAAACGGGCAGGCAAGCACGCTGTAAAGGAATCAGACTCCGGAAGTAACGGCATATGAGACGTTAGCGTGTTCTTAAGATCGGATCTGCCTTCTGCAGCAGCGATATCCGCGAGAATTCGTGGGTATCGCTGCTTCTTTGCGTAAGTGAGGACAGAAACGAAATACAAAGGATTTGAAGGTGGTTGCTATGAGCGAGGGCTCTAAAGGTTTACCCCCTAGAACGGCTGCAAGTAGGCCGGGTGGGGCCAAAAAAACAGCTCCGAAGCCTAACAAGAAAAAGAAAAAAGGCAGCGTTTGGATTAAAATTATGTTTGCTGTGCTTTCCGTCCTTATTTTAATTATGCTATATGTCGGTTATCTTGCGTACGTGGCTACCAATGCGGTTGATACGATTGGGACAGCGAATAATATTGTCGTGCCGGAAGAAGAATCTGTTAAGAAAAAGCCTACAGGCATGGTGCTGCTCGGTATTGACTCACGTGAAAATGGCGGAGGTTTAAATACCGACGTGATGCTGGTCGCTATTTTTAATCCGAATACGAAATCAGCCTCCGTCGTCTCGATTCCACGGGATTCGGTGCTGCAAGTAGAAGGTTATCGCGAGCGAAAGGCGAACGCGAATTACAGCACTTTCTTCAATAATGCCCGGACTGAGAAAAATATGGACAAAGAAGCGGCAGAGAAGGAAGCGAAAAAGGAAATTCGCGAAATGCTGTCTAAATATTTTGGCGTTGATTTGAAATACACCGGCATTATTAACTTTAAAGGCTTCACCGATGTTGTTGATGCGCTTGATGGCGTTGAGGTGAATGTCGATATGGATATGCGTTACCGGGATACGGCCGATGGCACAAACATTAATTTGAGCAAAGGCCAGCAGGTGCTTGATGGTAAAAATGCCCTCGATTATGTGCGCTATCGCAAATCGAATCAGGGAACAGCCGAATCCAGCGACTTCGACCGCAATCGCCGGGAGATGGAAGTTATTGGAGCGATTTTTGATAAAATGAAATCGTTTGAGGGCGTTACGAAATACGATAAGGTCATCGGCGCAGTCGGCAGTAATTTGACGCTCGATATGCCTCCGTCTGAAATTAAAAATATGCTCAGTACATATTTGGGTATGGGCAGCTCCGATATTACGTTCCAAGCGTTAAACGGAACGTGGAAGAGCCCATATGTATATGTTGATTCCACATCGCTTGAGGAAGCGCGCGCGGTACTTCAGGCAAAAATGGCTGAATAACCATAGACGCTGGATTCAATAATGGCTATAATAGGAGCTAAGGATACCGAATGCTATTCCTGTTAGAAGGAGGTCATGCTGATGACCGTATTCTTAGCCGCCAATTTCGAGCAACTCATCGAAGCTGATTGCATGCCTCGTTTTAAACGTGGTTTTGCTGGTGTGGCTATGACGGCAGAAGCTTGTCCAAACGTCATTTCGTGTATCTGTACTTCTCGTGAACAAGTATGTACGCCTATAAGAAAGCCTGACGATCATAGGGTCGTCAGGCTTTCTGTGCGTTTGCGTGAGCGTTAATGCTTGTCCACATGCGTTGCGTGCTTTTGGATTTGCTTCTCATGAAGCTGATGCTCTTGCTCCTGCATGCGGGACTGGGTGTGCGATTGCGTCTGTGGCTGCTCCGGCCGATGAGGCGTCACATTGCGTGGTATTTGCGGCACGATGCGGCTGATAATATCGGCCATTTCTTCAGCGAAGCCCTTGATCGGCTTTCCGCGCCGAATATCGGCTCCCATTTCCTTAAGTCGCTGTGAGACGTCCATATCGGCTGTTACGACAGCATCCATACCGTAAGGATCTTTATGGAAAGCTTCGGCAACGGAATATTTAATCGTACCAATTCGAGCACGATCCAGCTTACTGTCGACATCGATGCCGACAACGGCTGTTTTACCGAGCACGACGCAATGCGCGTTGTTTACGCCGCGAACGCCTTTTGCAAGCTTTTCAAGATGATCAGCGACTTCCTTATTCGTTTTCAATGGTTTAACGGAATCTTTCGCAAGCTGCTGCGCCCTTACAGCGCCGTTCGCATGATTTTGCTGTGGAGAGGGTGATGCCATTTCGTTTCGCTTGACGGTGCTGCAACCAGCCGCAATAACAGCGATTGCGATTAATACCAATAACCGTTTATACACGTGAGCCACCTCGTCTTTCTTGTTGCAGATCGTTATTCAGAACCTAGTGTACCCGCAGTATAGTATGGCTATGTATAGGCCTTTCAATTGAATGTCCACGCCGGGAGGGTTTTTCATGAAAAAAATATTCGTGCTCGATACAAATGTGCTGCTTCATGATCCGCAAGCGATCTTCGCCTTTGGCGATAATGAAGTAATCATTCCCGCGGTGGTATTGGAAGAGATTGACTCCAAGAAAAGATTGGCAGACGAGCTTGGCCGCAACGCCCGCTCTATCTCACGTACGCTCGATAAAATGCGTGAGCAAGGACGGCTTCACGAAGGCATTCCGCTGTCTGGCGGCGGCGTTCTCAAGGTAGAATTAAATCACCGCAGCTTCGTGCGGGTGCAGGAAATGTTTGGCGAGATGTCTAATGACAACCGAATACTGGCAGTTGCAATGAATTATCATTTGGAGCAATTGGATCGTCAGGAAACAAGCTCTGTCGTGCTGGTGAGCAAGGACGTGCTCGTCCGCATTAAAGCGGATGTGCTCGGCCTGATGGCAGAAGATTACATGTCTGACCGCATTGTAGCCCCTTCTGACGTATACGCCGGGTATGTGACGTTGTTCGTACATCCTGCGATTATCGACGAATTTTATTCGTACCGGTTTTTGACGGTGAAAAATTTGCAGCTTGGCAGCAGGCTGAATCCGAATGAATTCGTCATTTTGCGAGATGAAATGGGAACCTCCAAGTCCGCACTGCTCAAAGTGTCACAGGATGGGGTTAAGCTGGAGCCGCTGTTCCTCAGCAATGATCCGGTGTGGGGCATTACGGCCCGCAACGCGCAGCAGCGCATGGCGCTGGAGTTGCTGCTTAACGATGAAATTCCGCTTGTCACCTTAACGGGTAAAGCTGGCACAGGCAAAACACTGCTTGCACTAGCTTCGGGCCTGCTCAAGGTAGAAGATGAGCATAAATACAAAAAACTGTTAATTGCCCGTCCGGTCGTTCCAATGGGCAAGGATATCGGATATTTGCCAGGGGAGAAGGAGGAGAAGCTGCGGCCTTGGATGCAGCCGATCTATGACAATCTGGAATATTTATTCGATACGAAAAAATCCGGTGATATTGAGAAAATATTGATGGGTCTTGGCAGCATTCAAGTAGAAGCGCTGACCTACATTCGTGGGCGCTCCATTCCGGGCCAATTCATTATCATTGATGAGGCGCAGAACTTGACCAAGCATGAGGTGAAGACGATTGTATCGCGTGTAGGCGAAGGCAGTAAAATCGTCCTTATGGGCGACCCAGAGCAAATTGACCATCCGTATTTGGATGCAACCAGCAATGGCTTAACACATATTGTAGAGCATTTCAAAAACGAAGGCATCAGCGGCCATATGACGCTGGAGAAGGGCGAACGCTCCAAGCTGGCCCAGCTGGCAGCGGATTTGCTTTAAGCTCTTGTTCTTGCTATCAGCTTTCTAAGCTGAGGTATGCTCTAATTTCTTTCGTTAAGCCGCTGCAAATAAGGCGAAAATGAAATTATGGGTTTGTAAAAGTGGACTGCGACGAAATGAGCGCAGTCCTTTTCTCTGCGCTTTCCCATTTGGTGAAAATGGCAAAGCGGAATGAAAGGTTTGAGCTGTAGAAGCGGAGCGTTCGCATTTGCCGATGGATTTCTACGCTTTAGCGTAAATTCCATGGAATCCATTGGCAATAGCGATCGAAAGCCAAACCTTTCATGCAGCGCCGCTCCTTTTTCGCCAATACTCCGCTCTCTACTAATTTGGACAATACTTGCATTAATTGCTATGATATAAAATGTGCCCAGATGAAAGTGGAGGGGAAGGGTTGCTGTGTCGATCAGGAAATATGCTACAATGACAGCGGTTTTGGCTTTATTCATTATTATTTTTCTACTATTAAACTTTAGCGATAGGACCCTTAACCGGGCTGAAAATTTAAATAGAGATACGAATGCCGAGCCGGCGGGCGGAGAAGAGCAGGCAGATCAATCGCAGATACTAAATGTAACCGTTTCCATGAATGAAGATGAATTTTCTAAGCTTAAGGAAGCGACAAATAGCTATCAAATGAAGCATGCCAATACAATGGTCAAGCTGACAAATATGGTGGATGAAGGCGACGGCTATGCCCAGTGGAAAGAAGCGCTGGAGCTTGGAGCAGCACCGGATGTTATGCTCATGGACAGCGAATGGGTGCGCGAGTTTGCGGTGCGCGGCTTGCTCAATCCCGTTGATGTGCCCAGCACCTCTGATACGATGGCTGAGCGTCCTGCGAGGCTGCTTGACCCGCTGAGGTGGAACAGCTATTTGTGGGGCATCCC
The DNA here is from genome assembly GCF_050481745.1 of Paenibacillus algorifonticola. Classification (GTDB taxonomy): domain Bacteria; phylum Bacillota; class Bacilli; order Paenibacillales; family Paenibacillaceae; genus Pristimantibacillus; species Pristimantibacillus algorifonticola_A. Next base: position 31,830 of record NZ_JBCNGR010000055.1, on the reverse strand, counting down.
AGTTGATGCAGACCCTTACGTGACGGTATGGAACAAGGCTTTGCTCGCTGAAGCAGGCTTGTCGAAGCCACCAGCGGATTGGGACGCTTTTAGCAATTTGATTCATAAGCTGGAAAGTGGCGGCAAAGAGTGGCAGGCGCTTTATGTAGAGCCTCATAATGTCGCATCCTTGCTTGTATGGCTGGATGAATGGACAGCAGAGGGAGAAGAAGCTGGAGCGGCCTATTTGCATTTTGACAGCAAGGCTGTGCAGGAACAGCTCAAACGTCTGGAGTCGGTAGCCGGACGAATTACATCATCAGCTCTGGCAGACTATAGCTTGTCTACTGGCACACAAATGGTGGAGCAGCATATTGCCTCTGCCAGCATTCAATGGTCCGTTTACAGTAAGCTATCTGCGAAGGAGCAAGGCATGCTGCTGCTGGATAAAGGCGCGATTCATGATGTATGGCTTGGAAGCAGGAGCTATGTCGTGGCCGGAACGAGTAAAATGAAGGAAGAAGCTTTTATGTGGATTAAAGAAATGGTGGAAATTGGCGGGCAGCAGCAAAGCTATGCGATAACGGGGAAGCTGCCGGCCAAAAATTCCTTGTATACAGGTTCCGATAATATTCAGGAGAGCGGTACAGCGGGGGCTGGCAGTCCGCCGCAGTGGTGGCTTAAGGTGCTGAACGGCGAGCCTTCCGCTCAGCCGACTGATCCCGATTGGCACGAGCGCTGGATGCATGCTCAGCAGCTATGGCGGCAATATGCAGAAGGCGAAATCACGATGAAAGCATTCGTACAAGCTATAGGGACATCCCTATAGCTTGACTTGTAAGGTGACGATAAGCTCACCGTCTTTAATTTCTACTTCAGTTGCTTGCAGGAAGGAAACAATGAAGGAGGGATAGAAGCCAAGGTCAAACTGCTTCTCAAGCTCCTGCTTAGTTGTGTCAGGCAACGATAGACCATTGAACAGAAGCTCGTCTACATGAAAAATAATACCATTGTGCGGCTCCTGTTCAACCGTATAATGGCCGGCCACGCTTAACTCCAGCGCATCCCGCTTGCCATATGCGGTCAAGGAGCCTTCTTCAAAGGAGAAGGAAAATTGCTTGAAGCGCTCATCTTGATCCCTCAGAAACGCATTCAACGCATCCTCAGGAATGCGAATCGTATACGTTAGTCCAGTCATTTCCAAATACTGCTTATTGTTTTGCAGCCACTCCGGCAGCTTCTGCATCGCTTTCGCTAAGGCGCTAAAATACTGTTTGACTTCATAAAGGCCAACCGACTCCCAGTACTTGTTCAATTCTTCCATCATAAGCCGCAGCTTGTCGGCATCTGAACGCCCGGCAAGTCCACCTTCTATTTGCTCCTGCAGCGTAAGCACTCTGGCACGCTGTTCTTTCAGCCGCTGCTCGATCGAGGCGAGCTCTTGCTGCTTCTTGCCAAGCTGCTCAATCCCTTTCGCGAGCTGGGCATATTCCTCCTTGTACAGCTTCATCACATCGCGGTCATGCGCGAAAATTAAATCGGCATATTCCATGACCATCAAAAAATCCGACAATGACCGTGACGATAACAGCGCAGTCAGCCAAATATCCCGATCCCCCATATAATAAGCACGCAGTACTTTACCAGCTTGTTCGCGCTTGTGAGCGATTTGTCGCTCCTGTTCTTCCAGCGCTTGCTTGGCATCGGCTGTTTCTTTGGTCAAGTCGGCCTGCTGCACTTGAACGCGCTTGATTTCATGATCAATTTCGACGACGGACAGGCTTTTTTCCAGCAGCAGCCGGGTTTCCTCGCTATTAGAGGTTGCGGGCTCGGCAAATGCGGGCATCATGCACCACAGGGACAGCATGCTGGCCATCAGCGCAAGCAGCGCGAACCGTGTAGGAAAGCTTTGAAATGCCACTCTCGGCCTCCTCTCTTCCTGGTCATTATATGCGGCGAATTATTCTATTATATCTTACATTTGGAAAAGCATGAACAGGACTATAGGGCAATTATCGCGGCATTTTACGCGTATACGGACCATTCTGCACATTAAAAAACGGCGGACCCACGAGGATCACGCCGTTTTTTCCGATATTCAAGCGGACACAAGGTGAAACGGCCGAAAGCTGTCCTTTGACAGCGCAGCGCGTTTCATTCCGAGAAATATAAGCCTAATAATAAGTATGAAACTTATAAATGCTTATATTTTTAAAAAGGATTGCCCATTTGGAACACGGTCCAATATGTAAAGCCTCCAAATGCGATAATCATGTAGCCCCAGAACATAACGATGTACGTTTTTTCTGTAAAGTTCAAATAGCCTAAAAATACGAAAGCTACTGCTTGGGCGAAAAACAATAATGCAAATTCTGTCATATGTCCAGCAAACGCCATAAGGCCAATGACAAGGGTCCAGAAACCCAAAACCCGATACATACGTGCCATATCTGTATATCCCCCTTTCGCTTTAGACACGATTTTCTACAGATTATTATAACGTTTGTACAAATAGGTGTAAACCTGCTATTTCAAAATATAAGCATTTATAAGTTTACTCCTATAAATACGCTTATATTTCTCGAAGTGAAACGGGCCGCCAGAGGACGGCTTTCGGCCGTTTCACCTTGAATTCTAAGCATTTATAAATTTCATCCTTATATCCGCTTAGAATTCTAGGGCAAAGCTCTTCGCTCGTCCCAGAAGGACGACGAAGTCGTTTTTGCTTGGCTGAGGACAACATTTTTTGCAAAGAAAGACTGCTTTCTGCATAAGTTTGCACCAGAAACAGTCCGAATATGTATGAGGGCTTGAAAAAATGGTTATACAATTTAGTATCCAATAGATTCTATGAACTCTACCAAGGGCATAGATATAAGGTAAGCGTCTTTACGTTAGGAGGTTTTGGTTGCATGACAGCAGTCAGACAAGATGCGTGGAGTCCAGACGATGATTTAATTCTCGCCGAAGTGACCCTGCGCCATATTAGAGAAGGCAGTACCCAGCTTGGAGCTTTCGAAGAGGTAGGGGAGCGGATTGGCCGTACATCCGCAGCATGTGGATTCCGCTGGAACAGCTGTGTCCGCAAGCGTTATGAAGAAGCCATACAGATAGCCAAGCAACAGCGGCAGAAACGCAATTATTTGAAAAAACAAGCGATAGCGGCAACTCCGCAAGTATCCTCGCTGTCTGCTTATGAGGCGACAGATGAGAGAGGTTTAAAGGCGGAATCGCAAGCAACGGAAGAATTGCTTTCCATTGATTCGGTTATTCGCTTCCTGCGTCAAATCAAGACAACGTACCACGATGTAGGACGTCAGCTCAAGTCGTTCGAGAAAGAGCTGAGAGAGAAGGAAGAGGAGCTTGGCCGTTTGCGGGGCGAAAATGAAAGATTGTCTCGTGAGGTGAACAACGCTCAAAGCGATTACCACACCGTTAACGATGATTACAAAACGCTGATTCAAATTATGGACCGCGCCAGACGGCTTGCCGTGCTGACGAATGATGAGGAAGCGAAGCCGCGCTTCAAGATGGATGCCAATGGCAACCTGGAACGAATTGAATAGAATTGTTAACAGCCCGCCGGATGATTCGGTGGGCTGTTGGCGTCTTTATAGGATAGGCGTATAATGGAAGAAAGCGCATGAAAGCAGGAGGTAGAGGGAATGCATATCGCCATAGTAGGCGGAGGAGCGCTGGGACTGCTTCATGCAGCGAAGCTGGCCTTTACGGAAGCCAAGGTTACGGTATGGACACGCACAGAGCATCAGTCCATTCTACTGGCGGAAGAAGGCATTCGCTTGCTGGAGCTTGACGAAGCGGGCGGAGCAGGGGAAGCTTCACCGCAGCCTGCAAAGATAGCAAGGGTACATAGCAGTAGCTTAAATGCGGCAGCAACTGAAGCAGCGGCTGGCTGCGTAGGGCAGCAGCAGGCGCCAGATTGGATCATCGTCACCGTCAAGCAGGCGGATTTGACGAGAGAGCTGCTTCGCGATATAAGGAAGCTCGCTGAGGCGGCTACGGCCGTACTTTTTTTACAAAACGGCATCGGACATTTGGAGCTGGCGGCGGAGGAGCTTCCGGAGCTTCCTTTGTTTATTGGGGTTACGACCGAAGGGGCGCTGCGCCAAGATGAACGAACGGTCCGGCATACCGGCAGGGGGCAGCTATCCCTTGGTCCAGCGCCATTAAATAGACAAGCAGCGGGCAAAAAGGATGAAAATCAACAATTAATGTTACAAAATGCCTTGCAATGGGCAGGATTTAGGGTGTTGCTGTCGAAGACAATGAACAATCAAGTTTATGAGAAGCTCCTCATTAATGCAATCATTAATCCGCTAACAGCTTTATTTGATGTGACGAACGGCGAGCTGCCACAGCATTCGGCAAGGCTGCGGCTCATGCGCGCTTTATATGAGGAAACAAATAAGATATTACGCGTGGCAGGCGGCGCGGAGCTTGAAGAGGGCGCTTGGGAGAGAGTGCTTGCTGTCTGCGCGGCTACTTCAGCCAATGTTTCATCGATGCTTAGCGATGTACGGGCGGGCCGTCCAACTGAGGTGCAATGGATTAATGGCGGCGTTTCCAGCCTTGCTAGACGTGTTGGCATGGAATCGCCACTGAACGATGCCATGAGCGAAATGGTACGGCATTTGCAGGATGATCGGCGATAGGGAGGCGATACAGATGGGGATAATATGGGAGAGCATCAAGCATTTTTATGCCTATATGGCGGTTATTCCGGTAATACCTTTTCTCCTGATTTATTTTGGCTACGGCGCAATTATACAAGACCGCAAAAAAGCTTTTCGTCTGGCAATGGATGTGACGACTGCGCTGCTGATCGGCTGCGTGGCTGTACTGCTTGATTCCTTATTCCATAATTCTTTTGGTTTGTATGGCATTTTATTGTTTATGCTGATTGGCGGCGGCTTGCTGGGCAACGCCCAGTTCCGCAAACGCGGCAGCGTCAATGTGAAAAGAATATTCCGCGCTGTTTGGAGGCTTGGATTTTTCACGATGAGCATGCTTTATCTGCTGCTTATGTTTATTGCCATAGGCCAATCTATATTTTCGATATAATGGCGGATTGTAACAGACTGCAAACTGCTTCAAAGCAGGCCTTTTTGCAAAGGGCCTGTTTTTCTTTTGACGCGCGCCCTACATCTTGTGTACAATCAATTTGTCTGTTACAGGCAGAATCATAAGCATTTAAGCTTAAATATATGGTTTCAATTAGGAGGTAGGGGTGGCTTATGTCTACCGAAACTTATTCATTACCAAGCACCCAGCCGCTCACGGACGCCTATGTGAACCTGACGGACTCAAGGGTTGAGTCCTTGTTTGGCTATCATCCGGGTCGCAAGGGCGATTGGGAGCTGCGTGCCAAGCGGCTTACAGAATCGGCGGGCGCAAGGGCGGAAGCTGCGTCAGTCGCTGCTGTGCTGCGTGATTACAATAGCAAATGGAACGCTGCGCCCGAGGCGCTGGCTGCCATTGATGCGATTGCGGAAGGTGCGCCGGTTATCGTTGGCGGCCAGCAGGCTGGTCTATGGTCTGGACCTCTTCTCGTTATACATAAAGCCGTATCGATTATCGGCGCAGCCCGCCATGCCGAGCAGCTGCTTGGGAGAAAGGTCGCTGCCGTATTTTGGATTGCTGGAGAGGATCATGACTGGGACGAAGCGAACCATGCCTATGTGCTGACCGCGGACCAAGGGCTGCGCAAGCTTGCGGCTGCCCGTCCGGAAGGTGCAAGAACATCTGTTAGCCGCACGGCTATTGATGCTAATACGTGGGCTGAGCTGCTGGCTGAGCTGGAGCAGGCGCTGCCTCATTCCGATTTTAAGCCGGAAATTCTTCAGCAGCTGGGGCAAATTACGGAGCAGGCGCAATCGTTATCGGAAATGTTTGCCGGTGTAATCAGCTGCTTGCTGAGCAAGCAAGGCCTGGTTATTATGGATGCCGATGATCCGCAGCTGCGCAAGCTAGAGGCGCCTATGTTCGAGAAGCTGATCACGCACAACGACGAGCTGGAGCAGGCGTATACAGCTGTGGCCAACCAGGTGAAGGAGCTTGGCTATCCGCTGCAGGTTGATGTAACGCCTGGCAGTGCCAATCTGTTTGTTTTCCAAACAGATAAAGGGCAGGAGCGGACGCTGCTTTATAAGCAGGAGGGAAGCTTTCAGAGCCGCAAGGGCGATTATTCGCTAACGAAGGAGCAATTGCTGGACATGGCGCGGCAGCAGCCGGAGCAGCTCAGCAACAATGTGCTGACACGCCCGCTGATGCAGGATTATTTGTTCCCGGTGCTTGGTACGGTGCTGGGTGGTGCGGAAATTGCTTATTGGGCGATTATCGGAGAAGCTTTCCGCAAGCTTGATATGGAAATGCCGATTGTATTGCCGCGTATATCCTTTACGCTTGTTGAAGGTACAGTGGCCAAGCATATGGGCAAATACGAACTGACGCTTGAGGATGTGGCGGTGCGCTTCGAGGAGCGCAAGCAGCAGTGGCTGGCGGAGCAGGATCAGCTGTCCATTGACGAGAAGTTTGCCGCAGCGAAGCAGGCGTTTGAGGATTTGTATGCGCCGCTGCTTGACCTGGCTGCTTCGGTACAACCGGGCCTAGCCAAGCTTGGCGATACGAATCGTCAGAAAATCATCGAGCAAATTACGTTTCTTGAGACGCGCACGAAGGATGCCCATGAGAAGCAATACGAAGCGGCTATTCGTCAGCTGGACCGCATTGCGCTGTCCTTGTGGCCAAGCGGCAAACCGCAGGAGCGGGTGCTGAATATGATCGCTTATTGGAACCGTTACGGAACCTCATGGCTCGACAAGCTGCTGGAGGCTCCTTTTTCCCCGCTGGGCGGTCATCAAATCATTTATTTATAAACTTAAATTTGGAGGATGAATATACCCATGAGCACAATTGAGAAAAGCATTATTCGCGACATTAAGCTTGCCCCGGAAGGACATTTGAAAATTGACTGGGTTAGCGCTCATATGCCTGTGCTTTCCAGCATTCGCGAGCAATTTGAGAAGGAACAGCCATTCAAAGGCCTGAAAGTATCGATTGCGCTGCATTTGGAAGCGAAAACGGCTTATTTGGCTAAAGTGGTAAAGGCTGGCGGAGCGGAAGTTACCATTGCGGGCAGCAACCCGCTGTCCACTCAGGATGATATTTGTGCGGCGCTCGTAGAAGACGGCATTACCGTGTTTGCGAAGCATAATCCTAGCCCGGAAGAGTACAATGAGCTCATTATTAAAGCAATCGAATCGAAGCCGGATCTTATTATTGATGACGGCGGAGAGCTGATTACGCTGCTGCATAAAGACCGCCCGGATTTGCGTGAAAATCTTCGTGGCGGCGCGGAAGAAACGACGACGGGCATCATTCGTCTGAAGGCGATGGAGAAGGATGGCACGCTGCAGCTTCCGATGGTGGCGGTTAATGATGCCTACTGCAAATATTTGTTCGATAACCGTTATGGTACAGGCCAATCGGTATTTGACTCGCTGAACAAAACGACGAACCTCGTTATTGCTGGCAAAACCGTCGTCGTTGTAGGCTACGGCTGGTGCGGCAAAGGCGTAGCGATGCGCGCCAAAGGCCTTGGCGCCAAAGTAGTCGTCACTGAAGTGGACGCGATTCGTGCCGTGGAAGCGCATATGGACGGCTTCACCGTGCTGCCGATGATGGAAGCGGTCAAGCTGGGCGATGTATTCATTACGGTAACAGGCAACCGCGACAACATTCGCGGCGAGCACTACAAGGTGATGAAGGGCGGCGCGATTTTGGCGAACGCTGGACACTTTGATGTGGAGTTCAACATTCCTGAACTCAAGGCGCTTTCTACCAATGTGCGCACCGTTCGCAACAATATTGAGGAATACCAGTTGGAAGATGGCAGAAGCATCTATGTCATTGCCAAAGGACGACTTGTCAACTTGGCGGCAGGCGATGGCCACCCGGCAGAAATTATGGATACGACGTTCGCGCTTCAAGCGCTGTCGCTCCGCTACGTAAATGAGCAGTATAAAGCACTGGGCAAAAAAGTGGTTAATTTGCCGTATGAGCTGGACGAAAGCGTAGCGCGCATCAAGCTGGAATCGCTGGGCATCAGCATCGATACGCTGACAGCAGAGCAAATTGCTTATCAGGACAGCTGGAACGTTTAATCCTACCCCCTTGTTGTATAGCAATAGATAAACAGAGAAACAGCCGCTTCTGCCGCTTAAATGCGGTGGCAGCGGCTGTTTTTGTTTCCAAAAAGAGCAACCTTTTGTCAAAATTTACGTCTAGGACGGTAACTAGAGCAAAGGGGGCCATTTTTATGACAAAAATAGAGAAAACAAAAATGAAAGAAACAGCCAAAGAAATAGCCAAAGAAAGAGCAAACGAAAGAAGCTTAAATAAAAAGCTCATTTTGCTGCCGGCATCGCTCATGCTGGCGATTATGCTGCTGCTTTCGGCCTGCTCGTCTGCAAACAGCGATCATGCATCTGAGGGGGGAATGAGTGCGGCCCAGACCTCTAGCGAAAAGCTTGAACAGCAGAGCAGCAGCTCAGACACGAGTGATGGCGCAGCAGCTTCTAAAGAAACGAGCACAGCCTTAAACAATAAAGCGTTGACGACCGCGCCCTCAGATAGCCCAATCGACAGCATGACGATAGGTGGCGAAGCGTTTAACCAAAAGCTGATTTATACGGCGACAATGACGATGGAGGTTGCCGACTATGAGGCGGCGGCTCAGCAGCTGCGTAATGCCATCCATCAAGCTGGCGGGTACATCCTTGCTTTTCAGGATGGGCAGTATGGCAATGAGTTGGGTGCGAACTATACGATCAAGGTGCCGGCTCAAGGATTTATGCCATTCGTGGAGCGGCTGGAGGGGATCGAGAATAAGCATCTGGAGCGCGAGCTGAAAGGAACCGATGTGACGGAGGAATACGTCGATCTGGAAGCGAGGCTGAAGGCGAAGCAGGTGGTGGAGCAAAGGCTGCTTGCTTTCATGGATAAGGCGGAAAAGGCGGATGATTTGGTCAAATTTTCGCAGCAGCTTGCAAAGGTTCAGGAGGAAATTGAACAGATCAAAGGGCGCACGCGCTATTTGGACAAAAATGTAGCTTTCTCAACGATTGAGCTGAGGCTGTATCAGCCGATTGATGTGTCAGTGAAGACGGACAAGGAAGAGAAATCGCTAGGCGGCAAAATGCTGTCGTCCTTCAAAACAAGCTACGAAGGAACATGGAACGTCCTGCAAGGGCTGCTCGTCTTCCTCGCAGGAGCGCTTCCTGCACTCGTTATTCCAGTAATTATCGGGCTTGTCATATGGTGGTTTGTACGTCGTTCCCGCGCCAAAATACCGCCTGCAAAGCCAGAGCCTGAGCAGCAATAGCGCATATTAAGCTCGCTTTCCGTGCTAGAAAAGAAAGGTAAGATGAAAATTTATTCATAAGGCCAAACATTTTAACAAAATCCTGCTCCTATGAGCAGGATTTTATTGTTGTATGGCGAATTACACTATGTTATGTGGGGGAAAGTGGAGCAAAGTGGGGAATAAGGGAGAGAGGGTGGAGGCGATCTTATGTTCATGGGCGAATATCAACACAGCGTTGATGACAAAGGTCGACTTATCGTACCAGCCAAATTCCGTGATTCACTAGGCGCTTCCTTTATTGCCACCCGCGGTCTCGACAACTGCTTGTTTGTTTATCCCATGAGCGAATGGACAGTGCTTGAGCAAAAGCTCAAATCGCTTCCGCTCATGAAGGCAGATGCAAGGGCATTCACCCGGTTCTTTTTCTCCGGGGCAACCGAATGCGAGCTGGATAAACAGGGAAGGGTAAACTTGCCGGGACATCTTAGAGAATATGCGAAAATTGACAAGGATTGTATGGTTCTGGGGGTTTCAAGCAGGGTAGAAATATGGAGCAAGGCAGTTTGGGACGGCTACTATGCTGAGTCCGAGCAAACCTTTAATGAAATTGCCGAGAAGCTGGTCGATTTTGACTTTAACTTTTAAACAGGTGATTTCGAAAACTTGCTGATAATGGAACAATACGACCAAGACTAGACAACAAGAACGGGAGGGCAATTGCGTGTTTCAGCATGTAACAGTACTTATGGAGGAAGCGGTTGACGGCCTGGCCATTAAGCCGGACGGCATTTACGTCGATTGCACGCTCGGCGGGGCGGGACACAGTGAACGCATTGCGTCGAGTTTGGGCGAGGGAGGACGGTTAATCGCTTTTGATCAGGATGATATTGCGCTGAACCACGCAAAGATCAGGCTTGCACCGTATTTGGATAAAGTAACACTTGTAAAAAGCAATTTCCGTTATTTGGAACAAATGCTGCTCACTTGCGATGTGCCAGTTGTGGACGGCGTACCTCAGGTAGATGGCATCCTGTTTGACCTTGGTGTATCAAGTCCTCAGCTTGATGAGGCAGAGCGCGGCTTTAGCTATAATCATGACGCGCCGCTTGATATGCGGATGGATCAAGGAGGAGCAATGACCGCTCATGAAATTGTCAACACCTGGGATGAACGTGAAATATCGCGGATTCTGTCCCATTATGGCGAGGAGAAGTTTGCCAGATCCATCGCCAGGACGATTATCAAGACGAGGGACAGCAAGCCGATCGAGACAACAGGAGAGCTTGTGGAGCTCGTCAAGCTGTCCATTCCTGCGGCCGCAAGACGCACAGGCGGGCATCCTGCAAAGCGTACGTTCCAGGCGCTGCGAATTGCCGTTAATGATGAGCTGCGCGCGGAGGAAGAAGCTTTGGAGCAGGCGATTCGCTGCCTGAATCCGGGCGGCCGGGCGGCCGTCATTACGTTTCATTCCCTGGAGGATCGAATCTGCAAGCAACTTTTTGCGAGCCTTTTAGAAAAATGCACTTGTCCGCCGGATTTCCCTAAATGTGTGTGCGGCGGCACAGGAAAGCTTCGGTTAGTGAACCGCAAGCCCATTGTTCCGAGTGAGCAGGAGCTGGAGACTAATCCACGCGCTCGTTCAGCCAAGCTGCGAATCGCAGAAAAATTGTGAGATCTTAAGGAGGTTCTGGAGTGGCCTATACGAATGGGAATTTGGCTCTGCAGCCTAAGAAAAAACCGGAGCAGAAGCCAGCAATTAAGCAAAACAAACGGGTGGTCGTAAAAAGAAAAACGATAACGATGCAGGAAAAGCTGTTGTACTTGTTTACTGTAATTGCATGCGTGCTTGTTGCAGGCGTTATTATTTTCAGGTATGCCGAAATTTATAAAATGAGCGTAGAGATAAAACATGTGACCAGTGAATATGAAGCGGTGAACGTGGAGCTGAAAGAGCTGAAGAAGCAGGTCGAAATGCTGAGCGACCCAGAGTTTATTCGGAAAATGGCGGAAAGCCAGGGGATGGTCAACAATTATCAGCCAGGCATAACCGTAAATACAGGCAAAGAGGAATCGGCTACTGCAAAGGGTGAGTAGGGAGGACGTATGGTAAAACGAATCAGGATGCGTACATTGTTTTTTGGAGGGGTAATTACCCTCCTTTTTCTTATTCTAATTGGTAGAATTTTCTGGGTGCAAGTAGTTGATAGAGACACTTGGTATAACATGGCAAAACAACGCTGGGCGGATACAGAAACTTTAGTCGCGAACAGGGGGACCATTACGGATCGCAATGGCAATGTGCTGGCAATGGATGCACTTGCCTATAATGTAGCAGTCAATCCGAAGCAGATTGATAGTTTGGGCATTGCCGATGAGGTTGTAGAAGGGCTGAATGCGATTTTGAATAAGCCGCAGGATGAGCTGCGCAAAATTGTAACTGCGCAAAACGATAAAGGCGAATTTTACGGGCAGCGCGAAATTCGTGATGGCGGCTGGAATATCGACAAATCGGTGGCTGATAAAATCAAGGAGCTGCGGGATGAGCTAAAGAAAGAAAACAAAGTAAATGACGTTGGCATTTATTTATATGATGATCAAAAGCGCTATTATCCTCGCAATGCAATGGCATCTCAACTGATAGGCTACGTGGACAAGGATGGTAAAGCGCTCGCGGGCATTGAATCCTTTTTCAATGACAAGCTCGCGGGCACGAATGGTGAGATCAAGTATGAGAAAGATGGCAAGCGTGTTCAACTCGCGGAAGGCGACGTTGTTTACGAGCCAGTCGTAGACGGGCAGGATATTACACTAACACTGGATAACGAAATTCAGCATTATGTAGAGGAAGCTATTAAGGAAGTGGCGAATAAATATCAGCCCAAAAGCATAACGGCCATTGCGGCTGACCCTAATACGATGGAAATTCTCGCCATGGCGAATTATCCGACCTTCAATCCGAATACGTATTGGGATACGAACTTTGAAAATGCATACAACCATGCCATTAAATCCTTGTACGAGCCGGGTTCAACATTTAAAATTGTAACGCTGGCGGCTGCGGTGGAAGAAGGGCTGTTCGAACCGAATGCGACCTTTCAATCCGGCAGCATTAATGTGCCAGGTAGTCCCGTTCGTGATTCCAATCGAATAGGCTGGGGGAAAATCTCTTATTTGGATGGTCTGAAGCATTCCAGTAACGTCGCTTTCGTTAAACTAGGCTGGCAAATGCTCGGTGGCGAGAAGCTGGTTGATTACATCAATCGTTTTGGCTTTGGGCAGCCGACGGGCATTCAACTGGGCAATGAATCAAAGGGTGTTATCAATATTAATTTGAGCATTCCCAGTGATATTGCACGGGCATCGTTCGGACAGGGGCCCGTATCCGTGACACCGATTCAACAAATTGCTGCAGTAGCTGCAGTAGCAAACGGCGGTAATTTAATGCAGCCGCAAATTATTAAAGAAATTTACAATCCGAACACGAATACGACCGAGAAGTTTGAGCCGAAAGTTGTGCGCAAGGTGATTTCCGAGAATACGTCGAAAAAGGTCGGTGAATATTTGGAGCAGGTTGTATCCGACCAAGTAAACGGAACCGGAAAAAATGCCTACATTGAGGGGTACCGTGTAGCAGGCAAGACCGGTACGGCACAAAAAATTATTAATGGGAAATATTCCAAAAATAAATATGTCGTTTCATTTATCGGCTACGCGCCTGTTGAAAATCCGAAGGTCGTCGTCTATATTGTCGTCGATGAGCCGAACGATCCGCTCGCGGGCGGGGGCAAGGTTGCCGCTCCGGCCTTCAAGGAGATTGTTTACAAAACACTGCGCCATATGGGCGTAATGCCGGATAACGCGGCAGTGGAACCGACAGCCGATAAAAAGTCGCCAACCGTTCAACTGCCGGATGTCACCGAAAAGAATTTGTCTCAAGCGCAAGAGGAGCTTAAAGCGCGCAATGTAATGTTTGAGGTTGTCGGCACCGGGACGACTGTAGTCAAGCAGGTTCCGGCAGCAGGGGAAAATATTGCGGGGGCCCAGCGTGTTTATCTCATCACCGAGCAGCAGGACAAGCTGACCATTCCCGACATGACAGGGCTGTCGCTGCGTGATGCGCTGGAGGTTGCTTCACTGATGAATGTGCAGCTTCTAGCAGAGGGGGAAGGCTTCATTATTTCTCAGAAGGAAGAGAAGCAGGGAGACAAGCGGGTTTTGCGCGTACAGCTATCGCCGCCAACTGGCGCAGAGGGTGCTATCACGGCAGAGGAAGCATTGGCAAATGCACAGAACGAGGCTGGCACTGAAGAAGAGGCTGCCTCAGACAGCTCCATGCAGGATGATGTAGAGGATACAGGAGAAATTCAGGAGCAATAGCATATTTGACATGGACTGGAACGGACTGGCAAGAGTAGGATTACGGACTTGCCAGGGGCTTGTTCTATCTCCTCCGCCGCATGAATAGGCTGGGAATGAGCGTCAGTGTACGCTCTGCCTTAAGCAAAGGGCGGAGGAGGAGCAAGCGATGAAAGTATCAAATGTGACGGTGCGCCGTCGATTGTTTATGGTGCTTATTTTTGGGGTAATTGCATTTGCCGCTTTAGGTGCGCGGCTAGGGTATGTCCAGCTTTGGAAGGGCAGCGAGCTGGCGGCCAAGGCGGAAAATTCATGGCGCAGGGATATTCCCTATATGGCGAAGCGGGGAGAAATTTGGGACCGCAATGGCGTTAAGCTGGCTTACAACGTAACCTCGCCTACCATTTGGGCGATTCCTGCACAAATTAAAGACAAGCGGGCGACGGCTGATGCGCTCGCGCCGCTGCTCGATATGACGGCAGATGAGCTTTATGGCAAAATCAATACGAAGAAATCAATGCTCGTCCAGCTTCGTCCCGGCGGCCGCAAAATGACGCTGGAGAAGGCGCAGCAGGTGCGGGAGCTCTCGCTTCCTGGCATTGTAGCTGCCGAAGACAATAAACGCTTTTATCCCTTTGGCAGCTTGGCGGCACATGTCCTAGGCTTTACAGGTATAGACAACCAAGGGCTGACGGGAGTGGAAGCGAAGTATAATGACGAGCTTAGCGGCATTCAAGGGAATGTCTCTTTTCTGTCGGATGCGCGCGGCAGGCAGATGCCGAATTCCTCGGATACGTATGTGGAGCCGAAGGAAGGGCTGACGATGCAGCTGACGATCGACAAGCAGATTCAAGCCATCATGGAGCGAGAACTGGATCAAGCGATGGCGCAGCACCAGCCCGATCAGATTATGGCGATTGCGATGAATCCGAAAAACGGCGAAATATTAGGGATGGCGAGCCGCCCGACCTATGAGCCGGATAAGTACAAGGAAGTCGCGTCCGAAGTGTATAATCGGAATTTGCCGATTTGGATGACCTATGAGCCGGGTTCTACGTTTAAAATTATTACGCTCGCGGCAGCTATTGAAGAAAAGAAGGTCAACCTGAACAATGAGCGTTTCTATGATCCGGGCGCAATTGAAGTTGGAGGCGCAAGGCTTCGCTGCTGGAAGAAGGGCGGCCATGGCAGCCAGACTTTTCTGGAAGTTGTCGAGAACTCCTGCAACCCGGGCTTTGTGACGCTTGGGCAGCGGCTGGGCAAAGATAAGCTGTTCGAATATATTAAAAATTTTGGCTTTGGCACAAAAACGGGCATTGATATTGGCGGCGAGGAAAACGGCATTATGTTTAAGCTGAGCAGGGTTGGGCCGGTGGAGCTGGCGACGACCGCTTTCGGTCAAGGGGTGTCGGTTACGCCTATTCAACAAATTACCGCTGTCTCGGCTGCTATTAATGGCGGTACGCTGTACAAGCCGCATGTGGTGAAGAGCTGGATTAATCCGGATACCGGGGAGACGGTGGAAACCGTGGAGCCGGAGGCGGTGCGAACGGTCATTTCTGAGGTAACGTCGAAGGCGGTTCGGGAGGCGCTGGAAAGTGTCGTAGCGAAAGGAACCGGACGAAATGCGTTTATTGATGGCTACCGCGTTGGCGGCAAGACTGGTACGGCGCAAAAGGTCGTGAACGGCAAATATTCGCCAAACGAGCATATCGTTTCCTTTATCGGCTTTGCCCCGGCGGATGATCCGGAAATCGTTATCTATGTAGCGGTCGATAATCCGCAAGGCATACAATTCGGGGGGCTTGTTGCGGCGCCGATCGTACGCAATATGATGGAGGACGCATTGACGGTACTGCAGGTGCCGCAAAGGGAGAAGCAGATTGGCAAAGTGTATAAATACGGCGAGACGCCAATCGTCGCTGTCCCTAATCTGATTGGCAAGACGGTGTCTGATATTTATGAGGACTTGAACATGAACTTCAACCTCACCTCGGCAGGGACGGGGCAGACGGTTATTCGCCAGGCGCCTGCTGCCGGCACGCGGGTAGATCGCGGTTCTACGATTCGCATCTATTTAGGCGATGAGGATGATATATCTCATACGCATTGACTATACTGGTAGACATAATAAATAATAATGAAGGACATCATGCTCGGTTTGGCAGCAAGGCTTCAGGTTTGCCGAGTAATGGGAGGAGAAGATAAGCGTATGAAATTAAGCGAATTGGCAAGCCGGTTAATCACTTCCAAGCTAATTGGCAGCGGTGATATAGAGATTACAGCTATTGAGACGGATTCCCGCGCAGCACAGATGGGCAGCTTGTTTATTTGTTTGCCTGGCCATACAGTGGATGGGCATGATTTTGCTCCACAAGCGGCGGAGCGCGGGGCGTCTGCCTTTGTAGTCGAGCGCGAGCTGCCGCATATTGCGGCTCCGCAGCTCGTTGTAGGCAGCAGCCGCCATGTGATGGCGGTGCTTGCGGACTATTTTTACAAGCAGCCGAGCAGCTCCTTGCATTTGATTGGGGTTACCGGCACGAATGGAAAGACGACGACGACGTATTTAATTGAGCAAATTTTGAATGATCAGCATAAGCCGGCAGGCGTTATCGGTACAGTGGAGCGGCGTTATGCGGGAAAAACCGAGCCGATGTCGGGCACGACTCCAGAAGCGCTGCAGCTTCAGCGTTATTTGGCGGAAATGCGTGATGCTGGTACGCAATATTGTGCGCTGGAAGTGTCCTCCCATGCGCTGGAGCAGGGCCGGGTGAAGGGCTGCCGTTTCCGCACGGCGATTTTCACGAACCTGACGCAGGATCATCTGGATTATCATGGCACGATGGAGCGTTATGCTGAAGCGAAGGGGCTTTTCTTCTCCCGGCTCGGCAATGTGTATGCAAGGGATGAGGCGGAGCGCTCCTATGCGGTGCTCAATGCGGATGATCCAGCCTCGGAAATGTTTGCAAAAATGACAGCCGCTGATACAATTTTGTATGGAATTGATCATGACGCGGATGTCCGTGCCTCTAATATTCAAATTACGGCGCAAGGCACGTCTTTCCATGTCGACACCTTCGCGGGCAGCGCAAACATTACGCTCAAGATGGTCGGCAAGTTTAATGTGTATAATGCGCTTGCGGCCATGAGCGCGGCGTTAATTGAAGGCATAGCGCTTGAGCAAATCAAGGCGAGCCTGGAAAAAATGGCCGGTGTGCCGGGGCGCGTGGAATCGGTAAGCGTTGGGCAAAACTTTGCCGTTATCGTTGATTATGCTCATACGCCGGATGGGCTTGACAACGTGCTGGGCGCGGTTAAGGAGCTCGCACCGCCACGCATCATTTGCGTATTTGGCTGCGGCGGCGACCGCGACCGGACGAAGCGTCCGATTATGGGAGCCATTGCTGCCAAATACAGCGATTATACGATTATTACCTCGGATAATCCGCGTACGGAGGACCCTGAGCTCATTTTGCGAGACGTTGAGGCTGGGCTTTTGAAGGATGGTGTGGACAAGAGCCGCTACGAGCTGCTCGTTGATCGTCATGCCGCTATTGAAAAAGCGGTTGAAATGGCAAGCCCTGGCGATGTAGTATTGATTGCGGGGAAAGGTCATGAAACCTATCAAATTATCGGGGGCATTACGCATCCGTTTGATGACCGACTAGTTGCGAAAGAAGCGATAAGGGGATTATTACATTGATTAGACGTACGCTGGAACAAATAGGCGGCATGTGCAAGGCGGAATGGAATCCGGCTGCTTCCGCTGTTGCCATCACTGGTGCAGGAACTGATTCTCGTAAAATTGCAGCGGGGCAGCTGTTCGTGCCGCTGGTGGGAGATAAATTCGACGGGCATGACTACGTGGCCCAGGCGCTTAAGGATGGAGCTGCCGCTGCGCTGTGGCAGCGCGGCCATGCTGTTCCGCCGGAGCTTGCGGACGCTCCTCTGCTTCAGGTCGATGATACGCTTGCAGCGCTTCAAGCGCTTGCGAGTGCCTATCGCACCGAGCTTGAAGGGCTGCGCGTTGTGGGCATTACGGGCAGCAATGGTAAAACGACGACGAAGGATATGGTTGCCGCGGTACTCGGCACCTCGCTTCGCGTGCACAAAACGGCAGGCAACCTGAACAATCATATCGGGCTGCCGCTGATGGTGCTGGAGCTGGATGATCAGACGGAGGTAGCTGTTCTGGAGATGGGCATGAGCGGCTTTGGCGAAATTGAGCTGCTGACGCAAATTGCGCGGCCAGATGTCGCCATCATTACGAATATTGGCGATGCGCATATGCTTCAATTGGGCTCGCGCGAAGGCATCGCGAAAGCGAAGCTGGAAATTGTTTCCGGCTTGCAGCCCGGCGGCCTGCTGCTGTATAACGGTGATGAGCCGCTGCTCGCCTCCGGTCTTGGCCACACTACGCTTCCAGCTGGTGCAAGATTGGAAGCTTTTGGCCTGATGGACGGAAACCGGTGGACAGCTGCGAATATGATTATAGACGCGGTATCGGCAGCCTTCGAGCTGAAAGACGGAAGTGCCAGCCTGCAAGCCAATGCAGCGGTGCCAGAATCGGATGTTTCAGCCGAAACAGCTGAAGGGGAAAGCTATGCGATTCCTGTGCCGGGCAAGCATAATGTCAGCAATGCGCTGGCAGCTATAGCCATTGGTCATCATTTTGGCATCACTGGGGAGCGGATTCGCCAGGGATTGTCCAGCCTGCAGCTGACAGGCATGCGGATTCAGCCGGTGAAGGCTTTTAATGGCGCGATGATTTTGAATGATGCGTATAACGCGAATCCGACTGCGGTAAGGGCGGCCATCGATTTGCTGGAGAGCGTAAGCGGCTTCCGCAAAAAATGGATCGTGCTTGGCGACATGCTTGAGCTAGGACCCGATGAGGAGCAGCTTCACTATGAGACGGGCGTATTTATTACGCCAGCGAAAGCGGATGCGGTGCTAACTTGCGGACAGCTGTCGCGTCACACGTCGCTTGGCGTGAAGAGCAGCTTTGGCGCTGCGGCTGATGCAGCGGATATTATTCATTTTGAAGAGAAGGAAAAGCTGGCAGAGTGGCTCAAAGCGCAGCTGCAGCCTGCGGATATTGTGCTGGTTAAAGGCTCGCGCGGTATGCGTATGGAACAGATTGTCCAAGCTTTAGAGGTGGGGTGAGAGCATGGACATGATGATTATTTTATTCACACTAGGCGTTTCTTTTTTGCTCGCGGCTCTACTTGGGCCTATTTGTATTCCCTTGCTGAAACGAATGAAGTTTGGCCAGCAAATTCGTACAGACGGACCGCAAAGCCATTTGAAAAAAAGCGGCACGCCAACGATGGGCGGCATCATTATTATGCTGGCGCTGCTCATAGCCTTTTTGAATTTTGCCGATAAGACGGCGGATTTCTGGGTGCTGCTTACCGCCTCGCTAGGCTTCGGCCTCGTAGGGTTTCTCGACGATTACATCAAAATCGTCTTCAAGCGCTCGCTCGGCCTAACCGCGCGCCAGAAGCTGTTCGGACAGCTGCTGTTCTCGGTTATCGTCTGCGCTTTGCTGTACCAGATGCATCATAGTACAGAAATCAACGTTCCCGGCACGTCCTGGAGCTTCGATATGGGCTGGTTTTATTATCCGTTTGTCGTCATTATTTTGTTCGCTGCCAGCAATTCGGTTAATTTCACCGATGGGCTGGACGGACTGCTCGCTGGTACAAGCGCGATTGCCTTTGGCGCCTTTACCATTGTGGCGCTGCAGGTGTCGGCTTATGGCTCTGCCATTTTCTCGGCCGCGATGATTGGAGCCGTGCTCGGCTTTCTGATCTACAACGCCTATCCAGCCAAAGTATTTATGGGGGATACCGGCTCGCTGGGCATCGGCGGGGGCATTGCGGCGGTAGCGATTTTGACGAAAATGGAGCTGCTGCTCATTTTGATCGGCGGTATTTTCGTACTCGAAATGCTGTCGGTCATTTTGCAGGTCGGTTCCTTTAAGCTGCGCGGCAAGCGGATTTTCAAAATGAGCCCGATTCATCATCATTTTGAATTGTCCGGCTGGTCCGAGTGGAGGGTTGTTTCCACGTTTTGGGCGGTTGGCCTCGTGTTTGCGGTGCTGTCGCTGCTGTTGATACGCGTATTTTAAATTCACTTCACACGAGCAAAAACGACTTCGTCGTCCTTCTAGGACGAGCGAAGAGCTTTGCCTTAGAATTCTAAGCGGATATAAGGATTAAACTTTTACATTCTTGGAATTCAAGGCGAAACGGCTTTCGCCGTCCTTTGGCGGCAAAGCAGCCGTTTCGCGTAGAAACATAGAGAAAGGATAGAAAAATCATATCCTTTCCTATATTTTTCAAAAAAATAGGGATAGCAGCTGGCGCTTCTTGCAACGCCGAGATTCCAACTTGCGAATCACGGCCTTGCGGGGCTCATGCTGCTGGCCTTTACAAGGAGCTGTCATTTATGGATCATCCGGCATCATACCGGGGCCGCCGCGTTGTGGTGCTTGGCCTGGCGAGAAGCGGGGTTAGCGTCGCGAAGGTGTTTCATTCTTATGGGGCGGAGGTAATAGTAAACGATAAGAAAGAGCAAGACCAATGTCCCGAAGCGGATGAGCTAATCGCTTTGGGCATTTCTGTGCTTTGCGGTTCTCATCCAGACGACCTCATTACAGCTGATACAGCACTGCTCGTGAAAAATCCGGGCATCCCTTATTCTACTCCGCCCATTAGGCAAGCCGCAGCAGCAGGCGTTGAAATTGTGACCGAGGTGGAAGTGGCGTATTGGCTTTCGCCGGCACCGATTATTGGCATTACAGGCTCGAATGGCAAAACGACAACGACCACCTGGATCGGCGAGCTGCTTGAGGCTGCAGGCAAAAACCCTATCGTGGCCGGCAACATTGGCCGTCCATTATGCGAAGCAGCAGTTGAGGCGACAGAGGACAACTGGCTTGTCGCCGAGCTGAGCAGCTTTCAGCTTAAAGGGACATCGGGCTTTCGTCCCCGCGTCGCCCTGCTGCTCAATGTAGTAGAGACGCATCTGGATTATCATGGCGGCATGGAAGATTACATACATTCGAAGGCAAAGCTGTTTGCCAATCAGACAGCAGAGGATACGGCTGTGCTGAACTGGGATGATCCGGTTTGCCGGCAGCTCGCTGAAAGTCTGAATGCTACTATTTTTCCCTTCTCGCTTTATGAAAAGCTAAGCTTTGGGGTGGCGATTGAGCCTCCATTCGTGAAGACAGCTGCAAACACTTCGCTGGGTGAAAATGAAGCTGCTGACGTGCGCCATATCGTATGGCACAAGCAGGATGGAACGCAAACGAAGCTGCTTGAAGTGGGCGAGCTGGGCATCCCAGGGCGCCACAATGCGGCAAATGCGCTTGCGGCCATTGCGGCATGTCTAGCAGCCGGAGCATTGCCAGAGCAGCTTACCGAGACGCTGCGGAGCTTTAAAGGTGTAGAACACAGGCTGGAGTATGTAGGCGAAGTAAAAGGGGTCAAATATTACAACGATTCCAAGGCTACGAATCCGACAGCGACGACGATGTCCGCTCACTCATTGACTGCGCCAATCGTGCTGATTGCAGGCGGCCTTGATCGCGGCTCTGATTACATGGAGCTGCTGCCGCTGTTCCGTGACAGGCTCAAGGGGCTTGTGGCGCTCGGCGAGACACGCGGCAAGCTGGGCCATGTTGCGGAGCTGGCAGGTTTAGCAGGCGTTCGATTGGTCGAACCTGAAGAGAGCGCCG
The DNA here is from genome assembly GCF_050481745.1 of Paenibacillus algorifonticola. Classification (GTDB taxonomy): domain Bacteria; phylum Bacillota; class Bacilli; order Paenibacillales; family Paenibacillaceae; genus Pristimantibacillus; species Pristimantibacillus algorifonticola_A. Next base: position 10,363 of record NZ_JBCNGR010000055.1, on the reverse strand, counting down.
AAGCGACCTTGCGCGAAGCGGTGCGGCAAGCAGCCGCGCTAGCAGCGCCGGGCGACATCGTATTGCTGTCGCCGGCCTGTGCCAGCTGGGATATGTTTACATCCTATGAGCAGCGCGGGAGCATTTTTAAAGATTCGGCGCATACCTTGTAAGTAGGGGGCTTGTCCCTACTTTTACATGCAAAGAGGTGTACGCTATGGCCAAAGCCAGGTCTGCCCCGGACGTATGGATGATCGTCTCCATTGCGCTCATTCTGGCTATCGGAATCATTATGGTATACAGCGCGAGCGCAGTGCTCGCTTTTCATGAATTCGGAGACCGCTATTATTACGTCAAGCGCCAGCTGCTGTTTGCCGGTCTCGGCATTGGCGCACTCATCTTCACCATGAATATGAATTATCTCGTTTGGCGCAAATGGGCAAAAATCGCCTTGATCATTTGCTTCGTTCTGCTTGTCATCGTACTGATCCCCGGCGTAGGCGTCGTGCGCGGCGGAGCGCGAAGCTGGCTCGGCATCAGCTCGTTCGGCATCCAGCCTTCCGAATTCATGAAGCTGGCGATGGTTTTATTTTTGGCAAAATGGCTTTCCGAGAAGCAGCAGACGATTACACTGTTCGTGAAGGGGCTGCTGCCCCCGCTTGGGATGGCGCTGCTCGCCTTCGGGCTTATTATGCTGCAGCCGGATCTAGGTTCCGGCGCGGTCATGGTCGCGGCCTCGCTGCTTTTGATCTTTACGGCAGGCGCACAGCTCAAGCATTTGGGACTGCTCGCGCTTGCAGGCGCCGCGGGGCTAGTCGGCCTTATTCTGGCCGCTCCCTACCGGCTGCAGCGCATCTCGGGCTTCCTTGATCCATGGGCGGATCCGCTTGGCTCAGGCTATCAAATTATTCAATCGCTATATGCAATTGGCCCAGGAGGGCTAGTCGGGCTTGGCCTTGGCATGAGCAGGCAGAAGTTCAGCTATTTGCCGGAGCCGCAAACGGACTTTATTTTCTCCATCGTTGCAGAGGAGCTTGGCTTTATCGGAGGGTCGGCACTTATTGTGCTGTTTATGATTGTGGTTTGGCGCGGCATTCGAACGGCGATTTACGCGCCTGATACGTTCGGCAGCTTGCTCGCAGTTGGAATCACGAGCATTATCGGCGTTCAGGTGCTTATCAACATCGGTGTTGTTATCGGCATGATGCCTGTAACGGGCATTACGCTGCCGCTTGTCAGCTATGGCGGTTCATCGCTTACGCTTCTGCTCACATCGCTGGGCATTTTACTTAATATTTCACGTTATTCAAGGTGAAGGAACAACTAGGCTAGCGAAGCTTGCTCTGCACAATAAGCGGGCTTTGAAGTGGGCGCTATAGGCATTTGTAACACTAACCGGGCATGAGGCATACGATACTCTTATAAATCGTGACCATCGCCGAGTGAGCCTGTTCTTCACCTTGAAGCAGAAGGAGGTTAGACAGCATGGAACATATAGCTGAGCTGTTGAATAATGCAAAAATTGGTAAAGTTTTCGTTAATGAACGGCTGGAAAATCATACTACTTGGAAAATAGGCGGTCCTGCCGATATTCTTATTATACCGGATGGACAGGAGCAAATAATGTCGGCTGTCCGGCTGCTTCATGAAAACAGCATACCGTGGACCCATTTGGGGCGCGGCTCCAATATGCTGGTGAGCGACAAGGGCATTCGCGGCGTTGTCATTAAGCCGCGGGGCGGACTGGATTATGTGCGCTTCGACGGGAACACCGTTCATGCCGGAGCGGCTTATTCCTTCATTAAACTGTCTGTGATGTCCAGTAAGGAAGGACTGACGGGCTTGGAATTTGCCGGGGGCATTCCGGGAACCGTAGGCGGGGCCGTCTATATGAATGCCGGTGCGCATGGATCGGATGTGTCGCGTATTTTCAAATCAGCTGAGATTGTGCTGGAAAATGGTGAATTGGTAACCTACGGACCCGAGGATATGCAATTTTCTTATCGACACTCCGTGCTCCATGAGCGCAAAGGGCTCGTGCTTTCAGCGACCTTCGAGCTTACGCCAGGAGACCGTCAGGAAATAGCTGCAACGCTGGCCTCTTACAAGGAAAGGCGGCTGCGTACCCAGCCGCTGCAGCTGGCATGTGCGGGCAGTGTTTTCCGCAATCCGCCAGGCGATTATGCTGCCAGATTGATCGAGGAGGCGGGGCTTAAAGGCTTCCGTATAGGTGCGGCCGAAGTGTCTGGGCTGCATGCCAATTTTATCGTCAACACCGGGCAAGCGACAGCTGAAGAAGTGCTTACCCTCATGGCTCATATTCAAGGCGTCATTGTGGATCGATATGGGATCAGCTTGGTGCCGGAAGTGCTGGTGGTGGGTGAGCGGTAATTCGGAGGTGAGACATTGGACAAATTGGTGATTGAAGGCGGGAAACCACTCTCAGGAACCATGGTTATCCAAGGAGCGAAAAATGCCGCTTTGCCAATATTGGCAGCCAGCTTGTTGGCCGAAGGCGAAACGACGCTGGAACATGTGCCGAAGCTGCTGGATATCGACGTCATGCTCAGCATACTGCGGGAACTCGGATGCCATGCGGAGCATGAGGGCGATACGGTACAGCTGAATACGGAAAGCATGCACCTTACCCATGTGCCGGAAAAGTTAATGGGGCAGATGCGCTCGTCCATCTTTCTAATGGGGCCGCTTCTTGCGAGATTTGGTGAAGTACAGGTGTATCAGCCTGGCGGCTGCGCAATTGGGCAGCGCAAAATTGATTTGCATCTGGAGGGACTTCGGGCGCTCGGGGCCGATATTGAAGAAGCGGGCAATCGCATGATTTGCCGGGCAGACCGTCTCAAAGGAGCCGATATCCATCTAAGCTTCCCTAGCGTCGGAGCGACGGAAAATATGATGATGGCCGCGGTGCTTGCTGAAGGGCGAACGATGATTACGAATGCTGCTCGCGAGCCGGAAATTCAAGATTTGCAGCGGTTTCTGAATGCGATGGGCGCCGAGATGATCGGGGCGGGTACGGATACGATTACGATCAATGGCGTGAAGTCGCTTTCTCCCTGTACGTACAAGGTCATTCCTGATCGAATTGTAACCGGCACCTTAATGGTTGCCGCGGCTGCGACGCGCGGTCAAATTACTCTTCTGAATACATGCCCCTCCCACTTGTCTTCCTTAATACACGTGCTTCGCAGGTCAGGTATTCAAATCACTACCCACGATGATATAATAAAAGTCAGTTGTGCATCCCGCCCCAAGGCCATTGAACGAATTGTTACTTCTCCATACCCTGCTTTTCCAACCGACCTGCAATCTCAAGTGATGGTGCTGCTAGCGCTTGCAGACGGAACGAGCATTATGAAGGAGACGATTTTCGAAGGCAGGCTGAGGCATGTTGACGAACTATCACGAATGGGTGCGGATATACGGGTTGATATGAATGCGGCTTTTATCCGTGGGGTTCCGCGTCTTTATGGAGCGACGGTGGAAGCAACGGATTTGCGGGCAGGAGCAGCGCTTGTTATTGCAGGCCTCGCTGCGCAAGGAAAGACGGTAGTGGAGCAAATACATCATATTGATCGGGGCTATGATCGCATTGAAACAATGTTAAGCAAACTGGGAGCAAGAATTTCTCGCAATTCTCCTGTTCCTCATGTTCCTAATAACTAGTGTATGCGAACAAGCGCCTGAATAGAAACTCCCGGCTCCTGCTATTTGGGATCCGGATGTTTTTGGGGAAAGAAGGGACAAGTTATGAGCGCGCCGATGCCAGTGCTTAAAAAACCGGTTGGCAAACGAAAAGGCAATCGCAAGCTGCTTAGCGTGCTTGTGCTGCTTTTTATCATTTTGCTGTCCGTGCTATTTTTTAATTCTTCTATTAGTAAAATTTCGGAGATTCATATTGAGGGCACTGCCTATACGACGACTGCAGAAATTGGACAAGCTGCTGCCATATCGGTGGGTGACGCTTTTTTTGGCACAACGTCAGCAACGATCGAGCAAGCGGTTAAAGCGATTCCTACCATTAACAACGTTACCGTGGACAAAGCTTTCCCTGGGAAGGTAACGATTACGGTGGAGGAATATCCAGTAGTTGCCTTTGAACTATTCAGTGACGGCAAGTTGACAGCATTGCTTGCGAACGGATCAGAGCTTCCAGCAGCTAATGAGGAGCTATTGGTCAATAAGCCTGTATTGTCTGGCTGGAAGCAGGGAGATGAATATCGCGTAGAGCTTGCGGAGCAGCTTGGCAAAATTCCGGCGAAGCAGCTGTCTGATTTATCTGAAATTATGCCATATCCATCGAAGGCGTATCCTGACCGCATCAAAATTTACACGCGCACGAAATTTGAGGTAGTAACGGCTATTTCACTGCTGAGCGAGAAAATCGAAACGATGAATGCGGTCATTGAAACACAGGAGCCTGGAAAAATCACCCTGCTGCTCGCCGATACGTATGATTCTTTTATTAAGACAGATCCAGAAAATGAAGAGGACAGTTGAAAAACAGACTACTCATTTTAAGAAAACAGTGATAAAATTTTAGAGGTGGACTTTTAAAAAGAAAGCAAAACGACGTGCATGGCGCTTAAACACCATATGAGTATTTTTTAAAATATAGGAAAGGATATGATTTTCCCATCCTTTCTCTATATTTCTATGCGAAACGGTAGCTTTGCCGACAAAGGACGGCGACAGCCGTTTCACCTTGAAATATAAGAATTTATAAGTTTTACACTATAAATACGCTTATATTTCTCGGACTGAAACGCGCCGCGCCACCAAAGGACGGCGACAGCCGTTTCACCTTGAAATATAAGAATTTATAAGTTTTACATTATAAATACGCTTATATTTCTCGGACTGAAACGCGCCGCGCCACCAAAGGACGGCGACAGCCGTTTCACCTTGATGAAATTAAAATTCATATAGAGTTAGAAAAATAGTGCCTAAAAAAGAGGGATACTATTAACTGCGTTGAATATGTAAAAAGGCGTTTTGTGATTAAACTGATACAAGCTGTATAATTTATAAGTTGAAACGGAGGTGCCGCGGGTTGAGCAGCAACGACATCATCGTCAGTTTAGACATCGGTACATCCAAAGTTCGTGCTATTATTGGTGAAGTAAATAACGGAGCCATTAATATTATTGGAGTTGGATCTGCCGACTCAGAGGGTATTCGCAAAGGAGCTATTGTAGATATCGACCAGACCGTTCAGTCTATTCGTAATGCAATTGAGCATGCGGAACGAATGGTAGGTATTCAAATATCAGACGTCTATGTAGGAATTCAAGGCAACCATATTGCTTTGCAAACCAATCATGGCGTCGTTGCCGTATCCAATGAGGACCGTGAAATTGGCGAGGAAGATATTGAAAGAGTTGTGCAGGCTGCGAAAGTAGTAGCTTTGCCGCCTGAACGCGAGATTATTAATTTAGTGCCGAAGCAATATTTGGTAGACGGACTGGAAGGCATATCCGATCCTCGGGGGATGATCGGCGTGCGTCTGGAAGTGGAAGCCACCATTGTAACAGGTGCTAAGACAGCGATACATAATTTGATGCGCTGTGTGGAGAAAGCAGGACTCCGCATTTCCGGCGTCATCTTGATGTCATTGGCATCCGGCGTCATATCGCTGACGAAAGACGAGAAAATGATGGGTACTGTACTAGCGGATATCGGCGCAGGCTCCTGCACGATTACGATTTTCGAGCAGGGCGGACTTGCGGCGACTTCTACGCTTCCTATCGGCGGAGAATACGTAACGAACGATATCGCTTACGGCTTGCGTACCCAAAGTGATCAAGCGGAGAAAATCAAGCTGAAATACGGCTGCTCCTACATTGGCGATGCTGCGGAAGATGTGAAGTTCAAAGTTCTCCGTATGGGAAGCAATGTTGAGAAGGAATTTTCTCAAGTCGATTTGGCGAGCATTATCGAGCCTCGAATGCAGGAAATTTTCAGCCTGATCAAGCAAGAGGTTCGTCGTCTTGGTTATCATGACAAGGTCAGCAGCTATGTCCTGACTGGAGGAGCAGTGACAATGCCGGGCACATTGGCGCTTGCTCAAGCAGAGCTTGAATCCACCGTGCGCGTGGCACTTCCGGATTATATCGGCGTGCGCGACCCCGCTTACAGCAGCGGTGTGGGAATGATTCAATACGTATCGAAATATATGGGAGTGCGCGGAACGACCAGCACAGTGAAAAAAGCCGCAAGCAGCCGCAAAACGGGTTCCACCGCTTCATCCAAACCCGGTATGTTCGAACGGATAAAAAATATGTTTAACGAATTTATTTGATCGGGGGAAATTGATGATGTTGGAATTCGACATGGAATTGGAGCAGCTCGCTCAAATAAAAGTAATCGGCGTCGGCGGCGGCGGCAGCAATGCGGTTAACCGAATGATTGAAAATGGGGTAAAAGGTGTTGACTTCATTACAGTCAACACGGATGCTCAGGCGCTGCATTTGGCGAAATCCGAGCACAAGCTGCAAATCGGCGATAAGCTGACACGCGGACTTGGCGCGGGCGCTAACCCGGAAGTGGGGAAGAAAGCGGCTGAGGAATCCCGTGATCTGGCACTCAACCAATTGAAAGGCTCGGACATGGTATTCGTTACTGCAGGTATGGGTGGCGGCACAGGGACAGGTGCTGCGCCTGTTATTGCAGAAATTGCAAGAGAATGCGGAGCGCTGACAGTAGGCGTTGTAACCCGTCCATTCACCTTCGAAGGCCGCAAGCGTGCCGCACAAGCGGAAATGGGCATAGAAGCGCTTAAAGAGAAAGTAGATACGCTGATCGTTATCCCAAATGACCGTCTACTCGAGATTGTCGACAAGAAGACGCCTATGCTGGAAGCGTTCCGTGAAGCGGATAATGTGCTTCGTCAAGCGGTGCAAGGTATTTCTGATTTGATCCAAGTGCCTGGTCTGATCAACCTTGACTTCGCAGACGTTAAGACGATTATGACAGAGCGCGGTTCTGCACTGATGGGAATCGGCGAAGCCAGCGGTGAGAACCGCGCAGCAGAAGCGGCGAAAAAAGCAATTATGAGCCCGCTGTTGGAAACGTCCATTGATGGCGCGCGTGGTGTTATTATGAACATTACAGGTGGCAGCAACCTGAGCTTGTATGAAGTTAATGAAGCGGCTGAAATTGTTATTTCCGCCTCCGATCCGGAAGTGAATATGATTTTTGGTGCCATCATTGACGATAATTTGAAAGATGAAATCAAAGTTACCGTCATTGCGACTGGCTTTGAACACAAGGGCGCTCCAGCTGCTAGACGCTCGCCGCAGCAGCAAGGAGAATCAGAGACTCGCCAGCCGGCAAGTCCGACCTCCACGCCTGCTTCGACATCGTCTGTCAAGCCTTTTGGCGCAAGCACCTCGAGCGATCAGCTTGAGATTCCAGCCTTTTTGCGCAACCGTCCACGCAGCGATCGCTAGATGGCCGTTTATCCATTTCAAGAAAGTCCGCTTTTCCCCATATTATTTTGGGGGAGCGGGCTTTTTTTGCGTTTCCTATTCCTATCAGGAGCGAGGCGAAAACACTTTTGCCGCTGTCAAACGACCGCTTGTCCTGCCGTTTTTTATTTGCTTGCTCGACAAAAAAAGATGGCTCACCCCGTCATGATTAGACAGACTTTGAAATAGGATTTTAATATACTAGTCTCAATCGTTCTCACCGGCGCTATGAAGCAAGCTTGGCGGACGGAATTCGCGGGAAGGTGACGATTGTGGCTGTATATGTCGATGTCATGTTTGTGCGGGAGCTGCTGGTCGACGGCGGGCTGCTGCTGACGACAGCATGGGCGAGGAACATTCGTGCCAAGCCATGGCGGGTGCTCGCCGCTGCAAGTGTAGGAGCCAGCTACGTCGTGCTTATGCTGTTTCCGATGCTGTCCGTCCTGTTTACCTTAGTAGTCAAGCTGGGCATCTCGATGCTGATGCTGTGGATTGCTTTTGGTTATGGGTCGATTCAGCATTTTCTTCGCACGACGGCAGCCTTTTATGCCGTTAATTTTGTGGCGGCAGGAGCGATCATCGGCATTTATTATTTGCTGATGCAGGGCTCGGGAGAAGTTTGGAGGACGATTGCCTTTGTCGATGGAAGCATGCATGTTGAACTGAAAATGAGCCTTATTTATTTATTTGCAGCGTTTTGTATCGGGCTGTATATATACCGCACCGTGTTGACGCAGCGTCGTGAAAGGGAGTTGGTGCAAACTCATCTTGCCGATGTAAGTATTCATATTGAAAATCAGGAATTTCGCTGCATCGGATTGATTGATACGGGCAATCAGCTCTATGATCCGCTGTCACGAACTCCGGTAATGGTCGTTGAAGCCGCTCTTTGGCAAAATGAATTGCCACCTTCATGGCTGCAAAGCATTCGCGAGGCCGAGGTGGATCGTCTGGTAGCAGGCATGGGTGAAGAAGTGTTTATTTGGCAGCATCGATTGCGCCTCATTCCTTATCGCGGCGTCAACCGCGGCTCGCAATTTATGCTGGCGCTAAAGCCGGATTTTGTCCGAATTGAGCGAGATGGCTGCAGTTATGTAGCGAAAAAAGTGTTGATTGGGCTCGATGGCGGCAAGCTGACAGCAGACAGCTCGTATCAGGCGATCATTCATCCGGCACTTGTGCAGACCCCGCAAGCGGATGTGAAACAGGAGACTGAAAAAACTACGATTATCGGGGAGGGATAGGCCGGATGCTCGTCAAGTGGAAATTGGTTCTGCAGTTATATTATTATCGGACTTTATTTTTATTCGGACTAAAAAGCGAAGAGATTTATTATATTGGTGGAAGCGAGGCGCTGCCGCCTCCCTTGACTCGGGAAGAAGAAGAATATTTGCTGGGCAAGCTGCCTTCTGGCGATACGGCTATCCGGGCGATGCTCATTGAGCGCAACCTGCGGCTTGTCGTATACATTGCCCGCAAATTCGAAAATACAGGCATTCATATTGAGGATTTAGTGTCGATTGGCGCCATTGGCTTAATTAAAGCGGTCAACACCTTTGATCCTGAGAAAAAAATCAAGCTGGCCACCTATGCATCGCGCTGCATCGAAAATGAAATTCTCATGTATTTGCGCCGCAACAATAAAACGCGCACCGAGGTCTCTTTTGACGAGCCGCTGAATATTGATTGGGATGGCAATGAGCTGCTGCTGTCGGATGTGCTCGGAACGGAAAACGACACGATTTACCGTAACATTGAAGAGCAGGTCGATCGCAAGCTGCTGCATAAGGCGCTCGACAAGCTGACGGAGCGTGAACGCATCATTATGGAGCTGCGATTCGGGCTGGCGGACGGGGAAGAGAAAACACAGAAGGACGTTGCCGATCTGCTCGGTATCTCTCAATCTTACATTTCGCGTTTGGAAAAACGCATAATTAAGCGGCTGCGCAAGGAGTTCAACAAAATGGTATAAAAGGGCAATCCATAGACTTGCAAAGCGGAGGGCAAAGCAGGAATATTTCGGGCGTCCGAGGAGATAATGAACATTAATGTTTCTCCTTGGGAGGTAATCACGTTGGCACGAAATAAAGTCGAGATCTGTGGAGTGGATACCGCAAAACTGCCTGTCCTGACAAATGTTGAAATGCGGGAGCTGTTCACCGCTTTGCAAACCCGCAATGAGTGGGCAGCCAGAGAGAAATTGGTTAATGGCAACTTGAGGCTTGTGCTCAGTGTCATTCAACGGTTTAACAATAGGGGAGAGTTTGTAGACGACTTATTCCAGGTCGGCTGCATTGGACTTATGAAGGCGATAGATAATTTTGATCTTGGCCAGAACGTCAAATTTTCCACCTATGCTGTCCCGATGATTATCGGTGAAATCCGCCGTTATTTGCGTGACAATAACCCGATTAGAGTATCTCGTAGCTTGCGGGATATCGCTTATAAAGCGCTGCAAGCCAGAGACAGCTTGACGAATCAAAATTCGCGCGAGCCGACGATTTTTGAAATTTCCGAAATGCTGAATGTTCCAAAGGAAGATGTTGTGTTCGCGCTTGATGCGATTCAGGACCCGGTATCATTGTTTGAACCGATCTACCATGATGGCGGCGATCCGATTTATGTCATGGATCAAATTAGCGACGACAAAAACAAAGACGTGTCGTGGATCGAGGAAATCGCGCTCCGCGAAGCGATGCATAAACTGAATAATCGGGAAAAAATGATTTTGTCGATGCGGTTTTTCGAAGGCAAGACGCAAATGGAGGTCGCCGATGAAATCGGCATCTCGCAGGCTCAAGTATCACGCCTGGAAAAGTCGGCGATCCAGCAAATGCAAAAGTATGTCAAGACGTAGACGCTCGAGACAAAGATGACGGGGCTGTCCAATAAGTCCC
>NZ_JBCNGR010000054.1:0-4368 GCF_050481745.1 Paenibacillus algorifonticola | reverse complement strand
AAATATTTGTTTAATAATACCGACTTGGCTGAAATGCTGCTGCAAAATTGGAGTTATGATGCAGATTCGCTGGAACTGTTTCAATATTACCGGATTTCGTCCAATGCGGTTTATCCATTCCGCTTCGAGGGAAACACAAGGCTGCTGCGCTTCGCTCCCCAATCGGAGAAAAATAAGGCGAATACGCTGGCGGAGCTTGCATTTATCGCCTATTTGAAGGAAAATGGCTTCAACGTACTGGAAGCGGTTGCAGCAAAGCAAGGTTCCGAGCTGGTTGAAGCAGTGACGCCTTGGGGAAATTACGCGGCTTCGGTATTCAAGCGTGTGCCAGGCCAGTCCTTTGATCAAGTCGATTTCAATGCTGCGGCCCTGTTTGCTTACGGGAAAACGTTAGGCGAGCTTCACCGCTTGTCCAGCACGTATACGCCCGAGAAGCAACGCCGATGGACGTATGAAGAGGTGCTTGATTGGATCGAGGAAGAGCTGTCAGCCTTTCCGGAGGAAACAGCAGCGCTTTATGAAGCGAAGCAGCTAAGGAATTATTTTCAGACGTGGCCGGTTTCTGATACGCATTTCGGTCTCATTCATTATGATTTCGAATGCGATAATGTGTTTTATGATAAGGAGACGGGCTTTTGCCATGTCATTGATTTCGATGATGCAATGTATCACTGGTATGCGATGGACATTTATGTAGCGCTGGAAAGCTTGCAGGAGTTTATAGCACCGGAGGACTGGGAGCGTAAAAAGCAGCTTTTTGCCGACGGCTACACGTCCGAGTTTGTATGGAATGTGGAGACGGAGGCGATGCTGCCAGGCTGCAAACGGTTTGATAACCTGTACAGCTATGCTCGTGTAAAGCGGGCAATAGCGGAAACGTGGCAAAATGAGCCGGAATGGATGATGCAGCTGCGCAACAGATTGGAGCAGTCGCTTAAGGAAGCGGAAGCTTCCTTCGGGAAAGAAATCAAATAGAGGGGGCAGGTAGCATGAACATTTTAATTACAGGCGCAGGGCGAGGACTTGGCTATGAGTTGACGAGCGAGGCGCTGGAGCGCGGGCATGGGGTTGTGGCGGGCGTGCGCTCGCCTAAGGAGACTAATGAAAAGCTGTCGGCACTTGCAGAAAAGTATGGCGAGCGGCTGTCGATTGTGGAGCTGGATGTCACGAATGAAGAAGGCATTGCCGCACTCGCTTCACAATTGAAGGAGCAGGGCGTAAGCCTCGGAGCGATTATCAATAATGCTGCCATTCTTAATTCTCGAAATACACAAATCGAGCAGCTGGATTTTAGCGATGTGGCGCTGACGATGGATATCAATGTATATGGCCCTATGCGTGTAGTCAAGCATTTTCTGCCTTTATTAACGGAGAAGGACGCTGCGATTTTTAACATTTCCTCTGAAGCGGGCAGCATCACGCATGCATATCCAGGCGATTATCCGTATGGGATATCGAAAACAGCGCTCAATATGTTCACGCAGCAGCTTCATGTTTATTTGCAAAAGCGAGGCATTCAGGTGCTCAGCATTCATCCCGGCTGGATGAGGACAGATATGGGTGGTGGCGAGGCTCCGCTGGATGCGAGCCATAGCGCGCGCGGTATTATTGGTCTGTTGGAACAGCGCCGCACGCCGGACAGCCATTTTATGTTTGTTGATCATGAAGGCAATCCAATGCCGATTTAGAAAGTCGGATTTAGTTGTTGACAAATAACGGCTTTCCGCTATACTAGCATTAATTATTTGGTATGCGTAACTGGCGAAAACGCAGAGCACTGCGGTGGAGCGCATATGTCATAGCAGCCGTTCGCCTGGGCAAAGTATTTGGTCTTCTGACCAAATACTTTTCTATTTTAAGGAGAGGTCAACTTGAAGCAGACGAGAAATGTAGCCATTAAACGCGCCGAACCTGAGAATCTGGAAGCGATGCTTCGTTTATACAAGGAAGCAGCCCGCTGGATATATGAGACGAAAGGCTTGCGCCAGTGGAGCGAGGATTCTTTTACAATGGAATATTTAGAGAAATTCATTAGGGAAAAAGAAGTGTTTGTCGCTTACTTGCAGGGCGGGCTTGCGGGCTGTTTTTCGGTCGAATGGGATGACGAGCCGATTTGGGGAGCGCAGTTTCATACGGATGCCGGTTATGTGCATCGGCTAGCTGTATCGCGCAGCTTCAAGGGGCAAGGCATTGGCGGTCAAGTGCTCGCGTGGTCGGAAGCATATATTCGCGAGCGTGGAAAAACCTGGATGCGCCTTGATTGCATGGCGGAAAATCCGTCGCTTAACGCTTTTTATGTTAGCCAAGGCTTGAGCTTATGCGGCAGATACGATGCAGAGGGCTGGAGCGCCCATTTATATGAGAAAAAGCTGTAACAGAACCTGATTATTTGCCAACCGCCATGAAGGGGAACTGCTAGAGCAGCTTCCGGAGGGTGAACGGTTGTGGGTACACAAAAAGGAAGCGCTCGAATTGCCTATGCAAGTTTGGTTCAAGCAGCGCTTCCCCTTATTTTTTAATCCCGGTGTATTTGAGCATGATTCTTTATAGAACGCAGTCAAAAAGCAGGAGGATAATGAGCAATTAAGACACTATCCACTGTAGGAAGTTTCTTTATTCCAAGCATGAGGTTTTATGCATTCCCTGATGGCTGTTTGGCCTCGGTTAAATAATATAGAAAAGCAACCACTGGTAGAGCGATACCGATCAGGGAAGCTAAAGCCCAACCGCCATAAGCATAGGCCCATCCTCCCAAAAAGGACCCCACAGCTCCGCCGATGAAGAAAATAGCCATGAATAGGCCATTAAGGCGTCCGCGCATCTCACTGCCTAGCGAATAGATAACGCGCTGACCCAGTACTAGATTTCCAGATACCCCCATATCCAGAACGATAGCAGCGACTAACAGTAAAGCCAAGGCGGCGAAAGAATCCCCCCGAACAAGATAGGCTGTCAAAAAGGAAAGGGCAGAAACGGCAATCGCGATGCCGCTCAGCCTTTTAGTCAAACCACGATCAGCCAGTCTGCCGGCAATAGGCGCCGCTACGGCCCCTGCTACTCCAGCGAGAGCGAATAAAGCGATGCCTTGCTGCGTCAAATGGAAATATTCGGTTAAACGCAGAGGGATGACGGTCCAAAATAAACTAAAGGAGCCAAATAAACATGCCTGATAAAAGGCGCGGCGACGCAAAATAGGCGTTGCTTTCAAAAGCGAGCCTAAAGAGCGAATCAATTCCCCATAATGGAGAGACGGTGCTGGTTTCCGCTGTGGAAGCGCACGGGATAGAACAATTGCGAGCAATATGATGACGATAGCCGATGAAATAAATACCGCCCGCCATCCCCAATATTCCGTTATGAGGCTGGCTAATGGCCGAGCAAACATAATGCCTAGCAGCAGACCGCTCATTACATTGCCTACAACACGGCCGCGCTGTTCATCCGCCGCCAGGAAAGTGGCATAGGGGACAAGAATTTGCGCAGCAACCGAGCCTATTCCTATAAATAAAGCGGAGATTAGGAAGGTGGCTGTATTAGGGGCGAATATCGTTCCGATTAGCGCGATAATGACGACAACTAGTGAGCCAGTAACCAATCTGCGATTTTCGATCAAATCACTGAGTGGGACGATAAATAATAAACCGACCACATAGCCTATTTGAGTTAGCGTTACAATTAACCCTGCTGCTCCTAGTGGTATTCCGATGGAGGAACTGATCGGCCCGATTAACGTCTGAGCATAATAAAGATTAGCTACAATAAGACCGCAAGCAGCGGCTAAAAGAAACATAAGCCAGTTCGGAATGGATTTCTCCTTGGACGGTAAGTTGTTCATAACATCATGCCTTCTTTCTGCTCAAATGGGTGGTGCGAATCCTTTTTTTTAATTATGGTTATATTATATACTATACGTACAGTATTTAAAATGTTTTTTTTCAACGCGCCCAAAATTTTATATAATGTAAAGAAAGTCCACAAAAGGAGCTACGACCATTGAATACAAAAAGAGGGAGACCTCGCAACGTTGAAGCGGAGCGTGCTATTTTAACGGCCTCCTACAACTTGCTGCTTGAAATCGGATTTGGCGGCGTTACCGTTGAGAAAATTGCCGAGCAGGCACAGGTGAGCAAAGCGACGATCTACAAATGGTGGCCTAATAAAGGAGCCGTTGTGATGGCGGGCTTTATGTATGCCATATCTGCAAGGCTGCCGATACCAGATACGGGTAATGTATTTGAAGATATTTTGCTGCATGCGACTAATTTATCCCGATTTTTAACGAGTCGTGAAGGAGCGGTCATTACGGAAATTATCGGAGAGGGACAATTTGATGCGAAGCTCGCAGCCGCTCTGCGGGAGGAGTATGTC
>NZ_JBCNGR010000053.1:0-310 GCF_050481745.1 Paenibacillus algorifonticola | reverse complement strand
GTCCGTCCGCGACGTTTGGAAGCAAGGCAGCTGCTCATGCGAGGGGTAGAGCGCGGGGAGTTGAAACGGGAGCTGGATATTGAATTGAGTATTGATTTGCTTTATGGACCGATTTTTTATCGCTTGTTAGTTACAGGAGACGGGCTGGAGGAAAGCGTGATTAAGCAATTAATAACGGTCGCTTTCGAAGGACTGCAGCAAGAGAGGGGATAGTAAGCTGGTAGCAAAATGGGATGAAAAGCTTAAGCCTTTATCCGGAACTTTACGAGGAGCAAAGATTTATACTTGTTTGATTAGCCACAAGCAGGAG
>NZ_JBCNGR010000052.1:0-6808 GCF_050481745.1 Paenibacillus algorifonticola | reverse complement strand
GCTCTAATGCGGATAGAACCGCCTTTCCTTCAAGCACCTGCGTGCTTTGGGAAACTAATTTCACAACGTCGTTCAATTGCTATTCCTCCTATTAAAACTATCTATCAGATTGATTTAGGTGCCATATCCGAAAGCTTGACTATCGTACATATCCAGGAGCATACTGCTCCAATTTCCAGGAACATGCGCCTGTTTGGATAACGGGCCTGTCTTCGCTTCTGCCATGCCCCCCACAGCTGCTCCGGATAAAAGCCCCACTCCCCCTTCAGCTCAATGATCTTCTGATCGTTCTCCATATATAAAGTTCCTTGTTTATGTTTCATCATAACATGATTAATGTAATAAAACACCGCAAAACTATAGCATCAAAAAAGCATCTGATCCGCAGATCAAATGCTTGGATTCAACCATCGTTAAGGAAGTTTCAATGCTTCATTACAGCTTAAATGCACTTCTCCAGCACAGCCCGATTTTTACCGGCTTGTTACCGACTCTAATTCCACGATTACGAGCCCTTCGCTTTCGTGAACAATATAAAAAAAGTCGGACACGATCCAAAATCACCTTAACCGACTGCTCTCCAATCAACTCTGCCTAGGAGCGCCCAGCAACCCCTCCGAAGATATGCCCAGTAATTAGCTTGAATGGCGGCTGCATTAGGAGCATCCATTCTAGCTGCCAGCAGGACGCCATGCGGTTGAATATAGCCTAGGTTCAAGGCAGGATTGTCTAGCTTTCGGTTAAACATTAAACCAAACCTCCAGAGTCAGAAACGTTTGCTTCGCCGTCTCAACGACCTGAGCAGCCTCTTCTTCCGTTAATACAGACTCGCTTACAAATTGGCTGAATTCCGCCCATTTCGCTCTCGTTTCGGTACCATAAGCGTTAAAATACGCCGTACCTTCGCTTGTGTTGTCCGTAAGCGGCAGAAATTTGCGAACCTGCTTCGTAATAATTTGCCCACCCATTGTGGAGCCTTCAATGACATACATATAACCAAGCATCTGGGCCACGGTAGCTAGTTCAGGAAGCTGCTTGCATTCCGGAAGCTGCTGCAGCTGCTCTTCGCTTAAACCAAGTGCCAGCAAATCACGTTCCAATAGCGGGGATTTGGCCCGGTTTTGAATAAACTCGCCAAGCTCGTGTACGTTTTGCGCTTCTGATAGCGCGGCAATATGGCGTTCTACCGGCTTAATAAAACCGTAAAACTTCTGTAAGTAAAGGGAATAGTCCGTTACGTTTAAAGTTTGATTCATAATGGCTTTGGCAAAGCGGTTGTCCTCGATCTGCTTGTGATTCACAGCAGTCTCTTCCTTCAATCGAGCCATGACGTTCATATGGGCGTTCACTCCTATCCATTTATAGGCTTTTTGCCTTAAAGAAGAAACACTTGTCTGCATAAACATCGCTGTGCTTCACACTGAAAATATGATTTTTCACCTTATAATCAATACATAATTATAACTGAGAAATCAATATAATCAAAGCGTTTCTCCATGGATTTTTGTAACCAGACCTACTCGCTGGCCGTTATAACATCCTTTTTTGAACGGGTTAAATAGACAATCATGCCTAGAATGCAAACGAGGAAAATCGCACTCGTTCCAACGGTCCCAAAGCCTAATCCGCCGTCATCCGTTGACTGGGACAAATAATCGCCAAGCGATGCTCCTAATGGCCGCGTCACAATGTAGGCGATCCAAAATGCCAACACCGCATTGAATTTAAAACGGTAATAGGCAAACGTTACAACGCCGATAACCGCTGCGAAAATAAGTGCCGAAGTCAAATAGCCCAGCTGCATGCCTTCCGAAATGAGATCGCCCGCAGCTGTTCCCAGCGCAAAAGTAAACAAAATGGCCAGCCAATAAAATGCTTCACGCTTAGCAGTAACGATGGAGTGGATGGAGAGTGTACCCTCGCTTTTGTACCACATGAGAAACGTGCTTAATAAGGCGATTGAAAATACCGCTGTCGTCGTTTCCAAGGGAACACCAAGCTGGTCGGTCAAATTATCGGTGACAAGCGTACCTAAAATGCTAATCATCACAACTGCCACCCAATATACGCTGGGCACATATTTTGCAGCTTTGAACTGAACAACTAATACAATAAAAAATAAAACTGCTGTCAAAACCGTTGTGCCCGCAAGTCCCCAATGAAGATTAAAGTTGAGAAAATCCGCTGCCGTTTCTCCTACTGTAGTCGCCATAATTTTAATGAACCAGAAGAAGATTGTAATGCCTGGTACTTTGCTTAGCAGAGATTGATTATCGAGCAGTCTGTTTGGTCTGCTCCCTATTCCGACTCCTATTTCCTCTCCAATTCCTGCCGCTGATACAGCCTGATCGTTTTGGTTAGTCATCAATGTTATGCCTCCCATATGCAAAATTGAAATTGCATTCTAATTTGTAGCTGTAACCAGTAGGTAAGTCAGAAACACGAACGCGAGTGCAAAGCGGTAATAGGCAAAAGGGGCCAGCTTCAGCCGTTCCAGCAGCTTCAAAAAGGTCATCACCGCAAGCAGCGCTACGACAAAGGCGGTTATAAATCCGGTTGCAAAAAAAGCAGCATCAGCAGCAGTCAACGTCTGATAGCTTTTCAACAGCTCATAGCCGGTGGCTGCAACCATCATTGGAACGGCAATGAGAAACGAAAAGTTTGTAGCTGCCCGGTAGTTGATACCTGTTAGCAGACCTCCAGCAATCGTTGCCCCGGATCGGGAAAAGCCGGGCCATAATGCCAAGCATTGGTAAAGCCCAATGATAAAGGCCTGCTTATAGGACAGCTGGTCAATCCCTTCCACTTTTACAGCGGCTTGCCGCTTCTCCCCCAGCAGCATAAAGGCACCGCCCAGCACCAGTCCGATCAAAACGGTATATGGTGAAAACAAATACGTTTTAATTAACGAATGCAGTGTCAAGCCAAGCAGCATAGCGGGCAAGCAAGCGAGACCAATATGGATAAGGTTCAGCTTATCCGCTTTTTGGCCCTCTCTTAAAGCTTCGTCTGCAGCAGGCTTTAGCCTAACAAGCCCGAGAAGATCGAATATTCGCCGCCAATAAATGACAACGATCGCTAAAATGGCGCCAAGCTGAATAATAATTTCGAACGTATCCGCCTTCTCGCCGGTAAACCCCAGCAAGGCGCCGCTCAAAATCAAATGCCCGGTGGAAGAAACGGGAAGGAATTCGGTCAAGCCTTCGATAATGCCTTGAATGATAGCGGTGAACAAATGATCCATAAAATGCGCTCACTTCCTTTTACGAGTTGGACAAGGAACAATCTCTTTGTTTGGAATAGCCCTAGTTTAGAGCCCAATGCTAAACTCCTTATAAATTGGCTATTAAAATTTTCTTAACTCCGATTAAAAGCAAAGTTAAGCAAAAAAAAGCCCGCCTACAATCAGGCGAGCTCCCCTTCCTATTTTACATGTACCTAAATCGTATTGCTTGTCACCCTTTAAATCGATATCCCGCTCCCCAAACGGTCTCGACATAGGTCGGCTCCGCGCAATTGCTTTCCGTTTTTTCACGTATTTTCCGAATGTGTACCGTTACGGTCTGCATATCGCCTAAGGCATCAATACCCCATATTCGCTCGAATAAATGGGTTTTGCTAAACACCTTGTCCGGATGGCTCGCGAGAAAATAAAGCAGGTCAAACTCCTTAGTCGTCAGCACCGTCTCTTCTTCATTGACGAACACCTTCCGCGTATCGGGGTTGATGAGCAAGCCGCGAATTTGAATTTCATTTTTCACATCCTTCGCACCCACTAAACGCTCATATCTGGCAATATGCGCCTTGACTCTGGCAACGAGCTCACCTGGCTTGAACGGCTTGGTCATGTAATCGTCGGCGCCAAGGCCCAATCCCCTAATAATGTCAATATCCTCGCTTCTGGAAGACACCATGAGGATCGGAATGTTCTTCTTCTCCCTAATCCTTTTGCAAACGTCAAAGCCGCTCAGCTTAGGCAGCATAAGATCCAATATAATCAGATCGTAGCTGCCAGCAAGGCTCATTCGCAGTCCCGTTTCGCCGTCAGCAGCCATGTCTACCTGGTAGCCGTTTATTTCCAAATAATCGCGTTGAAGCTCTGAAATCGTAATATCGTCCTCAATCAGCAAAATCGATTTCATGGATTTATCATTCCCTTGTCGTAGTTGGGATGCACAGCTTTATGGTCGTTCCGACATCCAGCTCGCTGGACGCTGATATAACGCCGCCATGCCCTTCCATAATTTGTCTGGCAATCGCAAGCCCAAGGCCGCTTCCGCCTGTATGCGCACTCCGTGATTTATCCGTCCGATAAAATCGTTCAAAAACATGCTGAACCGCCTCAGCCGCAATTCCTTTGCCATTGTCCGCAATTTCCAATACGGCGGCCTGTGGGGTTGAATATACGGTCAGGTGAATATTCGGCTGCGCTTTATTCATATATTTCATACTGTTTTGAATAATATTGTTCAGCACACGTTTGAAATGATCGCGATCAAGCGAAACGACCGTCTCCGAATCAAGGGAAATATCGGCCAAAAATGCGATGCCCCGCTTTTCCAGCTCAAATTCCAGCTCCTCGATCCAATCGCTTAAAAAAGGCAGCAGCTGCACCACTTCAAACTGGAACGGCTCACGGTTTAAATCCAGCTTGGAATACAGAAACAGCTCATTGATGAGATGATCCAGCTCATCGGATTTGAGCGCAATGGTCTGCATATATTTCAAGCTTTTCTCCGGAGTATCTGCTATTCCGTCCATCATGCCCGCTACATAACCGCGAATGGCCGTCAAGGGGGTTTTTAAATCATGGGAAATGTTTGCGATTAACTCTTTGCGGTTTTCCTCGTATTGCTGCTGTACCGAGGTGGAATGCTGCAGCCGCAATCTCATTTCTTCAAAGGCTACCCCTAATTGCCCGATTTCATCTTTCCCAGCAACTTGAATTTGCAAATCCATCTTGCCTTCCTTCATTTCTTGAGCCGCTTCTCGAAGCTTGTGCAGAGGGCGAATTATGCTTTTGGACATCATCGTCGTCAATAGCACATGGGTCAAAATGAAAATAAGGATCAGCAAGCTGAATAAAACGATAAAATATTTTCGAATAAAATTCGTTAACGGATTTACTTTGGTTATCATAAACAGCGATATTTGCTCATTGCCGGAACGATTAAGATCGTAATGCAGGAACGCATAGGCAGCGTTGCCTACCTTTTTCTCTACATAGGCTTGACTTGTTGTATGCCCATCGTAAGCAGTCAATTCCGCTAGCCATGCTGCATCCTGCGGGAGCCCTGGCGAACGGTAGAAAATGGCATCGTTTTGACGCACGACGATACCTGAATTTTTGTCCTGCAGCTGCAGAGTCATTTCATTCAAATAACTATCGTCCCTAAGCAAGTCGGGCTGGCGCTGAGCCGAACGAATGATTTCTTTGGCGACCTGCTCCAAATCCTCATGATTGAATATATCTTCCGTCGATTCATAAATGCCTTTCAGATTTTGCAAATCACCACGAAACATAACGACCATCAGCAACGAAATAAGCATAATAAAAAATAATGGAATGACCAGCATTGCCGCATAGGACAACAGCAATTTCAGACGAATCGACATACTCGAAAAACTCCTTTGCTTGCAGCTCCATTTCAGCCCACTTTGCGATTAAACATAAAGGATTCATTCGAAAAAAACAAGATCGCCTCCGCTAATAGGAACTCGTCCAATCATCTCTTTACTTAGCATACGCAAAGCTCATAAATTATTAGTTAACTGGCCATTAAATTTCTATTAATTTAAAAAACAAAAAAGCCTGGAAGACCAGGCTTGACCAGGCTTTTTCTTCATCCGGTTGTGGCTGGGACCGCTGATGCTGAAGCTACTGTTGCTAGGTCCACTCCTGATAAGGCTTCTGTTGCTGAGACTGCTGATGAATCCACTGCTGCAGAAATCACACAGCTCTGGGCCTTCCCTCCTCGTTGAGGACTGAGGTTCCGCTATTTTGGCTTTTCCTTCGATTTCAGGCCGCACGCGGACAGGAAAGCCGCTATTGCCCTCCTCATCCCATCAAAATGGCGATGGGCAGTGTAATAACGGCTCCTGAGTCCGCCGCCGGTGCCACAACCCACGATTCGGTGAAAATAGCGGCTGGTGTGTCCACGAAATCTGTCTTGGTGTCTTTGTAGGGTTTGCTCACGGAGCAAAAACCTGAAACGAAGAGCACAACGCAACCTTTCGGGTATGCAGGTTCACATTCATGAGGAGAGATATTCCTGACTGTATCCACCGATAGTAGCGGGAATACATATGATGCTCATTTCACTCAGAATTTGGATCTGGATCTGGATCTATCATAAGCAAAATGATACTGGCCAGAGCCCAGCTCCAGCGTAACGCTTCCCGCTTCTTCATGAATCGCGGTAATGCCCGCCGCTTGCGATAATGCAGTGCCATTTTCCAACACATCGGCTGCCGCTTGCGCTTCTGGAAGCTTGAGCGTCGCACGGGCATTGCAAGGCACCGTCACCTTAATTTCCATTCGCCCTGCTTCCTTACGGCACCAAGAGGAAACGATCACCCCATACATCGTCGTAAGCCTTGCTTCCGCCCAAGTTAAACCGGGTCCCGGCTGCGGGCTGATTTTCACATGCTTGAATCCCGGCTCCTCCTCGTCTGGCTGAATGCCAGCTACGTAGCTGTACAGCCATTCTCCGATTGCGCCGTAGGCATAATGATTGAAGGAATTCATATCCTCGCTCCAGAAGCTGCCGTCTTCCTTGATGCCATCCCAATGCTCCCAAATCGTCGT
>NZ_JBCNGR010000051.1:0-52749 GCF_050481745.1 Paenibacillus algorifonticola | reverse complement strand
TCTCAGACACGCCCTAGTCAATTTCAAAATAAAAACGCTAAGCCATCGGACGACGTGGCTTAGCGTTTTTATTATTGGCAGGGGCATATTGGGCAAAGCCGCCGCATACATATAAAGCGGGAGCGAAGTTTCAAGTCACTTACAGAGGAGAAGCCGGAACGAAGGAGCATTTTGAACAGCAATGGAGGTATGAAAATGAGCGCTGAGCTACTCATTCAATTACTCGTGCTTGTCATCATGATCATCGGGCTGGCGAACAAATCGGGAGACTCCTGAAAGCAAAACGCTTAGGGAGGACGGAAAGCTGGGGCATGCGAACGTGCTGCTCCGGCTTTTTGGCGTGTTTATTAGCAAGCGGGCATGAGCAGCGGGGAAGACTTGCTTTTCTAACTAAAAGGTTATATACTTACAAATATAAAGTTACAATATAACTTGAAAGGGTGTTTAGAATGAATGTAAAAGGAATCCACCATTTATCTGCCATGACAGGCAGCGTATCTTTAAACTATAGCTTCTACACGCAAGTTCTTGGCATGAGACTGATTAAGAAGACGGTAAATCAGGACGACACCTCGGCTTACCATCTCTTTTATGGGGATGAGAGAGGCAATCCGGGTACCGAATTGACGTTTTTTGATTTTCCCGGCATTGGCAGCAATCGTCCTGGTGTAAGCAGCATCTCCGGTACGTCGCTGCGAGTAGCAAGCGACAAGGCGCTGGAATATTGGCTCCAGCGTTTCGACCAGCATGAGGTTAAGCATTCGGAAATAACATCGTTTGCCGGACGCAACGTTATCTTTTTTGAAGATCCAGAAAGGCAGCAGCTTGCCCTTGTCTCTGATGAAACGAACAGCGGTGTTGCAGCCGGAACACCTTGGGATCGCAGCCCAGTGCCGGTAGAATACGGGATTACAGGTCTCGGTCCAGTAAAGCTGACTGTCCGCAAGCCTGATTCAACCGTTGCCGCTCTTAAGCTGCTAGGCTTCAAAGAAACAGGGCGCGTTCCTGCTCTCTTCGAAGGACAGGACGATATTATCATTATGCAGGCTCATGAGGGCGGCTCTGGCTCTGAAGTACAGGTAGAGCCGCGCAGCGATTTATCGGTTGCTGGCCTTGGCAAAGGCGGCGTTCACCATGTTGCTTTCCGTGTAGAGGATAAGGAAGAGCTTATGGCATGGATCGACGTATTGAATAAAGCGGGCCTGCAAAACTCCGGCTTCGTGGAACGCTACTACTTCCGTTCGTTATATTTCCGTGAGCCGAATGGTATTTTGTTTGAATTGGCTACAGATGGTCCAGGCTTTGTGACGGATGAGCCTTTCGAGACGCTTG
This sequence comes from Paenibacillus algorifonticola, assembly GCF_050481745.1. Lineage (GTDB taxonomy): Bacteria > Bacillota > Bacilli > Paenibacillales > Paenibacillaceae > Pristimantibacillus > Pristimantibacillus algorifonticola_A. The sequence goes on along the minus strand of NZ_JBCNGR010000051.1, from coordinate 51,417 downwards.
GCGAATCGCTGGCGCTTCCTCCATTTCTGGAACCGCGCCGCGAAGCAATCGAAGCACGGCTTAAACCAATAGATACGACGCTTAAGGCATAAGGCCTATTGAAATGAGGCTTGCTGAGTTGTCATTGTACTCCAAATTCTTTTATAATATGTATAAAGGAAATGGAATGGGGGAATGGGAATGAAGTTGTCTGAAAATGCGGTGCTGATCATTGAAGAGGAAGATGTTTCTGGAATGTATTGTTATCGCGATCGTGACGGCACAGATTTCATAGATGGCTTTAAATTTGAATTGCATCTTCAGGATATTGTCATTAAGCCTGGAAGCATTGCCGCTGTGCAGTTCCCAGAAGAATTGTACAATCAACCCGAAGATATCAAGCAGGCTGTATATACAGCGATTAAGGAATTGGAACAAGAAAAGGGGTAAATACTTGCCCAAAATCCAATTATTACAAAACCTGATTTTTTAGGTTCAATGGAGCATTCGGAAGCATTTCCGGATGCTCCATTTTATTTTGTGCTTAAACGGTGGTTGACATTTGAATAAGGTCTACTTATTATTATACCCATAGGGGTATACGTACCTGATATTTGAACTATAAACTATATTGGAGGTTTTTCTATTGTCGCAATTAGACGAAATGAAAGCGAATTATCAGCTCGATTGCAAAGGTCTTGCTTGTCCGCTGCCTATTGTCCGCACGAAAAAAGCAATGAATGGGCTAGCAGAGGGGCAGGTTATAGAAGTTCAGGCGACAGACAAAGGCTCCCTAGCAGATTTCCAAAGCTGGGCACGTACGGTAGGTCATCATTATTTAGGCACTGTTCAACAGGGTGATATACTGAAGCATTATTTGCGGAAGCTTAGCTCAGGCGAAACGGGAGACTCAGCAGATTTTGCGATAACGATTAGCAATGAAGAGCTGGAGCAATTGCTCACTGATGGCAGCAGCGGATTGGTGCTTCTGGATGTGCGTGAGCCAGCCGAATATGCTTTTGGCCACATAAATGGGGCGGTATCACTGCCGCTTGGCGAGCTGGAACAGCGCGTAGGAGAGCTTGACCAAGCCCAAACTATTTATGTGATCTGCCGTTCCGGCGTTCGCAGCAGTCTCGCTTGCAAGCTGCTGAACAGCAAAGGCATGGAGAAGGTGGTTAATGTATTGCCGGGAATGAGTGGCTGGCAAGGCACGACAATTTAGGCTGGCAATCGGAGAAGGAGTGGATAAGAGTGACAGAGCAAAGGAAGGTTACAGCAATGACCAGCGAGCAGTTGGCGAAATACATCTTGAAGAGGCAGTCCTTATGGATTTTGGATGTTCGTAATCACGAAGACGCTGCCGATTGGAAAGTGGAAGGTGAGGCGTTTCAATATGCAAATATTCCGTATTTTGAACTGCTTGAAGGGGTAGAGGCTGCGCTTGAGCAAATTCCTGCCGATGAGGAAACACTCGTCGTGTGTGCCAAAGAAGGCTCATCGATTTTTGTCGCTGAGCAGCTCGCCGCATATGGCAGACTAAATGTCCATTATTTGCAGGGTGGAATGAAGGAATGGAGCGAATATTTGCATCCGGTAAAAATCGGAGATTTGCCAAGCGGGGGCCAGCTGTTTCAATGGGTCCGTTTGGGTAAAGGATGTCTATCCTACATGATTGTATCGCAGGGTGAGGCGGCAGTTATCGACGCCGCCAGAATGACAGACGTTTATGAACGTCTGGCTGGCCAGCTGGGCGTTAAAATCACGAATACGATAGATACGCATTTGCATGCTGATCATATTTCTGGAGGCAGAAGGCTAGCCGAAGCGAATGGAGCAACATATTGGCTGCCGCCAAAGGATGCGGAAGAGATAAGCTTCGTCTATAACAGGCTGGACGAATCCACTGCAGCGGCTCACGGCATAATGGAACTAATAAGAGCGCTCTATTCACCAGGGCATACGATTGGCAGCACCTCACTCATTGTGGATGATACGTATTTGTTAAGTGGGGATATTTTGTTTATTTCCTCGATCGGGCGGCCCGATCTAGCTGGTCAAGCTGAGGATTGGGCCATGGATTTGCGCCATACCCTGTATGAAGGTTATAGGCAGCTGGCAGATACGCTAATTGTACTGCCTGCGCATTTTGGCCATATTTCCGAGCTTGGCGAGGACGGAATGGTTTCAGCGTCATTAGGCGAGCTATGTCTTCATAATCCTGGACTGCAAATGAGCGATGCGGCTGAATTCAGACATGCCGTGACCGATTTTCTGCCTGCGCAGCCTCACGCGTACAAAGAAATACGGCAAGTGAATATGGGGAAACTGCAGCCGGATGTAGACGAGCAGCGTGATATGGAGCTGGGCCCTAACCGTTGCGCCATTCACGATTCATAAATAAAGATCGGAGAAGGCTATATTTTTTTCTTCTCCATATACCTATAGGGGTATTAGTATACTTGGCAATTGAAAAGGAGTGGACGTTAAAAGCGATGGCAGAGAAAACGACGATTGTATTGTTTAGCGGAGAGTTGGATAAAGCGATAGCTGCATTTATTATTGCGAATGGGGCGGCGGCTTATGAGCATGAGGTAACGATTTTTTTCACCTTCTGGGGACTAAATACTCTTCGAAGAGATGAGTACATCCAAACAAATAAAGGCTTGCTGGAAAAAACGTTTGGCTGGATGATGCCTCGCGGCTCCAGACGTCTAGGGCTTTCAAAGATGAATTTCGCTGGAATGGGTCCAAAGATTATTCAGCATTTGCTGAAAAAGCATAATGCGCTTTCACTGCCTCAGCTCATTGAGCTTGCCCAGGAACAAGGTGTCAGGCTCGTCGCTTGCACGATGACGATGGAACTTCTAGGCCTTCAAGAGCAGGAGCTAATGGATGGCTTGGAATATGCAGGCGTTGCGGCCTATTTGGGCGACGCAGCAGAAGCCAAAGTCAACTTGTTTATCTAAAGGATGATTTAAGCTGCCGATTGCTTTATAATACCTGTACAGGTATAGGAATGAACGGAGGACAGGTTATGGATTATGAATACACAGATGAGATCAAAAAGCGGCTGCGCCGAATAGAAGGACAGGTTAGAGGGGTACTCCGCCTAATGGAGGAAGGCAAGCCGTGCAAAGATGTTGTCAGCCAAATTTCCGCTGTACGCAACGCATCGGATAAGGCGCTTGCCCAGATTGTCGCTGAAAACTTGCAAAAATGCATTATGGATGAACAGGAAGCTGGTAGAGATCCAGGCAAGCTCGTGCAGGAAGCAGTAGAATTGCTAGTCAAAAGCCGTTAAGTGCAAACGCAAAAAGACAGGAAAGCTCGCACTAGCGGGCTTTTTGTCGTATATAGAGAAAATGAAACAAAAGAAAATATTATATTTTTTGTAATCATGTAGAAAATAAAGGGTGTTTATGGTAAAGTTCCTTTAAGACCCTTTTTTGAATACGCTTCCATTTTATCGTATCTGTATAGGACAACCTATTAAAAAGGAGGAATTAAAGTGACAAAGAAACGATGGTCAAAAGCTTTTTTAATGTGCTTGGCTTTTACTTTGCTGCTCGGGGGGATAAGCTTGGGGCAGGGGGAGCAGGTTAGTGCAGCGGACAATTATAAATTTGATTTCGGCAATGGTGGTGTGGCCTCTGGTTACATTGGCGTCTCCGCTACGCTCGGCTATTCGGCTGCGACAGGCTATGGCTTCAATACACCAGCCAATATGCAAAATGTAACCGCTTCCGGATCGGGCGCAGGCAGTGATGCGGTACGCTTCCTGACATTCGGTACAAAAAGCACAAATACGTTTAATGTAAATTTGTCGAACGGCTTGTACGAAGTGAAGGTTATGCTTGGCAATACGTCAAGAGCGAGCGTGGCCGCAGAAGGCGTTTATCAAATTATGAATATGACAGGCAATAATGCAACGGACTCTTTTCAAATCCCAATTACCGATGGGCAGCTGAATATTTTGGTTACGGAAGGCAAGGTGGGCACTGTTTTTACGCTTAGCTCGCTGGAAATTACGAAAATCTCGAACAATCCGGTAACGAACCGGACAATTTATATTGGCGGCGACTCCACGGTCGCAAATTATTATCCCCTGGCAAGCAGCGTACAGGGCGGCTGGGGACAAATGCTGGGGCAATATGTAAACGGCAATACGTTCAAGGTACGGAATATGGCGACAGGCGGGCAATTCGCGAGAGGGTTCCGGGATGATGGACAGCTGGAAGCGATTTTAAAATATATTAAACCGGGCGATTATTTCATTCTCCAGTTCGGCATTAACGATACGACTGCCAAAAATGAAACGACCGAAGCGCAGTTCAAGGAAATTATGCGCGATATGGTTACTCAGGTCAAGGCGAAGGGAGCGACTGTTGTGCTTTCTACGCCGCAAGGCCGCGCAACTGATTTTAATGCGAGCAATGTCCACAGCTCAACGGGCAGATGGTACAGAGCCGCGACAATGGCGCTGGCTGCCGAGGAAAATGTGACGCTTGTAGATCTCAATGTGCTGAGCTCAGCGTATTTCACCTCCATTGGCCCTGCAGCGACATTGAACCTGTATATGACGGGCGATTCGCTGCATCCAAACTACGCAGGTGCTCAGAAGCTCGCTCAGCTTGTGAAAAACAATCTAAGCAGCCAAGGCTTGAGCGGATTTTAAGGAAATAGCCGGTGTGCAGCGAGAAATTCGCAACACGCCGGCTATTATTTTATTTAAAATATTGGAAAACATATGATTTTTCTATTCTTTCTCTATATTACACCCTCGAAACGGTAGCTTCGCCGCCAGAGGACGGCGATGGCCGTTTACGCTTGCTGCCCAGCAGATTAGTGCCGACTACCCCCGCAATAATAAACAACGAACCGATGACATGATACACCGTCAGCTCTTCACCAAGGAAAAGGGCACCGCCCGCCATCGATACGATCGTCGATAAATTGGTAAACACGCTCATTTTTGAAGCTTCAATCCGCCCCAAAATGTAGTTGGACGTCAGAGAAGTGATGAGCGAGGAGATAACTCCTAAATAAAAGATGGATAGCAGAAACGATCCGCTGCGCAGAGGCGTAAGGAAGCTGTCCATCGTCCCCGCAGTCGTGTGCTGTACCAACGATATAGAGAGAAACACGCCAAAACCAATCCCAAGCATCAAATACGTAAGTTCAGCTGGGCTAAAATGCTTGGAAAGCGAACGTGCCAGCACGCTATAGCCGGCAAAAGCGAAGCAGGTCAGAAACAGCAGGGAAATGCCCAGCATATTGGATAAATCGATGCTGCTGCCCTTCATCATGAAAATGAACACAACGCCGAATACTGAGAGGAAAATCGATAGCTTTTGCAGCAAGGATGTCCTTTCTCTCAGAAAGATGGAAGCGATGATCATCGTCACAACGGGCGTAAAGGCATATAAAATGCCGCCTTCAGCTGAGCTTGCATGCAGCAGGCCAAAAGCCTGAAGGGTAAAAAAGCCGAGCGGATACATCGCTGCAAGCAGTAGCGCTTTAAATAGAGGCTTGCCGCGATAATTCAGCTTAATCATGCCTAGTGCTACAGGAATCGTCATGATGAGGAATGAAAATGCAAACCGGAACGTGAGCGTATCTAGCGGCTGGGCGCTTTCGAGCGAGAGCTTGGCGAATAAAAAGGAGAAACCGATAATAACGGCATTTAATACAGCGAATATATAAGCGAGCTTAATACTTTTATCTTTCATAGGTATGACTTCCTTCCTAAGGTTAAGCGAGGTCGTGTTCGCGAACGGCTCATCTGTTACATTAAAGATAAACCATTCGGCAGTACCGCACGATAGCTGATTGAGCTAACTGTATCAATACAGTTAGGCGGTATGCGGTATAATAGGAGCAGGGAGGGACAGCATGAAAAAGTATTTTTCAATTTTATCCGACATGGAAGAGAAAATTCGCGACGGGCATTACCGTCCTGGCAGCAAGCTGCTGTCTGTTCGCAAAGCTGCGGAGCAGTACGGGTGCAGCACAAATACGATTACCCGTGCGTATACAGAGCTGGAGAAGCGCCATGCGATTTATTCTATCCCGCAGAGCGGTTATTATGTGGTAGACAAGGATGGCGGGGGAAGCGGGCAAAAGGAAGACGGCCTTCAAAGAGAGGGCATTGATTTTTCATCAGCATCGCCGGATTTGTTTGTGTTTCCGTACTTGGATTTTCAGCATTGCTTGAATAAAGCCATTGATACGTACAAATATCATTTGTTTACGTATGGCGATCCTCAAGGAATGGTTGAGCTTCGCGAAACGCTCGTTCGCCATTTGGCAAATGATCAGGTGTTTGCGAAAACCGAGCGGATTTTCGTGACGTCAGGCGCTCAGCAGGCGCTGGAAATATTAGCGAAAATGCCTTTCCCAAACGGCAAACGAACCATTCTCGTCGAACAGCCCACTTATAATCTTTATTTGCAGTTTCTGGAAATCGAGCAGCTGCCGACGGCGGTCATTGCCCGTACCACAGCAGGAATCAGCATGCAGGAGCTGGAGCGGCTTTTTCGCGATGAGGATATTAAATTTTTTTACACGATGTCGCGTTATCACAATCCGCTGGGCACTTCCTACACAACCGAGGAGCGAAAAGCAATTGCTGCCTTGGCGAAAAAATACGATGTCTACATTGTCGAGGACGACTATATGGCAGATTTGGGGGTTGAACGGGGGTTTGACCCGATTTATAGCTATGATTTGACGGGACATGTCGTTTATTTAAAAAGCTTTTCGAAAATCATTTTTCCCGGCCTGCGCCTTGGTGCTGCTGTATTGCCGGAGCAGCTTATTGAAACGTTTTACCGCCATAAAAAATACGGAGATACGTCATTCCTATCCCAAGCGGCTTTGGACATTTATATTAAAAATGGGATGTATGAACGCCATAAGCGCGCCATAAGCAGCCTGTACACCTCGCGAATGCTGGTACTGAACGAAGCGCTTACAAGGCATAATGGAGCAGGTCTCATTCAAGCCTCTGGAGTGAGCTCGGGCATCTATACCCAATATAGACTGCCTATTACCGTCAATATGGAGCAGCTGATGGAACGGCTATCGGCCAGACATATTCGGGCTGTCGACGGGAAAGGCTTCTATTTGCCGGGGTATCTGGAGCGGGAGAAGTTTTTGCGAATCAGCATCTCCCGGGCCAGTGAAGGGCAAATTGAAGAGGGCATTGCGGCTATTGTGGGGGAAGTAAAGCGGGCAAATCATTTTTATTAACGCGGATGAGCTATATTGCTCTATTCATAGTAGAGTGGGGCAAGCTTAACACCTTGAATAAAGAGGCTTCAATTTAAAAAGTGATTTTGACAAGTTTTAATGTAAAATAAAATTATTTTATGGAATTAACGATTTATCTACCGTTAAGTTTAATTTATGAGTTGTATTTATTTAAAAAGAGAAAAGGCAGGGAAGAGGGGCTTGCACGCCCGTTTCTCTGCCTTTTAAAAATGGACTGACAATCAGCAACGAAGTTACGCCTCTATTTGAGCGGCTTGCTGCTGCTTAATGTTGGCGCATGAGCTTTGCGCAGTGGGATAAGGATAGTCAAGCTGACCAAGGTGACGAAAATGGTGGCGCCCATATCGGATAAAATCGCGATCCACAGCGTGAGCCAGCCTGGTATGGTCAGCAGCAGCGCCAACACCTTAAGGCCGAGTGAAACCGCAATGTTGAAGCGAATCACCCGGTTTACCTGCTTGGCAACGGATATAGCCTCGGGCAGCTTGCCCAAATGATCCTGCATGAGCACAATGTCTGCTGTTTCAATAGCACTGTCTGTGCCCTTGCCCATGGCAATGCCAAGCTGGGCAGAGGCAAGAGCAGGAGCATCATTGATGCCGTCACCGATCATAGCGACTTTGCCGCTTTCCCCAAGCTCTTTAATGCGTGCGACCTTATCCTCAGGGAGCAACCCTGCGTAGAAAGTAGACACCCCGACAGCCGAAGCTACCTTATCGGCCGTTTTTCGGTGATCGCCCGTCAGCATGACGGTGCGTTTAATGCCCTGCTGATGAAGCGCAGCGATGACCGCATGGCTTTCCTCGCGAATTTCGTCAGCGATTCCGAACAGGCCAAGCACTCGTTTGGCATTTGCAACAATAACGAGCGTGAGTCCAGATGCTTTCATCTGCTCGATTGTGCGGCGCACCTGATCAGGAAAGCTTAAATGCGCGATGCTTTTCTCATTGCCGAGCCAGTAGCGCTCTCCATCAATGACAGCTTCCATTCCACGTCCGGCTACATTGATCATTTCCTCTGGCTCTGGCAAGTTGACTCCACTCTCTTCCACAGCTTTCATCACCGCTTTAGCAAGTGGATGGGAGGAGGAGCGTTCCAATGCGCCGGCAATCTTATAGAAAAGCTGCTCCTCATAAACTTCCATCTGTACGACATGCGGTTCGCCTTTGGTTAAGGTGCCTGTTTTATCAAAGGCAATCGTATCGATTTTTCCAAGCTGCTCCAAATATACGCCGCCTTTAATTAAAATGCCGTTTCGCGCATTGCGCGTAATACCTGAAACAATGGCGATGGGCGAAGAAAGAATAAGAGCACATGGGCAGCCAACAATCAGCACAGAAAGGCCTTGATAAAGCCATTTTGTCCAATCCCCTTGCAGCAGCAAAGGAGGGAGCAGAGCAACCAGCAAAGCAATGGCCATAATAAGCGGCGTATAATATTTGGCGAATTTATTAATAAACAGCTCGGTTGGCGTTTTTGTTTCCTGAGCTTCTTCTACCAAATGCAAAATCCTCGCTAGCGAGGAATCCTCATAAGCTTTATCAATTCGAATGATCAGTACGCCTTCATTGTTGATGCTGCCGCCAAATACGGTATCCCCAGCTGCTTTGTCGACGGGTAGCGATTCGCCAGTAAGTGCAGCTTCATTGACCGAGCTTTTTCCTTCCGTAACAGCACCATCTGATGGGATTTTCTCGCCTGGCTTGACGCGGACGATATCTTGCGCTTTCAGCGAGGTAATGGGAATAACCAATTCCTTGCCATCCACTAGCTTGGTTGCTTCCTTTGGCGCTACTTGCAGCAGCGTCTCCATTGAACGCCGCGCCTTCTCCATGCCGTAGCCTTCCAGCCATTCATTGATGCCGAACAATACGGCCACGAGCGTCGCTTCCTTCCATTCGCCGATGGCGATGGCGCCAACAAGCGCAATGGTCATTAGCGTATCAATGTTGAATTTTAGCTTGAACAAATTGCGCAGTCCGCGCCAAAAGGTCGTATAACCGCTGATGGCGATGGCTGCCAAGTATAAAGCGATTAACAGTGGAGCGCTTAGCGCCTGCTCCAGCAGCAGCGCTCCGCCATAGAGTACGCCGGAAGCAAGCAGCAGCTTCAGCATATGGGAGTTTCCGCCTCCATGGCTGTGATCATGTCCATGGTCGTCGTGAGCATGGCTGCCCTTATGCGAATGAGCAGCTTCCTCATGGCAATGACCGTCATCGCAAGCATGGTCATGAGCCGAATGAGCATGAGAATCAGCGCTATGTGCCGATCCAGTTCCTTTAATGACAGGGGGAGCAGAAAGCTTCTCTAGATAAGCGCCTTCCGATTTCAAAATTTGTTCAACCTTCTGCATCGAAATTTGCTCATTGACCAGCAGCTTGCCCGAATTATAGCTGAGCTTGGCATCTTCGCCAAACGTCAATTTTTGAATTTCCGTCTCCATCGTATGGGCGCAATGGCCGCAGGTCAGTCCTTTTACACGATACTCAACCATGATTCAGCCCTCTTTTCTACCAATGTATGAATAAGTGCTCATATATAAATAATATGCCTCGATGACAGCATCTGTCAAACCTATCTTTGCCAATTAGCTCCAGAATCATGAGGCAAGACTGTTTAAAAGCAGATTATGCAAGACATGGAGCAGCGTGTCTAATGCATATAAATAGGCAGTAGAAGGAGCGTGATAAATTGAATGAGAAGGTGAAGAAGTATTACCAGCTCAAGCAGAAGCAAAAGGAACTGGAACAGGAGCTGGCTGGTCTGCGAACGGAAATTTTAGCTTATTGTGCGGAGCAGGAAGCAGCGGAGCTGACTGTAGGCCGCTATAAAGTGAAAATTGTCGCACAGGAGAGACGGGAATACGATGAGGCGAAGCTGCTTGCAGCACTTCCCGAGCCCGATGCCTGGCGCCTCGTTTCCAAAGTGGACCCAGCAAAGGTATCCAGTCTGCTGCAGCTAAACGTCATTAGTGAAACCAGTCTGCAGGACACCTTTACAATGAAAAAAATTTCCTTATTGCAGGTTGATAAACTATAAATTCTACCCAAAAAGGCGATTGCAAACCGTTGGACTGAGATTATTTACGCTCAGACAGCCAACGCTGCAAACGTCTTTTTTTATTTCTTTTTCATGAATTAATTTCCATATATATCATAATGTAAATGGATTGCTTTAAGCAGAGCAGCGCCAATACAACAGCTGCAGCAGGCCAGCAAACTCCGAAAAACATTTTTCTACTTGACTTTGTTAAACCGGCAGTCGTAATATAATACCTACATCTTCATAACTGGCATTGACCAAAGACATGATTCCAATTTCGGGCCGCCCAGAGAGAGAAGCGATTGCTGCAAGCTTCTTCGGATACCGGATATGGTTTTACCCCTTTGCAGCCGTGCTGCTGAACCCGCTCCCTTGTGCGAAAGTAAGCTTCACCGCTTTATCCGCGATAACGGATACCAATAAGGGCCTTTTATCCGGGGGGCTGCAGCAAGGGCTGCGGCAAGCTGGCGATTAGGTCGAATAAGGGTGGAACCACGAGCCGAACGCACTCGTCCCTTTCCGGGATAGAGGCGTTTTTTTGCGTTCCCAAGGTGAAACGGCTATCGCCGTCCTTTGTCGGCGCAGCGCGTTACAGTCCGAGAAATATAAGCATGTTTATAAGGGGAAACTTATAAATTCTTATATTTTAAATAGGCAGAAGTGGAGGCTCAAGCGATGAAAAATCAAAGCGAAAATCAAAATCACATACAAATCAAGCTGCCGGATGGCGCAATTAGAAGGTGCCCAGCTGGCACAACAATGGAACAGCTCGCTGAATCGATCAGTCCTGGGCTGCGAAAAAAGGCCATCGCCGGCAAAATCAATGGGGAAGCTGTTGATTTAAGCTATTCTATAGAGGCAGACAGCGACGTGGAAATCATTATTTTGGACAGTCCGGAAGGTCTGGACATTTACCGGCACAGCACAGCTCATCTTTTGGCGCAGGCGTTGAAGCGGCTGTATGGCAAGCAAGAGGTTCAGCTCGGAATTGGGCCTGTCATCAGCGACGGTTTTTATTATGATATTGCCGTTGCAAGCCCGCTGCCGAATGAGCAGCTCGCCGTCATTGAGCAGGAGATGGCCCGAATTGCAGAGCAAAATCTGCCGATCGTTCGCCGTGTTGTCAGCCGGGAAGAAGCGCTGCAGCTATTTGCGCAGCTAGAGGAGCCGCTAAAGGTCGAGCTGATTCAAGCCTTGCCGGAAAATGCCGTTATTACACTTTATGAGCAGGGTGAATTTATCGATTTATGCCGCGGGCCGCATTTGCCATCAACAGGCTGGATTAAGGCGTTCAAGCTGCTGCACACAGCGGGAGCCTACTGGCGCGGTGATTCCAATAACCAAGTGCTGCAGCGCATTTATGGCACAGCGTTTCCAAAAAACAAGCAGTTGGAGGAGCATCTCCATATGCTCGAAGAAGCGAAAAAGCGCGATCACCGCAAGCTGGGCAAGGAGCTAGGGCTATTCATGTTTTCGGAGGAAGCGCCTGGCATGCCGTTTTATTTGCCGAATGGCATGATTATACGCAATGAGCTGGAGGAGCTGGAGCGCGGCATTCATCGCGAACGGGCCTATGATGAGGTTCGTACACCGCTGATGCTGAACAATCGGCTATGGGAGCAGTCCGGTCATTGGGAGCATTACAAAGACAATATGTATTTTACACATGTTGATGATGCGGTTTTTGCCCTCAAACCGATGAATTGTCCGGGTCATATGCTTATATTCAAAAATGAGCTCCGTTCTTACCGAGATTTGCCGATCCGCCTTGCCGAGTATGGACAGGTGCATCGCCATGAGTTTTCAGGGGCGCTCAATGGCATGATGCGGGTGCGGACATTTTGTCAGGATGATGCGCATTTATTCGTCCGGCCCGATCAGATCGAGGAGGAAATCGCTAAAGTAATGGCGCTCATTGACGATATTTATTCGATCTTTGGCTTTACTTATCGGGTGGAGCTGTCCACTAGGCCAGCCGATTCCATGGGCTCGGCACAATTATGGGATCAAGCGGAGGAAGCACTCAAAAATGTGCTGGTCCAGCAAAATGTCCCTTATATGCTCAATGAAGGAGACGGCGCCTTTTATGGGCCGAAAATCGACTTCCATATTCGCGATGCGCTTGGCCGCAGCTGGCAATGCGGAACAATCCAGCTTGATTTTCAAATGCCTGAAAAGTTTGATTTGACTTACATCGGCGAGGATGGCGGAAAGCACCGTCCTGTCGTTATCCATCGTGCTGTATATGGCTCCATTGATCGGTTTATGGGCATATTGACAGAGCATTTCAGCGGCGCATTCCCGCTGTGGCTCGCACCCGTACAGGTGAAGCTGCTTCCTGTTTCAAGCGTACATTTGGATTATGCCCTGCAAGTCAAGCAACAGCTTCTGAAAGCAGGCCTTCGTGTGCAAGTTGATGCTCGCAGCGAAAAGCTTGGCTACAAAATTCGGGAGGCGCAGCTGGCGAAGATCCCTTATACGCTCGTAATCGGGGACCAGGAGGCAAGCGAAGGGACGGTTTCGGTTCGCAGGCGCGGCGTGAATGAGCAGCAGGGGATGTCCATCGCACAGATAGTGGAGCAGCTTTCCCGGCAAGTTGCAGCTAAAGAGCTGAACGCTAAAGAGAGCGTATAGCGGAATGTGCTGCTTGGCTTTCTACAGGTGATAAGCTAAAAAGCAGGTAAGAGCACAAGGACGGCATTCAGGCTATAAAGCCTGGTTTGCCGTTCTTTTTCATTGGATTAAGAGGGCTGTCTTGTGTAAACAAGTACTGCATCGCGTAAAAATGCAGCAGCACCGGGCTGCTTCTCATCATAATAGGCAGTGAAGCGCTCATCGTCAACGTACATTTGTGCAACGCCGGCATGCGCTTCCTTCGAATAGCTGCCCCAGTAGAAGCTCAACCATTGCTTGTGCAAGTCAGCTGCTTTCTGTGCCAGCTCGCCCGCAGGATCACCTGTCAGGAAGGCTGCCGCCAGCGTCGTCAGCACCTCCTCGCCGAGCTTTTCTACTTCAGCGTGCTGCGCTTCTGTCCTGTTTTTAATAGCATCGTTTGAGCGGTTGACGGCTGCTTCACCATATTTGGTTCTGATTTCTTCGCCATACTTGGCCTCATTGTCATCCAGCAGCTGCTGCTTGAAGCCTGCAAACTTTTCTTTATCGTTCATCGTTTGTTTCCCTTCCTTCTGCAATAATGTTTGGTCGAGGTTGGCAATGAGTTGATCGAGCTGCTGCCTGCGCTCAAGCAGCTTGCTCCGATGCTCCCGCAAGGCCGCATGGACATCGAAATGAGGCGACGTAATAATCGCTTTAATTTCCTCCAAGCTGACGCCAAACTCCTTATAAAATAAAATTTGCTGCAGCAGTTCAACCTCGGTCTGACCATAAATCCGATACCCCGAAGAGTTGATACGCGCTGGCTTCAACAGGCCGATTTCACCATAATAACGCAGCGTTCTCGTACTAACGCCAGCCAAATAGCCTAGCTTTTGAATGGTGTATTCCATTTGCTCTCCTCCTGACAAATTTATCGTACACCTTGACGGCGCGTGAAGGTCAAATGTTATTTTTCCCGAATGAAAAAGGACACTGGATGGAGGGTAGGTCTGGCGGATAGCTCCATTTATAGAAGTATTGCATCCATCGGCCATCATACCCAGCAGAAGCTTTCGCTTGCTGATGGAGCGTCAAAGGCGATGACACCTATCTGTTCTGTTTTTCATCAAGACCGTCTTTCGATAGCTCATCTGAGTGATTTGAATAAGCTTGATAAAAAAAGTCAAAAGCCCCATCGGAAGAGAAAGCTCTCCTGATGGGGCTTATTGGATTTGGTTTACCTTTTATATTTTTAATTAAAATTTAATGCTGGCGCCTAGAAAATAGCCGATCGTAACAAAAATAAGCACCCATGTAAGTGAGCCGAGGCTCGTAACGAGCAAATATTTGCGGAAGGGCATTGATGTAATGCCGGAAATGTAGCTGGTCATACTTCTAACACCCGGTATGAAATAGCCGAAAAACAGCGTCCATATGCCAAAGCGGGCAAACCAGCCCTTTACCCTTTCAAAACGTTTGGTTGTGAGGCCGACCCACTTGCCATGCTTGTCGATTAAAGGCTGTCCAAATGTTTTGCCCAGCGTGTAGCTTAAAAGCATGCCCGTTATAGCCCCCATGAAACTGACTAGCAAAGACACAGAAAAATTTAACACCATAATCGAACATAAATATCCGATAAATAACATTAATAATTCGTCTGGAACCGGAAGCCCGATAATGCCGAGAGCCAGCAGTCCGAAGACGGCGTAATACCCGTACTGAGAAATCATTTCTATGGCGAAAGTCATTATCGGCTCACTTCCTTGCGTAGTCTTTTTTGAAGGCGGGAAATGGAATTCGGCTGACCATTAAGACAGAAAGCAGACCCATTAAGGCAAGAGCAGCAGTAGGCTTCATTTGACTATTCAAAAAAGGAGCAAGCGCTAAAATAACCCCAGCGGCTGTAATCGGCAAACCAACAAAACCTTTCACTTGGCCTTTTATATTGAATCTTGCCAGACGTAGCGCGCCGCAAGCTAGAAATAATACAGCGGCAATCGGCCCGAGCCACAATGAACCATCGAGCTTGTACTGCAGGACCAGAAATACAGGCGCAATTCCAAAGGAGACCAGATCAGCAAGCGAATCCAGCTGTTTACCGAAGTCGCTTGCACAATGAAGCCATCTGGCAAGCAATCCATCAAGTACATCCCATAAAGCTGCCGTCATAACCATGGCGAAAGCCAGTGTATACTCCGCTTTTATCGTAAAAAGTAAAGACAATGTCCCGGCTCCCAAATTCAATAATGTACAGAGGGAGGGCAGCCAGTCTTTATTCATGTCAATCAGCCCCTTGATGAATGAAATCCTTTTTTTACTTGCAGGTTAATAATGTAACAGGCGGCTGTGACTTTTATGTGTCCACTTGTCCCTCTTTTATATCTTTAACGACAAAATCCCTATTCATTCACTTTATTAAACGACAATGTTAAATTTTAATGTCGATTTTCATCCAAAAGAAAACCGCCTGTCCAAGGGCGGTCGATGAAGCTTTTAATTTCTCATATTCTTCGTCACTTAGGGGCTCCATAATTTAATGTCAATGCAATTTAAACCACTTTACATAAATGAATAGGCGCCTCCACCAGCAAGGGCAACCCCAAGCAGCGATGCAATCATCACCAAATTGTACTCAAACCCGCCGTTAACCGACCAGAGTCCTTTGCTGCCATGAACTTTGACGATGGCAACAATCATCGTCAATATCAGCAGCACAGCACCCGCTACAACCGATAGACCGGAAGCAAATAATACTCCGCCGAGCAGCTCGGCAAGTCCAGCGCATATGACCATCGTTGCACCGGGACGCAGGCCAATCGCTTCAAAAAAGCCGGCTGCTCCCTGGATGCCTTCGCCGCCAAACCAACCGAACAGCTTCTTGCAGCCATGACCAATCATAAGAAGTCCAATGACTAAACGAATTAATAATAACCCTAAATCTAACATTTATTATTCATCCTTCCTTATTTACACGTGCCGTTGCACTCGTTCTAAGAAGCAATCATACTGAACTCTGATTTTATAGTCAATATCGTACGGAAAATAAATTATTATCACTGCTTGCTTGTATCAGAGTAAGAAAATGTGCTAATGTCGTTGTCGATATGATGAATAGGAGCGATATAAAATGAGCCAAGCAAAACTTTGTTTTATCGGTGCAGGCTTTCATGCCTCGACGAATATTTTTCCATCCGCAGTAGAAGCAGGAGCTGAAATTGCAGCAGTATCCACCCGGAGCCTTGAGCGTTCACAAGCAGCCCTTACACGCTTCGGCAGCAGCGGTACGCCGTATGATGACTACAAGCAAATGCTCCATAATGAAGAGTGCGATGGCGTTGTTGTTGTAGCTCAACCTGGCGATCAAACCGAAATTGTTATGGACTGCATCAGAGCTGGTAAACATGTATTCGTCGACAAGCCGCTAGGCTGGACTGCCGAAGAAGCGGCAGCCATTGCGGAAGCAGCCGAGAAGGCTGGCGTCGTGCTGATGGTCGGCTTTATGAAACGTTATGCCCCGATCTATCTGAAGCTTCAAGAGCTGATTGAGTCTGGCGCGCTCGGAGCAGCGCGCTCGTTCCAAATTCGTTTTGCCTGCGATAGTACAGGCTTTAGCAAAAACGAGGAGCAATTCCTGAAGCTTGCTGCCATCCATCTCGTTGATCTCATGCGCGGTTTGTTTGGCGAAGTGGCGCAAGTTGCCGGATTTCACAACAATTTGGGCGAAAATATTTCCCAATCGTTTTCTTTGAAATTCAACAACGGTATTTCCGGCAGCGTTTATTTTGCAGGTATGCCCGCTTGGTCGAGCGAAAGTGAAAGCGTGCTGGTTACCTTCGACAACGGCCATGTTGCAGCCGAAGATTCCAAAAAGCTGTCGATTCACAAGTCGCCTATGTCTGGCTCCTCGTCGTACCAGACGCTGTCCGAGGAAACAATGGTGCTGACGCCGCCAGCTTCCACGATGTCCGGCTGCTTTGGCGACCTATACACACGCGGCTTTATCGGTGAAATGGCCCATTTTATCGCTTGCTGCAAGCGAAATTTGACGCCGAATTCGAGTGGTCGGGACAACATTGGCACGATGGATTTATGCGACCGCATTTTGGGAGCGCTGAACTAATATTAATCATATTAATCACTATAAATCTGCTAGGATCACCAGCATGAACGCTTCCAGCTCTAAAAGTTTGAAAATGCTTTGATTGCCGCGATGATTCGCGGCTTTTTTGCTGTCTTTTTGCCATGCGGGTGTCAGCGTTCTGTATGATGGCCAGTGACGGCTGAAATAAACTTTGCCAAAAAGGACATATGTCCTTTTTAAAAGGGTAAAATAGGTTTACATTTAAGAAGCTGAGGATGAGCGACAGCAGAGAAGGTGCTACATTGCGTACAGAATTGCGTACAGATACAGATTCTCTTGAACGGATCATTCAGGGACATGGCTGGCTGAAGGAGATGTTTGACGAGCTTCCGGAGCAGGTGCAGAACTGCTGGGAAGTGCGCCGCTTTCATCCGGGCGAGACGGTATGTGATCAAGCCAGCGATATGGTCTACGTGTATATTTTGATTTCCGGCGAACTTGCCGTAGAACGAAAGCTATCCGACGGGAAAATGTTCAGGCTCGCGATGCTGCTTCCGGGCGACGTCATCGGCGATATTGAGATTAGCCTGGATATGCCGTTTATTAATCAGGTCGAGACGACACGCGAGTCTACGCTGCTTGCCCTCGACAAGCAGCGCTTCAAAAAGTGGGTCATCAACAGTCCCGCTTTTCTGCACCGATTGAATGATCAGCTAGCGAATAAGCTATTCCAGCAGGGGAGAAAGACGCTTGAAAACAGCTTTTATTCAATGGAGCATAAGCTTCTGGCCTATTTTTACGAGGCATTGGGACATGCTGACTTTCAGAAAAAGCCCGTGTTTGAGCTCATTGCCACTCGTGAGGAAATGGCGCGGCAGCTTGGCGTGGCGGTGCGCAGCGTCAATCGAATTATGAAAATGCTGAAAGAGGAGAAGCTGTTCGTCGTAAAAAAAGGTCGATTGCTGTTTACCCAACAAAGCAAGCAGTCGATAGAGCAAATGCTGAACAGCAGCAACCGCGCGATGTTTTAATAAATGGGGATAGCACAGAATGGACGACGTTAAATGCTGCTAGTATTTAGGCTTGCCATTTGAACAGTGTGCGACGTGTTTCTTCTATATATAATAGAGTGCTGTTAGAGAGGCCTAATTTATCATTTTGATCTGCTGAAAGATCCGCTGCTGAAGCGGGTCTTTTTTATTTTGCAAACAAGCTTTTCAGGAAGTCGTTCGTATGCTAATGTTAGCTTATAAATGATTAACGAAACCTAACAAAACTAACCGATATCTCTATTTTAATTAAAGGATGTGCAGCTATGGCTAACAAGGTGACGATGCAGCAAATTGCTGACTATTTAAATGTTTCAAAATTCGCTGTTTCTAAAGCGCTTTCAGGAAAGCCGGGCGTTAGTGCGGAGACGCGCGAGAAAATAGTCAGCGTTGCCACGCAGCTCGGCTATTTTGCCGGGCAGAAGCTCAAAGCCCCTTCCTCCAGCTTAAGCGGAGACAAATCGAGCGAGCGTCAAACACGCGATACGGTGATTTTGCTCGTGCCGAACGTAAGATACCAGACGCGGGACTCTTTTTTCTGGGGCAAAATTTTGGATGGCATTACGATGGAGCTGGAGGAGCGGGAAATTGGCACGATGATGATTACGGAGCAGTTCAAAAATCATTTCTCGCAGTTCATTAACCCAAGCAGCATTCGCGGCATTATTGGCGTTGGCCAAATCACTTCGCAAATGCTGCTTGAAATTCGCAGTCTGGGCATTCCTTTCGTGCTGGTGGATCATGAAGACCCGCTGATTCCGTCAGATACGCTCTTTATGAACAATATGGAGTGCATGCGCAGAGTGACCAATTATTTAATCGGCTGCGGTCACCGCAAGCTGCAATTCGTCGGCAACACTCACTATTCACGCAGCTTTCTTGACCGTTTTCTTGGGTATTGCTCCATGCTGGAGGAGCATGGGCTTATGCAAGAGCAGGAGTCTGCGCTGTTGACGTTCGAGGGGAATAACCGTTCAGAAATGACCGAGGCACTGGAGCTGATTGTGAAAAAAATGGTCCAGGAAGCAGCGCTGCCGACCGCCTTCATTTGCGCCAATGATTCCATTGCCATCTGCATCATGACGGTGCTGGCTAAATTAAATGTTGCCGTTCCTGGAAAGTGCTCCGTTGTCGGCTTTGACAATATTGAGGATGCGGCTTGGTCAAAGCCTACGCTCAGCACCGTCGATGTGCAGAAGGAGGCTTTCGGCCGCCGCGCTGTCGAAATGCTGCTGCGCCGGCTGGAGCACCCGAGCAGCCCGCAAGAGAAAATTTTGCTGTCGGGTGATTTCGTCATGCGTGAATCGACGGCAAGCTCCATGACGCAAGCTTAAGGGGCGAACGCTATGGGAGACTCGAAATTTTGGCTGCGGCGCTGGACTTTTTTTCCGGCAACCCGCATGGAAGCGAAGCTGTTTATCGTGTTCGTGCTGCTGATCATTATTCCGGTTGGCGGGCTTACTTATATTTCTTCGCTGCGTTATACGAATACGATTGAGAAAAATACAGTCACCTATGCAGCGGAAATTTCCGACAAAATGGTCAGCAAGCTCGACGACTATACGAAGGATATGAAAAAAATTTCGATTATACCATCCTATCTCGGTGAGATTCAGGAGGGGCTTAAGCTCTCTAATCATTATTATTCGCAGGTGGAGGCCGAAACCGGAGGCAACCCAAATTTGCATGATGGAAATAATATACAAATGAAGCTGCAAATTCAGCGCAAAATCGAAAGCAGCATTTATTTTATGAACAATATTAAGGAAGGCGCCAGCAGCGTTTATTTATTTGATGCGTACGGCAATCCCTATTATGTCATGAAGAGCGGGGGGGCCCGCGCCAATTTGCCTGAGTTTTATAATCGTTGGCATGAAACCGCTGCTGCTGCAAATGGCAAGCCTGTGCTGATCAGCACGCAGGAGGTAAGCGGCGACGATACGAATCGCAAGCGCTATGTATTCACGATCGTACGCAATATTATTGACAGCACCTACCACTCCGTCGGCATGATTGCGGTCGATGCCAGCATTGAAGTCATTGAGAACGTTGTGAATGCTCTGGATGAGACGACGAAAGGCACAACGCTCATATTGGATGAGGCGGGTACCGTTATTTATGATAGCGAGCAAGCCTTTCTTGCTGAAAATTTATCCGGCGATGCTCTGCTCCAGCAGGCAGAAGGGCAAAACGGCAGCTACATCGTCGATAAAAATGGCAAGGAGCAGCTCGTCATTTACCGTAAATCCGAGGAATCCGGCTGGCTCACGCTTATTCTCATTCCGAAGGAGCAGGTGGAGGCCGAAGCGATTCAGACGCGTAATTACACGGCAGCGGCAGCAATTTTCATTATGACGCTGGCTCTGCTCATTTCGATTGTGCTGATTTTTGCACTGACGAAGCCGATGCGCGAAATGGTGAAGCTGATGAAGCAGGTACAGACGGGCAATCTCGATGTCGCCTTTCCGGTGCGCCGCCGCGATGAAGTCGGCATGCTTGGCAATGCCTTTAACCGCATGATGGTGAGAATCCAGCTGCTGATTGAAAACATTTACCGCATGGAGCAGCGTAAAAACCAGATCGAGCTGGAGAGCTTGCAGCGCCAGATTAATCCTCATTTTATATATAATACGCTGGAGTCGATTCGGATGACCGCTGTGCTGAACGATGATCCTGAGGCAGCTGAGATGGTTCAGCTTCTAGGGCAGCAGCTCAGGTACAGCATACATGCAGGAGATGAAACGGTGACGGCCAGCCAGGAATTTGAGCATTTGCGCATGTATATGCGGCTGATCAACGACCGCTTCGGCGATCGGTTTCAACTGGAGCTTCCGGAGGGAGAAGCAGCCTGGGGCATAAGGGTGATGAAGCTGCTGTTCCAGCCCATTGTGGAAAATGCCATCAACCATGCGTATGAGGATTCACGCGAAACGATGCTCATTCGCATTGACTGGGGAATCGTCGGCAAAGAGCAGTGGTTTACCGTTGCCGATGACGGCTGCGGGATGGAGGAAGCACAGCTGCTTCGGGTACGCAATGCCTTGTCTGCTGCCGAGCCGCTAGAGCCAAACGGAAGAGGCATTGGACTGCGCAATGTGCATGAGCGCCTGAAGCTGCGTTTTGGCGTCAGCTATGGCTTAACGATCGACAGCGAGCTGGGGAAGGGAACGCGGGTAACGATTCGTATGCCGCTGGAACAGGAATGAAAAGCGCAGCGAAAAGGAAGGAGTGGCAACAATGGACATAGTTGTTGTAGACGACGAGGAACGAATTAGGCTGGGATTATGCAAGCTCATTGAGCAGGCAGGCGAGGAATACCGAATTATTGGCGCATTTGGCAGCGGGCAGGAGCTGCTTGACCAACTAGATCATCTTAATCCCGATTTTGTGCTTACGGATATTAAAATGCCGCAGATGACTGGGCTCCAGCTCATTGCCAAAGTAAAGAAGCTAGGTAAAAATATTAAATTTGCGGTGCTCAGCGGGTTTAATGATTTCGAATATGCCAGAGAATCGCTGCGGCAGGGAGCAGAGGATTATTTATTAAAGCCAGTAAACCTGGATGAGCTCATTCGCCTGCTCGCCAAGGTGGACAGCAAGGTGAAGCAGGAGCGCAGCCGCAGCCGCCTGGAGTCGGGCGATTTAATCAGCCTGCTGCTTTACGCGGATGAGAAGCAGCTCCCTTCCTATGTCGTGGAGGATGTGTGCGGAACGCTCGATCAGCTGCCCTTGTTTCTCCATCACTACGCGGTGCTGCTATTAACGACTTCCCCAGAGCTGGATGAAATTCAGTTGGAGCGGTTTATGGCTGACTGGCTGCGCGAGCGAATGATTATAACAGGAGAAGGCGGGAGACGGATTATCCTCATCGCCATTCATGATTCCGACCATGCCGAGACCGTCAGGGAGCTTGCAGTTACGCTGCTCCAGCGAATGCCAGCCTTTACACGTGCAAAAGTAGGCTTCAGCAGCATTTTCCGCGGGAGCAGCTGGCTGACGAATGCTTATAGCGAAGCTTTTTCCGCCTATCAGCATGCTTGGTATAATACGGAGCCGCGCTGGTGCTCCGGCGCTGTTAGCCGTGTTGCACCTATTGATCATTTGCTGCGTTTGACGCACATTGTGGGCAAGGAGCTGCTGCCGGCACTGCAAATGAATGATTTCGCCTTGGCGCAGACTGCATTGGACAGCTGGCTGCAGGAGGCTGCCGCCCAGCGCATTTGCTGGAAGGAGCTGCATGAGGCATGCTTTGGCTTTAGAGCACTCATGGCCGAGGAGCTGAAAAAACGCAGCGTTCAGCTTGCATATGGGCAGGTGAATATGCCGATCGACCCGGAAGCTAGCGAAAATTGGGAAGCTTTCGCGCAGGGGCTGCGGGCTGGAATGGAGGAAATTAGCGCTTTGCTGGGCAGCGCGCGTTCAGATAATAGAGCTATAGATAAAGTGAAATCGTATATCCAGCAGCATTTTACCGAGGAGCTTGAGCTGCAGCGTCTTGCGGATATTGTATATTTGACGCCAAGCTATTTAAGCAAGCTGTTCAAGACGGAGACGGGCGAGACGATTACCGACTACATGATTTCTGTACGGATTGAGGCAGCAAAGCAGCTGCTGCGGCAGGAGCAGGGGCTGAAAACGTATATGGTCGGCGAACGGGTAGGGTATGCCGATCCGGCTTATTTCACTAAAGTGTTCAAAAAAATGACCGGCCTAACACCGAAGGAATATCGCGATAAAGTTAGGTGAAGAAAGTTAGGTTCCAGTTATCCAATTTGAAGACAATAAAACATAACAAAGACCATTATAATCGGGCCCGGCATCTCCTATAATGATGAAAACGCTAACAACGGTGTTCATTAAACGAAAGCGAGGGTGGCCTTATGCATCAGTTCTCTTACAAAACGCAGCGATATTTAATTTTGTTCGGGTTTTTGACAATTCCCGTCCTACTGTCGCTGACCTTCTCGTATTACCCGGCCGTATCTTTGCTGTATTACAGCTTGACGGATTGGAGCGGTCTTGGCTGGGATATGAATTTTATCGGCCTCGACAACTACAAGGAGATTTTCACCAAGCCCGAAGTATTCGGAGCGCTTAAAAACAATGCTTATTATTTCATCGGGGGTTTAATTCAGGTCGTCTTTTCCTTGTATTTTGCTGTCATATTGACTGGCAAGCTGCGGGGACGCAATGGGTTTCGGGTCATTTTGTTTCTGCCCTATGTGCTGCACAGCGTAGCAACGGTCATTATGTTCAAAAACGTTTACCATGTCGAATACGGCTCGCTAAACACGCTGCTTGGGGCAATCGGACTTGAATCATGGCAGCAAAGCTGGCTGGGCGACAAGCATTTGGTCAATTTCTCGCTTGCTTTCATCTCCATGTGGAAGTATATGGGGCTGAACATGGTTATTTTCATCGGCGCCTTGCAGTCGATTCCAGACGATTTGTATGAAGCAGGCTCGATCGACGGCGCATCGGGCTGGCAGAAGTTCAGGTTCATTACGCTGCCAAGCATTCGCAAAGTGCTGGAACTTATGCTTATTTTAACGCTGACTGGAGCGCTTGAAGCATTCGATATTCCTTATGTCATGCTGCTTGGTGCGAACGATACGTCAACCTTCGTCATTAAGACGGTGGATACGGCATTTAAATATCAAAACTTCGGCCTTGCCTCGGCGATGGCGGTTGTGCTGCTATTGATGGTTCTGCTCTTTATCGTTATTCAGCGCAAATTTTTATTCAAAGGAGGGGAATAGAGGATGAGGCAGAGTAGAGAAGGTTCGCCGTTATTTACAATTTTCAAATATGTGACGCTGGTTCTTGCGCTGTTCGTCGTCTTATTCCCACTGTACTCCATTGTAACCGGGGCGTTTAAGACACAGGTCGAGTATTATCAATCCGGCCTTGCTTTGCCAGCAAACTTCTTGAATTTTGATAATTTTCAAAAGGTGTTCGACATCGGCAAGCTCGGGCTTGGCTTCCGCAATATAGCAATCATTTTGGTCATCGCTGTAGCGGGCAATATTATGTTCGGCACGATGGTGGCGTACGCGCTGGGAAGATTTGATTTTAAGCTGAAAAAGGGAATTATGGGCATGTACCTTGTGGCCCAAGTCATTCCTATGGTCACGACGCAGGTTGCTACATTTAGCGTCATTAAGTATTTCTCGCTTTACAACACGATGGGGGCGCCAATCATTCTTTATTTGGGAGCCGACGTGCTGCAAATCGTCATCTATTTGCAATTCGTCAACAGTATTCCGAAAGATTTGGACGAAAGCGCAATGATGGAAGGCGCTTCGCTATTTAAAATTTATCGCTCGATTATTTTCCCGCTGCTCGGGCCAGCAACAGCGACGCTCGTTATTTTGAAGACGATCTCGATTTACAATGACTTCTACACGCCTTATCTGTATATGCCGAGCCAGAAGCTAAAGGTTGTATCGACGGCTATTTATGCCTTTGTCGGGCCGAATGCCGCCCAGTTGAACGTCATTTCCGCAGGCATTTTAATTATTTTCATCCCGACGGTTGCGATTTTCCTCTCGATGCAAAAGTTTATTTTTGCCGGAGTAACGAGCGGTGCGGTCAAATAACGAGAAGATCAAAAACAGGGTTAGCGAATTGAAGGGGGAAACACACTTGCAGCAGTGGAATGAACAGGTTTTTGGAATGACATGGGGCTGGACGGGAGTTCGTGGTACGTGGGCGGGACCCGACGCGGCAGCTTCCATCGCTGAAATGGCCAAACTGAACGTAAACTGGGCGGCCATTGCGTTCGCAGCGGTTCAAGAAACGCCGCAATCGACGGAAATTCCCCATTGGAGCGAGCCGACGGTTAGTGATGAGGAAATACGCTGGGCGATTCGCGAGGTGAAAAGCTACGGCATTAAAGTATGCCTCAAGCCGGTAGTCAATGTGGGAAATGGCACGTGGCGGGCACATATCGGCTTCTTCGACCAGGATACGCCAGGGGAGCCAAGCTGGGGGGAATGGTTCGCTTCCTACGGGAAATTCATTGCCTATTATGCAGCGATAGCCGAGGAAGAGGGCTGCGAAATGTTCTGTATCGGCTGTGAAATGGTACAGACGGACAAGCGAGAGCAGGAATGGCGCGATTTAATTGCTTTGGTGCGGACGCTTTACAGTGGACCTATAACTTACAACTGCGATAAATATCAGGAAGAGCGTGTGGGCTGGTGGGATGCTGTCGATATTATTTCGTCCAGCGGCTATTACCCGATTGACCAATTCGAGGAGCAGCTAGATCGTATAGAGGCGGGCATTGCAAAATGGAATAAGCCGTTTTTCTTTATGGAGGCAGGCTGTCCAAGCCGCGAAGGCTCGGCTGCAAAGCCAAATGACTGGTCGCTTCCAGGAGCACCGTCTGAAATCGAGCAGGAGCGTTATTATGAAGCAATGTTCGCTGCTTGTGCCAAACGCGATTGGATGCTCGGCTACATGCTGTGGGATTGGCCAGCTCAGCTGTACGATGAGAAAGACGCTGCCCGCAACGATGATTATTGCATGTATGGCAAACGTTCGGCAGCGGTTATCCGCTCCTTCTATGCCAAAGGACAAGGACAGCCGGTAGGCTAGGGAGGCAGAATTAAGATGAGCAACGTTGCAGGAACGCAAAATAGGCTGGATTTCGTCCAGTGGCAAAATGCGCTGACAGAGGAAGTGCGCGAGCAAATTCTTGGCTTCTGGATGAACCATACGATAGATGAGAAGAACGGTGGATTTATTGGCCATATGGCAAGCGACGGGGCCGTTTCGGAAGATGCAGATAAGGGCCTTGTGCTGAATGCGCGGATTTTATGGTCTTTCTCGTCAGCGTACCGCATTTATAAGGAAGCGCCATATTTGGAAATGGCAGAGCGGGCTCTGGACGCGCTGCGGAAACATTTTCACGATCAGGAGTATGGCGGTTTGTACTGGATGGTAGATAAGGACGGGCAGCCGGTTCAGACGAAAAAGCAAGTGTATGGACAGGCATTCGTTATTTATGCCCTAGCGGAATATGTAAGGGCTACTGGCAAGCATGACGTGCTGCCGTGGGCCGAGGAGATTTACAGATTGCTGGAGAAGCATGCTTTTGATCCCGTTAATCTAGGCTATATTGAAGCGCTGGCGCAAAACTGGCAGGAAACGGAGGATTTGAGCCTCAGCGGCAAGGATCTCAATGAACGTAAATCGATGAACACGCATTTGCATGTGCTGGAGGCTTATACAAATTTGTATCGGGTATGGAAGCCGGAAGGGCTTCGCGACAAGCTGAAGACGCTCATTGAGCTGCATTTGGATTACATCATCGATCCGCAAAACCATCATTTCAAGCTGTTTTTTGATGATGAATGGAACTCCAAATCCCGACATATCTCGTACGGCCATGACATTGAAGGTAGCTGGCTGCTGTGGGAGGCGGCTGAAGTGCTGGGCGATAAAGCGCTTGAGGAACGCGTGCG
Source organism: Paenibacillus algorifonticola (assembly GCF_050481745.1). Classification (GTDB taxonomy): domain Bacteria; phylum Bacillota; class Bacilli; order Paenibacillales; family Paenibacillaceae; genus Pristimantibacillus; species Pristimantibacillus algorifonticola_A. Next base: position 24,925 of record NZ_JBCNGR010000051.1, on the reverse strand, counting down.
GGAGGCAGCTATTCAAATGGCGCATGTCACGCTTGCCGAGGGCGTAGATGCGGATGGCGGCGTTTATAACGAGGCCGATGGAGACGGACATCTGGATGCAGCGAAGGATTGGTGGCCGCAGGCGGAAGCGATGGTTGGTTTTCTGAATGCTTATGAACTGACGCAGGAGCAGCGGTATTTGGATGCGGCGTGGAGCAGCTGGCAGTTTATTACGGCTTTCGTATCCAACAAGGAAACGGGAGAATGGCACTGGCAAGTATCCCGCGAAGGTGTTGCGGACGAAAGCTATCCTAAAATCGATCCATGGAAATGCCCGTACCACAACAGCCGGGCCTGCTTCGAAGCTATCGAGCGCTTGGAACGAATTAAGATTAATGGCATTAATAATTAATGGACATAAATAAAGCAGGCATAACTAAGCTATTAATAATTAGGAGGCCCTTATGAATCAATGGTTGGAACAGCTTAAAGAAATATCGGATCGGCATGAGCAGCTGCTTCATGCGCCTAATAAACAAGTTCAGCAGTCCAATGGTGTATTTGCAAGATTCGAGCATCCCGTTATAACGAATGAGCACACGCCTCTATACTGGCGTTATGATTTGGACCCGGTGACCAATCCATATTTAATGGAGCGTATTGGCGTAAATGCCGCTTTCAATCCGGGAGCCATTGAGCTCGGTGGCAAGTTTTATTTGATGGTTCGGGTAGAGGGTGCTGACCGCAAGTCCTTTTTCGCAGTTGCTGAAAGCGACTCTCCGGCAGAAGGCTTCCGCTTCTGGGATTATCCCGTGCTGCTGCCGGAAACGGAAGATCCGGATATAAACGTGTATGATATGCGGCTTGTGAAGCATGAGGACGGCTGGATATACGGCCTGTTCTGCACCGAGCGTAAAGATCCGGAGGCGCCAGCTGGCGATACGTCAAGCGCGGTTGCCCAAGGCGGCATTGCCCGCACGAAGGATTTGCGCACGTGGGAGCGTCTGCCTGATCTTGCTTCCCCATCGCCTCAGCAGCGTAATGTGGTGCTGCATCCTGAATTTGTCGATGGCAAATATGCCTTTTATACGCGACCTCAGGACGGCTTCATTAATACCGGAGCAGGCGGCGGTATCGGCTGGGGATTGTCGGAGAGCATGAATCCGGCTGTCATCGCCGAAGAGACCATCGTCGACAGCAAGCTATACCATACGATTAAAGAAGTGAAAAATGGACAGGGGCCAGCACCGCTCAAGACGGCTGATGGCTGGCTGCATATTGCCCACGGTGTGCGCAATACAGCGGCAGGCTTGCGTTATGTATTGTATGCTTTTATGACGGATCTGAATGAACCGAACAAAGTTACGTATGCGCCGGGCGGACATTTGCTTGCACCGGAAGGCATAGAGCGTGTAGGCGATGTATCTAATGTTGTATTTAGTAATGGCGCCGTTCAGCTCCCGGGCGGCGAAGTGTACATTTATTACGCTTCCTCCGATACAAGGGTGCATGCAGCTGTAACGAGCATTGACCAACTGGTGGATTATGTGAAGCAAACGCCGCCAGATCATCTGCGTTCCCGCGCAAGCGTGGAGCAGCGTACTGAGCTGATCAGCCGCAATCTTGAGTTGATGGAGCAGGCGGAATACGCTTTTCTGCGCCGCAGCTAAGCAAGCTAACAAAAGATGACGCTGTTAGCATAATTCATGACAATAAAAACAAAACAGCGTCATATTATTTTGTTTTCAGAGCGTATATGATTACGATGTAAGCGATACCAAATATGACTCAGGGGGTAACAAAATGAAAAAAGGCTTGGCTTTATCTTCCGCAATTTTATTAATGACGACTATTCTCGCTGCCTGTGGCGGCAATAATGCGCCAGCAGAAAGCGCTCCAGCGGCGTCAGCTTCCGCAAGCCCTAGCGATTCCGCGGCAAGCCCGGAAGCAAGCGCAGCTAGCGAGCTGAGCGGCAAAATTAAAGTTTTGACGCATCGTACCGATTTTCTCAACGATGGGACGCTAGATAAATACGCAGCAGCTTTTAAAGAAAAATATCCGAAAGCTGAAATTGAGTTTGAAGGCTTGACCAACTATGCGACAGACATCCAAGTTCGCCTAACAACTGGCGAAGCGGGCGACGTATTGATGCTTCCGGCTGGACTTGCCGTTTCGGAATATCCAAAATATTTTGAACCGCTGCCGGATGAATTTTTCACCAATACTTTTTTCGCTGATCTGTCGCTGTTCGATGGCAAACGTTATGGATTGTCGACTGGCGTAAATACGCAAGGGATTGTGTATAACAAAAAAGCTTTTGCAGCAGCAGGCATCGACAAAGTTCCAACTACGCTTGATGAGCTGTATGCGGATGCGGAAAAGCTGAAAGCTGCGGGCATCATTCCGCTTTATATGAACTATGGCGCACAATGGCCAATGGGCAACTGGGGTGACGGCTCTGCATGGTACGTTGCGGGCGATCCGCAATTTGTATCCAAGCTCGTAACAGATGAAGCGCCGTTCAAGGTGGACAATGCTTGGGGCATTCTTGCCAATATCGGCCGTACTTTCATTGAAAAAGGCTGGGTTGAAAAAGATCTGTCGACAAACAACTGGGAAATGTCGAAAGGCGAGGTTGCATCGGGTAAAGCGGCTATGTACTTCCTTGGCAACTGGGTCATTCCACAAATTGTAGGCGCTGGCGCATCGTCAGACGACATTGGCTTCTTCCCGCTTCCATACGACAATAGCGGCAAATACAATGCACCGCTTGGTTCGGATTATTTGGTTGGCGTAAGCAAAGACAGCAAAAACAAAGAGCTTGCGACAGCTTGGGTCAACTTCTTCGTGAAAGAGTCCGGTTATGTAGAGCAATCCGGATTCATGCCAATCGACAAATCGGCACAATCGACAATTGCTCAATTGGCTGAGTTCCAAGCAACTAACCCAACACTGCTGGAAAGCGAAGCTACAGATCCAAAATTCAATGAAATTGCCAATAAAGCGCAAATCGGCATCGGTACTGGCAACTATGTACAAGAGTACCTCGTTGCTGACGATCTGCAAGCAGCTTTCGACAAGCTGAATGCAAAATGGAAAGAAGCTAAAACAGCTTTGGGCTACTAGAATAACAGCCTCTTCTAGCTGATTTATCTGAATAGAGCAGCACTAGCAATACTCAATAAATTTTAGTGTTAAATTAGCAGTAAAATGCATGGCAACCTTGCTTCGGCGGCTCAGTCCCCGGAGTAAGGTTTCATGTGTTTAGCTGACTTTTTCATTTTCAGGAGGATACGATGAAAGAGCAATGGGCGATTGGGAATTGGCGATTTAAGGAACAAGAGCAGGGAGAATGGCTGCCTGCTGCCGTGCCAGGGTATGTACATACGGATTTAATTCAAAATGGCCGGCTGACAAATCCTTTCTACGGAACGAATGAGAAGGACGCGCAGTGGGTGGACAAAAAAGACTGGGAATACGTTTCGAGCTTTCAGCCTTCACCGGAGCAGCTTGCTGGGGCGAGGCAGGAGCTCGTATTCGAGGGGCTTGATACGTATGCGGATGTTTATTTGAATGGTTTGCATGTACTGGCCGCAGATAATATGTTTCGAACGTGGAAAGTTGATGTTACGGACATCGTGACGGCTGGCGACAATGAGCTGCGTATTTTGTTCCGCTCTCCGATTAAAGAAGATTTGCCGAAGCTGGCTCAGCTTGGTTATGCGCTGCCAGCTCCAAATGATCAATCAGAAGTAGGTGGACTTGGCGATCAGAAGATCAGCGTATTTGCCCGTAAAGCACCCTACCACTATGGCTGGGACTGGGGCCCGCGTTTCGTAACGAGCGGTATTTGGCGTCCCGTATATTTGGAGGGCTGGTCCTATGTCCGGATTACGGATGTGTACATCCGTCAGGACGAGGTGCGGGCAGAGCTGGCGAAGCTTACAGCCATCATTGAACTGGAGGCTGAGCGCGAATGCGATGTCATACTGAAGCTGGCAGCAGCCGATAATGGCATGTTCAGCGGGCATTCTGCTTCTTTAGCCGCAGGCAAACAGACGATTGAAATTCCGTTTGAAGTTGAAAATCCGCGCCTATGGTGGTGCAGAGGGCTAGGGGAGCCAGAACTGTACACGTTCCAGATCGAATGCTGGCATAGCAATAATGAAGTTAGATATGATTCGCAAAAGGTTACGACGGGACTTCGCACAATCCGGCTCGTTAGGCAGCAGGGCGAGGTCGGCACTTCCTTTTATATGGAGCTCAATGGGGTTCAGGTTTTCGCCAAGGGGGCGAATCATATTCCAAATGACAGCTTTACGACGAGAGTCGGCTACGAGCGTTATAAGCATGAAATCGTAAGCGCCGTACAATCAAATATGAACATGCTTCGTGTCTGGGGCGGGGGCTTTTACGAGGAAAAAGCCTTCTATGAGCTGTGTGATCAATATGGCCTCCTCGTGTGGCAGGATTTCATGTTCGCATGCAGCATGTATCCGGGTGACGAAGCGTTTTTGCGCAGCGTACAGCTGGAAGCTGAAGACAACATTAGGCGTCTGCGCAATCATCCGTCGATTGCCCTATGGTGCGGCAATAATGAGATCGATGCCGCATGGTCGCATTATATTCCTGATGGCGGCTGGGGCTGGAAAAAATCCTACACGCAGGAGCAGCAAACGAAACTATGGGCAGACTATGAGGCGATTTTCCATCGCATTTTGCCTGAAGCTGTAGCGTCCTTAACGGCAGGAATCGATTATTGGCCTTCCTCGCCAATGGTTGATTTGACCGGCGATCTTACGCAGCACTCGGATTCGTCCTCGATTAGCGGAGATATTCATTATTGGGGCGTCTGGCACAATGTAGAGCCATTCGAAAACTATAATCTCTACGTTGGACGCTTCATGAGTGAATATGGCTTCCAGTCGTTCCCGGAATACAAATCGGTGCGCAGCTATGCGGAAGAGGCGGATATGGAGCTGGAATCCACAGTCATGCTCGCCCATCAGAAAAATGGCGCCGGCAACCGTCTCATTAAGCAATATATGGAGATGTATATGTCCGAGCCAAAGGATTTCCCTTCGTTTTTGTATATGAGCCAAATTTTGCAGGCAGAGGCGATGAAAATGGCCATAGAAGCGCATCGCCGCCGCAAGCCGTATTGCATGGGCTCCTTGTATTGGCAGATGAATGATTGCTGGCCTGTAGCCTCCTGGGCGGGCATGGATTATTACGGGCGCTGGAAGGCGCTGCAATATTATGCAGCACGAAGCTTCGCAGACTGCCTGCTGTCGGTAGATGATCGCAAGGAAGCAGGGGAAATCAGCTTCCACATCGTATCCGATCAGCTTGTTCCCGTACGAGGCCAGCTGCGACTGCGACTGTACAGCTTTAGCGGCGAGCTGCTGGGCGAGCAAAGTGCTCCTGTACGCGTAACAGCAAATACTGCCGCTAATGTGCTGACGCTTCAGCGCTCCGAGCTGCTTGGAGCTGCCGACACCGCGGCAAGCGTATTGCTGGCAGAGCTGCTGGATGAAACAGATGGCCACACTCTGGCAAGCGAGCTGCATTATTTTGAGGCAATGAAGGACATCACGCTGGCGCAGGCCGAGCTCAAAATAACAGAGTCCGAGCACAACGGCGTTGCACGGTGGACGCTGGAGACGAATACGCTGGCCAAAGGCGTCTGGCTGACTTGCGAGCGTGAAGGCCGCTTCAGTGATAATTTCTTTGATTTGCTGCCAGGCACGGTTAAGACGGTCACGTTTATTCCACATGAACGGGGAGATTTCAACGCAGGTGCAGGCAAAAGCGGAGAAGAGCAGGAAAGCCGCGTGACGGCCCGTTCAATGGTTGATTTTATTGTTCAAGCGAATGAATAAATAGCCTGAGCAAAAAATAGGGGCGTTTTTTTTGAAAAAAAGAGATGACAGAATGAAGCGCTTTCAGCTATAATGGCTGCATAAGGTTTAAAATTCAATACCGCGTCATGTAAATTGCCAATTGATTGGCGATTGCAAGCGCGGTTCATTTTTACCAAGTTAAGCGCTATACCTAATCGCTTTTTCATAAAATAGATTAACGGATAGCAAGCTACGCCATGGAAAGGATTTGTGATCATTCGATGTCGATTTATTTTCAAGCAGAGGAAAGTGCACAGCATCGTTTTGGCGACAAAGATAGTGCCATTTTGAAGCTGCTGGCCGACCGTTATGTGGGTGCGAATCCGCAGGCGGGATTTATTTTCCGCGCTTTCAACAAAAATGGCGTTTTGCAAAATGCAGAAGGGCTTTACGAACTGGATTTGGCTTCACGGTTTCCGGAGGCCAAAGCTGGACAGCTGAGCTATGGAGCAGGGCTCGTATGGAGCGATGAGGAGCGCAGCTTGGATATTAACGTGCGCTGCCTAGGTCCTGTAAGGCTATATTTCAACGGCGAGCTAGTCTTTCGTTCGAATGTAATTGAGGAAATTAGCCCAGATGCGACGGTTAAGCTGAGCCTAGTTTTTGCAAAGGGCTGGAACAGTTTATGGCTGTCGATGACTTGCACGCCAGCGGGCTTCGGCTGTCAAATCGGCTCTGACGAGGCCAAGGTGCGGATTATGAATGTCCGTGCACCGTTTGAGGAGCGTTATGGGCAAGCAGGATGGATTTTCTCGCAGCCGGTTGATGCTGGGCTTGAGTCAGGCAAACGGGTGGAAGCGGCGCAGCCGGACTTATTGGGATCACAGCAGCAGGAACCGGGACTGGACTGGCTGCCGATCAACGATTGGACAGAGGAGGAGCGCGGCCTTGGCCAGCTGGAACGGATTTTCGGAGAGCAGCTTGGCAAAGCAGCCTATGCGTGGACGACATTGTATCAGCCGCTGCCTGGGAAACAAGCGGTCGTGCTTGAAGGCGAGTCCTCTGGCGAGCTTACCTTGTGGCTCGAAGGAAAACAGGTAGGTCAAAGCACAGCGTCAGGACCGTTTCGCATTGAGCTTTTGCTGGAAGCTGGCAAGCATCATTTCGTAGCTCGCAGCGTGTGCGGCCAGCAGCCTTGGGGCTTTGAGCTGACAGCGGCTAACGCCAATGATGGCAGCGCTGTCACAATGAGTCTGCCGCAGCAAGTGCATGGTTCGGGAGCAGGACAATGGTTATATGTCGGTCCGTTTGAAGCTGGGGAAGCTAACCTAGCTTGGGAGCAGCTTGTTCGCACGGATTGTCTATATGCTCTAAACAAGGCATCGCAGCCTGTTCAGCAGGGACAGATGAAGCACACCTACTGGCGGCTCGACCGACCGAACACTTGGGTACGACCTTATTATGAAAATGCCATGCTAAGCAATAAATGGACAGTCGGTACGGTATCCAATTATGCGCGGTGGGATTATCCGCTTGGGGTCACGATATACGGCTTGCTGCAAACCGGTCGGTTTCTGGATCGCCCAGATATCGTCAGCTATGCGACTCATCATGTTGAGGCATGTACGGAAATGTATGACTATTCCTTCTGGGATCGTGAGCAGTATGGGTTCCCAGCCATTAATCAACAGCTTGTCATGATGAAAATGCTCGATAATTGCGGCTCATTCGGCTCGGCTATGCTGGAGTCTAGACACGGGCTCGCTACTGCAAGCGTAGAGCCAATTGCCGAGCGCATCGCTGATTTTATGCTAAATAAGCTGGAGCGCAAGCCCGATGGCGCGTTTTACCGCACCTGCGAGGGCGAATATGCTGCCAATACAATGTGGGCCGATGATTTGTACATGAGTACGCCATTCCTGTGCCGCTATGCTCGCTTAACGGGCAATCATAAGGCGCTGGATGAAGCGGCGAAGCAATTTTTGCGCTTCAAAAGCTATTTGTTTATGCCGGGTGAGAAGCTAATGTCCCATGTGTATGATTTTAAATATGACAGGGCGACAGGCATTCCTTGGGGACGGGGCAATGGCTGGACGATTTTTTCACTGACAGAAGTGCTGGAAGCGTTGCCGCAGACGCATGAGCTGCGCGATGAGCTTCTGGACTTCTTTAATGAGCTATGCGAAGGCTATGCCGCTCGTCAATCAGAACGCGGGTTATGGCATCAGGTAGTCAATCGTCCAGATACTTATTTGGAGGCGTCCTGCACGGCCATGTTTGCTTATGGCTTCGCTCGGGGCGTTCGCTTCGGCTGGGTGAAGCAGCCAGCCGCTATCACGAATGCTGCGTTCCGCGCATGGGACGGCTTAACGCGTTACGCCATTGACCGGCAGGGCAATGTGCATGGCGTATGCAGCGGCTCGCGCTACGCTTTCACAGCGGATTATTATGAACAGGATTTGCGGACGGTTGTCAACGACAATCACGGCATTGGCATTATGATGCTTGCCGGCACAGAAGTCGCCAAGCTGAAGCGGCATTTGCAAACGCAAACAAACGACGATAACGCAAAATAAGATGTGGTAAAAGCAAGGCCAAAAGAAAAAACTTGTCAGCGGCACTATGTTGTAGTAGCCTATGGGTGAAGCGCTTAATCTAAAATATTAGGCGCCATTCCTCTGTTGAGTTAAGCGCTTAATCCAAAGCATAGAACGAGCAGAAGCAAACTTATTATAACTGTGGTGAAAAGGATCAAATCATATATTTGCGATAGGAGGAAATGGGCATGACGACGATTCGACTGACGATGGCGCAAGCGCTGCTGCGATTTCTGGATCAGCAATACATTTCGTTAGATGGCGAGGAAACGAAGTTCGTTGAAGGGGTATTCGGCATCTTCGGTCATGGCAATGTGACCGGCATGGGAGAGGCGCTGGAAAGAAGCGCAGGCAGCTTAACCTTTATTCAAGGGAAAAATGAACAGGGCATGGTGCATACAGCAGCAGCCTTCGCCAAGCAGCGTAACCGCAAGCAGATTTATGCCTGCACAACCTCGATTGGCCCAGGTGCCCTGAACATGGTAACGGCTGCGGCAACAGCGACCGTTAATCGCATTCCGGTGCTGCTGCTGCCCGGCGATAACTTCGCTTCGCGACAGCCCGACCCGGTGCTGCAACAGCTTGAGGTAAGCAGCGATTATACCCTTTCGGCTACGGATTCTTTCAAGGCTGTCAGCCGCTACTGGGATCGCATCGTTCGTCCAGAGCAGCTGATTACCGCAGCGCTGCAGGCGATGCGCGTGCTCACAGATCCGGCAGAGACAGGAGCGGTCACGCTCGCGCTGCCGCAGGATGTTCAGGCAGAAGCTTACGACTATCCAGAAAGCTTCTTCGCAAAACGCGTGCATTATGTGGACCGCCGCGAACCGGCGGCGGATGCGGTAGCCCGTGCAGCAGAGCGCATTGCAGCGAGCAAGCATCCGCTTATCGTAGCAGGGGGCGGCGTCTTGTATTCGTCCGCAACCTCTGAGCTGCAAGCCTTCGCCGAAGCTTTCGGCATTCCGGTAACGGAAACGCAGGCCGGAAAAAGCGCATTCGATTGGCGCCATCCGCTGTATGCGGGAGCCATTGGCGTCACCGGTGCACTGGCAGCGAATCAATGGGCCAAACAAGCTGATCTGGTCATTGGCGTTGGCACGCGCTACTCGGATTTCACAACTGCTTCCAAGTCCGCATACGCGAACCCCGATGTGCAGTTTATCAACATTAACTTAAATGGCGCTGACGCAGCGAAGCTGGGCGGGGAAGCGGTAATTGCCGATGCCCGCACAGGTTTGCAAGCACTGCAAAGTGCGCTGCAAGCAGCGAATTACAAGAGCAGCTACACCAATGCGGAATTGGCACAGCGCAAAGCGGCATGGGATGCAGAGGTTGATCGGCTTTACAAGGAAGAGCATGAAGACGGCTTCTCCCAAACTAGAGCGCTTGGCGTTATTAATGAAACGATTGATTCGTCGTCCGTCGTTGTTGGCGCTGCCGGAAGCCTGCCTGGCGATTTGCACCGCTTATGGCGTTCGACAGAGCCGAAAACGTATCATATGGAATATGGTTTTTCCTGCATGGGCTACGAAGTCAGCGGCGCTTTCGGAGCAGCACTCGCCGAGCCGCAGCGCGAGGTGTATGCGATGGTCGGCGATGGCAGCTACTTGATGCTGCATTCCGAGCTGGTGACGAGCTTGCAGGAGCAGCGCAAGTTTACGATATTGCTTTTTGATAACCATGGGTTCCAGTGTATTCATAATTTGCAGCGCGAGCATGGCAGTGATGGCTTCGGCAATGAATTCCGCTACCGCGAAGCGAGCACAGGCAGATATACGGGACAGCCGCTGCCGATTGATTTTGCCGCCCATGCCCGCAGTCTTGGGGCAAGTGCTTACAAAGCAACAAATGCGGAGGAGCTGCGCGAAGCTTTGCTTCAGGCGAAGCAGGAAGAGCGCACGACGCTGATTGAAATTAGCGTATTGCCGGGAACGAACTCCGGGGGCTATGAATCCTGGTGGCATGTTGGCGTTCCTGCTGTATCCGAGAGCGACAAGGTTCTTAAGGCGCATGAAGCAATGCAGACAAAGCTCAGCAAGGCGAAGCAGCTGTAACAGGTTGATCCTATTTTTGAATAAGGAGCTGGGGTAAGCGATGAAGCCATTTACATTTTCACTCGGCATTCACCCGATTAACTGGGTGGGCGAGGATGTGCGGGAGCATGGGGCGGATACGACCTATGAGCAGATTTTGGATGATATTCAGCGGCTGGGGCTGACCGGAACGGAAATGGGGCGCAAATACCCGGCCGACACTGCCGTATTGCGCGAGGAATTGGGCAAGCGAGACATTCAGCTCGTATCCCAGTGGAAATCGGTGCTGCTTTCTGACCCAGCATACCGCGAGGCCGAGCTTGAGGGCTACCGAAAGCATGCCGAGTTTTTGCAAAGCATGGGGAGCAAGGTCATTAGCACGGCTGAGGTTGGCGGCTCGCTGCATTTTGATCCGCGGCGTACGCCGAATGAGACGGAAGTGCTGCGGCTGGATGAAGCGGGCTGGCAGTCACTGGCGACAGGCCTGAACGCTGCCGGAAAAATAGCGGCTGATTACGGCTTAAAGCTGGCTTACCACCATCATGGCGGAACTGTAGTTGAGCAGCCGGAGGAAATCGACAAGCTGATGGAGCTGACGGACCCTGCCTATGTGCATCTGTTGTTTGATACAGGCCATGCCTATTATGGCGGAGCGAAGCCGCTGGAAGTGCTGAATAAACATTATGACCGCATCGCATATATTCATTTGAAGGATATTCGCCAGTCTGTACTCGATGAAGCCCGCTCAGAGCAGGCTGATTTCGTCACTTGTATTCGCAAAGGCGTATTTACGGTGCCGGGTGATGGCTGCCTTGATTTTGGGCCAATTATTCAAGAGCTCACGGCTCGAGGCTATAACGGCTGGGCGATGCTTGAAGGCGAGCAGGACCCTGCGACTCATAATCCATATGAATATGCAAAGAAAGCGATTCGTTACTTAACGTCATTGAATAAGTCGCAATAAATATTTTATATCATTAAATAACCTTAGGAGGTGGGCCCTCAGATGTCTTATATCACATATGACGCAGCGAAGCCGCTGGATTTTACGGCTATTGGACGCTTGTGCATCGATCTGAATGCCAATGAAATTAATCGCCCGATGGAAGAGACCATGACGTTTACCAAATACGTTGGAGGCTCTCCGGCGAATATTGCGATTGGCATGTCCCGACTCGGGATGAAAACATCGTTTATTGGCAAGGTTGCCGATGACCAGATGGGCCGTTTTATAACGACTTATTTGGAAAATAATCAAATTGCCACCTCGGGCGTCGTGACGGATGACAGCGGTGCAGTGACAGGGCTTGCTTTTACCGAAATTAAAAGCCCGTCGGAGTGCAGCATTCTGATGTACCGCGACAATGTAGCTGATCTGTTGCTTAAGCCGCAGGAGGTAAGCGAGGAGCAGATTGCCCAGTCTAAAATGCTGCTTATCTCAGGTACGGCGCTGGCACAAAACCCTTCACGCGAAGCCGTGTTCCTTGCAATCGATTATGCCCGCAAGCATGGCGTCGTTATTGCCTTTGATCTTGACTATCGTCCATATACGTGGAATTCGCCGGAGGAAACCGCCATCTATTACAACCTGGCGGCTGAAAAATGCGATATTATTATGGGTACTAGAGAAGAATTTGACAATATGGAAACCTTCGAGCCAAATCCGGAGCGTGATGACCATGTAACCGCAGCGAAATGGTTTAATTATGCCGCGCAAATTGTCATTATCAAGCACGGCAAGGACGGCTCCATTGCTTACACGAAGGATGGCGCTTCACACCGGGCCAAAAGCTTCCCGGCCAAAGTCATTAAAACGTTCGGAGCAGGCGATTCGTATGCGGCAGGCTTTTTGTACGGCAGCATGCAGGGCTGGTCGATTGAAAAAAGCATGGAGTTCGGCAGCGCCGCTGCATGTATCGTTATTTCCAGCCACAGCTGCTCTGACGCTATGCCGTCTGCCGAGCAGGTTCAAGACTATATTGACCGCTGCAACCGCGGTGAAATCATCGTTTAATTTTAAAACAGAGAGGATTGAGTAGATATGACAGCAACATTAAGCAATTGGATTGGCGGAAAATGGGTGGCATCGGCATCGGGGCAGACAGAAGCCGTTTACAATCCGGCAACGGAAGAGGTGCTGGCTTATGTGCCGCTATCTTCGAATGAAGATGTGGAGCAGGCTGTAGCCAATTCGAAGGAAGCATTCGCTTCCTGGAGCCGTACACCAGTACCGAAGCGGGCACGCGTGTTGTTCAAATACCAGCAGCTGCTCGTTGATCACTGGGAAGAGCTGGCACAGCTTGTAACGAAAGAAAACGGCAAAAGCTATGCCGAAGCTTACGGCGAGGTGCTGCGCGGCATTGAGTGCGTTGAGTTCGCGGCGGGTGCGCCTAACTTGATGATGGGCAAGCAGCTTCCTGACATTGCTACTGGATTAGAATCTGGCATGTACCGCTATCCGATTGGCGTAATCGGCGGTATTACGCCGTTTAACTTCCCTATGATGGTGCCATGCTGGATGTTCCCGCTTGCAATCGCCTGCGGCAATACGTTTGTGCTCAAGCCATCGGAGCGGACGCCGCTGCTAGCGAATCGTCTTGCCGAGCTGTTCCAGGAAGCGGGTCTTCCGGCTGGCGTGCTCAACATCGTTCACGGTGCGCATGATGTCGTTAACGGCTTGCTGAAGCATCCTGATGTAAAAGGCATTTCCTTCGTTGGCTCGCAGCCGGTAGCGGAGTATGTATATCGCACAGGAACGGCGGAAGGCAAACGCGTTCAAGCGCTCGCTGGCGCGAAAAACCATTCCATCGTTATGCCGGATGCCGACCTTGACCTGACAGTTAAAGAAATTACGAACGCGGCCTTCGGCTCGGCAGGCGAGCGCTGCATGGCTTGTGCGGTTGTCGTCGCTGTCGGTGACGTGGCTGACAAGCTCGTAGCCAAGCTTCTGCAAACAGCGGATTCGCTAACGATTGGCAACGGTTTGGAGGAAGGCATCTTCCTCGGTCCGGTCATTCGCGGGCCACATAAAGAGCGGACGCTTCGCTATATTGAAATCGGCGAGCAGGAAGGCGCACAGCTGCTGCGCGATGGACGCAAGGATGCTGCGGCAGCTGCGGATGCGAAGGGCTATTTTGTCGGCCCGACCTTGTTTGATGGCGTTCAGAAGGAAATGACGATCTGGAAAGATGAGATTTTCGCTCCGGTACTGGCGATTGCGCGGGTAGCGACGCTGGAAGAAGCGATTGAGCTTGCCAATGCGTCGGAGTTTGCAAATGGAGCCTGCCTGTTCACGAAGGATGGCAGCAACGTCCGTACATTCCGCGAAACGATTGAAGCGGGCATGCTTGGCGTCAACCTTGGCGTTCCAGCGCCAATGGCATTTTTCCCTTTCTCCGGCTGGAAAAAATCATTCTATGGCGATCTGCATGCCAACGGCACAGATGGCGTCGAATTTTATACACGCAAAAAAATGGTGACCGCTCGTTGGTAGTCTGAAGGGCAGCCAAATGAATATCGGATAATCGCATAAAGGAGACCAATCAGAATGGTACAAAAAATTAAAATCGGCATTATCGGCGCAGGCCGCATCGGAAAAATCCATGCCGACAACTTGCTGCGGCTCCCCCAAGTGGAAATTGCCGCAATCAGCGATTTGTTCGCAAACGCGGAGCTGGAAGCATGGGCTGCTGAACGCGGCATCGCTACCGTTACGAAAGACAGCGCTGCGCTTATCGCAGACCCTTCTATTAACGCCATTTTCATTTGCTCTTCAACAGATACACATGTGCCGCTCATTAAACAGGCTGCGGAAGCAGGCAAGCATATTTTTTGCGAGAAACCGGTCAGCATGACGCTTTCGCAAACAGAGGAAGCGGTCGAAGCGGTACAGAAAGCGGGCGTAAAGCTGCAAATCGGCTTTAACCGCCGCTTTGACCACAACTTTAAACGGATCCGTGAGCATGTGGAGCAAGGAACGATTGGCGAGACGCATATTATAAAAATTACGTCACGCGATCCGAACCCGCCTCATAAGGATTACATCAAGGTGTCCGGCGGCATTTTCATGGATATGATGATTCATGATTTCGATATGGCAAGATTTTTGGCAGGCAGCGAGGTTGAGGAGGTTTTTGCCCAAGGCAATGTTCTCATTGATCCTGTATTTGCAGAATGCGATGATCTCGATACTGCGATTGTGACGCTGCGCTTTCAAAACGGGGCGCTTGGCGTAATCGACAATAGCCGCCAGGCCGTATACGGCTATGATCAGCGGGTAGAGGTATTCGGCTCCAAAGGCAGTGCCGCAGCAACGAATGATCACCCGAATACAGCGGAAATTAGCACAGCTGAGGGCATCGTGCGGGATAAGCCGCTGCACTTCTTCCTTGAGCGCTACAATGCTGCTTATGTAGAGGAAACCCAGTTGTTTATCGAAGCGCTGCTGCTGGATAAGAAGGTAAAGGTCGATGGTCACGATGCGCTGCAGGCCGAGCGGATTGCAAGAGCGGCGAAGTTGTCAGTGAAGCTTAGACGGCCAGTGAAGCTATGCGAGCTTCATGAGCTGACGTAAGTAGACGGATACAAGAAAGGTTGTGTGCGCAAGTGTCTGATTTAATCGTAAAACCAAACGCTGCTCCGGGCGAGCAGGGTGAGCTTATGAACATAACACCTCAAAGCGCAGGATGGGAGTATGTTGGTTTTCGCGTCGTCCATCTGGAGCCGGGCGAGCAGCTTAAGCAGAACACGGATGAAAATGAAGTATGCCTCGTGCTGCTGAGCGGACGCGCGGATGTACAGACGCAGAATGAAAAATGGAGCAATATCGGCCAGCGGATGAGCGTATTTGAGAAAATCCCGCCGTTTTCGGTTTATGTGCCGAATGACGATTTTTATCATATTGAAGCCGTAACTGCGCTGGATATAGCCATTTGCTCTGCTCCTGGCCAAGGCCGGCATCAAGCGAGGCTCATTGCCCCGGATGCTGTAGGTGTAGAACAGCGTGGATACGGCAATCTGGAGCGCCAAATTCATAATATTTTGCCAGAGACAGCGCCGGCGGACAGCCTGCTTGTCGTTGAAGTTTTTACGCCGAGCGGACATTGGTCCAGCTACCCGCCGCATAAGCATGACCAGGATGCGCTGCCGAATGAATCGCTGCTGGAGGAAACGTATTATTTTCGCGTAGAGCCTGAACAGGGCTTCGCCATTCAACGTGTCTATACGGATGACCGTTCGCTTGACGAAACGCTTGCCATTCGCAATGGGGAAGCAGTTCTCGTGCCGCGCGGCTACCACCCTGTAAGTGCGCCTCCAGGCTATGAGGTGTATTATTTAAACGTAATGGCTGGACCTGTACGCATTTGGAAATTTCACAATGATCCGGACCATGCCTGGATTATGACGAAGCCTGCTGAAGATACGGCTAAAGTCTAAAAAGCAGCGCCGTTTCACAAGGCAACAACTATAGTGGAAACCAGCTTTCGTTTTGCGGAGGCTGGTTTCTATTATTTAAAGCCAATTACACCAATTTCATTGCAAGATAACATGCTGTGATACATAATAAATCTACCAGTTCAAAAGTAACGGAGGTCGTTTATGAAAGCTACTATTTATGATATCGCCAGAGAAGCGGGCGTCTCCATTGCGACGGTCTCCCAAGTCATTAATGGCAAGGGGAAAATCAGCGAGGAGCGGCGAAATGAAGTGATGCGCATTATGGAGCGGCTTAACTATCAGCCGAGTGTAATCGCTTCCGCGCTGACCGGGAAACGGACGTTTACGCTAGGCTTGCTCGTTCCGGACATATCCAACCCCTTTTTTGCCGAAATTGCCCGTGCCGTAGAGGATCAGAGCCGTCGCTTAGGCTACAGCCTCGTCATTTGCAGCACGGACAATAAAGACGAGCGCGTAGAGCGCTATTTGTCGCTGCTGCGGCAGAAAAGCGTCGACGGCATCATTATCGGTACCGGAATCGACAACGAAGATATTATTAAGCCGCTGCTGACGCAGTCCATTGCTGTAGCGCTCATTGCGCGGGACATGCCTGCTCTGGCTGTGCATACGGTCATCGTGGAGGATTTTAAAGGAGGAGCGCTTGGCGCCCGGCATTTGCTTGAGGAAGGGCATCACCTTGTCGCAGTGCTTGCCGAGCATATGAAGGTCAGCAGCAGCCGCGAGCGGGTTAGCGGATTTAGAAGCATCGTCGAAGCGGCGGGGCTGCCTTGGTCCGACGCCTCAGTGAAATTTTGCGACTATACGCTGGAGGATGGCAAGCGCAAAGCGCTGGAACTGCTGAAGCAGACTGAGCGTCCGACAGCCTTGTTTTGCTGTAATGAGCTGCTCGCTATTGGCGCGCTGCAAGCAGCAAAGGAACTTAAGCTGCGCATCCCGTGCGACGTATCGGTAATCGGATTCGATAATACGATTTTAGCCTCGGTCAGTGACCCGCCGCTAACGACCATTGCACAGCCGATTGAAGCGATGGGAAAAAAGGTTGTAGATCTGCTGGTTGAAGCATTGCAGGACAAATCAGCTGCCGCAAAAGCAGAGCGCATCGTACTTGAGCCTGAGCTCATCGTTAGACAATCTACGAGTTCCATTCATGTATAACAAACATTGGACCACGTTTGACTTAAGGGTGAACCGCTCAAGAAGAAGAGCGGCTCGCCCTATTTTTGATCATAGCCCAAATAAAAATGAACGTCATTAAGCCGCCTTCAATAATGAGCGATATGAGCGGAAACCAATAGCTTAAATAACGATCAACCACGCTACCTTCGTTGCTGTACGGGAACATAGGGCTCAATATAAGTACTACGCCGAACACATATACCCATGGTTTATGAGACTTCATTCCGAGCCACTGCGCGGTTCCTTCCGTAATAGCGAAATACAAGGTGGAGATCGTAATGAACGATCCCGAAATAAAGATGAGCAGCAGCAGCACCTCAATTCTCTCGAAAATAAGAAACTGCGTAATTCTTGACAGGATATAGATGGGATTTTCAAAATGCGCTGCCATCACAGGACCCAACACCACTATACTGTACAATAAATAAATCGTCATGACCGATGTGCCGAGCACAACGGCGTAAATCTTCATTTTTAAGATGCTCTTTTGTTTTTTGATATGCGGCATCAGCATCCCCATCATTATGCAAATGCCAAACCAGCTGCCGGGATAGATCGCACCTTGTATGGCAGGGAAAATGCCACGCTCAAAGGGCGGGAGCATATAGTGCAGCTGGATATAAGGAATGGAACTGGCAAATAAAATAATGGAGGTCAACAAAATAATGACGCCAATAATTTGGCTCAGTCTCGCAATCGCCTCAACACCTTGTATGGCAGCGAGCCCGGCACATATCGTCAACGAGATGGAGAAGACCAAGCGAGGCGTCTCGGGCATAAGTGTCCGAGACAAAAAATCACAATAAATCCACATCGCCGTAACCATCACACCGAGAAAAAACAGCAGGAAAATGAAACCGACAACCTTACCCGCTTTTCCTAAAATAGAGCGTGTATATTGAATTAACGATTGTCCGGCGTACAATGTGCCCAGCCGATAAAGGAGAATAGCGACATAAATATCTATTACAGCACCCAAAGCCATCGACAACCACAAGTCCTGCTTTACCTTTGCGATCAGCTGGCTCGGAACCGAGAAAAACGTGAGCGAGGTAATCGATACAAAAATGATGAAAAAGAATTCACCAGATGAAATTAGACTCTTTTTCACGGTACATCATCCTTTTTTATATTGGTGTCAATTAGCAAACCGGTTTTTACAATCTCAATCGAAATGCTGCTCTGCACCTTAATATTAACAAGCTCCTCATTCCAGACGTCTTTCAATGGATTCCATTTTTTGGGAAGCTTGCGATGGATCGTTTCTCCAAAACCAACAGCGTCACTATTATAGGAGCGAAAGAGCTTATAGAGGGTTTTCTCTATCGATGCTGTAATCGCGTTGCTCAACTCTGCTTTGATTAAGTCTGTCGTCTTCTTATCCGTCAAATCCATCGCATCGGTGGAGGTCTTAATGGAAGCATTGGTTTTCATACGTACGTTCATTTGCAACTGTCCATTTTCAAATATTGGCTTCATAGCAATATGGATGTTCTTCAACTCAAACATGATTGATTTCTTATCCTCCGTAGTCATTTGGAACAAGCCCTGCGCGGATAGCTGGGTCAACCAGCTTACAACCTGCGTTTCCTCACTGTTCAGCCAGCCTACCATCTTATTATTGCGAAAGACAGCAAGGTTCGTAATTTCCATCAAGACATCCTTAGAGTCCGACTTGCCAACCTGAAGCAATCCAGGCACTGCTACTTGAAAGCTTGACTGATCCAGTCTAGGCAAAAATTGATAAAGCTGAATGCCGCCGCTTGTCGGCTTATAGGTTTTATTTATAAAATAAGCTTTCCATTCATCGGCGGATACAGCTTGCAGCTCTTTGGAGTCAGTCAGCACTTCCTTGACAGGACGCTGTGTAACCATTACCCAGCAGTTGAAATTCTGATTCGGCTCCCGCCAGAAGAAATCCATCATATGATCCATGCCTTGTTTGGCTAAACGTTCTCCAATGAGAAGAATCTTCGTTTGGGAGAAAAAGAGGCTTTTCTTCGCCTGCTTGCGAATCGTCTCGAGTGCATCTTCAACTGTTACCCCACTTGCCGAATACGTGGCAATCGCTCTGCGCTGCTGTCCGCCTCCACCAGCGGCAACGGGAAGTGTCGGATTCACGAGCTGAACGGTAACCTGAAGCTGCCCCTGTTTATTTACATCCAAGCCAATGGCTGAAACCACCGTCAATTGATCAAAATTGATTTGGCTCCAGCAGCCGCTGAGCAGCAGCAGCATACTAAGGAAACAGGCATATTTACTAAGGTGGAGAAACATATAGTAGTCCCCTTTTTTAAAATATAGGAAAGGATATGATTGTTCCATCCTTACTCTCTATTTCTCGGATTGAAACGCGCCGCCAAAGGACGGCGAAAGCCGTTTCACCTTGGACTTCAATTTTAACGTTTATTGCGAAGCGTAAACCAAGGAACACGAAATATAGCTTTCTCGGCTTCTTTTTTCTTAAATGGAGCGAATGGCGATAGATAGGGCAAACCAACCGATTGAATGGAAGCAAGCTGAACTCCCAGCATAAATAGCCCAATAATAATGCCGTAAAGCCCTAGCCAGGAAGCTAACATCAGCATGAAAAACCGCAGCATCCGAATCGTTCCTGACAGCGAGATTGAAGGAATCGTGAACGAGGCAATTGCTGTGCTGGCAACAATCATGACTGATGGGGATGAGATAATACCGGCTTGTACGGCGGATTCGCCAATAACGAGCGCTCCTACGATACTGATAGCAGATCCAATTGAACGGGGCATCCGAATGCTCGCCTCGCGCAGCCCCTCAAAAATAATTTCCATAATCAATGCCTCCATCAAGACGGGAAACGGAACACCATCCCGTGCCGACAATATGCTGCTAAGCAACTGCGGAGGAACCATTTCCGGGTGGTAGGTCAAAATGCCGACATAGGTAGAGGGCAGCAGCAGTGTAATGAGAAAACCGGCATAACGAATCCAGCGAATGAAAGTAGCTACAGGGTAAGCCAAATATAAATCCTCGGCCGTCTTGAGCAAATGAAACAGCGTACAAGGCAGGGCGAGCACAAATGGAGTGCCATCGACCACAATAGCTACACGCCCATCGAGTATAATGCCAGCCACATCATCAGGCCGCTCAGTACTGTATACCGTCGGGAAAAAGGAGCTCGGGCTGTCTTTAATAATTTCCTCAATATAATGGGACTCCAATACCGCATCGATATCGATTTTTTGGAGCCGTTTGCGTATTTCGTCAACCGTTTCCTTTGCTGCCCGGTCATGAATATAGACCATTGCTATTTTGGTATGCGACAAATTGCCAACCGTCAGCGTTTCCACGCGAAAAGCCTTGTTGCGAATACGTCGGCGTATGAGCGAAATGTTGACGTTTAAAGCCTCCACAAAGCCATCTCGTGGCCCGCGGATGACGCTGGCCGAAGCTGGTTCATCAATGCTGCGGGTTTCAAAGCCTTGCGTATTGACAGCAATGGCCCCCTCGTTGTCCTTTACTAAAATAATCGTCCAGCCGCAAACGAGCAAAGGTACGCATTCCTCAGAGGTGTAGACCATTTTCACATGATTCGCTGTTAGTATAAAGCTGCAAAGCAGCTCATAGGGAGACTCACTTTGATGAAGTAGCTTGAGCTGCTGGGTTCCTGAAATAAGAGGCGAAATGACGTCAGAATTTAAATTTTGCTTGCTGACGAGTCCGTCAATCCAAACGATGGAGGCGGAAATACGTTCCTCGCCGATCAAGCAGTTTCTCGTTGATAAATCTGAGCTGTTGCCAAGATCTGACACTAGCTCATTATAAAGGTCGCGCTTCGTGTTTTCTTTGCTCTCGGGCATTTTGCTGCAGCTCCTTTTGTTAAAGCATGTCAAGTTCGTACGTATCACATAGTTATTGTGGCTAAAATTGGCTATATTATTCGATCCATGCAGGGCTTAATTTGAATGCAACAGCTAGTCAATATTTTGGAAAGCAAGTAAAATGGTATTTAAGCTAATAATGGAATCAAGCTAACGCTGAAAGGGGCTTATTGAAATGGCAAAAACAATTGGACTAATCGTAGGAAGCTTGCGAAAAAATTCCTATAATCGGATGGTGGCGCAAACGCTGAGCGAGCTGGATGCTTCTATCGTATTCAAGTGGATTGAGCTCAAGGAGCTTCCTTTGTTTAATGAAGATTTAGAGGCGGGCGATGGACCAGAGGCAGTACAAGTGTTCAAAGCAGCTATTCAAGCAGTCGATGGCGTTATTATTGTGTCGCCAGAGTACAATTCCGGCATTCCGGGCGTACTCAAAAATGCGATTGACTGGGCATCCAGGCCCTCACGCGGCTCCGTACTGCGCAGAAAACCATTTGGCCTCATCGGCGCAACGCCAGGGGGCATGGGAACCGTTCATGCCCAGCTTCAAACCCGGCACATCCTGGAGTCCGTCCAGGCGCAGGTGCTTCCTTTTCAAAAGCTGCTTATATCACAAGTTCACACAAAGGTGGACGCAGAGCAGCATCGCCTAACGGATGAGAAGACGAAAGAATATTTGCAGGCTTACTTGCAAAAGTTTGTGCATTGGATTGATCATGTTCCTGCTTTAGATTAAGTGATAGCTATAACCCAAGCAGCATTTACATCCTGGTCATTGCAGCCGAAGCAAATCGTTGTTAAAGATACGGAGCACTACATTCATCAATACCAGCCGGATCTTGTTACGAGTTCTCTTGCTAGAGATGGATAATAGGAAAAGAGGGACCGAATGCTTACTATACTGGTTGCTGACGACGATGCGAACATTCGCGAACTTGTTTGTTTATTTTTACGCAACGACGGATTCGCAACAGTCGAAGCTGAGGATGGCAAGGAAGCACTAACCGTCTACGCCTCAACGCAGGTTGATCTCGTCGTGCTCGATATTATGATGCCGATTATGGATGGATGGACGTTATGCAAGGAGCTCAGAAGAGCCAATCCTGATCTGCCGTTGCTTATGCTAACTGCGCGAGGCGAAACATGGGAGAAAGTGAAGGGGTTCGAGCTTGGGACGGACGACTATTTGACGAAACCATTCGACCCATTGGAGTTGACAGCTCGGGTAAGGGCATTACTGAAACGATATCGGATTGGCTCCACGCAGACAATCCAGTTTGGCAACCTCATCCTTGATCGGCAGTCTTATAAGGTCATGAGAGGGAGCGAGTCACTCACTTTGCCGCTCAAGGAGTTTGAATTGCTCTATAAGCTTGCTGGAACTCCCGGACAAGTGTATACGCGCGAGCAGTTAATCGATCAAATTTGGGGAATCAATTACGCTGGGGATGATCGAACGATAGACGTACATATTAAACGCCTGCGCGAACGCTTTGGGACTACACCGGAATTTCGCATTGAGACGGTGCGCGGACTTGGCTACCGTCTTGAGGTTTATGAATGATCCGCTCAAATCTAAGTAAATGCCACAAGCTCTTGTCCCTAGCTGGGACAAGAGCTTGTTTTTAAATCGGAGCTCATTGAGAAAGCATCCGTATCGATAATATGAATAAAAAATAACTAAGGAAACAAAATAAGGAGGCAAAGATTTTAAGAAGGGAAGCGAGCAAATTGTATATTTTGTTAGCGATTTTAGGATTAGCGGCTTGTGTTTACGGAGTGTTCGGATCAATCATGGTTTCCCGAAGGCTGCAAATGAAAAATACGACCCTTGATAAGGATGCAAGCTCAACAACGGTCAAGCATCCGATCATCGCGAATCCGATCTTCATGATATATGTTATCGCCCCTGTGATAACGATCGTGCTTGCAATGATATGGATTTTCCTGAAGGAGTCATAAGAGGAGGCAGGCATATGGAGAAGCAAAAATATTATGTTTCAGTTCAATCCAAAACAATAATGACTACGCAAGGAGATGCCTCATACGAATTCGAGATTGAAGCAACGTTGAAGGAATTACAGGAATTATTGTATTTGTTTGATCAAATGGAGGATTTCGACAATGAAAGCATGTTGAGAAATTCCATTCCAGGAATTCCATATCATCACGATCTCGAGAATGACGGATATGATTACTATCTAAGAGAAATATATAATACCATACGGCATCTAGGAACGGTAGAGACAAAAGAGCATATCCAGTCAATGAACCTATGAAAGCTGCTGGCACCTTGGAAAAATCCTTGATAAACTTTATCAAGACGATCCTTCCCGTTTCGATTAAGAGCGAACCTGAAGAAGGCATAACATTTACAGTCCAATTAAAAGTTGAAAAGTAATCGGCGCGCAGCAGAGCAGTCTGGATTCGAATAATCGAATCCAGACTGCTTATTTTGTTTAGTCGTATGGAAGCAGCAAGGTGGAGGGAATAAAAGCTTCATCGCGGTTAAAGTTGACAAGAGGAGAGCTCTCCGTTTAATCTAAAGAAGAGATTAAATGGAAAGTTGTCCACTTAATCTCAATAAAAGGAGGGGAGTAGGATAACGTACGTCTCCATTTATATATTCCATTTTCAATAAAATAAAAGGCAGTAGAGAAAGGATGTTAAAGATGAATGACTCTGATAATAGTGTATGTGAAAAAGCAGCGCTTAGCCTGTTTAGTAGTAACAGTCCTGAAAACCCCTTTCCGATTTTCGCGCAGCTGCGTGAAACGGGAGCTGTTATTCCTATTACTGTGCCCATGGGTGGCACAGATCGCCAACAATGGTTGGTTACGCGAATGGAGGAAGTGTCTCAGGTACTTAAGGATCATGCCCACTTCACTGTAGACCCAGAAACGATCGATGGCAGCAACGAATTTAAAAAAGCCTTTATGGAAAACACAGATCCATCCGCTCCAGATACCTTTTTCACCGGAAAATCAATGCTTTCTGTCGATGACCCTGATCATCGGCGGTTACGCAAGCTGGTCTCCAAAGCCTTCACGCCCAAATACATGGAAAGCCTTCGGCCACGTGTACAGAAGATTGCGGATGAATTGCTGGATAAGGTGCAGGCTCGCGGTGAGATGGACCTTGTCAAAGATTATGCCTATCCTTTACCCATTCACGTAATATCCGATATGCTTGGGGTACCTGAAGCAGACCGCGCGCAAATCCATGACTGGTCAAAAGCGATTTCACATGGTCTGGGTCTTGGTGTGCGCGCACCGGGAGTGGAAGAACATTTGCGTGCTTTCGGTGAATACACGGCGGAGCTTGTAGCGGACAAACGCAAGCATCCAGCTGATGACTTGATCAGCCAGTTAATCGCCATCGAAGAAGAGGGGGATAAGCTGAGTCAGCCAGAGTTGATCTCAATGATTACCCTATTGATCTTTGCTGGCCATGAGACAACCTCAAATCTCATTGCTACAGGAACATTGATGCTGTTAGATCATCCACAGCAGCTGGAGAAGCTTAAATCTGATCTTAGTCTGGCTCCGTCCGCCTTCGAAGAGCTGCTTCGTTTCAATGGACCAGCTACCATGTCGGGACCTCGCTTTGCAACGCAAGATATTGTACTTGCTGGTCAGCAGATTAAAAAGGGAGATATGCTGATTCCTTTATTAAAATCTGCAAACCGGGATGAATGCCCGTTCGCACAAGCAGAAGAACTGGATATTACTCGTACTATAAATCGCCATCTTGCTTTCGGTCATGGCATCCATTCCTGCTTGGGCGCGCCACTAGCTCGCGTAGAGGGAGACATTGCATTTCAAACGCTGCTGAGACGGATGCCCAACCTGCGGCTCAGCATTCCCCGGGAAGACATCTCCTGGCATTTCGCGCTGAGCTCACAGAGTTTAGCTGCCCTGCCAGTCGCTTTTTAGGGAAAAGACTACAAAACATGCTTCATTCATGAGAACAAGCCTAAT
>NZ_JBCNGR010000050.1:0-2256 GCF_050481745.1 Paenibacillus algorifonticola | reverse complement strand
GCGCCTGGGGTTCAGAGCTTATTGGAACAAATGGCACCTGCGCTGGATGCCTGGGCGTTGGAAAATATGATTCCGCAAAAGCCGGATTACCTGAGCAAGCAGACAGCAAAAACGGTATACTTATCTCGATATACGTATGAGGAATTAATCCTTGGTCCGCAAATGCTGATAGCCGAATTTAATATTATTTTTGGGGTTATTGCGATTATTGCGGCAATCCCGACAGGCGGAGGATCGCTGTATCTTTTAGCAGCGGCTGATGTTGCTTTAGGCGCAGCGATGATTTGGGTCAATGCAGAGAAATTAATCGATTTGAAGAACGGTGATGGTAGCACAAATCCCTCCCTATTGGGTATCGACCAATCTATGCTGGACAAGCTAGGTATTGCCCTGACCGTTGTGAATTTGGGTATTTTGCTGAAGCATGGCTTGTACGCCGCAGCGAATAAGCTGGCGAATGGACGGAATATATCGGCATTGGATGATACTTGGACGAAGTTCAAGCTGGAAAATGTCAAACCTAAACCGAAGGAAGCGCCTGCACCGCCAAAAACGAAGACAACAACGAAAGAGCCTACAGAAGGCGGACCTGCTGTAAATCGGCCGATTGATGAGTTTGATGATGCGAGTAAGAGTAGAACGAAACAAAGGGAAAAAGAAGAGAGAGAAACTGAGGGGACGGGTAATTCTTCAAAGATACCTAGAACAGGACCAGAGTGGGATGAGTATTTCCGTTCAAAATATGGTGATAAAAATGTAGACTGGAAAACTAATTCAGAGAACAAACTATATGGTGAAAAACATATTCCTTATACACCTAAAATTAGACCCAATGCTATCATTACAAAGCCTTCATTACCTAAGGGTGGCAAACCAGAAGGAAATTATGCTAAAGATACAGGTAAAGATGCTCGAGGATTAAAAAGACAAAATGAAGCTGCTGATGTTCTTGCAGAACAAGGATATCGTACGACAATGCTTGACGAATTTGATGATGGAAATGGTTATGGTCTTGATCCTAAAAAAAGTCCTGATTTCATCATAGAAGGGCAAGTATTTGATTGTTATTCTCCTAATTCAACTAATCTATCGAATATTCTTAGAATGCTTAGAGATAAAACTACGGATCAAGCTAGAAGAATAGTATTAAATTTAAATGATTATCCTGTTGACAAAAGGTCTGAACTTATTGGGTTTCTATTAAGTCAAACTCAGAAGGATTTAAAACATTTAGATGAACTATTAATCATTGAAGGTCGTCAAGTAACTAGAGCGTACTGGAGGTATGAGTAAAATGGATTTTTGGTTATGTATTGGTTCTAATTTGCCTAAAGAAGAATTGAGGAAATTGCTCTACAATATGATGTGCGAAGTATTATTTGTAGAATTAATTGATTATGAAGCAGAAGTATGGGATTGGTCCGATACTCAACGCGTAAGAATCGGTTGCACATATTTTTCAATGAGTATTAATTTAGAGGATGAGGATGACTATATAGAACGTTATCGGAAGGCGAACTTCGAAGCGTATGGTGTAGATACAAATGTGTTTATTAGTATTCAATTTATATCGCGAACTTTTGATATTGGGTGGTTAAAGATGCTTGAAGTTATTGGGAAACTACTGCGGTTGAACGATAAGGATTTGGTTGTTGAAGACGATACCTCTTACCCATTAATAAAAAGAATTAAAAGGGGGGTACTGATCAATACTCATCTAGATGAATATAAAGCTAATTATTTGACTAAAGAGAATCTAGAATTACTGAACTACCCTTATCAAGAAGATGATTTTTTTAAAGATAGGAGTCTGTAACAGTTTTGTGTAAGCTCGTTCCACAGTTCTGATAAGAGGATCGTACAATAAAACTAACTAAGCCACAATGCGAGATAGCTATCCGTATTGTGGTCTTCTTTTGCGTATGTTCCTGTTTTAATGGTTGATGAGCAGCCCCACCCGGTAAAAACGGTATACTTATCTCGTTATATGTACGAGGAATTAATCTTAGGTCCGCAAATGCTGATAGCCGAATTTAATATTATTTTTGGGGTTATTGCGATTGTTGCGGCAATCCCGACAGGTGGAGGATCACTGTATCTTTTAGCAGCAGCTGATGTTGCTTTAGGCGCAGCCATGATTTGGGTCAATGCAGAGAAGTTAATCGATTTGAAGAACGGTGATGGTAGCACCAACCCTTCCTTATTTGGCATCGACCAGTCTATGCTGGACAAGCTAGGTATTGCCCTGACCGTTGT
>NZ_JBCNGR010000049.1:0-4104 GCF_050481745.1 Paenibacillus algorifonticola | reverse complement strand
ATGATGCATCGATTTATCAGGGGGCGGGTAAGGGGAGACCGGAGCCTCGGAGTGCAACGGGTAAAGTTGGTGGAAGTGTTGAGTCATGGAAGCAAGGAAAATCAATGCATGATATTGAATATACAATTTCTTCTAATGCTAAATCGCATCTAATAGCTACCAATGATCCTCTCAGTGGTAAAAAAGGAGTTAACGGAACACATAATTCTGAAGAGTTTTATAAAGCACTAGAATCATCAGGTAAAGATATCAATAATATGGTAAGCCCAAAAGATATTGTATATGATAAGGATTTTCCGGGATTAATGACTATAAAGTATAAAATACCGAAAAGTGATGGGAAAGGAACTTATTTCGATGAGTATAAATATGTAGGCAATCCAAAAACAGTATACGATCCTACAGTATACAGCGATGAACAAATATATCAATGGGGTCTCGAAGCAATGGAAAATGGATATTTGCAGGGGTACTTAATTTGTGGTGAAGCATCGAATGGAATGAAATTTGTGGGGTATTTTAGAGATGGAGAAATAACCAACTTTCATCCAGTATTAAATTTTGACTAATAATGTATAGGTGGGAGAATAATATATGAATAAAATAATAATGAGTAATGACTGGAATGAAAATTTTATTAGAGATATTTTTATAAATAAATCAAGAATTTTGAAATGTATAAATATTATTTCGACAAAAGAAGGTGTTAGTTTTGATGATGTTTGTATGATAGCTACTTACAGTACTTATGATGATGGTGATGATGAAAGATGTGAAGTAGACGAAGTCGTCTTAAGCAAAGAATTTCCTGGTTATCCAGAGGAGTTATCCTATATAAAATATAATGCTTTTTTAAAGTTAATAGAGGATGGTTTAGAAGAGGTTATTTCTCGGTTTAGTAATACAGAAACAGAGGAAATTTTAAAGGCGATGAGCGAGGCAGAAAAGATAATATTGTAGAGTTTACAATAGCAAATTGAAGGCTTACTCCACTTGAAATTCAAGTAGGAACAAGCCTTTTTTTGCATTAAGATGCCTTGATTAAATTATTGCAACTGGTGGTTCCCGTATTCGGGGGAAGGCAACAATATGTTTCATGTGCTGCCCGATGAGGGCGCGCGGATAAAGGTGTATTTTCCAAACAGCGTGGAAAAGAAGGCGATGGCGATCAACTCGGTGCGAGGCGGCAGCGAGGAGATGAAAAGCCGGACGGTGTTCCAGAAGCCGACGACGAAGGTGTTTGAATCACCGGGAGCGGCCAAGATGCAGCTGGGAGACGATGGGGTTCTTTTTGAAAAAGGCACGGTCAGCCTGCATTTGGACGGCGGGAACATTACGGTGAATGCCAGTGAAGATGTGCTGCTGGTCGCGGGCAATAAGGTGGAGCTGGGCAGCGGGAGTGAGAAGGGAATCCTCGAATCGATTCGGATGCGGGCGACCAGTCAGGTCGCTTTGCAAACGAATGCGGACCATTATGTGCTGATCAGCGATAACCGGGTCGGCATCAAGAGCAGCAAGCTGGATTTTCAGAAGGTGGAGGTGCCGTTTACTGAGCTGCTGACGGATGAAGAGATTGAACAGATGTATCTGGATGAGCAATTTTCCGAGCAGTTGGCTGCGAATATGGAGCAAGAAAAGCAGAAGTATAATGGGGCTCCGATATCGGAGGAATATTTGTACCAGAAGGTTCATCCTGCCACCAAGGAACAAATGAAAAATGATCCAAACTTAGGCGCTAAAGCAAAGAACTGGATCAAGACTCAATCGACGGAAAAGCAGCAAGAGTTTTATCAGAAGAGGTATGGTCCAAAATCGAGTGAACCAAGCAAAGATACAGAGGGAGAGCTTGCGAGTAGACAGCAGGCGTACGATCAGCAGGATCGGGATCGAACGGCGGTGCATAATTGGAATCAAGAGGTAGCGGCGATCAGCGAGCATGGTCGAAAGGAAGGGAAGTCGCTGGCAGAAATTCAATCGATGCTGCCCGCGCCGCCAGTGCTTTCGTCTAGTCCTCCGAAGGAGAACATGTTGTCGGGGATGATTCACGAGGTGCTGAATGCGCCTGGGGTTCAGAGCTTCTTGGAACAAATGGCACCTGCGCTGGATGCCTGGGCGTTGGAAAATATGATTCCGCAAAAGCCGGACTACCTGAGCAAGCAGACAGCAAAAACGGTATACTTATCTCGATATACGTATGAGGAATTAATCCTTGGTCCGCAAATGCTAATAGCGGAATTTAATATTATTTTTGGGGTTATTGCGATTATTGCGGCGATCCCGACAGGCGGGGGATCGCTGTATCTTTTAGCAGCGGCTGATGTTGCTTTAGGCGCAGCCATGATTTGGGTCAATGCAGAAAAGTTAATCGATCTAAAGAACGGTGATGATAGCACCAACCCTTCCATATTTGGCATCGACCAATCTATGCTGGACAAGTTGGGCATTGCGCTGACAGTTGTGAACTTGGGTATTTTGCTGAAGCATGGCTTGTATGCCGCAGCGAATAAACTGGCGAATGGCCGAAATGTAGCGGCGCTGGATGATACTTGGACGAAGTTCAAGCTGGAAAATGTCAAACCGCCAAAACCGAAGGAAGCACCTGCACTGCCGAAAACAAAGACAACAACGAAAGAGCCTTCAAAAGGCGGACCGGGTGTAAATAAGCCGATTGATGAGTTTGATGATGCGGCGATTTATCAAGGGGCAGGTAAGGGTAGAACAGGGCCTCCGAATGGAACTGGTGGGAAAATGTCGGGCACGGGGAAACCTGACTATATAACAGATCCTATAGAAATGAAAATGCATATCATAGTACCAGAAGATGGATTTCAGGCATTACTAGAGAGGAAATATATCGAAATTAGAAAATTGGGTGTAGATGATATTGAAACAGTTGCAAAGAATACAGGATTAACAGAAGAACAAATATTAAAAATGAAAAAACATTTATTCTTAGACATAAAACAGTTATCTATAGGTGGTAAACCATACGAAGAATTATATTTTCAAGCTGATGCAGATATTGCATATGCATGGCAGAAGGCTCAAAAGGGCGAATTAACAGATGAGGAAAAAGAATGGTTTAGGAAATTGGCAAATCATGAGATTAAAGAAAAAGAATTTATGGATGGAGAGATGCCTTTAAGAGATCCATCTACTTGGAACTACAAGGACGAGATATTTGAAATCGACATTCATAAAAATGCACATGACAAAGCTAATATAACAGATCCTAATCCGCCTTCGTTTCCAGGATATAATCAATCAAAGGAATTTAACAAATATTTCGAAAAAGATATAGACTATTAACTAAGAGGTGGGAAAATGTATTTAGATGAAGCTATAGTGAAAATCAATAGTGTGAAATGGGATGCAATAGGTACAAATGTATCAAAAGCGGATGTTAAGTTAGCACAAGAATTTTTGAGGAGATTGGCCCAGTTTTTTAAGGAGGAATTGATTAAACCGAGGCCACCCTTGTTTTCAAATATAGCCCAATTGCTTGGTGACAATGAGGAAGAAATAGTGATTTCAAATTATTGCAGTGAAGAAGCATCAAAGTTTTTAGGTAGAAGTATATACACAGGGAAAGTATTTGAATACTACATTCAATTGTCAAAGTATGTAGATGAACATCAAAAAGCTATTAAATATCTAAATGTATATGAACCGCTAATCAAAATCATTGAAAGGGGAGGTTTATTTGATCTCCGACATCAGTCATTGGAAATACAAAATGTTGGACATATGCCCTTAAGCGGATGGTTTGAAAAATTTGTAACAAAGGAACCGATAGACATAGATACTCTAATTTAAATATGACTCAATCTAAAATTAGCGGTAAGCTTTGACCCTATTATTCCGTCCTTTGACGGTTGTGTTCGTCCAACAACAACGATGGTATTAATAAGAATGGAATCAATCCGCAATACGGATGGCATTGAGGGAAACGTCCGATGGTCCACGTGTGGTATGCCTGAGCCGAGTCCACTACATCTGCTTTGGGTTTCAGCGGCTTTTCAGGCTGAAGTGTCGCACTTAGATTGACAATCTGGAGTGCTACGATAAAAATGCAGTCGAAAAACCCCCTCGTTTGAAATAAAA
>NZ_JBCNGR010000048.1:0-15023 GCF_050481745.1 Paenibacillus algorifonticola | reverse complement strand
GCAAAACAAGTCGCACAACGAAAATAGACCGCCCTCTAGCAAAGGAATGCGGTCTATTCGTATATCTCATTCATTGCGGAGCCTACCGCCCTTAAAAGCGGCTATTGCGCGGAGAGTCGTGTTGACGCACGGCTCTCTTTGCATTGTACGCATTTTCTAATCGTATTATAACACGCATCATTGCCTCTAGTCATGTAAAAGTCATCTAAATGTTGACTTTATATCTAGCCTTCATGCAATACAGAAGCAACCGCTTGCTTCCAGCCTTTGTACAAGCGGTCTCTCTCCTCCTGCTTCATTGCAGGCGCATACGAGCGATAAGCGCTCTCCTTACCGCCCAATAGCTGAACCAATTGCTCCTCATTCGCCCAAAAGCCTGCACCTACGCCGCCCATATAGGCGGAGCCCATAGCGGATAGCTCCGCTACGCCGGATTTCGAGACAGCTTGCCCGAGCATGTCTGCTTGGAACTGCATGAGCACGGCATTGTCCGATGCTCCGCCATCGGCCCGCAAACCTTTCAAGGCGATGCCGGTCTCCGCCTGCATCAGCTCAGCCGCATCGCGCACCTGATACGCGATGCTTTCCAGGGCGGCGCGCACAATATGCGCCTTGCCCGTTCCCCGGCTCATGCCGGTAATCGCCGCCCGGGCATGCGGCTTCCAATAGGGCGCTCCCAGCCCAACGAAGGCTGGGACAAGATAGACGCCGTCATTATCCGGCGTCTCCTCAAGCAGCTGCGCAAGCTCGCTAAACGAGCTGAACAGCCCCAGATTATCGCGCACCCAGCGCATGCTGTCGCCGGAGGTGCGAATGACCGCTTCCAGCGCATAGGTCATTTTGCCGCCGAGCCCCCAGGCAATGGCGAGCACCAGCCCATTGCCGGAAGCGACCGGCTTGCTGCCCACATTCATCAGCACCGATGTTCCGGTGCCATACGTAGCCTTCGCCATGCCGGGCTCCAGACACAGCTGCCCGTACAGCGCAGCCTGTGAATCGCCTACGACGCCCGCGATCGGAACTCGCTCAGTGAATAAATCCGAGTCGTTCGTATAACCGAATCGATCATCAGAGCATTTCACCTCGGGCAGCACAGCAAGCGGAATGCCGAACAGCTCGCATAATTCCACATCCCATTGGAGCGTGTGGATATTAAACAATGAAGTCCGACTCGCATTCGTATAGTCGGTCGCATGCACGTCCCCGCCTGTCAGCTTCCACAGCAGCCAGCTGTCGATCGTACCAACGAGCAGCCGGCCTGCTGCGAGCAGCTCTTTGGCGCCAGCGGCATGCTCCAGCAGCCAGCCCCATTTTGCCGCGGAGAAATAAGGGTCAAGCAGCAGACCTGTCTTCGCCTGTACCAACGGCTCCAAACCGTCCGCCTTTAGCGCATCGCAGCGTTCCGCGGTTCGCTGGCACTGCCAGACGATGGCGCGATAAACAGGCTGCCCCGTCTCCTTATCCCACATCACAGCGGTCTCCCGCTGATTCGTAATGGTAAGTGCCGCAAGCTCGCTCGCCGCTATGCCTGCCGCTCGCAGTGCTTCCTTCGCTGCCTGCTTCACCCGCCCATAAATTTCCAGCGGGTCATGCTCCACCCAGCCTGCTTGCGGATAATACTGTGTATGCTCTGCAGAGCTGCGCGACACGACCTCGCCCGCACGATTAATGACGAGCGCCTTCGTGCCGGAAGTGCTTTGGTCAATCGTCAGCAGATAGCTTTTGTCCATCGCCCCTGCCCTCTACTTTCCCAGCATGCCTAAAGCAATCGCTTTTATATTGCTGCTGCTAATGCCATAATGCTCAAACACCTCTGATGTTTTGCCTGCAATCGCCGGTTCATCGGGAATGCCCAAAATCCGCATCGGCACCGGATGCTGCTGCACAACCACCTCAGCAACCGCTGCACCAAGACCTCCATGAATGCTGTGCTCCTCAACGGTAATGATGCCGCCTGTTTCCTGTGCAGCACGCACGATGGCTTCCTCATCAAGCGGCTTGATCGTATGCATGTTCAGCACGCGTGCCGCCACGCCCGCTTCCGCCAGTTCTGCCTGCGCATCCAGAGCGATTCTTACCGTCTCCCCTGTTGCAATAATCGTAATATCCGTGCCTTCACGCATCGTCACGGCCTTGCCAATAACAAATTCATAGTCATCCGACTCGTAGCTGTCTTCGACCGGATTGCGGCCGATACGGACGTACACGCCACCCTCATGCTGAACAAGCGCTTCGGTCATTCGCTTCGTCTCATGGCGATCAGCTGGCAAAATAATCGCCAGCCCCGGTATTGCCCGCGCCACGGCGATATCCTGCACCGAATGGTGCGACATGCCGAGTGCGCCGTAGCTGACGCCGCCGCTAATGCCAACCAGCTTCACATTCGTGCCCGAATAAGCGACATCGACTTTAATTTGCTCAATGCTGCGCATGCTCAGAAAGCAGGCTGGTGACGTTACGAATGGCTTTTTGCCGCTATGGGCAAGCCCTGCTGAGATGCCGACAATATTTTGCTCCGCGATGCCGACCTCTACAAACTGCTCAGGATAAGCATTCGCGAAAGGTGCCATTGCCGCCGAGCCGCGCGAGTCGCTCGCCAGCACCATAATATCTTTGTCCTCCTGCGCCAGCGTTACGAGCGTCTCGCAAATGACTTGCCGATTCGGTATTTTATTCGCCATCGCTTATTGCACCTGCCCTTCCTGTGTGTAGCTGCCGATGACGGCCTCAAGCTCGGCAAGCGCCTTCGCCAGCTCCTCGTCACTAGGCACATGATGATGCCAATGCGGAACATTTTCAGCAAAAGACACTCCTTTGCCCTTCACCGTATTCGCCATAACGAGCGTTGGTTTGCCGGCTATAGCAGGGGCCGCTTCGAAAGCTTCTACAAGCGCGTCGATATCATTGCCATCGATGGAAACGACATGCCAGCCGAAGGCGGCCCATTTTTCCTCCAATGGCTCCAGTCCCATAACCTCTTCCGTCGAACCGCTAATTTGCAGCCGGTTGCGGTCGATAATGCCAACCAAATTGTCAAGCTTGTAATGAGCGCCAGCCATCGCCGCTTCCCAAACGGAGCCCTCAGCCTGCTCGCCGTCGCCCATCAAGCAAAATACGCGGCTCGCCCTCGCATCCTTCTTCGCAGCAAGCGCCATGCCCACCGATATCGCCAGTCCATGCCCAAGCGCCCCTGTGTTCATCTCAATGCCTGGCACTTTATTGTTCGGATGACCAATGAGCCTCGTTCCAAACTGGCTGAACGTCGCAAGCTCCTCCTTCGGGAAAAAGCCGCGATCGGCCAATATGCACCATAATGATTCCACGGAATGCCCTTTGCTTGCAATAAAGCGGTCGCGCTCCTGCCATTTTGGCTGAGCCGGATCAATATTCATAATTTTATAATATAAGGCCGTTAAAATATCCGTATTGCTCAATGAACCGCCTGTATGTCCCGTCTTTGCGCCATGAATCATGCGCAGCAAATCCATCCGGATTTGTGCCGCCTTGCTTTTGAGCTCCGTGCTGCTCATGCTTGCGTTGCTCCCCATCGCTAGCCCTCCTCGTTGTTTTCCTCCGCGTTGCCTTCTATCCCGATTACAAGCCCGAGCCGCGCAGCCATGCCTGAATTTCCCGCTCTGTCGGATCAACTGCATCTGGCTTCAAGCCAGGAATATATTGACACGCTTCATACAGCGCCGGAATCGCATTGGCGTGAATGCCAACGGAGTGGTGAACGTAAGGGCCTTTAACCAGTTTTTCTTCCCATAGCGGCCAATCGTTAACCTCAACCCATACATACGAGCCGCGCGTGTACGGTCCCTGAATCCCGCGGGCTTTGCCCAAAAACAGCTGGTATTCGCCGTGGTCGCCGTCAAAGCGGGCCAGCGTCATGCCGCCGCCTTTAATCTCTCCTTCATGTGTTCCCGGCGCATGATCGTCAAACAGAAAATGCTTGCGCAGCCGCGGCTTGTTCTCGACAGACAAGGAAACCGGGAAGTTGCCGCAATGGAAGAGCAGCTCGCCATTGGCGTTTTCCGGGTGGCGCACAGTCAAATCCGCGAAGAAGGTTGGATGCTGATTCATCGTCGCAGCTTGCACCATGACTGACGTAATCGCACCGTGAATATCGGTCTCACAGGTAACTGGAATTTGCTCATCGGTGAGGATCGCATTAGCTAGGCAAGGCATAATGCCCATCGCATCCTGCAGCGATGACCAGCATTGAATGGCAATCGCTGTGCTGCCTGTCTGCACGGCATATTGCTTCATCGCTACCTTAAGCGCAGCAATGCGGCGCACATCGGCCTCCGTCACTTCCGACCAGTCGAGTTTAGCCTTAATATAGTCGATCGCTTGCGCCAGCTCCGAGCTGCTGCCTTTCTCAATGCGCTGCGAGGCACGCTGAATATCGACGAGCGTAATCGGATGAATTTCAATGCCGAACCGCTCAAGCAGCTCGCCTTCATTGCACATCATCGTCCAAAAGGATGCCGGGCGCGGCCCGATTTGCAAAATCCTTAAGCTGCGAAATTGGCGGACCACATTGGCCGCGGCGATAAAGTTCGTAAAGCCGCGCTCAAACACCGGATCATCGACCCTTGTATTCGTCACATAGGTGAATGGCACGTTGAAGCGGCGCAGCACCTTGCCGGAAGCGAATAGTCCGCACTGCGTATCGCGCAGGCGCATGCCGTCCTCAAGCGGCGACTCGTCGCGCGGGCCCCATAGCAGCACCGGCTTGCCGAGCGCCTTGCCTACGCGGGCAACGGTATCCTCCGTGCCGAAGTTGCAATGCGGGAAAAAAACCGCATCGACATTTTCACGCCGGAAATGCTCCGCAATCTCCTCCGCATTAATATGGTCATCATAGAGCAGCCCCTCGCTGTTGAGACCCTCCAGATCGACAATGTCAATATCCATGCCGAAGCTTTCGATTTTTTCCTTAATGAGCACCTTATACCGAAACGCATCCTCTGCACTAAAAACAAACCGCCTTGTTGGCGCGTAGCCAAGCTTCAACTTTTTCACCGCTGACTCCCCCTTGTTGACTCATAATGATTGATTAGGCCAAGCTGTTAAGCTATCATCCAAGCGCTTTGGCACGCTGCATTCGAATCGCCATGTAAGGCTTGCCCGGCAGCTCAATGCGAAACGTTCCTTCATAAATACCAGCCTGCTTGGTTACCGTCATGTTCCACGTATCCAGCACTTCCACCTCATACGCGATGCCCGGCTTCATCGTAAAGTTCCGGTAGCGCGGCTGATTGAAGCCGTAATAAAACAAATAATAAGTGTCGGCAATGCCAGCCGATGGAGCGTCCCACTCGGACCGCAGCGGATTTAAGCCCTGCTCCGGCCCTTCCTCCAGCACTTTTCTAAGAAAAGCAATGCGCTCTGGACTTGTGCCATGCAGCTTGCCGCCCTTCGACCACCACAAAATGTCCTCGGGGTGCAAATACGTCTCCCCATGACCGACATAACCGCCGCGAATCGCGCCTTCCCAGAAGCGGCGCACCATTTCCTCGCCTGAAATATTGCCCCAGCCCATATCGATGTCGCCTTCATAAGCGCATTCGTCAATGACAATCGGCTTGTTCCAGTCCTTGCGCCACTGATCAGTGTTCTCCGCGGTCCGGTACACATCCACCCGCTGAACGCTGCAATGGGTGATCCAAGGGCGGGTATAGTCATAAAACCCGAAGCAATTGTGAATGGAGATGAGATGACCGTAAGGGTCATTATCCGTGACGATCTGGGCAAAACGCTCCCAATCCGGCTCCTCCTTCGCCCACATCAGGTCATATTCATTGGCAAGCGACCACCAGACGTTGCGGTATGCGGCCAGTCGCGCTGTAATATAGCGCAGGTAGCGGTCATCCGCCGACTTCGGCATTTCCGAGAAGCCCCAACGATCGTAGGCGTGGAATAAAATCAAGTCCGCCTCAATGCCCAGCTTGCCTAAATCTGCAACCCGCTGCTCCAAATGGCGGAAATACGCCGGATTGAAGCGTGTAAAGTCCCATTGTCCATCTGCCAAGCGCTCATACGGATAAAGCGGCGGTTCATTTTCATTAAATAGGTAGGCTTTGGGGAATACACACATCCGCAGCTTGTTGAACGGCGTCTGCGCGAGCGTGGCGAGCGTCTGCTCCTCCAGCTCCTGGCCCTGATGCGTCCACGCATAACAGGTAGTACCTATAGGCAAATAACGGCTGCCGTCCTCATAGGAAAAATGATACGTGTCCGCCACCCGCACCGGACCGTGGTTGCCGGCTTCGGCGCTGCGGCAGGCGAAGCTGCCGGTAATGCCGTTCATGGCGCGGACGCTGCTGCTTGTGCGGTAGCGCCACTCGCCTTCGGCATCAGGCATGAAGCGCACGCGGTAGATGCCGTCTCCGTCGTAGAAGCCTTGTACAGTCAGGCTTCTGTCGCCTATGCTGAACACGGTGCTGAGAGCCGCGTCCATGAAAGGGTTGCCATGAGCGGGGCCATGCAGCTCCAGCTCATAAACGTCCCAGCGCGCGACTTCGCCCGGCGCGAGCAGCTTCGCCGACCCTTCACCCTCTAACGATGCCCCCACAGCAGGCTGTACTGCCCCTGTTTCCTGTCTCTCGTTATCTAAAGCAGAAGCAGCCTCCTGCGCCGTTTCATCCTCGATCACGTATGCAATGCCAGCAAGCTCAGCCAGCACCTCCGCCACCCATTCCGGTGAGCGCATTAACGCTTGATTTGAGGTTGCGAAGCGCGGGAGCGTATTCATTTTTATAAATGAAAGATAAGGCGAATGCGCGAGCTCAGGAGCATGCTTCAGCAAAACCTTCCGTCCCTCCGGACTCGCCCAAATATATCCGATCTTCGTTTCTTCACTAAAAATCATAATCGCATCCTCCTATTGGCTGCTGCTTAGGCCTATTATAAGTTTAGTCAAAACAACTAAACAAAAACTAAACTACCGATGGATTATTCCTGCATTCATATCCCCAATTTAGCAGCAAATCGGCATCAAGTCAATAAGTTTATATAGATAAAACGCTTTAATTTAGTATATTAACTAAATAATTTAGCTAAACTATGATTGTCCATTGCTTTTAATGCCTGCTGGATATACACTAAACTTACTAAACAAACGGCTTAAAGCTCGAAGGGAGAATCACTTATTGTGAAAATGGAAGACATCGCCGCCCTTGCTGGCGTTTCGAAATCAGCAGTTTCGCTTGCCTTCAGCGGCAAGCCGGGAATCGGACAAGAAACCCGCGAGCGCATTTTGCAGGTTGCCAAGGACAATGGCTATCTGCCTAAAACACGAGCCGCGCAGCCGGAAGCCGCCAGCAAAACGCTGACCTTTCTCGTTTTAGCCAACTCTGGCATCGTACTGGAGCAATATTATCAGCAGCCTTTTTTCCGCGAGCTCATTCATTACATAGAGATACGCTGCCGGGCCAAGGGCTATTCACTGCTGTTTACGTCGATTGACGTCAACGCTTTTTCCATTGACAGCCATGCCTTGGCGGAGGATATCCGCAGCGATGGCGTCATTTTGCTCGGTACGAACCTTGATAGAGAGCAAATTGCCAGTTTGGCTGACCGCTTGCCCGCGCAGCTCGTCGTGCTTGATACCTGCTTTGAGACGCTTCCCGTCCATTTCATTACGATCAACAATGTGATGGGCGGTTATCAGGCGGGTGAGCATCTATGCCAGCTTGGCCACGAGCATATCGGTTATTTGGCATCCAATGTGCGGATCAGCAATTTTGATGATCGGCGCAAAGGGTTTATGTCCGCATTAGAGGAGCGGGGGCTGTCGATCGACGAGAAAGACATTTTTTCCGTCGCCCCGACGATAACCTCATTTCAGGAGGAGCTGAAAAATCAGCTCGCCGCCTATCAAGCGGCCGGACGCCAGCTTCCAACCGCCTTTTTCTGCGAATGCGACTACATCGCGATCAGCGCCATTAAGACGCTGACTGACCTTGGGTTCCGCGTTCCCGAGGACACCTCTGTCGTTGGTTTCGACAACATTTCTGAGGCGCGAATTGTTTCGCCAGAGCTCACGACCGTACACGTTGAAAAAGAGCGCATGGCCCATCTCGCCGTCGATTTGGCCATTGAAGCCATCGAACAGGACCATGCGGTCAAAACTAAAATTGCCGTCGACACGCAATTTATCGTCCGCCATTCTTCCGGCGCGCCATCCTATTGATGACAAATAGCCCTTCCATGAACGCGTAGAGCGAAAGCCAGGAGGGCTATTTTTCATATTATTGCCAGTAACACGCAGCCCAGAACGTTCCGGACGTTTGGGACGTTTGGGACGTTTGGGACGTTCTCTCTTTTTTGGAGGACTCAGCTTCCGCTATTCTGGCTTTTGATCCAATTTCAGGTCTTACGCGGACAGGAAATCCGTTATTGCCATCATTTTCCCGATAAAATGGCTATTTCCAGCACATTAGCGGCTCCTGTGTCCGCAAACGGTGCATACCCTTGATTCTGTTGAAATAGCGGCTGCTGTGTCCGCCAGGCCTCTCTTTACGCACGATCAGCAGTTGGCTTTCTTACGTTTGCATAGATGCCCTAGGTACAGCGACGATTTTGTTTGTACATATTAAGCCTTATTTGTACGTATACGCCTCAATATAAAGCGCCGAAGCATAATCGCCTACCGCTAGGCGATACGCGGACTCGTCGCCGTTCAGCACTCTGCCTCGCACCCATTCATTTTGCTCGAAAGCGCCTTCCTCCACACGGATCAAGCCGACCTTCGCGCGTTCTCCCTGCTTGGACAGCAGCTCCACCGAAAAACCGATCCCCGCGAAAATAAATCGATCCTCGGACAGCTCAATGACTAGCCCTCCCGAAGGAGGCGTCCCTTCTGCTGCCCGTTTATAGGACAGCTTCACATCGTAGCGGGAAAAGGGGAGTATACAGCCGCTGTCGTTTTGCTGGAGAAAGCCGGTCATTTTTCCCGTGCCGCGATTTTGCTGAATCAGCCCGAGCATGCCGCCAAGCAGCTTATAGCTTGCCGCAAGGTACGGGCCTGTTCCATTTACGATAAACCCGGAGAAATCAATATTCAGCGCCATCATAATGCTGAAATCTGGCCCGCCGCTTGCAGCTTCCTCAGGAAAAAAGCCTTCTATGCCGAACGGCGCAAAGCCTAGTGCATCATGCTTGCCCATAGCGTAAAACACATTGGCTGCTGATGAAACATCACGCCGCGCTTCAGGGATGAATAGCGGATTGCCCTCCTGTGTGTATTCCTTACAAACGTCCGCGAAGCTGGACAAATAAATATCCGGGGCATACAAGCAAAGGGTTGGTGCCGCAAGCTTCCACATTTTCATCACTTTGGCGACTGGACCGCCGCTCGGATACGTGCCTGCCCGCCATGGATATTGCTCCAGCCATGCATTGACGAACATCGGCAGCGGATATGACTCGCTGCCTGCGCTCGCAATTTGTTCTACTGCAAGCGCGTAGTGGTATGCCATGAACCATTCGCCTGCATCCGTTCCAAAAGCCTGCTCCCAGCTGCCCTGTACGCCATATGCCTCAGCTACCTGCTGAGGGACAGCTGCTTCAAAAACAACATTCGCCGCTGCTGAATAATCTCGTTCACTGCCTAGAAAGCCGATTTCGTTTTCCACCTGCATCATGATAACGGTGTGGGTTCCCTCATCAAACGCTTTAAGAAACGCCATCAGACGCTGGAAAGCTGCCGCATCAGCCGTAACTGCCGCTTCGCACAGCGGAGAAATCGTATCCGAAGGCGAGCCATCGGCATAGCAGGCACGGAAATACGTCGCATAATCCCGTTTCACCCAGCTCGGCACATAGCTGGACTTGCCATTTTTCCATAAGCCGAACCAAAGGAGTACTAAGCGAATATTTTCCGCACGAGCCTGCTCAATTAAGCCCCCAACTAACGAAAAATCAAACGTTCCCTGCTCTGGCTCGATTAATTCCCAATAGACAGGGGCTATAATCGTATTTAAATTCAGCTTGCGAACCTCCGGCCACACCTTCTCCTGCATATAAGCAAGATTTGAAGCGCTGGAATTGTGTATTTCCCCGCCAAGCGCAAGATATGGCTCTCCATCTACGTATAAGGTGGCTGTACCACTCTCGTTCACCAAATGAGGGATTTTCTTCATTCTGTATAACTCCTTCCGTTTCAGTAGTGACGTATAGAAGCGCAGAGAAAAAAGGAGCCTTACTCCATCGTTCTTACCACGCTTCGATTTAAAGCTTTACAAATTTCGCTGCTGCCTTAGTCCTTAGCTCTTAACTCTTAGTCCTTAGTCCTTAAACCTTCGACTTTACAAGCAGCTGCACAGGCCCAATTAGACCGCCCGGCTCCTGCTGCATAAAACGCGAGAAGAAATCCTTCTGCTGCTTGCCCAGCGTATTGGTCACTTCAATGACAAGCTGGTTCGTTCCCGGCTGAATAGCCGCGCCAGCTGCAAAGCGATAAGGCGGAGCAATCGCCGTACCCAGCTTCACGCCATTCGCCGATGCCTCCGCCGTCTCAAACGCCGCACCCAAATCCAAGTACAACGGCTCACCCTCGCCATTCCAATCGAAGACAAGCTCATAACGAATCGTTCCGCTGTAATCCGGCAGCCGGTGCGGGGCATTCATATTTTCCAGCTCACTCAGCTTGCCGTAGCTTTCAAATACCGGATATTGCAGCGAACCGGAGGTTGCAACCGTCCATTCGCCAGACAGCTCGATCGGCACACATGCTGTATAATCGGGCAGCGTCTGCACCGCCAGTTGCGGCAGCGCTTCTCCAGACATCACAATTAAAGTCTCGTAGGCGCTCAGCCTTACCCTCAAGCGGTTCACACCATCAGCCTGCTCCACGTTTGCTTCGCTCAGCTGATTGTCAAAGGCGTTATAAATCATCATCCGAGCGGAGGTCTGGAAGCTAACAACCGTATCCACAACCTCATAAGGATGCTCGTTGAAAAAGAAATATACATCGCTATCTTGATGCCCATAATGGTAATAACGCAAATACGGCGCGGCTTCCGCCGTCTCAATATCGTACAGGCCTTCATGGCGCAGCGTCGCCGCCAGCTCCGCAAGCGGAACAATCGCTGCGTGCTCCAGCGCTTTCAGGCGCTTAAGCTCCGCCGCTTCGCCTCCGCCCTCAATCGTGCGGGCAGGCAGCCCATCTACAAACAGCACCTTCAGCCCTGCTTCCGCAAGCTCCACAAGCTGCTCCACGAGCACTGCCGGAAGCGCTTCCGCATAAGGCACGATGAGGCATTGGTATTCCTCATTTGCCACAAGCAGCTCTCCGTCCTTGACCGCATACGCTCCAGAAGCCAGTATGTCAAACGGAATAACATCACAATCGATTTGCGCCTGCATCAGCGCCTTAATCGGCTTCTGGATCAGCATCGCCTCAGCGCCTGACCACTCCGCATCCGCATGGTAAAGCACAGCCGCCGTCGCATAATGGCGTCCCCCGTTTAGCAAATGGCTGATGCGGTTCGTATAATCATTGAGCTGGCGATAATAGCGGTATTGCGGATTTTCGCCGCGTGCATACAAATGCGGCGGGCAATCGGCATCCGGGAACTCTTTTTGCGAAAAGGCATGGGGCACGAAATAGTTAATGCCGCGAACGAGCATATGGTCGGTCAGCCATTTCATCAGCTTGAGGCCTTCGCTCCAGCCATAGGCGCCGAATACCTCGCACATCGCCCGCCCCTTCTTCTTCGGATCGATATGCGCCAGAGATGAACCAAGCTTCGCTAGGGCATAATGAAAAAACTCGCTGTCCGTTTCTCCGGCAATCCAAGTAAACGGCACCTCGTCAAAGCCTGGCATAATTTGATGCAGCACGACGTCAATGCCGGCCATATCCTGCCCCCACATCGAACGGAAGAAATGTCCCGGCCCACAGCCGAGCCGCGCATGCACATTGTTATCCTCAATGATATGTCCGATATATTCGACGCCGCGCTCGCGGCACCAGTCACCCAGCTTGCCGCTGAAATGCTCGGCATACAGCTTGCTGACCGTATTCATGAACGTATAGCGCAGCGCTTCCGTCTGCTCGCCGCCCTCGTACCACAGCAGCGGCAGCAAGGCTGCAACTGGCTGTCCGAACTCGGCGGACAGCAGCTCCAGCATGTCGTGGCGCCACGGCAGAACGATGCCCTTTTTCCCTAGTCTGGAGTTAAAGTCAAATGTCGTTTTATCGTTGTAGAAGCCTGGCTCATCGGAGAAAAAACCGGCCAGCGTTTTGCCAAAGTCGTTCCGATACCGCTCGTAATAACCTTCATAAATCGCGTCGATTAATACTTGCGTTGACTCCGGCACAATCGGATTAATATAGCTGCGTTTCGCTTCCTCCGCGCCTTCCGCTGTCTCAATCAGAACGAAAATGCGCCA
This sequence comes from Paenibacillus algorifonticola, assembly GCF_050481745.1. GTDB lineage: Bacteria > Bacillota > Bacilli > Paenibacillales > Paenibacillaceae > Pristimantibacillus > Pristimantibacillus algorifonticola_A. The sequence goes on along the minus strand of NZ_JBCNGR010000048.1, from coordinate 2,618 downwards.
AAAGCCTGCGGGAATATCCCAGTAAAGCACATTATTTTGCACACTGGCTGTCAGCTCAATAAATCCGCTAAGCTGAGCAGCCGCATCAGCACTTGGCTTTCCTTCACGTTTAACCGCAACAGCCGCAACTAGCTTATCGCTCGGCTGGAGCAGGGTATTGAGCAGGAAGGAGGCTTGCGGAGCCGGGCCGACAGCATCGATATGCCGCTCCGCCAAATACGTTCTGCGCAGCTCGGCCGGAGCTTCCTTCAGCTTGCCTGCCGCATGTCCCGTCGGAAAATGGTCGTCATCGAAAAACCACACCTTCATGCCGCGGCTGCGCGCCTCGTCCATAATGATATCGATATCTCGCCACCAGCCAGGACCAAGCATATCCGGATGGGGACGCGATTCCACGATGACCGCCTTGATCCCAGAAGCATAGATTCGCTCCATTTCCTCGCGGATCTGCCCTTCCTCTTCGCCGCGCTGCCACAGAAGAGGCATAATGTAGTTTTCTTCTTCGCCTGCTAATACATGACGTAAGCGTTCAGCCATTACTGTCGCCCTCCTATCCTTTTACCGCACCGATCGTAATGCCTTTAACAAAATATTTTTGGAAAAATGGATAAGCGACAAGAATCGGAATGACGCCGACTACAGCAATCGCCATCCGCACGGTGCCGCTAGGCATTTTCGCCATGCTTTGACCCGCATTCGAGCCAAGGCCGCTGTTCGACAGAAATTGAATATCCGTCAATATTCGGTTCAAAATGTTCTGAATGCTGAACAGCTTCGGATCTGTTAAATAAACGAGCCCGTTAAACCAGTCATTCCAATAGCCAATCGTCTGGAACAAGCCAATCGTGGCCAAAATCGGCAGCGACAGCGGCAGCACAATCGAGCGAAAGGTTCTAAATTCAGTAGCCCCGTCAATGTAAGCCGATTCCAAAATCGGAACAGGAATGGACGTAATGAAAAACGTGCGCATGAGCATAACGTTAAAGCCGTTCATCAGGAGGCCTGGGATAATAAGCGCCCAGATCGTATTTTTAATATCGAGATACTGCGTATAAATAAGGTAAGTTGGCACAAGCCCGCCGTTGAACAGCATCGTGAAAAAGACGAAAAATGCCAATGGATTACGCAGCGGAATATCTCTTCTCGACAACGGATAAGCAAGCATGGACGTAATCACCAAGCTGACCGACGTGCCTAGAACGGTTACCAATATCGTGATGCCATAAGCCCGCAGCAGCTCCTGCGATTGATCAAGCAAATAACGGTAAGCCGTCAAGCTGAACTGTTCTGGAAAAAAGGAATAGCCATTGCTGATAATCGCCTGCTCATCGGTGAAAGAAGATATAACCAGCAAGGCAAAGGGCAGCAGGCAAGCAATCGATACGGCCATCATAAACAGGTTCGCTGACCACTGCCATAATTTATTTTCATGCGTCATGTCATTCACTCCTTAGAATAATGCGTTGTCTTTGTTGATTTTGCGTACAATATAATTCGCGAGCAGAACCAGAATGAAGCCGACCAAGGATTGATACAAGCCTGCCGCAGAGGACATTCCGATATCACCGAGCTGCATTAAGCCGCGATACACGTAAGTGTCAATAACGTTCGTCGTATCACTGAGCGCACCTGCATCCATTGGAACCTGATAAAACAAGCCGAAGTCGGAGTAAAAAATCCGGCCGATTGCAAGCAGCGTCATCATCGTAATAACTGGCGAAATGAGCGGCAGTGTAATGGATTTAATCTGCTGCCATTTGGATGCGCCGTCAAGCGTTGCCGCTTCATAATATTCCTGATCGATTCCAATAATGGCCGCCAAATAAACGACGCAGTAGAAGCCAACGCTTTTCCACACATGCACGATTGTCAAAATATAAGGCCAGTATTGCGCCTCGCTGTACCAGGAAATCGAATCGAGACCGAGAAACGGCAGCACCGTCTTGTTCATAAAGCCCGTTTCAATGCTAAGCACCGCATAAACCAAATAGCTGACAATTACCATGGAGATGAGAAATGGGAGCAGCACGACGCTTTGATAAAAGCGCGCCATAATTTTGCTGCGAATTTCATTGAGCAGGATCGCTATGCCTACCGCAATGACCAAATTCAAAATGATGAAGCCGCCGTTATACAAGATTGTATTTCGCGTAATAATGTAGGCATCTTGCGTTTTAAACAAATATTCGAAGTTTTGCAGCCCGATCCAATCGCTGCCCCAAATCCCTTGTGAAAAATTGATGTTTTTGAAGGCGATAATGAGGCCAAACATCGGTGCATAATTGTTAATGATCAAATACGCCAGCCCCGGCAGCATCATTAGAAACAAAGGCAAATAGCGCTTGAACTGTTTCTTTTTCACATTTGATTTGGCAACCTGCTTTGCCTGCTGGGGAGCTGCCGCTGCCACTGTCCCTTTATTTCCCGTCGTTTGTTCCATAGGTGAACCCCTTCTTTCTTCAGCATGAGCTTGTCGCTGTCTTATACTTTGATGATAGTGCATGCGCCCTTGCGCCCTCTACCGCTCAGACGACTTCTCATTTGCACTATTACGACGCTCCTGCTGCCTGCTCCACCAATGAAATCCTCATGCTCGCCAAAACAAATAGGCTGTTCCA
>NZ_JBCNGR010000047.1:0-34286 GCF_050481745.1 Paenibacillus algorifonticola | reverse complement strand
TGGAACAGCCTATTTGTTTTCAATAATAGAACTATGACTGCGTATGAATTAAAATTTTCGCCTGCGCTTTGTCTTTAATGAGCAGCTCCAGACCTTCTTCAACGAGGTTATCCAGCTGGATTCTTTTCGTAATGACCTTCTTCACATCAAGGCGGCCCGAAGACACCATCGCGATGACCTCCGGGAAAATATGATGGTAGGCGAGTGAGGTTTTAATCGATATTTCCTTCACCAAAATGCTGTTTACATCCAATGTAACGGGGCTGGCATAACCGGCAATAATGAGCAGCTGTCCGCCTTTTTTGATGACCTCCAGCGCGCTTGTGAATGTCGCCTGAGCGCCTGCCGCTTCAAAGGCCACATCGACGCCGTTTACATGTTGTGCCAATATTTCTGTCGTTGCATCTGTTTCCAGGCTGTTTACAACCGAGCTTGCGCCGACCTCAAGCGCTTTGCTTAGACGTTCAGGGGAAATATCGACGGCAATAACGCTTGCGGCTCCAGCAGCCTTCGCCGCCATAATCGTTAAAAGACCAATTGGGCCGGCTCCATAAACGACGACCGCGTCTCCCATTTTCAACTGGCTTTCCTTAACCGCATGAACCGTTACAGCAGTCGGCTCCATCAATGCCCCTTCTTCAAGTGAAACATTGCTTGGAAGCTTATGAGCTTTGCTGGCATTTGCGATTGCATATTGAGCAAATCCACCATCATCCTGCAAACCAAGGAAAGCAAACGGACTAGCCAGATTATATTTGCCCCTCTGTACATAATAATCATCTTCGGCATACACGATCGGCTCTACAGCTACGCGATCTCCAACAGCCAGATTCGTTACACCTTCGCCAAGCTCGGTCACAACACCAGCAAATTCATGGCCCAGCACAAGCGGAAGACCGCGTCCTGTCAAGGGATGGGGCTCAGCCGATACGCCAAGCCCATGATGGTAGGCATGCAGGTCGCTTCCGCAAATCCCGGCCCATTCCACCTTTATTTTCACTTGGCCTGCAGCAGCTGCAGGCTCGTTCACATTTTCGATACGGACATCTTTAGCTCCATAAATAACAGCAGCTTTCATAAACAGCATCTCCTTTAGCAACAAAATGATAGCGCTTATATGGTCTTACCGTCATTGTACTCCTATTGTTAAATTAAATATATTTAATTATACTTACACTAAATTAAGTCATACTTATGCAAAGGAAGCAACCTATGAACCTTGAGCAGCTGATGTATGTCGTCGAATTGAGCAAATCCAAATCATTGTCTGAAGCAGCAGCGCATCTTCATATTTCCCAATCTGCGCTCAGTCAATCCCTCACTAGTCTGGAGAAGGAGCTGGGGCTAAGGTTGTTCAAACGTGCACGAACCGGCACCTTGCCTACCGCAGAAGGTGCATCCATTATAAAAAAAGTGCATGAAGCAGCCAAAATTATCGAGGAAATACGACTGGAAGCAGCAAGCAGCCTGAGCAGTCTAAGCGGCGAGCTGCGCCTGTCCACGATGCCTGCCCAAATGAAGACGATGGTTAAAGTGATTGCTTGGCTGAAAAAGGAGCACCCCGCTCTTCGCATCGAGGTATCTGAGGACGGCTCATTGAATACGCTTGGCAGCGTGCGGGAGGGGCTGGCTGATCTTGGCATGATTGCGATGCGGGAAGACAAGCTGCCGATAGAGGGTCTCTCGTTTCATTCGCTGTGCAAGGGAAAAATGGTCGCGCTCGTTGGCGCCCAATCTCCGCTTGCCTTAAGGACGTCCATGTCACCGGAGGAATTGCGGCAGCACCCTTTCGTCCTGTACAAGGACGACCACGTTGACCAGTTCATCCATGATTTTACCAGGCAGCACGGGCCCGTGGAGGTGTTGTTTCGAACCGATTACGATGTCGCCATTCAAAGCGCATTGCTGGAGGGGCTGGCTGTCTCGATCGGCCATGACTATTCCTTTAGGCAAAATGCCAACGAAACGATCCGGCAATTTGCAATGCTTGAAATTGAAGATTTTTTTCAGCAGCCTGTCCATTTTGGCTGGGTTCGGGCTAAAAATCGTCCGAATGCTCCGGTAATGGATTATTTTATAAACCGTTTTGAGCATGAATACACGTTCAAGTAGACCGCTTTTACACATAAAAAAAACAACTCAAAAGCTGGCCTTGTGCCTTCTCTTATCTGGCACAAGGCCTTAGCTTAGGAGCCTCGAAGAAATTAGCGGTACTTTATTTCGTCGCAGTCTCTTAGCTTTGCTGCACAGGCAGCGCTTGCCGCTTATTTTCCGCGCTTCGCCTTTTTACATTTCAGGCTGTACGTTTTGCCGTATGCTTTGCCATACCGGACGATACGGCGCAGCATCGTCTGGTCTGCGAGCAGCGAAAACGGGCATGGATCAGGCACCGTGTTCACCTCAAGAATCCACGGCTTTAGCTTGCCGTCAATCGCGTAATCGAGACCGAGTTCCTTAATGCCGGGAGACGTGCGGCGCAGCAGCTTCGCGGTTCGCAGAGCGAGCCGGTCCATCTGCTTCAGCAGTCGCTTCCGCCTTGCTGGACCCGCATGCTTTTTCAGCAAATGTACGGTTGAGTAGATCGTTCCGCCTTGGCTGCCGTTAGTAACGATTTTGCGCGGATGCGCGGCTCTGCCGACCGTTCCCGTCGCTTCCCAGCCGCCATGCGGCGCACGCTGCACCATGAGCCGAATATCGAAGGGACGGCTTTTATGCTTAAGCAGGCGTATGCCCTTTTGCACCAAATAACGTTTCCCCTTCATGTCCTTGCGGATCGCACGGTACGCTGCGGCGTAAGTGGTAAATCTTGATTTTTTCAAGCCTAATTGATAGGAGTATTTCGGTTTCGCCTTACGCTTCTCCATCTTCATAACGCCGCGCCCCTGCGAGCCTCTAGTCGGCTTCACATACACCATTCCGTATTGCTTCAGCATGCTGCGCAAGCTGTCCTTCGTCGCCAGCTTTGTCCGCGGGATGTGCTTCTTCAGCGTTAGATCCTTCCGCATCGCAATCGTTTTGCTCCACTTATCCCCAATAATTCGGCCTTTAGTACGAACACTCTTGCTTCCCTTGCCACTATGGCTCCTTGCTCGCAAACCCTTCGCTATCTTTCTGTTCCTCGTCACTTTACCCCTCCATTCCAATCTCCTATTAGCATACGAACCTTTTCAAAAATGGTTGTAGGCCGCTGTCGGCATAGAACGAACCATCATGCATCGGCTTCATATGCTTAATTAAGGCAGCCTGTCAGGATGTTTGTTTGATCCCCAATACGTGACCGCCAGCGGTCCGTTAGTTAGGAGGCATATGCATAGATGGAGCCAAAACAGACGCTTCAGCAGCAGCTTGCTCTTATTTGCCATTTTCATCCTTGGTATGGAGAGCTGCTTGCAGAGCGAGGCATTGATCCAAACGCCGCCGTACTGCCAGAACTGCCGCTGATGACGGCGGACAGGTTAGAGGCGCATTATTTCACGCAGGAGCTGCGGACGGAAGCCGGGCTCTCTGTGTACCGTACATCAGGAACGTCCTCCGGCATACGCAAAGCAATTTATTATTCTCCGGAGGATGACGAGCAATATATCGCCAGCAAAGCGGCCTGCTTCCGGGAGTGGCTGGCAAGGAGCCCGGCAGTTGTCACAAGGGCGCTGGCCGATATGGGAACGGGACATGCGGCTAGCACTGCCATTACGATTTTTCAGCAGCTTGGCTTCCAAGCAGATTCGCTTTCCTTCGCCTTGCCGATAGAGGAGCACATCAAGCGCCTCGCCACTTTCCGCCCGCAGCTGCTGTATACGATGCCTTCCATTCTCGACGCCATCGCTGCCGCTGCACCAAATCCGAAGGCCTTCGGCATACAAAAAATCATTATTGTGGGCGAAATTGCGCCGCCAGCCTGGCAGGCCAATATGGCTGCACGGTTCGGCATCGGCACGAGTGATATTCTCGACACCTACGGCTCCATCGAGATCGGCGCCATTGCTTCCTACTCTCACGAGCATAGCGTTTATGTACTAGATGCTGGCATCCATGCCGAAGCGCTCCGTGCTGACGAAGTAGATCCACGCTTTGATACGCTCGAAGACAATGAAACGGTGCTAGTGCTTACGTCCTACAAGCGTACTCTGTTTCCCGCCGTGCGTTATGTCACCTACGATGTGGTTAGGGACTTCGGCACCGTCACAATCGATGGACGGGTAAGGCAAACGTTCAGCTGTATCTCGAAACGGATCGGAGCCGATCTGAAGCACGGGGAAAAAATAAGCCTCTACGACATCGAAAGTGTCGTCCAGCAATTCGTCAGCGACGCCGAGCTGCGCGTCCGGCTGCAGGGCAATAAACTGTCCATCCATATTCGCAGCAAAACGATGGACGATGGCATGCTAGCCGTTATACAGCAAGCTATTGAGCAAAAAATTGAAGCGATTGGCCAAATGATTCGGGGTCGCATGCTGTCCGGCATCGTGGTGACGCGGGCAGCGGAGGATGAGACGCTTGAGCGGGGAGCGGTCAAGTCAAAAAAACTTTATTTTTAGGAGGCGGTAATCGCCCATGGGAAAAGATTGGCTTTCTTGTATCGGCCAGACGCCGCTCGTCCAGCTGTCAAAGCTGTTTGCGAATGATCGCGGCATTACCGTGCATGCCAAGCTGGAAATGCTTAACCCGAATGGCAGCGCGAAGGACCGCTCCGCCGTTCGCATTATTGCTGCGGCCTTGGAGCAGGGCCGCATCGGGCCCGGCTCTGTCATCGTCGAATCCAGCTCGGGCAATATGGCCATCAGCCTCGCCGCGATCTGCTCCTATCTTGGCATGCGGTTTATTAGCGTCGTAGACCCTAGAACGACGCAGCAAAACATCCGCATTATGCGCGCTTATGGCGCCGACATTGAACTGGTTGAGGAGCCCGACCCGGATACAGGCGAGTTTCTGCCTGCCAGGCTGAACCGCGTTCAGCAGCTGCTGGTCGACATTCCGGGCAGCTACTGGCCGAATCAATACAACAATGAACATAATTATTTGTCCCATTATGAGGGCACCATGCAGGAAATTGTACAGGCGCTGGGCCGCGTCGATTATGTCGTTGGCGGCGTCAGCACCTGCGGCACGATGCTCGGCTGCGCGCTGTATGCCCGCGACCATAAGCTCGATACGAAAATCGTAGCGGTCGATGCGGCGGGCAGCATCATTTTTGGCGGGGTAAGCGGAAGCAGGCTGTTTCCGGGCCTTGGGGCCGGCATCGTTCCTCCGTTCGGGCAAAGCCGATTTATGGACTATGCGATTAAAGTGAATGATGCCGATATGGTAGCTGGCTGCCGGATGCTGGTGAAGCAGGAGGCGATTTTGGCCGGGCCATCGTCCGGCGCCGTTATTTTTGCCCTTCAATCGATGATGCATGAGCTGCCAGATGGCTCTGTTTGCGCTGTTATTTTACATGATCGCGGCGAACGCTATATGGATACGGTCTACAATGATGATTGGGCTGAGCGGCAATTTCGCCATGAGGAAGGAGAACGAGCTTGATTTACCTTGGGGAAAAACATATCCGTGCCGCTGGACTCCATTGGCAGGAGCTGGCGGATCGCATTGAAGATGCGGTGCATGTGATGGATAGCGGCGATTATGCCCAGCCGGTAAAGCCTTATTTGCGTTACGGCGGCCATGCGGCAAACCGAATCATTGCCATGCCTGCCTATGTAGGCGGCAGCATGCACACAGCCGGCATAAAGTGGATTGCCAGCTTCCCTGGCAACCTGGATGCCGGACTGCCCAGAGCGCACAGCATGCTGGTATTGAATGATGCAGACACGGGCAAGCCGTATGCGATTGTCCATGCATCGCTGCCGAGCGCAGCCCGGACAGCTGCCGTTAGCGCTGTGCTGCTTCGCCATTATTTGCGTGCGCGCAGCGCTCAGCAGCCAAGCAAGCCGCATCGCATAACGCTGGGCATTATCGGCTTCGGCCCCGTCGGCCAGCTGCATTACGACATGTGCGGGCAGCTGCTCGGCGAAACCATCGATGAAGCTTATGTTTATGACATTCGCGGAGTCAAGCTGGATGATATCAACCTGGCCACAGCTACTGCTGCCGATGTTGTCAGCACTGCTGTCACCGATGCAGCCACCGCTGGTGAGAAAGCCGGACTACGTGGACGAACGAAGGTGGCAGGCAGCTGGCAAGAGCTATACAGCCGCTGCAACGTCATTATTACGTGTACGGTAAGCGACAAGCGCTACATTGATTTTCCGCCCCTTCCAGGCAGCCTGCTGCTGGACGTTTCGCTGCGCGACTACACCGCAGCAGCCTTGAGCAGCGTAAGCGCCATCATCGTCGATGATTGGGATGAGGTATGCCGGGAAAACACCGACATTGAGCTGCTGCATAAGGAGCGGGGGCTGGCGAAAGAAGGTACCCTCTCGCTCGCCGATGTCGTATGCCGCAGCGCGCTTGCTGGATTCGATCCGGCTGAGCCCGTTCTATTTTGCCCGATGGGAATGGCCGTCTTTGATATTGCAACAGCTGACTATTGGGTGCAAAAAGCTCGGGAGCTCGGCATTGGTCTGGAGATCAACGGTTAAGGTAGGGTATGTACCGCCAGCCTTATACTCATGCTCCATCATAAAAATTCAAGCAACCGCCAACCCTCACGAGGAGGATTGGCGGTTGCTGTGTTTGCGTCAGATTACTTTGCCGATTTATTTTATTTCGCTGCCGCCCATGCATCCAGCTGCTTCTGTTTTTCGGCAACGATTTTGTCGATGCCCGCTGCTTTCAGCTTGGAGATAAAGTCTGGCAGTGTTTTGTCCGGATCAAGCGTGCCTGTTTCCAGACCGAGCTTGTATTGATTCAGAACATTCGTTACCGAAGCGAATTCCGTCTTCACTGACGCAGAATCGAAAGTAAAGCCTAATGCTTTGGATTTCGTTGCGTTTTTATTGAATTCATCTGTTTCTTTCCAAATATCCGGGTTGTCCCCTTCAAAGGAGTAGGACATGAACTGGTTGCCGAACAACCAGCCTGTATTCGGGTTGTAGCCACTATTGTTGGCATCTACGCCATCAGCATATTTAATGATGTTTTCTTTATCGGTTTTTACATAATGCTTGCCTTCAATGCCCCAGTCCATCAGGTTAATAATATCTTTGTCGCTGTACATCAGATTCAGAAACTTCATGGATGCTTCAGGATTCGTCGCATTGCGCGGAATACCCCACATAATGTTCGTTACCGTCTCTGTTTTGGAAACCGGAGCCGTGATTTCGCCTTTTACGATTGTCGTACCTACAATACGCGATTCCTGCATCTCGATGCCCGGCTTAAGATTCGCCACATAAGCAGCTGTGCGTCCTGCTTTAATCAAATCTGCGATGCCCTCTTTGTTCGTTGCTGCATCCTTCAAAATATAACCCGCTTGATACCAGCCGCGAATACGTTTAAGCAGCTCCGCATATTCTGGCGTTTCAAAGTAGTTGACTACTTTCAAATCATCCTGCCCATTGTTAATCAGCACACCGAAGCCGTCACCTAATTTATCAAGCTTAAGCAGGTAGTCAGCAATCGATTGCCCCGCCGCTCCCGGAGATATAGCCGCCATGTTCGGCTCGTTCTCTTTCAGCGTTTTCATCATGCCTTCCAATGCGTCAAGCGAATTGATTTTGGCTGCGTCAATACCGTATTTATCAGCCAGATCCTTACGGATCAGCACGCCATAATTGACCGCCAGATCGCGAATCGAAGGCACGGCATATATTTTGCCGCCAATGCTGCTTGCATGAATAAAATCTTCGCCTACTGCCGATTTAATGCCTTGTCCGTGCTGCTCCAGCAGATCATCAAGCGGAAGCAGCTGCCCCTTCGCCACTTGCGGTGCATAACCAAACGTTGCGCTGCTGCCCGTTACAATGAGATCCAGCTTCTCATTGCTCGTCAGCATCAGGTTCATTTGCTGATTCCATGCGCCAATGCCGATTGGCAGAAGCTTCACCGTTGCATTAATTTTCTCTTTAGTCAGCTTGTTCAGCTCGTCCTGTACCGCCTGCAGGTCAGTAGGCGTATTGCCAAACGTGACGTACGCAACAGTAAGCTCTGGCGCTGCATCTGTATTGCCGCCCGAGTTTGTAGCGCCTGCTGTGCCTTTGCCCGCTTCTCCATTGCTTCCCGTGTTGCCGCCGCCGCATGCGCTCAGCACCAAGCCCAGCACGAGGACCAAGCTAATCATTGTTGTTATCCTTCTCATTCGTAATTCCCCCGATGCTTTATAGTATCGAGATTCGGCTCGTCTGAAGCGAGTGAATCTATCCTCATTGTAGAGAATCCCCATACCCGCTACTGCCCCGCAGACGACTTTTTGGTAAGCGTTTTCCGACCATTTCAACGGCGCTGCTGCTCGAGCTCATAGTTTTGCCTGAATTCCAGCGGATTGACGCCTGCGTACTTCTTAAACATCCTTGAAAAATGCGAGAAGTTCGCATAGCCTACGTGAACCGCTATCGCGCTGACCGGCATATCCGTCTTCATCAGCAGCTCCTTCGCTACAAGCAGACGCTCATTGAGCAAATAATCGGAAATGGACAAGCCTGTTTTCTTTTTGAAAATACGCGTTAAGTAGTCAGGGTTCAAAAACACATGATTCGCCAGCTCCTCGCGCGTAATTTCCTTGTTCTGATTCAGCTTAATATAAGCAATGACCCGCTCGACTACCGTCTGGGTCTCTTCAACAGACTTCGCATAATCCGCCGCTTTGGTCACAATATGATCGATCCAGGCATACATGTCCGTCACCGAACGGCTCGCCCGGCCCGACAGCTCAATGGACTCGTCATCGCCAAACAATTGATGGGCCCCAATGCCCTTCAACTGGAGCATATAATACATCATTTGCAGAAAATCCTGATGGAATGTATGCAGCCGCTTCGCATCAAGCGTTCCCAGCCGAATGCACTCCTTAAGATGAGCGTCTATTGCCGCGAGCAGCTTGTCCTTGGAGCCTTCCTTCAGCAGCACGGCCCACAGGCTTAAATCGGGCAGCTTCATCTCTGGCGTCTGGCTTGATCTGCCGCTCGTATGCAAAACGATATTGCTAAGCGCAACATTGTTCTGATCGAGGCCGGCTAGCCGCCTTGCCATCGCCGACAGCTGGTAGCTAGGCACGGGCTCGCCAATGTAACAGGAAAGATCGCAATAGAAATAGGCATTGCACGCCGAAATAAACAAGGAACAGGCGTCTCGCAAAGCCGCGAGCTCCGGCTCGGCATTGATGTCCAGCGGCAGCAGCGCAACGAGCTTGTCTTTTTCCCATTGCACCAAATGCCCGCTAGCGCCATGATTCAAAATCGTCTCCTCCGCCGCATTGCGCAGAGCGATCTCCATAATTTTTTCATCGCGCACCGACAGCTTCTTGCGCCAGCGCTGAACCGAGATCAGAATCGGCAAATGCCGCAAATGCTCCATATAAGGCAAATAACGCTCGGTTGCCGCCTCTTTAATGGAGATTTCATAAGCTGGAATCGTCTGGTTCAAAATGTCCAGCCAAAACCGCTCCGTCATAATCGGCTGCTGCTTAAACCAATATTGCCCGTATTCGCTGAACTGGGCGAGCTCGCTGTCCTTATTGATTTTATCGGTCGCTTTGACAATAACCTTCTCCAGCTCCGCATAGGGAATCGGCTTGAGAATATAATCAAGGCTGCCGAGCTTCATCGCCTGCTTCGCGAATTCAAAATCGGCGTGGCAGGTCAGAAACACCGATTCCGTCTTCGGGTATTTCTCACGTACCCACTCCAGCAGCTCCAAGCCGCTGCCCTGCGGCATTTCAATATCGCACAGCATCAAATCGATGGCCTGCTGATCGAATATTTCCTTCGCTTGGCGGATATTATAGGCGGTATACACTTCGCTTACTTGAAGCTTGTCCCAATCGATGGCCGATTCAATCGCCTTGACCGCATGCACTTCATCATCGACTATGAGTACCGAATACATGTAAACTCCCCTTTCGCTAGCTATGTTCCGCTTCCGCATTCATCGGCAGGATGATTTCAACAATCGCCCCTCCACCGTGAGCGTTGGCGAATGATATTTGCGCCCGGCCTTCATAGAGCAGCCGCAGTCGTTCGCAAATGTTCCAAATGCCGACCTGTCCGCCTTGTTCCCTAATCAATTTCCGTCCTTCCTGAAGCTCCTTCAACACCTCTTCATCGAAGCCTTTGCCTGTGTCCTGCACGACAATTCGCATTTTGGGTTCATCGGTCGTATCCAGAAGCTCAATGTGAATATGAATATGCACCGCTTCATCCAGCGTTACGGCGTATTTTACGGCATTTTCAACAAGGGACTGAATAATGAGCGGCGGCAGGCTGGCATTCATCATATAATCAGGCGCCTCGATGCTGCTTGTCAGGCTGTCCGGATAACGCAGCTCCTGAATGCGGACATAGTTGCTTACATGATCCAGCTCCTGTTTCAAGGAAACGAAGTTGAGATTGCTGCGGAACATATAGCGGAAATAGCCTACCAAACACAGCGTCAGCTCTTGAATCAGCTCATAATTGCGCACCTGGGCGAGGCTGTACATCATATTCAGAGAATTCATGAAAAAATGGGGATTGATTTGCAGCTGCAAATGCTGCAATTCCGCCTTTTGCTTGCTCAGCTGCTCCTCGTATACATCAATTCGCAGCTGCTGAATATCCGCCATCATCGTATTGAACGTTTCATTAACCAGCTTGAACTCCTCGGCGCTAGGTGCGGCCTTGATTCGGACGTCCAGATTGCCTTCACGTATCCGCTTCATCGCCGCCAAAATCCGGTTCAGAGGGAGCAATATTTCCCGGCGCAGCATAAGCAGTCCAAGCGGTAAAATGATCAGCGAGCCCAGCGCGACTAAGGTGATCAGGCTCCGTAAATAAGGGAGATTTTCAAGTATTTTTTCATCCGGTATGACGGCTACCAGATTAAAATCCCCCCGAAGCGAAGGGGCGCCTACGACAAGAAACCGGGTTTTATCCCCGGTCATATAATAATTAGCCAAGCTGTGATTGAGCTCAATGCCATGATCGTGAAACAGACTAGACGTCGTTAGCGGGATTCCATCGCTCGTCGTCAACAGCGACTGTCCCTTTTCACCCAAATCAATCAATCCCAGCCCGCCAATTAATCGATTGGCATTAACCCAGGCGCCAATATAGCTGCCGCCAGATTCCACGATATGATAAATATAAAATTGATTATTCAACTGCGCAATTTTCCAATCGGCGGTATGCAGGAGGCTCCCGTTGCTCTCCTTGTCCAGCATCACTTGATTTAAAAATCCCCGCATTCCTTCCCGTTCTCCAAACGGCCTGCCCACTTGCGGACTAAGCATTAATTCCTTCTCCTGATCTGAATATACGAAAAAAGCATCCATGCTTTTATAAATCGCCAGCGCTTGCGACAGCTTGTTGGACAGGCTGATTTTCGCCATATAATATTCATCCGGCTGCCTTGTCGTGCCCATTACGAGCAAATCCGGATCAACAGCGGCGATGCTATTCACATATTGATCAACATCCCCCAAGCCCTGGTCGATCTGATCCATATACAAGGTCATCATATTCCGGTTCGAGTTGGCCACCTGATTGCGCACGACATCAATCGAATAAAAGCTGTTATACAGCAGTAATACGATGAGCGGCAGTGTAAACAGCAGAACGCTGGTGATCAATCTCGTTCGGATCGAGCTCCACGATAAAATTTTCAATCGACTGTTCATCCACAAGCCCTCCGTTCTCCGCGACTACATCGATAATGAGCCAAAGCTTCAACGCCATTATCATGAAACTTAGCACGCTCTAGGAAGGAAGATCAATCTTTATCGGGAAATTTGTCGAAAACCTTGTCGAAAATCGTTCCCAGCTGCCATACGCTTCCTGCTATGCCTCTATTTCATATTTGAACCAGTCGAAATACGCTGGCGCTGTACTGTTTTTTCCATTTCCCGTTGCATAAAGTCCAGCATACACCCCTGTAAAGCCGCCAGCTACCTCTTTGGATAACATGGCACATTCTCCCGTTCCTAATACATGCGTCTGCCCATCCGGTACTGAGTAGGTAAACGTATAATGGGTTTCATTTGCTGCAATGCCAAGCTCGATAAAAGAGTCGTTGTAATCCGCCGAATGCTCAATTTTCCACAGGCTTCCGATCCGGCGGCGCAAAATCACCTGATTTTTGCCCTCCAGCCTGACGAGTGCAATTTCATAATGGTAGCGCTCATTCATGAGCACCGTCATCCCCGCTTCCTCTCCGTCCTGCTGTGGCTGAAATGCCATTAAAGTCGACCATTTCGCCTTAAAATGCTGCTGCCTCCGCCCAACAAATGCAGGCGACTCTATATCGTCCAGCGTATGGGCGCTGCCATGCAGCGCCAGCCAGCCTGGACGCTCCGAAAGCGACCAGCTTGCCTCGCTCGGATTCCGCAAAAAATTCCAACTTAGCGCGAGCTGCGGTTGATTGAAATCATCCAGCTCCTGCCACGCTTCCCGCTCGCTGAGCGGCAATGACGGCGCCTCCAGCTCTAATGCCGCCCGGCCATGGTTTCCAATAATCGGCCAGCCGTCCGCCGTCCAAGTCACTGGTGCGCCAAACGTTTCGCGGCCCAAATGATGCGCCGCCGGGTAGCCAATCGGGCGGATGCCAAGAAACACCGCCCACCATTCCTGCTCAGAAATTTGGATAAGCTCGGCATGTCCGGTTGCCTGGATCGGGTTATCGGTGCTGCGCTGCGTCAAAATCGGATTATGCGGGCAGCCTTCAAACGGGCCATACGGCTCCTTGCTCCTCGCCGCAGTTACCATATGCCCGTATTCGGTGCCGCCTTCGGCAATGATGAGATAATACCACTCGCCAATCCGGTAAAGATGCGGCCCTTCTGGAAAGGAACCGCCTGTTCCTTTCCAGATCAGCTTCCGCTCGCTAAGCAGGCGGCCCGACTGCAAGTCCAGCTCTGCCTGATAAATGCCCGGAAGCTCACCGCCAAACATGACGCTCGTTCCCGTTATATATACTTTCCCATCCTCATCGAAGAGCAGCGATGGATCGATACCCGGCCATTCCTCCAGCCATACCGGATCCGACCAAGGCCCCTCCGGACTGTCAGCCCAAACGTAAAAATTTTTGACTACCGATACATTCGTCGTAATCATATAGAAGCGCCCATTGTGATGCCTCAGTGTCGGCGCAAAAATCCCTCTGGAGCTTGGGCTGCCGTGCAGGGGGACTTGGCTTTCTCTCGTCAGGCAGTGCCCGATTTGCCGCCAATTGACCAAATCCGTACTATGAAAAATCGGAACGCCTGGAAAATATTCAAACGAGCTCGTCACGAGGTAATAATCGTCCCCGACACGGCACACGCTCGGATCAGGATAAAAACCGCTTAATATAGGATTAGAAAATAGCATATTCAGTTCCTCCTCTGGAAGGGCAGTGGCCAAGCTCTAGGTTATTCACCAGGCTGCTCATCTGTTTTTCTTCATTGTAGTCTGGCCTTCCCTCGATGTGCCGCCGCTTGGACGACCTATCACTGCCAGTTTCACGACCTTTTTATCGGCTTAAGTGTCCTGAAGCTGCTATTCCATGCCAAAAAGCCTCCCCTCCCCGCATGCTAATGCGGTTCAGGAAGGCTTGGGCCTTCGGCTATACGGAACATCATTCCATTCGTTCGATTGTTTGAAAGATAATTACCCTTCCAGCCATACCGTTTTGTCAGAAACGGACGTCCGCTTCGCTTCCAGCGGCTGCATATCTGGATATCCGAGATAAATGAGGGCAACAAACTGCTCCTCCGCATCAAGGCCAAATGTATCCTTCATCAGCGGATGGTACATCGGCTCGCCTGAGCGCCAGATGGCGCCCAGCCCATTCGCATGGGCAGCGAGCAGCAGGTTTTGCACAGCGGCTTGCGCCGCCGCCAGCTCTTCCGCATGGACAGCGCGCGGGTCCTCTGCCGGCGAGCATACGACGCCAATGACGACAGGGGCACGATACGCTTTAGAGCGCTCCTTCGCCAAGCGGTCTTCCAAAGCGGTACCGATGCCGGTCTCAAGCGAAGCAAGCGCAACACGCGCATACCCTTCGCCCAGCTTGGCACGTCCATCTCCTGTCATGACGATAAATTTCCATGGCTGCGTATTATGGTGACTAGGCGCCCAACTGGCCGCCTCCAGCAGCTTTTCGATGAGACGGCGATCAATCGGGTCCTGCTTGACCCTTCCGATTGTACGTCTTCCCCTTATAGCCTCTTCCACTTGCATGCCCATTCCCCCATTCCTCAAATTAAGCTTTCAACCAGGCCGCATATTCGCCATAGCCCTCTGCCTCAAGTTGATCCTTTGGAATAAAACGCAGAGCTGCGGAATTAATGCAGTAGCGCAAGCCGTTTGGTCCCGGGCCATCATTAAAAACATGCCCCAGATGCGAATCAGCCGCCTTGCTGCGGACCTCCGTACGGATCATAAAATGGCTAATATCGCGGTGCTCCGTTACTTTCGATTCCTGAATCGGCTTCGTAAAGCTAGGCCAGCCGCAGCTTGAATCAAACTTGTCGCGCGAGCTGAACAGCGGCTCTCCCGATACGATATCCACATAGATGCCTTCTTCCTTATGATCCCAATATTCGCCGGTAAATGCCCGCTCCGTGCCGCTGTTTTGCGTCACTTCGAACTGAATAGGCGTCAGCCGCTCTTTCAGCTCTCCCAGACTCTTCTTATATTGCCAATGGCTTGCGAGGAAATCCTCACGTCCAGAGCCTTTACGGTAAGATTTGTAGCGCTGCGGATTTGAACGGTAAAAGCCCTGATGATAATCTTCCGCCAAATAAAAAGGCTGCGCCGGTTCAATCGGCGTTACGACAGGCTTATCGAATCGGCCGCTTGCATCAAGCGCCTTCTTCGAGGCTTCCGCCTTCTCCCGTTGTTCCTCGCTATAATAAAAGATGCCGGGACGGTACGAGTTGCCGCGATCCGCAAACTGGCCAGCCAGATCAGTCGGGTCGATCTGCTGCCAGAAAACATCAAGCAGCTTCTCATAGGGGAAAATCGCCGGATCAAATGTAATTTGCACCGCTTCGGTATGACCTGTCGTCTCCGAGCAGACTTGTTCATAGGTTGGATTCGGCACATGACCGCCTGTATAGCCCGATACTACCTCGATAATGCCGGGCATCTCCTCGAATGGAGAAACCATGCACCAGAAACAGCCTCCGGCGAATATCGCCTTTTCATATGTTGGTGACTCATTCTGGGTTTCATTAAACTCAACTGACATGTCTATACAGCCTCCTTTACAGGCTTGCTGCAGCCGCTGCTGCTATACAATCGCCTGACCCTTATTATACCTCAACTGCCAGCCTTCGCAAAAGGACAACAAGACCTGCGCCCTATTCTTTGTTACAATGTAGTGACACGCGCAACAAAATGGCTTTTTTTCCGTCCAATATTATAGCCGTACAAGTCAGGTTACGATCGCAGTTCGTTCAGCCTCGTTGCAGCACACAATATGACTTTCAAAATGAGGTGAACGTTAAAATATGAGCAACTTGCAAGAAGCTGAGCTTACCAGCCACCATGAGCCGCTGCGGCGGCGCAAACGGAGCAATCGCGCTTTTTTCGTATTCGTTATCGTCTGGATCCTTCTCATTTCCGGCGGCATTATGGGCGCCAAATGGTACAGTGACAAAATCCAGCGCGACGTCGCTGCTGATCTGGAGCGCCAGACGTCCGCGCAAATCGCGGCGATGCAGCAGGACTACACGCAGCGGATGGACAAGCTGGAGGCTTCCTATAAGGAAGAGCTGGCCCAGCTCGATGCGAAGGTGGATGCCTTGAATGAGCTATTGACCTTTACGAAGGATAACGCCGATTCCAAGACCGACAACAGCAACAAGCTGTATACCCAGCTTAATGAAGTGAAGAAGAAGCTGAACGAACTGCAAAAAAATCTGGATGTGTTGAAATGAATGTATCCGTAAAAGCACTCAATAGGACGATGCTGCTCGCGTGTACCCCTTTTCTTGGCATGCTGCTTTGGCTGCTGCTGTCAGAGGTAGCCGTTGAGCTGTCCACCACTGCTTTTCCCGTTCACGAGGCTGAAGCGCAGCGTCAAGTGCCCGCAGCCTTCACCTCGAAGACAGCGGCGGGACTGGAGCAGGCTCGTACAACAGCCGAGCAGACGGGAAAGCTGATTAAGAAGGAAATTACGCTGTATAACCGGACCAATGCGGAAATGAAGCAGATCGCCAGCACCGCAGCTGCCCAAGCCCGCATACCGCTTGATATTTACGACCAGCTTATTACGAGCAAGCTTGGAGCGCCGTCGGCTACCGTTAATACGGACAAGCTTCGCGCCCAGCTCTTCCGTATCAAGACGCAAAACTTTCAAAGCTACGCGGTGAAAATCGAGCTGAAATCAGACGATGCGATGAAAATGTCGCTCGGTGGAGACAAATATGGCGGCGCGGAGACGACGCTCGCAGCGGTGAAACGCTTCGGCGCGTACATCGGCATCAATGCCGGAGGCTTCGCAGACGCTCAGGGCGTTCGCTACCCGCTAAGCACGACGATGATTGACGGCGAATATGTGAATGGCTTTGAGCCATCGTTTGCCGATTTATTTTTTGTCGGCTTGAACGAGGATAACGAGCTCGTCGGCGGTAAGTTCACGAGCAAGGCGCAGCTGGATAGCCAGCACATGAAGTTTGGCGCTTCGTTCGTGCCTGTTCTGCTGCAAAATGGTGCCGCCATGCCGATTCCCGACAAGTGGAAAAACAGCCCGAAGCGCGCACCTCGCACGGTCATCGCGAACTATAAGGACAATCAGCTGCTTCTTCTCGTCGCCGATGGCTATAACGAGAATGGCAGCTCCGGCGCGACGCTTGAGGAGCTGCAAATTTTACTTAAGCGCTACGGCGCCGTTAACGGCTTTAATCTCGATGGCGGCGGCTCCTCGTCGCTGATCTGGAACGGCAGCGTCATTAATAGTCCTTCCGATCGCCAGCTCCGCAAGCTGCCAACGAGCTTCCTATTTTTCAAGTAATGGCTTGTACGAATTTCTCTATCCTTATTAAACGAAAAAAAAGCGTTCAACCCTGCTGCACGAGCGGGTTGAACGCTTTTCGTCGTTTATTCGCCGCCCATGAATACGTAGCGCCCGATGACGAGCACGGCGAGTATCCACATGAGCCAGTGAATTTGATATTTTTCCTTGGCTTTGCCTGACAGGTTGGCAACCGAGGCCAATACAACGTACGATACGATACCGAACGAAATGCCGTTCGCAATATTGTACGTAAATGGCATCAAGGCGAGCGTCAAAAAGGACGGAATCGCATAAACCATATCCGAAAAATCAATTTCCTTGATCGACTGCATCATCAGCACGCCGACAATAATGAGAGCCGCATTCGTAGCTGCTGGAGGCACAAGCGCAACGAGCGGCGAGAGGAACACAGCCAGCAGGAAGCAGATACCTGTCGTAACCGAGGTAAGGCCTGTACGTCCGCCCTGCGCGATACCGGAGGAGCTTTCCACAAACGCTGTCACTGTGCTCGTTCCGAGCATTGCGCCGCCGCTAACGCCGATAGCATCGACGAACATCGCTTTGCCGATGCGCTTCTTGCCTTCCACCGGATCTTTCATGTAGCCAGCGCGGTTCGCCGTGCCGACAAGCGTTCCGAAGGTATCGAACAGCTCGACGAAGGTAAACGTCAGAATGACGGTCACAAGGCCGACTTCCAGCACGCCAGGGAAATCAAAGTGGAATAAATTCATTTTTGAAAAATCAGGCACCCATGTTTGTCCGCTCAGCGTCTCGCTGACGTTCACCTGACCGATAACAATCGCAATGGCCGTCGTGAGCAGAATACCCCACAAAATCGCCCCAGGAATGCGAAGCACCATCATAATCCCGATAATGAACAGCGCCACAACCGTGAGCGCTACCGTGCCATTGTGCAGGCTGCCGAGGTGAATGACCGTCTCCGAGCCCGATACGTCGGTATAAGCACCCTTGCTAATGTCCGTGAAGCTGGAAACGGCAATCGTCATCATGCCGCTGCCCTTCAGGCCGATAATCGCGATAAACAAGCCGATACCGACGGTAATCGCATGTTTAAGGCTGTCTGGCACGGCTGTAATCAGCATTTGCCTGATTTGAGTGACGGTCAAAATAATAAAAATAATACCCGAAATAAAAACCGCTGTAAGTCCCATCGCGATGGAAATCGGTTTTCCAGTCGCCTGTGAAGAAATAACCGTAGCTGCGAAATACGCATTAAGCCCCATTCCGGGCGCGAGAGCTACGGGGAAATTAACGAATAGCCCCATGGCAATCGTGAAAATACCTGCTGACAGTGCCGTGGCCAAAAATACGGCTCCCCAGTCAAATCCGGCTGGTGTGAGCACAATCGGATTAACAGCCAGTATGTACGCCATGGTCATGAAGGTCGTAAGTCCCGCCATAATCTCTGTACGAATGTTCGTACCATGCTCTTTCAAGCGAAAAAATCGTTCCATCGCTATTCCCTAGCCTCCCAAAGTCAAATTATACTGCGCACTGATGCATCTATTTTTAGAAACTCATTTTAATCAATTGCTTCCTTGTTTGTCAATGATTTAAAACGAACATTTACAATAGGCGCTCTTTAATCATTCGGTTTTCATTGCGAATTTTCTGATAACGGCCTTAATTCCGTCCCTTTAATCGCAGCCTTCCGAAAATGAAAGCGTTTGAAGAAAATACGGCTAACGGCAAAAAATGCCCCTTCGGATAAGATGTCCGAAAGGGCATTTTTTTATCTGTTTCCGTTATTATCGGCCTCCGCCTTGAGGTCTTCCGCCTCCACCTCCACCACCGCCGAAGCCGCCTCCGCTGCTGGCAGTCGTTACGCCGGATTCATTCAACCAAGTGACGCTGCTTGATACTTCGAAATCGGTCACTTTTGTTCCACCTGTATAGTCGCCATCCGTATACATGCCATCTGTATTACTGCCGGTCGAGCTTCCACCTGTGTAGAGGGTGTAGGAACCGCCTTGCGCAAGCTCCGGTGAGCTAATCACTACAGCTTGATAGTTTTTCGATGGCGCAAAGGTCATAATCGTGTTGCCGTCGCTATCTTGCAGATGGACTAGCGTACCCGCCTGCTGAGCCTCAGAGAACGTCATCGCGATTGTGAATTGACTGGAATCGTCAGCTGTGGCCTGGAGCATTCCTGAGCTTCCTGCTGCCACAAGCGTTCCTCCGCTAATGTCAAAGCTGCCATCGTAATCCAATGAACCATTGCCGTTGCCCGTTGGTCCATTCACAATAACCGTACCGCCCGTCATCGTAATCGAGCCGTTCGAGTCAAGTCCATCGCCTGCTGCATCCACGGTTACATATCCACCGCTAATCGTAAGCAGGTTGCTGGAGGATGCGCTAAACTGATCTGCCCGGCCTCCTGCCGCCTCGCTCGCCTCATCATTGCCACCTGCTACATTGATGCCGTCATCGGAAGCAACGACATGCGTCTCACCGCCAGAGATCGTAATGTTTGCTCCTTCAATGCCTTCGTAACTCTTCGTGATGTTGATCGTTCCTCCGGAAATCGTTGTCAGAGCGTCGGCATGGATGCCGTCATCACCAGTTGCGATATCCATTTCGCCGTCTGTTACCGTCACATTGCTGTTGCTGTGCAAAGCATCATCTGCCGAATCAATCGTAAACGTACCGCCGTTGACCGTCATGTCTCCGCCCGCCTTCAGCCCTTTAGCACTAGTTGACTCGGTTTCCGTCGTTTCCGTAGTGGCTGTCGCCGCTGCGCCTTGGGATGTTCCGGCTGCCGAATTGGCGTTCATTCCGCCTCTTTGCATGCCCATGCCGCCTGGTCCTTCCTCCTGCTTCACTTCACCGTTCACGTTGCCTCCACCTGTTACGAGATTGAAGGTGCCGCCATCCACAATCAGCGCCGTTTCAGCTTGAATGCCGTCATTGCCAGCTTCAATATTGAACGTTCCACCCGCAATGGCGATAAATCCACGGCCCTCATCGGTATCATTGGTCGATTTAATACCGTCTCCTTCAGCTTCAATCGTTACCGTGCCCTCCTCAATAGCAACCATATCCTTACCGACAATACCGTCATCCGCAGCCGTGATGTCGATGGTTCCAGATACGATTTTCAAATCGTCTTTGCTTGTGATTCCATCATTGTAGCTTGCGACTACCGTCAGCTTGCCCGTACCATTGATCGCCAGATCCGCTTTGCTGAAAATAGCTGCGCTTGGCTCATCCGTTGCAGCATCCGCGAATACATAGGTTTCACCATCGGAGATCGTGTTTTCCGTACCTTCTTGCAGCGTAATGACTACATTACCCGCTTCCTTGATGTAGATTCCAGCGCTGTCGTTATCATGAATGGCAGCTCCATTAAGCACGAGATGAACGTCTCCATCATCCTGTACATCTACGATAACTTGCCCGTCGCTCAGCGTGCCGCTGAGAACGTAGGTGCCTGCTGCCGAAATCGTTACGGAGCTGCCCGAAGCTTTTGCTCCTGAGCCGGTAACAGCTGCACTTGTTCCGTTCAGCTTAATGGCCGTCGACGTCTCGGCGCTCCAATCCACCGCCTTGTCCGCCTCATCAAACGTCACTACATCCGATACGGCAATGCTGGCTGGCACAGCAGTTGTGGTCTCGCTGCTTTGTGAACTCGCCGCAGCTGCTGCGGTGGTGGCTGATGTAGTAACTGCTGTTGTTGTTGATGCTTGCGATGTAGTACTGCAAGCCGATAATACGACCGAGCAAATGAGCAAAACACCTAGCATCTCGCGAAATTTATTCTTTTTCATATGAATCATCCTCTCGGGTTTGGTTTGCTTAATAATCATACGTGGTCGGGCTCATCGTTAAGGAAATATCCAGATTGCCGTTTCTGCAGCGAATCGCGTCGAGAAATTCCTTTTGATTCGTCTGTTCATCAATGGTAACGGTGTAAACCAGCTCATATAAGCTGCCTAGTTCAGTTGTCCGAATCTTATTAAGCGCGTAACCCACTTTGAATTGGGCAAAAACTTCAGCAAACGCTTCTTCATACCCCAGATTTTCAGGGATTGTTACTTTCAATACTTTTTGCAGCGTCTTTCTTACGCCAAATTTAACGCGGTTAAGGATAACCATGAGTACACAAAGGATAATCGTGAACAATATTGCGTAACCAAATGAGCCAACTCCGCAGGCAAGTCCTGCTGCCATGGTGAACAATACAAAGGTGATGTCTTTAGGGTCGCCCGGTGCGCTTCTGAACCTGATAATGGAGAAGGCTCCTGCAAGGCTGAACGCTCTAGCGATATTGCTGCCGATAAGCAAAATGATAATGGCTACGATGACGGGCAGCAGCACCATCGTCAGTGTAAAGCTTTGCGAATAGCCATTCGGGTTCGTTTTCATATAGGTGTAGCTGATCATTCCGCCAAGAACAAGGGATAACAAAATCGTGATAACGGCTGAGCTAAAGGTCAAATCCGTTGTCGTGAGCGTTGTGGAAAAAAGAGAATCAAGCATATAGTACACTCTCCATTTCTAGCTTGCTGTTTTTCAGCATTTTTTTGTATTCATTGCCGTATTTCGAAAAGCTTGTGCGATACATCTGATGCTCCGACAGCATTCTCGACAGCCACATCGGGATCGTCTTCTCTGCCTTCACTTCCATGAGCCATTGTCCAGGCTCCAGCAGCGGTTCGCCATAATTGCCGCTCTCAAGCAACAAGTCATATCGTCGGCAATTAATGTTCGTATCAAAGGTAATGCGGAGGTCACGATTCTCTTTGCTGAATAGCGCTTTACGGTCATAGCCCAGATACACTTTAGGCTGCAATTCATATTGCTGAAGAAAATATGTAATTTCATGCAGCACCTGCTTGTTCATGTACCCTTGCAGCTCCGGCTGAAGTCCCGTACGGACAAATTCATAGGCTTCGTTCAGCTTCAGTCCCGTTCTTCTTTTGTTAACGAGACCGAATACCTTTTTCTTAATTTCTAAATAAACCTTCGCATCCTCTTTAGGAGTACCGTAAGCTCTCAGGCGCAGCTTTTCCTTATACTTCGGCTTGGACAGGCTGTTGCGAATCAAGGCATCATGCTCGGTGTCATAATACAAGTTGGTGATGGAGTAAAATTCATGCTGCTTGTTGTAATCATCCAGTTCCATATATTCCAGCAGTTGAAGGTAGAAATTGCGGTAGGCAACACTATCAAGCAAATATTTGTTCTCGTATCGGTTGAAAACCTCAATGGCCATATCGTTCAAATCCTCTCTATTTGGTCTCGCATGTTATTCGCTTGGCGATCTGGTTCGTTGTTTGCGCCTTGTTCTCGCTTGCTATATTCGTATCTTAGTCCCCAAACCTTTAACGAAACTTAAATGAATTTACAAAATTTTAATTTTTAAAAAAGTGGTGAAAATGGGACTTCACTGCATGAAAAGCTTGGCTTACGATCGCCATTACCCTTTCCGCTGCAAACATTAAGGTTGACTAAAGGTAATCCTGATATAATGGGACACAACCTATTTATAAAGGATGACTCGCCATGAGAATTTTAATTGTAGAAGATGAGCTTCATTTAGCTGAAGCCTTAAGCCAAATATTAAAGAAGCATCATTACGCCGTTGATGCGGTCCATGATGGCGTTTCCGGGCTCGATTATGCGCGGAGCGGCATTTATGATTTGCTGCTGCTTGATATTATGATGCCTGAAATGGACGGAATCAGCGTATTGACCCAGCTTCGTAAAGAGGGCGTATCCACCCCCGTCATTCTGCTGACCGCAAAAGGGGAAATTACCGATATGGTGACCGGACTTGATCAGGGGGCGGATGACTATATCGCCAAGCCTTTTTCATCTGAGGAGCTGCTTGCCCGAATACGGGCTGCACTAAGACGCAAAGGCGAGGTGCTGCCGGAGGATGCCTTAAAGTTCGGGGATATCGAATTAAACACATCAAATTTGAAGCTTTCCGTTAAAGATAAAGAAATAAAGCTCAATTTAAAGGAAAGTGCTCTACTCGAGCTGCTGATCGTCAGGAAGCAGGCGATCACCTCCAAGGAGCTGATTATTGAGAAGCTTTGGGGCTTTGATTCAGAAGCGGAGCACAACAACGTGGAGGTTTATATCTCTTTTTTACGGAAAAAGTTTACGTTCCTGCATTCGTCCGTACGCATTAACACGATTCGAAACGTGGGGTATGTATTAGAGGTGACTCCCTAATGTTCACAAAGCTCAGAAATCGGTTTCTTATCGTGAATTTGGTCATCATTTCGGTCGTCATGCTGATCGCCTTCGCCTCTATTTACGTCATTACGTACCGGAATGTGAAGACAGATATTAATGATGAGATTCACCGGGTAGCTGATTTTTATCAGAAGCCTTCTGGTGGTTCTGATTCTTCCCCCTCTGGCAGGCACAAGGGCGATTCTCCTTCTGCACCTATAGATAACGGGGCTATAGACAGTGGTCCCATGGATAGCGGGCCAATGGGTAATGGAGATTCACGGCCGGAGCGTTCGGTTGCTTTTTCGCTGAAAACAGATGCCGAGTGGAATATTACAAGCACGACTTCACCATTTGAAATGGACAGTGATTTTTATGCCGCTGCGGTGCAGGAAGCTTCGACGGTCACTAAAAACACCGGACAGTTCAGCTTGGATGGGAGCCACTGGGCTTTTCTCAAGCAGCAGACGAATGAAGGCTATAATCTGGTTTTCCTTGACGTCACTGCCCAGCAAGATATTTTGACCAATTTAATTTATACGTTTTCTGTCGTTGGGCTCGCGATGCTGATCATCTTGTTTTTCACAAGCCGTTTTTTCGCCAATCAGTCGATCAGGCCCGTGAAAGAAGCGTTCGATAAACAAAAGCAATTTATTGCCGACGCTTCGCATGAAATGAAAACACCGCTTACGATCATTAACACCAATACGGATGTGCTGCTCTCCAACAGTGAGGATACCATTCACAATCAAGCGAAGTGGCTGCACTACATCAAATCAGAAACGGAAAGAATGACGAAACTGACCAATGACCTGCTGTATTTAACGGAAATGGATGATGCCCGATCAAGCATGGTCTACAGAAAGTTCAATATGAGTGATGCGGTTGAAAATATTATTTTAACGATGGAAGCAGTCATATTCGAAAAAAATGTGTCTCTGGATTATGAGATTGAGCCAGATTTGATGGTGCAGGGCAGCAGTGAGCAGATCAAGCAAGTCGTCATGATTTTGCTGGACAATGCGGTCAAATACACAAGCGCCAAGGGAGCGGTTAAGATGTCGCTCCAGAAGCAGCAAAACGATGTCGTGCTGGCGGTCACCAACACTGGTGAAGGTATTGCCGCCGAGCAGCTGACCCGCATTTTTGACCGGTTTTACCGAACCGATTCCTCCCGGGCGCGCAAGCAAGGCGGTTACGGTCTTGGCCTGGCGATTGCCAAGTCCATCATTGACCAGCATAAGGGGAGAATTTACGCGAAAAGCACAGTTGGCGAATCAACAAGCTTTTATGTTCATCTGTCTCGCGGGGATTAGGCAGGGGCTAGCGGCTAGCAGCTCCTGTGTGCGGCTCCTCTATAAATGCGTACAAATAGAAATGCGTACAAAAAAGACTGATGACGGCTCATCAGTCTTTTTTGGCTATTTTGCAATCGTTAAGGTGTACTCGCCTATTTGGAAGCAGGGTTGTCTGCTCCATCTGGTTGTGCGCTCGCGATTGAACTTTGGTTGCCTTGTAGTCGATTCAAGTTGTCCGATGCTGCTGCGCCTGACGCCAATGTGCTGCTGAACATAATACTGATCATCAGCATACTTGCTGCTAACGTCTTTTTCATAATGGTAGCCTCTCATTTCTGTCCCATATTGATGTGAACAATATTAATTATAGACATGCAACCTTAAATAGATATGAATTTGCGAAGATTATTTATGAATCATTTCTAGCACGTTGAATTGTAAAATAATGAGTGTCACTTAGTCCTCAAATCATATTGTCATTTTATGGTTGAGGTGATACGCTTACATACAGTAACTCATCGAACTGGAGGAGAATGATGATGAAGATGAATAAAGGGTTATTTTCCAGCCTGCTTGTTTTGGCGGTTACTTCAACCAATTTTGCGCTCACAAATGTAAGCGCAAACAATTCGAGCTCCGAATCTAAGCAGCCTTCGTACTCATTAGTTGTGAAAGGCTTTGACTGGGGTCCAAGCGTGCATAAAATCGTTTTGAACACAGGAAGCAACATTCAAGGGAATTCGCTGACTAAGGACAGCTTCAAGGTAATGGTGGAGCGCAATTATCCCATGTTTAACTTCGAAACCCAAAGCTCCTATGATGGCTTCGATAGCGGCAGCAGAAACATAAATAATACCTACCTTTCAGACGAGGAAGGCAACAAACTAGACCAACAAACAGGCCAATACATTACCATTGAAATGAGCGTCCACCCTGATCTGGCTGCCGCAAGCACATTTAACTTTGATCTGCAGACCTTCACGAATCAATATGTAGACCTTCAATATACAATTATTCAGCAGAAAGCGCTCAAGGACGCCACTGGCAATGTAATCACTGATTTGACGACGACGCAGGAAACCCCGCATACGGTTATCGAGCAATCCGTTGACAAATTTGATCTAACGGGAAAATTTGATTATAAAGACGCTAAGCATGGCGACATTGCACTTACCTATGCTTCTTATTTGCCTGACACCAATGAGAAGAAGCTCCCGCTGATCATCTGGCTGCATGGGGCTGGAGAAGGGGGAACCGATCCACGAATTGCTCTTTTGGGCAACCGGGTAACGGCATTAGCTGAAGCTGCTGTACAGAAATTTTTTGGCGATGCGGCCGTTCTCGTACCACAAACACCTACCTTCTGGATGAATAACGGAACGGGGCAATATACGCAAGATGGCAGCAGCATGTATACGAACGCCTTGACGGCTTTAATCAAACAATATGTCAAGGATAATAAGGCGAATATTGATCCGAAGCGAATTTATATTGGCGGCTGTTCGAATGGCGGATTTATGACCCTTAATATGCTTCTTGCGAACCCTAATTATTTTGCAGCTGCTTATCCATCGGCAGAGGCCTATTTGGACTCTTGGTTAACAAACAAAGATATCGCCCAGCTTAAAAATATCCCTATCTGGTTTACGGCCGCAGGAGCGGATCAAACCGTAGATACTTCAAAGAACACAACGCCTACCTATAAGAGGCTCATTGCTGCTGGCGCACCAAATGTCCATTATTCTTATTTTGACACTGTGCTCGATTTGAGCGGCCAGTATGTCAAAGGCAAAGGAAATAACAGTCCTTATGAATATAATGGGCACTGGTCCTGGATTTATGTCCTGAACAATGAAGTGTCGAGCGACTATAATGGCAAGCCTGTAAAGGTTGAAGGCAAAGCCGTCACCCTTATGGAATGGCTGGCAAAGCAATCAAAATGATGATGGTTAAATCATAGTTAGACCTTCTCTTAAGGTGCGAATGCGCTAAGGATTTTATGGGATTATGTATGTATTCGCACCTGAGAAACAATATAGTACCGATTTGGATTTCTCGCATTTTATGTATCGTCACAAACATTCATAAGCCATAAACGCTCATAAAACCCTCCTCGCTCCTCCTTTTTCCTCTCTCGTATACGCTCCATGTCCTCTCTTCCAACACCCTTGCTATGCGCAAAGCTATAAATAACTTCGAGCAAATCTGCTAGCTCCTCCAATTGTTCTTGCTGATCACCAGCTTCAAGAAACTCATTTAGTTCTTCTTGTATTTTCTCCTTTAGCGCTTTCTCATATTCAGCCTCATTAAGCACCCTGAAGCTGCAATGCTTACCGCTTGCTTGGATGATTTGAGGTATTTTGTCACGCACAAGCTTGTTGTATGTTTTCACTCTTGTTCTCCTCCCTATTTTCAATAGCCCTGGCAAGAAATCTATAACTTGCCTACAGTGTTGGTCCTGCTTGCAAGTTGCACTGCCACAATCAAATAAATCCCAAAAATGTATTCCTCTTAAGTTGCTTACTAGCTATAATAGCTATAATGCTTGTAGACATGCTAACATAATCCAATACAATATTGACACCGTAATGCCTTGAGGCTGCTTGGGAAATCGCGATTGATTCCAAATATGACTATGCTCTAAAAAGGATGGTTGGGTGTGAAAAAATATACGGTTATCATCGTTCTATTCCTACTTGTAGCAGCTGCTTTAACAGTACCTAGCAAGCAGCAATACGCTGAGTGGCTGAAAGGGCACATTAAAGAAAAAAACAATAGTGTAATTATCAATTTGGGTGTGGACTTGCTTGGCACAACGATTATTGAGAAAGTAACGACTTGCCAAAGCTATATCGTTTTAAGTGTGTGCACCACCGAAATTAGTGACTCTGAAAAAATCAAAGCTGCGGGAATATTCAACCATTTTATCCCTTTACAATTTCCTTAGTAAGCTCATCATAGAGCAAAAATAATAATAAACTCCCTTCAGTTTGCTGTATAGCGCATACGAAGGGAGTTTTTTGTTACAGAAAGGCGGCTTCGTGCAATAACTTGGCGGACACAGCGGCAGCTATTTCAACCAAAATACAGGAAACGGCATGGGTTGCGGACTCAGAAGACGCTAATGCGCTGCTATTAGTTAGTTTGACGGGATAATGTGAGCTATAACGGCTTTCCTGTCCGCTTGCGGCCTAAAATCGCCTCAAAAGCCACAATAGCGGAACGTCAGTCCGTCAAAAAATGAGGTAACAGCACGATACCGATTTGCATACCGATTTGCATACAAATCCTAGTTGAACTTGTAAGAAACACCCGTTAAGCTTTCTGAAATATTCCATAGCCGATTTGAAATATCGGCAGCGTATAATTTATTAATGATCTCGTCACTCTTAGGATAACCCTTCCTGCCTCCTCTGCCATCCGGGCCAATATACTCCCCGCCCTTGATTGACGGTTCTGTGGCAGCATACAAGGTAGGTAAAGCTCCCATATGTGCTGGCTGACTTAATAGACCCGTAAGCATACGCATGAATGTGTTGGCCTGTTTTCCTGAACCGAAGGAAAATAAATTGGTGTTGGATATTCCCGGGTGACAGGCCACGCTTGCCACATCTAAATGATTGGAACGCAGCTTGTTTTGAAGCTCTCTAGCGAACATGAGATTGGCCAGCTTGCTTTGTCCATAAAATTTTGTGCAGCCATTGTCTGCATTTCTTCCAGCGTCATCTTATTAAACATATTTTCCATGAGCCGATTAATTTCTTCTTGCGCTGTGGCTAAAATGTCTTTGCCTGTAGCGCTGATTTCCAACTGCACCATTCTGCGGTCCCGATGGCCCACTGACCGGATGATATAACCGTCATCAAGCATTTTTTTTGTAAGTAGCGTTATGCCGCCCGTCGTTATGTTTAGGTCGTCCGCCAGCTTAGAGGGTCTTTGCGGGCCTTTGTCATTTAATATTCCAAGTATTCTAATATGACTTTTTGAAAGTCCCACCTGATTGTTCTGATTCCAATCCTTAATCCATTTCCTCTCCAGTATCTCGAAGGTTTGAAATAGCTTGAGGTAATACTCGAGTTTCATATTCTCCATTTCCACCTGCATTCAAATACATAGTTATAGGTGCTTTCGAGCTAAATTTAGCAGAAAATGACTTGATTGGATTAAAAAACGATGTCATCCTAACGTAATTATAAGCACAGTTGGTGTTGTGAACATGTCCTATGTCTATTACAATATACTATGTTCCCAAATATGTTCTCAACTTAGTTACAGAAAGGAATTTGGCAATGAACAACCCTTCCAACTATCAGGTCTTATTGTATTATAAATTTGTTGCGATCCCCGATGCGGAGCAATTCGCAGCCGAACATCTGGCTTACTGCAAGGAATTAAACGTGCGAGGCCGCATTCTTATTGCGGACGAAGGCATCAATGGCACGGTTTCCGGAACGATTGAACAAACGGAGCAATACATGCGTGACCTGCGTTCCAATCCGTTATTTGCCGATATGGTATTCAAGATTGACGAAGCCGATCAGCATGCTTTCCCAAAAATGTTCGTCCGTTACAAAAAGGAGCTCGTTACTCTCCGCTACGACAAACCGCTTGATCCAAATACGCTAACCGGCACGCATCTGTCTCCCAAAGAGTTTCACGACTATTTGCAAAGGGAAGACGTCATTGTGCTTGATGGCCGAAGCGATTACGAATACGATCTTGGACATTTCCGCAATGCGATCAGGCCTGATCTTAAAACCTTCAAGGAATTTCCGGAATGGCTTCGCGAAAATATGGCGGATATGAAAGACAAGCCGATCATTACTTACTGTACTGGCGGTATCCGCTGCGAGAAGCTGACTGGCGTCATGCTAAGCGAAGGCTTTAAGGATGTCTATCAGCTTGATGGCGGCATTGTCACCTATGGCAAAGACGAGGAAGTGCAAGGAAAGCTTTTCGATGGTAAATGTTATGTGTTCGATGAGCGGATTTCGGTGACCATTAACCGTACGGATGAAGCTGTCGTCGTCGGAAAATGCTATCACTGCGAAGCTCCCGCGGAAACCTACATTAACTGCGCCGATGATACTTGTCACCGTCAGCATATTGTATGCCCGGACTGCGAGGAGACCCATCACGGCTTCTGCTCTATGGATTGCGAGGAGCATGTGACAAGCGTTTAATGGGTGCTGATCAAGCGCAAACGGCTGTCGCCGTCCTCTGGCGGCTAAGCTCCCGTTTCGCGGGTGAAAATTTAAGCCGATTATATGGGTGAAACTTATACGTTCTAATATTTTCAAAAAAAACTCTCTTTCCATTGCCATTAAGCGCAAAAGAAAGAGAGTTTTTTGATTATGCTGCGTTATGACTATTCCCACTCAATAGTCGCTGGTGGCTTCGACGTTACGTCGTAGACGATACGGTTAACGTTGTCCACTTCGTTTACGATACGAACGGAGATTTTCTCAAGCACATCCCAAGGGATACGAGCCCAGTCCGCTGTCATTCCGTCGATGGAAGTAACGGCGCGGATACCTACAGTGTAGGAATACGTGCGGGCATCGCCCATAACGCCTACGCTCTTCATGTTCGGAAGCGCAGTGAAGTATTGCCAAATTTCGCGGTCAAGGCCAGCCTTGGCAATTTCATCGCGAAGAATCGCATCCGACTCGCGTACGATCGTCAGCTTTTCTTCGGTTACTTCGCCAAGCACCCGAATCGCAAGACCTGGACCTGGGAATGGCTGACGCCATACGATGGCATCTGGCAAGCCGCACTCGGAACCGACTTTACGAACCTCATCCTTGAACAGCGCTTTAAGCGGCTCTACAAGCTTGAACTTAATGTCTTCCGGCAGGCCGCCGACATTGTGGTGAGACTTGATCGTTTGGGCTGTAGCAGTACCGCTCTCTACGATATCCGTATAAAGCGTGCCTTGCGCCAAAAATTCAAAGTCATCGAATTTATCCGACTCTTCTTGGAAAACGTAAATGAACTCGTTGCCGATAATTTTACGTTTTTGCTCCGGGTCGTCAACACCCGCAAGCTTGCTCATGAAACGCTCTTGTGCATCGATTTTGACCACTTTCATATCGAATTTGCCCACGAACGTTTCCATAACGCCTTCTGCTTCGCCCTTGCGGAGCAAGCCGTGGTCAATAAACATGCAAGTAAGCTGATCGCCGATCGCCTTGTGCAGCAAAATCGCAACAACGGAGGAATCTACACCGCCGGAAAGGGCGCATAGCACCTTCTTGTCGCCAACCTGGTCGCGAATATCGCGGATTGTATCCTCAATGAATGTCTCCATCGACCAATTGCCGTCACAATCGCAAATGTTATAGAGGAAGTTGCGAATCATTTCATTGCCGAATACAGAATGACGAACTTCCGGATGGAATTGCACCGCATAGAAGTGCTTGTCCGGGTTGCTCATTGCCGCAATTGGAGCATGCTCCGTGCTTGCGTCAACGTTGAAGCCTGCTGGCGGCTCTACGACGAGGTCGCTGTGGCTCATCCATACGGTCTGGCGAGCGTCGAGGCCTTGCGTCAAACGGCTGTCCGGCGTAAAATCAACCTCTGCTTTACCGTATTCCCGTTTGCCTGCGCGCTCTACTTTGCCTTGCAATTGATGCGACATCAGCTGCATGCCGTAGCAAATGCCAAAGATCGGAACTCCCAGATCGTAGATTGCCGGGTCAACAAGCGGCGAGTTCGTTTCGTATACGCTGGCTGGACCTCCTGAGAATACAATCCCTTTCGGCTGAATTTCACGAATGCGTTCAACCGATGTATTAAATGGCAGCAACTCGCTGTATACGCCCAAATCACGAATGCGGCGTGCGATTAGCTGGTTGTATTGTCCTCCGAAGTCCAGAACAATGATGATTTCATTTGGCTTGTTCATTACCGAGCCTCCCTCAATTAATGTAGTAATTATATATAAGGCGCTTTGAGCGAGTCAAGGCTGAGTGATGATAATCCGTCTTTTTTAAAGGAGAAGCGCCTCATATGGATAAAAAAGGTACTATAATTACGTTAAAAGGACCTTCCATGACGGAAGGCCCCCTATATAGCTGCTGCGTTGCTTTAAGATTTAACGAGCGCATTGAGCACATCGTCCAGCTTCATGCTGTCAGCTGTTGGTCCATTCAGCATCCAATGTCTTGCTGATACTTTATGCACGTTGCCTTTTTTAACAGCAGGAATTTCCTGCCACACTTTCATTTGCTCGATTTCATCCAATTCAGTCAAAGCCATCTGGGCTTCCTCCTCCGAATCAAACGATCCGCCAACCGTCACAAATAAATGGTCAGCCGTTAATTCGGGCAGCTTCTCCAGCGACTCGCCTACTCCCCAAATGCCCTCTTCCTCCTTCTGCTCTAATTCCGCGACAGATGCATCCATAGTCAAACCCACATCCTTGTAGACAAGGCTAGTATAGACGAACGCCGGGAAAAAGACTTGCACATCGCTTTGGGACGGCCGAATAAACGCGACGGAATGGTTGGCGCCCACAGCCTTCGCAACGGCTTCTTTCGTTTGCTCCAGCTTCTCATTGTACCCATTAATGACCGTCTGGGCCTGCTCCCCCCGATCAATGGCTTTGCCGATAGCCGCTATGGATGTTTTCCAGTCACCACGGTCGTAAACGATCGTTGGAGCGATTTTGCTCAATTTTTCATAGCTTTCTTTATCAGTCGGCAGCAAATGGGCCATAATCAAGTCTGGCTTCGCATCCAAAATAGCTTCGTAGTTCAAGCTGTCTGGCGTGTAGATGGCCGGAATATTTCTCTCTTGCAGCGTTTCATATAAATATTGGCCCTTCATCGCCTGTGCCTGCACAATAGGAGCGTCCAAAGCCAGCAAAATATCCTCCAGGCCGCTTACCGCAATTCGCTGCGGGTTAACCGGAATTTCCGTCTCGCCCAACATATGCTGCACAACCTTGGTTTGCGATGCCTGCTGCACCGCACCGTTTTCCCCCGTTGCCGCCGCTTCTGCCGTTATGGAGCGATCATTTACCGCTGCGGAGCCTGCACAGCCGCTGAACAATAGAGTCATGCAGAGCAGCATAACAGCAGCCACCGACAACTTTAATTCCTTATACATCGTTAAATCTCCCTCTCCAACTAGTTGATAATTATTATCACTGTAATTGTAGCTTTGCGGTGGATGGGGGACAATGGCTTGCCCTGAACGATGGAATGGATTATTCTGAACTGATTTGCCGCTTGCGACTCGGGAGCGGAAGCGAAGCGGTGGCAGTCCGGTATGCTTTTTGAACACTCGGCTAAAATAATACACATCCGGATACCCGATGCTCGCCGCAATTTCCTGCAGCGTTGCTTGCGTGTCCGAAAGCAGGTGACGAGCATGATCCATGCGGACTTTAATCAAATAGTCGTTCGGAGTCGTTGCCAGCTGTTTTTTGAATAAACGCGACAAATAGCTGGTGCTGCATCCTAGCAGTCCGGCCAGACCTTCAACCGATATCGGCTCCGGGTAGTTGTTTTCGATATAGCGCATGGCTTGCCGCACCAGATCCGGCGCAATTGGAGCGATTCCCTGATCTGAAAGCTGGCCCATCAGCTCATGCACAAACTGATAAAGCTGACCCTTAGCACCCAGCCTGTCCAGCATGCTTAGCTTGCCCCAGCTTTCTTCCATTTTCCGCACAATTGTATGTATCGCAAGCGGGTGTTGAGGAGCAAAGCCATATTGGATTTGAAAAGGGTTGCTGTGCTCCATGAGCTGCTGAAGCTTTCGATTGCCTTGCCCCGCCAAATTCCCTTTATAAAAAATCATATCGTATTCAAGTACATCCGCCGAAGGAAAAATGTTAAGGCACATCCCCTTGCCGCCATGCAGGAGATGAAAGCGCTGGGCGGCATAATTCGTCCCATCCAGCGTCACCTGCGCTTGTCCGCGCGTTACCCATATGAAACCGCTGGATGGCAGTAGATAGCCGCGCAGCTCTTCATTTTTCCCCAAAGCTATATGCCGGATATCAAGCAATTTAACCGTCGCTTCATGCCACAGCAGCAGTTGGTCATTCCAATTCATACGACTCATTCCATTCACATCCCGTTACAGATAAACGTTATCTGTCCTATCAAACACCATTTTATTATAATTGAAAATGGTTCTCATCACTAGCTTTTTTGTCTGTGCGTCGTTTGAGCATAGGGAGCACGGGGGATGCATGGGATTGGTGGTGGACTGGCGGGATTGGATAGAAAAAAGAAGCAAGCAGCCGTATTGTTAGTGGACTGCCTGCTTCTTTGGGATGTGGAGCAAGCTGATGAAGCTTGGCTTGCCCCTGGATGCTTATGTGCGCCGCGCGGAATGCCTGCGGACACATAATAGGGCGGCCGCTGCCGACAGCTCCTCCGGCAGCGGCGCTTGCCAGGCACGCCGCTGCTCATAGCGGGCGGCGTCATCCCACGTGACGAAGCGCTGCAAGGCTTCGGCATGGGAGGCAGGCAGCAGAGCGGCTTGCGCTGCTGCGTATTGCCTTGCTGTTTGCTGCGGCTGCCTTTTGGCTACGCAGCGGTCCAGCTGTGGCCAGATTGCCGCCGATACTGCGGCAAACTGCTTTTGGACGCTGCCGCTGCCCCGGGCCGGCGTCCCGCCGCGGGAGGCGGCGCTGTAGCGGCGCAGCGCCAGCCACAGGCGCAGCCGCCTGCGCTGCGCCGCAGCGCAGAGCACGGC
>NZ_JBCNGR010000046.1:0-37073 GCF_050481745.1 Paenibacillus algorifonticola | reverse complement strand
GGCGATGCAGGACAAGGCGAACCGGCTCCGCAGCAGCCGGTTCACAATCGCGCTGTTCGGAGCGTTCAGCGCGGGCAAATCCTCGCTCGCCAATGCGCTTATTGGCGAGCCGGTACTGCCGGTGTCGCCGAATCCGACGACGGCGGCGATCAACCGTCTCGTGCCGCCATCTTCCGGCCACGAGCATGGCACGGCAGGCGTCGTCATGAAATCCCGTGACGCCGTCCTGGAAGACCTGCGCTATTCGCTCGCTTTGCTCGGCGAAGACGCTTCTGACGCTGCGCTGCCGGACGCTGCCGCTCTTATGCGCGCGATCGACCGCCTGTCGCCGGATGCGATTCACGCCGGCGGGCGGCCGCACTACAGCTTCCTGCGTGCTGCACGCGCAGGCTGGGAAGTGCATGAGGCGCTGCTTGGCCAGCGCCTCACCGTCTCACAGGCGGAATACGAACGCTTCGTAGCGGAGGAATCGCGTTCCTGCTACGTCAGCGAAATCGAGCTTTATTACGATTGCGAGCTGACGCGGCAGGGCATCGTCCTCGTGGATACGCCGGGAGCCGATTCCGTGAACGCCCGCCATACGGGCGTTGCATTCAATTACATTAAAAATGCCGACGCTGTACTGTTCGTCACTTATTACAACCATGCTTTTTCACAGGCAGACCGTCAGTTTCTTATGCAGCTGGGAAGGGTCAAGGACCAGTTCGAGCTCGATAAAATGTTTTTCCTCGTCAATGCGGCTGATTTGGCGGCCGATCAGGAGGAGCTTGCGGGCGTCCTGAAGCATGTGGAGCATAATTTGCTCCAGCACGGCATTCGCTTGCCGCGTCTCTATCCGGTTTCAAGCTTGGATGGTCTCGATGCGAAGCAAAGCGGTAATGGTGAGCTGCTAGCGCGCTCAGGCATTGACGCGTTCGAGCGCTCCTTCCTGCATTTTGTGAGTGAGGATTTAGGACGGCTTGCAATCGACGCAGCGGAGCAGGAAATTGTCAGGGCGGCGGCTACCGTAAATGGCTGGCTGAACAGTGCTGCAGGCGATGCGGCTACCAGAGAGCAGGAGCGCAGCCAGCTGGCTGCTCTGCAAGAGCAGGCACAGCTGCTGCTAGCAGCCTACCGATCCAGCGAGGCGCCGCCTCAGCAGGCACAGGAGCTAAGCGAGCTGCTCTATTATGTCGTACAGCGTCAGCAGCTTCGATTCGGAGAATTTTACAACTACGCCTTTAATCCTTCTGTCTTGCAGGATGATGGTCGCGATTTGAAGAAAATGATTTGGACGGCTTGGCTTGATTTGCAGCGGCAAATTCAGATGGAGCTGGCGCAGGAGCTGCAAGCGACTTCGCTGCGTCTGGAGCGGATTTTGAATAGCCTTTTGCGCAAGCAATTTGACAGCTGTGCGTCGGAGCTTGCCTCTCTGCTGGCGGGCTATCAAGCCATCCCGTATGAGACGGCGGTCATTCCTACTCCGGAAATCGACGTCGATTGGACGACGACGGATATTACTGGAAAATGGCTGTGGAGCCGCTTTAAATCGCCGCGGCAGTTTTTCGAAGGCGACGGAAAAGGGCAGCTGCGCAAGGAGCTTGAAGCACAGCTCATTCCATCGCTTCAGCAGTGGATGGCTGCCTTGAACGGACAGTGGACCGAACGCTACAGTGCGCTTTGGAAAAAGTACGCCGAGCAGTCAGGCGAGCAGCTGCAGCAAGACGTTGTCAACTATGTAGAGGGCAAGCGCATCTCGCTAGCGGACAATGCGGATGTAGGTCAATTGCGCGAGCTGCATAAGCAATTGATTCATCTTCATAGCGCAACAATTGCATAAGCTTTCATCTAATAATAGTCTGAATGCTTTCAGCGACTTATAACAGTTGCTGAAAGCATTTTTTTTATTTAGCGAAGCCGCGTATAAGTTTCACTTGTAAGCGTCATATATTATACCCTCGAAAAGCCAGCTTTGCCGCCAGAGGACGGCGACAGCCGTTTCCGCTTCTGGATCAACCCATTTATTGGCATATGTATCGAAAACCGTCTTTGTAGCAGTTAAAAGTCTATTTTTGCGGCCAAGCCATAAAAAATTGTTCAGGCTTGTTTTGTGTGTTTTTGTGCAAAAATGGCGTAAGACGCACACTTTAGGGATGATTTAAGACGATACTTGAGCATAAGTTAGTTAGTGTTTCCAAATTGCCTTAATCGGCTGGTTCAATGTAATATACGGAAATTTACTCAGATTGCTCCTGTCATGGGATGCTGATAATATTCATTCATGCTTACAAAAAAGAACAGGGAGTGGGATTGGCTTGGACGTCTTTAGGCAACTCAAACGATTTTACTGGGTCGAACGAAAATTCCTTCTGACCTCCATCGTCTGCCTGATGTTTGCGACAGCGCTCGGACTCGTTTATCCGAATTTGCTTCGCATCTTAATCGACGATGTTATTAAAGAAGAGCAGTATGGCAAGGTGCCAGCGTTAGCGCTAACCGTTGTGGGGGTTGTGACGTTAAAGGGATTAATGCAATTTTTACATGGTTTTTTCGGAGGAAGGCTCGGCAACCGAGTAGCTTTTAGGCTTCGCAATGCTTGTTATGACAAGTTGCAATCGCTATCTTTTCAATATTATGACAAAGCGAAAACAGGCGATCTTATGTCGCGTTTGACTGCGGATTTGGAAGCGATTCGCAACTTTATCGGCTTTGGCTTTGCCCAAATTTTGAACGTAGTGCTGATGGTCGTATTCGGCGGAGCGATGATGCTGTCCATCCACTGGCAGCTGACGCTGATTACATTGGTTACGATCCCGCTGCTCGTGTTCACGGCTTTGCGCTTCGAGCGCAAAATCCACCCGGCCTTTCAAGAAATGCGCCGCGCGCTCAGCAGCCTGACGACGGCCGTTCAAGAAAACATTACGGGTGTTCGCACGGTAAAATCCTTTGCCCGCGAGCCGCATGAAGTGAACAAATTTTCAGTGAAAAATGAAGCTTATCAGACGAATCAGATCGGTGCTGCAATAATATGGGCTCGTTATTTCCCTATTATGGAATTATGCGCCAACATAAGCGCAGTCATTCTGCTTCTAGCAGGTGGAATGCTCGTCATTAGAGGAGAGCTCAAGCTAGGCGAGTTGGTTGCCTTTTTCAGCTTAACTTGGTACATTATCGGCCCGATGTGGGGCATTGGGTTCCATATTAACAACTATACGCAATCCAAAGCTTCTGGCGAACGGGTGCTGAATCTGTTGAACGAGCATGTCCATGTGAAAAACCTCGAACATGCCATCGTGCTTGACGAGCAATTGGTCAAAGGGCATGTCCGTTTCAACAACGTAACGTTTAATTATCCTGACAATGCTCCGGCATTAACGAATATTTCGATTGATG
Source organism: Paenibacillus algorifonticola (assembly GCF_050481745.1). GTDB lineage: Bacteria > Bacillota > Bacilli > Paenibacillales > Paenibacillaceae > Pristimantibacillus > Pristimantibacillus algorifonticola_A. The sequence goes on along the minus strand of NZ_JBCNGR010000046.1, from coordinate 33,701 downwards.
CCCCAGCGGGCTCCGTAATCGGTTTTCTAGGAGCTACAGGCTCAGGAAAATCGACGGTTATCCAGCTGCTCATGCGCGCCTACAATGTGAAAGAGGGCAATATTACGCTTGATGGCATGGATATTCGGGACATTGACGTGAACAGCCTGCGCAGACAGATGGCTCCTGTTTTTCAGGAAACGTTCCTGTTCTCGGCCTCTATCCGCACGAATTTGGCATATGGTATGCAGGATGTAACGGATGAGCAAATTGAACGGGCAGCGAAGCTGGCGAAGGCGCATGATTTTATTATGGAAATGCCGGAAGGCTACGATACGATTGTAGGTGAAAGAGGAATGGGATTGTCCGGCGGACAGAAGCAGCGGATCGCGATTGCCCGCGCCCTTATTAAAAACCCGCATATTCTCATTCTGGACGACGCTACGAGCGCTGTAGATATGGAAACGGAGCATGAAATTCAGGCGGGCTTCCAGGAGCTGATGGCGGGTCGCACGACATTCATAATTGCCCACCGCATTTCCTCGCTGCGCCATGCCGATGAAATTATTGTGTTGGATCAAGGCATAATTGTGCAGCGCGGCACGCATCAGCAATTGCTTGCGCAGCCCGGCCCTTATCGTGATACTTACAAAATTCAATACGCCGACTTTCCGCTCGAAGAGCTTGAGCAGGCGGGCGCGCAGCGGAAGGAGGGGGCGTTATAATGAGCAGCACATCCGGCACGGATAAATATGATAAAAAAGAACGTTTTATTTACAAAGATGATGATGCGATCGAGAAGCCGTTTAACTGGGTCCAGGTGGGCAGATTGTTCGTTTACATGAAGCCCTATAAGCGCCAGCTGATCCCGGCTATCTTCATGATGATCATTGGCACGCTGACGCGGCTCGCTACTCCCGCACTCGTCATCCTCGCAATTGACGAGGCCATACAGCCAGCTGATGGCGCGGCAAGCTTGCCAAAGCTGTACTTGTATGCCGGCTTAATGCTCTTGCTGTATGTGGTGCAATGGGCTGCCAACAGCTACCGGATCAAATATACGAATATTATTGGGCAAAAGGTCATTTATGACCTGCGGCATGATCTGTTCAAGCATATCCAGAAGCTTAGCTTCCGCTTCTTCGACAAGCGTCCGGCAGGCTCCGTGCTAGTGCGGATTACGAATGACGTTAACGCCCTTCAGGACTTGTTTACAAACGGTGTCGTCAACTTGCTGATGGACTGCGTGCAGCTGCTGGGGATCGTTGTCATATTGCTGATCTGGAATTTTAAGCTGGGGCTTGCGATTATGGTGACGGTACCGCTCATGTTTATCGTTTCGACTGCGCTGCGCAAGCGGATACGTTTTGCTTGGCAGGACGTCCGGATGAAGCAGTCGCGAATTAATGCCCACTTGAACGAAAGCATCCAGGGGATGAAAGTAACGCAAGCCTACGTTCAGGAAAAAGACAATATGCGTTTCTTTGACTACATGAATACGGTCAATGTGAAATCATGGAATAAGGCCTCGGCGCTCAACCAAGCGTTTGGTCCGGTTATTGAAATTACGTCAGCTATCGGAACATTTATTTTGTTCTGGTACGGTGCCCATCTGATTCAGCAAGGTGCGATTACAATCGGCTTGCTCGTCGGCTTCGCCAACTATATCGGCAACTTCTGGGACCCGATTAACCGGCTTGGCCAAATGTATTCCCAGCTGCTTATTGCAATGGCATCTTCAGAGCGCATTTTTGAATTTATCGATGAAGAGCCAACGGTAAACGAGAAGGGCGCAGCAAAGGCGCTGCCGAATATTCGCGGCGACGTCGTATTTGACAACATTATTTTTGAATATGAAAAAGGGCGCCAAGCACTTAAGGGTATTAGCCTGGAAGCCAAGGCAGGACAGTCTATCGCTCTCGTTGGGCATACGGGCTCAGGCAAAAGTACGATCATCAACCTGCTTTGCCGGTTCTATGATCCCGTAAGCGGCAGCGTGAAGATCGACGGCAAGGATATTCGCGATGTCACGATTGATAGCCTTCGCTCCCAAGTCGGAATCGTTATGCAGGATACGTTTATATTCTCGGGAACGATTCGCGACAATATTCGTTACGGCAGACTTGATGCATCAGATGCGGATATTGTAGAAGCGGCTAAAGCGGTTCATGCCCATGACTTCATCATGAATTTGCCGGATGGCTATGATACGGAAGTAGAAGAGCGCGGCAACATTTTGTCGATGGGCCAGCGTCAGCTGCTTTCCTTTGCCAGAGCGTTGCTTGCGAATCCGCGCATTCTCATTCTCGATGAAGCGACAGCAAGCATTGATACCGATACGGAGCTGAAAATCCAGGAGGCGCTTAAGACGCTGCTTGCTGGACGAACATCCTTCATGATTGCCCATCGCCTGTCTACGATTCGCAATGCCGATGAAATTATCGTATTGGATCACGGTCGCATCGTCGAGCAGGGCAAGCACGAAACGCTCATTGCCAAAAAGGGCATATACAATGGGCTGATTGAAGCCCAATATCGTTTCTTGTCGGCTTAAGTCGAATCGAAGCGATCAGGGTCTTGATTTTTGCTGCAGGAACCTCCACAATGGAAGAAAAAACAATTCGGAAACGGAATCGCTGCCCTGCAGGGGCAGTCGCCGACAATTATCCGGTTTGCTTCCAGGAGGTTCTTTTTATTATGTATGGATCACCATTGTCCGGAGCGTCGCGCAAGCTTATGCTCCTGGGATCAGGAGAGCTTGGCAAGGAGGTGGCACTCGAGGCGCAGCGGCTCGGCGCTGAGACGATTGCGGTAGATCGCTATGAGAACGCGCCGGCGATGCAGGTTGCTCATCGCTCTTATGTGGTCGATATGCTTGATGGAGCAGCTCTTAGACGAATCATTGAACAGGAGCGCCCAGACTACATCGTGCCGGAAATTGAAGCGATTGCAACTGAAACGCTGCTGGAGCTTGAGCAGGAGGGCTTCCGCGTCATTCCAACGGCCCGCGCTGCGTGGCTGACGATGGACCGGGAAGGCATTCGCCGCCTTGCTGCCGAGCAGCTTGGTTTGCCGACGGCCGCCTACCGTTTTGCCGATACGCTGGAGGAGCTGCGGGAAGCGACAGCAGCGCTAGGTTTCCCATGTGTCATTAAGCCGATCATGAGCTCGTCTGGCAAAGGTCAAAGCGTCTGCCGCAGTGAAGCGGAAATTGAAGCTTGCTGGAGCTACGCCATGGAAGGCGGTCGCGCGAAGAAGCAGCGGATTATCGTCGAAGGCTTTATTACGTTTGAGTCGGAAATTACGCTGCTTACGATTCGCTCCGTATCAGGAACAAGCTTCTGCGCACCTATTGGTCATGTACAGAAGGATGGCGATTACATCGAATCGTGGCAGCCGCATGCGATGAGTACTGAGCAAATCGAGCAGGCGGAGGAAATTGCCCGCAAAGTGACCGAAGAGCTGGGCGGTTATGGCCTCTATGGGGTTGAATTGTTCCTTACGCAGGATGGCGTGCTGTTTAGCGAGGTTTCTCCGCGTCCGCATGATACAGGCATGGTTACGATGGCGACGCAGGATTTGTCAGAGTTTGCACTGCATGTTCGCGCTGTATTGGGTTTCCCGATTCCAACGATCAGACTGCTGTCGCCAGGTGCCTCGCACACGCTCAAAGCGGATCGCGAAAGCAATCAGTTCCGAATTGGCGGCGTGAAGGAAGCGCTGGCGCTGCCGCATACGCAGGTGCGGGTATTCGGCAAGCCGGAGACAAAAGTCGGCCGCCGGATGGCTGTTGCGCTCAGCACGGCTGCTGATGTAGAGCAGGCACGGGAAACGGCGCGCCAAGCGGCGGAGCTGCTGCATATTACATACGAAGAATAAGCTGCAGAAGGGCTGCCGCGTCCAGTTATCGTATGGGCGCAGCAGCCCTTTTCCCGAAATATTGGAAACGCGCCACCCCGCCAGAAGGCGGCTTTCGGCCGTTTCACCTTGCCTATTTTGTTTTTTTCCAGTACACGCCTGTTGAATCTATCGGGACGAGCGGATCGGTAATATGATTGGCGTTGCGGAAATCGGTTACGGCAGCGGAGCAATAGCCGATGGAATAGTCGTCAATGACGATAAAGCCGCCGATGGTTACTTTGGGATACAGATGGGTCAGCGCATCCATCGTCGAGGAGTACATGTCGCCATCGAGGCGTGCTATAGCTATTTTATTCGTTGGCGCCGTCGGCAGCGTATTCTTGAACCAGCCTTTAAGAAAGATAATGCCATCGTCATATAGATCATATTTTTGAAAATTGCTGACGACCTCAGGCAAGGAAACGCGCAAAAAGTCCTGCTCGTGAAATTTCGAGGTTTCGTCGATCGGACAGCGGGCCTCAGGCGCTGGCAGCCCTTCAAAGGAATCGGCGACGATCACTTTCCGGTTCGTTATGCCATTTACTTTCAGGAAGCCGCGCATGAATATGCAGGTTCCGCCGCGCCATACGCCTGTTTCAATGAAATCGCCCTCAATGTTGTTGTTGATGACGGCATTCATAAGCTGATGCAAATGGTTCATGCGAATACGCCCGATCATACTATGTGCAATAAGGGGCCAATCTAGGCCTTGAAAGCGATTTTCCTTCGTAGCGCCAGGCTCATGCTCGAGCCAAATTTCAAATAATATTGCTTTTTTCAACATTTCCAAATACATCTCTTTTGGTGTATTATTGCTCATAATCACAGTCCTTTTCTTTTTTATGGTTAACGTAAGAATATGAGTCAAGTTTGAAAATGGCTTGTGTGTACGACCACTGACGCAAAAAACTTATACATTGCCTTTAATTTGTAAATGATTGTGAAAAAGGAGAGAGACAAGCGATGCGTTCATCCAAAAGATTAGGCATTATGATTGGCGCCTGCTCCCTATTGATCACGATATTGATGCTCGTTGGTATTGGCTATGCCATTAAGGATCAGCTGTTTCCTTCTGTATCTGTACAGCCGCAGGTTACGGCATTGCCGGAGCAGACGGCTGAGAAAAATCAGCTTCGCATTGTCGCGATAGGTGATTCTCTGACCAAGGGGGTTGGCGATTCGTCAGGCGGGGGTTATGTCAAGCAGGTCGTAGACAGCTTGGCTGCTGATCCGGACAAGCAGGCGGAACTCGTCAACAATTTGGGCATTAGCGGGCTGCGCGCCGACCAGCTTGCGGTAAATTTAAAGACGGATAGAGGCATTGCTTATGCGCTTCAGCAGGCAAATGTCATTTTGCTGACGATTGGCGGCAACGATCTGTTTCAATCGCTGCAGGGCACTGTGGCTTCCAATGCTGCTGCAACAGTTGAACCAAACATGTCGCTCGCACAGGTAGAGAAAGGGCTTGAGGACGGCTTAAAGCGGCTCGATAATGTGCTTTCAGAGCTGCACCGGATTAATCCGGATGCCCGCGTCATTTATATTGGCCTCTATAATCCGTTTTTTGACATAGAAGAGCTGCGGGATGGCAGCTTGGAGGTTCAGAAGTGGAACGAGAAAGCCTATGACATGCTGCATGAATACTCGAATATGACGATGGTGCCGACATTCGATTTGTTTGAGGAACGAATTGGCAGCTACTTGTCATCAGACCATTTTCACCCGAATCATGAAGGTTACAAACAAATTGCGCAGCGGGTCGTGCAGGCGTTGTAGCAGAAGGAGGCGCTATGGAACAGTCGAATGTAGTGCTGCAAGTGACAAATTTAAGCAAAAAAATTCGCGGCAAGCAAATTATTCACGATGTCAGCTTTGAGGTGCGGGCGGGTGAAATTTTTGGTTTTCTCGGACCTAATGGCTCTGGCAAAACGACGACGATTCGCATGCTGGTCGATCTTATTAAGCCAACCTCAGGGCAAATCCGGATTTGCGGACATGATGTCCAGAAGCAGCCGGAGCAGGCGCTTCGTCATATCGGGAGCATTGTAGAAAACCCTGAAATGTATGGCTATATGACGGGGTGGGATAATTTGCAGTATTTTGCCAATATGCTTGATGCTGTGGATGAGGCGAGAATTAGCGAGGTCGTCGAAATCGTCAGCCTGACGCCGCGCATTCATGAGAAAGTCAAAACATATTCGCTCGGCATGAAGCAGCGTTTAGGCATTGCCCAAGCTTTGCTTGGACGTCCAAAGCTGCTTATTCTTGATGAACCAACGAATGGGCTGGATCCCCTTGGCATCAAGGAGCTGAGGGCATTTGTGCGAATGCTTGCTGGAGAAGGCATCAGCCTGTTCATATCAAGCCATTTGCTCAGTGAAATTCAATTGATGTGCGATCGAGTGGCCATTATAGACAAGGGCAGAGTGCTGGCCGTAGGCTCGGTGGACGAGCTGGTGCAGCAGGCTGGAACGTATGTATTATGGCAGCTGGAGCCTCGCGAGCAGGGGATTGCTTTGCTGCTGCAAGGCGGCAAGGCAGCTATCGTTCCCGAAGAGGAGCACCGTATTGATGAAAGCGTGCTTGCCAGCATGCCGGGGGCAGTCGTCACAACGATGCCGCTGGAGGATATTGCAGACACCGTGAGCCGGCTGGTGGCAGCAGGCATTAGCGTAGAAGGGGTGCACAAAGCCGCTCCTACACTGGAAGAATTGTTTTTGAACATGACGGAGGGGAAAAGCCTTGCATAAACTACTGCTCCTTATTGAAAATGAAACCTTGAAAATGTGGAAAAAAAGAAGGTTTCTCGTCATTGTCCTTGTTCTCCTTGTTATTATTCCAATGTTCACGTATGCTCAGTTAACCGTAGCCCAGAACAATAAAGACAAATTTGCCGACTGGCGCAACGAGGTGCTGCAGCAAATTACGGATATGCAAAACAGGCTGTCCAGCAATCGAATTCCTGAGGAATGGAAAAAGCAGCAGCGCATTGCGGTGCAGCAGCTCCAATATTATTTGGACCATGATGTCAATCCTAGCAGCCCGAATGGCGTCACTTTTACGCGGGAATTTATGAATAATGCGGTAGGGTTGTTTATTCCGCTGCTCGTATTGACCATTGGTTCTGACCTTGTATCTGGCGAGCGCGGCACAGGAACGATCAAAATGCTGCTTACCAAGCCGGTTCGCAGATGGAAGGTACTCCTTAGCAAGCTTGCGGCGCTTACTCTTTATGTATCGCTGCTTGTCGGGGTGATGGTGCTGCTTTGTTATTTGATATCGGGCATGTTTTTCGGCTATGGAGGCTGGGGCTTGCCGATCTTTACCGGCTTTACGATTAACGGCAGCGAGGTCAACACGAGCTTTGTGCACATTGTTCCTCAGTGGTTGTACATGCTTATGCAGACGGGACTCGTATGGCTGTCCGCCATGACGGTAGCGATTCTCGCCTTGATGGTATCGGTTCTTGTCAGAAGCACGGCGGCAAGCATGGTCATTATGATGGCTTCCGTTATTGCGGGAACGATCCTTTCGAGCATGTCCTCCTCATGGGAGAATGCCAAATATTTATTCGCCGTGAACCTCAATTTACCGACATATTTGGAAGGTTCGCCGCCGCCGATTGAGGGCATGTCATTTTCTTTTTCCCTTATCGTGCTTGCGATTTGGGCGATTGCGGGGCTTATTGTCTCGTTCAGCGTCTTTACTAAACAGGACATCTTGAATTAAAATAGCTTGAAGATACGGTAACCATGTAACAAGTGCTGCAGATAAGGGGGGCGCATATGGCAGAGCATACAGAAGTTTTTACTCAAGCACCGGCCGCGGATCGGAATTATGAGGCCGATGATATACAGATTCTTGAAGGCTTGACAGCCGTCCGGAAACGTCCGGGAATGTATATTGGCTCTACGAGCAGCTCAGGGCTGCATCATCTGGTTTGGGAAATTGTCGACAATGCTGTCGATGAGCATTTGGCGAAATTTTGTTCCGCCATTGAGGTTACTTTGCACAAAAACGGCTCCATTACCGTCTATGACAATGGACGAGGCATTCCGACAGGGATGCATAAAAGCGGAATTCCAACGCCGCAAGTTGTATTTACGATCCTTCACGCTGGGGGAAAGTTCGGTGGCGGGGGATACAAAAAATCAGGCGGCCTGCACGGCGTCGGCGCTTCGGTAACGAATGCGCTATCCGAATGGCTGGAAGTGGAAATTTTCCGTGATGGGAAAATACATAAGCTGCGGTTCGAATATTGGGTAGATGCGGATGGCAAGGAGCATGTCGGCGAGCCGACAACGGGACTTGTTGTGACAGGCACGACATCGCGGACAGGCACGAAGGTTACATTTAAGCCGGATGGACGCGTGTTTCAGACGGGAACTACGCTGAATTACGATACGCTGGCAGAACGGCTGCAGGAAATCGCTTTTCTCAACTCGGGGCTGAAAGTGACGATCAAGGATGATCGCAGCGGCAAGCTAGATATCTTCCACTATGAAGGCGGTGCGCGCCAGTTCGTCGAGTTTCTCAATGAGGACAAGTCGGTGCTGCATGATGTCATTCATTTTACTGGCGAACGTGAGGATATCGAGGTTGAAGTGGCGCTTCAGTACAATGATGGCTATACGGAAACACTGGCCTCCTTCGTTAATGCCATTCCTACACGCGGCGGTGGTACGCATGAAACGGGCTTCAAAACCGCGTATACGCGCGTTATGAACGATTATGCCCGCAAAACCGCGATGCTGAAGGAAAAGGACAAAAACCTGGAAGGCAATGATCTGCGCGAAGGCATGATGGCGGTCATCAACATTAAGATGTCTGAGGTAGAGTTCGTCGGCCAGACGAAGGACCAGCTCGGCAGCGCATCTGCACGCGGCGTCGTTGATGCCATTGTAACGGAGAAAATGCAAGTGTTTCTCGAGGAAAATCCGCAGGTCGCCCAGCTGCTGCTCAAGAAAGCCGTTCAGGCTTCCAGGGCGCGGGAAGCGGCGCGCAAGGCGCGGGAAGATATGCGCAGCGGCAAGAAGAAGAGCGAAAGCTCCAATCTTGGCGGCAAGCTGACGCCGGCGCAATCGAAGGATGTTACGCGCAATGAGCTGTTTATCGTCGAAGGCGACTCGGCGGGCGGCTCGGCCAAGCAGGGGCGTGATTCGAAGCATCAGGCGATTTTGCCGCTCAAGGGCAAGCCGATGAATCCGGAGAAAGCCAAGCTGCATGATATTTTGAAAAACGACGAGTATAAAATGATTATCGCCGCGATTGGCGCAGGCGTAGGCCCGGAATTTGATTCCGAGGAATGCAACTATCACAAAATCATTATTATGACGGATGCCGATACGGACGGTGCCCATATTCAGGTGCTGCTTCTGACGTTTTTCTATCGATATATGAAGCCGCTCATTGACAGCGGACGCGTATATATTGCTCAGCCGCCGCTTTACAAGCTGACGCGGAAATCCGGCAAGCTGGAAACCGTGCGTTATGCATGGACGGATGAGCAGCTGCAAAATTATTTAAAGGAATTCGGCAAAAACTTTGAGCTTCAGCGCTATAAAGGACTTGGCGAGATGAATCCGGACCAGCTGTGGGAAACGACGATGAATCCGGAGACGCGGACGATGCTGCAGGTGCAGATCGAGGATGCTGCGAAGGCGGAGCGCCGTGTGTCTGCGCTTATGGGCGACAAGGTCGATCCACGCAAGCGCTGGATTTTGGAAAATGTTGATTTTGCGGAATATGAGGAATAGGAGGCAAGCAGCATGAGCATTTTGGAACAGTTTCTTCCAGCTTTTCTTGAAGAAATCGTAGGCGACCGCTTCGGCCGCTACTCTAAATATATTATTCAGGATCGTGCCATTCCCGATGTGCGGGATGGCCTTAAGCCGGTACAGCGTCGTATTTTGTACGCGATGTACGATTCCGGCAATACGCCGGACAAGCCATATCGCAAATCTGCGAAGACGGTCGGCGATGTTATGGGCAATTATCATCCACACGGCGATTCGTCAATCTATGAAGGCATGGTAAGGATGGCGCAGCCTTGGAAAATGGGGCATATCCTCGTTGACGGCCACGGCAACTGGGGCTCGATGGATGATGATCCAGCTGCGGCCATGCGTTATACGGAAGCTAGATTATCTCCGCTAGCCATTGAGCTGCTGAGAGATATTGATAAGCGCACGGTCATGTTCAAGGATAATTTCGATAATACGACGAAAGAGCCGGTTGTGCTGCCGTCTCGCTACCCCAACTTGCTCGTAAATGGGGCCAGCGGCATCTCTGCCGGCTTTGCGACTGAAATACCGCCCCATAACTTGCGTGAGGTTATTGATGGCTGTATCACCGTTATGAACCGCCCAGAGACGACGCTCGAAGAGCTGATGCAAATTATTAAAGGGCCTGATTTTCCGACGGGCGGCCTCATCATGGGTGAGGAAGGCATACGCGATGCTTATGCGACTGGCAAAGGCCGCATTTATTTGCGTGCCAAGACAGCAATCGAGGACATGCGTGGCGGACGTCAGCAAATTGTCATAACCGAAATTCCTTATCAGGTTGTCAAATCACGTCTTGTGACGGCGATGGAAAATATTCGTCTGGAGAAAAAGGTCGAAGGTATCGCCGAGGTACGCGATGAGAGCGGACGCAATGGTCTTCGGATCGTGATCGAGCTGAAGAAGGAAACAGATGCAAACGGCATTTTGGCTTATTTGCTCAAAAAGACGGATTTGCAGGTGGCCTACAGCTTTAATATGGTGGCTATCGTTAATAAAACGCCGCAGCAGCTCGGCATTCGCCAAATGCTGGATGCCTATATTGCGCATCAAAAGGAAGTTGTAACGTTCCGTACGCAATATGATTTGGAAAAGGCAGAAGATCGTGCCCATGTGCTGGAAGGGCTCGTTAAGGCACTGAATTTGCTTGATGAAGTGATTGCGGCGATTAAAGCTTCCAAAAACCGTGCCGATGCGCAGCAAAATCTCGTCCAAAAGTTCGCGTTCAGCGAGCGCCAGGCGGATGCGATTTTAACGTTGCAGCTGTATCGTCTGACGAATTTGGAAATTACGTCGCTGGAGAAAGAACATAAAGAAGTGATGAAGCGCATCGCTTATTTGAGCAGCATCTTGAACAGCAATAAGAAGCTGATCGGTGTCATTCGCGATGAGCTGATGGAAATTCATGCGAAATTCGGCATTGACCGCCGTTCAGACATCCAGGGAGAAGTAGAAGAGCTTAAGGTTAATCTTGAGGTGATGGTAACACCTGAGGAAGTGCTCGTTACACTTAGCAATGAAGGTTACATGAAGCGGACAAGCATGCTGTCGTTTACACGCTCCGGGGGTGAAGTTGGCAACGCGGGTGTGAAGGATGGCGATATTATTCGTGGCTTGTATGCTGTCAACACGATTGATAATTTGCTGCTCTTCACGAAAAAGGGACAATATTACACGCTGCCCGTCCATCAAATTCCCGAGTTCAAATGGAAGGATACGGGGACCGCGGTCGTCAATATCGTTCCGATTCCGAAGGATGATGCGATCATTAGCGTCATCCCGGTGAAAGACTTTAATGTTCCAGGCGCTTCGCTCGTCTTTGTTACCAGACGCGGACAGGTGAAGCGTACCGAGCTGAAGGACTATATGTCAACGCGCTCGACAGCGATTGCAGCTTGCAAAGTAGCTGAAGGCGATGAGGTCATTAAAATTATGCCGAGCGACGGTACGAAGCAGCTGATGCTCGTCAGCAAGCAAGGCTGGAGCATCAGGTTCTCCGAAAGCGAGGTAAACCCTATGGGGCGTGTCGCTGGAGGTGTGCGTGGCATGCAGCTAAAGGAAGACGATGAACTGATTGCGGCAGATTGGGTAGGCGAGGACGAGGGAGAATTGTTCGTCATTTCTGATCTTGGCTTTGCCAAGCGCTCGCTGCTGCTGGATTACCCTGTTCAGGGCAGAGGTGGCAAAGGTGTTCAGACGTTCGAATTTAAAGAAGGCAAGCGCGTGAAGCCGAATGGTTCAGCACTCGTTTATGCTGTTTATTGCAAGGAAGCGATTGATCTCATCGCGCTAACCTCATCCGGGGCCAAGCTGCCGATGACGACGGAGAAATCGCCGATTGATGATCGCAGATCGATCGGGCGGACTATCGTTCCGATTGAAAAAAATGATGCCATAACGGCGGTCATTGTCCGACCGTCTGATGTTATTCAATCATAAGGACGATTAGGCGGATCAAAGCGTTCAATTAACTGAATCATCGCATCCAACATAACCCACAATGGTACGAGCTCATCCGGGCGATCGAGCCATTGTGGGTTTTTTATAATGCCGTAAGCTTTAATTTTGCGAATAATTTCGGCTTTCTCGTTGTCCATTGAGGTTCACTCCTTATGTGGCTGAGGATGGCGAAATAGGGAAAGCGCCCAGATTCATTGTATGTCTACTCTTGTCAAAACGTTCGGGTAAATCGCAGTTTGTGAGGGAAATTATTAATCGGGTTAACCTTTTATTCGACAATCTCGGATGGTATAATTGGAATTAAAGAGAAATTGGACAGGAAGCGGGTGTATGAATGGTTTCTGATGAATTTACTCGATTGTGGACGAAGCTGAGCAGAGAATGGAGGACAGGTCTGGAAGAGGGGCTGGCGCCGCTCACGGAAGGCCAGCTGAATGTGCTGGATTTATTGCTTCAGCACCAGCCGATGAAGCCGTCTGATCTGCTGCAGCATTTGGCAACGACTCCAGCAGCGATTACCACTTTGCTCGATCGTATGGAGCGCAATGAACTAATTGTACGTACAAGAGATACAGCCGATAGACGAATTGTATGGGTATCCGTATCAGGCAAAGGGAAATCAGAGGCACAGCGTGGCAAGGAAGTAAGAACGAAGCTTATTTCCGAAGCACTGGACCGGATTTCCTCCCATAATCAGCAGCTGCTTGTTTATTTATTAGGCAAGGTAGCCAATAGATAGTTCTGCTAATGCAGAGTGCAGGTGAACAGGCGACCTTAGGGCAAGACGCCACTATATTCTGCACAAAACGGGCGTTGCTGTCTTAAGACGGCAACGCCCGTTAATGTTTGCTTATTCTGATCCCCGATCTGCCCCGAGCAGAAGCGATTAGGACATCGATTCGAGCCGGGTGCGCAGCAGGCTGAGATTTTTTTTAAGCGTTGCATATAGATCCGGTGTTAGCAGCTTGCTCGATTGCTCCGCAAGTGTTTGCTCGACAGGCAATATGCGATAGCGATAATATTGATCCGGTTTGTAGCGGTAAACCCAAGTCGGAATGGCTTTAATATCGGCAAGCTGGATGCTGCCGTCCCCGTTATTTTTGCGAATAAGTACTTGATAAATGACGCCGTAATCCTTCGTGTCTCCACGCTGGTTGGAAATAAAATTGCCCATCGAATAAATGATAAGTCCTTGGCGCTCGCGTCCTTTCTCATCCGTTGCCTCCAGCACCTCATAGGGCTGAATGACATGCGTATGCGAGCCTGCGATAATGTCGGCGCCTTCCGCAATTAACTTGCGGGCAAGCGTCTTCTGCTCCTCATTGGGCTTCGTCTGATACTCCGTTCCAAAATGGAGCGCTACCGTAACAAAATCGGCGCCTGCTTTCTTAAGCTTTTTAATATCGGCAATCATTTTTTGCTCATCAATTAGCGGAACCATATATGACTTTCCTTTAGGAATAGCGATGCCGTTCGTGCCATACGTGTAAGCGAGCAGCCCCATGCGAATTCCGTTTTTTTTGACGATGATGTTTGTATCCGCTTCCTTTTGTGTAGCGGCGGAGCCTTTTATTATAAAATCCTTCTCTTTCATATGCTTCAGCGTCAGCAGCAGCCCTTTCTCGCCTTTATCGAGCATATGATTGTTGGCATTGGTCAATATGTTGAAGCCGGCGTTTTGCAGCGCATCGAGCAGGGCAACGGGCGCATTAAACGTCGGGTAACCCGTATAAGCGAACGCGGATCCGGCTACAGGCGTTTCTAAATTTGCCAAAACCCAATCGCCTTCCTTCAATATCGGCTCTACATCTTGAAAGAAAGGATCGAAATTATAGCTTTTCGTCTTCTTGTTATAAGCGCCTGGCAGTTCCGGAGAATGCATCATAATATCGCCAACGGCGACCCATAGCGCTTCCTGATAGCTGTTAGAAGGGCTGGGTGGGGGAACGATGGCTTCCTGCGTTGCAATGGGCTCGGGTGATGGCTCAGATGAAGGCACAGGGGAGGTCGTTGCACTAGGAGCTGTAGCGGGTAGTGCGCTGGTGCTCGATTCCGACGCCACTGGCATCGGGGAATCGACGCTGTTAGCGGTAAAGTTAGCGGTAAATGGTAATGAGCTTGCTAGCGTCGGGAAAAAAATAATAAGGAGTCCTGCTGCTGCCAGCAGCAGCAGGAACAAATTGACGGCAAGATGCATTTTAGCTCTTCGGCGCATGGGCGGAATCTCCTTCAGCCAAGTAGACGTCTGCTGCGGCTTCCAGCTCGGCTTGCGGCCACCAGCTCCAGGCTTTCGACCCATAAGGGATGGAGCGGAAGCAGACGTGTTCCTTCGTTATGGGATGGGAAACCGAAACGGAAGTAGACCAAAGCGCGATATCGGCAACGCCGCCCGTTTGCGGCGCTCCATATTTGCGGTCGGCCACCAGTGGGCAGCCGATAAAGGCCATTTGCGCGCGAATTTGATGAGGCCGCCCCGTATGCAGCATGACAGCTACCAAAGAATAACGGTCTGTACTGGATATAACGGTATATTCCAGTACAGCCTCCTTCGCTTCAGGCGCTTCCTGCTTGAACACGGTCACCTGATTAAGCTTCGCATCCTTGCGGATAAAGTGGCGAAGCTTGCCGCTTGCCGCATGTGGCTTGCCATGTACGACGCACACATAGGTTTTGCCAAAATTTCTGCTGCGGACTGCCTCGGAGAGCCGTGAGGCCGCTTTCGAGGTTTTAGCGAAAAGCATGGCGCCGCCCACAGGCTGATCCAGCCGGTGAATAAGGCCGAGAAACACATTTCCCGGCTTATCATGGCGTTTTTTTAAATCGCGTTTGAGCACTGTCAGCATATCCGGCGTACCCGTATGATCCTCTTGGGAGGGAATGCCCGGCTGTTTCACAACTGCCAAAATATGATTGTCTTCAAACAGCACCGGAATTTCGCCGATGTCATCTAGAGAGGAGCCAGCCATTAGACAGACTCCCAGCGGCCCAATATGCCGCAAGGCAGGTTCAGCCCGGATGCGGTAATAGGCAGGCCGATTTCGCCGCAATGAATGGCTCCGCCGAAGCGCTTCGCCATCGTCATATGAAGCAGATTATGCAGCACGGATGGGGATAGACCTGTTGTATACGAATTAATCAGCATAAACAATGGATTATCGGATAAAATCGTCGTGCAGAACTCAAGGAACGGGAACAGGTTCTCTTCCAGCTTCCACGTCTCGCCGTTCGGTCCGCGCCCGTAGGATGGCGGGTCCATAATAATAGCGTCATATTGACGACCACGACGCTGCTCGCGTTGAACAAACTTGAATACATCATCGGTAATGAAACGGATTGGCTTGTCGGACAGCCCGGAAAGCTGGGCGTTTTCTTTTGCCCACTGCACCATGCCTTTGGAAGCATCCACATGAACAACCTCTGCGCCGGCTGCTGCAGCGGCAACTGTAGCTCCACCAGAATAGGCAAACAGGTTCAGTACGCGAATCGGACGGTCCGCCGTGCGGATTTTGTCCATCATCCAGCTCCAATTCACCGCTTGCTCAGGAAATAGCCCCGTATGCTTGAAGCTTGTCGGCTTAATATGAAAGGACAGCTCTCCGTAGGAAATCGTCCAGCGCTCAGGCAGCTGGGAATTAAACTGCCATTCGCCGCCTCCTGAGGAGCTGCGATGATAGTGTCCGTCTGTTTTTTTCCACAAGCCGTCTTCCTTCGTAATGGGCCAAATAATTTGCGGGTCCGGCCTGCGAAGAATATAGGAGCCCCAGCGCTCGAGCTTATCTCCATTTCCTGTATCTATTACCTCGTAATCTCTCCATTTATCTGATACGTACATGATTTTAGTATTCCTTCCCAATTTCAAAATTTGTATTATAATATTATGGTCAACGCTAATTATAGCGAAGCAAACAAGTTGAAGCAATTGGGAGAGGATATTTATTCGAAAGGGATTTTGGGGATGGATCGCTGGACTTGCTGCAGGCGTGCTTATATTTGCATTAACTGCACAGCAGGCTGTGCGCCTTGAGCTGTCACAGCTGGACAAAGAAACAGCCGCATTCGCTCAGCAAATGCGGGGAGAAGGCTGGACAGCTTTTTTTAAAGTGCTGTCTTATATGGGATCTTCGCTATTTATTATCGCAGCGACTTTTGTGCTTTTTCTATGGTTCGGCTGGCGCAGCGGCTGGCTGAAAGCAGCACCGATTATAGTTGGTACTGGACTTGTATACATAACGAATACTTTGGCCAAAATGGCCTTTGACCGGGGTCGGCCAGAGGAGGCTTGGGCAATAGAAGCAGCTGGCACAAGTTTCCCGAGCGGGAATGCCATGATGGCGCTTTCGCTTTATGGGCTGGCAGCTATATGGATTGGAAGGGATGCCTGGTTCAGTCGAACGACGAAGCGGATCAGCTATGTACTCGCCGGATTGCTTATTTTATTAATGGGCGCCTCAAGGCTTTATTTCAGCGTCCATTACGCAACGGACATTATTGGCGGTTATGCAGCTAGCCTTGCTATCCTCTCACTGATGATGGCCGTTCTGACGGCTCGCCGCTAAGGAAGGCAGCAAGAGGGCTGAAAATTATTCCGACTCGCGTATGACACTGAGCATCTTGTCAATGGATGCTTTTCGCTTGTCTTCATCCATATGATTCAGCAGTCGCAGCAGTTCCTGCGTTTCTTCCCGGGCTAGCCCAGCCCCTTGCTGGCGAGTTTCACCTTCAATAATATAGTCCGTCGTAACATGAAAAAAGAAGGCGAGCTTAATCAGCGTTTCATATACAGGCTGGCGATTGTTAATTTCATAATGACTGTAAGCCGAGCGGGTGATTCCGATTGCACGGGCAACGGCTTCTTGCGAAAGATTTTTTTGTAAGCGGAGTTCCTTCAATCGGTCTCCCATCGTCATTTTAGTGGCTCCTTCAAAAAAGCTGAAATAATAATACAAGCTTAACTATTAATTTATGATACAAAATGTATCATTGTCAATAGCTTTGGCGAAATTAGCAGCAAATATCTGTGTTGAGGGGAGGACAAACAAACAGTGGTACTAACCTTTGAATGTGAGTGCGGCAATCAAACCGGGCTTTTCGCAACCGGAGATCGAGACGAACAGGGGCGCGAATATTTGGAAGCGGAGGACGATGATCGAATCAGCTGGGTCATGGGCGAGACTGGCATATTGTTCAAATGCTCCTTCTGCGGCCACACGTACCGATTAGAAAAATGAAAAATCCGGACTTTACGCTTTATGCGTAAAGTCCGGATTTTTTTGCTTTTGATTGTCACAAAAGGAGCGGCTTCTTTGTCTTATCTTATGAGAACCGCAAAACACCAACCTATCAGGAGGAATTTAAAATGAAATTAAGAGTAAACTATCGCACGGCGAACCCGGCTGTATTTAAAGCGTTGATGGAATTGGAGAAAGCAGCGTCAAGCTCAGGCATTGATCCTATCACCTACGAGCTTATTAAGCTGCGGGCGTCGCAAATCAATGGCTGTGCTTTTTGTCTGGATATGCATAGTGAGGATCTGATGAACAAGGGCGAAAGTTTGCAGCGAATTATGCTGCTAAGCGTATGGCGAGAAGCGCCGATCTATACGGAGAAGGAATGTGCCGTTTTGGAATTGACCGAGCACGTGACTCAGATTTCTGAAGCGGGAGTACCGGATGAGCTATACAATCGCGTAAGAGACTATTATGATGAAGCGGAATATGCAGCTTTAATATTGGCGATTATTACGATCAACAGCTGGAATCGGATTGCCATTTCAACTAGCATGTTCCCGGGCTGCTTTGACTAAAGGACGTTATAGGAAATTATAAATTTGGTTATTTTAGAAAGGAAGTTTTGGAAGCGAGATGGCGGATACTCAGGTGTTGTGGAAAGTAGCAGAGTGGTATGCCGAATATAAGTCGCTGCTTAGCTCGCTTGCATACAAGCTGCTTGGATCACGGCAGGAGGCGGACGATGTCGTTCAGGATGTTTTTGTTACGCTTCAGTCGGCAGAGCCTCATCCGCTGAGCAATGTCAAAGCCTATTTGTGCAAAATAATGGTCAACCGCTGCATGAATGTGCTGCATTCTGCCCGCCACAAGCGAGAAGCTTATGTCGGCGAATGGCTGCCGGAGCCATGGAGCGGCGATTATGGCGATGAACCTTTGGAGCAGCTCACGCGCAGGGAAACGATTAGCTATGCGATGCTCGTCATGCTGGAACATTTATCCCCATTAGAGCGTGCTGTATTTGTGCTGCGTGAAGGATATGGCTATGGCTACGATGAGCTTGCAGAGCTGGTAGGCAAGTCAGAGGCAAACTGCCGCAAAATTTTGAGTCGAGCCAAGCAGTCGCTTGAGCTGTACCGCCAGCATCCACAGTCTCATGCTGAGGAACAAGAGCTAACGGTGGACGCAGCAGCATTGGAGCCATTTGTTGCGGCATTTGAACAGGCCGATATTGGGAAGCTGCTTGCTCTGATGCGTCAAGATGCTGTGCTTATCACCGATGGCGGCGGCAAAGTTACTGCAGTGAGAAGGCCCGTTATTAGCGCACGCCGTGCTGTAATACTGCTGCGGAGAATGTCCACGCACAGCCTGCACGGTGCGAATATATCCATTTCTATGTTGAACGGACAGCCAGCGCTCATCTTCCGCCGGGGAAAAGATATTCAAGCGGTCATGTGTCTGGAATGGGTTCAAACGGAGGCTGGCAGCCGGATAAAGCGTATTTATACGATGTATAATCCGGATAAGCTTTCGCATATTTAATATGAGGCTCCACTCATAATTTGCTTGCTGGATGCAGAACATAAAGCTGAGTAAGCAGCAAATGAATGAGGGGGAACAGCATGATGAAGCGTATGACACTCCGGCTGCTAAGCCTGTGTTTGGCTGTATGGCTAGGCTGCCTTGGCATGGGCAGCGCGTTGGCACAGCCGGGGGTTTATCATTTTGGGTTTAAGAAAAGCACAGGAGGACAGCTGCCCTCGATTAATGAAGAGGGCTTTAAAGGCATCGTTCAGCAAAATGGGGCGATTTTCCTCGGCGATACGAAGCAGAAGGAACTATATCTGACCTTCGATAATGGCTATGAGAATGGTTATACGACCAAGGTTCTGGATACACTTAAGGCTAAGGGTGTTCCTGCCGCTTTTTTTGTAACGGGTCATTTCATTAAAGACCAGCCTGAGCTAGTAAAACGTATGGCGTCGGAAGGACATATCGTTGGCAACCATTCATGGAGCCATCCGGATATGACACAGCTCAGCTCAGGACAAATTCAGACCGAGCTCCAAAAGGTGGCAGAGCAGTCGGCACTGCTCACCGGCCAGCAGGAAATGGCGTATTTGCGGCCGCCAAGGGGGATTTTCAGCAATCAGGTGCTTGCTGTCAGCAAGCAGGCTGGATATACAAGTGTATTTTGGTCGGTTGCCTACAAGGATTGGGACATTAAGAGCCAAAAGGGTGCTGCATACGCCCTAGATCAAGTGATGCGCCAGCTTCACCCGGGAGCTGTAATTTTGCTGCATTCGGTTTCGAGCGACAATGCTCAAGCTTTAGGGGCGATTATAGATGGCGCGAGGGCGCAAGGCTATACATTCAAAAGCTTGGATCAGCTGACGAATCGCAGCTATTGATAGCTATTTGCTGCTTCGCAAGGATAAAGTTAATTGCCATATACACCGAATACGATAAGAAATAAAATAAAATAAAAATAAAAAAAATAAAAAAAATAAAACGAACCCCGTGCTCTTCTGAAAGCACGGGGTTCGTTTATGTGTAAAGGGGCATACGGTGCGCCAAATGAGCGCCGCTATGTTTTATTTTGTTCCAGCGGAATATTGGGCACTTGGCAGTTCTACGGTCCAACCGAAAGGATCGGCGATGACACCCGTTTGAATGCCTGTTAACGTCTCATACAGCTTGCGTGACAGTGGGCCTGTCTCACCGCCGCGCAGCAGCAGCTGCTCATCAAGGTAATGCAGCTCTCCAATTGGCGAAATAACCGCTGCTGTACCTGTTCCGAAAGCTTCCTCCAGCGTATCATTATGATAAGCTTCCACGAGCTCGTCAATGGACAGCTTGCGCTCCTCAACCGGAATATTCCATGATTTTAGCAGCTCAATAATCGACTTGCGCGTAATGCCGTCGAGAATGCTGCCATTCAGCGCCGGAGTGACAATCGTGCCGTTGATGCTGAAAAAGACGTTCATGCTGCCAACTTCCTCGATGTACTTACGCTCAACACCGTCCAGCCACAATACTTGTGTGCAGCCTTTGGCCGATGCTTCTTCCTGGGCTTTCAAGCCAGCAGCATAGTTGCCAGCTGTCTTGGCATTGCCGACGCCTCCTTTAACCGCACGTACATATTCGGATTCTACGAAAATTTTCACCGGATGGATGCCCTCTGCGTAATACGAGCCGACCGGCGAAAGGATAATCATAAACATATAGTTTTGCGATGGCGCTACACCAAGGGAAGATTCATTTGCAATAATGAATGGACGAACATAAAGGGACGTTTTATCCTCATCAGGAATCCAGTCCTGGTCAACAGCGATGAGCTGCTTCAAAGCTTCCAGCGCAATTTCCTCGTCAAGATGTGGAATGCTCAGACGCTCGTTAGAGCGGTTAAGCCTTTTAAAGTTTTCCTCTGGACGGAACAGCAAAATGCTGCCGCTCTCTGTGCGATACGCTTTCAAACCTTCGAACACCGTTTGACCGTAGTGGAATACCTTGGAAGCTGGGTCGAGCGTAATCGGCTGGTAAGGAACGATTCTTGGGCTATGCCAGCCTTTCGATGCTTCATAGTCCATAATGAACATATGGTCGGTATAATATTTTCCAAACCCTAATTGATCGGCTTGGGGCTTTGTTTTTTTGGTAGTTGCTAATTCAATGGCAATCGGTTGGTTCATTTTAGAATCCTCCCACTTTTTTTGGTGACAATCGTTTAGTTGAATCGTACCACTTAACCAAGTATATTGATAATATCTGTTTTATCGGATCATCATACTTTTTAGGTATAGGAGAATGTATATGGATATACGTCAGCTCAAATACTTCCTGGCTATCGCCAAGGAGGGGCAAATTACACGTGCGGCCAAGCTGCTGAATATGGAGCAGCCCCCGCTCAGCCGTCAATTAAAGCAAATGGAGCAGGAGTTGAATGTCACTTTATTTGACCGCAATGGCAAAAGCCTTGTGCTGACTCATGCGGGAGAACTGCTGCGCGATAAGGCCGAAAGCTTGGTCAATCAATTTAATGAAACGATGCAGGAGGTACGCGAGCTCGATGCGGGCATTCAGGGTGTGCTGCCCATTGGCTCGGTCGTTTCCTGTATTTCGCTGCTGCCGCCTGTCATTGAGCGGTTTCGGGACAAGCATCCCGAGGTAACATTTAAAATTTGGGAAGGCGATCATTATTTGCTGGGCAGCCAGCTGGAGAAGCGCAGCATTGAGCTTGTCGTTGCCAGACTCCCATTCGAATCGGCTTCTGATTCGCAGCCCTATTCGATTTTGCCGCTGCCATCCGATCCGTTCGTTGCAGTGCTGCCTTCAAAATGGAGCACAGATCCGCAAAAGCAATCGATGCAGATGAGCGAGCTTAAGGATTTGCCGTTTCTTGCCCTTAAGACGGAGCGGACAACGGCGATGCATGAGAAGGTGATGATTGAATGCCGCGCCCACGGCTTTGAGCCGAAAATCATTTGCGAATGCTCGAGCGTTGCCATAATAATGGCACTAGTGGCAGCAGGAATTGGCGTAACCGTCTTTCCTAAATCGGTTATGGCCTCATTCCCGCTGCCAACGATTCGCATGCTGGCCATCACGGACACGGATTTTCAATCAGATGTCGGCATCGTATGGCTCAGGAATCGTTATCTTTCCAATGCTGCCCGTCATTTTATTCAAATGTTTCAGCAATAGCCGCCGTTTCTGACTCTTCCGGCGTTATTTTGAATTTGCGCGTTTCCTCCCGCAGCTCAGTAGAGAGCGATGTTAACGCTTCTGACGAAGCGCTCATTTGCTGAACGGTCGCCATTTGCTCCTCCGAGAAGGTGGAAATGTTGCGAATGTCCTCGGTTGATGTTCAGCAACTATGGCATTTCGGGATTTTTCGCCTATGTGATAGCAACTCTTGAGGTAGTGGGCGGAGCTGCGCTAGTTCTCGGCCTTGAAACCAAAATATTTGCCGCCTTATTCGGCATTCAAATGATTGTTGCGACCTTGTATGTATCGTGGGAAAAAGGCTTAATCAATGGCTTTGAGATTGACTTGCTGCTTTTTGCCTGCTGTGTCCATTTGACGATGAATGGCAGCAGCTGGCTGTCGCTCGACAATGTGTTTCATGGCGGCAGAAGAAGGGTCCGGTCAGAGGAAGCCTAAGCGTTTACCATACCTGACATTGAGCGAAGGCTGGCTTTTGTATATAATGTAACAATGAACCGCTTTCATAAAAGAGGGCGTCTTACGCTAAATCACAGGCGGAGGAGTATCATTGTTAAAATCAAAATATATGCGAAGGCTGGCCGCGTTCTGTATGGTGCTTTTGACCATTCCCATATTGACGCTTGGCGGCCTGTCTTATTTTAAAGCGAAAGGCATCATTGAAGATAAGGTGCAGCAGGGTAATCGTGAGGTGCTTGTCCAAACCCAGCTTCAAGTAGAGCAACTGCTTAAGACGATCGACAGCTCGCTCATTCAGTTCATTAATCGGCCGCTTATAAATCAGGTCGTCGTCAAGCAATTTGAACCACGCGATTTTACGTTAATTAATGAGTTGTCGGAGGAGCTGTATAAGCTTCAGGCGTATGATACCGGCATTCAAAATATTAGTTTGGCTAGCTTGGAGCAGGAGTGGGCACTTGACAACAGCGGGTTTCGGTACGGATCCGGCAATGACAAAATGAAACCGCTTACTAATTTGGCAGCTATCCCGGAGCTGTCCAGCTGGGTTACGGATGCGAAGAGCAGCCATGTGCAATTGGTGAAAAAGCTGCCTATTAATACGTTGAAAAATCCTACTGGACTAATGGTGGCGACTATACCGCTTTATCGGCTGGATAAGCTTACGCCGCAGGAGACGAAGGAAGCGGCTACTGTCATTTTTGATGCGAATTATCGGCAGTTGACCGGTCTGGAAGGGACGGCCTTCACCTCTGCAGATTTGGACGGCATGGTGCCGCAGTTGCGTGAAGCAGCAGACAGGGAAGAAGGCGCTATTACGATTAAGACGGAGAAAGGTCCTATTGGACTAAACTACCGAATATCTCCTTATAATGGCTGGGTTTATGTATCATTTATTTCTATTGAGCAGGTCACGATGGAAACGAGTGTAATCGGCTGGTATACGGCGCTCATTTGCACTGCTGTGTTTCTGACGCTGCTGGCGATGTCCTTGTTCGGAACGCGTAAAATGTATGAACCGATCCGCCGCGTGTTCGAATCGGCGCTGGACGGAGAGCAAGCGCTGCAAGGGGACGAGCTGGAGGTCATTGGCGAGCGCATACAATCGCTTAAGCTGTCCCAATCCAAACTGCTGGGTCAATTGCAGGGGCAGACCCAGCAGCTTAAGGAATTTTTCGTGCGAAAGCTGCTGTTGGGGGAACTTTCGGGCAGCCATATTCGCGAAAAGACGCAGCAATTTCATTATGAGCTTGACCAAGCGCTGTATTGTATCCTCACCGTACAAATTGATACCTTCAAAGGTACCCGTTTTCAGGAAAATGACCGTGATCTGCTCATGTTCGCCGTCAATAATATCGTGATTGAGCTGATTCCGGCAGAGCTTCGCTTTGACCCTGTCGTTATTGGCGGAAATCAGGTGACGCTGCTCAAGGCCGCCGCTGATGAGGAAGATACAGATGATGCTAAAAATGCGGTATATGCATGGGCGGAAACCGTGCAATCCAAAGTGAAGGAGACCGTTGGGCTGAGCGTCAGCATCGGAATAAGCCGATTTCATAAGAAGCTCAACGAAGCAACTCAGGCTTATGGAGAAAGTGTTGAGGCACTGAAATACCGTATTCGTATAGGTGAGGAAGCGATTTTGCTTGCCCAGGATGTACTGCCTGATCAACGAACCCCGGCCGTATTTCCGGAATGGATTGAAAAGCAGCTCATTGAAGCGATTATGATTCCTGATCTGGAGCAAGCGCAGAAGCTGCTAAAGGAATTCCTTGCCTTAGCGATGCGCGGGCATATTCATCATAAGGAAATTCAGATGAGCTTGTTCCGGCTGCTTGCGGATTTGATTCGCGAGGTGCAAAATGCTGGCGAGGAGCTTCGCCTGCAAATGCTGGATGAGCGAGAATTGTTTGATCAACTGTCCGAGCTGAAAACGGTAGCGGAAACCGAGGAGTGGTTTATGTCAGCGTTGCTCATTCCGATGGTTCAAGAGATGAGCTCGCAATGGGATCGCCGCAACCGCAACATTTCTGACCAGATTAAAGAAATCATTCATCATGAATACGAGCAGGATATTACGCTAGAGCTTTGCTCGGCCCGGACTAATTACCATCCTAATTATTTGAAAACGGTTTTCCGCAAGGAGACAGGCATTAATTTTAGCGAATATTTGTCACAGTATCGGCTGAGTCAAGCGAAGAAGTGGCTGCTCGAAACGGATTGGAAAATCGCCGATATTTCCGCACGAATCCAGTACCAAAATCCACAAAATTTTATCCGATATTTTCGGAAAATGGAGCAGATGACCCCGGGCGAATACCGGAAAAAATATCGAGTGGAGTAAGCTCTGCGCCTTGGGCGCAGAGCTTTTTTATACAGCAAAAGCCTTGTCCCACCTGCATTCTGCCCTAATGATTATGACAGCTTCCCTAATGATTATTTAGGCGCGTAACCTCTAGCTGGCTGAGCAACATCTGCCCTGATGATTGTAGACGGTAATTGCGGCAGGCGGTAATTTGTAGAGGAGCGGTGTTCATCAGGCGAAGCGTGCAGAAGACGGCTTCCACCTGCCAATCGCAATCGAAGCACACGTCATAATTAGGAGGGGGAAGCTATTATGCAAACTGCAATAAATAATCAAACGGGCGTATCCAATGCCCAGACGAAATCCAAAATGGACATGCTGTCCAAACGCTGGAAAAGGCAGCGCTGGTTTTATCTCATGTTATTACCCGGCGTTTTGTATTTTATCGTTTACAAATATGTGCCGATGTGGGGAGTACTCATCTCCTTTCAGGATTACCAGCCGTATGCGGGGTTTTGGAAAAGCAATTGGGTAGGATTCAAGCATTTCGAAGCTTTCTTCCAAAATGATGCGTTTTGGATGTTGTTTCGCAACACCTTTATGCTGGCGATGTACAACATTGTTTTCTTTTTCCCGCTGCCGATTGTTATTGCTTTGATGTTGAATGAAGTGCGAAAGGAAGCCTATAAGCGAATCGTGCAGACGCTCATTTATGTGCCGCATTTTGTGTCGTGGGTCGTCGTGGCTGGCATCAGCTTTCTATTCTTCTCTTCACAGGATGGCCTTGTTAATATAATGCTGGCTGAATCGGGCAAAAATCCGATTAACTTTCTTCTCAGCGAGAACTGGTTCCGCACGATGATTACTTCACAAGTGATGTGGAAGGAGACGGGCTGGGGCACGATTATTTTTCTCGCAGCGCTTGCTGGGGTAGATCCGCAGCTGTATGAGGCAGCCAAAATTGACGGCGCCGGAAGATGGAAGCAAATGTGGCATATTACGCTCCCGGCTATCCGGAGCACAATCGTCATCCTGCTCATCCTGCGGCTCGGCCATTTTCTCGATACTGGCTTTGAACAAATTTTTCTCATGCTCAATTCGATGAACCGCGATGTCGGGGAAGTATTTGATACGTACGTGTACAACATGGGGATCACGCAGGGGCAATTCAGCTTTAGTACAGCGGTAGGCGTGTTTAAATCCGTCGTAGGACTTGTGCTCGTTGTAGCGGCTAACTATTTGGCAAAGAAGTTTGGGGAAGACGGAATATACTAGGGGACTGGTGAAAAAGTTGCTGCACTGCGTAAAAGGTTTGGGTTTCGATCGCGGTTGGAATCCGCTTCGCCTTTTTCACCAATCCCCTAGTGGGAATGGATGAAAAAGAAGAGCAAGAGCAAGAGCAAGAGCAAGAGCAAGAGCAAGAACTAAAACAATGCTGCCAAGCTCACGGCAGCTAGCTTAGATGGGAGGGAAGGGCTGCATGGATAAAAGCATAATGGGAAGAGTCATCGACTGGACGAATTATGTGCTGCTCGGCCTAATTGCCGCTGTGTGCACTTTGCCGTTTATTTATATTTTGTCAGCGTCGCTTACGGCGCCGGAAGAGCTGCTCAAGCGAGGCTTCATTCTCATTCCGCACAGCTTTTCACTAGAAGGCTACCGCTATGTGCTGTCTACCAATACGATCGTGAACAGCCTCGGCGTAACCGCACTGGTCACCGTCGTCGGAACACTTGTAAATTTGCTGTTTACAGCGCTTATGGCCTATCCGCTTGCGCAGCGGGATTTGTTCGGGAGCAGGCTGATTATGAAAATGGTCGTATTCTCGATGTTATTTGGCGGAGGCATGATTCCGACTTATTTGATCGTAAGATGGACGGGGCTGCTTGATCATGTCGGAGCGTTAATCATTCCAGGCCTAATCAGTGCCTTTAACTTGATCATTATGCGCAATTTTTTTCAAAACCTTCCGGATGGCTTGGAGGAAGCGGCACGAATTGACGGATGCAGCGATCCCGGCATTTTATTCCGTATTGTCATCCCGCTGTCTGCTCCTGTGCTGGCATCGCTAGCTTTATTTTATGCAGTAGGGCATTGGAATTCCTATTTCAGCGCCGTTCTATACATTAACGATTCAAGTCTATGGCCAATACAAGTATGGCTGCGGCAAATCGTTATTTTATCACAAGGGGGGATCGGAGACTCAACCTCGTTTGAAACCGGTTATGTGGCACCGCCTGCGGAAACGATTAAAATGGCCGTTATCGTCCTTTCTGTTTTACCGATACTCGTCGTTTATCCGTTTTTGCAAAAGCATTTCGCTAAAGGGGCGCTGCTTGGTTCAGTAAAAGGGTAGTGAGGCAACAAAAACAAAATACCATTAGGGGGCAACTTAAAATGAACAAGCGAATGAAGCTAAATGTACTTAAACGAATGGTCACCTGCACTTGTATTTCCGGTGTTATGGCAGGTGTGCTGGCGGGCTGCGGCTCATCCGTTAATGAGGAAGCAGGCACTGGGGCAACTGCAGAGGCAGGCTCGGGGTCGACAGCAATTAACATTATGATGATCCAATTTGGCACGGAGCCGATGAAGAAGGAAAGTGCCGGCATTAAGTATGTTGAAGATTATACAAATACGAAGCTTGATTTCACTTGGGTGCCTACCTCTGCTTATGACGACAAGGTAAGTGCGACGCTTGCTTCCGGCAAGCTGCCGGATCTTATGCTCGTGCGGCGGAATAAAGATTCCGCGATGCTCAACGCCCAGCTGTCAGGGGTATTTTGGGAGCTGACGCCCTTTTTGCAGAATACGAAAAACTTGGCCCAAATGAGCGAAATAGCAAAAACGAATGCGACGATTGGCGGCAAGCTCTACGGTATCCCGAGAGAGCGGGTGCTGGCGCGCTACGGCATGATTTTTCGCAAAGACTGGCTTGATCATCTTGGCTTGCAGCAGCCAAAATCGGTTGACGACATCTACAAAATAGCGAAAGCGTTTACGGAAAATGATCCGGACGGCAATGGAAAAAACGATACGTTTGGCATTCAGGAAGATAAGGCAATGGAACTGCTTAAGCAGTTGAATGTTTATAATGGGGGCCCGAATGGCTGGGGGCTTCAGGATGGAAAGGTGATGCCGGATTTCATCTACCCGGAATTTAAGAAAAGCTTGGATCTTTATAAGAAAATGGTTGATGAGAAGCTTATTATTAATGACTTCCCGATTGCTCCTAAATATGATTATTTTAATAAAGAAAAGGCGGGCATGTATTTCTCCGTTATTGGTGATGCTGCGGGTCATGCCGATTTGCAGAAAGCTAACCCGAAGGTCGTTATTGATGTGGCACAGAACTTTGACGGACCCAAAGGCGAGCGTGTTCGTGGGACGAATGGGTATGATTCTCTGCTTGCCATTCCGAAATCCAGTGTGAAAACAGAGGAACAAGTGAAAGCCATTATTGATTTCCTCGATAAAATGGCCGACAAGAAGATGGAAGATTTCATCGCCTGGGGCCTTGAAGGCAGCGATTATCAATTGGTAGACGGCAAGCCGGTTAAAAATGAAGCAGCAGCGTCCTCCATCGGCGATTTGTGGAATTTACGGTGGATTTATTCGACATCGATTGCGATGCAGGGTGAAAAGAAGGAGTTGGACGTCAGGCTGGAGAAGCTATATGAGGATAATTTGGAGCTTGCTGTGGTTGATTTAAGCGCATCGCTGTTGTCCGAGACCAATGTACAGAAGGGCAATGAGCTCAAAACAGCAATAACCGATGCACAGACCAAATACGTATTGGGTGAGCTTGACGAGAAAGGTTGGAATGATGCAGTTGCCAAATGGAGAAAAGACGGCGGAGACAAAATCATCGAAGAGTTTACAGCCGATTACAACGCAAATCACGCAAAATGAGGGCAAAGCGGTCGTCTTGCAGCGCGCTGACCCGTGGATTTATAAGCATGTAGACGGCTGGTATTATTTCACGGCGACCGAGCCGGCATATAATTATATCGAGCTGCGCCGCTCCCAGACGATCACGGGTCTTGCTGATGCGGAGCCGGTAGCAATCTGGCACAAGCATGAGAGCGGCGAAATGAGCGAGAAAATTTGGGCCCCTGAAATTCATTTTATCGATGGCCGTTGGTACATTTATTTTGCTTCGGGCAGGGCGGATGCAGGCTTTGCTCATCGCACCTATGTGCTTGAAAATGAAAGCGCTAATCCGCTAGAGGGCGCATGGACGGAGAAGGGCAAAATCATAATGAACTGGGAGTCCTTCAACCTGGATGCTACGACGTTTGAGCATAAGGGAGAGCGCTATCTCGTTTGGGCGCAAAATGATCCAGCGATTAAAGGCAATACGAACCTGTACATCGCGGCGATGGAAAATCCTTGGACGATTCGCGGAACTCAGATTATGATCGCAACCCCGGAATACGATTGGGAAAAAATCGGTTATTTGGTTAATGAGGGACCAGCGGTCATCAAAAGGGGCGGCAGCATTTTCATCAGTTATTCTGCTAGCGCTACTGATTTTAATTATTGCGTCGGTTTGCTTACCGCAGCTGAGGACAGCAACCTGCTTGATGCTGCTTCGTGGACGAAATCGCCGGAGCCGGTATTTAAGACGGATGAGGAGCGCGATCAGTATGGGCCGGGCCATAACGGCTTCACTGTAGCGGAGGATGGCAAGACGGATGTATTCGTGTACCATGCCCGCACCTATAAGGAGATTGAGGGCGACCCGCTCAATGATCCGAATCGTCATACGTTCGTCAAGCAGCTGCATTGGTCGGAGGATGGCAAACCTGATTTTCAGGTCTGGAATGAAGGCCGGACAAGGTAAAAGGGCATTCGCCGTCCTCTGGCGGCGCGGCGCCTTTCATTCCGAGAAATATAGAGAAAGGATGGAAACATCTTATACTTTTCTATATTTTAAAAAAAGTGGCCCACATCTCTGTGGGCCTGTCCTAGTTATATGATCAACTGTGGGGTTGATAGTTATTATTATATAAACAAAACCTTAGTCGAACCTTAAAGAACTTTGTCTAACGATTGTCTAAAACGTGAATGATTAACGTCAAATGTGACAAAATTCGCTAAAAGGTTGAAAAAATGCTTAAATCCAGCTGAAGCCCGTGCTTTAGCTGGATTTTTTTTGAAATATAATCCTATGATCATGATCCCCTATTAGGGGATATATTTTTTACCTATGGGAAACTGTCACAATTCAGCATTCTTTATTGTGATTTCAATCACAATCAAAAACGTATTCCTTGTTTATACTGGTGAAGATCAAGCTTGAAGGATACTTAAACCCGTGAGGAGAGTGCGATGATGCTGAGTGAGAAGACCATTGCCATAATTAAATCTACCGTTCCTGTATTGGAAGTCCACGGCACGACAATTACAAAGCATTTCTATGAAACGATGTTTGCGGCTCATCCGGAGCTGCTTCATATTTTCAACCATGCTAATCAAAAACAAGGCAAGCAGCAAGCGGCGCTCGCAAATGCGGTTTACGCTGCCGCTCTTCATATTGATAATTTGGCTGCTATATTGCCAGTTGTGAAGCAAATTGCCCATAAGCATAGAAGCTTGGGGATTTTGCCAGAGCATTATCCGATTGTCGGGAAATATTTGCTTGCTGCGATCAAGGATGTGCTGGGCGATGCGGCTACGGATGATATTTTGCAGGCGTGGGCTGAAGCCTATGGTCTTATTGCCGATGCGTTTATCGGCGTGGAGAAGGAAATGTATAAGCAGGCAGAGCAGCAGCATGGCGGCTGGGAAGGGTTCCGGGCTTTTGTGGTTAATAAAAAGGTTCAGGAGAGCGACAACATTACATCCTTCTACCTCCTGCCGGAGGACGGTGGTGCAATTGCAAGCTTTAAAGCTGGCCAATATGTGAGTATGAAAAGGGAACTGCCGAATGATGCTTTTACCCATATTCGTCAATATAGCTTATCGGATTCGCCAAGCAAGCCTTATTACCGCATTTCAGTCAAACGCGAGGATGGGCGGGATGACCAGCCTGCTGGCAAAGTATCCGTGTCTTTGCATGAGCATTTGCGAGAAGGAGATATCGTTCATTTGTCAGCACCGGCGGGCGATTTTACCGTTGATTTGGAGGATACGCGGCCTGTCGTGCTCATTAGCGGCGGCGTTGGGCTGACACCGATGATGAGTATGCTGCATGCTGTATTGGAAGCCAGTCCAGAGCGGCCGGTTACTTTTATCCATGCGACCACGAATGGAGACACGCATGCGATGAAGGAGCAGGTAACCGCGCTTGCCGGCCGTCACCCGCAGCTGTCCGTCTTCTACTGCTATACGCAGCCTACGGCACATGACAAGGCACTTAAAGATTACCACAAGGAAGGGCTGATCAATTTCCCATGGCTTCGCACAGCAATTCCGACAACGGATGCCAGCTTTTACTTTTGCGGACCACAGCCGTTCATGAAAATGATCAATCGCGCCTTGCGGGTGTTTGACGTTCAGGCTTCCGATATTCATTTTGAGTTTTTTGGTCCGGCTGAAAGCTTGAACGATGGGCAAGGCGAGCAGGAGGATACAGCTGATATCGTTTAATTAGAAGGATGCTCCCTTCATTGTGCTTTCGGTTGCCTTTGCGCGCAGCAGACGATTGACTGTTTCGCGGCGCAGCCCGATCAGCTGTCCAATTTCATCCTGCGTCAGTATATCGCAAAGGGTAGCAGGTGAAATATACTGGTCGAACCACTGCTCCAGCTTGCGGAGCTTATCAATCGGTGCGGCCTGCGTCAATTGATCAATGCGCTGCTGCATCATGCGCAGCTTGTTTTGCAGCAGCAGCGCAATATCGCGGCATTTTTCCGGCTCGCTCTCCAGCGTTTGGTACCACTCCTGCGATGGCAGCACCTCAATATCGCAGGTAACCAGCGCTACAGCTGTTCCGTGATACGCCTGCTGGGTAATGAGCGAATGATGGGGAATCGTTTCTCCAGCGGTGATAATATTCATTAGAATCGGATGGCCATCCTCATGCAGGCGAATAATTTTGAGCATTCCGCTTTTAATGTGGTAGAGCGGTCCTAGCTCTCCTTGACGGAACAGTGTTTCTCCTTTATGAAGCAGCATAACGCGCATCTTCCTTCCTAGTTTTTCTTATATAATCATATCGGAATTTCATAGATGGGATCAATCAGTATCAGGCTGATTGGTCTTTTTTTGCAATATAGACATGCATAAGCTATTCTTTAGTGACCTATCTCACAGTGGTTTGGCACATTATACTGGTACATTCAATTAAATGAGAACAGCTTTTGAAAGGACGACCTTCTAATGAACATACACAAGGAGAAAAACGATAGCAAGCATCAAAGAAAAGCAGTGACGCTAGGCGACGCGCAGCAGGCTTTGCTTGATCGGGTTCATCAGTCCGGTACGGTCAAAATTGCATTGGCAGATGCAGCAGGCTATTGCTTAGCCGAGAGTATTCACGCACGAGTAGCGATTCCGCATTTTCGCCGCTCAGGCATGGATGGCTACGCCATCAGAACGGCGGATTTGCAGCAGCTGCCTGTTATGCTGGAAGTTATTGAACAGCTGCCAAGCGGCACTGTACCGACAAAAGCGATTGCGCCTGGCACAGCGGCACGAATTATGACCGGCGGGATGGTGCCGGATGGTGCCGATGCCGTCATTATGCTGGAAATGACCGAGGAGGCCGAAAAGGCTGGACAACCCTATGTCATGCTGCGCAAGGCGGTACCCGCCGGAGCGAACATATCGCCAATCGGCCAAGAAGCAGTTGCTGGTGAGCTGATGCTGGAAGCGGGCGAACGGATCGGGCCGGGGCAGATGGCTCTGCTGAGCGCACTCGGCTGCGCGGAGGTTCGTGTGCACCGCAAGCCGCTCGTTGCGATCGTGTCAACCGGGAGCGAGCTATTGTCCATTAATGAGCCGCTGGAAGGCGCCAAGATCAGAAACAGCAACATTTATATGCTGGCGGCTCAAGTGCGGGCATGCGGCGCTGAACCGCTTTTCGTGGAGCACATTGCTGATGATTATCTGAACGCTGAAAGCATGCTGTACAAGCTGCTCGCAAGCGACGTGGATATCGTAGTTGCAACGGGAGGCGTGTCTGTCGGGGATTATGATATTATCGCTGATTTTTTCCAGAAGTGGGAAGGGGAAACGCTGTTTAATAAAATCGCAATGCGCCCAGGCAGTCCAACGAGCGCAGGCGTATGGAAGAATAAACTGTTTTTTGGATTGTCCGGCAATCCGGCAGCATGCTTTATCGGCTGTGAATTATTGGTGCGTCCCGTATTGCTCGCCATGCAGGGGGAGTATAAGTCAGCTGATGCTCAGGAGCATGATGCATTTCTTGCAGCCGATTATAACAAGGTTAATGCCTATCCCCGCTATGTACGAGGCATACGATATTTCAACAACGGATTGGTGTACGTAAGGCAAGAGGGCGTGGATATGTCGAGCGCGCTGGTTACGTTAAAGGATGCTAACTGCCTTATCGTCATTCCGCCTACGAAGACAGGCATCAAGGCGGGGACACTTGTTACGGTTATTCCTCTTGCCGCTTCTACTTTATAAAATTGGACAGTCCTGCACTGTACAAATTTGCTCTATAGCGTCGTATGTCATGAGAAAGCGCCGCCCGTTCACCTCCCGAGCAAGATTGGGAAGGGAAGAGGCGGCGCTGCGGGGCACAGCATAGTTAGTGGTTGATGCGCACAGTGTTATTGCGCCGCCGGACCCACCCCCACACGTTTCTGAATTTAAAACCCGGAGCTGTCGCCCGAAAAGGTATCAACATTGCGCATGTTTCTCACAAACCTCTCCCTCTGCCGCTTCTTTTGT
>NZ_JBCNGR010000045.1:0-143914 GCF_050481745.1 Paenibacillus algorifonticola | reverse complement strand
GGACCGCCATTTTCGCTGATGACATTGCCAATCGCATCATAGCCATACGTATACGCAAGAATTATGCTGCTGTCCAAGCCAATGTCATTAATCGTGAGCAATTGACCCTTCGCATCATACGTTCTGGTTTCCGTTGTGCCATTAGGTCGAAGCGTGGATGCAAGACGGCCATTGGCATCATAGCTGTAAGCTGTTACACGGCCGTTCCAATCGGTTACGCTCGTCATGCGGCCTGCACGGTCATACGTGTAGGAAACGGTTTTGTTGTCTGGATAGGTCAGCATGATCATATTGCCTGCTGCGTCATAGCTGTATTTAATGACATTGCCGAATTCATCGGTATATTGCACGACGCGGTCGAGCTCATCAAATACACGCGTTAAGGCTTTGCCTTGTCCATCCGTTACTGCGGTTATATTGCCGTTCGCATCATACGTATAGCTGACTTCACCCGCCTGATCAACGAATTTGTTTAGTCTTGACGCTGCGTCATAGTTATAGGACGTCGTCAGTCCGCGACCATTCGTCTCCACATCCGGCAAGCCTAAAGCATTATACGTGTAAGTCGATGTTTCACCGGCTGCATTCGTTTCGCCAATCAATCTGCCTGCCAAATCATACGTATACGTCGCCGCATTCTGATTTGGATCGGAGTAACCGATAACTTGGCTTAATGAATCGTAGCTGCGGCTGGCTTCGCCTTTAAGCGCATCGCTTACGGTCGTCAAACGATTCAGATCGTCGTACGCGAATGTCGTCGAACGATTCATCGGATCAATCGTTTCCACGAGACGATTCAGTTCATCGTACACATACGTTTGCGAATGATTCAGTGCATCCTTAATCGTGACCGGATTGCCCTTCGCATCATAAGAAACCTCATAAACTTTAGTGTTGTCCGCATTATACGCTTCTACAAGGCGATACAACGAATCATACACATAACGAACGCTTTCTCCTTCTGCATTCGTCTGAGTCAGCACATTTCCGACTGCATCATAAACGATTTTTACACTGTCGCCAAGCGGATTGATAGCTTCAATCAAACGGCCCTCCGCATCATAAATGAGCTGCGAAGCTTGATTAAGTGCATTCACAACCTGTGTCAGATTGCCGTTGTTATCATAGGTGTAATGGGTCGTGTTGCCACGCGCATCAACCTCTGACGCAAGGAAGCCTTGCTTGTCATAAGCATACGAGTACGCATGTCCCAGCGCATTCGTATCGCTCAGCAGTTGATCATCTGCATTGTACACGAGCTGGCTTGTATTTCCTGCCGCATCGGTTACGCTTGCCATTCTTCCGGCAGCGTCATAACCATACGTCGTAACCTCGCCCGCCGCATTGTTCATGCTGACCAGTCGGCCTCCATTATACGTATAGGAGGTTTGTGCGCCTTTTGGATCAGTAGCCGATAATAACATGCCAGCTGCATCATACGCATAGGTAGTCACTTGTCCATCTGTATCCGTTAAGGATATCAAACGGTTGTTATTGTCGTACGTATACGTAATCGTATTGCCGTCAGGGCCTGTTGCGCTGAGCAGATTATCCTCATTGTCATAGGTCATATTGACCTGCGCACCCGTATAATCGGTTGAACGAATCAGATTTCGCCTGTCATCATAGGCATAGCTGATCGTCTGATTTAGCGGATTAGTCGCGGTTAGGCGATTTCCCTGCGCATCATACGTAAAGGTCATTTTATTACCTAAGCTGTCTTCCGTTTGAAGCAGCTGGTACTGCGCATCATGCGTGAGCTTCTGCACATCGCCATTACGATTGGTAATCGTCGTAACTAACTTCTTGTCCTTCTCTTCATAGCTGAACGTAGTTGGAGCATGACCAGCAACAGCATCCTGCTGCTTGATGACGCGTCCTTCATGATCATACGTGTTCTCGAACAGCTGGACGCCCTCGCTCGATGCGCTGACAATCCGATTGCTGCTGTCGTAGCTGTACGTCGTCGCATTTCCTGCTGCATCGGTTATTTCGTTCAAGCGACCGGCTGCATCATAAGAGAACTGGACGGAACGCGCTGCCGGATCAGCAACCTCGACCACTCGGCCTGCCGCATCATAGCTGATTGTCAATGCCGCTCCTGTCAATGGATCGCTGATGGTCGTTAAGGCACCATCCGCTGCATAACCAAATGCCAGCTTCAGCCCGCTTTTCTCCTCGATTTCAGTCAAGCGCCCTGCGGCTGTGAAACGATACAATGTACCATCATTGCGTTCAAGCACATAGGTACCGTCCGCCTTTTTCATCAAATGATCCAACCTTGTTGCTTTATCAGTTGACGAATAGGTACCGTCCGCTGCTTTATTAAATACATTAGAGCGGAATGCATTCCAGTAAACCGTTGCGTTGTTCGC
The DNA here is from genome assembly GCF_050481745.1 of Paenibacillus algorifonticola. Classification (GTDB taxonomy): domain Bacteria; phylum Bacillota; class Bacilli; order Paenibacillales; family Paenibacillaceae; genus Pristimantibacillus; species Pristimantibacillus algorifonticola_A. Next base: position 141,539 of record NZ_JBCNGR010000045.1, on the reverse strand, counting down.
GCCAGCCTCCAGCTTCATCTCGAAGTTATGGCTCCAGCCGACTCCCAGATCGCCGGTACCCGTCAATAACGAATGATATTGGGCCTGAAAAGGAATCGGAACCGCGCCATGTGCCGTAAGCAAGGTGCGATTAATAATTTGCGCTCCCGTTGCCGTATCGATCGGATCCGCATGGAACGTCTGTGGATCATAGTCCGACGGGTCCAGCGTCTTCACTTTATCCGCTGCGCCGATGCCGGATATTGGTGTGCCATCTGCTCCAGGAAAGCTAAGGTCAATGGCACCAAATGGTGCAAATACGAGATATTCCGCGCCGCTTGTATTCGTAAGCAGCAGCGTTGCTCCAGCGTTTACATTTAGCGGACTTTGTCCCGGCTGCTCACTGCCCGAACCGCTGCGATACGTAAAGGAGCCGCCAGCTTTTAGCGTTTGAGTCGATGTGGTCAGATTTTTAGCCTGAACCGTTTGATCGGCTTTCAGCGTTTCCTGCTCTAGTGCCGGATCCGTACGATCTACATAGCTGAAAGACTCATAAGGTCCCCAAATAGTTAACGATTGACTTAGAGGACTCGTTACAACCATCTTTTCAGCTTGAACAAGCTCGTGCGTTGCTGCTTTATCACGAGCAGCGTAACCAAGCACTGTTCCCGTGCTATTATATGACGCCCAGTCCATTGTGCCGCTGCTCGTAAAGGACCAAGCCTTCGGGCTGATATTCGTCAGCTCGACCGTATTTTTGAAGGAAACCGAAACCATTCGCAGGGCTGGCTCCTCCTGCTCCGTTACAAGGAAAGCAAGCGCGCCGCCCGTTACAACGGTTCCCGTACCATTCCGGCTCGTAATGACTAGCTTATGGCCTGCCGGTACGCTTATAGCCGTACTCGTTGCCTCTCTCAAATAGCGTACAGGAGCTCCTGCGCTATCATACAGAGCGTAATCGTATTTGCCGCTAAGGTTGATCGTAGACGCGCCGCTCGATTGATTTTTCACCGCCAGCGTTTCGCCTATTGCCAAAGCTTTTACAAACTCATTAGCATTGCCGCCGTCGGTTACGTTGATCGCATCCGTTGGCGCCATAACCGTTATAGGAGCAACATCCGCGTTGGTAATCAGCATCCGCTCTGTTGAATCAATCACACGCGGGTTCACCAAGCTTCCGTTGCCGAAACGCTGCATATTTCCCCATAAATCATAAATCTGATAATCATATTTTCCAATGATCCGCAGATTGAAAGAATCCGGTGAAATATTGCGCAGCGAATAGGAAGCTCCTGGGTCAAGCGACTTAATCGTTACCGCCCGAATCATTCTTGAGGTAATATCGAAAGCATCATAAGCACCGCTAACGGTGACCGTGTGCGCAGCAGATGGGGTCAGTACAAACTTCGCATCAACCGAAATAATCTGCTCTTTCTGCGTTGCTCCAGCCCCGTAGCCATTAACGGAGCCATCTGCCGCATATTCGGCATGATCATATGTGCCATCTAAATACAGGCTCATTCTTTTATTCGTTTTTTGCTTAATTTCCAGCGTCCCATCTCCGGAGAGCGTACGGACAAAAGAAACCGGATTCGCCCGATTGCTAAGCTGGAACAAATCATAGGCCCCATAAGCAACCATATTGCTAGTGCCGCTGTTCATAATGGCTGCTTTTTCGCCAACACCGACGGCCTGTCCAATAGAAGCGTTCCGCTCGTGATAGTAGCTTTTAATATCGCCTGCTGCATCATACAGCGCCAAATCATAGACGCCTGTCATTTTCACATTGGCATCCTTCGTACCGGTGTAAGCAGCCTCAAAGCTGCTGCCCGGCTGAAGCGTACGCTCGAATAACGCAGGGTTCGTACGATTCGTCAATTGAAAAGCATCATAAGCGCCTTCAACCGTAATGGCTTGGGAATTCGCATTCGTTAGCGCAATGCGGTTTCCTGACGAAATAATCTCAAGCGCCGCCGTCTGATCCCGTCCAAGCTCCCTGACATCCTGATCCGCAGCAAACTCAACGAAATCATAAAGGCCGCTTGGATAGACCTCATAAGGAGTCAGTTCCTTGTTGGTCGCTTCAAAGCTTTCGCCTGGAGCGAGCGTACGCTGAAACGTTACGGGATTCGTACGGGCATTGTTGTCAAAAACATCATAAGCACCGTAAACGACGATGGACTGAACATCCGTGTTCATAACCGCAATTCGCTGCCCCGTATTCACCAATCTATTTTTAATGATGTTTTGCTGCCTTGCATAGGTTTTTAACCCATTCTGATCAAAAAGCGAATAATCATATTTGCCCGTCATATAGACAGAGGCATCATCCGTTCCTTTAAACACAGCCTCCATGCTTTGACGAGGTGCAAGGGCTCGTTCAAAAAGCGCAGGATTCGCCCGGCTGCTCAATGAGAATACATCATATGGACCTTCAATAGCCATGGAAGACGCCTGCGCATTCGTAACCGCCAAACGATTGAGCCCAGATACATTTTTAACCGACGTATCATGCTCCCGCTCGACATCGGTTACATCATTGGCAGCATCATATTGCGCCAGATCATAAAGTCCTGTCGAATAAACCGGGAACAGCTTGCCAGTCTGATTTCGCAGCTCCATGCTCTCATTTGCCGTTAATACCCTGCTGAACGTAACCGGATTCGCCCGGCTCGTAATCGCAAACAGCTCGTATGGCCCATAAACCTCCATCGCCGTTGTTCCGGTATTCATAACAGCCACATGCTTGCCGGCATTCACATCGCGGTAAGCAATCGTGCGCCCGCGTGCGTAGCTGTCTGGATTGCCGGCGGCATCATAATCCATCACATCGTGCTTGCCGGTTAGATCCACCCGATCATTATAAGTGGATGTATTCTTAGCCTGAGCGCTTTGCCCGGCCGCAAGCTCCTTCACAGCCAAGGCTGGATTCGTGCTCGATTGCACTAGCGTCACATCATAAGGCGTAAGAATTTGCAGTACGGAGCTCCCGCTGCCCGTCAGCGTTATCCGTTCCGAATTATAAAGAATTTGTCCAAGAGAGGTTTCCTTGCGCTTCGACGAGCGCGGCTCTCCTGTCGTTTTATAGCTGGCCTGATCGTAAGTCCCTGACATATTTAAGTGAAAAAGCGTCGGGCTTGTATTCGTCAGGCGCAAGCTCTGCCCATTGGCCAAAAAGCCCTTGTAAAGTGCAGGTGCCGATCGGTCTGTTAAGCGAAAAGCATCATAAGGGCCCGATGCAACAATCGGCGCCGTGCCGCTATTGGAAATGATGATTCGCTCCGTATCATCCACAATATGGCTGTCAGCCGTCTGCGGGTTGCCGAACTCGCTCACTTCATTTCCCGTGTCATAGGTGACATAATGATGCTGATTATTCAAGCTGATCGTAAATGATTTAAGCGAGATATTATCCGCCTGAACGGTTTCCCCTGCCACCAGCGTCTTATTAAAGCTGACCGGGTTAGCGCGGGATACGAATCTAAACGCATCATAAGGTGCAATTATTTCCGCTGCCCCGCTGCCCACATTCGTAAAAGCGGAACGTTCTCCCGCACTGATGCTGAAGCTGCCTAAAGAACGTTTTGCATAGTAATTATTAATGTTTCCTGCGCTATCATACATCGCGTAGTCGTACAGACCATTCATTGTAAATGTGCCATTGCCCGCTAAGCGATTCGTTGCCTCATAGCTTTGCCCTACTGCTATTGAGCCAATAAATAGGGCTGGGTCTGTGCGGCCCGTGAAGCTAAACCCGTCCGGAGGCCCAACGACTTCGGCTGTACCGCCGTCTGTCTTGGTAATAACGATGCTCCCGCCAGCAGGAATGCTCTTTGTCCCTGCCGTTGTCGTTATTTTTCGTCCATAATCGGCGACACTGCCATTAGCGCTATATTGTGCAAAATCATATGCCCCTTTTAGATTGAGGGTATAGCTTTCGGTTGATGTATTTTTAACTAACACACTTTGACCGCTGGTTAGCGTCTGCGTATAGAGCGCAGGGTAAGCGCGTGCTTTCGTTGGTATCGCATCATAAGGACCCTCGATGACGAGCGGTACGTCCGAATAATTGCTCACAATGATTTTTCGCCCAGCAGTCAACATATCTGATGTGTAGCCTGTATGACCATAGGAGTCGAGAACGCCTGCGGCATCGTAAATCGCATAGTCATAATTTTTATGGGTGAAATACAGCGTGAACGTATAAGGCGTCACATTTAACGCTTCTAAATGCTGACCCTGCTGCAGCGTCTTCACAAACACCGCTGGATTAGTACGGCTAGCGAAGGAGAACACCTCATAAGGCGCCAGCACCTCATAGCTAGTCGTTCCTGTATTCGTAATAGCGATGCCTTCCCTTGCTGGAATCGTCATTGTGCCCCCAGCATGAGTTCGGTCGTAGGTGTTGGGAACATCATTGGCATTGTAATCGGCATGGCTGTTTTTGCCGCCTACGTCAATGCTTTCCGATGAAGTAATCAGGTTGGTCGCCTTCATGCTCTGCCCTGGAAACAGCAAATACTTTTTCAAGGCAGGTGTGGAGGTGTAGCCTGCACCAAGCTCTCTAGTTACCGTCTTCAGCACAACTCCGCTTGCTGACGTATTCGTAACAACAAGCCGCTGCCCGCCTACGATGCTAAGCGACTTTTTGCCTGTACCTTGGCCAAAGTTGACTACGGACCCATTGGCCGCATAACGGGCATAATCATAAGACGTTCCTTCAGCGGTTACCGCTGTAGTGGATGCAGTGAAGCTGGAGGTCACAACTGCCGATGAATAACCGGGAACGGTATAGTTAAGCGGAGCTGCATAGGTGACATTCGGCTTCACGAGGAAACCGATCGTAAAAGCTAAAGCAAGACAGGCTAAGGTCAGCCATTGTATCGTTTTGCGTATCATTAAGGCTGCCTCCGCTCGATTGTGAAGTCATCGACATAAAAGCCAACGGTTGCATTGGAGCTCTCAACATACAGAGAAAGCTCCGATGCATCTCCGCTATAGCTGTAGGGGCCTTCGAGAATCGCCCATTCTCCAGCTTTTACGACGTTTACACTGACGTTATCGTAGTAATCGGCACCTTCGGCTGTCTTTCGATGAATCGTCATCAGCAGATTGGCTGGCGCAGCATCGCCGAGCAAACGAAAAGCCGCTCTCACCGTATAGGACTGATCCGCTTGCAAGGAGCCCGTCAAATTCAATAGCGGTCCCTGCCACTCTGCCGTGCGATTGGTTACTTTAAGACTGCGTTGTCCACTGCTGGCTGCCTCAGTCGAATTACTGAGTACGACTCCTTCTCCAAGCGCATTCCAGCCTTGCAAGCTGCCATCTTCAAAATCATGGCTGACGACAGGAGGAGCCGCTTCATGCTTCTTCAACTGAAACTCATCCAAATAGAAGCTGGCCGTGGCGTTTGCACTTTCCATATAAACGGTTAGATTGGTTACCTCCCCGGTAAAGGTATAAACCCCTTCGAAGAAAGCCCAGCCATCTGCCGTCACATGGCTTGCACTAATATTTTCATAATAATCCATACCATCCGCCGCTTTGCGATTCATCGTTAATAAAATATCAGAGGCTGGCGTTCCTTCCGCAAGCTTAATTTTACCGCTAATGTCGTAAGTGACCCCTTTCTTCATGGCTGAGGTCAAATTTAGAATGGGGCCTTGCCAGGACGCCGTTCTTCCTGAAATTTTGAGGCTGTGGCTTCCCGCACTTGCTGCCTCCTGGGAATTGGCTACTACGACACCATCGCCCTGTGCGCTCCAGCCTTGCGTCGTCCCATCTTCAAAATCATGCAATAGCGTTTCAGGTGCAGGAGTAGGCGTAGGTGAAGGCGCAACATAAGCAGCAATGCTTGCATCATCCAAATAAAAGACGGCCGTATCGCTTGCGCTTTCCAAATAGAGAGACAGATTAGACGCCTCCTGGCTGATCATATAGACGCCGTCTAATTCAGCCCAGCCATCAGCAGTAACCGTTTGGGTATTCAAATGGTCATAAAAGCTGGTACCATCAGCCAATGTCCGCTTAATCGTCATCATGATTGGTGTCGATTCCTCACCTTGAGGAAGACGTACAGCTGCCTTAATGCGGTAGCTCTTTCCTTTCTCTATCGATGGGGTTACATCAAGAATCGGACCCTGCCATGATGCTGTACGGTTGATGACTTTCAGACTGTGTTTCCCACTGCTGGCTATATCCTGAGAATTAATGAGCTGTACACCATCGCCTTGCGGGGCCCAGCCTTGGGATGTGCCATCCTCAAAGGTGTGGAGAAGGACTGTTCCACTAACGGGAGGATTTACCGGGGGAGCTACGGCAGCTGACGTATACTTGGAAGAAAGCATATTGCCATTTTTGTCATAAGCATATTCCACACGGTCGCCATTGTCATAATCCACAGCTACCAAGCGATTAAGTTCATCATAGGTGTAAGTAGCCGCAAAAGCCGATGCACTAAGCAAACCAAACATAACCAAAGCAAGCATACTAATCTTGCCCCACAAGGTGAAACGGCTGCCGCTGTCCCCTGGCGGTGCAGCGCGTTTCATTCCAAGAAATATAGAGAAAGGATGAAAATCATCTACTTTCCTATATTTAGAAAAATACGCCAAACCTTTTAACAAGCGACTTCGCCTCCTGCCTTCTCTTGCTTTTCCCTGCATGTCATCCATCCTTTTTGTCATTTATTAGGCTCCATCTTCACTATACAGACATTTCCAATCCTTTTCATTGAGGGATTTTGTCGAATACAGCTTTATAATGTCGAAACATGTGAACATATTTTGTTTTTGCGACATTTTTCCCCTTTTTATTTTCCTTTTCTAGGTTTTAAAACAAAAAAATAGAACGACTTGTTAACCATCTATAAAGACAGTTAAACAAGTCGTTCTATTGTTCTATACTAACCAGCAATGAAAAAATCAGACCAAGGTGAAGGTTTCCACAAAAAAAATCATTAACTAGCCCCCGCGCGCTGCCTCGCCTCCTGAAGCATAATGCAAGATCTGCTCAAGCGTCGCTTCCTCTGTTAACATCGTATGGCGGATCGAGCCGCCGTGCATGACGGCAATTCGGTCGGACATGCCGAGCATTTCCGGGATATCGGAGGACAGCATAATGATTGATTTGCCGGACAGCACCAGCTCGTTCATAATGTTGTAAATGTCGATTTTGGAGACGACGTCAATGCCCGCTGTCGGCTCCTCAATAATGAAAATACGGGCATTGCTGAACAGCCATTTGGCTAAAATGACCTTCTTCTGTTTGCCGCCGCTAAGATGCATTGGCTGCTCCGTCTCTTCGCCTGTAATTTCCAGGCGATCCATCAAATCTCTCGCATAAGCAGCCTCCTGTCCGCTGCGCATAAATCCGGCTCGCGACACGCGAGGGAGATTCGTCAGCGTAATATTTTCCGCAATCGGCGCATTTAAGATCAGCCCTTCCTCCGCATGCAGCCCCGTCACATAGCAAATGCCATTGGCCTTCGCCTTATGAGGCGTCATCGCCCTAAAGGTACGACCATTCAAATGAATCGCACCTTCATACGGCCCCTCTATGCCAAAAAGCACCTTGGCGAGCGTCCGTCTTCCCGCGCCCCCAAGTCCGGCAATCGCAAAAATCTCGCCCCTGCGCAAGCTCAAATTGACATTATTCAGCCTTCCCGCCACGCTCAGTCCTTCCGTTCGCAGCAGCTCACCGCCGAGCTGCACCTTCAGCTTCGGGTAGCGGTTATGCAGCTCCTTGCCCGCCATCGCCTCCATGATTTCCGGCATGCTGGCCGCATCGTTCATGCGCCAGGTCCGAATGACCACACCATCACGCAGCAGCGTAGCCTGATCGGCAATATGCTGAAGATCCTCCATGCGGTGGGAGATGTAAAGGATGGCCACGCCCAGCTTCTTCACATGACGAATAGCCTTGAACAGCCGCTCGCACTCTTGGTTGTTCAGCGCAGCTGTCGGTTCATCCATAATAATGATTCGAGCCTGCTGCGACTGCGCCCTGATCAGCTCAACGAAACGTTGGTCGCCGATGGACAGTGTATTCACGCGCGCCCGGGAATCAACCTCCATACCAAATTGCTGCAAATAGCTAGCGGTCTGCTCATGCAGCCGGTCCCAGTCGATCAGCTTCGGCCATAACAGCGGCTTCAAGGGCTCCCGGCGCATAAAAATATTTTCCGCAATGCTCAAATCCTGAAACAGCCGCAGCTCCTGATGAATCGCCGCAATGCCGAGCTCCTGCGCCTCATTCGGGCTGGCGATGCTGACAAGCTCCCCGCCAAGCGCAATCTCTCCGGAGTCTGGCAGAAACAGTCCGGCTAATATTTTCATCAGCGTCGATTTGCCCGCCCCATTTTCCCCAATTATCGCGTGAACCTGGCCGCTTTCAATCGTCAAATGGATGCCATCCAGCACCGCTGTATCATTAAAGCGCTTTCTAATATTTCGCAGCGTCAATAATTCGCTCAACTTCGTTCTCTCCCCCGCAGGACTACTCCAGCTCAAACGTCGTATACAGCTTGATTGCATGTTCAAAATAATATTTTTTATATTCGGCTGGCAGCTGTTTGTTTGTGATTACTTTGCCCGCCATCGTCAGCTCGCCAAGCTTCGCAAAGCCCGGTACATCGAATTTCGTATAATCCGCTGCTATAATGACTTCGCTCGCCATGCGCTGCACGCTCTGAATCATCATCGCTTCCTCATAGCTCTCAACCGTGTAGCCCGCCTGAAAATGAGCCCCCTTCACGCCAATAAACGCCTTCGTCACATAAATGCCGCTTAGCGTCTGCAGCGCAAAACCGCCTATGAGCGTAGAGGTGCCCGCAATTAAATCGCCGCCTGTCAGCATAACCTTCACACCTAATGTATCTTTAAGCGCTAAAGCGACTAGCAGATCATTCGTGACGACGGTCACTTTCTTCTCCTTCAAGTGCTTGGCAATTTCCAAACAGGTGGTGCCCGTCCCGATAAAAATAGCTTCGCCGTTCTCAATATGCCGCGAGGCAATTTGTCCAATAAGCCGCTTCTCGCCCTGCAGCTTGTCATCTGCTGCCATTGGCGGCATGCCCGGCTGCTCTTCCTCATTCAGCACGGCACCGCCGTATATTTTCACCAAAAAACCCTGCTGCTCCAGCTTGTCGAGATCCCGCCGAATCGTCACCTCGGTCACCGAGAAACGCTCACTCAGTTCCATAACGTCAACGCGCTTGTCTTTTAATAAAATTTGTTTGATTTTTTTGATTCTTTCTATCGCAAACATAAGGTATGCTCCACTTTCTATGAATGATTCTTATGGTGCGATTATAGCATATTTCTGTTTGTTTGTGATTGGCCCTCTGCCCTCCCTAATAACGCTTACTATTTTTGCCGATACATATTGGTAGTGAGACTTACGGACTATTGCTGCAAAAGATGCCAGGGAGGCTGCTTTCATTGATGAATAGCTTGTTTATGCGAATTTTTATTTTTTTCTCTATTATTTTGCTTATTATTGGCTCGGTGCTTGGAATTACCTTGTATCGTGCCTCCGCCCATTTGGTGGAAAATTCGATGGGGATGCAAGCGCAATCCGTTGCTGAGCGGGCAGCCAGCCTTATTGATACGCAGCAATATGTTATGCTCAGCGAAGGCATGGAGCAGAGCGATTATTACAATGAGCTTCGTACGCAGCTTAACGATATGCGTGAAGCGAACGGTTTAAAATACTTGTATACGCTCGGCATGAGAGAAGAAGGCGGACAGCCGGTTTATTTTTATGTCGTAGATGGCGCCCCCCAGGACGTAGCAGAGGATGATTTCTCCCCCTTCGGTTCGGTTGAAGAGAATCCCTACGCTGGTATGATTACAACCTTTCAAGAGATGGAGCCCAGCATTGGCGAGCTGACTCAGGATGAATACGGTTCAACTTTATCCGCTTATGTGCCGATTATGTCTGCCGATGGCAAGCTGCTTGGCCTCGTCGGCGCCGATCTCGATGCCACGAAGGTTTACGAGCTGATGGAGCAAAACCGCAATACGATGATTTGGATGGCGCTTGTCATTTTCATACTTAGTCTGCTGCTCGTTTATTTGCTCGCCCGTTATTTGACAGGGCCGCTCGTCCAGCTCAAAAAGCTGATTGCCCGTGTCGGCAGCGGTGACTTGACGGTCGCTATTGATTTAGACCGCAAGGATGAGGTCGGGCAGCTGGCAGCCGCCTTCAAGGCATTGGTAGAGGATACACACACGGTCATTAGCGGCATACGCAGCAGCTCAGACCGGCTGCTAACCGCCGCCGAAGCCGTTACTTCCCATTCCCTTGCGACGAAGGAAGCAGGCGTTACGATTACGGACAGCATTCAGCAAACGTCGGAGGGCGCTGCCGCACAGGTTGTACGCGCCGGGGAAGTTACGCATGCGATGGAGGCGATAACCTCAAGCATGCAGCATATTGCCCATTCCGCTGCCATCGTCTCATCCGTGTCGGAAGCAACGACCAGCAGCGCTAAAAGCGGTGAGGAAGCGATTTCCGCAGTCATTCAGCGGATGGACACCATTCATGCCGCCACTTCCAAAATGACCGAAACGTCTGCACAGCTGGAGCAGCATTCCGGCAAAATTGTCGAAATTATTTCGATTATGAAAGGGATTGCCGCACAGACCAATTTGCTTGCCCTTAATGCTGGAATAGAGGCTGCCCGTGCGGGCGAGGAAGGGCGCGGCTTCGCCGTCGTCGCCTCAGAGGTGAGAAAGCTAGCTACCCAATCACAGGAATCCTCCGAGCATGTGGCGACGCTCATCGCAGAAATTGTCCGTCATACTTATGATTTGTCCGGGCAGATGGAGGCGAGCAGCACGGAAGTACTCGCAGGTCTAAGCGTTGTCCAGGAGGCAGGAGCATCGTTCGCCTCCATCCATTCCGGCATTGGCACCATTAATGAGCGCCTGCATGAGGTATCTGCCGCCTCCGAGCAGCTGTCCGCCGGATCGCAGGAGGTCGCCGCCTCCATCGAGGATATGGAGAGCATTTCCCGCCAGTCGGCCTCGCGCTTTGAACAGGTCGCTGACGCTTCAGGGCTGCAGCTTGCCTCGATGAATGAAATCAGCCTCTCAGCGGAAGCGCTGCGCCAGCTCTCTAAAGAGCTGAATGCACTCATTGGCCGTTTCAAAACTTAGCAAGCGTAAACGAACGCTGCCCTCCTTTGCAGGCGGCACCCGATTCGCGGAGAAATAGCAGCAAAAAATCCAGTTATTCCAAGGGCCTTCATTTCCCCGAAGGCCCTCCTTGTTATATAATGAAGGTTGGCCCCTAAGCCCTGCCATGCTGGCATGGAAGCCTGGTTTATAGATAGGAGAGTAGATATGGACATTATACAAATGGATATTAATCTGATTGATGAAGATACGGACCAGCCCCGTTACCAATTCGACGAGCAGTCGCTGCAGGAGCTCATAACGAGCATCGAGGAGCTTGGCCTGCTGTCGCCGATCAAAGTCAGAAAAACGGATAACGGACGCTACAAAATTATATATGGCAATCGCAGATACAAAGCTTGCATCGCGCTCGGGAAGCAGGCCATTCCTTGCATCGTCTCGACGATGACCAATGAAATGGATATATATTTGGAGCAAATTGCCGAAAACTTGACCCGAGAGGGCTTCTCGCCGATTGAAGAGGCGGAGGCGTTTCACAAGCTGCTGAACAACGAGAAGTTCAGCAGCTCGGTGAAATTTCTTGCGAGCAAGCTCAGCAAGCCGGAATCGTATATAAAAAATAAATGCGAGCTGCTCAAATTCAGCAGCGCGGTCAAGAAGCGGATCGTCAGCGGCACAGCGATCCGCAAGGATGTGCTGACGGAAGATCAGCTGCTTCCGATTAAAGACCTGCCGATGGAGCTGCGCGACCCGCTCGCGCTTATTTTCGCGCGTGACGAGATGCCTGTCAGCGATATCAAGAAAATCGCCAAGCTATTTAAGGACGCCGACATTTCCGCTAGCACAAAGGAGAAGCTGCTGTTCAAGGACGGCCCCGCGCTCCTCGAAACGTGGTCCATTCGGCAGAACAACAAAGCTGAACGGGCTAAGCCCGCCCAGCCAGCAGAACCGAAAAAGAAAGCTGTCGCTTTGCAAATGGAGCAGCAAACTGTGCAGCAGCCTATCGAGCAGCAGCTTGTACAAGGGCAAGAACAGCAGCAGGTCGGCGTAAAGGACAACCTGCCTAATCAAAGCGCCTCGCTTGCTGCTAATTCGGCTTCTGTTGATAGCACTGTTGTTTCGGCCGCCCAACCATCAGCTGCTAATGTGTCAGAAGCAGCTCCGCCTGCTGCGGCCGTATCGACACCCGCCGCCACTGCTGCCAAAGCGGATACCGATGGCATGCCTCCTGTGCTTGCCCAGCTTCAGCAATTGATGATGACGCTGGAAGCTGCGGGCGCACCGCCGCTGGCGAAAGCACTTGAAAGCATGGAAGCGGAAACCAGAGACACTTTTCTACAAGATGTCGACAAGCTAATTGTCCATTTGCAGCATCAGCTGTTGGAATGGAATCAGCTTAAAGAATAGTCTAATTGCATCAAACGCAAAAAAGGCTGCCCTATCGTCCATACAGACGAGGGCAGCCTTTCTCTATTCCAAGCTGAATCCAGCTCTATTATTCGGCGTACATTTTTTCCCGAAGCGCTTTAACCTCATCGCTTTCAAGGTACTCATCATACGTCATCATGCGATCGATCAGTCCGTTAGGCGTAATTTCCATAATACGGTTCGCAATCGTTTGAACGAACTGATGGTCATGCGAAGTGAACAGAACGGTGCAATCCGTATCGATCAAACCGTTATTGAGCGCTGTAATGGATTCGAGATCCAAGTGATTCGTTGGCTCATCCATCAGGAATACGTTGGAGCCGCTGAGCATGATTTTGGAAAGCATGCAGCGGACTTTCTCTCCACCGGACAATACGCTTGCTTTCTTAATCGCATCGTCGCCAGAGAACAGCATCCGTCCGAGGAAGCCGCGAATGAACGTCTCATCCGGATCTTTGGAATACTGGCGCAGCCACTCGACCAAGTTCAGATCAACACCGTCGAAATAAGACGAGTTGTCTTTCGGGAAGTAGCCCTGCGTTGTTGTAACGCCCCACTGATACGTACCCGCGTCTGCTTCAACCTCGCCCATCAGCACTTGGAACAACAGCGTCTTCGGCTGTTCGTTCGGGCCAACAAAAGCGATTTTGTCGCCTTTATTAACAGCAATCGTCAGGTTATCCAGCACTTTCACGCCATCCACCGACTTCGTCAAGCCTTCTACGAGCAGCAGCGATTTGCCTGCTTCGCGCTCGCCCTTGAAGTTGATAAACGGATATTTCCGGTTCGAAGGACGAATGTCATCGAGGGAAATTTTATCAAGCAGCTTTTTACGGGAAGTCGCCTGCTTGGATTTCGATTTATTCGCGCTGAAACGCTGAATGAACGCCTGCAGCTCTTTAATTTTGTCTTCCTTCTTCTTGTTCTCGCCGCGCATCAAGGAAAGCGCCAGCTGGCTGGACTCGTACCAGAAGTCGTAGTTGCCGACATACATCTGGATTTTACCGAAATCGATATCGGCGATATGCGTACATACCGTATTCAGGAAGTGACGGTCATGGCTGACCACGACGACGGTTCCTTCATATTTTGCAAGGAAATCTTCCAACCAGCGGATCGACTCAATGTCCAAATGGTTGGTAGGCTCATCGAGCAGCAAAATGTTCGGTTCGCCGAACAGCGCTTGCGCGAGCAATACACGTACCTTCTCGTTACCGCTCAGCTCAGACATCGTCTTGTCATGCAGATCAGGCGTGATGCCAAGGCCGTTCAGCATTTCTGCCGCTTGCGACTCGGCTTCCCAGCCGTTCATGTCGGCGAATTCAGCTTCCAGCTCGCCTGCGCGCATGCCGTCTTCATCGGTAAAGTCAGCTTTGGCATACAGCGCGTCTTTCTCTTTCATTACATCATAAAGCTTCTTGTGGCCCATCATAACCGTTTCAATAACGGCAAACTCGTCATATTCAAAATGGTTCTGTCTCAGTACAGCAAGACGCTCGCCCGGTGTAATATGAACCTCACCGCTCGATTGCTCTACTTCTCCGGACAAAATTTTCAAAAACGTCGATTTACCTGCGCCGTTCGCGCCAATAAGGCCGTAGCAGTTGCCCGGCGTAAACTTAATGCTAACATCTTCAAAAAGCGCCCGCTTCCCAAATCGAAGCGTTATGCCAGTAGTACTAATCATGGTTCGCAATCCCGTCCTTCACATTCATTCTCATTATCTTGCATTATTATAGCACAGTATGCCCGCAAACGAACCTCGAATTGTCAATTCGCTGTATTTTCCCGCGCGAACAGGCCCCGGTGAAGCTGCCTTTGCAAACGGCGGCCTTCCGGGACCTTGCTCCATATGTGCCCTGCGCCAGCAAGGCCACGTAACGCCTTCTTCGCTGCTATCCCTGCTCCAAACTTAGTCCCAGTGCAGCTTCACTTCATTGCCTGTACGGGAAGATTCGTAGATCGCATCCAATATCCGGCTGTTCGTATAACCGCTCAGCGCCGAAGCAATCGGCTGCTTGCCTTCGTTAATGCAGTCGATGAAATGCCTGCTCAGCAGCACGCGGTCCTCTTCTCCATCAAATGGCGCGATTTCTGATTCCACTACTTTATCATCCTCATGCGTGACGAAGCAGCCGTTCGTGCCAACAAGCGCCGCTCCGCCTTCTGTACCCATCAGATGGATAAATGGCTCCTCGCTTAGCGAAGCCGAATGTGCAGCCCAGCTTACGTCCAGCGACAAGGTAGCGCCATTATCAAACTTGATCAGCGCAGTCGCCAAATCCTCAACATCGTAATAGCCGTCCCAATTCGGCGTACCCCAAGTGCCGATGCCGCGGCGCTTCGGGCCAAACTCGGCATACGTCGAGCCATATACCGATACCGGACGCGGGTTACCCATTAAATACAGCGACAGATCGAGCATATGCACGCCAATGTCGATAAGCGGACCGCCGCCTGCCTGATCCTTGCGGGTGAACCATGAGCCCCAGCCTGGAATGCCTTTTTTGCGGAACCATCCGGTTTTCACATTGTAGATCGAGCCTAGATCGCCATTTTCCACACGCGCTTTAATCGCGCGGTTAATGCCGAGCCAGCGCATTTGATGCGCCATCATCAGCACCTTGCCCGCAGCCTGCGAAGCTTCATAGATGGTGCGGGCCGCTTCGGCATCAATTGCCATCGGCTTCTCCAGCAGCACATGCTTGCCCTGCTTCAATGCCTCAATTGCAAGTGGCGCATGAAATTGGTTTGGAACGCCGATGATGACCGCGTCCAGCTCCGGATCCTCGAGCAGCGCCTGCGGGCTTTCATGAATGGTCGTTATGCCAAATTCCGCTGCGCGCTGCTCGGCAAGCGGCAAATATACATCCGTTACCGCCGTTACAATCGCGGCTTCCGCTCCTACCTTTTGAAACGTTTCCATATGCACTTTGCCGATAGCTCCGGCCCCAATAATACCTATACGAATCGGTTGACTCATTACATGCTCCTCCTAATAACGATGCGCTGTCATTTATTATTGCCGTACATTCTGCTTGCCTACTTACTAAGTATACGCATGAAGCAGCCGGGAAGTCATTTCACAGATTTGGCTTTCTCTTGTCCGCGTTTGGCATTTATAGTCCTGCAAGCCGCCAGGATTCCCCGTGAGGCAGCACAACAATACGCTCTTCCTCAATGCATCGGCTATCCCGGCAAGCTTCAAGGCGATCCAGCGCTTCGCGCGGCGTATCATCAGCCAGCTTGAAGGCACCGTAATGCATCGGCACAAAAAACTTCGCCTCCACATCCTCGAATGCCTGCAGCGATTCCTCCGGCGTCACATGCTGCGGCCCCATGAACCATTCCGGCTCATAGGCGCCTATCGGCATGAGGGCAACATCGATATGGAACTTGCGTCCGATATCCTTGAAGCCCGGAAAATATCCGCTGTCACCTGCAAAATAGACGGTAGGCGCAATTCCCGCTACAGGACGGGCAGCATGTCCAGGTCCATGGGAATGGCCCGGGCGATCAACTGCTATTGCTTCTGGCGCTTCCACTGCCAGTTGCTCTCGCTCCGCCACACTGCTACTTCCGCCCATGCCGTGCAGATGCACTTGCGCGTGCGAGTGGTCGCTGCTTCCGCTTGGCAGCGTTGCATATGGCTCCATCACCCAGCCGCCCCAATGCGAGCTATTCGTATCCCACGGATTGCGCCTCGTCCAGTGCTGAGATGGCACAAAGGTGAATTTTACGCCATGAATATGGACCGATTCCCACCAATGCAGCTCCCTGATGCGGCGAAAGCCCTTGAGCTTAAGCTTGCCTGCAAGTCCCGCAGGGACGAGAATTTGCTTCACGCCTCCCAGCTTGCGGAGCGAGTTAATGTTCAAATGGTCATAATGCGAATGGGAAATGAGCACGACGTCAACCGGGGGCACATCGCTGATGGGAATGCCCGGGGGCGCTAGCCTTTTTTCAAAAGCCATATTCCCTGACCAGACCGGGTCCGTCACAATGTTGAGCCCCGCCATCTGGATTAGAAAAGTCGAATGTCCGACCCATGTGACGGAAGGATGCTTGCGATTGTGGTGCAAATATTGCAGATCCGGCTCTACATTCGGCACGGTATATGAATAATCTTTGCTTTTAATCTTATTAGATCTTTCCGAGCGCCATCTTTGAAACTGTTTAAAGGAGTTATGCTGCTGAACCTGCTGCTGATTCTCAAATCTTCTGGGTTTCATCCTGGCTTCCTCCTACGCATTTCGAAAATAGAGTATAGCTTTAAGATACCAACTACGAGCGATCGAAGCAACTTTCCAGCCACTTCTTATGCACCTTGTATTCGCATCCTCCTGCAAATTCATGTAAACTAAACCCATAACCTTTGAATTGTATGAACGGAGGATGATAAATGTGAAGCTTTTATCCATTGAACCGACGCCCAGCCCGAACTCCATGAAACTGAATATGGATGAATCGCTGCCGCGCGGCGTAAGACAGACTTTTTCGAAAAAAGAAGCAGAAAGCGCACCGGAGCCACTGAAAAGTCTCCTTGCTATAGATGGGGTGCGCAGTATTTTCCGCACCGCTGATTTTATTGCCCTGGACCGCGTATCGAGTGCGGATTGGGCGCTCATTCTCGCAGAAGCAAGAACGCTGCTGCATGGCGACGATAGTGGAGCTGGGCAAGCAGCCTTGACCGAGAACAGCTTCGGCGAGGCGCATGTGCTCGTACAGATGTATCGGGGCATTCCGATGCAGGTACGCGTGAAAAATGGCGAGCGCGAAGCCCGCTCCGCGCTGCCCGAGCCGTTCACGAACGCCGTCAGCGAAGCGGCTGGCTCTTCGATGATCCGCGAACGCAAGTTGGAGGAGTTCGGCGTCCGCTATGGCGAGCTCGAAGAAATCGCCGCCGATGTCGTCCGCGAGCTGGAAGCCGCCTATACGGCGGAGCGGCTAGCAGAGCTGATCGCCGCCGCCAAGGCGCAAGGCGCAGCGGACGGCGATGCCGCAGCTGCTCCGACAAGGCCGGCTCCGCTAACGGCGGACGAAATTGCCGAGCGGCTGGAATCGCCGGACTGGCGCATTCGTTATGCCGCGCTTGACCGCTTGACGCCAGAGCCCGAACTGCTGCCCCTTCTCGCTAAGGCTCTTACCGACGACACGGTGTCGATCAGAAGGCTAGCCGTTGTCTATTTAGGCGACCTTCGCACAGATGAGGCGATGCCTTATTTATTCCAGGCGCTCCGCGACAAATCGGTATCGGTGCGCAGAACGGCTGGAGACACGCTCTCCGATTGGGGTGATCCTGCCGCTACTGCACCGATGATTGAATCGCTTAGCGACACCAACAAGCTTGTGCGCTGGCGGGCCGCCCGTTTCCTATATGAAGTTGGCGACGAATCGGCTATTCCCGCCTTGCGCATTGCAGCACAGGACAGCGAGTTCGAGATTCAGCTGCAAGCGCAAATCGCCTTGGAGCGCATCGAGCGCGGCGAGGAAGCGGCTGGCTCCGTCTGGCAGCAAATGACGGCTGCCCGCCAGCAGGGCAAATAAAGCTCGAGCCGCATGCGCTTGGCACACTTACTTTAAGATTACCTTTTCTTTTGCCGCTATAAACAAAAGACCTCCTGGCTCGCCTTCTGTAAGTTGAAGGGAGACAAGAGGTTTTTTGCTATTCAGCTCGTTTATTGCCACGTTGTTTGCGCGGCATGTACATGGGTCAATACGACAGCTGCAATTTCACCAGCTGCGAGCCATCATGCAAATAGGGCTCGTAACGTGCAGAGTAGCCAATCGGCACTTGCAGCGAAGCTACGGCGCTTTTGAGATCAGCGGAAAACGTATCGCCTTTCAAATAGCGAAACTCCAGGCTGGTCGCTCTACGCTTTACGCCAGCGCGGATTTTTTCGGTCAGCGCCGCGCGATCGGCGACAATGTTTTCCGGCTTCAGCCATTGGAAGCCAAGCTGCTGCCCAAGCTTTTTGTAAGAAGCTGCGGCGGAGCCGCCTTTCTTCTCAAGCTTGTCCAGCTCTGCGGAATACGAAGTAGTTGCCGCTGGATAGCTTTTTTTCCATTGATGGTCATGACGCATTTCCTTGTCTGTTTTCAAATAGTAGCTGTATTGGATCGTATCGGCCGGCGCTGCGGGATCGGTCGCTACCGGATCATCCCATGTCACATCGAGATGGTACCAATGCCCATCCAGCTTCACCATATTCCACGCATGATCGCCCGTATCGACCGTACCCTCGGCAATTTTCGTCGTAATGCCCGCTTCACTCAGCATTTTGTAGGCAAGCAGCGCATAGCCCTGGCATACCGCGCTTCCAGTCGTAATCGCTTCATAAGCCGTATAATGGCTCAGCGACTGGTCATATCTCAGCTTGCCCGCAATCCAGTCATGAATAGCCTTTACCTTCAAATGGTCATTCATGCCTGAGGTTATAAGCTTCTTAAGCTGCTGCGCGACTACGCGGTCAACCTCAGCCGTCTGCTCCTTCGATTCCCGGTAGCTCGCCTCCATCTTGATCGTTGAACGAGTACCGAGACTGCGCGTCGTATACACATACGACTCCAAAATATACGCCGTATAATCATCCTTGGCCATCGCGCGGTCAATAATAGATTTAAGCTCCGCCGACAGCTTGCTGCTATCCCCGTTATATTGAAGCGTAAAATGCTCTTCTCTATTTTTAAAATGTGCGGCTAATTCCTGCTCCAATTGACTGATCGTTCCGCTGCCTTGGCCCTGCTGCTCCGATGCTGCAAATACAGGCAGCCACTCCGGCTTCATTGTAAAATAAAGCGTGCCTAACACCGCCGCCGCGATGACCGCCGGTTTCCAAATGGAAAAACGCATCATGCTCACCCACCTTTTTTGTAACCGATTTCCTTCTTGTAATAAAACTGTAATATATCGCTCAGGTTATATTCATCTTATCCAATTATACTAGCTTTATGACCCCCCTTTATTATATATTCTCTCTTGCAGCCTGCGGCCCTGTGCCGCAGGCCCTTTTGTTTATTCATTACCCCCAGTAGATGATAGAAAACTTATATTATACAATGGCTAGTTCGGGGTAACGATGGATGAGCCCCAATTACAGCTTGCTCACCGCATCAACGAACTGCCGTGCCCGCTCCGTAACAAGCTCAAGCTTGCCTTCACGTACCCATTCCAGATTAACGAGCTTGCTGCCCAGACCGACGGCATTTGCCCCAGCGCCGAAATATTCGCCGAGGTTATGCAAATCCGCTCCGCCTGTCGCCATAATCGGAATTTGGTCCAGCGGGCCGCGAATTTCCGCCAAATATTTCGTGCCCAGCGTTCCCATTGGGAACAGCTTGACCGCTTCTGCTCCAGCCCTCCAAGCTTTGACGATTTCGGTAGGGGTCATGACGCCAGGCCACACAGATACGCCATGCTCCGCGCCGTAAGCAATAACCTCCTCGTCGAGATTCGGCGAAATAATAAACTGTGCCCCTGCCGCTACTGCCTCCTGCGCCATCTTAAGATCCAGCACCGTACCTGCGCCGACGATAGCCTGACCGTCAAACTTGGTACGCCAGCGATGGATCATCGTTATAGCGCCTTGCGTATTCAGCGTAATTTCCATCAGGCGGATACCGCCGTCTATTAATGCCTGTCCTGCCCCATCGGCATGACGATCCTCAATTCCTCTTAGAATCGCTACGATTTTGTGCTCAAGCAGCTGCTTCAACCTCTCACTCATTCCAAAGCTCTCCCTTCGGCTTTACAAATCCCGATTCCAATAATCTCGTAATATTTTCAAAAATAAATTCGGAAAGGCGAGCTCATCCATATGCTCTGGACCAATCCAGCGATACGGCTCGCGGGGCTCTCCCTGCTGCTCCGTCTGCCCTGCTTGCTCTGCTTGCTCTGCTTGCCCTGCTTGCCCTGCTTGCTCAACCTGCTCTGAAAGCTGTTTTCCAGCAGCTGTATAGACAGCCGCAGCTTCAGCAGCCATTTGACCCATTGGCACCATAGGCCCTGCATTTATCGCACCAAGATCCGCCTTATAAACTCTCATTTTCCAATGGATATGGCTGAAAATATGATCGGCGTCCATCAGCTGACGCTGAGGGCGAATGAGCAGGCCCGTATCGCCAGCTACCGCCTCCGTCAGCAGCCCGCCAAGCGGTGCTTGCTCCGTCAGCTGCTCCTCATCGAAACGAAGCAGCGGTTCCAGCTCCTTCGGCACGAGCAAATGCGGCAGCTCCCACATTTGCGCAAGCAGCCCGGTTGCGGAGCGCTGCCGAACAAGCACCTTGCCTGCATGCACACCTGAGCCTTCGACAATGACGCCGATACGCGCTTCCGGCCGTGGCGGCTTTGCCTTCGATTTAATAGGAAGCTCCGTCTCGCGGCCTTCGATTCTTGCCTCGCAATGCTCCATAACCGGACATGGCAGGCAGCTAGGCGACTTTGGCGTACAGACGAGCGCCCCCAGCTCCATTAAAGCTTGATTGAAGTCGCCTGCAGCGCCTTCAGGAATCAGCTCGGCGGCAAGCTTTTCGATTTTCACCCGCGTGGCCGGCTTGGCAATATCATCCTCCAGCGCAAAATATCGTGAAAGCACGCGCATGACGTTGCCATCTACAGCTGGCTCAGGACGATTAAAAGCGATGCTCATAATCGCGCCGCTCGTATAAGGCCCAACGCCTTTCAAAGCGGCGACGGCTGTTTTATCATCCGGCACCTGCCCTTGATGCAGCTCCATCACTTGGCGCGCTCCCGCTTGCAAATTCCTCGCCCGCGAGTAATAGCCAAGCCCCTCCCAGCACTTGAGCACTTCAGGCTCGGGCGCTTCGGCAAGCGCCCGAACCGTGGGGAATTTGTCCATAAACCTTTCATAATAAGGAATAACGGTATCGACTCTCGTTTGTTGAAGCATAATTTCCGATACCCATATCCGGTAAGGATCCCGGCTTTTACGCCATGGCAAATCGCGATTGCCTCTCCGGTACCAATGCAGCAGTTCTCTGCTGAAATGTTGTTTTGCTTCCACTGTCATGTATTTCTGTACTCCTCTCAATCTGTTTGCTCTGCCTCCTGCCAAGCGCTGCTGCAAATAATTCGGCGAAATTCCGAAGGCGTAATGCCCGTCTGCTGCTTGAACAGCCGGGACAAATAATGATTGAGCATGCCGACCTCTGCCGCAATTTCAGCAATCGGCAAATTCGTCGTGCGCAGCAGCTTCTTGGCAGTCGCTATTCTCCGCTGCGTGATGTATTGAACGAGCGAGCAGCCGACTTTATTTTTAAACGCAGCATGAAACCCTTCAGCCGACAGGTCTGCCAGCCTGGCCAGCACACCGATTGGAATTTGATATTTCAAATTTTCTTCAATAAAATGAAGCACTTCATCATAGACGAGCACTTCATGCCAGTGCTCATGCTCGGACAGCTGCAGCAAAGTCGTGTTTTGCGTCCGGCTGTCCTCCATGAACAGCGCAATCAGTTCAAAAAGCACAGCCTTCGTCCGCAATTCGCCCGTGAGGTCGCTCTCTGCCTGCGCCGCGAGCATCTTCGTAAACAGCTGCTTCACAACCTGTGCGTCCTTTACTTCAACCTCCAGCGGCAAATGAGCCAAATGGATATAAGATTCAGCAGCCATCTCCGCACGGAAATGGCACCAATAATGGATAAAATGATTATCGCCCAGCGAGCCATACCTTCGTGCCCAGCCTGGACGCAGCAAATACAGCCGCCCGGCGCTGACCTTATATTTGGTCTCGTTCATTTCCAGCCAACCTTCACCTTTATCGACGTAGCATAAGCAGAAATAGTCAGGCTCTACCCGCCTCATTATCCAGCCTGCCGGACTTTTCGTATAGGATGCCACCATCACATCAGCCTTTAACTGCTTAAACTGTTGGTTGAGCATATGTTCGCCAGTTATTTCCATATATCTCCCATGCCTACCGATCTCTTGTCGTATTTTCTTGTTAGCCTTTTCTATTATAGCGCCCCCCTTGGCAAAATCCTATGGAAGTTGCAGCAAGCAATCCGCTATACTAAGTCTATGATTTCCTAAAATTGATCACTTGGAGGAACCCTTATGTTACGCATTTCTCTATCAGTTTGGGGCAAAATGCTGCTGCTTGCAGTCCTGACTACCGCCCTGCTTGCTGCCTGCGGAGGCACTTCACAGCCAGGAACGAAAGCAACGCCGCATATGGATGCGCCTGACGGCACAGCCTCTGTCTATAAATCCAATTGCATCAGCTGCCACGGCACAGACCTGCAAGGCCGCATGGGTACTCAGACCAATCTGCAGCAGGTTGGAGCCCGGATGAGCGAGGCAGATATTGTGAAGCAGCTCCAAAATGGCAAAGGCTCCATGCCGCCGTTCAAGGATCGTCTCACAAGCGAGGAAATCGCTGGACTAGCCGCTTGGCTTGCTGGCAAGAAATAGACGAGCAGGCTTGTCCGCCGCCATCGGAATAGGCGGCGAGCAAGCCTGCTGCCAACATATGCTGTATATAAAATATGCCGAATGATAGCGGCAGCTACGATGCCCTAAATTCAGTCTCCTTATCTTTATCGGCAAGAAGCCCCCTGACAATGACTAAGTTGACATCAACATTACAATTCGTAGCATAATTTTGTATAACCAATTATTTTGCTACAATAAGCAGCGTGATTAGGCAAGCTGTTCGACAATGGCTACAGCAGATGCCAGCTCCCTGTCATGCGTTATCGTAATATGAATGCGTACTGCGGAAGCAGATAAACCCAGCCTTTGCCACGCTCCTTCAGACAATACACACTCTGGCTTCCCGGATTCCGAACGTAAAATATTAATATCGCCAAAGCCAATAATGCCGCCGATGCCACAGCCAAACGCTTTGACTACCGCTTCCTTCGCCGCAAAACGGCCCGATGCAAATTGAACCTTTCGCTTCCCTTCATAACACTC
The DNA here is from genome assembly GCF_050481745.1 of Paenibacillus algorifonticola. GTDB lineage: Bacteria > Bacillota > Bacilli > Paenibacillales > Paenibacillaceae > Pristimantibacillus > Pristimantibacillus algorifonticola_A. Next base: position 118,055 of record NZ_JBCNGR010000045.1, on the reverse strand, counting down.
TCCCAGTCTAAGCTCCTGATCTGTCAAAATCCGCTGCAAAAATCTTCCCGCCGAGCTGCCGGCAAGTATCGCCTGCATTCTGCTCATATCTGTTATATCATGACCAATTCCTACTATCATTACTTCGCCTGCCTTCAAGGATTACTCTGTGTGCTATTCCTTATAACGTTTTTGCTCCATAATAACAGAAGCTTGCCCGCTTTTGCAGCGGACAAGCTTCTAAAAATACTTTTTTAATTAAATGCCAGGAATAGGCGCGCGCTTGTGCTCGGTTTTCAGGTATTGCTTCTCCAGCTTTTCCTTTGCCTTTACGCCAATTTCCTTGCCTTCCAAATAATCGCTATTGTCATCGTAGCTAATGCCAAGCTCATCCTCATCGGTCTGCCCTTCCCATAAACCAGCGGATGGCGCTTTATCCAAAATGCTCTTCGGCACGCCAAGGTGCGAGGCAAGCTGTCGAACCTGGCGTTTATTCAGTGAGCTGAGCGGCGTAATATCGACGGCTCCGTCGCCCCACTTTGTATAAAAGCCTGTAATAGCTTCGGATGCATGATCCGTGCCAACAACGAGCAGATTGAGGTCAAAGGCAAGCGCATATTGGACAACCATGCGCGTTCTCGCCTTTACATTGCCTTTGCCGCCGCGGCTAATATGACGATGGATGCCGATATTTTTCAAAGCGTGCTCCGTCTCAATGGCGATTTCGTCTACCGCTTCGCCAATGTTCGTTTCCACAGTCTTCGTAATACCGAATGCTTCAGATACCGCATAGCTGTCGGAAATATCCGACTGCTCGCTGTAAGGCTGGTAAACGCCAAGCGTCATATAGTCGCGACCGGTTTCAGCTGTCAGCTCGTCGGTTGCTTTTTTGCAAAGGCCTGCTGCTACTGCGCTGTCGATGCCGCCACTAATGGCAATCAACAGGCCAGTCGTATGGGAGTCCAATACATATTTTTTGAGAAAATCAACGCGGGTGCGGATTTCCTGATCTACATCAATGACCGGCTTAACGCCAAGCCTTTTAATAATATCTGCTTGTAAGCTCATAGTTCCTCCTGCCCTTAGCGGCAGAACCGATCGAACGCATCAGCCAGATCGGCTGCAATATCCGACGCGGAACGGTTCTCGATTTGGTGACGCTCAATGAAATGGACAAGCTCTCCGTCCTTCATTAGCGCGATGGATGGGGATGAAGGCGGGTACGGCGCAAAGTATTCGCGAGCTTTAGCCGTTGCTTCTTTATCCTGCCCAGCAAATACCGTAAACAGATGATCAGGTGTAATCTCATGCTGCAGCGCTTCCGCTACGCCTGGACGGCACTGGCCTGCTGCACAGCCGCAAACGGAGTTTACGACTACAAGCGCTGTACCTTTGGAATCAGGAAGATTCTGTTCCACATCCTCCGGTGTGCGAAGTTCTTGAATGCCAAGACGCGTCAAATCATCACGCATCGGTTGAACCATATCTAGCATGTATCTCTCAAATGACATGGACACTGAAATACACTCCTTTTTAATAACCTAAATTTAGTTACTATTATAACGCTGGGTAGGAAAATAAAGCAACAGCCGTCCATGTCGCAGCTGCTGCTCTATGATTCCGCACTCCTCCTGCTCGCAAGCTGCCAGCGGGCAGCCTTCCCCGCTGCCTCATTAGACAGACGGGCGATTCGGGCCGTCCAGCTTCTTGTCGAAACCGGCTTCGGTCGGGGAAGTCTCTTTGCGCTTTTTAGCATTTTCAGCATTTTGCTGCTTCTGCTGCAGGGATTGTTCAGACTTCGCATGATTGCGCTCCATGTATTCTCCTCCTTCATCCGTTTTATGATGACTGACAGGCAAAGGTAGTATGTGCAGGTTTAGTTTCCATTATGTTATTAGAGCGCAGGAAAAGCATCCGTTTCTCCCAACATAAAGGTTAAAATGAACGTCGTTCCTTCCCCTTCCTCGGACTCCACCTCCAGCTTGCCATTATGCCTTTCGGCAATGCTGAGGCAAAGCGGCAGCCCGAGTCCCGTTCCTTTGGACTTCGTCGTATAAAAAGGCTTAAACAATTGGCTCATCTGCTCAGCAGGAATACCTACGCCATTATCGCGTATACGCAGCACTACTTTATTTTCTAGAGGAAGATACCCGGTAAATATATGCAGAACACCCTTCTCCCCCATCGCCTCCATGCCATTGCGCACAAGATTAATCAGCAGCTGCTTCATTTCCTTGTCAGACATAAGAAAGGAGGGCAATTCATCGGCAAGCTCCGTTTGCACAACCTGTCCTCTAAGATTGGCATCCGCTTGAAGCAGTGGCAATATCTCCTGGATGATCGTTTGCAAAGAATGCTTTTCCATCGGGACGGAACGATTTTGCGCCAATGACAAAAAGTCGCTAATAATCGTATTTGCCCGGTCCAGCTCCTCCATAACAATCTGATAATATTGCTGTTCATTCAACCGGCTGCGCTCCCGCATCAGCTGCATAAAGCCTCGTATTACCGCCATCGGATTACGAATCTCATGCGTAATGCTGGCAGCCATTTGCCCAATTAAACTAAGGCGTTCCATTCGTCCAAGCTCATCGCGCAGCAGCGTAAGCTCCGTTACATCCTGAACAATAAGGGCGGCTCCAGCAATCGAATGGTCCTCCTGACGGCGGATGGCGAATGCCGTCTTAAGCAGCGTTTTGCCATCTTCCGTGTGCGGCCCTGTACTGCTCTTGGCTCCAGCGAGCGCATCCTCAAGCAGCTTGATATAGGCACCGTCCTCATTTGCAGCAAAAAAGGTGTCCAGACGTACGTTTCCGGAAAACAAATCTTCGCTTGCCTCAAATTGCCGCTGGAACAGCTCCTTGCCCTTCGCATTCAAATGCGTAATTACGCCATGCTCATCTGTGAACAAAATCGCCAGCAGCATTTCATCTATGAACTGCTGCTGTTTTTCTACTTCCAGCCGATAGCTGGACGAAACATTTTTGAGTTCCAACTGCAGCCGCGAATTTTCAACAAATTTTTCCACAATAAAAATAGATAACCAAATGGCAACGATCGAGCCGATCATAAGTAAAATAAATACGGCCACAAGCTCAGTCGACCAGTAAAAGTCCTCATGCATCATAAACATGACAAACATTAATGTTATGTAGGCGGAGATCGGCGTTATCGATTTAACCCCTATGAGCCGCTTTCGATGCAAGGGCTTTTTGCCGAATCGCTTGGCGCAGAGCAATATAATAGGTACATGAACAAACATGAAAAAGACAAAAACTATTTTCTCCGCATCAGTATCAAGCGCTGGCACTCTAAGGAAAATATAAAGCAGATCAAGAACGAGGGCACCATACACCCCTCCGTATAAAGAGCCCAAAATAAACGGAACGAAGCGAAAATTCAGCTCATAACCATTAAAATCTGTCGAAACCGACATGCACGCAATCATTGCGATCGCGCTCGTAGCCGTTATAAACATTCGAATATGGTTTTCCTTGCGCTGCTTATAATGCCAGAGCTGAAAGGAAAATACAGGAATAAGTGAAATAACGAATTGTAACAGCAATTCTTTCAACACGAACGACAGGTCTCCCCCTCTAATCGCTTACTAGATTAAATTGCGTGATCCTTATTTTCATCTGTATGCATATCCAGCCAGTTCGTCACCACTTCAATAAAACGCTGTGCTTCAAGATCATGATGCAGTTCATGATAGCCGTCAGGCCAAGAAACAAAAGTACATGCCTCGCCAATCCGCTGCGCCACCTGCTCGCTCGCATGATGAGAGGTGATTTTGTCAGCTGCCCCGTGAATGAGCAGCAGCGGCACTTGCAGCTGGCCGCAATTGGCTATCGCCCATTCGCCTGAATCATGGAGACTCAGGAAGGTTTTAATCGTAATTCGGGAATGGCACAGCGGATCTCCTTCAATATGGATGGCCTCCTCATAGCCTCGCCGATACAGCTTCCCACTTCCCAATCCTGTCGATTGTGGAAGCGCTGGCAAAAAGGAAGCCAGCCGCTTCCCCAGCCAAAGCTGGGCACGAGGTGGTGTAAAGGCCAGCCTTAGCCATGGACTGGACAGCACGAGCGCCTTCACTGCAGGCTGGAGCCGCAGCGCGCAATTCATCGCGATATTGCCGCCCATGCTGTGCCCATAAAGAAAAATAGGCAGCTCTGGATGGCGCTCCGCTGCCTGCTCAACCAGCATGGCGGCATGGGCTGCCGCATCATCTACAGAAGGCAGATGCCCTCTGGGGCCGGATGAGCGGCCGTGGCCTTGCTGATCGAGAGCGATTACAACATATTGAGCGGCAACGAGCTTCGCTGCATAGGCGCTATAACGTTCACCATGCTCGCCCATGCCATGTATTAGACATAAAACGCCTTTTGGACGCTCCTTATCAGGCTTCCACTCCCTTACGTATAGTTCGCTATCCCCACAACCTTGAAACGTCCATTCCATACGAATCATCCAAGGCACCTCCAGCTGATGAATTATGTTCTATTATAACTCAATATTTCGCTCGAAGAATGGTACAATGAACAAGATTGTAGAAAGAAAGGCTGAGTGAATCATGTACGATATTATAATTGTTGGCGGAGGCCCTTCCGGCCTAATGGCAGCAGTAGCTGCAAGCGCGCACGGAGCCTCTGTTCTTCTCGTGGACAAAGGAGACAAGCTGGGGCGCAAGCTCGGCATTTCCGGAGGCGGGCGCTGTAATGTAACGAACGCAAAAGAGATGGATCAGCTCATCCAACATATACCCGGAAACGGGAAGTTTTTATTCAGTGCGCTAAATGCGTTCGGCAATCGCGATATTATCGCCTTTTTCGAAGGGATGGGCATCGCCTTGAAGGAGGAGGACCGCGGCCGGATGTTCCCGGTATCGGACAAGGCCAAAACGGTCGTCGATGCGCTCATTCGCAAAGTTCGCGAGCAAGGGGTCGACATTCGGACGAATACGCCAGTACGCGAAGTTCTATATAAGGATGGTGCGGTAAAAGGGCTGCTGCTGCAAAATGGTGAAAAGCTCGCAGCGAAAGCCGTCATCATCGCTACGGGAGGCAAATCCGTCCCCCATACAGGCTCGACTGGAGACGGCTACCCTTGGGCGGTCAGCGGCGGGCACACGATTACGGAGCTGTATCCGACAGAAGTTCCTCTCACATCCTCCGAGCCTTGGATACGCAGCAAAATACTGCAAGGCATTTCACTGCGCGAGGTAGAGCTTACGGTATGGAATGCGAAAGGAAAAAAATTGATTACCCATGAAGGTGATATGATCTTCACCCACTTCGGCATATCCGGTCCAACCGCCCTTAGATGCAGCCAGTTCGTCGTCAAAGCGCTCAAACAGGCGGCTAGCAAAGAGCAGCGCGCTTCTGGCACCGTTGAAGGTTCCAGCGCAGCAAATGGCAGTATAAGTGACGCAGGCGCTTTAGAATCGATAGAGCATTCAGGAAGCGTAGTAAGGGAGGCTGCAACTGTACTCGTCACAATCGACCTGCTGCCGGGACGCTCCGAAGCCGAGGTTTATCAGGAAATGATGCAAATGGCGAAGCTGGAGTCGAAAAAAGCGATTAAAAATGTGCTTCGCGGCTATTTGCAGGAGCGGCTGCTGGATTTTCTGCTTCAGCAAAATGGCATCAGCGGCGATATTACGTATGACAATCTTCCCAAGGGGCCGTTTCTTGCACTCGCCAAGCAAATCAAAGCTTTCCCTGTAAAAGTGAACGGCACGCTGTCCATTGAGGAAGCTTTCGTCACCGGGGGCGGGGTCCATCTGAAGGAAATCGATCCGAAGACGATGGGCTCCAAGCAAAGCGCTGGCCTTTATTTTTGCGGCGAAGTTCTCGATATTCATGGCTACACAGGTGGCTATAACATTACTGCAGCCTTCTCAACAGGCTATAATGCAGGAAAAAGCGCGGCACTGGCTGTCTCAGACAGCTAAGGGACTGCGACGAAATAAAGTACCCGGTTTTGTTGACAAAACCGGGCACTAATTTCCTCGCAGCTCCTAAGCCGCGCTTTTATTTTGCCAAAAATGCTGGCTACAGCTCCTCGTTCCAATCCTCATTCACAATATGCGCGGGAATGGTGATGCTGTCAAGCGAATAGGCGGTATCCGTGTAAGCGCTCGCATCAATGGCAGCTTCCTGAATCAAGCGGCCACCATGCACCTGCATAATCTCAAGAGCAGAAATGAGATCGTTACCCTCCATATGAATGTGCAGCCTTCCTCCTTCATGCAGAACCGGATCATAGCCAAGCTGCTCCAGCGTATCAAAGGCCATCTCCGCGCTTGTAACATCTGCGAAATCAAACAATAATGCCGAATTCATCGGTTATTTCTCCTTTCGGGCGTTGACTCTATTTGTAGTCTGCCCCAATTTGTTAACGAAGTATGACTAAAGGGTGTTGTCATTTCGAGTTTTTTTCTGCATAATTTAAAATACGAGATATGTCACATTTTATAACCCTTAATGTAATCGAACTTAACCTTGAGATATACCACTGATTGAAGGAGGCATTTTTAGCATGCATACGATCTTTTACCAGCTAGCCGACCCGATGATGATTGTGGAATATGATTTTAACCGCTGGTATATTCGCGATATTAACAAAGCCTTCACCGGGCTGTCCGGCTATCGAAAGCATGAGCTTCTAGAGGTCAACCCAGAGGATTTTGTAAAGGATTCGCAGCCCTTCGGGCAGCTGATGGCGAAGCTTATTGAAGATGATCAACTGACGTTCGATTGCGAGCTGACAACGCGCTCTACGATGACAGCGACCGTTCGGCTGAGCTGCCGCAAATTTCAAATGGAGGAGCAAACGTATTACATGCTCGTCTGCAAGGATGTTTCTTCCGAGCGCTGGGGCGATGAATTCGCTGTTGATCATAAAATTATGATGGCCATCGGCATCTCCGAACAATTCCGCATTTTTTCGCTGAAGCGTTATTTCGCTCCGCTTGCCCAAGGCTCAGCTAGTTTCTTGAATCGCAGCATCTTTGATTTGGTTGCCGAGGAGCACCGCGCGCCGCTGCGCCGCATCATGGAACGGGCCAAAAGCATCGGCAAAATCGAGCATTTGGAGCTGCATATGCATATTGGAGAAGACAAAAACTCGGCAAAAGCATTGATTAAGCCCTTTTATTCAGGCAACAAGGCGTTTCACAGCTATTTGATCATGCTCACAGAGCTTAACCAGAAGGCGCCTGAGGAAGACCCTTCCTACAAGCTGAGAATGCTGATGCTAAGCAAAAATATTTCCGCTACATCGCTTGCCCGCTCCACGCTCATTTCCTTGACGACCATTTCTAAAATCCGCAATGGCAAAATAAAAAAGCCCCAGCGGCTCACAGCCGAGCTGATCGCCGGAGAGCTCGGGGTAAAGCCGGAAGCGATTTGGAGCAGCTTCAAGCAGTGATTAGGCAGGTGAGCAGGTGTAAGCTTATTGATCAGTGAATATAAAGTATTTTCTTAGTGCTTAGGTTAAGATAAGTCCCCTGTTTAAGCACTACATGCTACCCGCGTACGTTCTTTAATTAGTAATTGGAAATGGATATAATGAGGAGGACGTAGCCCAAGCGAAGGCGCGGGAGCGTCCTTTTTATTGAACTAACGGGAAGGATAGAGGAACAGACGGTAAGGTTGTTCTCGAACAGAAGAACAAATTAATGATATGATGTTGTAAATGGAACAGGCTAGTCGAGCCTATTTTCTATTTTCTATTTTCGTGAGGGAGTCGATAAATGGGTATGGGAAGTACGAATCAATGGGATGCGGAATGGGAAGTATCAGAAGAATTAGCTCATAAATTAATAAGCAGTCAGTTTCCACAGTTAGCTTCACAAAGCGTACAAAAACTAGGATACGGCTGGGATAATACTGTTTTTCTTGTTGGGGCCGAATATGTATTTCGCTTTCCAAGAAGAGAAGTTGCAATTAATAGTTTAAGGATGGAAGGAAAGGTACTACCTAAGCTTAAAGATTATTGTTCCATTGCATATTCGATACCGCTATTTTTTGGGGAAGGGGATTATAATTATCCTGCGCCTTTCCTAGGCTACCCCTATTTATCAGGAAAGTTTCCAATCGGATTAACTGACAAGCAACGTGCGTTATCAGCAACAACGCTCGCGCAATTTTTAAAAAGCTTACATGCATTCCCTGTGCAAATTGCCCAAGAAAATGGCGTTCAACATGACCACAGAAATTTGATTGATATTGCAATGCGTAAAGAAAAGTTGCATAGATTCATTTCCAACCTTGCCCTTCATTTTAGTGAAGAAGAGTATCGTGAATTATCGAACTATTTGGAACAGCTTGGGACTGAAAAAGTGAACCCCAAAAACGTATTCCTCCATGGAGACCTTCATTTTAAAAATATGCTGGTAGACGAGAATGGAATAGTTTCAGGGATTATCGACTGGGGTGATATCAATATCGGACATCCTGCTTGCGACTTGAATGTCGCGTATAGCTTTTTGCCTCCGGATGCACGTTCAGACTTTTTCAAAGAATATGGGGATGTCGATGAAGAAACGAAGATATTAGCTCGATTAATAGCCATATACATTCCCATTTTGATCATGATGCAGGCAATTGATTATAAAGATGAAAAGTTGGTTGCTGAAGCAAAAGCGATCATAAAACGTGCTCTCGCTGATTAAGAAATGTCATTCCGCTAACGGATACGTTAACTTAGTAAGCTTCATCAGTCTAATACCTTAATTTCTCTGTCTAGAACTTTATTTTCTTCTGACACTTCTCACTTCTTCTCTATATTCATTCCACAAAAAAAGCCGCTTCTCCTAAAACGACAGAAGAAGCGGCAGCCATGTGTGTTCTTGCGGGTAACCTCGCTAGCTGCGGTAAGCGGCTAACGCTTCGTTCAAACTGCGCGTTTGCGTGTAAACCTGCTGATAGACACGGAACAGCCCTTTATACGCTTCTACAGCTTCAGGCTGCGGCAAATATTGCTCGGCATGCTTCACAAACTTTGCTGCACAAGCCTCCAGGCTCTCAAACCAGCCGCTGCCGTATGCAGCAAGCATCGCTGCGCCGAGGCCAGGCCCCTGCTCATTTTCGAGCGCTACTACCTTCGCGTCAAAAATGTCAGCCTGCATTTGCAGCCAAACCGGGTTTTGCGCGCCTCCGCCAATCGATACAATCGTATCGACCGTTTTGCCAGCCCCGCGGAACATATCAACTGATTCATGCAGCGAGAACGTAATGCCCTCCATCACGGCACGGGCAAAATGAACTCGCTCATGCGAGCCATCCACGCCGATAAAGCTGGCACGAATAAGGGAATCTGGATGCGGTGTACGCTCGCCTACGAGATAAGGCGTAAACAACAGACCGCCCGCTCCCGGCTTTACTTCCCCGATGCCTGCAAGCAGCTCATCAAAGGATTCGCTCGGCGCAAACGTCTTCTTGAACCAGCTCAGGCTGTAGCCTGCCGCCAGCGTCACGCCCATTGCATAGAAAGAATCTTCCTTGCCGTGATTGAAGAAATGCACTTTGCCGGCAAAATCCTTATTCTTGTCATTTTCATAGGACAAAATAACGCCGGACGTACCGATGCTGCATAGCGTTAAGCCTTCGCTCAAAATGCCAGCGCCGATTGCACCGCAAGCATTGTCGGCTCCGCCAGCGAACACCTTTACTGTAGCAGGCAGCCCTGTGCGCTGTGCAAGCTCAGCAAGCAGCGTACCCGTCTGGCCATGCGACTCTACGAGCGGAGGGCAGAAGCTTGCCGGCAGCTCAAATGCGGCCAGCACCTCTTCGCTCCAGCGCTTCGCTGCTACATCCAGCAGCAGCGTGCCCGCTGCATCGGAATAATCCATATGCTGCTCGCCTGTCAGGCGATAGCGCACATAATCCTTAGGCAGCAGGAACAGCTCTGCCTGTTCGAAAGCAGCAGGCTCATGCTCGCGCACCCAGAGGATTTTCGGCAGTGTAAAGCCTTCCAGCGCAGGATTGCGCGTAATGCCGAGCAGCTTGTCGCCAAGCGTACGCTCGATTTCACGGCATTGCGCCGTTGTGCGAGTATCATTCCAGAGAATGGCATTGCGCACTGGATTGCCAGCACCGTTCAGCAGCACAAGCCCATGCATTTGGCCGGAGAAGCTGATGCCCTCGATTTGCGCGCTTGCTTCCGGCCCAATTGCAGCGGACAGCTCGCCAAGCGCCTCAAGCGTTGCATCCACCCAATCATCAGGCTTCTGCTCGCTCCAGCCCGTGTGCTCATGATAAAGCGGGTAGCTGCGGGAAGCTTCGCCCGCAACCGTGCCTTCTTTATTAATGAGGAGCGCCTTGACGGCGCTCGTGCCTAAATCTATTCCAATGACATAGCTCATAGCCGAAGTCCTCCCGACTTAAACGCTGAAAATAACTTCGCTCAGTTGCAGTCTAATGCGCTCTTGACGACCGGATTCCAGACGGATCGGATTGTTTTGCAGCGCGTATTGCTCAAGCGAAGCCAAAGTTGCTTTACCGGAAACGATGTCAGCGCCGATGCCTTCTTTGAACGTACGGTAACGGTTGTCTACGATGCCATCCAGAATTTTTTCTTCCGTCAGCTTCGCAGCTGCTTTCAGACCCCATGCAAAGCTGTCCATACCCGCAATGTGACCGAGGAACAGATCATCCGCTTCGAAGGATGCACGACGAACCTTCGCGTCAAAGTTAACGCCGCCACGGCCGATGCCGCCAGCTTTCAGCACTTCATACATGGTCAGTGTAGTGGAATAAAGGTCAGTTGGGAATTCATCTGTATCCCAGCCCAGCAGCAAATCGCCTTGGTTCGCATCAAGGGAGCCAAGCATGCCGTTGATAGCTGCCGTGCGGATCTCATGCTCGAACGTGTGGCCTGCAAGTGTCGCATGGTTCGCTTCAAGGTTCAGCTTGAAATCGTTATGCAGGTTGTATTTGCGCAGGAACGAAATCGTTGTGGCTGCATCAAAGTCATATTGGTGCTTCGTTGGCTCTTTCGGTTTAGGCTCGATCAGGAATTGCGCGTCGAAGCCGATTTCTTTCGCATATGCAAGCGCCATTTCGTACAGGCGTGCCAGGTTATCCAGCTCGAGGCCCATATCGGTGTTCAGCAAGGTTTCGTAGCCTTCGCGGCCGCCCCAGAAAACATAGTTTTCAGCGCCAAGCTCTTTGCCGACTTCAAGCCCTTTTTTCAGCTGTGCGCCTGCATAGGCATAAACGTCAGCGTTGCAAGTTGTGCCAGCGCCATGAACGAAACGCGGGTGCGAGAACATATTAACCGTGTTCCAAAGCAATTTTTTGCCGGAGGTTTTCATGTTTTCTTTCAATAGGCCTACGATTACATCAAGGTTTTTATTCGTTTCTTGCAGCGTAGCGCCTTCTGGAGCGATATCCACATCATGGAAGCAGTAGAACGGAATGTTCAGCTTATCCATGAATTCAAAGTTAGCTTCTACGCGTGCTTTGGCACGATCAAGACCGTCAAGCTTATCCCACTCGCGGAACATCGTTGCCGAACCGAAAGGATCAGTGCCGTTAGCGTTAAAAGTATGCCAGTAAGCAACAGCGAAGCGCAGATGCTCTTCCATTGTTTTGCCAAGAATGACTTGCTCCGGATTATAATGTTTGAATGCAAATGGATTGTCCGAACCTTTGCCCTCAAATTGAATTTTGCCAATGTTAGAAAAATAGCTCATTGTTATAAAACCTCCTGATTATGGTATAGGATAAATGCTTTGTCTCATTTCTGATGATGTAAACGCTCCCCAACAGCATAACACGACCAAACTTAGTTTGTCTATTGACTAAACTAAGTTTTTTTGTGCTAAAATAGTCCTAATAATTCATACCGTTTACGCCTGTGATACAATACACTACATGGATTTAGATGGACGGAGGCAATCTAGTTGAAACTGAAGACGACCGGCGACTTGGCGCTTATCAAAAAAATGAATACCGCGATTGTGCTGGAGGCCGTTATTAAGCATGCCCCCCTCTCTCGCGCTCAAATATCTGAACGGACCGGACTTAATAAAGCGACCGTTTCCAGCCTTGTGCAGGATCTGATCGACAATCATCTCGTTTTTGAAAATGGCCCCGGCGAGTCGAGCGGCGGACGCAAGCCCGTCATGCTGCTGTTTAATGGACAAGCCGGACATGCCATCGGCATTGACCTTGGCGTCAACTATATGCGGGGCGTGTTAACAGACCTGCAAGGGACCGTCATTAGCGAGCGGCAGCTTAGCTTCAAAAAGCGCGAACAGGATTTTGCCCTGAACCAGCTCATCGCCTTTATTGAGGAGCTGGCGTCGCAAGCTCCGAGCAGCCATTATGGCCTAATCGGCATCGGTGTTGGCGCGCCGGGCATCGTCGATGACAAAGGCGCAATTCTGTTCGCGCCTAACCTCGAATGGCAGCATGTTGAGCTGCAGCAGATGCTGGAAGCGCGCTTTGAGCTGCCAGTCACCATCGACAATGAAGCGAATGCTGGCGCGCAGGGCGAGCAGAAATACGGCGCGGGGCGCGGCATCGCCAACCAAATTTACGTCAGTGTCGGCATCGGCATCGGGACGGGCATTATTTTAAACAAGGAGCTGTACAAAGGGGCTTCCGGCTTTTCCGGCGAGCTGGGGCATTTGTCGATTGAATATGGCGGCAAGCCGTGCCGCTGTGGCAATCAGGGCTGTTGGGAGCTTTATGCTTCGGAAAATGCGCTGCTGGAGCAGGCAGAGCCGCTTGGCTTTGAGACGCTGGAGGAGCTTATTGCTGCCGCAGAGGCAGGAAACAGCGAGGTACAGGCCTTGTTTTATGCCATAGGCGAATATTTGGGCGTAGGCATTTCCAACATTGTGAATGTGTTTAATCCAAACGTCGTCATTATCGGCAACCGCATGAGCCGTGCGCAAGCTTGGCTGGAGGAAGCAATTCACGCCTCTATTGCCCGCCGCACACTCAGCTATCACCGGGAAAAGCTGCAAATTTTATTCGCCGAATTGCAGGATCAGTCCGCCGTTCGCGGCGCCGCTTATTATGCGATTAGCGCTTTTTTTGCGAAGGTTAAGAGCGGACAACAGGTTTGAACCTGAATCCTTACAAGGAGCATGCCGATTATCTAGCAGCGGTTGGTGTCAAGGCAGCGGAGAATGTATGTATTAGATAGTATTAGATAGTATTAGATAAGGGATATTTCCCTGCTCACCTTACTTCATCAACACCATGAAAAACCCGACTGCATTTGGTCGGGTTTTTGCTATGTCTTTCAGTTTACGCAGTGTTTTTCTATTAGTATTGAGAGTTCTTGAAAAGAAAATTTGTGATTCACCATATCAACCGTCATATCTTCAGCGTCTTTCTGATTCATCACGAACCGATATCCATTCAACTGTAGGAAAATAACAAGAGCGGCAAAGGCCGTTCTCTTGTTAGCATTTTGGAATGAATGATTCATTCCTATCGATTCAAATAAAGCAGCGGCTTTGTCAAATAATGATGGATAGGCATCGTCACCAAAGGCAGATGAACGTGGACGTAGAACAGCTGATTCAAGTAAGCCGCTATCTTTGACTCCAACGTGTTCACCGGGACTATACTTTTGAATCATCACTACATTAATTGCAATAACTTCTTGAACAGATAAATAACGAATCCCCATTCTAACGATCCTTCAATCCTTTTAAAGTATCGTCGTATTGGTCCATAACTTGTGAGAGAGTATTTAAGAAATCGGGGCCAATTCCAGCAGGTAGTTCGATTTTATTTACTTTGCGTATAATGATTTCTCCAGCTGTTTCTTTTACATCAATATGCACGGTATCTCCAAGTTCAAGGCCGATTTGCTTTAAAGCTTCTGTCATCGTGATACCAAGGCTATTGCCAAACTTTGTAACTTTACGTTCCATCTCAATCACCTTACCCATATGATTCACTCCTTATTATATTATTCAATCGTTATAACAATTATACATGCGGTTTAAAGAATAATACAGCTTGTTTAGCAATCTTCTGACAGAGGTCCGACTCCCTCGGCTTCACCATGTAAATCCAGTAAATCCACAACCGCTTAGGTTGTGGATTTTTTGCATTTCAAGCAACCCTACACCCATTGGTTCATTGAATGTTCGTTGAAGCTTCTCTAATTAAATTGGGCTTAGATGCAGCTAGTATTCGATCCGTAATCCCACAATGAATCTTTACTAGGCTCGATCCCAATTTCCATTGCAGTAGAAAACGTCCATCATGTAAAACCTAACCGATACATATTCAGGTTCTACTAATCAAAAGAATTATTAATTTTTCAACCTAAATAAATATAATTTCTTAATAGTTAATGAGTTTTAATTTTACATAGCGCTGTTATATTACTCGTTGGACAACCATTTTATTAAGGGGAGTAGGAAAAGTAATGAAAATCAGAGCATGGCGCAAGGCAATAGTAACCTTATCATTGGTAACGTTGCTGGCTGGAGGATTAAGTTCAGGTTTTGTTCAAAATAATCATGTCTATGCAGCAGATATGGTTACGCCCTCCGTTATAGTTGAGGATTTTGAAGATGGAATCTCAGATGTGAAATTTAATCCTAAACGGATGTATGACGCTGCGCTGCACTTGGAGGATAACCAGAAGCATGTAAGAAATGGACAATATTCGGCTAGAATTGATTACGATATGATTGGGATAGTGGATAATCCTTCACAAATCGAAGTAGGGTATAAAGCAGGGAATATCCCCGTAACAGGTTACCCTACTAAAGTGGGCATGTGGGTTTATGGGAATAATGAAGGACATTTGCTAACGACAAAATTTAGAGATCAGGGCGGCTCCTCTTTCCAAGCAGAGTTTTATGACGCAAATCAAACGGGTATCAACTGGTCTGGTTGGAAATATATTGAGGCCGCTGTTCCACAGGGCAAGCCAGGTCCGATTGTCCTTGAATTGTTTTTCCAATTGAAACAATCGAATATGAGCAAAAAAAATAAAGGCTCGATTTGGGTAGATGATATTACCTTTATCTATGAGGATCTGGATGAAGATAAAGATGTACCTAGCATTAAACCTATATCCCCCGTCGAGAATGACGTATTAAACGCTCCGCTTGATGAATTAAAGGTTGAGCTAACCGATAACGGAGCAGGTCTAGACTTAGATACGTTATCGGTTCTTTTGGATGGAACGGATATTACAGATGGAGCAAACTATTCTTCTGACACTGGTTTATTAACCTATCCAGGAGCATATGTGGATGGCGGTTATCATGAGCTTATTATTGACGTGTTGGATAGGGTCGGCAACCCAGCAAGCAAAACATATGCTTTCACGATAAATGCAGGTGAACGTTTGTTCATGACTGCTGAAGAAGAAGCCGTAAGTAATGAAATCTACCCTGTTCAAGTTAGCATCAAAGACTACTTGAATGCAGAATCGGTAAAATTCGCATTAAATTATGATGCGAGCACTCTTCAAGTAGAAAGCATTACTCAGGCGACTGGCGTTGCCGTAGACTCAAATGTCGACAATGATCACGGCATTGTTCAGGTAGCTCTTGATAATGTAACAGCCGTGACCCAAAATGTTGTTACGGTTAACTTTAGAGTGAGTTCTCATGCCGTGTTAAAGCGTGGTGAAAATTACAAAACCATAACCATGAGTAATCCTGATCTTTCAGCGGGCGGAGTTCAGACTAGCTCACCGCTAGCCTCCCCCATCCACTATACAATCGCATTCCCATATCAGCTGGAAATGACGGGAGTCGGTTTGGGCACACCGTCTACTTTTACCGTATTAGACCGTGAAGGCAAGCCTTATGAAGGTGCGGATATTATTTTCACTGGCTTATTAAAGCAAAGCTCGGTAGTTACGGTTAACACTGTAACGTCTAGTGTATATGAGGATGATGATACATCTTCTGATGTCTTAATGGTTGCAAAAGCTGGAGAACGCTTCTATGCTTCAGCTGAAGCCGAGGATGGTTTATTCGAGGTTATTCTCGCTGATGGCCAAACAACGGCTTATATCTCTGAAGCCGATGTTAGCAGTCAATTATTGAGTGGCAGCCTCGGTAAAACAGATGCTAACGGACAATTAACGACAGACCTGACCACACTGGCACTTGGAACCTATCAGATTCAAGCAGTCATGGGGGATCAGAACAGCAAGGTTGTCCATTACGAAGTTGTTGAGCAGTATGGGACGGATGAACCGCAATATGTTCAGACCTATGTGACAGAGGATATGTCGTCACAACTGAGCGCCGCCTGGCAAACAAAACCAGACCAGGCTTCTACTTATATTCAATACATCGAAGCTAGTGAATGGGGAACAGGAGAAAGCCCTGATTTCAACCATGTAAAACAACAGCAAGCTGAAAGCGAGCTTCAAGTGCTGAGTATGAAGGAGAATGGAACGAAGGGCGAGATCCGCTTTCATAATGTCCTGATTGAAGGCTTGAAAGCAAATACTGCTTACAAATATCGTGTAGGCTATGAGGGCAATTGGTCGGAGTGGCATAAATATTCTACGGTAGACCAGAACAAATCAACCCCGACCTCATTCTTGTTTATTACGGATTCGCATACGAATCAATCACAAGGAATACAAGCTTATCAAGCACTAATGACTAGCGCTTTGACACAATATCCATCCACGCAGTTTGTTATGCATGGCGGAGATATGGTTGATGTAGGCGCCGCATTTGAAGAATGGCAGAAGTTCTGGCAGGCTTCTTCCGTCTATGCAGCAACACTTCCAACCGCTCTAACCTTGGGTAATCATGATGTGAAGAGCGAAGGTAAGGAAGTATTTACTAAAGGTGCGAATTTTCCAATGAACGGACCCGCATCCCAACTGCAATATGCTTATTCTTATGAGGTCGATGACACTCATTTCGTCGTTTTGAACTCAGAAGGCACAGAGGAACAAATGATTGAACAAGCAGCATGGTTGAAAGAAGACTTGGAGCAAAATGATAAAAAATGGACGATCGCGATGTTCCACCGTCCTGCCTACCATACGGAAAATGGTCGAGAATCCCTAGTGGAGTATACCCAAACGTATTTTGCTCCTATTTTGGAAGAGAAGAAAGTTGATTTAGTTCTAGTGGGTCACGATCATGTGTATGCTCGCACTTATCCCATGCAGGAGGGCAAGCCGAATAAAGCCACAAATGAAGGTACTGTATACCTTGATGGCGGTGCTTCGGGCTGGAAATTCTATGATGGCACCCAGTATAATTATTTGAATCATATTTTTGATGAAGACGTTCCTGTATATTCCGCTATTGAAATTACCAGTGATGAGATTCGTGTGGAAGCGCGTACGAGTGCAGGGAATATCGTAGATGAGTTTTCCGTTGTGAAACCAACGAACAATGAGCCGTCGACACCGACGCCAACGCCAACGCCAACACCGTCGCCAACGTCGCCATCTACCTCGACACCAATATCAACACCAACGCCAGTACCAACGTCGACACCAGTGCCAACGCCAACACCGGCACAAACACCATCGCCTTCGACGCTGGTTTTCAACGAGAAGGTAGATCTAGACGTCATTAAGGCTATCGTAGAAAAAGAGCAATCTGCGCCTGCCGTAAGCTTTACGGACGTTCCAGCCACTTCATGGAGTGCAACAGTAGTCGAGCGTGCCGCTAAGATGGGTATTGTAACAGGGTACAGTGATGGCTCTTATCATCCCAATGAAAAGGTAACTCGCGCGGAGTTCGCTACAATGCTTGCGAAAGCTTTTGGCATTGCGAATGCAAGCGGTTCTTCCTTCACTGACACACAAGGGCATTGGGCCTCAGACGCGATCGCAGCCTTACAGGGTAAGGGGATAATAACGGGTTACAAGGACGGTTCTTTCCATCCTAATCAGCAAATCTCCCGTGCCGAGATCGTTGCCATGCTTGCTCGTTTGACGAACTATAGTTCTAACACATCCAATCCATTCTCGGATACAGCTGCGAATTGGGCCTCTGAACCAATCAGCGCTTTCGCAGCCGCGGGTATCGTAAGCGGCAAAGGCAACGGATTGTTCCAACCGAATGAATCTGCTACCCGTGCGGAATCAGTTGCAATGATTATTCGCTTGTTGGATAAACTGCTCGCAAAGTAAGTACAACATGATTAATTTCAAGTAGCGGAATCCAAAACCATAGTCGTAACGAGGCCGTGGTTTTGGCGTTTCTGCTGTCCATCCTAAGCTTGCCTTAAAGCTGAATTTTCATAAATAAATAACTCCACACAAGGGCAGACTGACTAAAGTCCACAAACGTCCCATCAGAAAAATAGTCTAACATTAAAATTAATAAATCACTTATTGAAATTAACTAAAAAAAAGTTATAATGGAGAAGTACCATTTAAACACGAAGGGAAGTTATAATTATGTCTACTGTATTGTACATTACTGCACACCCGCACGATCACTCCACATCTTTCAGCCTTGCTGTAGGTGAAGAATTCGTTAACGCTTATCGTGAAGCTAATCCTTCTGATGAAGTCGTTCGTCTTGACTTGTTCAATCTTGATATCCCTGCTATCGATGCTGACGTATTCAGCGGTTGGGGCAAGCTTCAATCCGGCACTGCTTTCGACCAGCTTTCTGCTGCTGAGCAAGCAAAGGTAGCACGTCTGGGCGAGCTCGTTGATCAGTTCGTTGCAGCTGATAAATATGTTTTCGTTTCCCCAATGTGGAACTTCTCATTCCCTCCAGTTCTGAAAGCATACATTGATGCGGTTTCCGTAGCTGGCAAAACGTTCAAATACACTGCTGAAGGTCCTGTAGGCCTGCTTACTGATAAAAAAGGTTTGCACATCCAAGCTAGCGGCGGCGTTTATTCCGAAGGTCCTGGAGCTGCAATGGAAAGCGGCTTTAGCTACCTGAAAAAAATCTCGCTGTTCTACGGAATTCCTTCCTTTGAGCCGCTGTTCGTTGAAGGCATGGCTGTATCGCAAGATCAAGGCCAAGCGATTAAAGCACAAGCAATCGTTAAAGCGAAAGAAATTGCAGCTAGCTTCTAATTTTTCAGTGCTATCTTTTCACTGCTTTAACAACAACAACGGCCGAGATCGGATCTCGGCCGTTGTTTTGTCGTTGGTTGATGCTAGAGTCACTGCTTTACCGCATACCGATAACTCGGCACATCCGGTTGACGCCAAAAAGAATTGCTGTTCTCTACCCCGTTTAAATTAGCCCCTAGCTTCAATTGTCGTTTTGTCATGACCTGCCTCCCTTATTCCCCATGCTGCTCCCAGCAATGTAATGCCCGTTAATAAAAATACAAATGGAATACCGGCCCATCCGCCGAGAAATCCGCCCAGCAGCGGGCCAACTACAATGCCAAATTGACTGGCGGTTTGGCTCAGACTAACCGCTCTCCCCCGAAAATCCTTATCCGCATATTGGATAACGAGCGCATTCAGCGCTGGATACACAGCAGCGAAAAACAAACCGTAGCCAAAGCGTAAAATCCCAAAGCCGACCAAATGCTGCATGGTTAGTTGAAGCAAATTGCCAATGCCGCCGCCAATCAGCCCAATAAGCAGTACCTTGCCATAACCGATTCGCCCGCCAAGCCTCCCCCAATAAGGGCCCATAATGACGGTAGCAACCCCTATCGCCGAAAACACAATGCCCGAGCTGAGCTTAGCGTTGCTTAGGCTGCCGCCAATTTGCACAACATAGAGCGTCACCAATGGCTCCAAAATCATGACCGAGGTGGACACCAGCAAAATCAGCCCATAGATGCGTAATAATTTGGAACTCCGGGCTGCCTGCTTCAAATCCTGAAGTACGCCCGGCCTTGCCTCGGTACGGCGCTCATGAACTTCTTTTACGCCTAGAACAACGGTCGCTGAAATCAGCGTAATGATGCCTGATGCAATGAAGCATTCACGCAGTCCGATCCACTGGCTCAGCACGCCTCCGACAAGCGGACCTACAATGCCGCCAGCAGCGGTCGATGTGGAGATGACGCCTAGCGCGTATCCAACGTGTTTTTCCGGTGTGTTCGTCCCGACCAAAGCGAGCGAAGCGGGCGTAAAACCCGCCATCACCCCTTGAAAAATCCTCACAATGATAAACGTATAAGGATCATGGACAAAATAGTTCGCCACATGCGCGGCACCCAGGCCAACGCCTGAACGGACAAGCATCAGCTTGCTGCCATATTTATCGGCAAGCGAGCCCCAGAAAGGCGCACATAAACCGCTGATCAGAAAGCTGATGGCAATAGAAACGCCGGACCAAGCCTCCAAACCTTTGTTGACACCCAAATCATGCTGCAAAAACAACGGGAAAAATGGCACCGAGAGCGTATATGCCATGTGATTGAAAAACAGCCCAAACCATAAAATATAAAGATTACGCTTCCAGTGAAGCACTGCGCCGCTCCTCCATTCGTTCCCGCCCTTCACCTCTCGTTCAATTTCCGATAATTCTCATTAACTTAATTGGTTTTAATATAAACAACACTCTATCACTTCCCATCTCTTACCGTCAATTTACTTGCTAATAGAAATTGTCTATGAGTCGATTCAGTTTATCGATTGGGCAAGCATCATACCTGCATGCAGCAGCATGCTGCAAAGCGGCAAGCATACAAAAACAGGACCATCCGTCCCCTTTCGGGAGGATGATCCTGCTCTCTTTTTTCGAAACACTTTATGAGGCTTGCTTCATGCTCGCTTACCTAGCCTGCCGCACTTAGCCTATTCCGGCTCGTTATAACAATCGACGCCTTCAGCCAGCAGCTTTTCCAGCCACTTCTGTTCCAGCTCTTCAGCCGCTTTTTTATATTTGCGCATTTGCTCGGCTGACGTGCCGCCCTGCTCCGCTGGGAACACATCCTTGTAATCGAACAGCACCTTCTCTTCAAGCTTCATTTTCTCCAAAATATCAAATTCGAACTGCGCCGCTCCCTGCTCATTCCAGTCCATTTGCAGCTCATCATTTTTGTGCGTGCCAAAGTCCAGCTCAAACCGCACCCGATTTAATGCCCCATCCATATTGGAGGTCGAGCCAATAAACCTGCGTCCGTTTGCCGTATTCGTAATTTGGTAGACGCCCATCACCCGTTCCTGCTCCATATACTGTGCCGTCAGCTGCTTGCGCTCTTCTTTATTCATCGCTGCTCCCCCTCAAATTTGTCTTTCATCCAATTCGTCTCCATCCATAAAGCTGCCTTGCCCCAGTCAGTTCTTAACCCAATATTCGCTGCAATCATCCGTGCGGTCAAGAAAACCATATTCGATCAAATAGCGGCGCAGCGTCACATAGTCCGCTTCCCAGTAGCGTTTGAGCTGCTCATTTATTTCCTTCTCCGTGTACTTGCGCGATGCTTCAAAGTCAGCCGAAATATGGCGCAAAATCGCCACCTTGCGCTTCTCCTTACGTGGGAATGAAGCAAGCGGACCATCCGGCCCCTGTGGAAAATATTGCTTCATAATCGACTCGTACTCATCCTCTGTAATCGCATACCGTTCATCAACCCTCGTCGCTGTGCGGTGAATCGGCATAAAACGCGGAGTATCTGCGGACACTCCGCTCTCCATCAGCTCAATGGCGGCCAGCAGCAGCTTCGCCTGCTTCGCTTTCTCCTTCAGCACAAACCGATGATTGCGAATCGTCGATGCGCTGCCGCCTCCCGAGCTTTTGACGATTTCCGCATCGGACATGCCCGAGGCAAACTGCCGGATGAGCTGCTTTTGCAAATCGGTCAGCCCGCTCGCCTTCTTATCCATCCCCAGCAAGTAGTCGAGCATCGAGCCATGGCTATGCTGAACATGATAGGCTGCATATTTGCGGGCTTCATACCATTTATCGCTATCCGGTACTCGAAACACTTCTCCTTCCTCAAAGGCTGCTCCACATACGAGACAGCTATATCGGCCTTCATCTTCAACGAATACAAAGCCTTTCTTGAGGTCGGCAAGCTCTGCTGACCAGAACAAATCATTTTGCGACAAAACAAACACCACCCATTTGGAAACTCTTATTTTATAGACATAATAACATTTTGTTTGGTTATTTTCAATATTCATTTCAAATGCTCAATGAATTTAAATGATCTCGCTATATTCTTATTTTTATAATACCTTGCATTATATAGTATTATATTTTATATTTATTTCAGGGGGGATGAACGTTTTGGAAATTAACAAGGAAGTTCTGAAGGGCCATATCGATACGATCATATTGTCCTTGCTGCACAGCCGGGATCGCTACGGTTATGAATTAGCTAAAAATGTGCGCGACCAAAGCGGCAATCAATTCGATCTAAAGGAAGGCACCTTGTATTTATCGCTTAAGCGGCTGGAGAAAAATAAGTGGATAACATCCTATTGGGGCAATGAGCAAGGGCCCGGCGGCAGACGCAAATATTACAAGCTTACCGCGGAAGGCGTAGAGGGCTATTTGGTTAAATGCTCCGAATGGGAGTTTCTGAAGCATATGATGGAATCATTTTTGCAAGGGGGAGACCATGTTGAAGGAAATTGAAGTGTATGTGAACAGGCTGTATCAGCATGCGGCCGGGAATAAGAAGGAAATAAAAGAACTGAAGGATGAAATGCGCAGCCACCTAATGGAGGCCGTACATGAGCTAAAGCAGGAGGGCAAATCCGAGCAGGAGGCCGTTCATCTGGCTATAGAGCGATTTGGGGGAGAAGCCGAGCTGCAATTGATCATTGGACAGCTGTTTCAGGCACAGCGGGTTTTCGCAAAAAGAGTGCTGTACACAGCGATTTTTTTCCTAGTAGCCAGCCTTCTCACCATTTTCATCATCTGGGTGGATGAACTCGGAAATAACCATGAGAACCGAGCTATCGCCGATCGTATTTCTGACCTGCTAGGTACTCAGTCCAGTATTACGGCTGATCAGCAGGAGCACATCAAGCAGCTGGCACAATCCGCTGGACAAATTGCCAGCATTAAAGTGTACAAGCTTGATAAAGTGGAACGGGAAAATGGCTTTCATACAGAAGGAGTTATACCTGATTACCAGTACGATACGTCCGTCCCTATTTTTGAATGGATGGATTATTACTATCAGCGCAATCAGGAATGGTTCATTCATATTAAATCCCGCCATTTCTCCGGAATTTTCGATGCTGTCCTTGTTGGCGGACTTACTGCCTACATTGTGCTTTTCACCATTTGGGCCATTATCAACGCCTACCATCATAGAAGGCTTAATACCGGTTGGATAATCGTCTTTACTTTATTTAACGCAGTCGGCTACATCGCCTATCACCTCATTAGGCGAAAAGCGCGGTTGAACGCTGCGAGTTAAATCAGCAGTCTTAAAAAAACTCGGCCAATATTTTCAGAAGAAAATCAAAAAAGGCAGGAGAAGCTTTTCCTGCCTTTTGACGTAGTGTTACCGATCAGCCAGTATGCATCCGTCCCATATAATAATTTTAACAGAATCGTCCACAGTTACTCCTCATTATGGTATAGGTCTTTACGCCGTAAGGTATCTTTTACTGTTGTCAAAAAGCACACCTTCTTTTTATTCATTATATCATAATCAGCACTAATTCAACCTTATTCAACCGACCATAATTCCATTTATTCTTCTTCTCAATTGTGTCTGCTAAGCCGAGCCCTTATCATTTTGTTTCCAGCGAGCAAGCGTAAAATGCATCGGTTCTTAATGAGAATGCCCCTCGTGTGGCTATATAAAAGCAAAAAGTCTCCAAAACCGCTCTAATCCACGATTTTGGAGACTTCCTCATATCCAGCTTAGTTCCGCCGATCCTTCGGCAGCAAAATGCCGAACAGGCCGAGCAGCGGCAGCACGCTGGAGGCATACATCACCTGCGCGATGCTGTAGTGATCGGCTGCTGTGCCGAGCACGATGGCTCCCAGGCCGCCCATGCCGAAGGCGAGCCCGGTAATCAACCCCGATGCCATGCCGACTTTGCCTGGCATTAGCTCCTGCGCGTAGACGACGCTGACCGAGAAGCTTGACTGGAGAATAAGGCCAAGCAGCGTAATGACCGGATACACCCAAAAAATCGGCAAATGCGGCAAAATGACGGTAAGCGGCGCTGCCCCCGCAATTGAAAACAGCAGCATCCGCTTGCGCCCGAAGCGGTCGGACAGCATGCCGCCGAGGAACGTTCCGGCGACGCCCGCCGCCATGAACAGAAAGAGCGGCACCTGCGCGGCGCCAATCGACAGCCCATAATCCCGCTGCAAATAAAATTGATAAAAGCTTGTGATCCCCGCTGCATACCAGGAGCGGGCAAACACCATAATGAGCAGCAGCCCCAGCGCAATAGCTACTGCTTTCGTGCTAAGTGCGTCCGCTTTTGCTGCGGCTGTACCGCTCTGCTTCGCCTTGCGATCAGCGATTCCTTTCGCTGCGAGCTCCGCTGCGTACCAAGGCACAATGCGCAGCAGCAGCATAATGCCTGCCAACGCCAGCAGCGTCCCCCATACGGCGCCGCGCTGCCCAAGCGGGACGAATATAAAAATCGTCATGAGCGGCGCTAGCGCTTGCCCAAAATTGCCGCCAACCTGGTAGATCGACTGTGCCAGACCTCGTCTGCCGCCTGCAGCAAAATAAACAACCCGCGAGCCTTCGGGATGGAATACCGCTGAGCCAAAGCCAACGAACACGACAGCGAGCAAAAGCGTCCAGAAGTTTGG
This sequence comes from Paenibacillus algorifonticola, assembly GCF_050481745.1. Lineage (GTDB taxonomy): Bacteria > Bacillota > Bacilli > Paenibacillales > Paenibacillaceae > Pristimantibacillus > Pristimantibacillus algorifonticola_A. The sequence goes on along the minus strand of NZ_JBCNGR010000045.1, from coordinate 93,418 downwards.
CGCATAGGCGAGCCCCGCCATCCCCGCCATACTGCAGCACATCCCAGCAATGAGCATCCAGGGCGCAGGCCTTTTATCTGATAAAATGCCAATAACCGGCTGCAGCACGGATGAGGTCATATACAGCGTAAACGTAATCCAGCCGATTTGTCCGAACGTTAGACCGAGCGATTGTTCAAAAATCGGGAAGAGGGCCGCGACGACCGACTGCATCGAATCATTCAGCAGATGGACGCCGCTAATCGCGAATAATATGCCAAATAACGCTTTATTTTTCGAATCCATCGTTTTAATCGGTTTGCTTAATGTATCTACATTGGACATGCCTTTAGCCTTCTCTCACTGATTGTGCTGTGTTTAACCGATCCAGACGAACACAGGACTCGAAATATGTAAAAGCTCGCCCTCAGGCGTCAGCAAACCGCTGTCCGCATCAACCGTATAGCTCAAAAGGTGATTGGTCTTTTGGTTCGCCACAAGCAGCCTGCTGCCATCAGGAGCAAGTGCAAAATTTCGCGGGCCTTCCCCGCCGCAGGAAATATGCTGCACCAGCGTTAGCGTCCCATCAGCCGCATTCACTTCAAATACCGCAAGGCTGTCATGGCCCCGATTGGAGCTGTACAAGAACTTGCCCGACGGTGCCAGCGCAATATGCGCCGCATCGTTGTACGAATTAAACCCTTCAGGCAGCGCGCTAATGGTCTGCACCAGCTCCAAGGAGCCTGCATCCTCCGCATTCTTTCGCAGCACCGACACCGTCGAATCCAGCTCATTCATCACATAGACGATTGGCAGTTGATCATGCAGCGCCAAATGCCGTGGCCCTGCTCCCTTATGCAGTTGGTAGGAGGACACCTGCTGAAGCGGCTCTGCGCCCTCTGAATTTTGGCGATAAATTAGGATGGTATCCGTGCCGAGATCCGTTATGTAGACATATGGCGACGGCCCGCTGAGCGGCAAAATCGCATGGGCATGCGGCGCATCCTGACGGCTCGCATTTGGCCCAAGCTCTCCCTTGCTGCCGACAATTGCTGCCGCCGGCTTCAAGGATCCATCCTCTGCAAGCGGCAGCATCGCTGCATTCCCGCCTGTATAATTGGCTACGAATACAGACTTGCCATCCGAGCTGACATAGCAAGGATGCTCGCCATGGGTAGACTGGCGGTTTAGCTCGCTCAGCTTGCCGGTTTCCGGGTCAATCGCATAAGCAGCAACCTCTCCGCCCGGCACACCGTTCGCCTCTGCCGTTTCACTGACCGCATACAACCGGTCCCGTGCTTCATTCACGCTCAGAAATGATGCATTTTCAATACCCGTTACCTGCTGAATGACAGTTAGCAAGCCGGATTCGATATCCTGTTTCGCTACATAAATACACTGCTCCGAAGCACTGCCATAGCAGCCGATATAGACAATTCCTGCGAGCTTATTTGCTTTCAATCGTATTCATCCTCTCGTACTCTCATTATGTAAGCGTAATTTTTATATTTATAGTGACCATAGCACAATGAAAAAAAGCAGACAACCGTTTTCGAAAAAACGCTTTCCAATGTCTTCTGCCCATGATATAATGTAAGCGCTAACAATTTTCCGTTTTCATTCTCATTTCTTGAAGGGGGCTTATGGAATGATGAATACTGTATTGAACGGTGAACGCAATATTTACGAGGATTTTGAAATTGAGTCGGACGTCCTGTTTTTCAAGGTCGGCATGCCCGAGCTCGTCAGCTTCCACGGCAGAAACTACAATATAAAGAAAAGAATGACCGGGGACCAGATTCGCAAGCTGATTGATGACAGTCATTTTTATCAAGTCAGCTCCAATTGCTACATTAACATCCGCAAGGTGAAGGCGATTACGGACGGCATTGCTTATTTCGGAACCGATGCATCCGACTCCAAGAACGTCCCTATCCCTAGACGCAAGCAAACCGTCATCAAGCAGCTCGTAGGGCAAGCGCAATAATCGGTTAACGGGCACATACCGCACCGCACACTAATAAACGACGTCCATAGGCGTACGCAGTCGCCGTTCATTCACACACAACCGCCGTATACCGTGTCTAACGGAATACGGCGGTTGTGTGTTTACTTTGATCCTGTTATTCTAATCTGGAGCATGAATCGCCAAATATTCGCCAAATTTAAGGAGGCTATTATGAGCAAGCAAGGACAAGCGCTTGAGCAAGCATTTCATGGAGAACCAGCCGTTTGGCTAAAATGGGGCGCCTACGAGGCTGCGGTTTTGCCCGCAGTAGGGGCTAACCTGATTGCGTTCCGAGATATAGAGAAGGGCTATCATTTTTTGCATGAGCCAGCTGAGAGTGAAATGGCCGCATTTAAAGCAAGTCCCGGCACTCACGGCATTCCCGTGCTGTTCCCTCCGAACCGTTATCAGGATGGTACGTTCACAATGAACGGCAAGACGTATACGTTCCCAATCAATGAGCCAAGAACAGGAAACCATTTGCATGGCTTCGTACATACAGCTGCATGGGAAGTGCTGGACTACGGCACACTGAAAACCGAAAGCTACGTGCTGCTTCAAATTGCAGTGGATGAGCAGCATCCGATTTATACGTATTTGCCGCATCGTTTTGCAATTACGCTGCGTTATTCATTGAATGACCAAGGACTATTCCAGCATATTTCCGTACATAACCGCGGGAATGACGCAATGCCATGCCTGATCGGCTTCCATACGGCGATTAATGCGCCTTTTGCCCCGCAAAGCTCTTCCGAAGACTACAGCTTCACGCTGACAGCCGGAAAACGCTGGGAGCTGAACGAGCGCATGCTGCCAACCGGACAGTTTTTGCCGCTTAGCAGCGACGAAGAGAAGCTGAAAACGACGGGGGCTTCTCCTTATTTTGAGCCGCTGGACAATCACTATACAGTGGAGACGCGCAATGGCCGCAATCAGATGGAGCTCACGGATGCTCGCGAGCAAGTGACTTTGGTCTATGATGCAGGAACAGCCTATAAACAGTGGATGGTGTGGAACAGCAACGCCTCCGGTCAATTCTTCTGCCCTGAGCCGCAGCTTAACCTCGTCAATGCACCGAATGTCGATCTGCCAGCAGACGAAATCGGCCTGGTCAGCCTGGAGCCCAACGGCATCTGGGAAGAGACGAGCCGCCTGTATGTGAAGCCGGCTGCCAAGTAATAGGCGGCAATAATAAAGGAAATAGCCGAAGCCCCGCATACGAGCGGGCGCTCCGGCTTTTTTCATGGAAGGAACAGTGAACAGTGGGAGCTTCAGTCCAGGGGCTTTAGCACAGCCCCTACTCCTCTACTTCAAAAATCGAATCCACAATAATCGGGAGATTATTTCTTACCGATACAGCTCCGAGGACGGAGCGGGCATGGCTTCCTTTTTCCCCGAACACGTCCATCATTAAGTCTGAGCAGCCATTCAGCACCTTGTGGTGCTCTTCGAACTCCGCTGTCGCATTGACGAAGCCTTGAATTTTCACGACCCGTTTTACTTTATCCAGGGAGCCCAGTGCTTCCTGCAGCACGGCCAGCACCTCAAGCCCCGCCTGCCGAGCATATTCATAGCCTTCCTCAGTCGTGAAGTCCTTGCCCAGCTTGCCCTTCGGACCTCCAGATGGCCCCTTGCCTGAAACAAACAGCAGTCCATTCACATTTACACAGTTTGCGTATTTTGCCGCAGGCTCGCTCGCCTTTGGCAGCACAATGCCAAGCTCAACAAGTCGTTTGCTAATCGTAGACTCGGACAAGAGAACACCACCCTTTCGATTTATGCAGCATCATTAAATCGCTGGCATAACGTTTCCGCCATTGACCGGCACATACGCCCCCGTAATGAAGCTGGACAGCTCGGACGCCAGAAATGCGACTGTGTTGGCAATTTCCTGATCGCTTCCCCGCCGCTTCAGCGGCACATTTTTCTCATAGCCTTCATTGCGCTCGCTGCCTGCAGCACGATCCCGTTCGCTGATCGTCCAGCCCGGCGCCACTTGGTTGACCGTAATGCCGCTCTCGCCAACCTCTTTGGCAAGCACGCGGTACACGCCGTCCATGCCTCTTTTGCCTGCTACGTAGGCCGATTGGCCAGGCGCATTTTGCATCGCACATTCCGTGTTGATGCCGATAAAACGACCGCCGCCGCGCTCCACCATTGCGGGAACGAATGCTTTCGCCAAATAGACGCTCTGCATGACGCAGGATTCGAACTGGCTTTCATAATCCTCCACCGGCTGCTTCAGCACGCTTTCCCACTGGTACTGAATGACGGCATTCGCCACGACAATATCCACGTGACCAAGGCCTGCCGCCGCTTCCGCTTGAAGCCGGTCCACATCGGCTTGCTTCGTAATATCTGCCTGAACCGTAATCGCGCGCCTGCCCAAAGCTTCTACCGCCTGCTTCAGCTCCAGCGCCTTGTCCTCATTGCTCCGATAATGGATCACGACATCTGCCCCGCAGTCTGCGAGCGTTCTAACCATCACGCGTCCCAAATCTCCGGTCGCTCCTGTTACGAGCGCGATCTTTCCAGTCAAGTCGAGTTGCAGCATTAACGTTCAGCTCCTTTGTTTATTCATCCTTCGTCGTTCATCATTGGTAACGCTTCCCTCCTAGGCTACCATATCCTTGTACCATGCGTATATTCAAAATTTCAATATTGTGCTTATTTTGACGAAGGAAGCCTGATGTCGATCCTGTATCCTATGGCTATGGCGGGGATGCGGGTTTATGCCGAAACGTCAGCCGTTCGCAGCCGGTAAATGGCAGCGGCGCTGAATGCAGCCGTATAAAGCAAATTCACAACAACGACCGTTAGCTGCTGCTGAACGGGCAAACGCTCCGGGCTTAGCACGCCCATCCCAATCGTCAGCAGCGAATGCGGAAAAAACAGCCCCGCCTTCGCCACATACATGCCCAGCCCCAGAAAAGTTGCCCCTAGCCCGATTCCTACAGGGACAGCAAAGCTGCGTATCCGCATGGACAGCGCCAATTGGAAGCTGCTGATTGTAACAGCAGCCAGCCAGCCCCGCACGAGCCAGCCGAATAATTCTCCCGGCAATTCGGAGAGGCTTAATCCAACCATTGTGCCCCCTATCATATACAGCAGAACAAACACCACTTGCACAAAAGCCGTCAGCATGCCTGCTGTAAAAAGCTTGGTCCAAAAAATGCTGGCAACCGGAATCGGCGCTGTCATCATCATGTTCCAGTTTTTACCCAAATGCTCCAGTCTGCATAGATAGGCACAGCAAATAGCGATCAGCGTCGGAAAGAAAAACTCGCCATAAAACAGCCCGACTTGCGACCATAAGCTATACCAGCCATTTTGCAGCACACCCTGATTCATATAAAAATTACCGCAGCCCATCAGAACGCTGACGATCGGCAGCGCTATCAATACGATCCATAGATGCGAATGGCGCAGCTTCAGCCATTCAGCGGGAACTACCCTTTTTAGCATAAGCATTCTCTACACCTCCTGCCTGGATATATGCCACCGGCCTGCCCCATAGATCAACAACCCCATGAATAGCAGCAGTCCCAGCATGGGAAGCCCCGCTCCTAAATCACGCGCTATAAATTCAAGCTGATTATCCGTATAGCTTTGGGCAACCGGACTGAGTCCCGAATAATACGACCAAATGAACAATGGCCTTATCGCACTCGGAAACAGATCAGCAGCCATGCCAATGAAGCCGCCAAGCATGCCGAGACATAGCGCGAAGGCCTGATTTTTAAGCGCCATGGATAACCACTGCTGCAGGGCAATGACGGCCAAATGGGCAGCCATCGTTCCAGCAAGCAAGCGTCCGAGCAGCATAATAGGCACCGCTTCCTCAAAACCATTCATTTTGCCAAAGGCAATCAGCGCTAATATTTGCACAATACAGGCAAGCAGCAGAATAAGTGCCACACAGCCATACTTGGCGGCATATAGCCTCTCCCGCTTGACAGACATGGAAAGCAGCAGCTTCCACGTATTGCCCTTATGCTCCATATCACAAATACGCGATACGCAGATCGCTGCGAGAATAGGGGCAAACAGGCCGTTCAAGGAGGCCGTCATCGCAATAAGCGGCTCCCAGCTTGCTTGATCAGGATTACGGGCGATGGACATGCTTGTTGCCATAAACGCCCATCCCATTTCTACCCCAATCATCAGCAGAACCGTCATCCCTACGTATCTTCGGCGCAGCTTGTAGCATTCCAGCCATATCGAGCGGATCATAAGCTGTGCTCCTTCCCCGTCAATTCGAGAAACAGGCTCTCCAAGCTTTTTTTATGCTCTTCTATGCGCAGCACTTCAATATCCGCTGCAAGCAGCTCCCTATTGATTCGCGCTACCTGAGCATCTGTCAGATGACGCAGCCGCAGGAAGCCATCCTGTAAAATCGGCGCAAAGCCTTGGGCAGCGAGCAGCGAATGCGCCATCGGATTTTGGCTCGTCTTAAAGGCAATCGTCGGCCGACTTTCATTTTGCAGCTGATCCAGCTTGCCCTGGAACAGCATTTTACCTTGATGGATAATGCCTACCGAGGTGGCGATCTGTTCGATTTCCGACAATAGATGGCTGGATATTAGCACCGTCATTCCCAGGCGCTGCGGCAAAGATTTAATCAGCTCGCGAATTTCCCCGATACCTGCCGGATCAAGACCATTCGTCGGCTCATCCAGCACCAGCAGCTTAGGCGAAGCCAGCAGCGCCATCGCGATGCCTAAACGCTGCTTCATGCCCAAGGAATACTGCGATACTTTTTTATGCTGCTGCTGCTCCAGCCGGACAATTTTTAGCGCCTCCCGCACATGGCTGCCAGGCACATTCCGCAGCCGCTGCACGACGCGCATGTTTTCCAAGCCGCTCAGATGGCCGTAGTAGGAAGGCGATTCGATCAGAGAGCCTGTCTGGCTTAAAATAAGGCGGCGGTGCTTAGCCAGCTCCTTGCCGAATACGGTTACGCTGCCCTCCGTCGGCTGAGCGAGCCCTAGAATCATTTTTAAGGTCGTCGATTTCCCGGCTCCATTCGGTCCAAGAAAGCCATAAATCTCTCCCTCTTCCACCGATAAATCAAGCTTTTCGACCGAATAGCTGCTGCCGTATCGTTTGGACAGGCCGCGGGTAGAGACAATCGCCTGCATCGTCATTCACTCCAATCTTGATATTGTCGATCAAGCATAACGATGCCGCCTTGCTGTAAACTGAAGCTAACCTTACGTCAGCCTTAAATCGGTCCAATGACTGCCTGCCACGCTCCAAAACCAGCAAAAGCAAGGTATACTGAAAATGGGTGATGAACAATATGGAAGACTTAAAACATAAAAAACTGCTCATCGTCGATGATGAGAGCGATTTAAGGGAAATGGTCGAAGGTTTTTTACGCAAAGAAGGCTTTACCCGCATTTTTCAGGCGGCTACCTGCGCGGAGGCACTGCGTACCATACGGTCGGCTAAGCCGGACCTCGTCCTTTTGGATATTATGCTGCCTGACGGGGACGGGTTCTCTTTGCTCAAGTCGCTGCGGCAGTTCTCATGCGTTCCTGTGCTTTTTCTATCTGCCAGAGGAGAGGATGAGGATCGTTTGCTCGGTCTAGGGCTGGGCGCCGACGATTATATGGTGAAGCCTTTTTTGCCGCGCGAGCTGCTGCTGCGTTTGAGCGCGATTTTACGGCGAGTATATGCACCATTCCGCCAGGAGCAGCGCCCTATTTTTCAACTGGGCCCCCGTGTTATTGATTTGGAAAGCGGCGTTGTGAGGACGTCCAGCGATGACGTTTCTTTAACCGCCAAGGAGCTTGTCCTGCTAACCAAGTTTTATGAAAATCGGAACCGCATTGTAACCAATGATGCCCTTTGCCAAGCAGCGTGGAGCGATGATTATTATGGGTATGAAAATACTTTAATGGTCCATATTCGCCGCATTCGCGAGAAAATAGAAGAGCTGCCCTCCAATCCCGAGCATCTGCTGACCGTTCGCGGCTTGGGGTACAAGCTGCTGGTCAAGGGGGATGAATAATGGGCGGCACTGTTCGTATTTTAAACCGTTTTATTGGGGCGACGATGCTCATCTCGCTCTCTTTGCTTGTGCTTAACTTTTTGCTGCTGCTCATCTGGGTTAGTACAGGGACGGTCGAGGAAAGTTCGCCAGCCGCGGTTGTGCGGAATACAGCTGAAGGGCTGAAGGCTGCGAATGACGGGTATGTTCTTGAGGACGAAACGGCGGCACTGCTGGATGACCAGCAGGTGTGGGCGATGTTGATTAGCTCGGAGGGGCAGGTCGCGTGGGGGCACAGCTTGCCCGAAGAGCTCCCTGCCCACTATAGCTTGACGGACGTCGCCAAGCTTTCCATGAGCTACTTGATGGATTATCCCGTATTTGTGTGGGAGCATGCAGATGGTCTTATCGTGATCGGCTATCCGAAGGACAGCCTTGTCAAATACCAGCATATACTGCCGACCGACTGGGTCAAAAATTTGCCGCTGCGCGCCCTGCTCCTTCTTATCGGGAACCTTGTGCTTGTGCTGATTGTCGCCCTGCTGATCGGTTCCCGGCTCCTGCTTTCCATCCGTCCGCTGACGCAGGGTATACAGGCGCTGGCCGCAGATCAGGAAGTGCAGCTTGAGCCCAAGGGAATGCTTGCTGACCTCGCCCAATCTGTCAACCACGCCTCGTCGCTGCTGCATCAGAAAAATGCTTCGCTCAAAAGAAGGGACGAGGCGCGGTCCAACTGGATCGCTGGCATTTCCCATGATATTCGCACCCCGCTTTCCATGGTGCTCGGCTATGCCAGCGAGCTGGAGGAGCATCACGAAGTTCCGCCGTTGCAGCGAAAGCATGCGGGGATTATTCGCTTACAAGCAGAGAAGCTGCGTACGTTGGTAAGCGACTTGAATCTCGTGTCCATGCTGGAGTATGAAATGCAGCCGCTCACTCCGAAGCCTTTGCGGCTGGCAGCACTTACGCGCCAAGTGGCCTCCGATCTTATTAATGCAGGGCTTGAGTCCAGCTTTACGCTCGAAATGGACGACATAAACGAAACCGCCCAAATATACGGGGACGAGCGCCTGCTGCTGCGTGCCATGACCAATCTCGTCCACAATGCGATCCGCCATAATCCACAGGGATGCGACATCAGGCTGAGAGCAGAGCTTGCAGGAGACAAGCATACGTGCCGCTTCATTGTATTAGATAATGGACGGGGCATACCTCCGGAAGAGCTGGCCGATGTACTGGAGCTGCCTTTTTCCGCAAATCGAAAATATGCCAGACCTTCCGGACATGGACTCGGGCTGCCAATGGCTTTCCGAATAGCCAAAGCCCATCACGGAAGGCTGGCGTTAAGTAATGGGCCTGGAGCCGGACTCACCGCCGAGCTTGAGCTGCCTTGCTTGGAGGTGCGATAAGCTGTTGTGTGCCAGGAAGACTTTAGAGGCTAAAGAGCTGCTCCCTGCACCTGGATCGACTTGGCGGACACAGCAGCAGCTATTTTAGCAAAATCAGCCATTCGCGAATGGCTTTGACCGTTAGACGGATATAGAGTCTTCCAGTTTGCGCAACCCTTTGCGAATGACTTATTTGGGTCTGTTTTTTCTTTCATTTACCTTATACCGTGCGATTTCTGGAGGCGCCGAGGCCGGACAAGAGCATCAGAGCGCTAACGACAAGCAGCAGCAACAGCGGAGGCTTCCAGCTTGCCGTAATATCATGAAGCAGACCGAACAAGATTGGTCCGGTTGCCGCCAGCAAATAGCCAACCGATTGCGACATGCCGGAAAGAGCAGCGGAATCAAAGGCATCTTTCGTTCGCAAGCTTAAAAAGATCATAGCCAAGCTGAACGCACATCCCCCGCCAATTCCGAGTAAAACGGTCCACAACGAAATGAACGTATTTCCTCCGAAATAAAGACCTCCCAATGAAACAAACAACAGAACCGACATGATGATGACCAGCAAACGTTGGTTCTTCATGCGTCCCGCCACGATCGGCACAATGAACGCTACGGGCAGCGCGGCCATCTGAAACAGCGACAGCAGCAGGCCGCCGCTGTCTTCATTCAAGCCCCGGCTTAACATGATTTCAGGCATCCAAGCGATCAACACATAGAACAAGAGAGACTGCATCCCCATAAAAATCGTAACCATCCATGCCAGTGGCGAGCGCCACAGACTTCGGCGCTTCGACGCACCGCTCGTCGCTGCCCCAGCAGACGCCCGACTTGCCCGGGCCTGAGGCAACCAGAACAGCGCGGCCAACAGAACGAGTATGCCCCATATGCCGAGCGCGCCATTCCAGCCGAAACCGAGGTCACGGGCGACCGGAACACTTACACCCGATGCGATCGCCCCGCATAAATTCATTGACACGGAGTACACACCGGTCATGAGGCCGACTTGCTGAGAAAAATTCCGTTTGACCAGACTTGGAATGAGCACGTTGCACACCGCAATCGCCAGCCCAATCAAAGCAGTCCCTGCAAACAAAGAAGCGGTTGCGGTCAACGAACGGATCGCGATACCCGCCATAAGTAAAACCAGCGCATAAAGCAGGGTCCGCTCCACTCCAAAGCGGCGTGCCAGAATGGGTGCAAACGGTGAGAGCAGCGCGAAAGCAAGCAACGGCAGTGTAGTGAGCAGACCTGCCGCAGCATTCGATAGTCCAAGGGATTCGCGAATCGAGCCGACCAATGGACCTACCGACGTTAGCGGCGACCGCATGGTCAGTGCGATCAGGACGATGCCGAGGATGATCGGCCAACCCAGCGACAAAGACTTCTTCGCCATCATTGACTTCGTATCGCTTGTGACGCTCATGGCCGCTCGCCTCCTTTGACCTCAAGAACAGCTTTCGATTCCGCAATATAACGGTGAACCGTTGCCACGGCACGATCGGCGTCTTGATCGACAATCGCTTCGACCAGTTGCCGGTGCATCTCCAAGAAATTGGCATCGGCTTCATAACGACTCAAGCTTGTAATCGAATCTTGTGATGCGTCTGCGATATGGCTGTATAATTCAATCAAGATTTCATTATGAGACGCCGCGATGATGCCTTGGTGAAGACGGATATCCTCTGTAACAATGGCATCCATGTCACCGCGTGCTGCCGCCTCCTCCCAGCGTTCCAGTTGGAGAAGAAGCTCGCGCGCCTCTTCGTCCGTTCTGCGCTGCGCAGCCAGATGGGCTCCTTCGCGTTCGAGTGCATGCCGGACTTCCAACGTCTGCAGCGTATCGGAGCGCATAAATCGTTTTTGCAGTACAACTCCCAGCGCACTCGAAGAGCTGACGTACGTTCCATCGCCTTGCTTCGTCTTCAAGAGTCCCGCGTGGATCAGCGCCCGAATGGCTTCCCTCAATGTATTGCGGCTAACATTCAACTCGACCATCAACTCCGGCTCGGCCGGAATACGCATCCCGACCGCCCACTTGCCGGATTCGATCTGTCTTTCCATTTGCAATGCGACTTGCTCGACAAGCGTCAGCCGATTTGTTTTCTGAAGCATACGTCAGTCCTCATTTCATTTATTTATCAAACATAGGATGTTTGGTTAATTGGTATTTTAGCACACTTACATCGTGGAGACAACTCCCTCCCTAAAAAACCAAGCTTCGATATATTGAAGTTTACATTCACATCCTAGCAAAATTGTAATTCTATTATTTTCTATCGTTACCAATCCTCATTTAATGTCGTATAACTCTTTAGATTGCTTTGCTGCCTGCATAGATGCTGTCGAATAAAATCGTTCTTTCGATAAACTTGTCCAGCCAATCTAGCAAATGGGCAAAAAAGAAGCTACACTAAAGCTATCGCATTATCTGAGGAGGGATCAACGTTGCCAAAAGCGCCATTCCTTGTTTCGACACTATTATTCATGTCCTTGCTATTCCTGTTATTTCCGCATCAGGTTGCCGAAGCAGGCATGTGGAGCAACATAAAGGGCATTTTCTCCGCCCCCGAAAAAATCGACGCGCTAGAGCAGCAATATATGGATGCCAAGCAGCAGCTTGATGCACAGAAGGAGCAGCTCACCGAATCGCTGCAAAGTGCAGAGCAATACGCAGTCAGGCAAGAGGAGCTCATGCAGCAGAACGAGCAGTTCCGCAAAACCAATGAGCAGCTAATGGAACAGAACAACGCGCTTATACAAGAAATGGAGCAAATCAAGCAGAAGCAAGCCAGCTTTACGCAAAAGCTCATCAATACGGCACTCATCATTATGAGTTTGATTTTCGCCTATATTCTTTCCCTGCGCGTATGGCGTTATCTCGTTTGGCGTAAGCAGAAGCATGTCGGCAGAGGAGTGTAGCGAATGAAAGCAACCTCCCCCGCGCCGATTGGACATGTGAAGGTGACGCTTCTGGAAGCGGACAAACTCCACGTGCTCCATCCAGGAGCGATTATTGCTTATCAAGGCGCACCGCAGCAGCGCGAGGATCGTTTTATGAATTTGGCAGGCGTTTATCGCAAAAAGAAATGGGTTCGCGCCCTGATGAGCGGCCCCTCCGAATTTATTATCGGCTTGCCGCCGGGCTGCTCGCTGGAGACGATCCCCCTCGGACCGGAGAGCGATTTGCTGTTCGACTACCGCCACGTGCTCTATTTCACAGATGGCATGCAGCTCAAGAGCGTCATTCAGAAAATGAAAAATGTATGGATCACCCGCGAGCTGGTGCGGATGCGCTTCTCCGGCCCCGGCGAGCTTGGCGTCATCACAAGCGGCGACATAGCTGTGCTGCAATTGGAGAAGGAGCGCCCGCTTTTTGTAAATACCAGCTCGCTTGTTGCTTATCCCGCGAATGCGACCATCCAGCTTGCCGTCTACGGCAATCAGCTGGCGAGCCAGAACATGAACGTCCAGTGGAAAATAACTGGCAGCGGTCCTGTCCTCATTCAGACCGGCTCGCATGGAAAAGATTTGGAGCATCCGCTGCAAAACGACGGCTTCTTCAAGCGATTGCTTCGTGAAGTGCTGCCGTTCGGTAGCGTGTATATTAAATAGTAAAAGGACATTGCAAAAACACCCGAAATCGCTGTACTAGCGGTTTCGGGTGTTTTTTGTAATTGAAGCGTTCTTTTTCATGAAAGATATGAACGTTAGTTTTTGAGAGATATAAGTAGAAGCTGATTGAGAGTAAAAATAGTCATGCTTTTTGCAATTTAAATCTGCGCACCCTGTTCGGATTGTGACGTTATTTCCAACCCGACAGTGGCAGATGCGGTTTCGTTTCAATCCACGCACTCCGTACGGAGTGCGACTTGGTTATCGAGACCGATTGCAAAAGGACTAAATGTTTCAATCCACGCACTCCGTACGGAGTGCGACAAATGTGTGTTGGAGCGGGCAAGGTGCTGACGTTTGTTTCAATCCACGCACTCCGTACGGAGTGCGACAGGTGATAACCCCTATAGCTCCATACGAAAGGAGTTTCAATCCACGCACTCCGTACGGAGTGCGACCTTTATGCATAGCCTTGAAATCCGATTCTTGTAGTTTCAATCCACGCACTCCGTACGGAGTGCGACCCTATACCTCAGGTGCAGGCGGCTAAGGCACTGATGTTTCAATCCACGCACTCCGTACGGAGTGCGACCAATACATCCAATCCGTCGTTTTACGGCGATGTTGTTTCAATCCACGCACTCCGTACGGAGTGCGACCTTGCTCCCGCTGCGGTACAATGTCGCCCTCTTTGTTTCAATCCACGCACTCCGTACGGAGTGCGACGGAATACGGTGATCTACTGAAGCTGCGATTTATCGTTTCAATCCACGCACTCCGTACGGAGTGCGACGCTATTAGGTGTCCATCCGAGCACATATGCAAGATGGGTTTCAATCCACGCACTCCGTACGGAGTGCGACTCCAGTAAATGTCCGCCAGCTGGCAACCCCAGCATGTTTCAATCCACGCACTCCGTACGGAGTGCGACAACATATTTGAGATTTGCTTTTGCTAGGTCGATCAGTTTCAATCCACGCACTCCGTACGGAGTGCGACCAGCAACCGCTCCGGCAGTGCCTTACCTTGGGTGTTTCAATCCACGCACTCCGTACGGAGTGCGACAGCGAAAATACAAGTGATTGATTCCAACATGGCATCAATCACCTCATTTTACAATAAATATAATACCTAAAAAATCTAGATCAAACCTTGACCTTTCTTAAAACAACTGAAAATCGACATTTTTCTACAATTTTTGAGGTGCGAATCCCCTAGGGTTTTTATGTGTGCTTCACATTCGCACCTGGGCATGGAACCTAGCTTCTCCATCGAATCTTACTCCAGAATAAAGGAATTCAGCAAAACACTAAGCTTTTGCGGCTGCTAAAAAATATTTCTTCAACCACACTTCTTAAAGATCGGCATCGTATGCTGGAGATCATACGCAAACTAGGCCAGCGATTGCGCGGTCGCAGCGGATTCTTCGCTGGTCACTGCGTAAGCGGCGGAATTATTTTCAACTGTAGTCCAATCGTTTGCTGCCGCAAGTTCGAATACGCGATGGCCTGCATGCCTTGAATAACAGTAATTTTGTTCGTCGCTTCGATCCGCTAGCTTACACACCTCGTCCGCAACGGCAGCCGCGCAAAAAATCACTCAAGCTGCGTAGCAAGCAACGCCCTTGCCTCCTCCGTATTTCGCTTGCTGATAAGTATAATCGGGCCAATCTCATTAAATAAAAAATGTGGCTTAATCCCCGCCCGCAGCGTCGCCAGTTCCATCACCGCAAACCCCGCCTCGAATCGTCTCAATTGCATGTAGATCGGTTATGAGGGCTTCTCTTTACACTATTCCCTATACAGGGAGACGCAGAAAAGGCCGGTTGCATTCAACCGGCCTTGCACGAAACCTATGTTTTTTACACGCATGCTATGTTGTGCGATATTCTGCTGTCTACTCTTCCTTCGGAATGAGCTTGTAAATTTCTCCTGATTCAAAAGCATCAATGAGCCGTCCCAGCCACTTGTAATACGCAAGGGCTTCCTGAAGCTTCTGCCTGTCGCTTGCGAGTATCTCCAGAAAAGCTTCCGACTGCTCCGAGTTTTCCTCAAGCTGTTCAATTTCCTTAAGAGAACGGGTTATGGCATGTACATTTTGCTCCGCAGCCTTCCTCCATTTTATAGAGAAGAAGTCCGTAAAGTTCTCGTGCCAGTCCGGCACCACCTCATACAAATCTTTGCGTGAGCCTTTGCCCCATACTTTATTGATCATTTTGAGATCGTATAATGTCCGCATGCCGGTGCTCATTGACGTTTTACTCATTCCCATCGTAGCACTCATTTCGTCCAGCGTGACAGGCTCGCGGTTGAAATACATATTGCCGTATAAATGCCCAATGGACAGCGTTATGCCATATAAATCCATGTTTTTACCGATTGATTCAATAACGCGCCGTCGCGTCTTCAGCAACTGCTGCTGCTGCTCTTCTGTTAATGCTGCAAGTTCATCCATGTCGTTCCTCCTGAGGAGTGGCGTGTCCCATTCATCCTTCAACATGTATTGTAATCAAACGGCTAGGGAAATGTAAAGAATCATATTGATATGAAAAAGGGAGTTATCAGGAGTATTCCGCACAAAAAGTTTGTAAAGTTATAACTGTACAAACCATACAAAGGCTCACGCCTTTTGACCATTACATTGTTATCCAACTACACTTATAAGCAGACGAACACTCGAAGCTTGGTGAAGAAGCGTTATGATAAAGCGTCCACCTCGCTTCCTGTGCCAAGGATCGTGGAGGGGGTACTAAATGGCTATTATAGAAGCTAAAAAGCTGACCAAGATATTCGGAGCGGATCCAAAAAAAGCGATACCGCTGCTGGATAAAGGCTGGTCAAAGGAAAAAATTTTAAAAGAAACGAAGCTGACTGTCGGCGTGAATCAAGCCGATTTTTCGATAGAGGCCGGACAAATATTTGTCATTATGGGCCTATCAGGCAGCGGCAAGTCGACGCTCGTACGCTTATTGAATCGCTTAATTGAGCCGACGGGTGGACAAGTGCTGTTTAATGGCAAGGATGTGCTCAAAATGACAGCGGAGCAGCTTAGGCAGTTTCGGCGCAAGCATGTCGGGATGGTGTTTCAGAAATTTGCGCTGTTCCCGCATCGCACGGTGCTGCAAAATATCGAATACGGCCTTGAAGTTCAAGGCATCAACAAGACGAAGCGCCGGGAAATGGCGATTCAAGCTTTAGAGCTTGTCGGCTTGAAAGGCTACGGCGACAGTTATCCCGAGCAGCTAAGCGGCGGGATGCAGCAGCGCGTAGGTCTTGCAAGAGGACTTGCCAGCGATCCCGAAGTGCTGCTGATGGATGAAGCGTTCAGTGCACTTGATCCGCTGATCCGCAAGGATATGCAGGATGAGCTGCTGGAGCTGCAATCGAAGATGAAAAAAACGATCGTCTTCATTACCCATGATTTAAATGAGGCGCTGCGCATTGGCGACCAAATCGCCCTAATGAAGGATGGCAGCATCGTGCAAATCGGCTCGCCGGAAGAAATTTTGATGCAGCCGGCCAATAAATATGTCGAGCGTTTTGTCGAGGACGTCGATTTGTCCAAGGTGCTCACCGCCTCCCATGTGATGGCGAAGGCCGAGACGATCACGAATGAGAGAGGACCGCGCGTTGCGCTCCAGCTCATGCGTGCCAGAAGCATTTCCAGCCTATATATGGTGGACAGGGAAATGCGCCTGCTTGGTGTCATTACCGCTGACGACGCAGCGAAGGCTTTGAAGGAAGGGCTGTCGCTTGAATCGCTGACCCAGCGTGATGTTCCAACCGTATCGCCCGATACGCTGCTCAATGAGCTGTTCGAGCTGATGGGCAATGCCAGATTGCCCGTTGCTGTCATCGGTGAAAATGGACGATTAAAGGGCATCGTCATTAAAGGCGCAGTGCTTGCCGCACTCGCAGGCAATACCGAAATAGAGGCAGGTGTTAAAGCATGAATATACCCAAAATCCCTTTAGCAGATTGGATCGGAGCGTTGGAAACATGGCTTGAGACCCATCTCAGCCCGCTTTTCAAGCTTATTAAAGTGGTCGTTGGCGAAACGGTCGGCGGATTAAATACCGCACTCGACTTTTTCCCTGCGATCGTGCTCATTATTCTATTTACCGCAGCGGCTTGGTTTCTCGGCAAATGGCGCATGGCGCTGTTTACGTTTATCGGCCTGCTCATTATTGATAATCTCGGCTACTGGAGCCAGACGATGCAGACGCTGTCGCTTGTGCTGACCTCCGCCCTCATCTCAGTAGTGGTTGGTGTTCCAGTTGGTATTTTGTGTGCACGTAAAAATAGCATTCAAAATATCGTTACTCCGATTCTCGACTTCATGCAGACGATGCCGGCCTTCGTATACTTGCTGCCTGCCGTCTCCTTCTTCTCGCTTGGCGTTGTGCCTGGCGTCATCGCTTCGATTATTTTTGCGATTCCACCAACGATTCGCATGACCAATCTTGGCATTCGCCAAGTTCCGGAAGAGCTGACGGAAGCGGCTGATGCCTTCGGCTCTACACCGTCGCAGAAGCTGATCAAGCTGCAATTGCCGATTGCGCTGCCAAGCATTATGGCAGGCATCAACCAGACGATAATGCTGTCGCTTTCGATGGTCGTTATCGCCTCCATGATCGGCGCGCAAGGTGTCGGATCGTACGTTTACCGTGCAGTGACACAGGGCAACACTGGAGTGGGCTTTGAGGCGGGGATTGCCATCGTTATACTGGCGATTATCCTTGACCGTTTGACGCAAAATGCGATTCGCCGTACAAAGAAGGCGTAAGTTATCTTAAGTTATCTTAAGTTTTCTCCGCTTATTCAGCGGAATAACTGCCATATAAATCGAATGATTTTCAGAAGGAGTGTTATTTTTGAAAAAAATGAAAATGCTAGTTGCTGCCGTTATGCTCGCCGTTCTAGCTGCTGGTTGTTCTTCCGCCAGCGGAAGCAAGGACATTACTCTTGCCTATGTCGCTTGGGATTCAGAAATTGCCAGCACCTATGTCGTTAAAGAAGTGTTGGAACAGAAGCTGGGCTACAAGGTTGAAATGCTGCAAGTCGATGCCGGACCGATGTGGGCTGGCATTTCCGACGGAAGCGCTGACGGGATGGTTGCCGCTTGGCTCCCAAGCACGCATGCCTCTTATGCAGATAAATATAAAGGGCAATATGAGGATCTCGGCGCTAACCTTGAAGGCACCAAAACCGGACTTGTCGTCCCTAAATATATGGACATCAACAGCATCGAGGATTTGAATGATAAGACGGGTCCCGAGCTGGACTATAAAATTATTGGCATTGAGCCGGGTGCCGGACTTATGATGGCTTCGGAGAAAGCGCTCGATGAATACGGCCTGCGTGATAAATGGACGCTGCTTGAAAGCTCGTCCGCTGCCATGTCGCAGGAGCTTCAGAAGGCGTATGACAATAAAGAGCCGATCGTTGTTACGGGCTGGACCCCACATTGGATGTTCGCCAAGATGGATCTGAAATATTTGGATGATCCGAAAAATGTATACGGCGGCGCGGAACAAATTCATACGATAGTACGCAAAGGACTGAAGGAGGACAAAGCCGAAGCTTATGCTTTCCTCGACAAGTTCAACTGGACGCCGGATGATATGGCGAAGGTCATGGTTGCTATTCAAGGCGGCGAAACGCCGGAAGCGGCAGCTAAAGCCTGGGTTGAAGGCAACGCCGAGTTGGTTGATGCTTGGTTGAAATAATTTAATATGAAATAATTCAATCTTGCTTTCATCCGCAGCGCGCGCTATAATACATCTAATTTCATTACAACGACTTGCTGATGACGAGAATCCAACTCCGAGGCGTTCTCGTCAAGAGAGATATTTAGCACTTCTCCTAAGTTAACCGGGCCCGCCCGTTATCGCGGAACCAAAGCGGATCGTTCGGCACTGCCGTCCGGTCAAGTTGGGTGGCACCGCGAGTTTAACGCTCCTCGTCCCAAAAGGATGAGGAGCGTTTTTTGCGTTTTTATTTAAACGGTGAAGGAGCGCGGTAACATGCTGGACATGAAATGGATTCGCGAAAACAAAGAGCTGGTGCAGCAGGCGGCGGAGCATAAGGGGCTGGATTTTAACGTTCAGCAGCTGCTAGAAGCGGATAACCGCAGACGCGAGCTGCAGCAGCAGGCGGACGCACTTAGGCAGGAGCGCAATGCGCATTCGCAGCGTATTGGGAAGCTGATGCAGAGCGCAAATGCGAGCCGGCAGCAGCAGGGAGCGGAGCAGCAAGGGGCGGCGTTCGAATCGCCGCAATGGACGGAGCAAGAGCAGGCCGAGCAATTGAAGCAGGCAGTAGCGAAAATAAATGAGCTGCTAAAGCCTTGCGAGGAGCAGCTGCTTGAAGCCGAGCAGCAATTCCGCAGGCTCATGCTGGAGGTGCCGAATCCGGCTTCGCCAGATACGCCTATCGGCAGGTCGGATGCTGACAATGTGGAATTGCGCCGAATCGGCAGCATTCCAGCCCCCGCTTTTGCGCTGCGGGATCATGTAGTGCTTGGCGAGCTGCACGGCATGATAGATATGAATCGCGGCGTTCGGACGGCGGGCTCGCGCAGCTACTATTTGAAAGGGGCAGGTGCCCTGCTGCACCGTGCGGTCCAGCAGCTCGCGCTCGACTATTTGCTAGAGCGCGGATTTACGCTGCTTGATGTGCCTCTGATGGTGAGAGAGGAAGCGATGTACAATACGGGGTATTTCCCTGCGGGCACAGATTCGGCTTACCGAATCGACGGCGAAAATCGCTGGCTGATCGGGACGTCGGAAGTGCCGCTAGTCGCCTATTACGATAATGAAATCGTCGATGTTGCCGAGCCGATTCGCCTAACTGCCGCAACCGCCTGCTTCCGCAGCGAGGTCGGCTCAGCTGGCCGGGATGTACACGGCCTCTACCGCGTGCATCAATTTGCCAAGGTTGAGCAGGTCGTATTTTGCGAAGCCGATCCTGCCCGTTCGGAGGCGATGCTCCACGAAATAACAGCGAATGCGGAACAGCTGCTGCAATTGCTGGAGCTGCCCTATCGCGTTGTTGCGGTATGTACCGGCGATATGTCGCAAAAAAATGTGAAGCAATTCGACATTGAAACGTGGATGCCAAGCAGGCAAGCTTATGGCGAGACGCATTCGTCGTCGAATGTGCATGATTTTCAGGCGCGGCGCTCGAATATTCGCTATCGCGATGCCGAGGGCAAGCTGCGCTACTGCCACACGCTCAACAACACGGCCGTCGCAACGCCGCGCATTCTTATTCCGCTGCTGGAAAATCATCAGCTGGAAGACGGCTCGATTTATATTCCGCCAGCGCTTCGGCCCTATATGAACGGGCTGGAAACGCTGCAAGCTCCAATTGTCCCCATGGAGGAGGCAGCTCAAGAGCAAAACGGCACGAAGTAAAACATGTCCAGATAATCGTCACAGCAATAGGCTGGAAAATAAAAAGACAAGCGCTGCCGATTCAGCAGCGCTTGTCTTTTCTATAGTTGAGCAGCAGTCTGAATGGCAGCGGGCAGCTTGCTGGCTTTATTTTTCCGAGCTGTATTGACGTTAGGATGATTTCAGCTCTTCCAAGTAGGCGACCAGACGATCCGATGTTTCGCTGATGCCCTGCTCCATTCCCATTTCGACTACCGTTTTGAGTGCTTCCTCGGTTGGGTAGCGGGTCACGCTCACGAACTTGGTTTTGCCATCCTCCATCGCTTCGAACGTGATGGTAATGTCACCAGACGGCATGTCCGCAGATTCATTGCCTTCGGCATCGGAGAAATAATCTACGTAGGCGATTTTCTCATTCGTTACAATTTCCTTGTATATGGCCTTGCCCCATGATTCAAAGCCGAAAAAATCCCCTTGATTCTGGTCGATGCATTTCATGCAGTAATGCCATACGCCGCCTGGGCGGAAATCGACTGTGCAAGCCGACAAAATCCAGCCATTCGGTCCCCACCAATGCTTCAAATGCTCAGCCGTGGAATGTGCTTCAAACACTAGTGTACGCGGTGCGTCAAAAACCCGCTCCATCGTAAGTACCTGTCCGTCTACCTTAAAGCTTAATTTGTTCGTCATTGTGTTTGCCTCCTGAAAGTTAGTTTGGTTTGCTGCCTCGTTCCTTCAACTGCTGCAAGTAAAAATCCAACTTGTCGAACCGCTCGCTCCATAGGCTCCGATAGGTTTCCAGCCAGCTGTCCATCTCTTGGAGCGGCTCTACCCGAAGCTTGTAATAACGGCGATTGGCCGCTGCCTGCACCTCGACGAGCCCTGCTTCCAGCAAAATACGCAAATGCTTGGAAGCCTGGGGCTGGCGAATGTGCAGACGATCCGCAATTTCTCCAACAGTCAGGGAACCATCCACCAGCAGCTCCATGATCCGCAGGCGCGTCGGGTCGGATAATGCGCTGAATGTCGTAGCATCCATAAAAACCGCATCCTTTAATGGCGCTGTTTAGAATCAAAGGGAAGTCAGCGCTATGAAGGTGCTTTCGTTTCCCTGAATTGAATATACCATAACAGGAATATTCCCGTCAAGGAATAATCAAAAAAAATTCCGCCGAGCATGGTTGGCATACTGTCATTTTGCACAAAAAAAGCCGCTAACAAGCATATATCTTGTCACCAGCTTACGTATAAAGATCAAAAAAGGAGCTGCACCCTCGCGGCGCGCGCTCCTTCTAGCCCTTCAATGATCCAGCTCAACAACCCAAGCGTCCAAGCACGGGCCGCCCGTATCTCCAGTTCGTCTGGCAGATCCCTATGGTACATCCGGCTGTCCGGTCAATAACCAACAAGTTTAGTAGGAATAGTTGTATTTGCATCATAACAATCAACCGTTAGCGGGTCAATGTCATTTCGCGGCGTTTTTAACTTGTCATTTCACAGCGCCATTGAGGTAAAGATAGAATAATAGATTGTAGGCCAAGCACGTTTAAACATGGAAAAAAGGGGGTATTAATGATGAGACCGAATATGCGTGAGGACCATCATGAATGGATGGAAATCTATCATTTCACGCCTTCTGCTTTCGAGAAATCGGAGCTGCATGACCCATTCGGGTCGGAACGAATATCGCCAAGCCGAATTATCATATCGGTCCGCGCGTGGCGCCTTACTATTATTTGCTAGGCGTGCTGGAGGGGCAAGGAACATTCATTCAGGGCAACAACGCGTACACGCTGCGTCAAAATGATCTGTTCTGCCTGTTCCCGCAAGTTACCCATGAATATTTCACTTTGGCGGAGGAGCCGCTGCACAAAATCTTTTTTGCCTTTGATGGCAAGAAAGCGCTTCAGCTGTTGGCCCGGCTCGGGCTTGGGCCGCAATCGCCTCATGTGCCCGGCGCACTGACACTACAGGCTGCCGAATGGATGCAGCAGCTATTGCAGCTCGTCAGCCACTTGGGTTCTCCGAATACCGATCTGGCGCGGTTAAGTCTTTTTCATCATATATGGGATGAGCTTGTTTCAGCTTCCGCTCCTGCTGCGGTTTCACGAGACCATCGCAGCATCAGTTGGCTGCAAAAGGGACTGGAATATATGGAGATTCATTATGCAGAAGGCATTACCGTGGAGAGCGTCTCCGACTACGTGAGGGTCAATCGCACGCATTTCACTAAACAATTCAGCAAAGCATACGGCATAACACCGATCCAATATATCCAGCAGCAAAAAATGGGCGAAGCCAAGCGCCTGCTCGCACAAACCGGCTATACGTTATCGGAAATCGCCAGCTCCATCGGCTTCCCCGACCTCTTTTCTTTTTCCAAAGCATTTAAGAAAAATATAGGGGTTGCGCTCAAGCAATACCGCTCCCTACTCATTAGTGGGCAAAGAGAGAGCAACGATTGACAGCTGCAACTGTATAAATTATAATTACAGTATGATCATTGTTAAATTGTAATGGATTTTGAAACAAGCAGGCATAATTGCAGGTTCCATTAAACGACAGGTGGTGACTGGAATGAATAATGAGATGATAATTAAACCGGGCGACTGGATGAACGGAACGACTGGAAATGGCGAGCTAATGCTCGGCTTTGTAGAAAGCGTTGATGCTTCCCACGGCACGGTACGGCTATATGTAACGGCATGCGACAACGAGCTTGCCATCGGCAGAACGATTACGCTTGCGGCTTCACAAGTTAATTCACTGCGTTCGTCACCGCTGTATACGGCGCAGCAGTTGACGCAGCTGATCGACCTGGCGCTTGCGACCAACGATGAGGCTTGGTTTAATGAGCTTTCGGCCATACTTGTCACTTTGAACAATGGTAAATTGCCGCAGGACAGCTCCCTGCCAAACGCCCATACCAAGATTTTCAACCGTCTGGGCATTTCGGTTAATGGAGAAGCGAACGGCTTGTAACACATAGAGGTAAAAAGGTTCATCGTCGGCGCATGCGTGCCGGATGAAGATGGAGATGGAGCGTTCCTTTGGGGACGCTTTATTTTTTTGGAGTGTGGCACAGGGCCTTGTGTGAACGAACAGTTCTAGCAGTAGTATCGGCAGGATCAGCGGTATCGGTGACGGATTTCATGCTAAATTTGGGGTTGTATTGTTTTCTGCCATCCCTTACGATGAGAGAAAATAAAGTTAGTGAATTAACTCAAGGAAACATACAAAGGACTGGTGCGAATGTGAAGCTCCCATGAAATCCCTGGGGGATTCGCACCTCGAAATTTCAGGCTGCGGACTCAGGAGACGCTAATGTGCTGCAAATGATCATTTTGACGGGATAATGAGGGCAATAGCGGCTTTCCAGTCCGCTTAAGGTCTAAATTCAATTTAAAAGCCAAAATAGCGGAATCTCAGTCCTTGAAAAAAGAGTCAGTAGCCTGAGCCGCGTACTCTTAGCAAATACCAATCTACTTGCAACAAAAACCGTTCCTTTCGTTAATGGCAGACTCTGCTTGCCCTTAACGAAGAAACGGTTTTTGTCGTTTTACCTATTATCTTTTACCTCTCACCTTTTACCGATCAATCTTCTAAAGCTTAAATTTATCGATTTGCGACCGCAGCTTCTCCGCCATGTTGGCGAGCTCTGCCGAGGAGGAAGCGACTTCCTCCATCGATGCCATTTGCTGCTGCGCTGCCGCCGAGACATTTTCAGATTCAGCAGCGGTTTCGCTGGCGGAATCGGCAATGTGACGAATGGCGTCCACTAGGCTTCCTGTGCCAGAGACAATTTCGTCTGCCGCCGCCGATACGCTTCGGATGCTGCCAGCAACCTGCTCCACGGATGAACGAATATGCCTAAACAGCTCGCTTGCCGATTCGCCTGCTTGTCTGCCCTGAGCAGATTGCTCTACGGTCTGTTCCGACGCGAGAAGCGTCCGCTTAATCTCAAGCTGAATGCTGCCAATAAAGCCGGCAATTTGCTCCGCCGATGCCATCGACTGTCCTGCAAGCTTCCGAATTTCATCAGCAACGACGGCAAAACCTCGCCCAGCTTCGCCAGAGCGCGATGCTTCAATTGCCGCATTCAAGGAGAGAATATTCGTCTGGCGAGCGATGTTGCTAATGCTTCCTACAACCTCGCCAATTTTGTCAGACAAGCCACTAAGGTCTTGAATCGTACCGGACAACTCGCGAATGCCGAGCTCCATCTCGTCCATTTTTCCACCGAGCTTAATCATAGCGGCTGACCCGTCTGTTGCAAGAGTGGATGTCTCAGAAGCAATGACTGATACGTCTGAGCTATGTGCAGCAACACCGTTAATTTGCACAGCAATATTTTCAGCTGCATCGCTGCCATCTTGTACGCTGGATGTTTGCCGCTCCGAGCTTTCGGCCACAACCATAATAGCCTCCGAAATGCTCTGCGCTGCATGTGCCCCTTGATCGGCGCCTGCCGCAAGCTGCTTCGCTGATTCCGTCAATTGCTCGGATAGGCCTGCAACGCCTTTCATTAATTGGTGCATTTGATCGCCTGCTGCATTAAAGGAATGTAGAGCAACGCTAATATCGTTTTTGCCTTTGGCCGGAATGCGATACGTTAGATCGCCTTGTGCCAGCAGATCAATTCCGTGAGTCAATTGGCGGATAGGATGTACAATTCGGAGAGCTATTAAAATGCTAAGCAGCAGCGCTCCCAAAATAATGAATTGCCCTACAATAATAATGAGCTTCAGCAAATCATTAACCGGTTTTAAAAACTCGCTTTCATGCACATAGGTGACAACGATCCAATTGAGATCTGTTTTGGTTAAATAGGAAAGCTGGTCAACCCCTGCTTCATGGAAATGAATGGCCTTGTAATTGCCCTGAACCGCATCAGCGAATGCTTCATCCAGTACAGGGTTGTTCAAATCGGCAATCTTATTGTTTAAAATAAAGGTCTCATCCGGAAAATAAATAAAGGTTCCATCCGCAGTCGTCATAAGAGCTCTTCCCGTCTCGCCTTGCTCAAAGCGGGCGATGCTCTCAACCACCTCACTGATCGGATATGCTGCTGAATAGAAGCCAACAGGCTTGCCATCCTTCATTAACGGAGCACCAATCGCAACGACAAGCTGGCTGTCTACTTTAGAAATAATCGGGTCAGAGACGAAAGCGCGTCCTGCCTGTACCTCCTTTAAATAGGCGCGTTCAGACAAGTCATATTCCTTACCGGTCGAGTCTATTGCAAGCTTTCCCGTCGTATCAGCCGAATACATAATCGTTGAAAATTCAGGATGCAGCTTCTGTGACTTGATGATGTAGTCAAGCTGCTTCTGCTTGTCATCTCCAAGCTCCGCTCCATGCTCCGCAAGCATTTTAATAATGGCCTGCTTCTCTTTCATTCTGCTGTCAACTTCCTTTGCCAGCAGCCTCGTATTCAACTCCATTTGCTTCTCTGATTGGCTCTTGACCTCACTCGAGGTGGGGGAATAGAACGTATAGGACAGTACCGATACACAGACAACGACTATGAGCAGTGTAGACAGCACGATCCGTCCTGCTGTTTGACGAAGGGAACAGAACCTAAGTAAAGCATGAATAAAATGTGAATTTTTGAAAGTCATAAGCTATCCCCTTTTTTAAAAATGATTATTGTTTAGTAGTTATATCGGAATAGGAATGAGACTTTTTAACCAGTGTGACACTTTTTCGACAATTTTCTACTCAATTGTTTTGTAAATATGAAATAACGATTGAGCTAAACAAGTCTATATACCATTTTAACAATAACGGAGGAATTCCTTATGACGCAAAACCATTCAGCCAGCAACACAACTACGGCGGTTCATGGACCGGAGCTTACCGTGACCAGGCTGTTCAAAGCATCCCGCGAGCTTGTATTCAAAACCTGGACGGAGGCCAAGCATTTGCAGCAATGGTGGGGGCCTGAAGGCTTTACCATTACGATCCAGCAAATGGATGTAAGACCGGGCGGAGTATGGAGCTACATCATGCATGGTCCAGACGGTGTTGATTATGATAATAAAATTTCATACCTTGAGGTTGTAAGCCCCGAGCGGCTCGTTTACTCCCATGGCGATCATAAGGATGCTGAACACTTTCGGGTAACGGTTACGTTTGCGGAACAAGATGGCGAGACCGAGCTGACCATGCGCTCGCTGTTCAAATCTGCCGAGGAATTAGAAAAAGTGGTCAAAGAATACGGGGCTATCGAAGGCGCGAAATCGACGCTTGAGCGTCTCGCGCAGCAGTTGGCGACGTTGGTTTAAAAAAAGGCAAAATACAGAAGAGCCGCACCTTTATGGGGCGGCTCTTCTGTATTTCGTTTATTCCAACGGCTTTAATAGTTGCTTCTCAAAAAATTCGATGCTAAGCTCTTTCCACTTTCTTCACAAGCGGCTTGCTGATGCCCTCCGCCGCAATGCCCGTCGCTGCGAAGCTATCCGCTTCGTAGTTATACGAGATTCGCTCCGGCAGCGGCATCCGGTTGCCGTCTAGCAGGCCGCGAACGAGCTCACGGCCAAGCTCTGGCGTCATGCCGTTATACCAGTTGCCGTCGGGATAGACAACCACATTGCAAGCATCCTCGCATCTGCCGTTGCACATCGTCTTCGTCGTATGGACGAAAGAATCCGCTTCGTGCTTCGCAAGCTCCTCACGGATGGCGAGTGTTACCTCTTCCGCGCCGCTGCGTTTACAGCTGCCTCCGTTGCATAGAAGCAGATGATGGCGCGTCTGCGTCAGGTTCCAAGTTGCCATCCTCTTAAAGCCTCCTTTCCTACCTCGTTTCCCGGTGCACAGTTACCCGCTTGAGACGAGGACTGTATTTGCGCAGCTCCAGCCGCTCCGGGGTCGTACGTTTATTTTTGGAGGTGGTGTAGTTGCGGTCACCCGTCTCCGTGCATGCCAACGTTACAGTAACTCTCATTAGGCTCACCTCCTTTTATAACATACTTATAAACGACCTGTCTCCTTAATTTATAGCGCAAGCCTCCTGCTGCGATTGCGGAAACGGATCAATAAGGCTGTCCCAATCCTGCTTCATCTCTTCCATCGTCAGCAAGCACTGGTCAAGCGCTGCTTCAATCTCGGCTCGTTGCAGATCAATTCCGATGAACACAACCTTATTGATCCGGTCGCCATACATCGGATGCCAGCTGTCCGCCAGCTCAGGCTCCTCCTCCAGCAGCAGGTGCTGCTCTGACTCAGGGAGCGCGGCCACCCAAAGTCCAGCAGGACCAAATTGAATCGATGGCCCCGCCTGGCTAATGCTCTGCGCCTGCGAGCTGCGGGTTGCCAGCCACATGATGCCTTTTGCCCGAACGATAGCCTCCGGCCACTCCTCCATCCAGCTCATTAACCGTTCCGGATGAAAAGGCTTCGCCCGCAAATAAACGAATGATCCGATTCCGTATTCCTCCGTTTCAGGCGTGTGGATAGGCGCATTCAGCTCCCGCATCCAGCCAGCCGATACGCTGGCTTCTTCAAAGTTGAATCTGCCCGTATTCAAAATTTCCGCAGGATCAACCTTGCCCTGCTCGGTGCGAATCAGCTTGGCGCGCGGCTGCAGCGTGCGAAGCACGCCCTCCAGCTCGTCCAAATCCTCCTCGCTGACCATATCGCATTTATTAAGCAGCAGCACATCGCAAAATTCAATTTGGTCGATCAGCAGATCAACGACCTCGCGGTGATCTTCCTCATGCGCCCCCTGACTGCGTTCAAGCAGCGTCTCGCCAGAGGAATAATCGTGCCAGAAGCGGTACGCATCAACGACCGTCACCATGCAGTCCAAGCGGCAAAATTGCGACAGGTCAATGCCCTGCTCCTCATCAATATAGGTGAACGTTTGGGCAACGGGAACCGGCTCGCCTACGCCCGTCGATTCGATCAAAATATAATCAAAGCGCTCCTGCTTCGCCAGCCGCTCAACCTCGCGCAGCAAATCTTCGCGCAGCGTGCAGCAGATGCAGCCATTCGACATTTCCACCAGCTGCTCATCGGTGCGGGACAGCCCGCCTTCTTTTTGAACCAAAGCCGCATCGATATTAACCTCGCTTAGATCATTGACGATGACCGCTACCCGAAGGCCATCGCGATTGTTCAACACATGGTTGAGAATCGTCGTTTTGCCTGCCCCCAGATAACCGCTCAGCACCGTGACAGGAATTTTAAAGCCTGCTTGCTGTTCCACTTCTGCTTGTCTTTTCACTGCTGCTTCCTTATCCATTCGTTTTCACGCTTCCCTTCATATATATAGCTTGTAAATAGCTTGGCCTAAACGCTAGATGACCTGTCCCTTGCTGCGGCTTCAACCTGCCTTATTCGTTCAAAGCAAGCTTCAGTGCCTCCAGGTTATTTTTCATCACGCCGATATAATCGAGCCCGTCTGCCGTTTCTTCCTCTGTTAGCCCCTCTAGCGGGTTTAGTACAGCTGTCTTGGCGCCGATTTCGCTCGCAATCGTGCTGGCGATTTTTGGATCAACCAACGTTTCGAAAAAAATCGTCTTTATTTGCTGCTCCTTCGCCAGCTTCACAATTTCCGCCATTTGCTCTGGAGATGGCTCCTGGTCAGGAGACAGGCCGGAAATCGGCACCTGCGTCAAGCCATATTCACGCGCCAAATAGCCAAAAGCCGCATGCTGCGTCACGAACTCGGTGCGCTTCGCCCCTGCAAGTCCAGCCTTATACGCATCGTCCAGCTCTTTGAGCTTTGCAATATAGGCATCTGCATTTGCTTTATATTGGTCGGCATGGGCGGGATCTGCTTTCGCGAACGCCTCTTGAATCGCCGCAACTTCTGCCTGTGCCAGCTTCGGACTCAGCCATACATGCGGATCGAGACTATGCTCATGGGCAGCTTCCTCATCCTCGGCAGCATGGTCATGATCATGTTCCGCATCCGTATCTGCTTCCGCATTTGCATCGCCAGCAGCACCGTGCGCCTCTTCTCCATGCGAATGCTCATCTTCCCCGCCCTCTGCTAGTTCAATGCTGCTGCTCGCCTCTACGACGATGCGCTTCTCATTGGTCGCGCTGTCCAGCGCCTGATCCGCCCAGCCTTCTACGATGCCGTTATATACGAATACATCTGCCTCTTTCAGCACCGCCATGTCTTTGGCGCTTGGTTCCCAGTCATGCGGCTCCGTGCCGGCCGGAATCAGCGCCGTGACATCGGCATATTCCCCGCCCACCTGCTTGCTGAATTCATACATGGGATAAAAGGTAGTTACGACTTGCAGCTTCTTCGCTTCCGGCGAAGCGGCTCCTTCGCTATCCGCCTGCGCCCCAACTGTGTTCGCCCCATTCGTGCTTCCTGCCGCGCCGCATCCCGACAACAGCAGCACCGCTGCCATTAATAACAAAGAAATTTTACTAAACATAGCTTTCATTTTCTGTACCTCCGTGTGTGTGAGTAGCTGGTGCATCCAGCTTGTTGCCCTTCATACGGGGAAAAGCGTCTTGCATCGCCACCTGCCCCGTTTGATGATGATTGATGATGGTGCGATTTTGCCGATTGCCCAGCTTGCCGGCGATTACGGATATCTTCTTCAACACAATGCCAATAAGCAGCAGCGCCAGCAAAAATAGGGCGATCGTTCCGCCCGGCGGCGTTCCCAGCTCATAAGAGGCGGTTAGTCCCGTAAATACGCCCGCCACGCCGACCAGCATCGCAATGATAAGCGCTGCCGCAAAGCTGCGGGCAAGGCGCACCGCCAGCGCCGCGGGCAGCACGATCAGCGCCGATACGAGCAGCACGCCTACAAGCGGCATAGCCGCAGCGACAATCATGCCCGTCACCATGCTGAACAGCATGGAGATAAGGCGGACGGGAATGCCATTCGTTTGTGCCGTTTCCTCGTCGAAGGCCATCTGATACAGCGGTCTGCGCAGCAAAATAAAAAAGATCGCGCCTACTGCCGCCGTACCGAGCATGAGCATAAGCTCGGTTTCGTTCACCGCGACGACGGAGCCGAATAAATACGAGGAGAAGCTTTTGTTTATTCCCTTATTCAGCCCCATCAGCACAACGGCGCTCGACAAGCCGCCAATCATAATAATGGCAATCGACATTTCGCTGTAGGCCCGGTAGGAGCGCCGAATATATTCAACCGCTATCGCTCCTGCTGCAGCAGCAGCGAATCCGGCATAGGAAGGATTCCAGCCCAGGTAGGCGCCCGCAGCAACGCCGGCTAATGATACATGCGAAAGCATATCCGCCATCAGCGCCTGCCGTCTCAGCATTAAATGTACGCCCAGCACAGAGGCGACTAAAGCGATGATGCCTCCGGCGCAAAATGCCCGCTGCATGAAGTCGTAGTGCAGCATTTCCATCCTCCCTCCCCCTTTCGCTCCAGCTCAATGATGCGATCCAAATACGGCCGTACCTCTTCAAGTCCATGGGTCACCATCACAACCGTCCGTCCATGAGCCTGCACATGATGATGCATTAACTCGTAAAAACCTCTACGGCTCGCTTCATCCATGCCGGTTGTCGGCTCATCCATAACGAGCAGATCAGGCTGCTGGGCCAGCGCTCTGGCAATGCATACCCGCTGCTTCTGTCCGCCGGACAGCTCGCCGATTTTGCGGCCGCGCTGCTCCCACATGCCGACCTGGCGCAGCGCCTCCTCGGCACGAGCCCGCTCCTGCGGCCGCAGCCGCCGCAGCCAAGCTCCGCTCTCATATGCGCCTGACCTGACGAACTCCAGCACCGTGCTGGGAAAGCCGCTGTTAAACGCCGCAATCTGCTGCGGCACATAGCCGATCACGAGCTTCTTGCCGCTCGCCCCCTGCTTCGCCAAGTAAACCTCCCCGCTCCATGGCTTTAGCAAGCCCAGCGCCAGCTTAAGCAGCGTCGTCTTCGAGGCGCCGTTAGGCCCGGTCACCGCTATAAATTCGCCGGCATGAATCGCCATATCGGCCTCATTCAGACTCGGTACGCTGCCGTAGCCGAATACGACATTTTTTAAAGCAGCAATCTGCACGCAGTCTCTCTCCTTTTGCACCAACGTTATTTTTTAAAAATATAAGAATTATAAGTTTCATCCGCGAAACGGCAGCTATGCCGCCAAAGGATGGCGACAGCCGCTTGCAATTAATCGTAATAATTACGATATTATCTTGAAAAAGAAATCGCCAGCAGCGACTTGTTATCCGTTATCCCGTTGCTTAATAGTAATAATTACGCTTAATGAGTATAGCAAGCCGATTTTCATTCGTCAACTGCCTATTTTGGGCTAGCCCCCATTGCCTTATACGGAGGAATATCCCAGACATGAGCTGGCATCGAAGCCAGATCCAGTATACAATAAAAGTCATTATTCAAATATATTCCGGCATAGCTTGCCAAGAAAGGATGTTTACATTTCCGATGAGTACATCCGTTGAACAACATCGCGAGGAAGCACCTTCGACCGTCAATTGCATGGTCATTACCGTATCTGACACACGTACGCCTGCTACCGATAAAAGCGGCACGCTGCTTATAGAGCTGCTCAAGGCAGGCGGCTATCAAACGACGCGCTACGCCATCGTCAAGGATGAATACAGCGAAATCCAGTCCGCGCTGCGCAGCGGAGCTTCGGACCCGGCAGTTGAGGCGATTTTGCTTAATGGCGGGACGGGCATTGCCAAGCGAGATACGACCTATGAGGCTGTAAAAGATTTGCTGGACAAGGAAATGCATGGGTTTGGCGAGATTTTCCGCTATTTGAGCTTTGCTGAAGATATCGGCACGGCGGCGATTCTAAGCAGGGCGATTGCTGGTGTCTACGAGGATACGGCGATTTTCTCCATGCCCGGCTCCAGCGGGGCAGTCAAGCTCGCAGCCGAACGCATTATCATTCCTGAGCTCGGTCATGTGATGCGGGAAATTTATAAGGATATCCGCTAACGGCTTTAAATAAATTGCAGCAACGTATCATTAAATAGGAGATTGCCAACGCTGATAGAAGTATTTGAATTGCGAGATACGATGGCATTTTTTGATGAGGCTGTTCAGATGTATTGGGATCGACGAACAGTTTAGGATTAACGAAGCTCTATCTCTCCACGGATTTGGAAGGGTATTATGAGAAATACGATTGGACGTATCTGACCACGGGCTACATCTTTAATGGCGCGGCTGCAAAGATATATGAAGCTTCCGTCCATCCATAAAAACAAGAGAAAGAGTGAGCAGCCCCTCTTTCTCTTGTGCTTTTGTTCCCTATTTATCCTCTCTTTTCAGCCCTTTTCCAACCTTTCTCAGGCTCTCACCTTTCCATCTTCTTATCTTCTTATCTTCTTATCTTCTTATCTTCTTATCTTCTTATGTTTTAAGAATAGTTCGTTCGTTTGAACGTTGCGTCGTTTTTGGCAGTCGTTGTTGTGAGTGCGCTCAAGGCATCCAGCCGCAGCACATAGTTATAATGGCGTACGTAATAACCGGGCTGGCTGTACGATTCGAAGGAGATTTTCGTGCTGTCTCCGAGCCCGCTAATGATGTTGAAGGTCGCATCCTGCTTGAATGCATCCGTACCGTCGAATGGCTGCAAGACGATCTGATTGCTGGCATTGCGGCGGAAAAAATAGCCCGGGTAATTGATCGACTCCAGCGATACCGACGATACGCTCGCAAGTCCAGGCACCACCCGGAACTGCGAGTCGGCAGCAGGCGATACGCTCGCATCTACGCGTCCAACATAGTTGTTGTGACGGATCAGGTAACCGGAAAGAGCGCCCGCTTCAAAGGTGCTGTAGCCCGTCGCCTCCGCCGTCGCGGGGCCGAATAGGCGAACCTCATGCAGCGTTGGCGTATACCAGTTGCCCGGATTGTTGAACAGCACCGCATTCACCATATTAATTCGCACATAACGCGCTGTAAAATGTACCGCGTCGGTCGTGAAGCCGTAAGCGGTATTCGTTGTGCGGTCAATCGCGGCATAGTTCACACCATCATTGCTTATTTCGATTTTATACTTGTAATAGCCCTCGGAGCCTTTATACATGAACCACGAAATATCGACCTCGGTAATCGTCTTCGGTGCGCCAAAATCCACCTGCCACCATGCGGGCCAGCTGTTGTTTGCAGCCGCCCATGATACTTGGGCATTGCCGTCATTGGCATTTGCTGCGCTGCTTCCGGAGGCGGTGCTGCTGGCGGTCGCGGTTTTGCCTAACGCATGATTGACGAGTGACGGCAGCGTGACCGCGCCAGTACCTGCATCAATGCCCCATGAGCTATACCAATTGAGCGTTGCACTATTGCTAGCATCATTCAACGTAAGCGGGAGCCAAATGAATTTGTGGTCGCTAAGGTTGAGCGGATTCCAGCGGTCCGCCATATAAATGTAGGTAGTGGCAGAGCTGCCCGTCACGGTCAAAATATTTTCAATCTGTGAGCTGTAAGCTGCCGGATCGCCAAAGGGCAAGATCGAAGACCATGTGCCATTCATCGCCGAGGCTGTAGAATAGCCGCCTTGATTCGGATACCAGCCCGAAGCCTGCGAGGTGAACAAATAATAAGTATTGTTTTTCTTCACAACGGCAGGCGCTTCACGGTAACCGTTCTCATAAATCCAGCCGACAAAGCTGCTGACGCCGGTGTAATCAGCATTCAGCTTAAAAATCGCCATCGTATCGTTGGCGCCGCCATTTTTCCTTGAAGCGGTAATGAGGTAGGCGCTGCCGTCGGTATCGGCAAACACCGTCATATCCCGGGACTCGTAGTTCAGCGGCCGGAAGCTGCCCTGATACGTAAACGCCCCGTCCGGCGTGGAGCTCGTCGCAACTGCAACACGGGCGAGCGAATAATCGCTGCCATTTTCATAATGCATCCAAAGCACATATTTGCCTGTCGCAGCGTTGTAGATGACCTTCGGGCGCTCAATCTTGCTCGTATTCAGCTCCGCTGCCGAGGTTTTGGTCAGCACACTGCTGCGGAAGGTCCAATTTTTGAGATCGCTGGACGTATACACGTTAACGGCATCGAACGTTCCGCTCGTTGCATGCTCGCCATACCAATAGTAGGTAGAATCGACTTTTAAAATGTTTCCGCTGTTCGCAAGGATCGGATTGCCTGCGGTGTCCTTCCAATCCGTCCCGTTTACGATGCTGACGCTGGCAGCGTTGGCGCGGCCCGCCGGAATCGCTCCGGCAGCAATCGAAAGCAGTAGAGTAAGCAGCAAAACAGCGATCACACTTCTTTTTCCCATAATCACCATGCTTGAACTCCTCCTTTATAATGATGCGCCGCCTGGTTAACATTGGCAGCACACACCCCTTATATTAGCATTTTTGTAAACGATTTCAATTGAACAATCCGGCGAATGGTGAACGATCTGGACTACGACCGAAAAGGGACAGAAAATGAGTAGTTCATCAGAAATTTGCTATTCAAACTCGTTTATTGTAACATTTTATTAGTTTGAGAGATTGCTAGCTTTGCTGCCCATTTTTTATATTTATACATTCAGGAGATGATCTAGATTAGTTACGCTGCTGCATTTGCAATGTCTTTCATTATTGTGCTGCTGCTTATTCCACCGCTCCGCAAGCTCGCTTTCCGCATCGATTTTGTGGACAAGCCTCGCAAGGATGTCGAACGCAAAATACATAAAGAGCCGATTCCACTCACGGCGAGTTATGCTATTTTTGTCGGCTTCATGGCAACGTATTTGGTGTTTGTAGATGAAATTACAATGAAAACAGTAGCTATTATTATAAGCTCGATTTTGCTGCTCATTATTGGCACGATTGACGATTGGTACAAGACGCACGGCAAGGATTTTCCATCTCTGCCAAAAATGCTCGTTCAAGTATCAGCAGCAGCAATCGTATTTTTCGCAGGGGTATCGTTCGAGGGCTTCTATAATCCGCTTAGCGGGGAGTTCGTCAACCTGCCTTATGCTTTGCAATTCGTGCTGACGATTTTATGGATCTTCGGCGTAACGACCGTCATTAACTTCTCGGATGGCATGGATGGCTTGGCGGGCGGCCTTTCGACGATTTCAGCTGTGACGCTGTTTATTGTGGCCCTCACCAAGGGACAAAGCGATTCCGCGATGCTGGCTATTATTTTGATCGGGGCTGCGATTGCGTACTTGCGTTACAACAAGCCTCCGGCAAAAATATTTATGGGCGACGCTGGCGCGACGTTCCTCGGCTTCATGCTTGGGGTTATCGCCCTCGATGGCGCCTTCAAGCAGGCGACCGTGCTGTCGATTTTCATTCCGATTTTAGCGCTTGGCGTGCCGATCTTCGATAACATCTTTGTCGTAATCAAGCGTATGATGCAGGGCAAGCCGATCTATCAGGCAGATGCGACACAGGTCCATTATCGTCTGCTGCATTCCGGTCTCAAGCCTACGCAAGTATTGTCGTTTCTGTTCCTGATTAGCGTATGCTTCTCGCTATTTTCGATTATTTTACTTATGATTCCGGTATAGCGCGCGTTATACAAAATCCCCCTGCCGCGTGGCAGGGGGATTTTTCATGGCTGCGTTGAATAGTGGCTATTCATTCAAGCGCTGCATTACGCGGTGCAGCAGCACGCTGACTTCTGCACGAATCGCATGGTCTCCTGGAGCAAAAAGCTTATCCGTTCTTCCTTGCAGCAGCTCCTGCTCGTACAAATACGCAATATCCTGCTCTGCCCAGTGACCGCTAATATCGCTGAACGGATGCCCGGCGGATGAGGCTTCTCCCTGCGCATCTGCTGGCTTGGGCTCATTTGACGGCGAGGCTTCGGCTGCTTCCCCAGTTGCAGGCTTTGCAGCTGCTGCGGAAGCAGCGGCCTCCGCAGCGCCGAGCGTCTTAAGCTGCCGCGACAGCACGGCAGCAATTTCCGCCCTTGTAATCGGCTGGTTCGGCAGAAAAGCGCTGCCTTGCGGCCGCTCTACACCTTGCAGCAGGCCACTTGCCGCAGCTGTCTCCACATAGTCGTATGACCAATCGCTTTTGCCCACATCGGTAAAAGCAGGGATAGACTGCTGCTTCATATCCAGCTCAAATGCCAGCACAGCAGCCTTCGCGAACTCTGCCCGCGTCATTAGGCGCCCCGGCTCAAAACCGCCAGCGGCCGTGCCTTGCATCACCTGCTCCAGCGCCAGCTCTCCGACAGCTGCGGAAGCCCATTTCAGCTTCGCAACCGCTTCATAATCCTTGAATTGCTTAAGGCGCTGCTCCACGGTCAATTGCGCGGCAGCTTTCGCAGGCGCTTGTCCAACGATTTTCGCTGCACCTTCCTTTATTGATCCGCCGCCAATGCTGACGACCGGTTCATTCACGCTATGCTGAATATTCAGCCCCGGATTATCCGGCAAAATAATAATCGATTTCGCCAAGCTGAAGCTCGCTGCTCCATCCTTCACCGCTTTGAAGGTCACACTGCCAAGCTTTCCATAGCCTGAAAATAATGCCGGGCCGCGCTGGGCCGTCGCCTCGGCAATCTGGATCAAGCCTGCAGCCGCATCAAGCTTGTTCAGCAGCTGCATGGGGCTCGCCGAAGCGGCAAATACCGCGGGCCGCAGCAGCGCCACTTCCCCTTTTTCAACTACAGGCGCTATTCGCTCAGAATCGTATTTCATATGTACCTCATAGCCTTGAACTCCGCCGTAGCTCCCCTTAAAGCCTTGCAGCCAGATGGCGACCTCGAACTCGTCACCAGCCTTCACCTGGCCCGCAGAAGGGACAATGCGAATTTGCGGCAGCTTGCCTGCCTCCACCTTCTCGGCTCCCGCGGCTGCAACCGTGCCAAGCCCAAGCCATGCCGCGGCCAGCAGGCTTGCCGCCATTAATGACAACCATTTTGAATGCAGACTCACTCTCAAATCTCATCTCTCCTGTCTCCTGTCTCAGCTTTTTACGCCATGTCCATCGCCTGCCCAATCTTTTTTATCAAGTTTATAATAGTTATATTTTTCGTCATCAATCTCGATCATACTCTGAAAGTTAAAACCACATTTATCTATTACTCTATTCGACGGAACGTTGTCTAATAAAGCAATAGCACTAAGCACCTCAACGTTCGTATTCTCAAATAAATAATTAGTCATTCCTTGTGAGGCTTGGGTTGTATAACCTTGACCTCTATGATCTTTCGAAATGGCATACATGATTTCTCGGTTTGGCGGTGGTAATTCGTCTTTCATTCCTGAACAACACCAACCGATAAATTCTCCTGTCTCTTTCAAAATAATCCCTAATCTAAGACGGAGATCACCAATGTCTTCACCTTTCGATACAGTATTGAAAAACTGTTTGTTCTCTGGAATTTCATAGTTGATAAACCAATCTTTCCGTTGCTCTTTAGATACGTTCCAGCCTGGCAAATATTCATGTATTTCAGGTTGCCAAGTGAGTGAATGAAAATGATCTAAATCAGTAGCCAAGAATTCTCTTAGAATTACATCCTTGCAGTCAATCGTAAAAACGTTTTCCTCTGGAACGGAACGAGTATTAGTGTCCATCATGTCTCTCCCTCTATAAACTGTACTACTGTCTATAATAACTCTCTAAGAGGATCTATTGCGAGGTTAAAATCACTATAATTGTTTTTTATTTAGCAACCATACCTATGCTGCATCCTGAAAATAAGGAGGGGAGCCGATGGCGCTCCCCTTCTATTTTTTCACGACCGTTTCATGATCGGCCACTTATTTCTTGTTTCTTCTCTCTTGTTTCTTGTTTCTTGTTTCTTGTTTCTTCTCTCTTGTATCTTGTATCTTGGCTTTTTCCTTTCACCTCTTGCCGCTTACAGCTTGAAGTTGCCTAAAACGAAGGAAATATCGAGCAGATCAATCGCGTTATCCCGGTTAATGTCCGCTGCGCTTGCTTGCGCATTTGCCCAGCTTGTGCTCCGCGACTTGCCGAACTGCTTGGCAACAAGCTGGAGATCGGCCAGATCGACTTTGCCGTCGCCATTCACGTCGCCCGCCAGAAGCGGTCCGACATTATGCGTCGTATCCTCGTCTGCCACCGTCACCGAAGCAGCCGAAGCCACATGGCCTGGCGCTACGACGCGCACCGTGTAATTGCCCGCAGGAACAAGCAGCGTATAGCTTCCATCCGCCTTCACTTCACCTACAGCTGCAACCTCTTTGCTTGCTGTAATGGCCTCTACCACAACTTTATGCACGCCATCGGCACCCTGGTACCAAGTCTCGCTGTAATTCACACCGCTGCCGAAAGCTTCCGCTGTTATTTTGCCTGTAATCCGATGTTCTGGCTCAGTTGGCCCCGCCGTCACCGTAACAGATGCGTCACTCACGCTGCTGTAGGAAATTTCTTGCGTATCGCTGTTTAATGCCCGTACATTGGACAATTTAAAATCCCGTTTTCCGGTGCTGCCACTGGAAAAATGGAACGTTGCCAGCGTCCCGGAGCCACTGTAGCCGCTATGATCTCCGGTCAAGGATACGACATAATCGCTCCTTGCAATGCCGTTGCCGAGATCGACAATCGCCTCATCTACGATGAGCGATCCGCCAGGATTCGCCTGCTGCTGATAGGTCGACAACGTAACGCTTGGCTCCACTGAGCCTTTCACCAGCGAGCTGTCATACGTCAAGCTGAATTGCGCCGCATATAAGCCCTTAACATGAGCAAAATTCACATCAATGTCAAAGGTTTCTCCTGTGCGTACACTAGACTTTGAAGCAACAGCCGCTAATGTGGCAGGCTGCTGAGCCGTGCTCTCATAACGGACAACAAAGGCTGGCTCAATGACGCCATTATCGGCGGCATCATACACATACACGTCAAACGTATTGCTTCCTTGGACAATTGGCACCGGAATCTCAAAACGCCCGTCTGCTGCAATCGTCGCATCATACTGCTGCAAATCGCCGTTTGCATCCTCAGCCATCGCAGCAGCGCCAACTGCCGAATAATCGCCGAACAAAGTAATGAGGCGGTCGCTAATAATTCGCCCGCTAATCACGCCCTCGCTGCCCGTAACGGCAATCGGCGGATCCGAGAGCTCCGCAACTGGAGCCTGCACATCCACGATAAATTCGGCCAGCTGGTCAAGCAAATAATCATCATTGCCAAGACCAACCCAAGGCACGACGACATATTGACCTTCACCAAGCTGCTGAGGGCCAAGTGCCGTCAATATTTCCCCGTCCCAGCCTTCAACAATGTAGCTGCCCGGGCTAATGCCTTGCGCGCTTTCCACAATGACCCCTTTCCAGGACAAATTGCTTCCCGAAACCGCATAAACATCTAGTGAAAAATACGGCAGCGTTGCATTTACTCGGAACGTCAGGTCGGTCGTATCCGCTGCACCGTCACCATTTGGCGAAAAGAGGAACGGATCAAGCGTGATTTCCGATACTTTTGCCGGAAGCTCCACGTCGCCCACATAGACAGCGAGTGGAAGCTGTATCGTCTGTCCTGCACCTTGAATGACGACCTCGCCCTCATAACGGCCAGCCGCTGCTGCTTCAGCTACATGCAGCGCTACATCGAAGGAAGCAGTACCTCCTGCCGCCACCGCGAACTGTTCCTCGCTAACGCTCAGCTCACCCGCGGCCTCGCCATACCATATCGTCGATACCGCATACGAGCTTCCTGCTCCGGAAATATCCTTCACTTGGATGGTTTTTGCCGAATCATTCCCGGCGGCCAGCGCTCCGAAAGATAAGCTGCCCGTCAAATAGGACGTAGCGGCCGCGCCTGCTACCGCAACCGTCGTTTCTTCCACGAGCGCTATCGCTTTGGCATTGGAGATTTGCTCCAAGTCAATCCGTCCAGCCCCTTGATCCATATGCGAATAGCGCTCGCCGCTGCGATCCGCCAGCTTCTTCGCATTGTTCATCAGCAGCCCTTTTACCTCAAACGGAGTAAGCCCCCGCTTCTTTTGAAGCAGCAGCGCCGCAGCGCCTGCAATATGCGGGCTTGCCATGCTCGTGCCCTGCTTGTTTTCATAAGCATCCGAATAATCGCCGCCATAAGCGGGTATGGATGAACGAATGGCTACACCTGGCGCCGTTATATCCGGCTTAATAGCCAGCCCCGGCAGCGATGGGCCGCGCGAGCTGAAATCTCCCATCATATCCTGCTCTACTACTGTACTGAAGTCGACCGTATACCCGCCTGCTTCAGCAGCCGAATCAACCTTCGCTTTGAGCGCAAGTCCATCCTCCTGCGAGATGCTAAGCGTTGGGACATAATCGACTCCAGCATTGAGCGTTCCGCTAAATTCGCCTGTCGCATTGTTATAAATAATAACAGCCGCAGCTCCGGCATTTAAGGCATTCAGCGCCTTTTCGCCAAAAGTAATGGAGCCGCGTGAAATGAGCGCCGCTTTCCCGGTTACCTCTTTGCCAATGAAATCTGCCGCTGTTCCAAAGCCAGCATAAACAAGCTCCAGTGCACTATTTTCCAAATGGCCCAGTTCCGGGGAATAGGCCATGTACGCACCATAAACGCGGCCTGCTCCAGCCCCTGTCAGCACTGGCACCGATAGTGGCGGCGAAGATGCACCGACGGAAATCGCCAGTTCCGCAGTAGCTGGAACACCAACCGTATACGGTTCTGGTCCGTCATTGCCGTTCGCCGCAACCGCCACGACGCCTGCCAGCATCACATTATTCAGCGCGACGGCGCTAGCCTCGAACTGATCATTAAAGTCATCACCCAGCGAAAGATTAATGACATCCATGCCATCAATAACCGATCGTTCCATCGCGGCAATGACGTTTTCGGTCGAGCCTTTGCCTTTCGGCCCCAGTACGCGGTAAGCATAAATATCTGCACCGTATGCGACGCCTTTCACCCAGCCGTTTTCGCTATCCGGGTTTCCCGGATCTCCGCGCCCTGCCACGGTACCTGCCACATGCGTGCCGTGGGAGGTTGCCGCTTCGGCATCATTCGGATCGGGAAGCGTCTCGTACGGATCATTGTCATTGTCGACAAAATCATAGCCGCCCTTATAAGCATCCTTCAAGCTTGGATGCAGATAGTCTATGCCAGTGTCAATAACTCCTACCTTAATGCCTTCTCCCGTTAGGCCGCTGTCCCAATAAGTCGGAGCGCCAATAAATGGAGCGCTCTCGTCCATTTTCGCCTCCATGCTTGGCAGCGGCTCTATAATGATTTCCGTATTCGGATAGATCGCCTTCACGCCAGGCAGCGCAAGCAGCTTGTCCACCTGATTGGCCGGAACCTGTAACGAGTAGCCATTGAAAATTTGCTGGTACTGGCGCCCGAGCTTCACATTCAACTTCCTCGCAGCAGCGGCAAAGCTGGATTGCTCCTGCTTCACAATCGTCTGATAGCTGGCAATGGACTTAGCCTGCCCTTGCTGCGCCTTGACGCTCTGTACGGCAATGGGATCAGAAACCAGCTCAACGATGACGCTGATCGTCTGGCCACTGTTCGAATGCGGTACATAATTTTTGAGCAATGGCGTTGTTCCCTCTGCTGTAGATCCCGCGGTTTCGGAGCCGCTCGCCGCTTCCAGCTTGAAGCGCTGCTCCCCCTGTGCGCCAAGCGAGCCTGCCAACTCCTTCTTGCCAGCTGAATCTATTTGCTGATAGGCCGATTTAGGCAGCTTCAGCTGCTGTGACAAAATGGAAGATTTAATGCTTTGCGGCGCTGTTTCCGCCCCCATAGCCCCTGCGGGGAACAATAAGGTGAGCAAAAGCGCCATTACGACTAAAATAGATAATGGCTTATTCCGACTTGTTTTGCGTTTGAACCACTGCTGCATGAAATCCCTCCTATTTTTCTTTGCCCTCTACTAAACTGCTAGCCGATCCTCCTTTCTATTTCACATCACAAATTTCCTTTTCATCCATAAATATGTATTTCTAAGTTCGCTAAAACCTATTGTAAAGGATCGTTTGCGAGAAAATTGTAGAATCGTCTGATTATTGAAAATGTTTTGGAGCACACAAGGTGAAACGGCTGTCGCCGTCCTTCGGCGGCGCGCTTCATTCCGAGAAATATAAGCCGATTATAAGTGTGAAACTTATAATCGGCTTATATTAAAAAAATCTGGAAAACGCTGTAAAGCAGCGTCTGCCAGATTGTCTATGAATCTATGAATGGCATACCGTTAAGTGCCAGCTTTCGGCAAAATCAGCACGGATGCGGATACAGTTCAAACTATGATTTCGTTTTTGTCGCTGCACGCACAATAGGTGCGACCTTCCCGGCTAAAAGCTCGATGCTTTCGGCAACTTTGGCATAAGGAATGCCGCCAATATCGAGTTGGGCAATAAAACGCTGATGCCCGAACAGCTCATGCTGACGAATCATTTTCTCAGCTATTTCCTCAGGGCTGCCGACGAACAAGGCCTGATCCGGCGCCGTCATATCGGCGAATTCCTCCTGTGTAATGCGGAAGTCGCTGCCGCGCTGGCGGTTCATATGCGACCAATAATTCGTGTAATAGGGGAAATATTCCGCACGCGCCTGCTGGCTATCCTTCGCGATATAACTGTGACCAGTGACGCCAACCTTCAAGCTCGCCGCATCAAAGCCCGACGCGATTCCCGTTTCGCGATAAAGATCGACGAGCGGCTTGAACCTGTCCGGTGAACCGCCAAGAATCGCCATGATCATACCGAGGCCAAACTCCCCTGCGCGCACGGCGCTCTGCGGCGATCCGCCAACGCCAACCCATACCGGAATTTGCGGCTGAATGGGACGCGGAGCAATCGCAGCGGCCCGAAGGGCAGGGCGATGCTTGCCATTCCAGGTTACCGTATCCTGGCGGCTGAGCTCGCCGAACAGCTCCAGATTTTCGCTAAACAGCTCATCATAATCGCTCAATTCATAGCCAAACAGCGGGAACGATTCGACGAAGGCTCCGCGTCCTGCAATAATTTCCGCGCGTCCATCAGATACTAAATCAAGCGTCGCATAATCCTCAAACAAGCGCACTGGATCAACCGTACTTAGCACGGTAGTCGCACTCGTCAGCCTGATGCGCTCCGTTTCCCGGGCAATAGCTGCCAGCATAACCGGCGTTGCCGAAACAACAAAATCATGGCGATGATGCTCTCCCAAGCCGAATATGTCGAGGCCTCCCTCATCCGCCAGCTTTGCCGCAGCAATAATGTCCTGAATCCGCTGCTTCGCACTTATCGTGTCCGATGTGTGGGGATCAGGCAATATATCGCCTAGTGTATAAATGCCAATTTCAATAGCGGCCTGCTCCTGTTGACCATCCGTCTGCTTCTCCATCTCCACTTACCTACCAATCGTCAGCAAACTGGATATGCCAGAAGGATCTGTGACCATCCAGCCATCTGCCTGCTTGCGGAATTGTATTTGCTTTTGCCCCAGTCTGGCCAGCACTTCGTCCATCGCTGCTTGATCAGGAAGCACAATCGTGTAGTA
Organism: Paenibacillus algorifonticola; assembly: GCF_050481745.1. Lineage (GTDB taxonomy): Bacteria > Bacillota > Bacilli > Paenibacillales > Paenibacillaceae > Pristimantibacillus > Pristimantibacillus algorifonticola_A. The sequence continues at coordinate 49,682 of NZ_JBCNGR010000045.1, read as the reverse complement.
GTCCAGACCTGCTGCATTCGCTGGAGCCGCCGGAACACCGACGCCTGCCCATGTATTCAGGCCCAGGTGATGATGATAGCCGCCCGCCGAAATGAACAATGCGGAGCCGCCCATATTGAAAATAATATCAAAGCCTAATGTGTCGCAATAAAACTGCTGGGCTTGCGGCAGATGGCTTACATGCAAATGCACATGCCCGATGACCGTGTCCTCCGGCAGTCCGTTCCATACTTTGCCTTCGGAAGCATCCAGAAGCCCTTTAATGTCAACGGGATCAGTCGCCATCTTATAGCCGCCGCCCTCCAGCTTCTCCCATTGCTCACGCGGGCGATCGCGGTAAATCTCAATGCCATTGTTGTCTGGATCATTGAAATACAAAGCCTCGCTAACCAAATGGTCGCCCTGTCCAACGGCTACATTATGGTTTGCCAAATTCCGCAAAGCAAGCCCTAGCGCTTCGCGGCTCGGCAATAAAATCGCAAAATGATACAGTCCCGCAGCTGCACGCTCCGGCAAAACAACCGCACCCTGCTGCTCCTGCAATATGAGCAGCGGACGCTTGCCATCAGCCGTCAGCTGCACTTCGTTTCCGCTGCGAGAAAGCTCCTTAAAGCCAACAACCGCTTTATAAAAAAGGAGCGAGCGCTCCATATTACTTACTTTAAGCTTCACATAGCCAATATGTGCAGCCGGATGAATGGAAATAGTCATTGTCCATCGCCTCTTTATCTGATATATTTGTAATAATAATATATGTTTTATATGAGAAATATTATCATGCTCATGGTGGCAAGTCAATAAAACATTTGCTACTATGGGTGGAGCTTAATGGTACATTCACAAATCAACCAGCAAACCATCCCAGCTTAACGACATCGGTTAAGAGGCAACCAAGGTTTTAGGAGGTACTCATGGATATTGGCAATACGATTCGCACCATTCGCAAGAAGAAGCAGCTCTCCATCCAGCAGATTGCGGAGGCTACGGGACTATCGCAGGGCTTCCTGAGCCAAGTCGAAAATAACAAAACATCGCCATCTATTTCTACGCTGGATCATATTGCGGGTGCGCTGAACGTTCCACTCGCCTTCCTGCTGCTCAAAAAGGATGAGCGGATGCAGATTTTGCGCAAGGACGAGCGTCGGCACACCTTATACGGGGGCGGTAAGATGAAGGTCGAGCAGCTCAGCGAGCGCGGCAGCGTCAAAATGATGCTCGTCGAGCTTGAGCCCGGCGCCTCGACGGCAGAGGCGCACGCGCATGCGGGCGAGGAAATCCACTTCCTCCTCTCCGGCACGATCTATGTAGAGCAGGGAGACGAATCGGCGACCATCTACGCAGGCGATTCCTTTAGCTGGAAAGCCTGCATGCCCCACTATGCGAAAAATATTGGCGAGGATACAGCCATTGTGCTCATTTCCATTAATAACGATACACAACTGGTTTAGCCCATCCTATTCAAATTGATCTATTGAAAAAGCAAAAGCCCGCAGCCGGAGCATCTGTTGCCAGATGTCCTGCCTGCGGGCAGCTTATTGCATGAGCTGCTATTATTTTTTGGCTGCCAGAAAAGCATCGATTTGGCTTTGCACTTCAGCAATAATTTTATCAATGCCGGCTGCTTTCACCTGCTTGTTCAAATCCTCAAGGCCTTTATCTACATCCTTGATTGCGCCATACTCCAGCGGAATAGCAAAGCGGAGCATCACATTGCCAACATTCGCCACTTCCGTCTTCACCTTGCTGTTGTCAAAAACGAAGGTTTCCAGTGGGTAGTGGTAAACCTTTGCTTCCCAATCGTTCGTGAGCGCAGTTGCTTCCTCTGGGAAGGAGGCGTTGTCACGATTAAGCGGCGAGTTGAAGCCCCAGCTCGAGAAGCCTGTGAAGTTCACGCTTTTATCCGTCGTATCGTATTTATCGTCGCCAACGGCTGTGAAATGTACACCTGGGATTCCGTATTGCACCAAGTCATGAAGCTCTCTGTCATTTTGCATCAGGTCGACGAACATCAGCGCACGCTCCGGATTTTCGGAGGTTGCATGGATAGAAACACCGTTTTGCGTCGATACGGCATTCGATTTTTTCGTATTTGGCGTTATGTCCGCAAGCGCAAGCTCATAAGGCGATTTTTCCATGCGCATCAAGGCCATGAGTGAGCCGAGCGTTCCCATGTTATGCGTAATAGATGCGGTTTTGCCTTCCTTGAAATCCTGCTGATGGTCATTTTTATTGTTTAATACGTTTTTCGACCAGGCATTATTGTCAGCAAGGTCTTTGTAATAATACAGCAGATCCTTGAATTCCTGTGTTTCATAGACGTTAAACACTTTGCCCGCTTCATCCGTCAGCTTAAAGCCGATCGGCAGGTCGAAATCGAGCATGTTCCAGTCATTTTGCTGCTTGAGCAGGATGCGATCTAAATTATGCAGCTTCCAATCGCCGGTTTCCGGTGTGAATGGCGTAACGCCCTTCTCATTTTGAGCGACCGCTTTCAAATAGTTGGCATAGGCTTCCGGGCTGTCGATAGCAGGAAGATTGTATTTTTTACGCAGGTCCTCCCGGTACAAAATCAGCTTCTCTACCGATTCGCCTCTGTTTTGCGGAACCATATACAGCTTGCCGTTTACTTTCGCCTGATCCCAGCCTACCTTGTCCATCGCTTTCCACGTTTCCGGCATATATTTGGACAGCATATCGTCGGTCAGCTCCAGAAAGCCGCCTTTGAGTGCCTGATCGTTATAGCCCGCCCAGTTCGCAGAATAGATAAGGTCAAAGTCTTCATTCGCCGCCAGCTTCAGCGGATATTTTTGCGCCCAATCGGACCAATCTAGAAATTCAGCATCGACAGTCGCATTGATTTTTTCCTTGAGCTTTTTATTAATTTCTGCGAATACGGCATCATAATCAACCGGCTTCGGGCCGACAAACACCATTTTCAGCTTGACCTCTTTGGAAATATCTAAGCCGTCCTTTGTAGGCGACTGCGTTGCGGAAGAATTAGTACCTGATGCTGGGGCTGTGCTCGCTTCTGTTCCTGTATTGCCACCGTTGCCGCATGCACCAAGAACCATGGCTAAAGTTAGGGCTACCGCCGGTATAACGACTTTTTTCTTCTTTTGCATATTGAATTTCCCCCTTAAATGTAACTGTTGATATGCCCATCTATCTTGATAAACCAAGTTCCCTTGGGATTATCCTTTCACTGCGCCAATCGTCAAGCCTTTTACAAAGTACTTTTGGATGAAGGGATAGGCAAGCAGGATCGGACCGCTCGCTACAACCGTCATTGCCATCTTGAGGCCCTCTGTCGGCAGGCTTGTCGTCACGACAGCGCCTGAGCCCATCATCGCCTTGCGCATGCCATCCATGTTGCCCAGCATTTTGTACAAATAATATTGCAGCGGCATCAGCTTGTCGTCGGCAACGAACAGCAGGGCGTTATACCAATCGTTCCAATACCCAAGGGCAAGGAAGAGACCGATTGTGGCAAGAGCCGGCTTGGACAGAGGAAGAATAAGCTTCATAAAAATGAGGAAATCGCCGGCGCCATCGATTTTGGCAGATTCAACAATCGCTTCTGGAATGTTGCTCATAAACGATTTCATGACGATAATATAAAACACGTTCAGCAGCAGCGGCACAATCAGCGCCAGCGCCGTATCCTTCATATGGAGATAGTTGACGATGAGCAGGTACCAAGGCACAAGCCCGCCGCTGAACAGCGTCGTAAAGAAAAAGAAGAAGGAAAAAAAATTGCGCCACTTGAAATCTTTGCGTGACAGGCAATAGGCGGTCATAGCCGTCAGGAACAGGCCGATCGCTGTACCGATAACGGTAACGGAGATGGTTACCCCATACGCCCGAATCATTTGTTCGGGATATTTGAACAGGATTTTATAAGGCTCCACAGAGAAGGCAGTTGGGAAAAATTGATAACCCTCACGCACAATCGTGCTTTCCTCCGTAAACGAAGAGGATACGATCAGAATAAAAGGCAATATGCACAGAACCGACAGTACGGTTAAGGAAGTATAGCCGATAATGGCAAGAAGCTGGCGGTCGAGCTGACCGCTTTTCACAGACTTGACGGCTTTACTGCCGATATTAGCATCAGATACACTCATTTTCATGACCTCCCACTAGAATAAGGCGCGATCTTTGTCATACTTGCGAACGGCATAGTTAAACAGCATAATGGTGGTGAATCCGAGAACGGATTGGTAAACACCCGCAGCGGCTGACATGCCAATGTCATTCGAAGTGATGAGCGATCTGAATACGAACGTATCAATAACATCAGTAGACGAGAACAACACACCATTATTGCCGACCATATTGTAAAACATCCCAAAATCGCCTTTGAAAATATTGCCCACTGCCAGCAGCACCAATATAATGACGGTTGGATATAAATTAGGAATCGTTACCTTGAAAATACGCTGAAAAATATTCGCGCCATCGATTTCCGCGGCCTCATACATTTCGGTATCAATGCTCGTGATCGCCGCCAAATACATGATCGTACCGTAACCGAGCGTTTTCCATGCTGCGACCAGTACGAGAATAATTGGCCAATAGGCAGGCGTATTATAAATATCAATCGGCTCCAGCCCAATATTTCTCAGCAGGGAATTCACCGTTCCGATGTCAAAGCTGAGCAGGTTGTATGCAATCGCTCCCACGACAACCCATGAAATAAAGTAAGGCAGGAACAAAATCGACTGAGCGATTTTGCGGAACCATTTGCCCCCAACCTCGAACAGCAAGATCGCCGTGAAAATTTGCAGCACATTGTTGACTACAATAAAAGCGATATTATAGAGCGCCGTATTTCTTGTTATGCGCCACGCATCGCCCGATTCAAAGAAAAACCGAAAGTTGTCCAGCCCATTCCACGCGCTTCCGAAGATTCCGCCGGCATAATCATAATGCTTGAAAGCAATAATAATGCCCGCCATCGGTATATAAGCAAACAGTAGAAAAAACAAAACAGCTGGCAGCAGCATGAGCAAAATAGCCCGATATTTGATGACATCCTGTATAAATCCGTATCGCTTCATCTGTGCTCCCCTCTCTTCTCTTGTCTGCTTTCATTATAAGAAAAGCAGGGCGTCCGCATAATTAAGGGGAACAACTAAAACTTATACTAATTCAACGATTGCATAAATGGGCGGTTAAAAATAACCCGGAATCCGTCGGACCCCGGGCCATTACTATGACATAAACATAGATTTACGATTAAATGTTATGTTTTTTCCGATATTCTCCCGGCGACATGCCAATCTGCTGCTTGAATTGACGATTAAAATAAATAATATTTTTGTAGCCAGCCAGCTCGGCAATTTCATATATCTTCTTGGTCGGGTCCTCCAGCAGCTTGCACACATGCTTCATACGCAGCTCGCTTAGAAAATCGCTGAACAGCGTATTCGTCTCGGCTTTGAACAGCTGGCCCAAGTAGTTCGGCGTAAAATCAAAGTGGGCCGCCACCTCATTGAGCGTAATTTTCTGATCGAGCCGCTGCTCCACATACAGTGCGATTTCTTCGATCAGCTTCCGCTTCTGCCGCTGCTTCTTCAAATACAGCAGCTCGGACAGCTCGAAAAACCGCCTTCTCAGCCAGGAGAGAATGTCGTGCACCGTCTCGAATTGGAACAAGACAAACGGCTGATGGGAGTCCCATTTTAAAATTTCATATAAATGCTCGTTCATTTGCTGGAGATCCGCATGCAGCTTGGACGTAATCCGAATAATGAGGTCGTAGATGTCGTTTTTCCCGGTTAGCGGCTGGTCGCCGCTGAACAACTCCCGCAAGCAATCGTCGACCGTCGTCAGATCATATTCCAGCATCGCCCGCAGCATCCGGTCTACCGTCTCTTCGAGGCTGTACGCCATCGCTTCTTTAGGCGACCAGACCGCTGCATCGTGAATGAGCCTGTTTTTCCCAACAATCCATTTGATGCTGAGCGCTGCCTGTGCCTGCTGATAGGCGTCATGCAGCTTGGCAATGACCGTTGTATGCATGCCAGCGCCAATCGTAATCGAATAGGGAAAAGCTTCGTTAAACGCTTGCACCAGCTTTTCAAGCAGCGCTTTGCATTCCGCCTCCTGAACCGTCGCCAGCAGCACAAAATGATAATCATAGCTGGTCAGCAGCGTTCCAACCTGATGACGTTCAACAAAGTCACGAATAAACAACGCCATTGCCGCTGTTAAGGAACGGCGCTCATCCGCTGCCATTTTACCCAGCTTCCACTCCATATCGTCGATTTCAATAATCGCAACGGCTGCTCCGCCCTGCAGCAGCGGCATAAGGAAGCTGTGAAGATGCTGCTCTACCCGCCCCGAGGTCGGCTCGTTGAACCAGCGCAGCAGCAGCTCCTGATGCACCAGCGTCAGCGTCTCGGTCAGCGACTGGTTTTGCAGCCGCTCCTGCTCGATTTTGTTGCACAGCTCCAGCAGCATATCATGAAGCTCGGTATCATCAACCGGCTTAAGCAAATAGCCGGAGGCGTTCAGTTGAATCGCTTCCCTCGCATAGCTGAAATCCTGATGACCGCTTATAAAAACAAGATGGGCCATCGGGTTAATCGCCTTCGCCCTGCGGGCAAATTCCATCCCCGACATAATCGGCATGCGAATATCCGAGAGAATCAGGTCGATGCGCTTCTGCTCCATCATTTCCAGCGCCTCGAACCCGCTAGTAGCAACGGACACATCCTGCAATTGCAGGCGCTCATTGCCGACTACCCGTCGCCGGAGCCATTCCAAATCAATCGCCTCATCATCCACGAGCAATAAACTAATGTCCATCCCTGCACGCTCCCCTCTAAGCTGCCTATAGCCAAATTCCTTCTGCATCCTCCCGCATCTCGGCATTTTCGACCGGAAGAATAATTTGCACCGTTGTGCCCGCGCCATAATGGCTGCCAATCCGAATGCCAAAATCCGTGCCGTAACGCAGCTTGATTCGCTCTTCAACGTTTTTCAGACCATATTTATCCGATTTGGCGTCTTCCACTTTATCCGTTTGTCCCGCAGGAGCAGTCATAGGCAGGGACGTATTCGAGAGCATTTTCCTCAGCGTATCCGGCCGCATCCCGATGCCGGTATCAATAATTTTCAGCTCAATGCGGTCGCCCAGCTGCCTGCCCGTTATGCGAATGGCAATCGTTTTGCCAAACCAGGCATGCTTAAAAATATTTTCAACAAAGGGCTGTAAAATAAGCTTAATAATGGGCGTTTGCAAAATATCCGGCTCAATATCGTAATAAACCTCGAACGTGTCCGCATATTTTACCCGCTGAATGTCCAAATACGTCTTTACCTGCTCAAGCTCCTTCTCCAGCGTAATGTAGACATTGCCGCCATTCAGCGTTAAACGGTAAAACTTCGACAGCCCCTGAACCATCGCCGTCACCTTGTCCGTCTCGCCCAAATTAGCCAGACTGCCAATCGTCGAGAGCGTGTTATACAAAAAATGAGGGCTGATCTGCGCTTGCAGCACGTCCAGCTCCGCCTGCTTTTTCTGAATGCCCTGCACGTAGACATTTTTAATCAGCTCTTGGATGCTCGTTGCCATCTGATTAAAGGAATTGGCGATGTGGACAAACTCGTCATTGCCGGTAAAACCGATCCGCTTATGAAAATTCCCCTCTTGGAAGGAGCGGACCAAGGTGACGATTCGCTTCATCTTTTTGCCGGAAAGCCGGGCAACGATGTAGCCAATAAACACCATGACCAGAAAGCTGATTAAGCACACGGCGAAAATAACCTTTTGCATACGGCTGGCATCCTTGTTTAAATAGGCATGCGGCACAATCGTTTCAATCACGAATGGCGTTCCGGGTATGTCCTCTTTCACACTCAGGTAGGAGGCCGAATCAGAATGATCGCTTGTTATGCCGCGCGTATACATGACCTCGCCTGATTGGGTGTTTAGCAGCCGCAAGCTGATGCCTTGATCGATCGGGAACGTATCGAAGTTGCCAAGCAGCTCATCGAAGCGTGCCGTCACGCGCACATAGCCGATAATGGGAGCCATCCCGCTGGAGGACACCAGCTTGCGAAAATGCGAAACGTTTTCCAGCTTGCGGTCGGAACCCAACTGTATCCAAAGATTATCCTGATTGGATGCTTGAAGTGACTTGAACCAGTCCGTATGCTCGATCTGACGCACCGAGAGCACATAATAGTCTCTGCGCTGTATCGGCTTGTCCATATCATCGCCCGGCACCTCGTACATTTTCTCGTCTACGGTGTAGACGGCAAGCCTGATATTGTTCCCATACAGCTGGAGCGGCGCCCTCATCTGCGGGATAATGTCATCCTTCATTTTCAGCATTATTTCCAGCGGTTCGCCTGTGTTTTGCAGCGCATTCTGAAACGTTAAGCTGCTGAAAAGCGTGCTCGATATACGCTCAATTTCATCCATTTGGTATTCAATATTATTGCGCGTCTGCTCAAGCGCGGTGCGAATATTCGTCTCCGCCATCTCCGTTCGTGACTGCACGAGCATCGTATACGATATATAGCCGACTAGCACATCCGTCAGCAGCACTAGCGCCATATAGGGAATCATCATTTTATACGTAAATGGTATATACAGCTTGCTCAGCTTGAAGCTCTTCATCTGTCGTCCCCTTTCGTGTCATGCAGCGCTTATGTGCATCATTCTACAATACGGGAGGGAATTTTGATATGGCAATAAAATCACTATTCCTGCACTTATTTTAGCCTTAAAAGAAAATAACCCGTAAAGTGGAAACTCTTGGAGAGTCCACTTTACGGGTTGGATTTATTTGTTTATTTATTTCACAATACTTTCAAGCACATCATCAATCATTTGCGAGTTGGCAATCGTTCCTGTGTACAGCCAGCTGGCATTGTTGTCATACGCGTAGACATTGTTATTTTTCACCGCAGGAATGCCCTGCCAGATTGGATCGCTCAAAATTTCCTCTTTCGTCGCCTCCCTGCTATTCACAATGAACAGGTAATCGGCGTCCAGCTCGGCCAGCTTTTCCTTGGAAATTGCACTCCAATTCGCCTTCGCCGTAGAGGATATTTCCGCAACTACGTTCGGAACCGTCAAGCCCAGATCCCGATAAAGCAAATCGCCACTGGATAAGTTTTGGTTGACGACGTAGACATTTTTAGCCGTAACCCAGAGAACCGCAGCCGACTTGTCACCGATTGCTTGGTGCAGCTTATTCTTGGCATCCGTTGCTTTCGCTTCATAATCAGCCAGCACCTGCTTCGCTTCCTCACTCTTATTCAGCACTTCTCCTATCGTGAGCAGCTCCTGCCGCCAATCATTGTTGACATCGCTGCCTACTGTATAGGTTGGGGCAATTTTAGCATATTGCGCATACTTGTCCCCCATCACCATTTCCGCATTGTCGATAATAATAAGATCAGGCTGGTAGCTCATTACGACTTCATAGGGAAGCTCGGAGGGAATAGCAGGGATATTCGCCAGCTCCTTCTGCAAATAATTTTGCACCTTCCCCTCGCTTACTGACCACTGAGCAACTGGAATGACGCCTAGCGCCACCAAATGATCTTCCAAATAAGAGGCTATAACCCGTTTAGGATTAGCCGGAACCTTAACTTCATTGCCCAAACCGTCCTTCAGTATCCGCTCACTCGCTGTCTGTTCCGCTGAATGGCTGCTTGCGGCTGGCGCAGTCCCATTGGTCGCTGGAGAATTTGCCGAACTTCCACATGCACTGACCAATAGAGTCATCGCAAGCAGCATTATAATGGCCATTGATTGTTTGGAACCTCTGTTCATTCTTAATACCCCTTCGCCTCTGTTTTGATAATGATTATCACCAATAACAGTATGCCCGCTGCGCCTTCTCGACACAATAGGGTATCGGGACATCAATAATGGATTATATGGACGTTTTCGCGGGGCGCTCGCTTCCGTTTTATAATGGATCGGCGAAATGCCCGTATGCTTTTTAAAAATACGACTGAAAAAATAGACGTCTGGATATCCGACACCTGCGGCTATTTCCTGTAAAGTCCCCTCCGTGCTCGTCAGCAGCACTTTCGCCTTCTCGATACGAAGCTGGATGAGATAATCAATCGGACTATGTTGGATTTGATTTTTGAATAGGCGTGTTAAATGCCTTGGCGTGCAATCCAGCACATTCGCCAGCCGCTCCAGTGTAATGACTTCGGCATAATGCTCATGGATATACCTGATCGCCTGGGCGACCAGATCCGCTTTTATTACGGAAACCTCCTGCTCCTCAAGCTGCCGCAGCAATTCGTATATAAAATGGTAAAACAACGTTTTCACATGCAGCCCGGCAAGCTTGCCGTCCTTGTGAAACTCCTCGTCCAGCTGCTTCAGCTTCTCATAAAGGGATATTGGGAAAGCTGGCGTAACACCGTATTGCATGCGAAAAGGATTTTTCTCCAGCAGCCGCTGTTTGTCCGGCATATTCAGAAAAGGCTGAACCGTTTTATAGAGGAGGAGATAATATTCAAAAGGCTCTTCCACCTGGCGAATATCCAAATAAAAGCCTTTCCCGCCATGCAATATTTGAAATTTTTTGAATGCATATTCCCGATTGTCCAAAGCAACCGCCGCACTGCCTCTTAGCCCAAACAAAAACGCATTGGACGGCAGCCGGTAGGAACTAAGCGCTTCCCCTAGCTTCATTTTAATATGCCGAACATCCATCACTTTAATGGCACTATGCGTGAACCAGTAAAGCTGCTCGTCGACGTTTATCTTGTCGTTCGTGACTTCCACCCGATCTTCACTCCTTGCTCTAACGCTCCTAGAACTTCCTAACCACCGAGCGGTACATGAGGAACAGGAAATATGGACTGCCTATCAGCATAATAATTAGGCCTGATGGAATTTCTTTTGGTGCCATGATCGTTCTACCGAGTGTATCGGCAATGACGAGCAGCAAGCCGCCAAGCAGTCCTGACAAAATAATCGAGCGCCTCGTGTGATGCCCAATCATCATGCGCACGACATGCGGTGCCATAAGCCCGAGAAAGCCTATCGTACCTACGCTCGCAACAGCTCCAGCTGCTAGCAAAACGCCAATAACCATCGCCCAGAGCCGCGTTCCTCGAACCGGCAGACCTAGTCCTATCGAGCTTTCGTCGCCAAACGCCAGCAAATCGAATTTCCGGCCCAAATAGTAGGCAATCGGTAAAAGGATAAGCAGAAACAGTAGAATGCTATAAAATTGATTCCAGCCTCTCCCATAGGTCGTGCCCGTTAACCATATTAGGGCTGTACTGTTCCAAAGGCTCGCCTTGACAATCATCGCCTGTATGCCCGCAGAACCGATGGCCGATACCGCGATGCCAAGCAAAATAAGAACAGACGGATTTAAAGATTTGCGCCATGCCAAGAAAAATACAAAGGCTGCGGCAAGAACCCCTCCTGCAATTGCCGCAATCGGGAGAGCGAACATGGTTAAATTCGGCAGCGCAACCAAAACGATTAGCGCGCCAAACCCCGCCCCCGACGTTACGCCAATAATCGAGGCATCAGCCAACGGATTTCGGACGGCGCTTTGAATTAAGACACCGCTAATGGCAAGCGCAATTCCACCCCCAGCCGCAACGAGTGTACGCGGGAGCCTTAATTTCAGCAGCACCGAATAGGATGATTCTCCTCCACCGACGAGGCTGCCCAGCAAATCGGCGATCGGAATTCTCGTTCCTCCAAGCGACAAGCTTACGAGGATGATAACGATGAGCAGCACGGTCATGGATATCGCAGTCGGAGCGAAGCGCATACGCAGTGCTACCCCGCCGATGTTCATAGATGACTGCCCAGAGCCTGAACCGGATATATTTTTCATCTTGGTCAGTACGAGCCAAATGAGCCAAGGCGCTCCAATAATCGCCATGACCGCGCCAACCGGCATTTCCCCTAAATTGCTCCGCACCATACGGGCAAGCAAATCCGCCGCCGTAATGAGCAGCGCTCCCCACAATGCGCTGGCGGGAATAAGCAGGCGATGCTTGCGAATACCGCTAAGGCGGACAAGATGAGGGGCGACCAAGCCGACAAAGCCAATTGGACCAACTACACTGACTACAATCGCAGCCAGCAGTACCGAAAGGCCAAGCCCCATTGCCCGTGTTAATCCTACACGCTGTCCAAGCGAACGAGCAGTAGACTCATCGAGCTCCAAGGCATCAAACTGCCTTCCTGCGAGCATCGCGATTGCAAGCAAAGCAATAACGAATGGCCATGCATACTGGACGCCGCTCCAGTTCAGCTGAATCAGGGAACCCGAGCCCCATAAAAATAAATTTTGCGTTTCCGTCTGCTTAAAAATATGTAGAGCCGTTGTAAACGCCCCAAGCACCATGGATACGATCATGCCTGATAAGGCGAGTCTGATCGGTGTCGCCTTCCGGCCTCCGCTTAGAAAATAGGCTATGATTGCCGCCAGCAATCCCCCAGCCGCCGCCAGTAAAAATGGGAACTGCTGCTGCAGGGCAGGAAAAGCGACCACGCCAAGCACAACCATAAAGTAAGCCCCCGCATTGATACCTAATGTATCAGAAGCAGCGAGCGGATTTTTCGTTATCGTTTGCAGTAAAGCACCGGCCGCAGCGAGCGCAGCACCAGCCAAAATGCCAATAACCGTGCGCGGCATGCGGATATCCCAAAGCAGATTATGCTCCATTATATCTTGGCGGCCGAGCAAGCCTTCTAACACGGTGGCGGCCGGGATTTTAGCTTCCCCGAAGCAGAGACTTAAAATGGATAATACGAAAAGGGCGGCAACGCCGCCCCCAAATATTCCAATTACCCGCCAGGTCATTCCGATAGTAGCTTCATTTTTATGATTTTCGTTCATCGTGGCACTCATTTCGTTAATGTATTTACAACTTCATCAACGATCACTTTCGAGGAGATTGGACCGCCGAACACCCAGGTCGCGCTATCTAATCCGAAGAAACGATTTTCCTTAACAAAGGCAAGACCGTTCCAAACCGAGTTATCCTTTAGTTCTTTTGAAAAAATGTTATCATCCTTTTGAACGATGTAGAGTAGATTCGTATCCTGAACCGCAGGCAGCGCTTCAACCGTCGAAGTACTAAAACCGTAAACCTCAAAGTTTTCCGATTTCCAATCGTTTTTCAGGCCAATCCGATCCAGCGTTTGTACAGCAAGCGAGTTGTCAGTAAAAAGACGCAGCGTCGCTGCATTTTGGTAGCTGTACGCTTGTGTCAGCACGTAATTAAAGCCACCCTTACCTGCTTCCTCCAGCTTCGCCTTTGCAGCTGCATAATGCGCATCCAGGTCAGCTAGCACTTTAGTACCTTCCTCTGTTTTGCCAACAGCAGCTGCAATCGTTTTGAACACTTCTTCCATCTGGTCATATTGATTGGTGTCCCCTTCAAGCGGGTATAGACTAAAAATCAACGTTGGCGCAATGCCTTTCAATTGATCATAAATCGCTTCGTGGCTATCCGTATTCGCTATAATCAAATCGGGCTTCAAAGCCGCAATGGTCTCTAGATTCGGTGCGTCACGCATACCAACATCCGTCACGTTTTCATCCAGTGGCGCTTCTGATGTCACATACAGCTTATATTGTGCGTTATCGGCATTACCAACTGGCTGCACGCCAAGCGCAATCACGTCCTCCGTAAACGTCCACTCTAGTACGACAACCTTTTGTGCTGGCTTGTCCAGCTTAACCTCGCCTTTAGCATCCTTTAATACAATAGGTCCAGCGGCAGCGGACTCCCCGTTTGAATTTGCAGCTGCTGCATTGTCAGTTGCGGTTGCTTCTGCTGCCGAATTATTCGTAGTGTTAGATCCACAGCCCGCTGCAACCAGCATAACAACGATAACCATAATTAAACCCATTAGCCTTTTGTTCATTTTGTTAATCCCCCTATTATTCCAAAAATCAAAGCTATTCTACTGCGATAATGTTTATCACTATGTTGATAATGATTATCATAATTAGGTACAATAGCTATATTAGCTACCATTTTAACGAAAGTCAATGTTTAAATTTTTAACTTCCACTTTATCCGACCCGAATACAAAGAAGGACAGGATGCGTTCTCCCGTCCTTCTCGCTATCTTGTATCCATGCCGCAAATGATATTAATCCTGCATATTATACCTTCATCTTTTCATCTGTTTCAGCTATTTCAGCTCTGCAGCCAGACGCTCATTTCGCCAGGCAGGCGATTGCCCCATAAATAATAAGGAATCGACTTGAAGCGAACCGCTTTCCTTTGCTTCGTATAAGGGCGGTATGGCTTACCATCTGACCATGAAGCTGGGTCTGTCATTACTCCATCACCTTCTACAATAAGGCAGCCTCCAAGAAGATTTTGATCGGCATACTCCGTCAAATTCGGCTCCTCGGCCAATGCAAGCGAGGTAATCGGAGCCCTATTATCGGCTTCCTCTAGGCAATAGACGAGCGGACCACGCTGAATGGCTACTTTACCAGCATCTGCCCGAATGAACGGGTGGGCAGCAATCAGCTTTGCCTCCATCGGTAGAAGCCACTGCAATGTATCGCCATCTAACCAATTTCGCTCTACCTTTGCATAGCCATTTTCAATACGATAGGGCTGCGTTTCACCATTCACTTTCAACGTCGGCTGCTCGCTTTGAAACCAATCCGGTATGCGTAATGCGATTTCAAACGCAGCACTTGCTTCGCCCTCTGGGAGCGAAACCGACAATTCTATATGACCGTTCCAAGGAAGCTCAGAGCGTTGATGCAAGTTGACGTTGATGCCATCAAGCTCAAGGGCAGCTTGGCTACCGATAAACAAATGGGTATACACCGTCCTGCCATCGTCAGACACGTCGTAAATATAATCATTTAGCGAAGCTAGCAGCCGGGCGACGTTAGGGGGACAGCAGGAGCATCCGAACCATTTTTGCCGAACCGGCTTGACGTGATGTTTGCCTGGATTTTTGCTGCTTGCTTCAGGCCACACCTCTAGCGGATTAACATAAAAGAAATGTTTGCCGTCCTTGGACATGCTGCCAAGCACATTGTTGTACAGCGCTCTCTCCATCACATCCGCATACTCGCTTTTGGCTTCAAGCTGCAGCATCCGGCGCGCCCAGAAAATCAAGCCGATAGAGGCGCAGGTTTCCGCATAAACTGAATCGTTAGGAAGATCGTAGTCGAACGTGAAAGCTTCTCCGTGATGCGTTGAGCCAATTCCCCCGGTAATATACATTTGTTTACTTGTTGTATTCGACCACAGTCGCTCGCAAGCTTCGCGCAGCCCCGCGTCTTCAGTCAAGCGGGCGAGGTCAGCCATCGCCGTGTACATATAGACGGCTCGAACGGAGTGGCCGACCGCAGCCGTTTGCTCACGTACAGGAAGATGGCATTGGTATACTTCCAGATTAGGCATCCCTTGCGACCAAATATTTGTTCTGCCGCCGCGTTTCCATTCCTCTATAAAATAGTTTGGCTCGCTTCCACGTTCATCAATGAAGTAGCGGCTCAGGTTCAAGTAGCGCTCTTCTCCCGTTACTCCGTACAGCTTCACCAAGGCCAATTCAATTTCCTGATGCCCGCAATAAGCCCTAATCTGGCCCGGTTCGGTTCCAAACAAACTCGCAATCAGGTCAGCGAAACGGCAAGACAGGTCAAGCAATTTGCGCTTGCCTGTCGCTTCGTAATAAGCAACGGCTGCTTCAATTAAATGGCCTGCGCAATAGAGCTCATGGGCTTCGTAAAGATTCGTCCATTGTTTTCCAGGTTCTTTGATCGTAAAATAGGTGTTCAAATAGCCGTTGTTTTGTTGCGCTTGACCAATCAGGTCAATGGCCTCATCGGCAATACGCTCCAGCTCAGGATCGGGGTGGCGGCGAAGCGAATAGGCAACAGCCTCCAGCCATTTGTACAGATCGCTATCTTGAAAGACCCAGCCGCCAAATTCCCCTTTCGCAAGTCCAGCAGCAATTTTAAAATTTCGAATGGCATAGCTCGGCTCGGCACCTTCTATCCTGTCGTTCAGCGCTTCCCACTGATAGGGGATAACCGTTTGGCGAACGAGCTCGGAATAGGGGTTCCAAAAATCATCTTGGATATGAATCTGTTTTTTTTGCATAGATATCCACCTCGAAATTATAAAATTTGACTCTCTATAACATCGAGTATATGCTTTTTATAACTGTCATAATAGAAACGGATTGACCTTTTTTCTATAAAAAATAACACAAAATAATGAGGGTATTCATTTGAATGACGAGTTCATGGTTTCGCTGCAAACCCCACCCCTTCCTTATTATTGGGAAGCTGGCCGCTCGAACTTCCGCGCAGGAGATCGCCATCCGGATCGAAAGCATTTTAGGCTTTTCGATCTGCTGATCGTGGTTAATGGAGTACTGCACATTGGCGAAAATGGGATTGAATGGTCGCTTGGAGCAGGCGATGCGTTATTGCTGCTGCCAGAAGGAGAGCATTATTCGGTCAAGCCTTGCACGCAGGAAACGTCTTTTTACTGGGTTCATTTCGAGCATGAGCTCTGGCGTCAAGCTCCCCCGATTGCCCAGCCAGAAGCAACAGCCCCGTCTTCACCATTCGATCATCCAAAATTAATACGTATACCTAAGCAAACTGCGCTGCCTAATCCCCAAATCGCGTTTAATCTATTGAGTCAGCTTCTGGAGCTGCGGGTCGGCGAAGCCTTCTGGGAGAAGCAGCATTTGCTGTTCCAACTGCTCGCTTTGCTGGAACACGGAAGTTCAGGTATGGCTAGCACACCGGCAACACGTCTGGCTGAGAAGACTGCTGCTTATCTGCAGCGCAACTACCAAGAGGAAATCACCAATGAAACGCTGGCATTGGAGCTGCATTTTCACCCTAACTACATTGTTCGTTGTATGAAAATGAAATATGGTGTCACGCCCGTTCATTACTTGCTGCAATTTCGGATGGAGCGGGCGAAGCAGCTTCTCATCTCGACGGAATGGTCCATCGATCGCATAGCTGAAGAAGTCGGCTTTCGATATGCTCCTTACTTCTCCACCTGCTTCAAACGCAGTGTTGGAATGACTCCACTCCACTTTCGCAAGAAATATTAGACAAAAAAATAACAACCGATCATCCATAATGATCGGTTGTTATTTTGAAAGCAGCATTCCTGTCAGAGTATTCATTTCGGATAATGGCTTACCCCCAATAAGGCACTTAAACAACTTATTATACGCTCATGCTCATCGACATCTGAGGTACCCGTTACAGCTATGGCGCCTATAAAACCAACTCCCCTTACGACGATTGGGAATCCGCCTCCTGCCGCTACATAGTCGGCAGGACTTAAATGGAGCGCTTGCTCCAGTGTTACGCCTTGCTCCTTCAGCTTCAATTGAATGCCCAATGTACTTTGATTGAGTCTATAAACCGTATTTTTCTTCTTCCGAAGCCACTCATCGTTGTCTACAGTTGTCCCCTCTAATGCAGCGTGGAATATTTGCTGACCGCATTTAGATATATCCACTGCGATAGACTTTCCATCACTTCTGGCTTTGTTTAACAGCCATAAACCTATTTCTATCCCCAAGTCATGACTAAATGTATCAAATTGAAATAACATTTCCTGTTTGGCAATTATCTCATAATTCATCGTCCATTCCTCCATCCCTTTACTTCAAACCCGCCTCGCCCCTTAATCTTCAAAAGGATATTTAAGCCCCCATTGACGTCGCAATTCATCACATTGCTTCATAATCGCTAGGCTTTGATCCCATGTCATCATTGGCGATTGCTTCAGATTTCCCCTTAAACATTCATTCACATGCGCAATCTCAAATTGAAAGCCATCATCTTGAATGCCTTCGACATTTTGAGGCACTTTTTCTTCATAGGACGTCATCTTGCCATCCTTCATCACATGGATTACGGTGGGCTTCCAAAAGGACGGCACTTCAATATGGCCCCCAGTACCGTAGATCATGGCAGTATCGACCATATTCGTTCTCACACCACTGCTCATGACGACAAGCTCGCCTTTATCATACTTGGCAATATAGCTTGCTTGCTCGTCAACCTGTATATGGTATTCATCAGAATCAATAGTAGCGAACCCTGTAAGTGCAACGGGGTTTTTCCCTAATACGGCTTCGGCAAAATGAAGATTATAAATTCCCGTATCCAGCAGGCCGCCACCAGCAAGCTCCGGATTCATCCATCGTTTATCTCGGTATTCGCCCGGCATCCTAAAAGAAAAGGCGATATTCATCGCTCTAACTTCACCGATGCCCTCATCATTTAATAATGACCTTATCTTGTTCATCATCGGAAAAAATCTTGTCCACACGCCCTCCATGAAAAACACATTATTTTTCTTGGCACATGCCAATACTTCAATTAATTCACCTGCATTGACACATACCGGCTTTTCTACCAATACTGATTTTCCGTGCTCCATCGCCATAATTGCCATTTTTTTATGTGCGGGATGCGGGACGGGAATATAGACAACATCAATATCTTCTCTTTCTAACAAAGCCTCATACTCTAGTGCTAAGGGAATTTCGTGCTTTAGAGCCATCTTCTGCGCGCTTTCTATTGTTCTAGAGGATATAGCGACAATTTCCACATCATTCAGCTGTTTAGCACCACTAATCCATCTGTCTACAATACTCCCTGACCCTAATAAACCCCATCTTATTTTTCTTTCCATCGTTATACCCATTCCTTTCGTTTCTCCCAGGACACAAAACGGAATGAAACTCGCAGCCTGGAGATGATAGAAGCTGCTGATTCCTAAGTCAGGATATCCCCGTTCGATCGCGATATTCCTGAGGGGTCATATTCGAAAAGGCCTTAAACAGCTTAATGAAATGCGGCACTGCCTGATAACCAATGATTCGGGCGATTTCGTAAATCTTCTTGTCGCTGCTGCGCAGCAAATACGCCGCCAATTCCATTCGATATCGCAAAATATATTCGCTCAAATTGTTTCCCGTCTCTGCCCGGTATGCTCTCGACAAGTAGGCGGGATGCAGACCGATTTGCGCCGCAAGCGTCTGCAGCGATAAATTGTCGTTCATGTTTTGCTCGACGAATTTATGGACTTTGTCAACTAATCCCGCCTGCTTCACAGATGAATTTTCCAATTGCTCTCTCAGGCAGCGGAATATGAAAAATGCCCACTTCTCCAACTGCTTAAGAGAAGGAGCGGCCGGCATGAGACCAAAGGAGGATGACCCGAACTCGCTTAGCAGCTTTCCTTTTTTGTGCGCCATGTACTGATAGGCGTTAGCAATGGCGAAATACGCTTCATTGGCATGCTCGGGAGGATAGTCGACGCTTTTCAGTTCATCGAATATCTCGATTAACTTCTCCTCCGCATGCAGCCAGTTCCCCGTGTCGAGCAAATGAATGAGGAGTGGAGGTCGATAGAGCGACGTCAGCGTTCCAATCCGAACCTGATCGAGTATGCCCGTGATTCGCAAAAATAGGCCTTGCCTCCCCTCTTCTACCCGCCTCATGCCATCGATGACTGATCGATACAGTCCAGGAACGCCTTCGGGAAAAGACATTCCGCTTACGGCCAGCGCGATAGAAACGCTGCCATTTAAGAGGGCTTCCGCCTTTTTCTTCAGCATAGCCACCCGGACGTCCATCGTAATCCGATCGATTGCCGTCGTTTCTTGGGTCTGTCCGTTCGTATCCGCCTTCCCTTTGGCTGATACGACAAAGACGAGATATTCGTTATGATCTCGGCAGAACCACAAGTGAAAGACATCCCTAAACAATTCCTCTGCCATATTGGTGACCGCATATTCGATGAGTTCTCTATCCATGCTTTCATATTCTTGCAGCCTGCCCTCCAGCCGGACGATGAACAATCCTACTTCCTTATTCAGGGAGAAAGGCAAATCGAGCAGGAAAAGCTTCCGTTCCAGCTCCGCGTAAGGGACGCTGTTATCGTGCAACAGCCGATTCAGCAGCTCGTTGCGCAGCGTAGGCAAATTTTCCCTGAAGGCGTATACGTCGCGCTGCTGCTGCTGTTGCTGCCTCATCTCGCAGGTAATTTCTTCGGATAATTTGCCCAGCATCTCCCGAAGCTGTTCGGGATTTACCGGCTTCATTAAGTAGCCAGACGTATTATACGGTACAACACCTTGCGCATATTCGAAATCGGCATACCCCGAAATCACGATGATTTTGACTTTGCGGCCCATTTCACGTATCTCTCGAATGAGCTCAATTCCGTTCATCTCTGGCATCCGTATATCCGTAATGATGATATGAATGTTTTGTTCCCGATAAAGCTTTAAAGCCTCCTCACCCGTATGGGCTTTATGAATATGCCTGATTCTAAGTTCATCCTTAGGAATGGTAGCGGCTATGCTGTCAACCTGGGAGGGAATATCGTCTACGATCAGAACTTCAAATATCGGAATCGCCTCCGTTCTTAATCATTAATCCCACGCGAAGCCCACCCAAAGAGGAATGTTCGATCAGAAGCCCTGAGGATTGTCCGAAGTAATGCCTTAGACGTTGATGAACGTTCCTTAGCCCAAGGCTGTGATCCGCGCTTGATTTCAACTGCAAGGAGTGCCTTAAAGCATTCAATTCAGCTTGCTGCATTCCGACGCCGTTGTCTTCTACGATGAGTTCCCAGCCTTCCTCGGTCTGTTTGCCGGTTATGACGATTTCGAAGTTCCCCCTCTTGCCTTCCATTCCATGTATGATCGCATTCTCGACAAGCGGCTGAAACAGCAATCGGGGCATAAGCAAAGAAAGCATGCCTGCTTCGATCTGTTCGTGAAATTGCAGGCGCTCGGACTGCATCCGGTGGATTTCCAAATAATTGCGAATCAATTCCATCTCTTCGGCCAAAGAAGTCAATTGCTGCTCCGTCCTGGTCGTATAACGGTAATACTGGCTCAAGTGCTGGGTGAAGGCGACAATCGCTTTCGTCCGTTCAAGCTGAGCCATGCTTTGGATATATGCGAAGTTGTTATACAGAAAATGCGGATTGATTTGCGCCTGCAAATGCTTGAGGGACGACTCTTTGGCCTGAAGCTGCTCCGTGTACACTTTATCGATTAGTGTCTGAATATCGTGGGACATCAGGTTAAACTGCTCGATCAAATAATAAAACTCATTGTTCGATATATGCTTGACCTGATGCCCGTATTCGCCCCGCCGGAGCGACTTCACCGCCCGAATTAAATCGTAGATCGGCTTCTGCACGTTGCGGTACAAAAGCGCGGCGGCGGCAACACCAAGAACCAGCAATAGCAAGCCTGCGGCATAAAACATTTTCTTGCTATGATCGATGGGCTCCAGCACTTTTTGCATCGGTTGGAAATCAATCAAATACCATCCGAGCGAGGCTGACGCCACATAATTGACAAGATACGGTTCATTGTGAAAAGTCAATTTGACTGACCCTTCGGTCGGATTCTGCGCTTTGATTTTATCAAATTGCTTGGCCATCGCATGGATCAGACCGGGCTCTGACTCCCGTGGCATAATCGGCTCGAAGCCCGGACAATAGAGAAACGGCTCTCCAACGCTGCCTTGCTTAAAACGATCCAGCATTTTAACCAGATTTTCCGACGAGAATGAGACTTCAACATACAAATTCGGATTTTCTGGCTTGGCGTTCGATTCGAAAGGAGTTATTAAATCCCGCACAAATGCGTTCTCCGGTCCCCGCTCCGTAACGATCCTGCGATAATCCCAGCGCTGCTGGCTCGAATTTCTGAAGTAATCCGCATCGTGCTGCTGCAAATAATTCGTAGAAACCATTACGTCCGAAACCGGGGAATACACGGTGAAATCGTTTACCCATTGGAAAGTGGTAGACTGCATATCCAGCTTCTGCAGCAGAAGCGTCTTCGATTGCAGCATGGAATAGGAGGGCTCGGAAGAAGAACGGAGCTGCAGCTGCAGCGCATCCGGATCGGATGCAACGACAAAGGCAGCTCGCCATAAACGATCTGCTTCGACGTCCATCTGCTCCACAAAAAAACGGATTCGATTCATGTTGACTTGAAGCAGCTCCTGCTCAACAACGCCGGTACTGATCTTATTCGACGAATTATACATCATAACGACAGGGATGAGCATGAGAATGATCACGATCATGACTTTCGTGAATATATTCATTCTGCCTCCCATAACGCTTCTGTTGTATAACATAGGTCTCCTCCAATTCAATTCCATCTTCTCTGCTGGTCAGATTTAACCCAGGATTAAACTAGGACTTCACCGAGCCCAGCACAATTCCTTTCACAAAATACTTTTGCAAAAATGGATATACGAGCAAAATCGGCAATGCGCCGATAAAAATTTGTGCTGTTTTAATTGTGCGATTGGAGAAATTTGCTACACTTTCCGATGTTACACCAATCCGCGACATATTGTCACTAACAATCATGGAATGCAAATAAGTGGCGAGCGGATACCCATCCGGATTGGTCATATAGATGACGCCGTCAAACCATGAATTCCAATGAGATACCATTGAAAATAAAGATAATGTCGCAATGGACGGCATCGATACGGGCAAATAAACGCTCCAAAGCACTCTCAAATGACCGGCTCCATCGATATGGGCAGCCTCTTCCAGCTCCTGCGGAATCGTCCGGAAGAAATTTAGCATCAAAATCATATTCCACACGCTGACGGCCGAAGGCAATATCAACGCCCAAATGGTATCGATCAGATGCAGCTTGCTGACCAATATATACGAGGGGATCAGACCACCCGAGAACAGCATCGTGAATACGAAAATCCAAATGTAAATTTGACGCCCCGGGAATTTATAGCTGGATTTCGATAAGCTGTAAGAAGCCATCGTGACCACAACCATTGAAAGGATTGTGCCTAACACGGTCCGCTCTACGCCAATCCACATGGCTTTAAGAAATTTGCCGTTGGCTAGCGTCTGGACATAGGCATCCGTCGTAAAGCCGACTGGCCAAAAATTGACGATATTCGCTGTTGCCGCAGCCCGTGAGCTGAAGGATACCGCAAGCACATGGACAAGAGGAAGAATGCAAATGAGCGCCAGCAGGCAGAGAAAGACGGTGTTCAGTATCGTAAATACGGTGTAGCCTCTAGAGCGGTAGTGCATGGTCGACCTCCTCAAGCGTAAACGGTTGAAGCCGTCTTGTGGTGGCAAAGCAACCGTTTCGCGATGAAATATAAGTCTATTTATAGGTGTGAAGCTTATATTTTTTATTTTTTAAAAAATCCGGTAATTAGCTAGTTTATATGCCAATCTGTAGCTGATGACGATCAGGATGAAGCCGATTAACGATTTGAATAGTCCAACCGCCGTTCCGAAGCTGAACTGTCCGTTGTTCAGTCCTTCCCGGTAAACGAAGGTATCAATGATATCCCCGTGCGAATACACGAGCGGATTGTACAAGTTCAAAATTTGATCGAAGCCGGCATCCAAAATCCGACCTAGCGATAGCGTCGCTACCACGATCACAATCGGCATAATAAGAGGAATGGATATGGATTTGACTTGCTGCCAACGGGTAGCCCCGTCGATTTCGGCCGCTTCGTATAAAGCCGGATTGATGCCAATTAGAGTCGCCAAGAAGATAATGGCAGAGAAACCGAATTCTTTCCACACGTCGCTAAGGATGACCGTAAATCGGAACCACGGGCCGTTGCCTAAGAAAAAGATGCTGTCTATGCCGAACGAATGAAGGACACGATTAACGATTCCGCCCTCCGTTGATAGAATATCAAGCATAATGCCGCCCAAGATGACCCATGACAAAAAGTGCGGCAAATAGACAAGCGTCTGTACAACTCTCTTGAAAAACATCTTCCTGACTTCATTGAGCAACAGAGCAAAAATAATAGGAATGAATAAATTCATGAACATCTTAAATGCGGCGATAATTAACGTATTCCATATGACCTGCTTGCCGTCCGGATACGTAAACAGATACCGGAAATGATCCAGGCCTACCCAAGTCGACCCTTTGATGCCAAGCCAGGGTTGATAATCTTGGAAGGCAATAACTACTCCAAACAACGGAATATATTGAAACACGATGCATAATAGTAAGGCCGGCAACAATAGCATGTGGAACGGCCATGTTTTTCTCCAGTACATTGCCACTTCGTACCCTTCCTTTCATTGGAAAAACGGAAAGGAGACCGGCAGCAAATGCTGCCCTCTCCTCCGTCCTCCATTCCTGTTGTCAGCTCGCGTTACTGGTTTTCCGCATACCACGCGTTGACTTCATCCGTAATTTTCTGGCCGCCATTATCCAGCCATTCTTTGACGAATTCATCGAAATACTCGATCGGCTGATCGCCGTAAATGATTTTGAGGTAGCTCTCAGTAGCAAGCTTCTTCAGCAATTCGCCTTTTGATTTCATCGTCGGCGTCATTGGGCCGGTAAAATAGTTTTTGCCCTCTGTGATGCCTTGGTTAATCCGTACGCCCTGACCATCGATTTGTTTCTTCTTCATTTGTTTAACGTCAAATTCTTTGGAGCTTAGGGGCTCAGCGTCAGGGTCGGCCAAAAACTTCTTGACTGGAGCCTCGTTGGAGTAAGGGATCGTCACGCTTGAGCCGAGAATATTCGTCATCATGAATCTCATATCCATACTTCTTCCATCTTTAAGCGGCCATTGGTCTGCCGGAACGCCCGCTGCTTCGTAATCGCCCTTGATGAGCTTGCCGTTGTATTTCACATAATCGTATCCTTCATAGTAACCGTCTTTCCAACGCGGATCGAAGAACGGATCGCCTTCTTGCTCCAATTGCTTTGCAAACATTTTGTTGAAATAAGCAAACCATACTTCAATATCCTTGAAGTCTTTATTAAATACGGTGAAGCCCGAAACCAACATTTTCTCCGCACGACCTACCAAGCCATCCGGACCGGCTGGAAGCGGATATGGCTCAAAGTCGGCTTTTGGATCGTTCTTGGTCGCATCGCTTAGCGGCCAGTCACCCATCCAGGCCGGACCGAACATAATGCCGGCTTTGCCGCTGGCAACCAATTCGGAGGATTTTGATGGATCCTTGATTCCGGCTTCCTTGTCCATATAACCTTTGCTCATCCAATCCTTCATCGTTTGCAAATACAATTTGGCGTCTGGATTAATCGCGCCATAGGTCAGCTTGCCGTCCTCCCCCTTATTCCAGAAGCTGCGGATATCGGAGGTATTGATCATTTGGGTGGTAAGAGCTGCAACAATGGCGTCCGTCTGCCCCATCCAAGTCCACGGTCCTTCTTTAAGCGGAACAGCCAGACCGATCGTATCGTTCTTTCCGTTTTTATCGGGGTCATTCTCCGTAAATTGCTTAAGCACGTTTTCGAACTCGGCCAGCGTCTTAGGCGGCTGAAGACCTAGATTATCAAGCCAGTCTTTGCGAATCCACATCACGGTGCCTTCGTCACCCATGAAGAAGGATGGCAAACCATAAATTTTGCCGTCTTTTTTGACTTCACCTAGTGTGTATCCATAATTTTTCAATAGTTCCTTATAGCCTGGATGCGCATATTTCTCAATAGCTTCGTCCAGAGACATTAGTTTATTAGCTGAAAGCAAGCTTTGAAGCGGCTCCCCCTGGGCTCTGAAAGCATCAGGAAGCTTGGCGCCACTGGAAAGCAGGAGGCGAAGCTTCGTATCGTAATCTTCCGGTTTCGTTACAATAAAATCGAATTTCACATTGATGCCCATATTTTCTTTCATCCAGCGAAGATTCATGTTGTCTTCCATCGACTCGCCGGGCTTGAACGCATTGCCCCTCGAAGCGCCATCATCGACAATGGCAGTCGTAATCGTAACCGGAGGGTCAAACTTCTGTTCCCAAGTACCCGCCCCGGAAGAAGCGCTTTCAGCTGTGCTTGCTGGGCTGCCAGACGGCTCTTGATTATTATTGCTCGAACATGCGGCTAAAGTCGGCAATACTCCAATCGCAATAGAAAGCGCTAACAACTTTGCAAACTTAACATAACGACCCATGTTTTACCCCATTTCTATATATTGATGGTACAAGGAGCTGCGAGGAAATTAGCGGTACTTTATTTCGTTGCAGTCTCATAGCCAATTATAGGGTCATAGAGCGGCTGTTTATATATTCCGTTTTTAACATCATATCAAAAATCGTACATTCATCCTTCCGCTTAGACTTTCTTTGATAATTCTAAACGGAACCCTGCTATCGTTCGAAATCGAGTAGGAGCTGTCCCAAAAGCATGAAGTTTGCTGGAGAGATTGCTCCCTTTCAATCCCCATTCCGCTATTCATCTGCCCGACATTAAGATAATTACATAAATTTAGTAGATATATAAAAAACTAGACACATTGTTAAAATTTGCTTATATTGTGATAGGGAGGATTTTGGTAAGGTTATCGACAGAATACTCCTCTCACCTTTGAAGAGGGGGCGATCTTTATGAATTTATAATGAAAACAATTCTATCATTTTCCAAAGAAAATCTAAAGGAGGAATATTTATGAAAAATAGTTTCAAATTCCTGTTCACATCCGTTTTTTCTTTGATTTGTGTTTTGTGCATTCATACGAGCGTTTTTGCCGCACCAGCATTCAATGGGGTTGTCGAAATGGAGCAACCGTCAGGCGAGTCGTTTCAAGCTACGATGCATGGAGATGAATGGTTCCATTGGGCAAGTACAAACGATGGCGACGTGCTTATACAAGATTCGAACGGGTATTGGAATTACGCTGAACTTACATCAAACGACCTGAAATCGACGGGAGAAAAATATAAAATTGACCAGAAGCCTGCAAAAGCGGTAAATGAGAACCATTTAACCACATGGGTAAACAATTACAATCCTCAAGCTCAGAAAAAACAGGAGCTGATAAATGAGCTGCAAAAGGAATCCTCATCTTCTCTTGAACGTTCAGAATCGAAAGAGTTTACGGGATCCCTACAAAATATTGACGGAACTGTCACTTCAATTTCAGGAACCAAAAAATTACTAGTTTTGTTAATTGAGTTTACAAATATTGATATCGCATATAGCGACAACGATTGGAGCAACAAATTCTTTTCAACAAATCAAAAGTCAATTAAAGATTACTATAATGAAGTGAGTAATGGAAAAGTGCAGCTCACTCCAGCATCCGAATTATATGGCACACAAAATGATGGGGTAGTAAAGGTGAAACTAAACTACGATCATCCGGATATTTCGGGAAAAAGCATGGGAACAGTTATAACAGATGCACTGGCTAAAGCTGATCTTGCGGTGAATTATGCTAGCTTCGATACCAATAATGATCAGGTCATCGATTCCAAAGATGGTTTCTACATTGTAACGATTCTTGCTGGCAATGAAGAGGCTAGTGGTGATCCAGTACCAAATGTTTGGGCACATCAGTCGTTTGCACCCGACTCCAATCACGATGGTGTTACAGTATCAGGTATGTATACGGCGCAAGGTGAAATACAATATGGTCATATGGCAACGATTGGTCTCCTTGCTCATGAACTAGGCCATTCCTTTGGTCTTCCAGATCTCTATGGTTCTAATAATCATGTCGGTGAGCTAAGCATAATGGCTAATGGATCCTGGACTAGTCTTCCAGGAGAAGATTATGGAGCTACACCCACTCATATGGATGCCTGGTCAAAAGTAAAATTAGGGTTTGTAACACCTGTTGTAGTAAATACAACAAACAATGTTACGCTGCATAGCATCCTTAATAACTATAATGTTATAAAAATTCCTTTAGCGGATAATTCCTATTTTCTAGTTGAGAATCGCCAAAAAGTTGGATATGATGCAAGCTTGCCAACCGTTTCTGGCGGCATCGCGATTTGGCATATTGATGAATCCATGAATAATATCCAAAATGATCCTCACCCTTTTATTGATATAGAGCAATCCGTCAGCGAATACCAGGACCCGTTCTATTACACGAATAATAATCATGCTGCTTCCTTTGGTCCAGGCACCAATCCGAATAGTAATACCTACACTGGAAATAATTCGGGAGTTACAATTACGACGACAAGCACAAGTAATTCCGCCATGAATACGACAGTAACAGTAGGAGCAGCCAATCTGATTCCGCAAACGAATTGGACGCTAAAATATGTAGACAGCGATGAATTGTAC
The DNA here is from genome assembly GCF_050481745.1 of Paenibacillus algorifonticola. Classification (GTDB taxonomy): domain Bacteria; phylum Bacillota; class Bacilli; order Paenibacillales; family Paenibacillaceae; genus Pristimantibacillus; species Pristimantibacillus algorifonticola_A. The sequence continues at coordinate 21,586 of NZ_JBCNGR010000045.1, read as the reverse complement.
AATGAAGCCCTGAAAGCCTTTGATGGAAACAACAGCACGTTTTGGCACACAAAATGGTCCCCAGTAGCTCCAATGCCGCACGAGATTCAAATTGATCTGGGTGCATCCTATACCCTCTCCAAATTCAGCTATCTGCCAAGACAAGATGGCCAAGTGAACGGAACGATCAAGGACTATGAGTTCTACGTCAGCACTGATGGGGTAAACTGGGGAACCTTTGCAGCCTCAGGTGCCTTTGCAAATGATACCACTTTGAAAGAAGTCAGCTTTGCAGCCAAGACAGGTCGATATATTAGACTGCGTGCCTTAAGTGAGGTAAACAATAACCCGTGGGCAAGTATGGCTGAACTTAATGTATTTGGAGTGACGCAATAATGTATTTGTGAGGGCAGCTATTGAAATGATTGTACGCTAATGCTACTACAAAAGGTTATCATCTGCTGAGAGGTTCGTTCAGCATTTGATAACCTTTTTAAAAACAGCATATATGGAAAGGAACCCGTCTACTCAAATTCTGTTTCTTACATCTTAATGTGATTTTAGAGTTTACCGTATAGAAGTTGTTCGTTTTACACGCATTAAAATGGTTTAATCATTTGTTGGGCGTTGCTGAATCAAAGTGTGAAGTTCTTTTTGAAATTCGTCCGCCAGACAAGCCGTTTGAATGATTTCATTAAAAGTCAGCAAAGCTCTTTGGAGTTTAGACTCGCCAAGCTCTGTTAAACAAGTATAAACGCCTCTTCGATCATCTTCACAAACATGACGTTGTAAAGCGCCGCAATTTTTGGCTTCCATTCTAACTACCAATCTGGATATGGCACTTTGACTCAAACCGACCATGTCTTGCAGTTGCTGCAATCTCAGCTGTTTATCACTTGTTTGAGACAGAAAATACAGGACATAAAATTCCTTTAATGACAAACTGTATTTCTCCTCTAAAGCACTCTCCAGCTTATTATTAATCTTTGCCTGAATGTCACTAAAACTCAGCCAATTATCTAAAAGTTTGTTATCGGTGTTGGTATTCATCAAGTTTTCACCTGTTCTATTTCATAGTATTTAGTCCATAGGTCGATCAACTTGAACATTTGTTCAGCTGCATATCGTTATTATAACCTTAACCTTGTATCCGTACCAGAGCTTTCATTATTATAGCCTTATATGCTGGGGATATAAGATGTCACTATGCATTTTACTATTTATAGAGGGTGTGAAATGACAAACCGATAACGCACATTGTACGTTCAAGCTAGCGCTGTCGTCATCTTTCTTCTATTCGTTCAGCACTTAGAATCCAGAAGAATACTGTTTAGGGATATCGGTTTCTTTGCCCAGCTTTGATGCGGCTTCCAATGCCCAATAAGGGTTTCTCAGCATTCCTCTGCCAACAGCAACTAAATCAGCATCTTCATTGCCAATGATGGCGTTAGCCAACGTTGGATCATCGAGTCTTCCTACAGCGATCACTGGAATATCAAGAGCTTGTTTGATATCTCTAGCCAATGGCACTTGATAAGCTGCGTGAGTTCCTGGTCTGCCCCATGCAGTAATAGGCCCCTCACCACCGGATGAAATATCGAACATGTCCACCCCTGCTTTTTGATATTCTTTGGCAAACGCGATGCTTTCCTGAATACCGTATCCGCCCTCAACGTATTCCTTGGCTGAAATACGCATTAAGAGAGGCATATCTTCTGGCATCTCGGCCTTCGCCGCCTGAATAATTTCCCGACCAAAGCGGTTCAGGTCTTTTCCATATTCGTCATCCCGTTTGTTCGTAAGTGGGGAGTGGAATTGATGAATCAAATAGCCATGTGCCCCATGAAGCTCAATCGTATCGAAACCTGCCTTCACCGCGCGAGCAACAGCAGTCCGGAATTTCTCTACCAATCCTTTAACCTCTTCGGTTGCAAGTGCGCGCGGCTGCTTTGAATTTTCATCAAACGCAATCGCAGATGGCGCAACAGGAACTTCGGCATCTTCTGCCTTGCGTCCAGCGTGGGCAATCTGAATCCCGACTTTGGCACCGTAGCTATGGCATGCATCTACGATTCGTTTCAGCGCCGGAATCTGCTCGTCAGACCATAAACCTAGATCAAAGTCGGAAATACGCCCATCCGGCTCTACATCTGTCATTTCAATCATAATAAAGCCAGCTCCGCCTACTGCACGGCTAACATAATGCATGTAATGCCATTCTGTAGCGATACCATCTTTTTGATCAACCGAGTACTGACACATTGGCGGCATTACAATGCGATTTTTCAATTCCAAACCTTTGAATGTATAGGGACTAAATAAATCTTTCATGAGAAAGACTCCTCTCGTTATTTAACTACATATAGAAATTCAAAGCCTCGCTTTCGCAAAATTCGCGCAGCTTTTTTTGATTTAAATGCCCTAGTAGACAATATGATGACATTATCCTCACGGACAAGATGCTTTTTCCAAACGTAAGGAAGGCGGCCTAGCGAGATATTGATCGTCCCAGCTGTAGGATCGGCCAAATACTCGAGTGAATCTCGGATATCAATCACTTTATATTCACGAAATTCATCCCGCCGTTTCAAAAAATCTTGATAATCGATATGTTTAAGGTTTGGCAAGGGCCATAACTGACGTATAAAAACGAACATTACAATTATAACGGCTAAAAAAATCAACCAGAACATTCCGAAGCCCTCTCTTATCCCATTCGGATTTATACGGCAGAAGCTTTTTAGACTTTTTTCAATGCATCGACAATCAGATCGTCACCAGCAATCAAGTCAAACGCCCGCTTGTAGGTATGCTTATCATCCAATGCGGCCAAAATAGCATGAGCTACATCTTCACGAGGAATACTGCCAGAAGTGATATTCTCAGCAGCAAATACTTTTCCTGTACCCGGTTCATTCAAAAGAATGCCTGGACGTAATATCGTGTATGTCAACTTGCTGCTTTCCAGCAGTCTGTCTGCATAATGCTTTGCTGCGTAATATGGAACAATCTCAGTGTGCCAGTTCTCACGGTTATTCGCCTGAATGGCACTGATCATAATAAATCTGCCAATGCCTGCTTTTTCAGCCGCTTCAATCGTTTTCACAGCACCATCCAAGTCAATCAACAGTGTTTTATCATGACCTGTCTTGCCTCCTGAGCCCGCGGTAAACACAATGGCGTCACAGCCCTCAGCGGCTGCGGCAATGGAATCGACCGTTCCTTCCAAATCTGCAAGCACTGTTTCGACGCCCTGCTTCTCATAGGCATCGGCTTGTTCTTTTTTTCGTACCATCGCCCGGACGGTGTGCTCTTGGCTTGCTTTCAACAGTTGAATAAGGCGCTGTCCGATTTGTCCATTCGATCCGACTACTAACACCTTCATATTCAAACCCTCCTCGTTATGAAATATTGCCAGTCTATTGCGATAGCTCCTACGGATACCAGCAATGCTTGAGTATTGTGGGTAAAGGACGCTTTTGTGCGCAAACGATCTGTGATCCGTTAACAACATGATCCGTACGCCAAATCGAATAAAAGCATGCGCATGCATTTAATTTAGCGTAAAAAACAAATGATGTCAAGTCATGTATACCATTCATATAATCGTCATTAATTGAAAATAAGCTTCAGACTTTTTACCTCTCGGTTTTAGTTGTCTTGTATCCAGTCTCACGAATTTCTAAATTCACACTAAGATCTCGCAGCGCCTGCTAACTAAAAATAACCAAATCTTAATCCTTTTTATCTTAGAAGTCATTTAAAGCTGCTAGCTTCACTAAATGATAAGTTGATTGCTTTATTAATTGGCGAGAGACTGCTCTCCGCCATCCGAGCTCCGGGTATAGCGGTGATCCGTGGACGCCTCCTGAATGTGTCCGAATGCCCAATGACTTGCCGGAACATCCTTCCAGGCGGCTTTCTCGCCCGTGAGTGGACCGCGCTCCAGCACGCGGTTCAAAATGACGACCGCTTCTGCGTGCGTCAGCGAGTCGTTCGGTCGGAACAGACCGTTGCCAGAGCCGGACATGATGCCAGCTGTGCTTACTCGTCCGATCGCTTCAGACGCCCAGAGGCTGTCAGTATCCTTGAACGATGCTTTAGCATCACCCGCTGCCATTCCGTTTTTCAGCAAGCGATCAACAACCACTGCCATTTCCGCACGGGTAATCAGCTTGTCGGGCATGAAGCGACCGTCGGAGCCCTTCATGTAGCCCTGTGCCGTCGCTTGCGCAATCGGTTGCTTCGCCCAAACGGCGGACGGCAGATCGGAGTAAGCAGCATCCGCTGCTCCTGTAGCGGTACCCGGCATCGCTCTGGATAGCAGCGCCGCCATCTCCACACGCCGAACTGCTTGATTCGGACGGAATGTACCGTCGCTGTACCCTTGAATGTAAGCTGCATGAGACGCACTATCCACGTTCAACTTCACGATGGAAAAGGTGCTGAACTTCCTGATGGTAAATCGGATGCCCGGCTTGTCCGTTCCGTTGTAGCCGACCTGTTCACCCTTCACCCATTCCTTCGTACCGTCGCTATGCTCGATGAAAACGCCCAGCTTCTCCAGCTCCGCCTTTGGCAAATCCTCCCCTACCGGCAGCTCAAGGGTTACCTCGCGGCTGCTCATGCTCGTCTCGACCGTCATCGGCCGACCAATCAGCTGCAAGCCGTCCGCCGTCGCTAGTCGGAGAAGTGTTGGCTCCTCTTTGAGGCTCGCTTCCACCTTCTTGCGTTCGACAGCTGCCTTGATCGGTACGATATGGAAATATACTTCCTCCTGCAAGCCTTGCAAGGAGCGGCTCGGTATGAGGATGCCGCCGTTGTTGGTCCAGATTTGCAAATCAACGCCTTGCGCGGCAAACTGCTTCGCAGCCTCTGCCGGCAGCTTAATAATCAAATCGGATACCTCGTCCTTCTTGTTAGGAATGACGATTCTGGCCGTAGACGAGCCGGCTTCCTTCAATTGCTTAAGCGCCTGCTCCGCCTGTGCCCACGTCAATGTCACTTCGTCTTTCTTGCTGCCATCTGCAAGGGTCGTTCTTGCAATAGTCGTGTTGGCGACTACACCGCCCTTACCGCTGCCATCGCTAAGGAGATGACCTCCGTCCCGCTGCCTGGCGTGGCGTTAAAATTCGTCGGTGCTCCAGGAACCGAAACAGGAGCGACTGCCTCCGAAGCCGGGCTCAGACCGGATGCGCCGGAAAGATTGACCGACTTAACCGCAAATACGTAGGATGTACCGTTAGCCAGTCCTTCTGCAGTATACGCATTGGTGCTAACCCCACCAGCGATTTCTACCCAATCGTTGACGTCGTCAGGCCCAGCTTCTCCCTCATAAAGGTATACTTTATACGCCTCCGCCATCGGCACGACTGGCCAAGTCAGCCCGATCTTGCCATCACCCGGAGTCGCAGTGACCAATGCCGGAGCTGCGGGCGGAACGACGACGGAAACTTTGCCGTTTGCGACCGTATTGTTCATCTCCACGGCATGCACGTATGTAAACGTCAGCTCCCGCACGTCATTCGGCGTCTCGATAGTCAGCGCGTGATCGCCGATCGTCGCGTCATCTTCAACTGCGAACTTGATCGTGAAGAGGGTCTGAGCATCCTGAGAAGCCGGAATCGGGCTATCTCCGCCCGTCAGATCCAGCCAAGAAACAATCAACCAGCCGTCAGTATTGTCATAGTTCGACATGAAGCCTTGTTCCACGATCCCATCGTAGCTTATCGCGTCCGGATCGGACTTAATCCGTATGCCATAGGAGGCAACCTCCTTATCAAGCTTCGCCTTCACCGGCACGGAGACGATGCCGTCCTCCCCTGGCTTGATGGACGCCGAGCCGATTTCAATGGCCGCATTTCCTGATGGAGAGACGGTCACCCTCCCGCTCACGAGATCGGCAGATACTGGATTGACGTCCTCGTAAAGCTGGCCCTGAACGACCGTAAGGGAGGAGTCGCCTGCCGGCACGCCTTCCTTGATCTTGAACCGCAGCGTGAACAGCTCGCTGGAGTCTTCTATAAAACCGGTAAGCGTCAACCTCAGTTTCAGACTTCCGGTTGTTGCTTTGTCTACGAGCAAAAGTGCGTTGGAGTCGATCGCTCGGACCAGCCCGCTAATGGCTGCTTCATCACCTGCCACCGGCTCAAGCACGTTCGGATCGTAATTAATCGCAATATCCGACCGGTAGACATACAGATCGGAGCTATTCGAGTCGAAGAAAACGGGCACATCGATATAAGTCCCCGGCGCTCCGGCCACTGTACCGACACGCACAGAGGGCGTGCCCGACGGGGCAGCGGACGCTTTCGGAAGTGCCGGCAGCAGCAGCACCAGCACCAGCACCAAAGCAAGGATAGCGCTGAACTTGCCGCGCAGTCCAGATCGGTTAACATAAGAGTCGTTCAATGTATTCACCTCAAGGTTTCTTAGGTTGCATTGCCCATATAGATGTTCATGATCAAGGCAGCATCTGCTTCGGTCACTTCACCGTCATCATCCATGTCGAGCGCTTCGAGCTGATCTGCCGTCAACGTGATTTTGCCTTTCAGATGCTTGGTGATGAGCAGCGCGTCCGCAGGCGTTACCGCGCCGTCCCCATTAGCATCTCCCTTCAGCGCTATGATAAGCTCGACCTTGCCGGCCGTCTCGGAATACGCTCCGCCAGAATCCATACGTCGGTCAGGTTGAGCCAGGGCTGCAGCGTCGGGCGATTGTAGTATGAAGCGCCGTTATAGGAAGTACGATAGATCTTCGTCTTGTTCATAACTACGTAAAACATCTCTCCGACGAAATCTACCGCGATTTCTCCCGTCGAGTAGCCTTCCTCTGGAAACATGTTAAAGACGGATTCCAGGTCGACGAAGTAGCCCCCAGATTTCCAAACTTTACCATCAAAGTGAAGCGCGTAGCCAAGCTCTCCTTGCCCGGTGCTGCCTCGGCTTGATCCTCTTGATATCTTGCGGTGAATTGAGGTACAGGGGACCAACCGCGGCATTCGCCTCGGGGGACGGTAGCGCCAATTCGGCCCTGCTTGCCGGCATAAAAAATGCACCCCCTAGAATTTCAGCGGATAAACCAGGGGTTTATTCCAATGTCTATTCTAAGGGGTGCACTTCAAAGTTGGCCAAGTCATTCTTGTCGTTAGTATACGTGGCTGCCATTTTCAAATGGTCTCAGTGATGTTCGGGGGACATCTAATCAAATATAGCTAAAAAATGTTCTTACTTAAGCTCATAGTAAACATCCGGTACGGGCGTTTGTTTGAAAATGGATTGTTGCCTCAAGTAGGCTTTCCCATTTACCTGAACTTCAAGCTCATTGAAGCTTTCAATGAGACCCCAACCAACCATTTTATCCTGATTAAGAACAATCACGAAATAACCCATAAAAATCGCATTATCAAACTCGAAATCAGAGTTAAGTGTTGTATTTACAATCATAATTTTGCACTCCTCTCTTTTAAACAAGGTATTCCCGTCTTTTGGTAATATTTTGCTTAGCTTTGTAAAACCTTTGCTTCAACAAAAATGTATTTTGATGTGCGCTCCTTAATGAGCCACTTTTCATTTTGGCGTACATATACATCATGATATTGAACACTATAATCAGTGAGGACTTCTGTGCCCTCCTCACCGTCACGCAACATTTTTATATGAGAAAATACGACTCCCGTTGCAGTATCTCCATCCACGTTTACAACATGCTGCCCGTTCAGAGAGAAGTATCGTTTCACAAGTGAAACGTGACCGTTGAACTCCTCCTCCAGTTGTGCGGTGCCAGAAACATTAGACACCAATTGGTCACTCATATATATTTTAAATTGGGTATCTGGTGTAAATAATAGCATTTGATCCGAAATTCTTTTCTCATCGGTTAAAGTTGCATAAGCATCCACAAGTTCTCTTAATTCAAGTTTTGCTTGGAGCGTTTCTAGTGACATGATGTTATCCTCCTGGTAATTTGGATTAGAGTAAGTAATCCAACACTTGTTGAACAACTTATTCTTATTGCTTATTATATAAGGTATATCGATTCGTTCAATTGTTAATCATTCGGTTTTTGTTCGATATTCAACAGAAGATCGTGTTTTGTTGTATTTTTTCAGGGAGGTTATGCAATTGGAAGGTAAAGTTGACAGAAGAATTACAAGAACAAAAGAGGCAATTTTTCAATCCTTTATTACTTTGGTCTCTGAGAAGGACTTTGAAAGCATTACGATCAACGATATCGCAGATCGGGCTAATATCAATAGAGGCACCGTATATTTTCATTTTGATGATAAATACGACCTTCTGAACAAATGCATAGACGAAAACCTAAATAAAATGATCTCGGCTACGACTGAAACAAATGCAAGCGGGGAGACTGTCGATTTGATAAAATCCTCCTTTTTGCCCGTTATGAATTATTTTGCAGAGAACCATCGATTTTATGCATCTATGCTTGCGAATAAAGGAATACCTATATTTCGTGAACGGATGCTAGAACTCGTTACGAGTCACATCAAACTCAACATTGATATGGGTGGCAATAATCAGAATTACAGCAAGGAGCTAGTGACTCAATTTATGGGCTCGGCATTTGTAGGGGTAATCGAATGGTGGATTCTCAATAACATGCCACAATCTCCTATTGAGGCCGCTGATCAGTTATGGGGTTTGTTGAAACGGAATCAAGTCATCAATTAATTTAATTGAAGTCATGCTGCTCATGGCACGACTTCATTTCCAAAAATTTCTGAGTAGCTACTATCAAATGATACACAAACAAAAAAGCTCCCGATACGAATCGGCAGCCTCTTTGTTTATTTCACAAATCCAGTGCGCTAACTGTAAACCAGCCAAATTCAGCCCATCCAGGTGGTACCTGTTCCTTAATGGCGCTTGTCGTCTGATCTTTTACAACATCCGATTTAGCATATACGCCTATTTTTGCTCCTACCCATTTGCTGACTGTTGCTTGAAATAAAGGTGCGTTCAGAGCCTCGAAGTGCTCCCCATCTAAACTATATCCAAAGGAGCAGCGAGCTCCAGGATGGACGTCTGCCCGCAACACAACTTGATTTGCTTCAATAGGAGCTTCCCAAATCACCGTTTCCTGATCCTCGTTTCCGTATACCAGCTGCAATTTTCTTGTATTCATAGATTTGCTGCAGCAAACACGAAAAGCAGCATACTGGTATCCAAACACAATTAATCCGGCCTCCACTCCAGCTGGAGCAGCTGAAATGTCCAGTAAGGTAGAGACTCTGAACGAAGGCGCCGGAAACTTCTGCAACAACAAATGCGGGGCATGAAACAATGTATCTTCCCTATTCAGTCGCGGCTGGGCAAACAATCTTAGCCAGCCCGGCCGCTGCGACAGAGAGTACCAGGTGTCAGACGGATTGGCCTGCCACTGCCATTGCACGCCAAGAGCGGATGCTGCAAAATGATCAGATGCAGTCGGCACTTCGCAAGGATACTCCCTTCCTACATCAGGTTTGCGGTACCGTTCGAGCGGTTCTCCCACACCATTACCATCCACAGCATTCCCCATAACCGGCCAGCCATCGACCCATGCAACAGGCTGCATATGCACAATTCTGCCGTAAGCACCTTTATCCTGAAAATGCAGAAACCATGATTCCCCGGATTCTAATTCTACCCATCCCCCCTGATGAGGGCCATTCACCTGTGATGCTCCCTGAATAAGCACAACACGCTCCTCATACGGACCGTAAGGACTGGTAGCCCGAAATACGGCTTGCCAGCCGTTCTCCACACCACCAGCAGGAGCAAACACATAATAGTACCCTTGCCTCTTGTACATTTTTGGGCCTTCCAGTGTGGGATGCCGCTGAGAATCGTGGAAGATAATCTGGCCTTCGCCTAACAGTCTTTTCCCATCAGGCGACATAGGGCGCAGACACAAGCGATGCTTAAGGCCGCTGCGGCTTTTGGCAAATGCGTGAATCAAATAGGCTTGTCCATCCTCATCCCAGAAAGGGCAAGTATCAATGAGGCCTTGACCCGCGTGTACAAGATGCAGCTCCGACCATTCTCCTGCTGGGTCCTCGGCGGTCGTCATAAAAATACCTACATCAGGGTCACCATAAAAAATCCAATACCGGTTGTCATGATACCGGAGGCTCGGTGCCCATACGCCATTCCCATGCTGAGGTCTGTCGTAACCTTCCAGCGGCATACGCTGCAGGGCATGATTGATAAGACGCCAGTTTACCAAATCCTTTGAATGCAGAATCGGAAGTCCTGGAATATGTCCAAAGCTGGAAGCCGTCATGTAGAAATCTTCACCTACCCGAATGACATCAGGATCAGAATAGTCAGCGTGCAGTATAGGGTTTCTGTAAGTCCCGTCCCCCAGATCAGCAGTCCACGGTTCCAACCCATATTTCGGTTTGATAGGTTCCTTCATCATTTTCGTTTCCTCCATTGTTCAGCTATTTTTGTTTGAACTCGCTTGGGCTCATGCCCGTGTACTTTTTAAATACTTTAGAAAAATACGCACGGTCTGAGTATCCCAGCATATAAGCTACATTCTCTGCCGTTTCATTTTGTCCACCGAGCAATCGTTTGGCCTCCTCCATTTTCAGAAGATGAACATGATCCGTAAAATTCAAACCGGCCAGTTTCTTGAAATATCGCGAGAAGTAGTTTGGGTTAAGATGCAGATATTGCGCAATATCAATAGAAGTCACATTTTTGTAGATATACTGATAAATAAAAGCGTTTATTACCTTAAGATCAGGATTTGTGTTCTGATTGTCTGTGTAAGCCGAGCGCTTCTTCTCCATAAAGTCGTCTGAAAAAACACTAATAATCACAAGGGCCTCTCCTAAATTCAACGCTTGCTTTATCTCCTGTTGCAGTCGCTCATCCATTGTCCCCTTTAATTGATATACCGCCTGCTGCAGCATGCGGATCAGCAAATCCTGAACTTGTTTAGCTTCCGGTTTTTTTTCACGAATAAGCTTTTCGATGGTGCTTGCATATATGAGGACAAGGGAGCTGTTAAACTCGCTTAATGCGGCTGCCCATTTCTGACAATAGGGTTCAATAGCAGTTAAGTCTATATCGTCTCTTGTTTCAGCTTGGCTTTCAGGCCCATCAATTGTAATCAACCACGCAGATTCGTAATACGAGCTTTGCTGTTTCCTGATCATTTCATCAACCTTCGACTTCAGTTGAGCCAGTCCAACGGGCTGAAGGGAGATTAAGAAACAGCAATTAATTTTTAGAAATTCCAAAATTTTCTCATGAATGTGGTTGAGATGCCCACTGACAGCTAATTGTTCATCTGAGTTGCCGGAGAGGTTAGCAATAAACCATAACTGCAGCCCTTCGGCTTGAATCGGAGTAATCCCGGTTCCTTCCGTTAGTTCTTTGGCTATGTTGTACGCTGCATATTTGACCAGCTCCAGGTTGTTCCGATGATAAACGTTCAGCATGGAGCCTATATCAAGATGGCATAAAATAACCATATAATTAGGATATACCCACTCGATCCCGAGTCTTTCTCCTTGCTTTAATAATGACTCGGGCTCAGAAGCCTTAAGAATTTCAAGAAAGAAACGCTGGATTAATAGATCCTTATTCCGCTCAACATCGCTTTTATAGGCTATCTTCTCCAGTTCAGTTTGGGCAGATTTCATTTTTGCAACCGCTTTTTCGACACTTTGAATAATTTTATCAGGGCTTAATTCGTCTTTGACGATATAATCATCCGCTTCAATACTCATTGCTTCTTTAAGATAATGAAAATCCTCATGGCAAGTTAAAAAAATAATCCGCAGCTCGGGATATACAGACCGGAAATATTGAGCGAGCTCTATACCGTTTCCATCAGGTAATCCAATATCCGTAAGCAGGATGTCCGGATACTCTTTCATAAATAATTCCTTGGCTTCACTAACTGAAAAAGCTGCAGCACAGACCGACAGATCATGACTTTCCCAGGGGACAAGCCTTTGCAAATATTCAACAACCGGCACATCATCGTCAATTAGCATCACTTTGGCCATGTTACATTTCCTTTCCAACTATTCATTCCGGGTATCCGTAAAATACATACAAAACCCTTGGGGTCATTTGGCGCAACCGTAAAAGATGTTCCCTCACCATAACTGAGAAATAAACGCCTTTTCACATTGTGAAGACCTACGCCTTTTTCATCTGTCGACTGTTCTCCTGAAATCAGCTTTCCACTCAGCTCCTGTAATTCCTCTTCACTGATCCCGCTGCCGTTGTCCTCCACCCGGATTTCTATCATGTGATTAACCGCCTCGACAATTACACGAATGCAGGGATTTGTAATATTCCGTTTTATTCCATGAACGATACTGTTCTCTACCAGGGGCTGAAGCAGCAGTCTTGGTACAATTAATTGGCGGTATTGTTCAGGCAAGACGATATCGAGCTTAATGTTTATCCGGTTTCGCAGCCGCATAATGGACAAATATTCTGTTAACAGATTACATTCCTCATATAAAAACAAAGGCTCATTTACCCGCAAATGGGCCCGCAATAAAATCATTAAGGAATCAATATTCTCACTATTTGAGAAATCTCCCTCCAAGGCCAGATTGCATTTAATCGAATTTAAGGTGTTAAGCAGAAAATGCGGTTGAATCTGAGAAAAAAGAGCATACAATTCGATCGTTCGCTTCTCTTCTTGTTCCTCCTCAATTTTTCTCATTAAGGAATGAATATTATTGAGCATATGATTAACCGCGCTGCCGAGCTGAGCGATTTCGTCTTGCCCCTTCACACTGTAGCGGACCGAAGTATTCCCTTCTCCATATTGCTTAACCACGCGCATCAGCTTTCCTATCGGACGATTAAGCCCCCTGGCAATCACAAAAGATATAAAGAGAAATATAAATAAAACAATCAGTATTCCCATCAGTAAAAAGGAAAAGCGCTGTATAATCTCGCCTGTAACCTCTTTTATATCCACTTCAAAGGTCAGCTTCCATGGCGTACCTGCTACCTCTGCCTGCTCCAGCATCCAGCCTTTTTGCGCATCTGCCGGCAGATGCGGGGCACTCCCTTCCATCCCGGCTATGAGCAGATTCTCCTCGCTATACAGCGAGAATTTCCCATTTGTTGTATTTTCAAATAATTGGTTGAAATAAGACTCGGGAATCCCGATAAATAAGGTGCCCAATATTCGGTTTTGTACAGGATCGTAAACGGACTTTTTGCAATAATAATAGTATTGTTCTGATGCCCTTTTCTGCATTATCTCAGGCAACTCTGACCGGAACCATTGCACGACTCCGGAAGCTGCCTCGGCTGTAGTCATGTGCTCGAACTGCTTATCCATTTTTAGCAGCTTAATATCTTCAGTTGTTAGAGAACCGACAAGTGGATAGTCCGCTTCATTAATAAAAAAAGTATCAACATGCAGCAGCGAGAGTTTGCCCACTAGAATAGTCATGCTCTCATTTAAATCCGTATAATTTTGATAATCCTCAAAATGATCAAAGTGCTGCAATTGATTAAGCTTTCTTAAATCGTCAAATATACCGTTAGCCTGAGGTGTCGTAAATTGATTTACCGTATACAAAATATCATTTGCGGTTTTAGATAGATCATTTGCCATTATGCCAGTGATCCCCTTCATATTTGCATGTGCATTAACTTCGCTGGACTGTTTGTTAGCAAAATAGGAGAACCCTGAAATGAACAGCAACGGGATAATCAAAAACAGCAGCAATGCTGCCTGAATCCTCCGGTAAAACGATATCCGATACAACCACCTCATGCTGTATTCCCCCAAAGTCTGCTTTCTTCTGATACTACACGAGGACTATCTAAAGAAAAATAGGGGAATCGAAATAAATTCGATCTCCCCTTTCGTTATGGTTATGGATTAGCGGCAATTATTTTTTGACCTTCATCCATCATGTATTTCTCTGCTTGCTCATAAGTGGAGTTATCGAGTAAATATTTATTGATTCCTGCTTCAGCCACTTTCTTCAATTGCTGCTGGTAAGCTACACTCACAGTTGAAGAGCCTGCCGTATGCACACGTTCATCGAACAGTACACTTGAGAGCACTTGATTATCCACCAAATCTGATTTATCACCAATAATCTTCGCCAGAACCGCTTTTCCATCTGCCTTCTTCCAGCCAGGGATTCTTCCCGACAGTTCGGCTCCTTCCATCGTTGCGAATTTGATGAACTCAAATGCAGCTTCTTTCTGCTTGGAGTTTTTATGCATGGTCAGAAAGCTACCGCTTATGCTTGTCAACCCAGGTTCTGCAGCCTCAGAGGAACGAGGCAATGGTGCAAAGGTGATCTTAAAATCTCTAGGATAGCTTTCTGTGTTTAAAAAAGCTTCATCCAATGCGTAGCCTGCAATAGGAAGCATGCTGGTAGTTCCATTCATAAAATCAGTAGCCCAGTGCTGCTTAGCAGCAAGTACATCAGCGAGAGGTTTTACCGATTTGTCTTCTACCTCCATCGCCCGGCGTAAATTAAACCAATATTCAAAGGAAGGATCATCGAAGAGCAGGGTACCATCTTCTTTTAGCTGAGGATTTTTGAAATCCGTGTAAGCAATCAGATTAGCGTATTCTCCAAAGGTATGAAAGTAGGTACCGTAGCGGTTTTCACCGCTCGCTGCAAGCTTTTTGGAATATTCTCTAAAGTCATCCCATGTCCAGTCAAAACCGGGAACCGCAAGGCCCGCTTCCTTCAGATGGGTTTCATTTAAGGCAACAAACCAGAAGCTGGCATCTGTCATCGCAGCATAGTGCTTGCCTTCAAAAATCGGGTTGCGGTAATATTCATTGTCAGGATTGATATTGCTTGCTGTAAAGAATTCATCTAAAGGATATAACATCCCATTACCCGCACGCTCTAGCACAAAGCCTTCGTTGTTGAGCAGAACGACATCCACCTCTTCACCTGATGCTGAGAGAACATCAAGCTTTTGAAGCATTTCTCTGGAGTCATTATTTTGTACAAGTGCCACATGCTCTACATTAATATGATCATTCTGTTCATTAAAAGCGGCCACCAGCTTCATCATCGGTTCTCCCGGGTCGCCTTTAGCATTGGTATACAATTTAATCGTAACCTTTTCAGCTGACGAATTTTGTCCGGCTTGATTTTCCGGCTTACTGGTGCCGCTTTCGTTTTTCCCGGCATTATTGCCGCAAGCGGCCAAAATCAACATTAAGCTCAGGAATAGAAAGATAGATGCCTTCTTCATGCGCTGTATCCCCTTTTTCTTATATAGAATGTGCTGCATCTTTATCATACTCATTTGTAAGCGTTTTACCGTGTAACCTGATGTGCTCTTTTTCGTGTGTAATTCCATTACATCCTGTTCTGCTATCCTTTTACACCGCCGACTGTAATGCCGTTAATCACTTGTTTTTGCAGGGCAATAAACACAATAATCAGCGGAATAATCGCCGAAACTGCGGCCATCATCATTAGTGAAACGTTGTTTGAATATTCCTGACGGAAGAACTGAATGCCGAGTGGCAGCGGATATAGCTCCTTCGTAAACAGAAAGATGAGCGGGTTCTGGTAATCGTTCCAGGTCCAGATAAACTTAATAATTCCTGCTGTGGCCAATATAGGTTTGCTAAGAGGCAATAAAATTTGGGCATAAATCCGAACGTAGCCTGCACCGTCAATCTTGGCCGATTCCATAAATTCATTGTGAACCCCTACCATAAACTGACGCATTAAGAACGTAAAGTACATGGAAAACATCAGCATGACGATAATGCCAGTATGCGTATTATATAAACCCATCCATTTTATCATAATAAATCTGGGAACCAGTGTCGCTTGTTCAGGAATAATCATAAAGGACATCATCATTCCAAACATCAAGCCTTTCCCGGGTGCTCTCAACTTGGCAAAAGAGAACGCGGCCATAGACGAAAAAAGAAGGGTAAATACGGTAGCGATAACAGAAAGCTTTAGGGAATTCCAATAAAATAGACCGAATGGGACATTCTCAAGCCACACCTTGTGAAAATTACTAATCCAATTCCAGTCCGTTGGAATCCATTGAATAGGGTATACCATGACATCTCGTTCAAATTTGGCGGAGGCAGAGAGCATCCATACCAGTGGAATAATAAAGAAGATAGACAAGCCGCCAAGCACAACAGTTACGATTATACGGCTCCAATCCCATTTTCTAGCCTTCATTCGTTCACCCCCTCTTCTAAGCTCTTTTTTCTTTCGCTTGAAAAATCCATGTGACTGAGGTCACCAAAATTACGAGTAAAAAAAGAATCCATGACATGGCTGAAGCATATCCCATATTAAAGTTAATGAAACCTTCTTCATAGATCCGGTATACAATTACAGTTGATGCATCGTTTGGTCCGCCATCGGTTAAAAACTTAATCAAATCAAACACTTTAAAGGAGCTTATTATCGTTGTAATGGTCAGGAATAACGTGGTTGGCGCTAATAGAGGCATCGTAATAAACCAAAATTTCTGGATTCCGTTTGCTCCGTCTATGTCGGCTGCTTCATATAGATCCTCCGAAATTTGAGTCAAGCCCGCCATAAAAATAATCATCTGGTATCCGAGTGCCTGCCAGATCGCAATGACCATAATGGCTATAATTGCGTAATGGGAGTCCACAAGCCATTTCGGCGGGTGCTCCAGGCCTATTTGCATCAAAAAGCGATTGATCGGCCCGCTTGACGGATGGTACAAGGCTGCCCACACGGCAGCGACCGCGACGGTAGAGCAAATATAAGGAATAAAAAACAACACTTTAAACAAATCCTTGGCATAGGCCTTGGTATGAATAATAACAGCCATAATCATTGCTGCTATTAGACCAACTGGAACCGTTATAGCCGTAAAAAAGATATTATTCTGAAGCGCCTTTAGAAATTTAGAATCCTCTGCCAATCGTGTGAAATTGTCAAACCCGACCCATTTCATCCCCTCAAACCCGTTCACCAGATTCCAGTCGGTAAAGCTTAGAAATAACGAAAAGATAAGCGGGAAGATAGCCAATATGATAATGCCTATCGCTTCCGGTGCTAGAAAGATCCACCCGATAACGCCCTCTTTCCGGCGTTGATTCCACCATTTCCTCTGAGGTCGATCTGTATTTCGTTTGATCGCCATGGACATCTTGATCCTACCTCCTGATTGTTGTTATTCACATAGGATCATTATAGGAATATATAGTGCGAGTGACTGCTTGTAATTTACACCTTTTTGCCGTGTATAATTTCTTATCTCACAAAGATCCCATGCATACAAAAAAGCCAAACAACGATTCCCTCCTACACAAGCGTAAACGGCTGAAGCCGCCCTCTGGCGGCAAAGCTACCGTTACGTGTAGAAATATAGAGAAAGGATCGAAAAATCACATCCTTTCTCTATATTTGAGAAATCGCTGTTTGGCTTATTGATTATAGAAGCTTGAGGTTATATATAAGGCTATAAATGAATTTCCTCACTTGAGGAGAAGGTATAGGTCTGTCCTACTTCAGCCATAAATTCCACTCTCTCGAGACCTGGCCCGCTTATTCTGAATAGGCCAGCTTCTGTGCACTCTACTCTGGCCTCTACAACCTTCAATTCCGACCACTGCAAGCTTATAGTGAATCCTCCACGCGCTCTAAGACCGCGGACGAATCCACTATCCCAGGCTGCCGGCAGTGCTGGCAGGAGCAGAATTTCTTCCGTATGACTTTGCAACAGCATCTCGGCGATACCTGCAGCTCCACCAAAATTACCGTCTATTTGAAACGGCGGATGATTGTCGAACAAATTAGGCAGTGTCGAATGATCTAATAATGCCACAACATTGGAGAGGGCTTTCTCCCCATCCTGAAGACGCGCCCAGAAATTAATGATCCAGGCACGGCTCCATCCCGTATGCCCGCCGCCAGCGCTCAGCCTGCGCTCCAGTGTTACACGGGATGCAGCCGCAAGCTCTGGCGTCTGCTCCAGGTTAAACTCGTCGCCAGGATAGAGGGCAAACAGATGGGAAATATGACGGTGACCCGGTTCCGGCTCCTCATAATCCTCCATCCATTCCTGAACCTGTCCATATTTGCCGATCTGTGGCCTCGGCAGCCGTTCCAGCGTGGTGGCAAGTTCTTCTGCGAACGGTTGATCCCGGTTCAGAATTTCACTGCTGCTTATGCAAGCGCCGAACAGCGCCCTAATGATTTGAAAATCCATAGAAGCTCCTACACAGAGTACACCGCTCTCCCCTCCGGGCAAGGTATAACGGTTCTCAGGAGATACGGAAGGACAGGTGACCAGCCTCCCTTCTGTATCTTCTATTAAATAATCCAGTAAAAACTCTGCCGACTCCTTCATCGTCTCATAGGCCTGTTCCAGAAAGCTGCGATCCTTTCCAAAACGATAATGCTCCCAAAGATGCAGGCAGAGCCATGCTGCGCCCATCGGCCAGAAGGAAGCCGGCAAATAAGTATCCTGCGGGGCGGTATCCGCCCAGATGTCTGTATTATGATGGGCTGTAAAGCCACGGCAGCCATACATGACTCTAGCTGTGTGGCGGCCAGGCTCTCTCATCCGCTCAATCAGCTCAAATAAAGGCTCGTGACACTCTGCTAAATTACAATTTTCCGCCAGCCAGTAGTTCATCTGAGTGTTAATGTTGATCGTAAATTTACTGTCCCATGGCGGCAGAAAGCTGTCATTCCAGATTCCCTGCAAATTGGCAGGCAAAGAACCGGGACGGCTGGAGGAGATCAGCAGATAGCGCCCATACTGAAAGTACAGGGCGACTAAACCATTATCCACCTTCCCTTCTTTGACCCTACTTAGCCTTTCATCAGTTGGCAGCTGCTCCATTACCCCATCAATTCCCGCGAGCCCCAGCTCCACCCGATCATATAGGGCTCTATAATCCTGAGTATGCTTTACGAGTAATTCATTATAGGACAGCTTCTCCAGTGTACCCAAATGTGATTTGCAGTGTGTCTCGGGGTCGCTGTATCGAAAGGTAGTGGCTGCCATAAGCAATAGAGTTACACTGTCCGCCTTCTCAATAAGGAGATGTTCACCAACCGTCCGGCAGCTTCCCCCTTCAAGGACGGCCTTTAGCACTACCCGGAACAAACTTCCCCCTTCTCCTCCGCATTCGCCTCTCATGACCAGTCCATCATGACCCCATTTTTCTGTCTTCTCCATATACTTCCACCGATTGCGGTTGAATCGGGCCTTCAGTGAGATAGCACCTGGTTTATCAGCCGTAAACCGCAGCACAATCGTCTGGTCGGGATGGCTAGCAAACAGTTCTCGAGAGCAGTTTACATCACCTAGACGATAGCCGACCCGGGCCACTCCGTCAGACAGATCCAGCTCCCGCCGATAATCCGCAGCCTCTTGGTCATGTCCGCCCATCGTAAGGAGCAGGTCACCGAGCGGCAAATAATGCCGCTGGGCTTCCGGCAGACCCGGCATTGTCAGTGCTGCAAGCTCCTCGGCCTCCTTCAGGCGTCCTTGCATCAGCAGCTCCCGCAGCTGCGGCAAATGAGGAAGCGCGTCCTCATTATTTCTATCCCGTGGTCCGCCGTACCATACCGTATCCTCATTTAGCTGAATCTTCTCTTCATATATTCCACCGAAGATCATCGCACCAAATCGGCCATTACCAATAGGAAGTGCCTCATTCCACTCTGAGGCAGGCTCTTTATACCACAACTTTTTCTTTTGTTCGTTATTCAACAAAATCCCTCCCTTGTAAATATGGTTGTCTCCGATTATGTATATAGACATTATATAAATAAACGGGATAGAAATACGCTTGTAATTTACACTTGTTACCGTGTATAAACCTCTCTTTTCAGAAGCATACTGCCTTTTCAATCCTTAAATGAGTCTGCTATAGCCTCCATTAAAATGACTCTTTCATTCTAATTTAAGCTTCTTAAACAAAGAATGTAGAAAATTAACTTATGCATGAACAATTCTATCCTCTTGTATGCTGCACTGAGCCGAAACGCGAAAAAACCTGATCGATCAACGTTCTTGATCGTATCAGGGCATATTTAAGTCTCATTTATGTTTTTTTTGCAAATTAGTGCTCTCTGTTTAGAAAAATAAATATTGTACTTTAGAACGCTATATCAGTCTAAGCTGTTCCATGATAAATAGATACTGATCAGTACTTGGAAAAAGAACACCATAGAAACCTTCCGATTTCTCCGCAGCTTCACTCCATATGTGACGAAGAAAATAGCGATAGCTAATTTAGAAATGCTTTGGTAGTAGCCCTGCTCTGAAAAGGATGAACTGCTGAATGATCATTAATTTTTGTTTTTTGCAAGTGAAAAATGCAGAGTTTTGCTGCGAAAAGTGCCAAGTACACTTGCCAGCTAAAACCTTACTGTGGAATACGTTCCATCGCTTGCTTGAGCCGAAAACTCTCGCCGGTGAAGGAGAGAATGTGGGCATGGTGTACCAGACGGTCGACCAGGGCCGACGTGAGCTTGGTCGACCCAAAAATCGAGGTCCATTGGCCGAACTCCAGATTGGAGGTTACGATCACGCTTTGCTGTTCATAGCAATCGGCAATCACGTTAAACAACAGCTCCGAGCCCGTCTGGCTAAACGGTACATAGCCGACCTCGTCCAGGATGAGCAGATCTACCTTCTTCAGCTTCTCCCGAAAGCGGCTGAGCGCGCCAGCCGCAAATTTTTCTTGCAGGACCGCCACCAGATCCGAGGCCCGGTAAAATTGCACAGCCTGTCCTCGCCTGCAGGCTTCCACTCCGAGTGCTGTAGCCATGTGGGTTTTCCCCGTCCCCACCGCGCCCATCAGCAGCAAATTCTCCCTGCAGGGCAGCCAGGTCATCTCCCGTAGTACATCCAGCGTATGCCCACCAGGAAACGTAATGTGGTCATCCACATACCCATCAAATGTCTTCAAGTGGGGAAATCCCGCCTGCTGCACGAGCTTCCCCAGTTTAGCCCTGCGCCGTCCTTCCTTCTCGGCCACAAGCAGCCGTTCGACGAGTTCGTTCATCTGTTCGTCCTGCTGCTGTGCGACGTAATCCACCACATGGGCCAGTCTGAGCTGTCGGCACAATTCCGTCAGATCGGGTTTCATTTCATCCCCCACCCCCATCAAGCAGCCATAACGCTGAAGCGTTTCGGTTTCCTGAGTCCCGGGTGGAGAAAGCGTCTCTGCCCAAGTAGCCGGAATGTCCCGGCCTGCTTGCTCTAAGCCCAGTGCTGCCGTCAACTGAGTAACGGTTGCTTCATCGCCCGCCTCCTCAAGCACACGCTGGATTCTTCAATCGACTGGAACAGCTCGCTGCTTCGTTGCGAAGGAATATCTGCTCCATAGGGATGAATATGCATCCGCTGCCAGTGGGGAAAGCGGCTAAGGGAGTTATTCTCTTCCAGGATTGAGCAGATGAAAAAGGCTTATGCACAGGTTTACAGCAAATTTTAACGCATCCATTGAGCTAACGGGCAGATTAACGCAACAGTATTCTGGAGCAGTGTGCCTTAGATTCAACTACGGATGGACGGAGCACCTTAGAGTTAGCAAAAGAAGGGGCTGTCCAGAAAGTCAGTGAAAGCTGACTTCTGGACGCCCCGTTTTTTTTGAA
>NZ_JBCNGR010000044.1:0-52591 GCF_050481745.1 Paenibacillus algorifonticola | reverse complement strand
GTTTTCAGACACGCCCTAGTTTCTTGTTGGAGTTTTAATACGTCGCGCCTTGCAAAAACTTCACTCGTTCCCCCATGGGTGGAATTTCATTGCCATCCACAATAATTTCTACCACAAAAGGTCCGCTTTTGCCTTCAGCAAACCACTGCTGAACATGCTCGGCTTGAAGCTGCTCTATGGATTCGACTTGCACATGGCGGATGCCAAGCGACTGTGCCACTGCTGCAATGCTGACGCGCTGCTGTGAGAAATCGCTGAGACAACGCTCGTATTGCAGCATATGGCCATGGTACACCATGCCCAGACGAGCGTTGTTAATGACAACGAAAACGATTGGCAACCCGTATTCTTTTGCCGTCATTACTTCAAGGCCATGCATGAAAAAGCAGCCATCCCCCGTTATGCAAAGCACGGGACGCTCAGGCTCTGCAAGCTTCGCACCAAGCGAGCCCGCTATGCCTGAACCCATACCGCCAAAATTAATATTAATATCGAATTGCTGCTGCTCACGAATAAGCAAATTTTGAATTGAATAGGTCATGAACTCGCCGATATCGATATAAAAGCGGGTCTGCTCCGGAGCGTTTGCCCCAAGCAAACGAATCGCTGTACGTGTATTCCACGTCTCCATCGCCGAAGCATCCGCCGCCGCCTCTAAGCGGGCAAGATGCAGCTGCTCCAGCAGCATTTTTCGCTCTGCGGTCAAGCCGCTTCCTGTGTGTGCAAGCCCTGCACTCAGTTGACGCAGTACAGGAGCGATTTCGCCATGCAGCGCAATGTCCGCCTCATAGCAGCGTCCAAGCTCGCGCTCATCATAATCGACATGAATAAGCTGCTTGCCAGCGGTCAGCCGTGCTTCCCAATTACAGGTTGCAAGCTCGCCGAGGCTTGACCCCAGCACGAGAAGAAGCTTATGGCCATCGCTGTTTAGAAATTCAACCGCTTTATCATTGCCGGCCAGTCCGTACACACCGAGCGATTGCGGATGATTCTCAGGGAACGCTCCTTTGCCCCGCGGCGTCGTGGCGACCATCCAGCCTGTCCGCTCTGCAAATGCGAGCACTTCCGTCCGGGCGCTTTTCGCTCCATGCCCAAGCAAGATCGCTCCCCGCTCGCCCACTTGCAGCACAGCTTGCAAAGCTGCATCCATGAGCACTTCATCAACAACAGTCACCGGGTTCCGTGCCAACGGCAGCTCTGGCAGCTCCATTTCACCTATGTTGGCCATTTGCAGGTCGATAGGAATTGACAAGTGCACCGGCCCCGGAACCCCGCTAATCGCTGTCCAATACGCCTCGGCAATAGCTGCCGGCAGCTCCTCCGCATTCATTACCTTTCGGCTGAGCTTCGTGACAGGCGCAAAAATCGGATCTGCTCCGAGCTCCTGTGCGCCTCCTTTGCCAAGCTTCGTCGATGGTACCGAGCCAGTGATGAAGATGACGGGCAGCTTCTCTTTCGCTGCGCTCGCTGCTGGTGTCACCAAATTAGTTGCTCCCGGGCCGCTGGAGCCTACGCAAACTGCCGGGATTCCGGTGATGCGCGTATAAGCTGCTGCCATATAGCCAGAGCTAGTCTCATGCTTGGCGACTACCGCCTGCAGTTCTGGCAAATCATATAAACAATCGTAAAGGGCATTAATCGAACCCGCAGGAATGCCGAAGATATATTTAACCCCCTGCTTGATCAAAAAGCGCAGACCCACTTCGATAGCACGCATTATTTTCTCCCCCTTTTTGGCAGCATAAACGTAAATACGGAGCCCGCTCCCTCATTGCTTTCAAACCAAATTTGACCGCCATGCAGTTCAATTAGCTGCTTGGAGATGGCGAGCCCAAGCCCCGTGCCATTAATTTGATTGTTAACCTGATAAAATTTCGTGAAAATGTTTTTTTGCTTCTCTAGCGGTATGCCGATGCCATTGTCGCAAACTTCCAGCTTTAAATAATCATCGTCAGAAGAGGCACGAATCGTAATTTGCCCTTGCTGCGGCGTGAATTTCACCGAATTGGACAACAAATTCAGCAATATTTGCAAAATCCGTTCCCGATCTGCCTGAATAATCACATCTGCCGTCTCTTCGATTTCCACTTCCAAGTGGATTTTCTTCTTGTTGACCAGCGATTGAACGATACGAGCAGCCTCATGAATCAGATCGTTGAAATCGACAACCTTGTAGCAAAGCTCAAATTTCCCATTTTCCATCTTGGCAAAATCAAGCAGCTCGTTCACCTGATTTAATAAACGCTCAATGGATCTGCCTGCCGTATCGAGCAAGTCATGCTGCGCGTCATTTAATTGGCCAAGCAGCCCTTTGCCCAAAATATCGACGGTTCCCTTGATTGCCGTGATTGGCGTTCTCAGTTCATGCGACAGCGTTGCAATGAAATCATTTTTCAGCTCGTTTAAATATTCCAGCTCCTTGACAAGCCCTTCCAGCTTGAAGTTAGCCTGCTGCAGCTCCATTGAACGCTCGCTGACTGCCTGATCCAAATGCTCGGTATGCAGGGCATTAGACAAAGCCGTCGCCGTTACATCGGCAATGGAATGGCAAAATTCTATTTTGCCTTCCTCGTACTCTGTAGGTTTATGAATCGACGGAATAGCCACGATACCGAATACGCTGCCCTTGGCAACTAACGGTATAGCAAGCAGGCTTTTAATTCCGAACATTTCACACGCTTTATGATTTGGACGCTCGTCCGCATAAACGTCTGGAATGAAAATCGCCCGCTTTTGCATAATGACTTCGTAAAACAGCTTGTCACTGTCAATGCTCAGCTTAATAACATCACGATGCTTTCCACGCCAGTCCTCCTCCTTGACATTCAGAGAAGAGAGATGGAAAGGCTCGACCGTCCGATCCTTCTCATTGAAAAGATGAATGCCAATATCATCCGAGCCGCTGGCACGCTGCATATAATAAAAACAGGTTTTCAATACTTCACGCACGGAAAGCGACTTGGACAGCGACTTCGTCGCATCAAGCAGCAATTGCTGCTTCTCCAGCAGCTCCTGCGACTGCTCTAACATTTGCAAATTGCGGATCGCCACGCTCGCCATATTGACGAACGCTTCCGTTACGTCCATTTGCTCCTGCGTTAAATTCATAGGCTTGCCAAAGTCATGAACGAACACAAGGCCGAATATTTTATCATCGACAATAACCGGAATCCCGAGAATCGACTTGATGCTCAGCAGATTTTTTTTCGTATCGTCAATGCGATTGTCTTTGCTCGTATCGGGGATATAGCCAATCGTTCGATTTTCCATAATATTGTGAACGAAAGCATCTTTCGATGGATCAATGATTAGCTCTGTTATATCGACAGGCATTTTATTGCCTTTGTAGCCCTTATACGTTCCATCCGGCTGCTTGAGAAAAAAGCCAACAAGGTCGGCCTGGGTAATCTCACTCGCTATTGCGTCAACAAACACTTGTAAAATTTCGGATTGCTCATATTGCGAGTTAATAATTTTGGTCATATGAAAAAGCTTCTTGAAACTCTTTAACTCCATCACTTCACATCATCCATTCATCGTAGATTACTTCACTGTTATTTGGTGCCTGCCGCCTCGTTTGGAGCCTAACAATGCAGAGTCCGCTTGCGATATCATCTGATGAAGGGTGCTAGAGTCTAAGCTGTGAGACACTCCGATGCTAACGGAAACTTGAATCTGCTTTTGAGAAGGATGGCCGACCTGTATTTGATCAACAGCCGCAATAATGGCTTCCGCCGCTGCGAGCGCTTCCCCGCTATCCTGCAATATTACGAGAAACTCATCTCCCCCATAGCGGAAAGTCACATGGACATAAGGCGACATCACCTGATACAGGATGTTTCCAATGTCGCGCAGCGTCTGGTCGCCGATCATATGACCGAAGGTGTCGTTAATCGTTTTAAAATTATCCATGTCAATCATTAAAACAGACTCATAATGCTTATCGCCGTCTTTAATTTGCTGAGCTACCACGTCCAAATATGTACGATTGTAAAGCCCCGTTAGTGCATCCACATAAGCCAGCTCTGCAAGCTGCTCATTATCCTTCTTCAAATTGAACAGCTTCATTTTTTGCTGCAAGGCAATCGATACCTTCATCTCCAGCAAATCGAGATCATAGGGCTTGGTCAAATAATCGAATGCGCCAAGCTGTAGTCCTTCCAGCATCGCCTTCTTCTGCACATTGGCAGACAGAAAAATGATTGGCACATCAAAATCATCTTTGTCCAGCCAGCGTTTATAAACCTCAAATCCCGACAAATCCGGCATCATAACATCCAGTAAAATCAAGTCCGGAGCAACAGCGTCAATCATTTCCACCGCCTGCCTGCCGTTCTCGGCTACATAAATGTCATAATTCAGCGATGTCAAGAAAACACGGAGTATATGGATGTTGTGAGGCTCATCGTCGACAATAAAAATCCTCTTGCGCATATATGTCCCCAACCTTCTTCACTATAAAATCACTCATCCCAAACCAATCTGTCCATAATCATATGATCATCAAGCATTTGCAGAAATGCCTGTACAAGCTGCCCGTCAAACTGCTTGCCTCCGTTGATTTCCAGCTGCCTGCGAACCTCGAAAACAGGCAGGGAGTGCCGGTACACTCTCGTGGAAGTCATGGCGTCGAAGGCGTCTGCCAGACTGACAATCCGCACGAGCAAAGGAATGTCATCTCCGCTAAGTCCGTCCGGATAGCCACTGCCATCAATACGCTCATGATGCCACCGTACGACAGGCAATATTTTCTGAACATCGGGCAAATCCTTGAGTAGCTCGTAACCGATTGCAGGATGCTGTTTGATGACCGAAAATTCGTCATCCGTCAGTCGACCAGGCTTGAGCAGTATCGAGTCCGGTATGGCAATTTTCCCAATGTCATGCAGCAGTGCCGAGATTTTGAGCTGCTCCAGCTGCTCAGCATCAACCCCTACTTTGGCACCCAACAAAGAAGCGTAGAAGGCCACATTATAACAGTGATTAAGCGTAAAGCCATCCTTCATCCGCAATGTGTTGACCAAATTCTCGTAGGATTGCTGCTTCAACACCTGTTTGCGAAAATAAATTTTCTCGATTAACTGTTCCATTTGCATTGTAACCATCTGGCAGATGTGAAGCTGCTCGTCTGTCAACTGAACTGGGGAACGGAAGCACAATAAAATCGCGCCATAGACAGAACGGTTTAGGTGAAAGGTATATAGCGATTGGAAAGTTGTCATGGACAGGAGTTTAATCGCAGGTTTGGCGCTGCTCATCGTTATACAGAGGTGCATGCCCGAGGACATATCTGAAAATAAATCGGTGTCTATCGCCATTTGCTGCAGCAGTTTCAGATCCGCTTGATTGATTTTGAAAGAATATGGTATAAGCTTATTTCGCCCATTATCGTGCGGCAGCAATAAACAAATATGCTGGCAACCGATCAATGTCTCCAGGTATTGCCCTAACAACCCAATTGAATCCAAGATCGAATCAGAGTTTATCACACTTTTGAAAAATACTGAATTTTGCATTCATTTACCTCGGATTCTTATTCGTCATGTCTCAAATACTGGTTAAGTAAGTTTCCACACGATTCGGCGAATTCCTCTTCTTTTGGATGTATTTCCAAAAAATACTTCTTCGTTCTCTATTGGGAGTTGGTTGAACCATAGAAATAACATAGCATATCTCGGTTTAATCGTACTAGTGCTTATGACACCGTTTTTCAAAAAAATTTTACTGAAAGTGCACGGAATATAAGAAAAAGTCTGGCTTCCCGAGTACGGGGCTCCAGACTGCATAAACAATTGAGACATTTATCACATTTACCTCTGTTAACGCAGCTTTCGATCCAGTAGAAATGGGCCAAATGGTATAAAGGCAGCAACAACTGCCAAAAAAGAATGAAAGAAGGATAATTGCTTGACGAAAAATGCGTTGGCTATGCCGATTAGATAGATGACAAACAGCCAGCCATGCAGCATCCCTGTAATCGCAACCGCTTCGTCAATGCCTGCACCGTACTTTAGTGGCATGGCAATAAAGAGCAGCACTAAAAACGAAATCCCTTCCGTTATGCCGAACAGGCGCAGCCGGCCGATCGCTGTTTTCATCGTATGGGTTGACATCTGTGTTACCTCCTGGCGAAATGATCTTCAAACACATCCTAATCATACCAGCAAGGCGGGAGAAATACGCATTCATACTTTGAACAAGTTGTGAATCTACTCTCTGTGCTCCTCACGCAGGGGCTTCGCATCAAGCGGGATCCGCTGCTTGCCGGTATCGATGAAATAAGCCTGAAAGGAGCCCGAATAGCGAAAAATCGTACCAAGCAGCGGATTGTCCACTTGAACCGAAATTCGAAATTTCTCCTGCTCATCATCGTACCACTCGGTTACATTGGCTTCTCCAGTAAACAGGCGCGGAAAACGAAACTGCAGAAAACGCTCATAGAAGCGCTGCTCGCCTGAACGGATGCGAATGCCTCCTCCCGGTACGGCAGAAATATCGAGGTCTACAGCGAGATGCTGTTTCGTCCCTAAATAATCGACAATTTTATTGTTTTTTCGACTATAAATCATCGTAGCGTCGAACTTTCGTATTTTTTGCGGAAATTTGAAAGTTCTGTTCCATGTTACCGTTTCCCGGCCGAATCGGTCTGCATAGGCATAATTCCCAATCGTGAACGGAATCTGTCTGCCTCCCTGCGGGAACATAATATGGCGCGAGCTGCCAATATAAAGCGGGATGGCTACCCGCTTGCTGTACCAAATTTCCTCCATGACGCCTTCGCCAATCGAAGCCATGCCATCCAAACTGCTGAAGCCAAACCGCTCTTGAATGCGGGGATGCAGCTTTGCAAAGTCCGCTCCTAATACTTGCTCATAAATCGAAGCCATCGTTCATGTCCCCCTTCTATTATTTAGCTTTACCTTTAGGTTTGCGCAAGCAGCGCGACGCATTGGGCAGACCCTTGCATGTCCGCCACGCCACAAAGCATAGGCCAATCATCGGAATCGTTATGGTTGCAGGATTATAAGAGGCTTGCAGCAGTTCTGGACTGTTCGCCAGAGCAACGGCCGGCAAGAGCAGAAGCAGGACTAGCTGCAAGCTATAAAGAATCGGGAAACGATGAAATATAACGAAAATAATGGCCAGCGCCGCTTCACTGAGCCCAAGAAGGACGAGTGCCTGCTGCTCCCAGCCTGAAAATAGCCCCGAGGCATGTATCTGTGCAAGCTCTCCCGTCTCCGGGTAAAGCAGCTTGGGCACAATGCCCTGATAAAGCCATAGTACAGCGAGCAGCGCCAGGCTCACATAATGAATGATTGTGCGCTGAATCGTTGCCGCAGGCGGGATGTGCTGCTCCAGCCATATTTTGAGCACATCGAAGCTCCATGCGGTTGCCCAACCGAATAACGGGCGAAATAGGAATCGATCAAATGCTTGGCCGACAGCCCCAAAGCGTGTTTGATAATCGTAGCGGGTGAGAAAAATGACGTCGTCTCCTTGCTCGGTATATTGCCAGTAGCCTCTTCCCTTGCTGATCAGCGACAGCTTCTGTTCCGAGCTGAAGGATAGGGTAGACAGGCGGGACTGAATTTTTTCTTTTTCTATCCAGCTTGCCCGAGTCGCTCCTGTGCCCGCTATCGCAAGCCCAAAGCCGATGCGTGTTTGATAATGAAATTTCTGCATTTCTTCTTCCGTAAGACGGGGCAAATATAAAATTTCTGTAAAGCGCATATCCCACTGTACATGCTTGCTCGGAATTTGCGTGTAGTTCCAAAGCGTATCCAGATCGGTATGAATGGTCGTTTCGACATATATCGACTTATCTCTTCGCTTACTTGACATAGGGAGCTGCCTCCTCTCTTTCTTCTATTAGAAGGAATCGCTGATCTGCGTTTGGAAGCAAGCAATGCTCCACATGTCCAAACCAACCATAACGCTTAGCCGCGATCCAATCATACACAACGTTTCTCAGTAAAGCAGGAATGACTATTAGGCAATATAACAACGGCCATAGTCCCTTTAATTGCCGCAAGACGCGCAGTGCTGCTTCCGATTTTGTGTAGCAGCAGCCATCCTCGATCATGATGAAGGTGTCCAAATCGCTCGGAGGCAGCAAATACGCTTCCAGCACATATTGCCCTGCCGGCGATTGCAGCGCAGCGAAGCGAAAGTAGGCTTTCGGATCACGTGCAATAACGAATTGCGAGATTTTGCTGCACAACTGGCATTGTCCGTCAACGAGCAGCAGCGCTCGTCCTGATTGTTTTTTTCTAGGCGCCTGCATCATGCCCCCTCCGTTCTTCCTTAATTGTAGTAGCAAAAGCAAAGTTTGCTCAGTGCTAACTTTTGTAGCGGGCATACGAAAAAGGGTACTACAAATCGTAGTACCCTCCCCTCGCTTATGCGGTTATTCTTTGTATTCCTCCATGCCGGCGGTCAGCCCTTTGCGCCGTACCTTCTCAACGGCTTCCTTGCGGCTGCGGACGCCAAGCTTCTTGAGCATTTTGTTCACTTGATTTTTCAGTGTGCTCTCCGCCTTATACAGCTTCTGCTCGATTTGCGTCTGCGTGTAGCCCTGCTCAATCAGCTCGAATACCTCCCGTTCGGCAGACGTTAAATCCTTTAATTGCTCCTCACGCTTTAACCTGGCAAATTCCTTAAGCAGCGCCTCCATCGGCGCAGGATGATGGTAAGCGCTGCGGATCGCTTCCGGCAGCTGGCGAAAATTTGTTTTTTCAATATAATTGATAGCCCCAGCAGTGAACGCCTGGGTCATCACTTCCTCCTCGCTCATTGAGGTTAGCATGATGATTTTGGCAGCGTGGATGCGATGCATTTCTACGGCCGTATAAATGCCATTTTGCTGGTGGTCAGCCAATTGAATATCAAGCAATGCGACATCAAACGACAAGGTTCGAGCCAGGCTAAGCGCTTCTTCCGCCGTCGAAGCCACCCCTACTATGAGCAAATCCGCTTCCTTGTTCAAAAAGAGCGTCATCGCCTTCACCCAATCGGGATCATCCTCTACTAGCAGCACCCGTATATGGCTCATCGAATTCCCTCCTTGATTTCCATCACTTTGCGACCAGGAACATGCAGCAGCACTTCTGTTCCTTCATTAAGAATGCTGGACAGCTCGATCGTCCATCCGCTTTGGTGTACGACATTATACACATAAGCGAGCCCCAGTCCAAAATTGCGGCTGCGGTTTTTCGTACTATAAAAAGGCTCCAGCGCTTGCTTCAGCTGTTCCTCATTCATTCCAGTGCCTGTGTCGCTCACGAGGAGTCTCACCGCCTTTTTGTGCGAGCTCAGCGTCACGTGTATTTCTCCAGCTATTCCTTCGGGAATCGCTTCAATCGCATTTTGCACCAGATTATTTATGGCTTCCAGCAGGTGAAGCGGATCGCACAGCACAGTTGGCCTACATAACAAATGCAGCTTGAGCCGAATGGGCCTTCCTTCCACCTGCTGCTGCTGCAAGCAGCGCTCGACAAGCTCATCCAAACGGACAGGCTGCTCGCGCAGCACAATGCTTCTAGTCTGGCTGTGAATGCTCGTCACCATCGCAAGCATATGGCTTGAAGCCGTTTCAATGATGCGCAGCTGCTCCGCTGCCTCAAGCGACCCGGCAGACAGCTCGCTTTTTAAATTTTCTGTGCTGATCGCGATTTTCCCGATTTCGTTCTTAATCGTATGGTTAAGTATCGTCGTCCCGGAACTGACCGCCTTGCGAGTGCTTTCCCACTGATCGCGTTCAAACCGCAGCTTGACGCCAAGCACGCCATAAGCAAATGTGCACAATACAGCTACAGTAAGCGAATAAAAGATGAAGAGTGAAATGTAACGAAAATAATCGAATGCAGGCGAAATAACGTTCGCTACATTAATAAGAACAAGCACCGCCAGCAGCGTCGGCACCATGATAAGGGCAATAATAAAGCGACTCCGCTTCCGGCGGCTATTTTCCTCACTCCATAGCGAGACGAGCAGCAAATAGCAGGAGGCTAAATAATAAGGGGCTGTCCAGGCTAGCAATATAGGGTAGTCCAGCTCCAGCCTGGGTGTAATCGGCGTTAACAGCAGCATGCCGACTACCGGAAGCAGCAGCAGTCCTTTAAGCAGCAGGCGCACTTTCTCGTTTGCCACTTTATCGGAATAAACGATGCTGAATACCAGTACGCCGTAAGGCGTGAATGTGTGATTCAGCATTTGAACGAGATGCGCTAAAGTATTCATTTCAGCTGCGGCAAGCGTATCTGCCAGCCCACCTATGGACGCAAATCCGAGAAAAAAAGCGGCCCAGCGATTTGACTCGCTCCTCGGATTTGTCAGCAGCAGCAGTAAAGCAGCGGCAAGCAGCGCTGCAAAATAATAAAGCATACGGTATCCTTCCCCAAAAAAGCGTGTGATCGCTTTATTTTACCATAATTCAGTGATTATTTTTCAAATCTGCGTTGACGCTTTTGAAATACTTGACCTTGCCGTATTCCCTAGTTTTACCGTAAAGGCGGCAATAACAAAGATAAAAGCGCTTATGCTGTAAACAAGGGGCAGCGTCAAGGCTGCCATTAATACGCCGGATAGCGACATTCCGATGACCATCATGCCGGTAAACATGGGCGTAATCGTACCTCCTACCCGGCCGATGAAGGCTGCATCGGTGTTTTGCAGAATAATGGTGTTAATGCCCACCTGAATAAGCGGAACACAGAAGCCGCCGACCATGAGCAGAGCGAGCGTTAGCGGAATGCTCTCCGACCATCCGGTGCCCAGCGTAGCCAGTGCACTTGCCGACAAGCCGAATAGGAGCAGCTTGCGCGGACTTGCCTTTTTCCCGATCGACAAAACCACACTTCCGCCAACTAGCATCGCCGCCCCGCTAACCACTAATAAATACTGTAAAAACGACTTATCCTGTCCTAAATTATCGATGGCAATAAACAAAGCCAGCGGCTGGGTAAGTCCAGAAGCGAGGCCAGTTGCTGCAAACGTAAGTCCCAGAGAGCGCAGGGCATGCTGGCCCCATACATAATGAAGTCCCGCCGTAAGCTCTTGCCTGAAGCTCGATGCCTGCTGTGTACGTTCTGACTGTGCATCGCGCGGCAGAAGCATCAATATGGCTGCTGAGCCGCAAAACAGCGCAGCAGCAACCGTAATCGCCACCTCAATGCCATAATGCTGATATACAAATGTACCGAGCAGCGGTCCTATGACCATAAATATAGCCATTATAGTCTGATACATGCCCATCATAGCTTGCAGTTGATCTTGTGGCACATGCTGCTTGAACAGCTTCATGCCAGATGGCTGGGAAAATTGCGACAGCACGGCCGAAACCAGCGTCGTCAGCAACAGCCCTTGCCATGAGCCACTAAGCAATGCGATCCATACGCCGAGGACGGAAAAAGCGGACAAGAAATCACAGCCGATCATCGTCCGTTTAGGCTTCCAGCGGTCAGCAAACGTGCCGCCAATGATGGCAAATACAAAAATCGGCGCAAACTCTGCCACCGAAATAAGCGATACAGCTGAGGGATCGTTGTTCGTGACTTCCGTCACATACAGCAAGATCGCAAAGTTCCTAATCCAAATACCCAATTGGAGCAAAATTCTGGACAGGATGATCGTACGGAAAAATCGATTACTAAACATTTTTGCAACTCCTCTAGATTTTAATTAGACAAAATTGATTTTTGTTTGTCTTTTATTTAGACATAATATTATTTCGTTTGGTTTTCGTCAACACTTTTGTTATACCTGCTTATCCTCTTTCCTTCAAATATGCCCGCTACATGCAAAAAAACCGCCGCTGTGACCTGATCGGTCATAGCGGCAGTTTGCCGTATCATAGCTATATAATTAACACAAAGCAATCCTAGCGTTAGTCCTCGATTATTGTCCGCGCAGCGAGATCCGGAAACGATAGTCGCGATTCGCTGGAAGCGTATATTCCGGATGAACCCGCGCTCCCCAGCTGTCATCTCCGCCAACGCCCATTTGACGATAATTGACGCGAACGACTGTTTTATCGCTCACAGGCAGCTTGTAAGGATGATCATGCCCCTCCAGCTCATCAGCTGTATAAGGCAGCACATTTAATTCAAAGCGCGGCTCGCCCTGAAGCGAAATGCCGCTTCCGTTTGCATCGGTTACTGCTGCGAAGCGCACTTCCGTTTTGTTGCCGCATTCCTGCGGACGAATGTAAGGCATAAGCTGATCCTTCACCTTGCCGCCGAAACGTCCCAGACGCGCACTAGTTTGACGGTCCCAATATGATTCATGGGGGCCATTGCCATACCAAGCAATAGAATCAAACGTTTCATTCATTGTGAAAAGCAGCCCGATTTCCGGTATTTCCGGCAAGCCTTCACCAGGCTGCAGCAGCAGCTCAGCTTCAATCAGCCCATCGCCGTAAATCGTATAAGCCAGCTCGCAGCGTGTCTCAGCAGCAGCGCTTAAGCGGTATTGCGATTTTACTCTCACGCGATCTCCAAGCGCCTCCCAGCTGAAGCGGATCAATTGGCGCTCCTTCGAAGCAGCCTGCCAAGGCGCACAGCGCTCGACATGTCCATTTCCGCGGTCATTATCCGTGTATGCCCGCCAGAAATTCGGGACAATCGGCGAAGACAGCCGCTCAGAACCGCCAATTTGGTAGGACTCCAGCTCGCCGCTCGCCTGATTGAAGCGAATGTCAAAGCCTTCTCCCGTCAACACAAGGGCTCCATTAGATGCAGCTTCAACCATTATTGCACCATACTGTGGCGATGCAATCTCAACAGCAACAGGGGAGACAGGCAAAGCAGGCGCAATAAATTGACCGAATGCCACTTCATGTCCTTGCTCCGCCCATGGCGTAGCTTCCTTCAGGACAGCTCTGACCGTAAGCGTAATTTCTTCATTCAGACCTGCTTCTGT
Source organism: Paenibacillus algorifonticola (assembly GCF_050481745.1). Classification (GTDB taxonomy): domain Bacteria; phylum Bacillota; class Bacilli; order Paenibacillales; family Paenibacillaceae; genus Pristimantibacillus; species Pristimantibacillus algorifonticola_A. Next base: position 39,673 of record NZ_JBCNGR010000044.1, on the reverse strand, counting down.
CGGCATTTGGAACGGGATGGCCAGCTCGGCAGAGGCGCCCGCTGCGATGTCTACAGTTAGCACGCCTTTTTGCATAATAATACCGTTGCTGTTCAGCTTCCAGTGCAGCTCGTACGCATCCAGCGATACGAACAGATTTTTATTGTCGACGCGCACCGTTCCAGCTTCCCAGTTCGGGCTATGAATTTTGATGTTTTGGTAGCAGGCCTTCACTTCATGCAGCTTAGGGGAAACGGTACGATCAGCAAAAATCAAACCATTGCCGCAGAAGTTGCCATCGTTCGGGCTATCGCCATAATCGCCGCCGTAGGCCATGTACGTAATGCCATCCGGTGTTTGCGTGCGAATAGCCTGATCGATCCAATCCCAGATGAAAGCGCCTTGAAGGATCGGATATTTGTCAAACAGCTCCCAATATTTATGCAAGCCGCCGCAGGAATTGCCCATTGCATGGCTGTATTCGCAAATAATAAACGGCTTTTGCGGATTATTTTTGGCATAGGCTTCTACTCCTGCTGGACTCGTATACATATGGCTCTCAATATCCGAAGCCGCTTCGCTTTCGCGACAATGGAAAACGCCCTCGTAATGCACAATGCGGGACGGATCTGTCTTACGGAAATAATCGGCCATTTTCAGGAAATTATCCCCGCCAAATGATTCATTGCCTAGCGACCAAATAACGATTGATGGATGATTTTTATCGCGTTCGAGCATAGAGCGGCTGCGGTCGAGCACATTTGCCGTCCATTCTGGGAAGTTGCCAGGCACAGCGTCTCCAACCTCTTTTTGCCCATATGTCCATGAGCCATGCGTTTCGAGATTGACTTCGTCAATGACATAAAGTCCATATTCATCGCACAGATCATACCATAGCGGATGATTCGGATAATGCGAAGTACGTACGGCGTTGACATTATGCGCTTTCATCAGCTTAATATCGGTCACCATATCCTCATAGCTGAGCGCACGCCCGGTGTCGCAGGAAAACTCATGACGATTGACGCCTTTGAAAAGAATGCGCTGACCGTTGATCTGCATCAAGCCGTCTTTTATTTCAAACGTGCGGAAACCGACTTTGCAGCTAACGGCTTCTGTCAGCTTGCCCTCTGCATCTTTAAGCGACAGCACAAGCGTATATAAATGCGGCTCCTCAGCGCTCCATTTGAGCGGCTGCGCAAGCTTTGTATTCAGCGCTAATGCTGCAACGGTTTCGCCCTTCTCCTGTCGAATCGCTTCTCCACTCAGCGGCTGCTGCCAAACCGGCTCGCCGGAGGCATCATACAGCATCGCTTCTACAGCTGTTTGCTGCTCGGAAGCTTCCTCCTCGAAGCGAACCTTCACTTCAACCGTCAGCTCGCCATCTTCATAATTTGCATCCAGCGCCGCCTTAGCGAAGAAGTCATAAATATGAACCTGAGGCGCCGTATACAAGTACACCTCACGGAAAATACCGCTCATCCGCCAAAAATCTTGATCCTCCAGCCAGCTTGCGTCGCACCAACGGTATACTTCTACCGCCAGCTTGTTTTCACCCTCTTGCAAATAAGGCGTCAAATCAAAATCTGCCGGCGTAAATGTATCCTCGCTATAACCAACAAGATCACCGTTTACCCAAACGTAGAAGGCAGACTCCACACCTTGGAAGCTGATAAACACTGGCTGTCCATCCCAGCCCTCAGGAACGGTAAAGGTTGTCGCATAGGAACCGACCGGGTTATATTTAACAGGCGCGAATGGCGGCTTAATATCCTCCTTGCCCACCCATGGGTAAGTCACATTCGTATATTGCGGGTAATCATACCCTTGAAGCTGCCAGTGGCTCGGTACTGGAATCGAAGCCCAACTGCTGCAGTCATAATCCAATTTATAAAAATCAGCGATGCGTGCTTCCGCATTTTCCGCAAAGGAAAACTTCCAATCTCCATTCAGCGAAACATAGCGCTCGGAGCCTGTACGCTCGCCTTGAAGCGCTTTTTGTACGCTTGTATAAGAAATACGGGTTGCATGTGCATCCAACCGATTAAGCTCAAAAATAGTAGGGTTGTTATTCCACTCTGGATATCCGTTAGCTGGAGCCTGATACGTAAATTTTCTCTTCGACAATGAAGGCACCTCTTTCAACTCAGTATAAGTTTAGTTATAATATTCACATTATAAAAGCTAGAAAAGTAAAGATCATTAAACTATTTTCGTATTTTACTTAAAGATTTGAATATTAACAACTAAGAGGGGATGCTTCCCATGAATGAAATTATTTATACGACGCTGACAACGACGGATTATCAGCTGCCCGTCTATATAACCGGTGTGGGACATTGGGATCATCAGGAGGGTATTCGTCGCCCGGAAGGCTTTCCCGATTACCAGTGGACGCAGGTCGTCTCAGGAGAAGGAGAGCTTATTATCGATCAGGAACGTTATCTGGTGAAGCAAGGCGATGGCTTCCTCCTCCCTCCAAGGCTTGCCCATAGCTACCATGCGGTCAAAGAGCCTTGGGAAGCTTACTGGTTTACGTATGACGGGTCACTCGCCGAATCGCTAAACCAGCTGGCAGGCTTGACTCGCCCTGGCATCTATACGATTAACGACTCCCGCCCTGTATTAGAGATGATGAGCGATATGCTGCGCCTTATGCGGGAGAAGGAGCCGGGCCTTGGCATGCTCGGCTCCAAGCAAATTTATAGCGTGCTGCTTGGGCTGCGCCAGCAGCTTGCCGAAGGCAGTCTGGCCACGCAGCAAATGAATGAGCGGCTTCATCCTGTGCTGCGCTATATCGAGGCGAACCTGCATCGTCCGATTACTTTGCCCGAGCTGGCGGAGCTGCTTCATGTCACGCCGCAGCATCTATGCCTGCTTTTCAAAAAAACGTTCAAGCTGCGCCCCATGGAATATGTCAATAAAGAGCGGATCAATAAAGGCAAAGAGCTGCTCATCCGCGGCGGCGGCATGAAGCTGTATGAAATCGCCCGCCAGGTCGGCTTCGAAAACCCGACGTATTTTAATACATTGTTCAAAGCCTATGTCGGCTGCACGCCAGGCGAATTCAAGCAAATGCACGGTTTTAAATAATGATTTAGGAAGGGTACAAACGATGCTTAAACCAATCTTTTATTATGTCGCAGCCGTCCTCCTTACGATGGCGCTCGGCTTTAGCTCGCGGCATTTCGCCAGCCAGCTGCCGTCATTCGTCGTCGCCCATTTTGGCGATATATTATGGGCCAGCATGGTTTACTTTGGCTTCCGCATGCTGCAGGTCAGGCGTCCCTTGCTCCTGTCGCTCGCTTGCAGCGCGGCCTTCAGCTTCGGCATTGAATTCAGCCAGCTTTATCAGGCGGAATGGATTAGAAATGTGCGCCATACGACGCTCGGAGGACTTGTGCTAGGACAAGGCTTCAGCGGTATTGATTTAGTCAGATACAGCATTGGCCTGCTGTTCTCCTACGCTATTGATTACTTTGCGTGTAAATGGGTCAAAGCCAAACAAAAAATCGGCTGTGCTCCAAAAAAAAATACTGCTTAGCTTCTATATCAGAGCCATGCAGCAGTATTCGAGTCCATATGTATGCGGGAATACGCCGCATTCGTCATTTTCAGCCAATGCGCGCTCCGTCCGGCGAGGTATAGGCTCTCGCTTCTTTTCCCAGCCATACCCTCCAGCTCGTAAGCGGTAATTCGTCCCCACAATTGTGTGCCGCACCCGGTTACATATGGCAGCTTCATAAAAAATCCATTATCTTCAAGCAGCGCTTGCAGCAGCTTCTTCCGCTCCAGCAGCGGCTTGCTGCGCAAGTCCACTCCGTCATAATAAAGCAAATCAAACACATAATAACGAACAGGCCATTTTATCGCGCCTTCGCGAATGCGTGCTTCCTTCGTCATCTTATATCGGTCAATGAGCGGAGCAAATTCAAGTCTCCGTGTGTCTGGGTTCATGTAAGAAAGCTCTCCATCCAGCACAACGTCCACAGGCCGGGACAGTGGCAGCCTGAGTAGCTCCGGATATTGCCGAGTGACCTCATAACCATGCTTTGTGAACAAACGCGCCTTCCTATTGATAAAAGAAAGCAGCATGCGCTGCCCATCAATGAGCGGCTCAAATAAAAATTGCTCGTTATCAAAAGGCTGATCACATGCCGTCATCAGCATCGGTCGCTTAAACATGCCGATTCCCCCTTGCCGTCCTATCATTTTAGCATGGAACGGTTCAGCTGATCTGAGGTAAATTCAGGATAAATTGGTGAATATTCAAGGAAATACCTCCACATAATAGCAATAAGCCAGCGCTTGGAAGCCATTTTTCTTTTATCATGGGAAAGCTTGGTTTCTTATAAAAATGCTGCCGCTTATTACTTGAGGAGGTCACCCTTATGGCTAGAGGTTCGAATCAGCTGGTTGTACAACAGGCGCGTGCAGCGCTTGAGCAAATGAAGTTTGAGGTTGCACAGGAGCTTGGCATTCATTTGCCGCAGGATGGTTATTATGGACATATGACCACGCGTGACATGGGCTCCATCGGGGGATCCATTACCCGTCGTCTTATTCAAATTGCGGAACAGCAGCTCTCCGGACGCTGATTGCACAAAAGAGCCGGGCCAAGGAAACGTTAAGCAAGCTTATTACAGACTTTTTCTTTTCCTTGCCCGGCTCTTCTTCTTAATATTTCAGCTATTTCAGCTATTTCAGCTTAGCTTCATAAACCGCTCCCAGCCTTCAGCTGCATTGTCTCTTGCCCACTCCAGATGCGTTTGGTCGCTATATTTGCGGAAAGCGCATTCAATTAATAAAATGAAATCCAAATACAAATCATACAAGCTTCGTCGTATTTGCTCCTCAGTCGTCAGCGCTTCACGACCATAACCCCGCAAAAACGTCTCTGATAGATTAAAATGGCTAAAATAATGCTCCATCAGCGGATCGCCCCACATCGCCCGTTCAAAGTCGATAATCCCGCAAATTTGCTTATCCTTAACAAATATATTGCCATCCCATAAATCCCAATGCAGCAGCTTTGGTTTCGTCACGGCATGCAGATAAGGCAATCGCTCCTTTACCTCCTGTTCAATGACCAGGCGCTCTGCCGGAAGCGTAACGCCTGCATCCGTTGCATCATCAAGCACGCCTTGCAGCATCGCCCAAAAAGCATCCGTCCAGCTCGCAAACGCCTCCTTCAGTGGATAATAACCGAACTTTTCCCCGCTGAACTCATTAATATAGGCATTGTACTCGCCCAACTGAAGCTCAATTTGCTCGCGTTCTTCTTGGGTAAAGCTTTCCTTTACTTTGTTATAAGGCTCTCCTTCCAGCCACTGCATAATAAAATAATCAGTCGGTACAAGCGACCGTGATTGGTCATAAGCGTATACTTCGGGAATTGGAATACGGCGATTCTGAGACACGAGCCTCATAACCTCCACCTCGGTTTTCATCATCTCTTGCTCATAGCGCATCAGCGACCCGACCGCCGTAGGAGCCACCTTTATAACCGACTGGAAGCCGTCCACCAGCGTCAGTTGATACGCCGTATTGGCCCAGCCATCGGTAAGCTCGCGCGAATGCGCAAGCTCCCTGCCGAAATGATGCTGGGCAATCTGTCCCAACTGCTGCGTGTCCAGCTTTAGCTTGATTTCGTTGTCCATGAATATCCCTCGCTTATGTAGGATAATAACAATGCTGCCGTGTTTATAATAGCATCTGCATGCGTCCTTTCCATGGCATGCGAAGCATGCACACCCGGCCCAATGAGCGCGGCTCGTATATTGCTACCGCCCCGCAGTGCAGCCGATGCATCCGAGCCATATTGCGGATAAATATCGACCGCATAGGAAATGCCTGAAGCCTTTGCCAGCTCAATCAGCTTCGAGGTCATCGCATAATCATAAGGGCCCGAGGAATCTTTGGCACAAATGGATACATCCCGCTCACTTGCGGACAAGTCGTCGCCTAAAGCGCCCATATCAATCGCGATCAGCTCCGTCACATCCGGCGGCATATAAGCATTGCCATGTCCTACCTCTTCATACGTGGAAAAAATCAGCTTAAGCGTGCGCTCCGGTCGCTTCCCTTCGCGTCCAAACCACTCCAAGAGCCCGAACAAGGCAGCGACACTCGCTTTATCATCCAAATGCCGCGATTTTACCCAGCCATTGTCCATAATTTTTGTACGCGGGTCCCATGAAATAATATCCCCGACCTCGATGCCAAGTCGTTTCGTCTCTTCTTTAGACGTCGTATCCGCATCCAGGCGTATTTCCATGTTTTCCTCGCTGCGCTTCCAGTCCCGTGCCTCTGGATATACATGGACAGACGTTTTCGTCGACAGCACTGTTCCTTCATACTGGCGGCCATCGCGCGTATGGACGAGGCAATATTCGCCTTCCACTGTATGCATGGCATAACCGCCAATGGGCGTAAAGCGCAGCATGCCACTTGGCTTAATCGCTCGCACCATCGCGCCAAGCGTATCCACATGAGCGGTTAACGCAAGCGTGCCCGCTGTACAATTTCCTGTTCCCGGAATCGTAATGATTCCATTGCCTTTCGGCGTCAGCTCCAGCTCAAAGCCATGCTTGCGAGCTTCCTCCTCCAGCAGCCTCATAATCGCCATGCAGTAACCGCTAGGGCTTGGCGTTTGAAGCAAGCGGTTCAAAAATTCCAGTATGTACTCCCGGTTCAATTGTATTTGCAATGGGTTATTCAATGCCATTCTCCTCTTCCTATCTATTTCTGTTTATAGCCATAAGTATAGGCAGTAACGGCTACAGTTGAATAGTGAAATTTTATATATATATAAAATTATGCCCGTTTCTCCATATGCATCATCTTAATCGACAAAGAGCTCAGCAATCGAATACAATACAGCTCGGCCGCTTATCTTCACGCGATCACCAGCAAGCTTGCAGTACAAGGTGCCTCCCCTTTTAGAAACCTGTCTTGCCGTCATTTCCTGCTTGCTCAGACGCTCAGCCCAATAAGGGATAAAATTGCAGTGGGCTGATCCACATACAGGATCTTCTTCCACTTTTAATTTTGGGAAAAAGCACCGGGATACGAAATCGTACTGCTCACTTCTAGCAGTAACCAGCACGCCGAGTCCTTCTGGCAGTGCGGCGAGTTTTGTGAAATCCGGGTTCAGGCTGCTGACATCAGACTCCGATTCCAGTACAAACATTAAATCGCGATCAAGATACGTTTCAACGGGCACCATTCCGAGCGCTTCAACCATCTGCTGTGTGAGCGCATGGGGCTTTGGCATTTTGTTCGGGAAATCCAATTCGTACAGCTCTCCGTCCCTTACAACGATTAAGTCGCCGCTCATTGTTGTGAAACGAATACGCCTAAGAGCTGTATCATAAAAGTTCGCAAGCACATAAGCTGCTGCCAGCGTTGCATGGCCACACAAATCAATTTCACCGCCTGGTGTGAACCACCTTATATGGTAACCATCATCCGCAACCTTTACCGCAAACGCCGTTTCGGATAAATTGTTCTCGATAGCAATCTTCTGCATGAGCTCATCCGGCAGCCACGCATCCATAATGCAAACACCAGCTGGATTCCCTTCAAAAAGGTGATTGGCAAACGCATCAATGACATAATATTTCATATTCATCAACCTTCCTTCATTTATGCTCCATATATGAGCATTGTAACAAGAGCTCTTGTATGGCATCAAATGAATAATTGTATGACGTACAATTATTTGAGGATATGGCGAAGCTCGCCATTCATTGACTCATCCGATAAAGGGATATAGACTTAAATATCAACTTATCATGTCAGGGGAATTATAATTCATGAAGCAGCGAATACGCATTTTCCTTATTTGGCTTGGCATTGCTGGATCCACTGGTGTACTCACGGGAGCTGCTTCTGCGCTGCTGCTGGCGCTTTTGGATGCAGCAACGAATCAGCGGCTGGCGCATCCATGGCTGCTCTGGCTTCTTCCACTAGGTGGAGCTTTGGTCAGCTATCTGTATATGAAGCTTGGCGGAGATGCTGGCAAAGGGAATAACCTTGTGCTGGAGCAGCTGCATGCAGAAGATGGCGGAGTGCCGCTGCGCATGGCACCGCTCGTTCTTTTCGGTACGATGATCACCCATCTATTCGGTGGTTCAGCCGGACGTGAAGGGACAGCCGTGCAAATGGGCGGCAGTATGGCTAGCTATATCGGACGCCTTTGTCGGCTCGGTGGATTAGAGCGAAAGATGCTGCTTATCTGCGGTATAAGCGGCGGCTTCGGTTCCGTCTTCGGCACCCCGCTTGCTGGCGCCATATTCAGCTTAGAGCTGCTCGCAATAGGCCTTGTCCCCTACTGGCTGGTGCTGCCCGCTTTGGCGGCTGGCTTTACTGGACATGCCGTCGCCCTTGGGTTAGGCACGCATCATAGCCATTATGCCATCGGCAGCCTGCCAGGCTTCAATATAAAGCTGCTGCTCGCTATTGTACTCGCTTCAATATTGTTCGGTTTGACGGCGCGGCTATTCGTCGTACTTACCCATAAGCTCAAAGCGGTATTCAGCCATTATATCCCGAATCCAGCTTTCAAAAGCTTCATCGGCGGTCTGCTTATCATTTTGCTCGTCTACGCCGTAGGGACGCGGGATTATGTTGGCCTTGGGCTTCCGCTAATGGAACAAGCCTTTCATGAAGCATTATCTCCATTCGCTTTTCTATTGAAAATCCTGTTCACTGCCGTTACGCTTGGCGCCGGATTTCAGGGCGGCGAAGTAACGCCGCTGTTCGTCATCGGTTCTGCACTAGGCAGTGCGCTTGGCGGCCTGCTGACTGTATCTGTTCCCCTGCTTGCGGGCATTGGCTTCGTTGCTGTATTTGGCAGCTCCGCCAATACCCCGCTCGCCGCTGCCATAATGGGCATGGAGTTATTTGGCATCGAGGCCTTTCCTTATTTGCTGCTGAGCTGCCTCATCAGCTACCTTTTCTCCGGGCATACGGGCATATACTGGTCTCGTCGCACGCATAAGCGTAAGCTTCGGTTTTCATTTTTTAAATTCTCTTCATGACTGTTAAATTCCCATATTGCGCAAACTTCTATATGTTCCTTCGTTCTTTCATACCGATGTCTACACCGATGTATAAGTCGGAGTAGGCATCGGTATATTTTTGTTCATTATCCACTGAAGCCTCTCCACGACTTACTCCTTCAGCGATAAATATTTCTTTTCAAGCAAAGTATCTCACTAGATAAACTACCTTGACAGTCACAGTAGTGTATCGTATTATAAAAATGCGGAGGTGATTACATGAGCGAGAACAAAATTACATCCGACCTGCTGCGCGGACATACCGATACAATGATTTTACGGCTCCTATCCGAAGCTGACCGCTACGGGTACGAAATTGTCAAGCTGATCGCAGAGCGCTCGGGCGGCGAGTATGAATTAAAGGAAGCCACGATGTACTCCAGCGTCCGGCGGCTTGAAACAGACGGCGATATCGAGTGGTATTGGGGCGATGAATCTCAGGGAGGACGGCGCAAGTATTTTCGGATTACCGACAAGGGCAAGGAGACTTACGTTCGCAACAAAAGCAATTGGGAGTATTCGAAGCGCGTGCTAGAAAATTTATTATAAAGGAGATTTGATGAGATGAATCAGAAATTGACGAACTATTTGAACGGTGTATTCACGCCATACGATGGGGTAAAAAGCGTCAGCGAATTAAAGGCGGACCTGCACTCCGATTTGCAGGAGCGATATGCTGAGCTCAAAACCGAGGGCAAAGATGATGCAACCGCGTTTCATATGACCATTGAGAGCATCGGCGACATCGAACAAACGATACTCGAGGTCGCTAACCTCTCCCGCTCGATGGAACGGCAAGTGGTGACGAACTTTAGTGCGAGTTATCTGCCCAAGAGTGACCTTGCGGGCGTTATCGCGCATAAAGGAAAATTTGCAGCGAGTGCGTTACGGGGCTCCGACTTTACGGGTGCTGACTTGACGGGCAGCACATTTGCGAGCAGCGATGTGGGTGAAGCTATTTTTGACCATGCCAATCTCACTGACTGCAACCTCTCTGCCATTGACCTTAAGGATTCAAGCTTCAATAAGTCCATCCTTATACGTACCAACATCAGCAAGTCGGGTCTGGATGGAGCAAAATTTATAGATGTAAAGCTAACTGACGTCCAGTTAACGATGACCGATCTTAGAAAAACAATCTTTGATAGATGTACTTTTAACGGAGTGGACTTCAAATATTCGGATCTGCGAGGGGTGCGATTTGACGAGCAGACCTTCATAGGCGTCAAATTCGACAAGTCGGCGCTGAATGAGGTTTCGTTTAAAGGCGCGATACTCAAAAATGTTTCATTCCTTTCTGGCTTTTCTTTGTCCAAGAAATATTACCGTGCGATCAAAACGATCTGCTTTGAAGGCGCGACAATGGATAAGCTGACCTATGCTGCCCTTAAAGGCATGGATGCCGATTTGTCTAAAGTTACGGTTATATAAGGAGGGGAAAATATGGAGCACAAATCGATTCAAGTGATTGGCCTGCAAAAGTCCTACAAGCAGCTGCAAGTCCTAAAGGGCGTAGATTTCGAGGTGGAAAAAGGCAGTATTTTCGCCCTGCTCGGCTCCAACGGGGCGGGCAAAACAACCGTTGTCAAAATCCTCACCACGCTGCTCAAAAAAGACGGCGGAACCGCATACGTAAACGGATTCGATGTTACAACAAAACCTGACCATGTGCGGCAGGCGATCAGTCTGACCGGTCAATTCGCCGCCGTGGACGAAATTTTGACCGGACGAGAAAATCTTATCATGATTGCCAAGCTGCGATACCTCAATAATCCGCGCCAGACTGCGGACGATCTCCTTAAACGCTTCGGCCTGACAGACGCCGCCGACCGCAAGGTGTCTACTTATTCAGGTGGTATGCGCCGCAGGCTCGACATTGCCCTGAGCCTAGTGGGAAAACCACAGATCATTTTCCTCGACGAGCCGACCACTGGACTTGATCCCGAGTCGCGTATCGAGGTCTGGAAGATTGTCAAAGAGCTTGCCGATGGTGGCACGACGGTACTCCTGACCACACAGTATTTGGAAGAAGCTGAGCAGCTTGCCGACCGAATTGCCATTTTGCACGAGGGTAGAATTATTGCCAACGGTACGCTTTCGGAGCTGAAAACGCTGTTCCCATCGACAAAGGTGGAATATGTTGAAAAACAGCCGACATTAGAGGAGATATTCCTCGCAATCGTCGGCAACAAGGAGGGAAAATAATTGGAGACGGTAAAGAAACACTTTGTCAGCGATTTGAGCGTTATGCTTGGACGTTCCATGCGCCATATTTTCCGCAGTATGGACACCATTATCTCGGTTACCATCATGCCGATCGCTTTGTTGTTGCTGTTCGTCTATGTCTTCGGCGGTGCAATTGAAACCGGAACGGATAACTATGTAAATTACTTGTTGCCTGGCATCCTACTCATTGCTATTGCTAGCGGTATATCCTACACGGCTTTCCGCCTTTTTACCGATGTGCAACGCGGCATATTCGAGCGGTTTCACTCTATGCCCATTTCACGTTCCACCTTACTATGGGGACATGTGCTGACCTCGCTGGTATCCAACGCACTATCGATTGTCGTCATCATACTCGTAGCGCTCGTTATGGGCTTTCGTTCGTCCGCGGGGCCAATGTCATGGCTTGCAGTAGTTGGCATACTCGCTCTGTTTACGTTGGCATTAACTTGGGTCGCGGCAATTGCAGGACTGTCAGCAAAGTCGGTGGACGGCGCAAGCGCCTTTTCCTACCCGATTATCTTCCTGCCGTTTATCAGCTCGGCGTTTGTACCTACCGAGTCGATGCCTGCGGTCGTTCGTGCCTTTGCCGAAAACCAACCGGTGACCTCGATAGTGGAAGCCATCCGTGCACTACTGTCAGGGCAGCCAGTGGGCAATGATATATGGATCGCTCTTGCGTGGTGCGTCGGGATTTTGCTTATCGCTTATTTCTTTGCAATGAGGGTATACACAAAGCGGGTATGAAAAGGACAGCGTTCTCTGAATTGAACAACCAAGAAGACAGTCCTGTTCCTTCCCCTGAAAAACCCTTTCAGTCCAATCATACTTCTACAAATATTGGAAGGATTCTGCCTTTAGCTTAATAACAGCAGGAGCAGCTGCCGCTGTGGCAAACTGCTCCCTGGATCGCTGAACTAACGTTCGCCGTTAGCATAACAAGTTTTCTTTTAAATAGCATGAGTTTCTTCCCCATATTCATTCCAATCATGCTTTAAGTGCTTTTGTAACGCAGTATCAAGCTCAGCATTATCATCGTTCACATCTTGTTTGGCAGATCCAAACGTGCTGCATTGGGCTGCATTGGCCCCGTATCTTATGCCCCAGCTCCGAAGCGCTTGCGATAGCCGCATTTCCGGCATAGCTCCTCGACCGCTTCCCTGCGGGAGAAGCCTTCGACCAGCTTAATCGCCCGATCATCCTCAATAATGTCCGAAAACGGTTTATCATTAATGTTTCCCAGATCAATGACGCCTTCGCCGTCGAGGCAGCACGGAACGACCGTTCCATCGACCAAAATGCCTGCCTGGTTGCGCAGCCCGTAGCAGAAGCCTTTGCCGTCATCCTCTTCCGCCTTCAAATCCGGCCATTCAAACTCATGATCCTGATTCAAGTAAATGCGATCAGCAATTTTCAGTCCTTTACCCGGAGCAACCCGCTCCTCAATGAAGTAATCCAGCCCAAATTGCTGTTCAATCATCGCCAAAACGTCGCGATTGCGCTGGCGCTCCGCATTCGTCGCATTGTCGGTATGCAAATTCCAAAGGCGCAGCGAAATGATCATATTTGTCCGCTCAACCGCCTCACGTGCAAAATCCAATACGCTCCGAACATAACCTTCTTTATTCGTCGAGCCGATGTGTCCGTCAAAGCTATGCAGAGAGAAATTCATTTGGCGCAGCGCCGGCTTTGTCAAAATTTTCTCTTTCACTTTATGAAGCAGCGTCCCGTTCGACGTCAAATTGACTTTAAAGCCGTGCTTTTGACTTAGATCCAGCAGCTCGTCAATTTTTGGATGCAGCAGCGGTTCGCCTTTGAGATGAAAATAAATATAATCCGTAAACGGTTTAATCTGCTCCAGCCGCTTTTCAAAATCCTCGACCTGGATAAAGCCTTTCGCCCGCTGTGTCTGGGGACAGAAGGTACAGGCCAGATTGCAGATGCTCGTAATTTCCACATAAAACTTTTTAAACCTCTTCATTGCGCGTTGCTCCATTCTGCTACGTAGTCCTTCCTGCTATTATAGCATGCTCTCCGCTTGCGCGACTATTATGCTATAAAAGCCGCTTCTCTCAATGAAAGGATCGCCAAAAAGCACCTTCTGTTGCAATAATGGAGCTTATTTGGGCATACGGAATGCGGAACGTCGGGAACCCGGCAGCATACGGTGCAATATCATACGGGTTAAAATAAAGATGCAGCGCATCCTCCGTCACATAAAAAGGCTGATCCGCCTTAATGCCCGTATACGTGTCCGGGAACACGTAGCTGTACTGGGGATCTGTCTTAATTTGCTCGCCAACGATATCACTAAGCACCTTTACATAGTTGCTGCCTGGCTGGAACAGATCCCTCAGCTCGTACATCGACCCGTCGATGACATTGATATGGCTGTAAATCATCGTCGGCATCCCATGCGCGGCACCGAACGGGAAATTGTAGCCGTTCAACTGCAAAACGAGCAGGTTTTTGTGGAACCAGGTGACGTCAAAATCGCCGTCATACGAATACTCCAGCTGCACATTCGCCGGGACCCTCTTGACCTGCGACAGCTCCTCCAGCTTGCGGTTCACCTGCTGCTGTGCCGCTTGGTTGACCATGCCCTCAACGCTTGGATAATACACCAAATAATCGACGTTTGGCTTGTATTTATGCTCCTTGACACGCAGTGGAACCCGCAGCGGAATGATCGTGTTGCTTTGCCAAATAAGGCGACCGCTGCGCGTATAATAGGACTCCCGGTTATCGACTACCGCTTGCACAACGCCATCCATAATCGTTAATACGCCTCTTCCGGACAGGCGTGGATACCCCTGTGCGGGCTGCCCCTTCGTATTTATAAAATAGGTCTGTTTCCCATCCGTAACGGAAGCCAGCCCATATTTATAATCCGCCACATCCGTGAAAAAATAGTCCGTCAGCAGCTTGCCATCTTGATCTGCAATCGCATACAGCGAGCCGAGATACGGCTGATCTGCATTTCTCGCCTTGCCCAGCGCCAGCCGCTGCTCGCCCAACTGGCGAATATCATTATAGGCCGGCTGCACAACATAGCCGCCCCGCTTGTCAATGACGCCGTACAGCGCGCCAAAATCCTCCGCTGTATTCACAATCGCCCGTCCATCCTGAAACGGCATGGCCGCTGTAAACGCCGGATAAATGACCGATTGGCCGCGCTCGTTGATGTACCCGTATTTGCCGTTTTGCTCCGGCTGATAGGAAAGCAGCCCCTCTCCGAGCTGGCCTACATCATAAAACGGATATTCGGCAAGCTTGCGTCCACTTCGATCAATTAATGCAAAGGCCTGATCATGCAGCTTTACGACTGCTTTTCCTTTGGCAAAATCGCCAGCGCTTTCGAACTGCGCCGGAATAACCTCCGTCCCTTTGCGGTCCAAATACCCATATTTGGAGCTGCTGTCTGCTTCATTCATGATGTAGAACATCGCCCGTTCATCTGCAAACGCAGAGATGTATGAATAGGCTTTAGTGGTCAGCACATTTCCCCGCTCATCGATGATTTTAAAGCCTGCGCTATCAATGATGACAGCACGTCCTTCCGTGAACGGGCCGATAAAATCATAAATTGGCCGAATACGGAAAGCACCTGACATGTCAATAAGGCCGCTATTATTGCCTAATTGAACAACTGCTAGCCCATTCGGCTGAAAAGCATCTGCACTGCTGAATTGCGGCGCGATGACGAAGCTGCCTTTTGCATCAATATAGCCCCATTTTGTCCCGCTCGTCGTCTTTACTGCTGCGGGAAGAAATACCACTCTGCGCTCATTCTCCCTATCTTCCGCTTCAAAGCCGTCAATATCGGCAGTTATACTTGCTGTTGGCCGTGCTGCCTCTATGCCCATTTCCTCTCGGCTGCTAGCCAATATGGCATGCTTTAATTGCCTCAGCACCTCAAGCGATGGATAAGGCTGGGGGAAGCTAAGCGCCTTGTGGACAGAGGCAAGCGCCGCCTGCAGCTGGCACGCTTTAAACTGTGCGTCTGCAAGGTGGAACCAATAAAAACCATAATCCGGATACCCAGCTACCATTCGTTCGTAATAGTGGACAACTTTGCTGAAGTAATAGGGGTACACATCTGGCGCTGGAACAAGCATCCCTTTCGACCAGCGCATAACGTGGACATCATATGCTTCCCCCGTGTCATGTGCCCAAAGCGCTAGCTCAGCCTGCCCATCCCTTCCGTTCGGTCCTGGCATATCCTCCACTTCCAAATAGCTGAAATTGATGCCATCCGGCAGCACAAGGCAAAGCTTGAAATTGCTGTAGGCATACACAGACAGCGTGGACCATATCGCCCCAACCTGCCAGCCAATGATTAAATTACAGCATAAGCAGTTGGTTACAGGGGCGGCAGTCATCACCGTTACGCCGTACCCCATTCCTTTCACACAAGCGCCTACAACCCAGCCAAGCTGACAATGCTGCAAAATCATAACAAAATATTCGTTATGCAAACGATACACCGCTGCTACCTCAGGGCAACCGTCCCCATTCAAATCTGCCACTACAACTGCGTAATGTGGAGACGGGCAACAAATTTCAGCAAGCTCCGCACCAATCGGTAAATGGGCGGCAGCCAATCGCACCCACTGCATGTCATCCGAATTCATTTTCATCACACCCCACCCGTATACGACTGGAATTTATCCTTAACAAATTAAACATATGCAGGAAAAAAGAGAATATGATAGGGAGTTAAGAGAGGCCGCACAAAAAAAGGTGACATATTATTTTTTATGTAAACAAAATTCACTTACGAGGGGTCACCTTTTCTTCAGGAACCAACCTGACTGGCTTGGAAGGGTCCTGGCGAATCATGGATTCCGATACGGCCCCACCAGCCTTTTATCGTTAAGCAAAATCGCGATCAGTATGATGGTTGATTTTCGTTTTGAACGGTACGTGGTGCATAAGCGCAAAGAAAGACGCGTACGCCTTCAGTGATGATACGTTTGGTTTGTTCCTCCTCTAATGTCCCGGCTTTTCTCGGTTGATTAAATACCAATAAAATCGTTAATGCAGCGAAGTGCTTTGCAGCCATTTTAGGATCGAGCACATCGAGCAATCCTTTTTGTCCAAACTCTGTAAACCTCCTGATAATCCCCTCTTCAGTTGCGTTATCCAGCCTTTCAAAAAACGAGTCCGGCAGGTTGGCGGCTTCCACCATAACCAGACGGATCAAAGCCATGTAATCGGACGAACCGTTCGCAGATGCTACGATTTGTTCGCAAAATAAGATAAGCGCCTGCTCCAGATCCTCGAATTCCCAGAGGTGGTCTGAAATCCCTTGCTCAATCATGTCCAGAACCGCCGAACTGGATTCTTCCACAACGGCAAGCAGTAGGTTCTGTTTGTCGCCATAATAATCATAAACTGTCCGTTTGGAAACTGCCGCTTTAGCTGCGACCGCATCGACGCTGGAACGATCAAACCCATCTGAAAGAAACAGGTCTCGTGCCGCCGCAATAATTTTAGCTCGTTTTTCTGAAGAGCCTTTGCGGATTTTCTTGTTTTCCGTATTATCCATTCTTACGTTTCCCCCTTATAGGTATACTATCAGAAATCGATTAGAGTCCTGCTTTACAAATTACACTGTACGGTGTAGTATAACAAATGCAGCATATCAAATCAATGATCAAGGAGGATTCTAACCATGAATACCACACCGTCTTTTGTTGATGTTCTCATTGTCGGGGCCGGACCCACAGGGCTTACACTTGCCTGCGACCTTGCCCGTCGAAACGTCGTCCATCGTATTATTGAACGAAGCACCTTAAATAACGTTGCATCTCGCGCCAAAGGAATCCAGCCTCGCTCGCTTGAAGTCGTCGATGATTTGGAGGCCGTTCACTACATCATTGACACAGGTGTTGTGGATATGCCTGTTCGTTATTATACCGCAGATGGCAGGAGTGTGGACAAGCCGGCTATTACCGTTGCAGCCAGCGCCGAACTTGAGACACCCTATCGTGATACAGTCTGGATTGCTCAATTTGATGTGGAAAAAGCATTGCGCGACCGATATGCAGTGCTTGGCGGTCAAGTTGAGTTGGGCATGGAAGCTGTAGGGCTTGTTCAGGATTTGGATGGTGTAACGGTAACCGTGAATACACCACAAGGGGAAGAGAAAATTCGCGCTCGTTATGTAGTCGGCGCTAACGGGGGCAAAAGCAATATCCGCAAGCTTATTCACTTGCCGCTGGTTGGGGAAACACACGATCATGAGCGATGGTATCTTGGCGATGTACGATTGGAAGGGTTGGAGCGTGACCGTATCCATATCTGGACATCTTCGGAGGGGATGGTCGGGGTGACACCGCTGCCGAAATCCGATATTTGGCAACTGCAGGCTACAATTCCGGCAGACATCGAAGAACCAGAGCAGCCGTCGCTAGAGGCGTATCAAGCCATGTTTGACCGGCGCGCCGGGGCCGGACGTGTTCGGCTCACGGATGCTTCCTGGCTGTCCATCTACCGGGTCAACGTCCGTATGGTTGAATGTTACCGCAACAGACGGGTTTTCCTTGCCGGCGATGCTGCTCATGTTCATTCGCCAGCTGGCGGTCATGGCATGAATACGGGGATACAGGATGCGTACAACCTCGGCTGGAAGCTGGCGGCCGTTATACGCGGAGCGGACACCGCTTTGCTCGACACGTACGATGAGGAGCGCCGCCCTGTGGCTCAAGCCGTGCTCGAGGACAGCACGAAGAAGATGGGTGAGGTTGTAAGAACGGCGACTAAAGGTGGAGCGTTGTCCCAATCCTTGGGCACCATATCTGACGATCTGACGAGTGGGCTTCTCATTTCCTATCGGTCAAGTTCGCTTACCCGTCCGTCTGATCGAACAAATGCTACCCGTTCATTTCCTGGAGATCGCGCTCCTAATGCTACGGGCCTACAAGGTACCAGGTTTGCAGGAAGTGTCTTTGACCTATTGCGCGGCCCGCACTGGACGCTTTTGGCTTTTGCAAACTGCATCGATCCTTCTCTGAAGAACTTCACCAACGACGAACTCCATGTGCATTATATCCTGCCATCGAACGTGGAGGGGGCGGAAGGCATAATAGACACAGCAGGGAATGCCTATAGAATTTACGATGTAGCAAGTGAAGAAATCGTATTGATTCGTCCCGACGGTTACATCGCACTGCGTACCTCCATTGATGATACCACATCGATCTTGAGTTACTTGAATTTCATTTATCGTGAAAACTGATTTGGAAAAGCCGGCGGCGATCTTTTACAACATCTAAGGTGACCGCCGGCACTATTAATGAACTGAGTTTAAATTGATGATACGGGAAGGACTGTGTCTATGGAAGAAATGATTCGAACCGTTAACCTGACAAAGCAATACGGAAATAAAGTCATTGTAGATCGCGTTTCGATTTCCGTTAAAAAAGGAGAAATCTATGGATTCCTGGGGTTGAATGGCGCAGGGAAAACGACAACCATTCGAGCTCTTCTCGGAATGAGTAAGCCTTCTTCCGGAGAAGTGTATTTGTTTGGTCAGCGCTGGGCGAATGGGAAGCCAGATTTGTCGAGACGAGTAGGTTATATGGTGGAAGTTCCTTACGCCTACCCTAACTTTACGGTTAGGGAAAACTTGAGTTTGATGGCCAGGTTGCGAGGATTACCGGTTCCGAGGGCAGTTGACGAAATTATGGAGCAATTGAATTTGACCCAATATGCGGATAGTAAGGCAAGAGATTTGTCACTTGGTAACGCGCAGAAACTTGGATTGGCCAAAGCGTTAATTCATAAGCCGGACGTTCTGATTCTTGATGAGCCAACTAATGCACTTGACCCAGCCGGAATTGTCGAGATAAGGGAGATGCTGAAAGCTCTAGCTTCTCAACAAGGGGTTACCGTGTTTATATCGAGCCATATCCTTGAGGAAATGTCCAAAATGGCTTCTCGAATCGGCATTATTCACAAAGGCGTATTGCTTGAAGAACTGACAACAAAAGACTTTGAAACCATCCGCCGAAAGCAGTTGATGATCGGTACGAAGGATGCTCGGAAGGCTCAAGCTATTCTTTCAGACTCCGGGTATGCGGTACATTCGACTTCGAATAACTGCCTTGCACTACCGGATGATCATGCCGTGAAGCATCCCGAACATATTGCGAAATTGCTTGCTCAGCATGAAGTGCCGCTCACGATGCTTAACATTGAAGAAGAGAATTTGGAACATTATTTTCTCAAAGTGATCGGAGTTGAGGAGGGAAAACGGAATGAAACCATTGCTGACAGCCTGTAGCGTTGAAGTTTACAAATTGCGACGATCCTTTGTTTTATGGGGCACGCTTCTGTTTATATTGTTTGTCATCACGTTGTTCTTGGGACAGCCCGATTGGCCTGCTTTTTTTGAACGGACTGCGTTTTTGTATGCATCCGTGTTTGGGCTGCTGGGGTTTGGATTGGTGACAAGCTGGACATTTGGCCGTGAGTATTCTGATCGGACGCTTAAGGATTTGCTCGTTTTGCCTATATCGCGCGGTAAAATAGCGATTGCCAAATATGTCGCAATTATATTTTGGTGTTTTGTAATGATGTTGATCAGCTTTGCTTATGCCTTAGTACTTGGTTTTGCAATTGGCCTTCCTGGCTTTTCGTTTGCGATTGTACAACATTATTTATTCCTAATACTTATCATTGGTGCTCTCCACCTATTATTAAGTGCCCCTCTTGCCCTATTAGCCTGTATATCGCGCGGTTTTCTGGTGCCTATTGGCTTTGCTTTTACAACTTTGATGCTGGCCTTGGTATTCGGTCCCACTGCCATTGGGACGTATCTGCCCTGGTCTGTACCTGCTTTGCATTTGCAGGAAAACGGCATCGCATCCTTTCCCTTGGCAGATATCAGTTATTTTCTGGTATTTTTAATAGGATTGGCAGGCTTCATTGGGACGGTTAAATGGTTGCAAAACAAGGAGCAACGATGATGATGTTTTCGGGATACTTAATTTCGAAGGGAAGGCTTCATTATATGCAGATGCCCAAGCTTGGTTCAAAGGATTTGGAAAATTCGCGCTCACGATCGGCTATTTTATTCCGGGGGTTCGTCATTTAAGAGCCTACAGTGCGGATGTCAGGGTTCGTACGAAAGATGAGGACAAAAAAAGTAACTGAACTCCTTACAAAAAAATAAAGCCGGTACATGCTCCTATCAGGAGCATCCGGCTTTTCCCTTTTCTAAACTAGCCATTCGTTCGATTTAAAGTAATAAGATAATTGTATTTGCTTGCATGTTTCATCTCGTCTAAAATAATGCCAAAAACCGTGTCTTTATATATACCCACGGGCAAGCCGAACCAAATGTTGCGGTATTTTTCAACTGCAGCAAGCTCTCCTAATAAAGCCTCCTCTATCCCAGCAAGATAAGAGCTCACCGGCTGATGGGCTTCATTGCTGACTCCGGTAATTTCCTGGCCAGTAAGTTGTCTATAAATCCCGCGAAACATTTGGTTGTGCCCACGCTCATCATTGCGAATAGACATAATGATCCCTGCCTGTTCAGCATTTGGTGCAAGCCTAATCAGTTCATCATAAAACAACTCGTCATTTCGTTCACCTTGTACAGCTTCTTTGATTAACGTTAGCGCATGCTGCGGGGTTGTTGCCCATACTGGCATAAAAACCGTGTTTCTCCATTGATGGTTAACCCAATTCATCTATTAGCCTCCACAAATAAGGATCATAATATAGATCAGCATATGAGTGTGCAGCCCATTTGTTTACAGTTGCCTATATGTCAGCGTAATCCTCCAGATTGTTCGCATAAAGCTTCGCCATTGCCTTTACCTCTTGAAGCAGCTTCTGGCGCAGCTCTGGCGGGTCTAGAGCTTCAACAGCTGAGCCGAATTTAAGCAAAATTTCGCATGCGGAGTCCAGGGTATTGAACAGCACATCCGCCTTTAGCTCACCCTGCGAAACAGCACCTACTTTCGTAACCGTTACATACCATTGCTGGCGAAATCGAGATAGGTCTGCTTCCTTTATGCGGATTTTCGCCGGATAACGCGGCAGCGCAGACTTGAACTCCGCAATGGATTGCTGCCAGTAGGAGGCTAAGTCGAACCGTTCTGGCCGATCGAACATCTCTCTCTGTATAGCAGCTTCTTGCAGCCGAGAAATGCGATACGTGCGCATTCCTCCTTCCGTGCCCGCCACGAGGTACCAAGCATTATTTTTAGCCACGAGCCCGAGTGGCTGGACTAGCCGCTCAGCCTGCTCCGCTCCGCGAGCGTATACAAGGAGCAGCTGACGCTCCAGCCAAATCGCTTCTTGAATAAGCGGGAGCAGCGGAACCTGCTCGCTTGCATCCCGCCAGCCCGCACCGTCAATATGAATGCGCTGCCGCACCTTTTCCGCCTCCTCTTGATACATCGAAGGAAAGGCGGCGATTAGCTTCTGAAAGGCAGCTTCAAAATTATCGCTAATTCCCAGAGCTCCGACTATGCCTGTCGGCTGAGACAAAAGCAGCGACTGGATCTCTTCCTTCTTCATGCCGGTCAAATTCGTCCGGTAGCCTTCGGCAAGCATCCAGCCGCCATTCGTCCCCCGCTCAGCCACGACAGGAATGCCTGCAGCGCTTAACGCCTCCATGTCACGGTGGATCGTCCTCCCAGATACTTCAAGCTTGTCCGCAAGGTCCTGCGACGTCATTCTGCCGCGATTTTGCAGCAGCAGCAATATGGCAATCAATCGATCTGCCCGCAGTTGATTTCCCTCCTGCCTCTTATGTCTTTTCCCTGTCGCCCGCTTCCGAACTTGCTTCCG
Source organism: Paenibacillus algorifonticola (assembly GCF_050481745.1). Taxonomy (GTDB): domain Bacteria; phylum Bacillota; class Bacilli; order Paenibacillales; family Paenibacillaceae; genus Pristimantibacillus; species Pristimantibacillus algorifonticola_A. The sequence continues at coordinate 17,591 of NZ_JBCNGR010000044.1, read as the reverse complement.
TACCGATAGTAGCCGCATAGTTTCCCCAATGCGGGCGACTGCCATCTTCATCATCAAACCTGTATTCTTCTGAAAGCCCCCATGTGCTCAGTGCTTTCCCTGTTTTGAGGTGTACTTCTGGATCAGATGCGAGCGCAGCAACCGCTCCGCCAATGTAGGCAGGGGTTTCAGACATGAGAAAATGCGGCTCCTGCGCGGCTGCATCCCGCCAATTCTCCTTCGTCACGCCAAAATGGTCCAGCATCGCTTCCGAACGCAGAAAACCTGGCGTTAAAGCTACAGCCGTTACTCCAAAAGGGCGCAAATCCTCCGCCATCGCTTTAGCCAAATGGATAACCGATGTTTTTGCCAAGCTATAATACAAATTGCCCCGATACTCGTTGTCTACTCCATCCGTAATTTCAATAATAAGCCCTTGCTTTCTAGCGGTCATAAGCGGCACACCATAATAACTCGTAATCATATGAGAAAAAACAGCACGCTGCTGCATAAGCAGCCCATCCGCCAGCGAATGCTCCCAAAACGGCGTGCCCCATACAGTTAATGGATCGCCGCCCCATACATCATTTACGAGCAGGTCGAGCTGGCCATTCTGCTCAGCTTTAACCCGCTCGAACAATGCCCGAACCTCCGACTCCACCGTATGATCTACACGCACAGCAATGCCTATACCCCCAGCTGCATCAACGAGCTCCGCCGTTTCGTCAATGGTCTCCTGCCTGTTCATATTCGACAAGCCGCCTCGCACACTGCGCCCTGTACAATACACGGTTGCCCCTGCTTTCCCCAAACCAATTGCAATTCCTCTGCCCGCTCCTCTTGTCGCTCCCGCTACAACAGCAACTTTTCCGGCTAATGCTTTCATTACCAGCCACGCTCCCTTTTCATTGCTTCTTCTAGTCTCTCCCATTATATCGTGTGCTAGATGACAACTACTGTCATATATCTCAAACGATTTGGGCTGCAAGCTTAGAAATCAAAGGGAAAAACAAAATCGCTAATGAAGCATGCGCGCCACTTCCCCCGCACCACCATTAGCGATTGCCATACGTTATTTTACAGACGGCAAACGCCTTTCGCGCAGGTCGGTGCCGTCGGACATTCACAGTGTTGACGAAGCTCATCCAGCTTGAGGATAATAATTTCACCACGGACGACCTTGATTACCTCTTCATCCTTTAGCGCGGCGAGCATCCGATTAACACTTTCACGCGTCGCTCCAATCAGCTCAGCAAGCTCATTGTTAGTCAGCCGAATATCGAGATGCAGCCCTTCTGGACGCAGCACCCCATACATATTGCTAAGCCGGATCAGCGTCGAAGCGAGCGCCCCGAGCTTGCCAAACTGGGTCAAATCACGCAGCTTCGATTGGCTAATTTGCTGCATGATTCCTAGCCACTTGGCGAAACTGACCGCCATGCTCCCATTTGTATTTAGCAGCAGCTCCAATTCGTCTGAAGCAATAAGCCCAGCAACCACTTCTTCCGTGGCCTCTGCACTCATGCCATGCATAAGCTCGCCTTCCCCGCCATATTCACCGAGAAAGTCGCCATGCCCGGCAAAAGACAGCGTTAAGCTTTTGCCATCGGACATCATCCGGGTCAGCTTGATTCTTCCTGAAACAATCAAATAATGGTAGCTCGCTGCATCGCCTTCCCAAAATAAATGATTGCCCGACTCATAACGGTGCATGCTCATCCGCTCGGTTAAACGTTCCAAATCAGCTGGGGTGAAAAAGGCCGCAATGCCTTCTCCTTGTGCAATGGCAGGGCGAGCAAAGCTGCCTCGTTCGTTGGAGCTATTTGCGCTCATCTGGCTCATCCCCCTCCCGTTTTGTACATCATACCAATATATGACGTCTTTGTGCATACAAAAGAGGAATAAAATTGTTAAAATCCGTAATTATCACGCAAAAAAAAGCTGCATCGCAGCCATCAGCGGTTCGTGGAGAACCTTGAATTGTACGATGCAGCCTTGATTTATTCAATTGTCCCCGGGATCAGTGTCATCTCGCCGAGGGCTTCAGCCCGGTGCTTTCGCCGTCATTTTTGTGATGAACAAGTCGATTATACCATTTGCGCAACAGTGGCAGCACGTAGTAGTCAAGACCATATTTGCCAGCATTCGCGCCACCGACGATGATGAAAACACCCAGCAGCACCATCCATGGGTTAACCGAGATTGTTCCAGCGAACATGAACATAAAGTTCATCAGAAGTCCGAAAAATACTGCTGTTGTTGTAAGTGCACCAACGATGAGACCTAAACCTACTAGAAATTCGCCAAGCGGGATTAAAAAATTGAACAGCTTTGCATTAGGCAGTGCGAAATGCTCGATGAATGCGGTATACGTCGGGTAGACGGGGAGCCCTGTCGCCTTGTCAGCTACCGGGTTCTGAACGGCATTATTCAAAAATCCTGCCGTATCAAAGCCCCCGCCTGTCAGCTTGCCCCAGCCCGATTCCAGCCAGTGGTACCCGACATATAGTCTAAGCAGTAAAAGCACACCTGCTGCAATTCGATTTTCTCTCAGCCATTTGTATAACATGACCACTCACTCCTTATGTGTTTATGTGTTGTTTGTTTCTGTCTTTATCATAAGGGATCGTAGAACATTAATATGTGATTTTTTTCACAATATACAAAAAGATTCGCTGATTTCGTCTATTTGTGTCGTATATTTGAACGCAAGCACGAGGCTGTTCGACCATTGCGCTGCGCCCATCAATCTAAAGTCTGATGCTGCTTATTATGTAAGTGGCGCAGAGCAGCTGGCTGAAATTAAGAGATAACCTTCTAGCCAGCTGTCGTGGTGAAAGCTCCTAAAATAAGGCCCAGCTCTACGAGAAATTCGCCAATGGGAATAATGTGAGATTAAATTTATTTTCGATACAATTTGAGGGTAATAATTTAGTTACCGTAATTATAGTTATGTTAACTTAGTGTTGTGGAAAACAGCAAGCTGGAAGCAGATTATTTTCAATCTACATCCACAACATAAAGAAACGCTGCATCAAAGATGCAACGCTTCCCTTCTTGTGCTGTACCATTGTGCTAATCAGACGACTAAGCTTTTCTGCTGCCAATCTTCATTTTGCCCGCAATATTATTCATCGCATTTTGCAGCTGTTTATTGTCTATATGCGTATAAATTTGTGTCGTCGCTATACTCGCGTGGCCCATAAGCTCCTGCAGCGTACGAATGTCCGTACCGCTGCGAATTTGCAGCGTAGCAAAGGAATGCCGCAGCTTATGGCTGGAAATTTTTTTGCCCGCAAGCTCTGGCAGCCTGTCCTTCAACTGCCCAATCGTCTCATCGGCGACGGTCTGAATCATGCGGATGGACAGCCTCCTGCCGAATTGCGAGACGAACATGGCCTGCTCCTTCAATTGTCCCGGCACTTTTCGTGCCTCCATCGCCCGGTGCAGCACCTCCTGAAGCGGTGCGGGCAGTGGAACGACCCGCCATTTCCGTCCTTTTCCGAGAATATGAAGCGAGCCGTCGGAATGAAAATGCTGCAGGTTCAGACGATGAACCTCGCCTACCCGCAGTCCGGCATAACACATGAGCAGCATAATCGCGAGATTGCGCTCATAATATTTTCCGCCAATCACAGAAACAAGTTGCTCCAGCTCGCCCTCCTCCAAGTAGACAGGAATGCGCCCCTTCTCTTGCTTTGACTTGGCAATTAGCGCAGCTGGATTAACACTAAGAGCCTCAAGCTCGATCAGCGCTTTATAAAAGGAACGCAAGGAGGATAGCTTGCGATTGCGCGCTTCATCCCCTGCCCCTTTTTCACGGCAAGCCGACATAAATCGCACCATATCCAATTTCCCCACCTGATCCAGCGCCTTCGGATGTACCATATGTAAAAATTGCTGAGTATCACTTAAATAGGCCCGCTGCGTCGCTGCCGTCATTCCTTTGTTTTTCATCCAGATAGAGAACAGCTCCAGCTCCTGCGTATACGTATCAATAATTTCATGCTGCCACATGCTGCTTGCTACCTCCGGCTCCTCATTTTCGAACTTTTCCAGCTAAAATTTGATATATTCCTTATCATAGCTGATAAATATAATGCGCGTAAAGGGAAACTGCGTGAAATATGTATTTCACGCAGTTTTTTTAGCTCTAAAATAGGCTCAAAATGCCGCTTTTTTCGGCACTAACGCGTAATTTTAGCCCCGTATTCGGTAATTTCCATATCGATGCTGACTGTAATCGGAATATCAGGAAACATCTCTTCCCATCGGTCTTTTATTTTCTCCCACTTGCGCGGATGCTGAATACTGAGCTGTTTGCCGAAGCCGAGCACATCCGTTCCATATTGCTTCTGCAGCTTTTTTAGCGCCATATTGGTCAGTCTCCGTACTTCCTTCTGGCTGCCTACCTCCGCCTGTTTTTTGAAAGCAGGGTCAATCGGTTCATTATTATTCAACCATTCTTCGATTAGCCGCCCCTTCGACTTAATGCTGACATGGAAGGAAATTTCATCTCCTGCTACTTTGGCGTCAATTTTGCTTTTCATGCTTTTGACCTCATAGACAATCGGCTGATGGTTGTCCTCATGATAGCTTTTGACCAAACCTCCTTCTCCTTTTCCAGTCAGCCATACGCAGCCAATCGTTTCTTCTTCATTTAGTAGCCCTTGCAATTTTTGCGTTTTGCCTTTAATAACGGCCCCGCCGGAAAATTTGACCTCTCCATCTGCGGCGATGACATTTTGCAGTAAATAGCTTTGCTCACCATGTATTTTCCCCTCCAGCTTCGATAATGACATCGGCTCTAAAATATTCAAGGAGCGGTAACGGTTGTCCACGAGTCCCGAAAGTCGAAAGGACGGAATAATAGACTTGTCTTTCGCAATCAATGTGCTGCGCGCGCTTCCTTTGCTAATCAGAACGAGACAGCTTGGCCGAATATCATTGTCTCGCAGAAAAAAATCGAGCAGCTCATTCATGCTGTATTTTCGGGAAAGCTTCTCATTAATGACAATGACCTTCAAATGATGACCAATGACTGGACGCTCCATTCGCGTCGAAAACTCGCGAATGAGCTGAAACATGGAATCCCCCGTTTCGGAAATATTGTAATATGGCTTTTGCGATGTTGGGGACTGTCCCCCGCTATGCTGGCTTTCGGTCTGCACATTAATAATTTGCAGCGTATATGTAAGCAGTTTGCGTTTAAGATAGTCGCTTCCCTTGCTGCGCAATTCTTTCTCTAGCTCTGTTTCACTCGCTGGGTCCAGGCCCATGCCGACATAAATACTTTGATCCTCAATCTCATCCTTGCTCCAGCAGCCCGTTTGAAAGGGCAGAGCTATCACACACAAAGCAATAAGAAGCGAGCGTTTGACTTTATGTCTAATTGGCATGCTTGCTCGACCTCCATTTCGTCACAATCAATAACACAATCGGAATGACCCCAAACAAATAAAGCGCTACTTTCCCAATCCAATCCCCCAGCATAAATACATCGTTTAATTTTTTCGGGACAGCAACGAAAATATACACGAATGGAAGCAGCCCATAAAGACAAGTTTTCATTTTGCGCTTGTATAGCTGGGAAATGCCCAAAGCTGAACAATAGAAGGCGGTAGAAAAGCTGGAGAAAATTTGCATGATCCAAATAATCAACAGCAGAAACTCGAATCTTTCAAAAATCAAGCCCGACAATTCGAAGCTTCTGGCCATATCAAGTGTAGGCCAGTTTTTCGTTAAAGTGCCATCAACGGACAACGCGCCAATGACCATAAAAACGGTAACAATATAAATAACGAGCGGAACAGCTATTCCTGCGGTCACCGCTTTAATGTTTTGTTTAGGGTTTTTCATATAGGCCGTTAATAGGATAATGACCTCAAAACCCGTAAAGGCGAGCGAGGTCGTCTGAACCCCTTTTAGAACAGGCCAAATACCCTGCCCCAACAGAGGGCGCAAATTATCCAGATCAAATATTTTAAACCCCATCAACAATACCAGTAAATAGATGAAAATCGACAGCGGTAAAATAAGCTCAAACAGGCGGGCAATGGCTCCAAGTCCACCTAGCATTAAATACAGTCCCACCCACAAAAATACGGAAGTGATCGCCCATTGCGGTGTTCCCTCTAATAATATAAAACTGGAAACCTCGGCTAAAGAGCGGACTTGAAAAGCGGCAGTTGCCGCAAAATATAAAATCATGACCGGGCCTAGCAAATGTCCTAGCCATGAGCCCACAATTTTGCGACTGTACTCATAGAAGGTTTGACCGGGATAAGCTTGCGATAAAAGCGCCATAATGCCCCCCGCCACAATGGCTACAAGACCACCCAATATAACCGATATCCAAGCGTCTGGCGTGCCCACCTTTTCCGCGGCTACCCGGGGGAGCGATAGGATGCCAGAACCTAGCATGAAGTTAGAAATGATAACCGCGACCTGGATGGTCGTGATTTTTTCCTGGGGAAGGCCGCCTTTCTCCTGTTGGTTCCAGCTCATTGGCTCACCTTTTTCTAGTAGAATCCTGCGGATACAGCAGCTTTGGCCGCCGCTTCATCAACCGTAGTGGCGCGCGCATAAGAAAATCCTTCCATTCCCCTAACCGATATGGAGCAGCCGGGCTGGCATACGGAACGCCAAAGCTTTGCAGTCTCGAAATATGGGCGCCTAACAGCAAAGCATATAAGATAACGCCATACATACCGAAGGCGGCTGCACAAAACATCGCGGGAAAGCGCAGCATACGTATAGAAATGCCGGCACTATATTGCGGTATCGAAAACGAGCAAATGGCGGTCAATGCCACGACGATAACGAGAATCGGACTTACAATTCCCGCCTGAACAGCCGCTTCTCCAATAATGAGACCGCCTACGATTCCCATTGCCGGACCAATCGGTTTCGGCAGACGGAGGCCCGCTTCCCGCAAAATTTCAATGGCAATTTCCATCATTAATGCTTCTACAAGAGAAGAGAAAGGTACGCCTACTCTCGTAGCGATGATGGAAATGACCAATTTAGTTGGAATTAAGCCCGGGTGAAAGGAGATGAAGGAAATATAAGTAGCCGGAACAAACAAGGCCATAATTGCGGCGAAAAAGCGCATAATCCTTAGCAGTGTGCCCGCAAGCCAGCGCTCATAATAATCCTCTGGCGACTGCAGCAGCATGCTGAAGGTTACAGGTGCGATTAGAGCAAAAGGCGTACCATCAAGCAAAATCGCTACCTTCCCTTCCATTAGGGCTGCTGTCACTCTATCTGGCCTTTCCGTGTTTTGAATTTGCGGAAAGGGGCTTAAATAGTTATCTTCAATTAGCTGCTCAATATAGCCCGACTCCAGCACGTTGTCGATGCGGATTTTAGATACCCGCCGGCGCACCTCCTCCACTAGTTCAGGATTCGCGATCCCTTTCATATAGCCGATATACAGATCCTTCTTTGCCCGCTCGCCAACCTGGAGCTTTAGCAAGCACAGGTCCTTATTTTCACCCTGCTTGCGCAGCAAAGCGATATTGTCGGATAGATTTTCATTAAATCCCGCTCTTGGCCCGCGAACCAAAGCTTCCGAAATAGGCTCTTCAATGCTGCGGCTTTTGCCCGCCAGTGCGTGGATTAAGGTGATTTCTTTTATCCCATCAATCATTAAGGCCGTAAAACCAGTCAGCACTTTAGAAAACATCTCTTCTTGCGATTCTACTTCAATAATTTCGCTTATGGATAACAGCGTATTTTGAATAAGCTCCTTCGAAATCGGTCGATCATCAAACGAATAGGACATTAACGCTTTTAACACATAAAAATCAATTTGCTCCTTGTCCGTCAGTCCAGCACAATACACAATTGCCGCTTTGATCCCTGTCTGTCCCAGTTCAAATTGCCGTACGCTGACATCCCCGTATTCCTTTAGCTGCTCTCTTATTGCCTCTAAACGGCTTTGAACGCTGTTTTCCCTAATCATGGCTCAATTCCTTTCGACTCCCGCCCAGTTGAATAGAACGGAGAGTATGAGTGGAACGACAAGCACGGCCAGCGCCTGAAGGAAGACAGGGTAATTCGGTATATAGGCTAGAAATGCGTTCATTTTGCATGGCCATCCCTTCGTTTTGTACTTCATAGAATAAAGTGTATGTTTTCCTGATTTCCCTGTTTTTAACCACTTACTGTGAAAAACAAGGTGAAACGGCTGTCGCCAACCTACGGCGGCGCGGCGCGTTTCATTCCGAGAAATATAGAGAAAGCATCGCGTTATGCTATACTTTCCTATATTTCAAGGTGAAACGGCTGTCGCCAACCTACGGCGGCGCGGCGCGTTTCATTCCGAGAAATATAGAGAAAGCATTGCGCTATGCTATACTTTCCTATATTTCAAGGTGAAACGGCTGTCGCCGTTTCATGCTTATAATTAAAAAAGGTACCCACAGTCCGATCACTTTTTTCAAAGTGTCCTGACAATAGGTACCCGTTAAATAAGGCGTGCTTTATTTAATTTTTGCTTGCTAATCTATTTTCATCTCACAACGTATGCAAGTTTAGCTTATTTTCCTGAAGCACGCTGCTTAGAGCGGACAAGGCCGAAATAAGCAACCATTCCAAGCATGCTGGCGGTGAAAATAATAACGCCCATCGGCACAGCTGTTTCCTCCCCAGCAATACCGACGAGTGGCGCGGCTACAGCGCCAAGCATAAACGGCAGCAAGCCAAGCAAGGCCGATGCACTGCCCGCAATATGAGCCTGATTTTCCATAGCCAGCGAAAACGAAGCAGTAGCTGTAATACCGATCGAGCATACAAAGAAAAATAAGGGAACGACGAGCGACCACAGCGGCCCCTCCACAAGCACCGCAATCAGCAATGAAACGCTCGATGCCCCGGAGAGCAGCAGCCCGAGCAGCAAAAACTGCTGCTCCGACCACTTATGGCTGAGCCGACCGACGATCTGCGAGCCCAAAATAAGACTAAGGCCGTTGGTACCGAACAAAAAGGCAAATACTTGCGGCGAGGTGCCGTAGATATGCTGATAAATAAACGGTGTACCTGAGACATATGCGAAAATGCCGCCGATCATCAGTCCTTGCGTCAACGCATAACCTGTAAACTCGCGATCCTTGAGCAACTGCCCGAAATTGCGCAGCAGCTCGCCGAAATTACTGGAAATTCGCTTTTCAAGCGGGAGCGTTTCCTCCAGCTGCCACGTTGCAATGAGCGCTAGTGTAAGGCCTATCGCCCCAAGTATGATGAACACACCAATCCAAGTGGTGAAGGAAATAATTCCGCTTCCGGCAACAGGCGCCAGCAAAGGCATAACGTTGTTTACAAGCATGATAAGTGCAAAATATTTGGTGAGCTCATGTCCACTATATAGATCACGGACAATGGCTCTTGAAATAACGATGCCCGATGAAGCAGCAAAGCCTTGTATAAAACGGGCGATGATAAACAAAGTAATATTCGGTGCCAGCGCACAGGCCAGCGAAGCAATCAAATAAACGACTAAGGACAGCAGCAGCGGCTTGCGCCTGCCATGAACGTCACTCATCGGTCCCATGACCAGCTGTCCGAGACCAAGGCCGATCAAACAGGCAGTCAAACTCAATTGCACAAGTGAAGCCTTCGTACCAAAATCCTCGGCTATTTGCGGAAATGACGGCAAATACATATCAATCGTCAGCGGACCCAGCGCTGAGAAAGAACCTAGCAGCAAAGCGAGCCTAAGCCGGTTATGATTCTTATTTATTTTCATTTGAAGCTAATTTCCTCTCTGGTGTCATATGAAAATAACAAGGTTATGAATTTATACAATTATAGAGACAGCAGCTTAACCCCTTTGGGCATAATGGCGCTAATACGTTCTTTAACAGCAGGCTGGCGCATTTCCTCGCCAAAAATGACTACCGTTCCTTCATCGCTGCTCGTGCGGATCAAACGTCCCATACCCTGTTTTAATCGCAGCAGCATATAAGGCATATCCACTTCCTCGAAAGGCAGTTTGGCATCCGCACGCCTTGCAGCAAACACTGGATCGTTCGGAGGGAATGGCAGCGACCATACAATGACTTGCGATAAAGAAGGCCCTGGTATGTCCAGCCCCTCCCAAAGTGTCACTGCACACAGTATGCTGGACTCATCGGCTTGAAATGCTCCAATTAGATGGCTAATCTCCGACGTTCCTTCATAAAGGAAACGTCTTTGCTGCGCAAGCGGCTCATCATTCATCGCCTGCTTAAAGCGTGCAAGCTCTTCACGGGAAGGAAACAAAATAAGCGTACCGCCCTCCGCTTCCCCAAGCAGCCTCACCGTTGCCTGCATTTGGTTCGTGAATTCATCCAATGCTTCCGAATCGGATGCAAGCACCCGCATTTTATTCTCATAATCATAAGGCGAAGCAACCGAGAACGACTCGGCCTGCTTAATGCCCAGGCTGTCCATCGTATATTCGAAGGAGCCGTCAACCGACAGCGTAGCCGATGAGAACACGATTGGCATTTTGCGAGAGAACACATGCTCCTTCAACACTTCTTTTACCAGCTTAGGCATAATGACAAGAGTAATGCCCGACTTGTCCTCCATCACCCAGCTAATCGGTTTTTCGGGTTTGCGGAACAGCGAAAGGGCGTATTGAATCATCTCCAAATGCTCCTCGACGATTTTGAGCTGATATTCATCAAGCGTGAACAAGCCGCTTTCGAACACAAGCTCCTCCTCAATGAGATCAAGCAGCTGATGCAGTCGGTTGACTTCCTGTATAAGCGTGTTGTCCCACAGCAGCTCACGACGATCAGATGCTGCTACAGCGCGGCTGCTTTGCTGTATACGGTCAAAAAGCTGCTCGCTTTGCACAATCGCATCCTCAATGGCCAGCGCCAGCGATTCGCGGATTTCCCCTTCCAGCAGCCTTGTAATAATGCTCTCAAAAACCGCATGGTTGAGCTTATACGTTAGTGCCTGCTGCGCCGCCGTTTCGAGCAAATGCCCTTCGTCGAATACAACTGAGCTATGCTCCGGCAGCAAGGGAAGTTGTCCCTCGCGTTTGCGTGCTTCATAAGTCCATACATGCTCCATATAAAAGTCATGGGAGCAAATAATTAAATCCGTTGATTTGCGGTAATGATCGCGTGACAGCGTTTGTCCGCAGCGATGCCTGCGGCTGCATACCATGCAGTCCTGAAAGACGTCCCAACCGACATGGTCCCATACTTCATCGCTGAGTTCCGGATAATCCCGGCGGTTGCCATAAGGATAAAAGCTTTGCATCGTTTCTGGCTTATGAACAAAATCAGGCAAGCTGCGATAAATGTCATCAAAATGCTCTGCGCCCTCTAATTGAGCGTCGCCCCGTGCATCATCCAGCTTGTTCAAGCACACATACTGATCAGGCGATCTTCCCAATCTGCTGTCGATGGTCAGTCCTAAATGTCGGGACAGCTTGGCAATATCACCTTCCGGCTTTACCAGCTGCTCGATGAGCGATTCATCAGCGCAGGCAATAATAGCGGGCTTCCGGGTATAACGCGCGTAGCTAATGGCATAAAGCAAATAAACGAAGGTTTTTCCTGTGCCGACGCCAGCCTCGGCGAAAATCGTCTGCTTGTCCGCATAAGCTCGTTCCAGCTGAAACGCCATATAAATTTGCTCATCTCGCAGCTCAAGCCCGGCTTCGGGAAGCTTCTCGTAAAAAACATCCGCGATCCAGTCGCTTGCCTGCTGCATATAAGGCTGCGACGGGTCAAAATCAAACGGATAATGGTGTTGTGTCATGCTTAGCAGCGCCTCCAAATAGACGCCCGAACGGCTGCGCTAAAATCACGCAGCCGTTCGGGCGGTTTTTTTCAAATTGAATTAAAAGTCAGATTTCGGTTTTCTAGGCTGCGGTTTTGGCTTGTTCTGCACGGCTGGCAAATGCTTCATGCTTCGTAGCATCGGTCCTTTGCATATCGGGCAGGTTTGCTCTGCCGAGGCGAATTCATCTCTTACCCACGCTTTGCATTCGGGGTTTTTACATTTCAAAATTTTGGTAGGTAATAATTTCGGTTTCGTAATGTCTTCGCTCGTAGCCAATATATTTTACATCCCTTTCATTTACACGTTCAGGCAATCTGACATAATATATCACTTCATGGCCGCATACGTCAAGGCTCCCAAACCCGACAGCCCCCTCCATCTGGCTAGCAAACGTTACAGCCTCCCTTTGTATTTTCCAGTATTGGTAATCGTTACTTTCACGTCGATTTGGCCCAATGTTTTTTGATTTAGTAGAAGCTGTTTGCTATTATGCAGCTGATGCCACACCTTGGCGTCACTGCGATAAAGCTCGGCAAATAAATTTAATAGATCGGTTTGAGTGGCAAGGCCTTTCTCATAGGTGGCCATCATTTCATCGCGAATCGCCTTCGCTGCAAGAACCTCCATCTCTTTCACTGAGGCATCTTTAATCATTTCCTCCACATAGGCTCTCGCCTTAATTTCAATCTTAAACTGCAATGGCTTGCTGTTCTTAACGTACCGTATCCGGTATTGCGGTTTTACAATAATGAGGTTAGCCGTCGGAGCCTCTTTATTTCCAATTAGCAGAACGGAGCGCTTATTTTCTTTCTGCACCCATCTTCTTCCGAGCAATTCTGTTTCAGAAAACCAGCTTAAATTCTCGTTTTGCCGAATGAAAAAGGCGCCCGTTATTTTAAACATCGGCATTTTCCGGGCATCCTCCCTCCATACCTCCTTCGTTATGCCAATCGTAGGAATGATGGCGGTATTACCCGGCTCATTAAATTCGGCTATAAATTTGAAGCCATATTGGGGATCAATGTTGGAGCGCTGGGCATGGGTATCTTCGGGAGTATCCAGAATGGTATCCAAGACAGGCAAATTCAAAATCGATTTTTGCTTAAAAATATCTACGATCGGCGTCTTCGTTGAATAGAGCAATATATTGTAACGAACTTCGCGGTAACGATTGATTGCTTCGTAGCTTTGCCGAACAATCTCTTGTGATTTTAAAAGCTCCTCATCTACCACAATCGCTTTGACATGTCCCCAGAACAATCTTATCTGCGAAGTTTCGGACAGCGAGGACAACGATTCCGTTACCGTCTTTCCTGTGCCACGGCCGATCCATACCGGTATGTTTTTCCCTATTTCATTTTTATCGGATTTGGCGACATTCAAGAAGTTAAGCACCTGCGCGTAAGATATAAAAATCCCATCCTTATAATCCAGGCCGATAGCTGTGACATAAGCCATGTTTTGAATCGGCTTTGAATCAAAGCAGCCTGGACTCAGCAGCAGCAAACTAGCGATCAGGCACCATTTTATCCATACATTCATGCTAATCTTCCCCTTGCTTGTCCGAATCAACCGTATGCAATGTTTCCGGCCTTTGTTTCTGCTTGACCCAGGGCAGCCGAAGCGCTGCCGTAAGAAGCTCCCTCATAATAGGAGGAGAAAGCGGCGACAGGTACGGGACCCCGAAAGAGCTGAGCCGTCCCATATATCCGATTAGTACGACAATTCCTAATATGAATCCGTACATTCCCAATAGGGAGGCTGCTACAAACAGCAGAAAACGGATGACGCTCACCGTCGTACTTAACGATTGATTGACAAGTGTCGCTCCAGCAACTGCCGTAATCGCCCCCACAACGACGACGCTCGGCGACACAAAGCCGGCCCGAATAGCAGAATCGCCAATAATTAATCCGCCAATAACGGTTAAGCTTTGGCCGATGGAGCTTGGCAGACGAACGCCGGCCTCTCTGAATATTTCCAGCAGCAGAAGCAAAATTAAAAATTCCAATGCTCCTGAGAAGGGCAGTCCAATTCGGGCAGCAGCAATCGTCGACATTAGCCTAAACGGGATTTGATCTTGATGAAAGGCGGAAAGCGCAATCCACAGCCCCGGCAGCAAAATAGAAATGAAAAAACTAAAAATGCGCAGCAAGCGCGCAAACGAAACATATTGAAAATTAAAATATAAATCTTCAGGTGATTTCAGCATGAGAAAAAAGGTGCTTGGGCCAATTAAAACCATAGGATTGCCATCCACAATCACGATAAATCTGCCTGCGAGCAAGCTGCTTACTGCATAATCCGGCCGTCCCGTAAAGTCGAGCAAAGGAAATAGGCTATACTTCTCTTCCACAAGCATCTCTTCCAATTGATTAATGCTGTATAGTCCATCCAGATCAATGCTATTTAATCTATCTCTAACCTCGCTCAGCACATTTGGCGCTATAATGTCGTCGATGTACAATAAACCGACCTTCGTTCTCGTTCGTCTGCCAAGCGTTACCATCTCATAGCATAAAGACTTGCTGCGAATTCGTTTCCGAATGAGCGCGACATTAATGCCTACATCCTCCACAAAGCCGTCTCTAGCCCCTTTAATCGACACTTCTGTGGTTGATTCCTCTGGCGTACGATGAGGGGGATGTCCAAGCGTCATTCGAAATAAGGCATTTGACTCATTAAACAGGAGCAGCAAATCACCTTGAAAAATCCACTCGCAAAGCTGCTCTGGCAGCGCATCCGCAGCTGCTGGAATGAGCGGCAGCGTCCCGTATAGCTTCCCCGTTTGCAAATGAGCAAATCCATTTTTACGGTATAGCTGCTCGAGATCCGGAAGAATATATTTTCCAATTTGGGAAGTATCACATAACCCTTCGCTATAAACAAGAATGATCTCAGATCGGATATCCTCATCAAATTGAAATCGCTGGATCAACACATCCGCAGATTGAGGAAATAAGGCGGATATCGACTGCAGGCTCCATGGCTCAGCAGGCTGAAGTTTGGTTTTGTTCATGCCAGTCTCCCCTCCCTTTGCCGCTTCATCAAAGCGATTGCGAGGAATATGGCTGAAAGAACCAAAACCGTCGCCAGCGTGACGGGGAAGTAATAGTGATAGAGCCATAGATAAGAGGAATAACCATTAATCGGGATGAACCCCAAGAGAATATAGCCAAGTGTCAGCAATAGAATGAGTCGCCGCGTCCCTTCCTTTTTCCTAAAGGGAATGAGCTCTCCCAATAAAAACATAGCAAAGCTTGTACGAATAACGGCTCCAGACAGCCATTGAAACTCCGATAAAAAATCCACATGCTCAATGTTGCCGAATTTCACAAGCCTCCATTGCTCAAAAGGGGACTCCATCTGCTTCGCCGCTTCTACATGTCCGAACTCCGTAATGCCCCCGATAATAGGCCCGAGCGTAATATAAATTAAGAGAACAGCCAAAATGAGAAGCTGCCATGCCTTTACGCGGGACTTGATCCGGTGCTGGACAGCTAAAAGCATAATCATTTCTACAAATCCGCCACCGACATAGATCATGCCATGAATGGCGGGCTGCCAGCCATTTTCAAGAACAGGCTGCAAAAGACGATAATCCTTCTCTGGCGTATTGGCTATCGCCACAAAGTAACCCAACGCTATTACAATAGGAAGCATAATGCCCGCAGCAATCGCAATCATGCGAATTCCAGATATTGCAAAATAGCAGCATACGAGACAGAGGGTGATAATTAAAGCCGATCTTGGCGTGCTGGGCAGATAATTGGTGGTCGCCCATCGGACCGTATCAATTAAGGTAAATCCCCCGATGAAAAGCAATTGCAGACCGAGCGGAATGATCATCAGCCAAGCTATGACCGGATTCGTTTTGGACGCCAGCCATGGGTGCAGCTTCTGTTGACCCGATCTCTTCATAAATAGCACCAGCAAAATGCACCACGGCAGAAATAATACACCTGTCAATAAGACGGAAATCCATGCATCCCTGCCTGAAGCATCCAAAATCAAAGGATTAACAATGACGTGATTCGTTAAACCAACGGTCATCATGAGAATCATGCATATTTGCAGGAAGCTTACTTTATGCAGCGCTTTAACCATTTTAAATCCCACCCAAAGCGTTTATTTAAACGATAATAGCGCTTATAGGTTTCCTTATTGATCCAATTTTATACAAAAAAAAAGGAACACCGCCTTCAAGGCGATATTCCCTTATAAATTGATTAACGTTTGACCGGAGCCAGCATCTCGGTCTCCCCCGTATTGAAGCCGACAATCACTTGGGTTGCCATCGATATAAACAAGCCATTTTCCACTACGCCAGGAATCGCATTCAGCTGTTCATGCAGCTCAAAAGGCGAAGCAATCGTTCCGAAACGGCAATCAGCAATATAGTTGCCGTTATCCGTTACAAAGGTCCCGTCTGCCGATGCCCGCAGCTCGGCGGTGCAGCCAAGCTCTCTCAGCTTTTGCAGCGTCAAATTAGAGGCGAAGGGCACAACTTCCACCGGAAGCGGAAAATGTCCAAGCTGGCTTACTTTTTTGGACTCGTCCACGATTACGACAAAGGTTTTGCTGTGAGCGGCCAGAATTTTTTCCCGCAATAGCGCACCGCCGCCGCCTTTAATCAAATGAAGCTCGCCGTCTACTTCGTCCGCACCGTCTATCGTTAAATCAATCGCCGTAATTTCAGCGAGCGGAACTAACGGAATACCATATTCAGCCGCTAAATCCTCCGACTGCTTGGAGCTGGCAACGGCTTTAATGTCCAGTCCTTCGAGCTTCATTCTTTGTGCCAGCTTCAAAATCGCCCAATACGCCGTCGTTCCTGTTCCAAGCCCTATAAGCATGCCATCCTGCACAAGCTGGACGGCTTTCTCTGCTGCCAATTGCTTGACGTTCAAATGTTTCCCTCCACTCTCTGCGTACTATTTTAAAGTTACATGCCTAATATGTGATAGCCTGCATCAACATGAAGCACTTCGCCAGTTATTCCGCGTGAAAGATGGCTAAGAAGGAATAGCGTTGCATCGCCGACTTCCTCCTGATCAATATTGCGCCGCAGCGGCGCACGCTCTTCGATCGTCTGCATAATGTCATTGAAGCCAGACACGCCTTTTGCTGATAATGTTTTGATCGGGCCAGCAGAAACCGCATTAACACGAATATTATATTTGCCAAGATCCTCCGCCAAATATCTTACGCTTGCTTCAAGCGCTGCCTTGGCAACGCCCATGACATTATAGTTTTTCATGACGCGCTCTGCGCCAATATAGGATTGGGTAACGATGCTGCCGCCCTCAGACATGACACCCTTTGCCTGCTTGGCAATCGCCACAAGGGAAAAAGCGCTGGAATTTTGCGCGAGCAAATAGCCTTCACGCGACGTTTCCAGGTACTCGCCCTTAAGCTCGTCTTTATCCGAAAAAGCAAGGGAATGCACAATTCCATCAATGCTTCCCGCCTGCTCTTTAATGTGGGCAAAAGCTGCGCTTATGCTTTCATCATCCAATACGTCGCAAGGTACCGTCAGCAGCGGCGTAATGCCTGTCTGCTCCAGCAAGCCCTTCAGCTTCTCGAAAGAACGTTCCTTTCTGTATGTAAAAATAAGCTGAGCCCCTTCCCGATGCAGCGACTTGGCAATTCCCCAAGCAATGCTGCGCTCATTCGCGACGCCCATGACTACGATTTTTTTGTTGTTCATCATTCCAGACAAAATAATCCCTCCATTAACTAAATCCATAAACCTTTTGCCATTATAGCACAAAATAAGGTGAAACGGCTGTCGCCGTCCTTTGGCGGCGCGGCGCGTTTCAGTC
>NZ_JBCNGR010000043.1:0-59452 GCF_050481745.1 Paenibacillus algorifonticola | reverse complement strand
AGCTGGAGCAGCTGGCTAGCGCAATGGCGAGCCAGCTTGGGCAAAGCGGACAGCCGCTGGCGGGCCAATTGGCTGCCAGCGGCGGTACCGTGCCGCCGAGCTGGGCAGCGGTGGCCTCCGGCAATGGCTCGCCTAGCGGCAGCAGCGCTGGCGGAGCATCGGGCTCGCCGAGCGAGCCCGGATCGGGTGCGGCGCCGGGAAGCTCCGGCGCCTCTGGCAGCGGCGGCGATCCTTCGTCTAGCGGTGCTGGAGCCGGAGCCGGTGCTGGCTCAGGGACAGGCGCCGGGGCCGGAGCTGGCCAAGGTGCTGGCAGTGGCTCGGGCAGTGGGCAAGGAGGCTTGCAGGGTGGTACTGGAGCGGGCGGACGAACGCTTGTAACAACGCCGCGCACGATGGCGGGTGAGGGCAATGTGCAGGAGGATGGCGGACCATCCACTGGCGGCCAGGAGCAAACGGGCGGCAAGTCGCCGATGATTGACGGCATGACACGCCCTTACGAGGAAGTGTACAGCGAATATGCGACCGAAGCCAAAAAAACGCTTGGACGATCCCAGCTGCCACAGGCCATGCAGGATAAAGTAAAGCAATATTTCGACAACATACAGCCGAATCGATAAGGAGCGAGGTGGACAAATGATTGAATCAAAGGAACAGATTACACAAGCGGCTGAACATATCGCTGCATTGCAAGAGGAAATTGGAAGCGTCATTGTAGGGCAAAAAACGGTAGTCGAGCAGCTATTGTGGTGCTTGCTGGCAGGCGGACATGCACTGCTGGAAGGTATCCCCGGTCTCGGAAAAACAATGCTCGTCCGCACGGTGGCGGATACGATTTCCTTGCAATATTCAAGGATTCAATTTACGCCCGATCTTATGCCGGCAGATATTACGGGAACGACGCTGATCGATTTTACCGAGCAGGGCGCGGCGGGACGCAGCTTCCAGCCCGGACCGATCTTCGGCAATTTGGTGCTGGCCGATGAAATTAACCGTGCCACGCCAAAAACACAAAGCGCATTGCTTGAAGCGATGCAGGAAGGCACGGTGACAGCTGGCGGAGAAACCCGCCAGCTGCCGCGTCCTTTTTTTGTATTGGCGACGCAAAATCCAATTGAGCAAGAGGGGACATACCCGCTTCCAGAAGCGCAGCTTGACCGCTTCCTGCTCAAAATCGGCGTCAGCTACCCGACGCGCGAGGAGCTCAAAGAAATTGTGCTGCGGACAACGGCGGCTGCTCAGCCCCGTGCCCAAGTGAAGATGACCGCGGAAGAGCTGACCGAACTGCAGCTGTATGCCAAGCATATTTTGGTCGCTGATGATGTGCTGGACTTGGCGGTCAGGCTAGTGATGATGACACATCCTGCTGAAGCAGATGCTCCTGATGATGTGAAGCGATATGTCAGATTTGGCGCCGGACCGCGGGCGCTGCAAGCGATTGTGGCGGTCAGCAAGGTAAGGGCGCTTTGCAGCGGAAAGCTGCATGTATCGTGGAGCGATATTCGCGAGGTAGCTGTGCCAGCGCTTCGGCATCGGGTTGTGCTCGGTTACGAGGCACAGGCAGCAGGCATAACGACGGATCAAATGACCGAATCCATCCTAAGCGCATTGGAGCTGACAAGATGAATGGGCAAGGCAGCGGTTCTGGAAGCGGAGTCCAGCATTCAGCGTTCAGCGGTGACTTAGCCAAGCTTTTTCCCGATTCCTCGCTGCTGCATCGTTTGGAGCGGATGAAAGTGGCCGCGGGCAGCCGGGTGAAGGGGTCGATGGCTGGCAAGCGCCGCTCTAGCACCCTTGGCGGCTCGCAGGAATTTGCAGACTATCGTCCTTATGCGCCAGGCGATGACATTCGCCGCCTGGATTGGAATGTATACGGCCGAACAGGCAGAGCGTATATGCGGCAATATTGGGATGAGCAGGAGCTTACGCTGCATGTGTACGTTGATGTATCTCCATCGATGAACTTTGGCGGCGAACAAGCAAACAAGCTGCGCTGCGCCTTGCAGCTGGCGGCCAGCGGCGGATACGCTGCGCTGTCAGGCGAGGACCGCGTTGCGGTCAAGCTGTTTGGCGGCACAGCTCCCGCAGAGCTTCCCTCGCTTCGCGGCAGGGGCTCCACTGCGCGTTTATTTCATTTTTTGGCGGCGGCACTGGAACGGGGAACGGAGAAGCCGTCTTTTCAACAGGGCGACGGGCTTAACCCTTCTATGACGGGTCTAGGAAGAGCAATGGAACAGCAGCCGGCAGCCCTGTCTATGAGGGAAGCTATTCAGCAGGCTGGTCAGCTTCCGCATCGTACAGGCGTCACTTGGGTCGTATCCGATGCGATGTATGAAGCGGGCATTGAGGAGATGCTGCTCAGCCTGCTTGCTGCTCGGCAGCAGGTTGTTTTTCTCCATTTATTGAGCCCAGAGGAGCTAAACCCAGCTTTGACAGGTGAACTGAATTTGCTCGACAGTGAACTCGGCACGGGCAAGGAGGTTGCTTTAGGCAGCCGTTTGCTCGAGCAATATCGCGTTACGGTCAATGATTACTGCAATCATCTTAAGAAGCTTTGCGCAGAGCGCGGAGCGCTTTATATTTTTATTGATACGAGCAAGCCGATGGAGCAAACGGTTCAGCATACGCTGCTGCGCGCTGGTGTGCTGCACAGTCATAGTTAAGATAGTTAAGTTTGAACGGGAACTGATGTGAGGAGAAACTTGCAACTTGGGTGAAAGGAGGAGGAGAAATGCAGCTGTTATCGCCGCTATCTGCCTTATTCGGCTTGGCGCTTCCAGCCATCGTTTTAATGTATTTATTCAAGCGCACGTATATGGACACCGAAATTGCGAGCCATATGCTGTGGAATCGCATGCTGCGCGAGCAGGAGGCGAATCGTCCATGGCAAAAGCTGCGTACCCGCCCGCTTATGCTGCTGCAGCTGCTCGCAGCTGCCGTATTAGTGCTGGCGCTCATGCAGCCGTATCTTACCGCCGATAGCCGCAGCGGCAGTCATACCGTCATCGTACTTGACCGCTCCGCAAGCATGACAGCGGCTATGCCCGGAGGAAGCTCGCAAGGCAGCATGCTGCACGCCGCTGTACAGCAGGCGGAGCTGTGGCTGAGCGAGCAGCCGAAAGGCGAGCTCATTACTTTGCTTGTAACAGGCGAGCAGCCTCGCATTATTTTGTCCAAGGAAACGGACCATGAGCTCGTGCTGCAGCAGTTGAAAGCCATAACCCCAGATTTCAGTACTCAGGACAACGTAGCGGCTTTATCACTAGCCGACTCGCTGCTTGCGAATGAACAAGGCGGACAGATTTTGCTTTTGTCCGATGGCAGGTGGCAGGATGCGGACTCCGTTAATCTGCTGACGCTTCATGCTAATCTTGAGCAATTCAAGCCTTCTGCCCCACAAGCTGGTAGCAATAATAGTGCTATTTCGTATTTTGGCATTCATGCGGCAGTTGGGGAGGATGGCAAGCGGGCAGGCGTAGTGACGCTACGCAACGACAGCGCTGCTTCCAAGCAGATTCAGCTTGCCGTATATGCGGATCGGGAAACGGAGCCCGCGGCGGCGAAGTCGGTCAAGCTTGAGGCTGGAGGCTGGATGAGTGTAGATATGAATGGCCTGCCGGAAGAGGCAAGCTATTATACGGCCAAAATCAGCGGAGCGACCGATGATTATGCGGCGGACAATATCGCCTATCAGTTTCCGCTTGTATCTAAAGCTCAGCAGGTGCTTTTGGCAACATCCGGCAACTTGTTTTTGGAAAAAGCGCTCCAGCTCGCTGGCGTAAAAACGATAAAGGTCGATCCAGCACAATACGTTCCTTCCAAGGAGCATGTTATGGATTTCGACTGGGTCATTATGGATGGAGACACAGCGAAGCTTCGTACGGACAAAAGCTGGCAGGAGTTATTTTCCTCCAAGCCCGTCTGGTATATTGATCATCCAGAAGCGACCGGGGAAGAGACGGCTTCGCCTGCGAATAGCAGGGTGGCGATAGCCGACCATCCCGTTACCGCCTACCTTTCATTTGAAGATACCCATATCGGACGGATGGTGAAGGTGAAGGATGCCGGGACTTGGGGAGAAGCTATCGTCACCTATGGCGGCATGCCTGCTATTTATGCAGGCTCGGTGCAAGGCAGGCCGCAGCTGCGCTTTGCTTTTGATATGCAAAGCAGCGATTTGCCGCTGCGGCCCGAGTTTCCCGTGCTAATTGTACAGGCTGCGGACTGGATGAGCGGTGGCAGTCAGGCTCAGCTAGGGACGGCGGATGCCGGAAGTGCGCTCGAGCTTGCTTTTTTAAATGAAACAGTAAGTGCCAAGTGGGAAATGATTGAAATTTTAGGCGGCTATAGCGAAAAATCGCTGCCTGACCGCAATCTGTCTGCGGCGCTTGCTTCGCAAGAACCAGCTATCGCCCCAGCGGTTCCGGGCTTGTACCGTTTAATGGAGCAAAACTTAGAAGGGGAAACGATCGGCCAGAGGATGCTTGCTGTAACAGCGGCTTCCTCCGAAAGTGCATCGATGTCTGCAACTGCCGATATTAAGCCGATTGCAGCTGCTTCCTCTGAGACAAGTCAAAATCAAGCTGATGCGAGAATCGCTGCGGGCAGCGTGGAGACGGCAAATGCTGCAAATGCTTTTGCCGCATGGCTCGCGCTGGCACTGCTGGCGCTGATGCTGGTGGAATGGGAGGTGTATAGGCGTGGGAATGCAGGCTGATTCACCTTGGGCGCTCCTTCTTCTCATCCCGTGGGCAGTGGCGGTGTGGTGGATGATTCAAGGTACGCTGCGGCTGCAGGGCAATCGTAAAAAGATAGCCATTGCGCTGCGCGCACTCATTCTGCTGCTGGTCATTGCGATTGCTGCTGGCGTGCAGCCATACTGGCGTGTCGAGCAGCGAAACGTTATTTTTGTAGCGGATCGTTCCGCATCCGTCAATGCCGATGCCTCTTTAGGCGAGTGGATTGCCAAAGCCTCGGCGGCGAAAGACGAAGGGGATCGGAGCGGAATTGTGTCCATCGGACTGGATGCGGTCATTGATAAGGTGCTCTCGACTGATGAGCTTCCAAGTGCGGAACGATATACGTTTCGATCAGGTGTGAATGAAAATTTCACGGATCTGTCTCAGGCGCTGCGGCTTGCGTCTGGCATGCTGCATGAAGCCGGTGGCGGAAAAATCGTGCTGCTCTCCGATGGCGCTGAAAACGCCGGAAGCATGCTGCGCCAAGCGGAGCTGCTAAAGCATGCTGGCATTGAGGTGGATGTCGTTCCGATAGCTGCCCCGCAGCGGGTGGACGCTTCGCTCGAAGCGATGGACGTTCCGCAAACACTGCGTCAGGGCGAGAAGTTTACGTTTGAGTTTACAATTAACAGCACATCATCTGGTACGGCCAAGCTGAGGCTCTATGAAGATAACCGTGAGCTTTCGACAAGTGATATCGTGCTGGAGCCGGGCGAAAATCGTTTTGCCCTGCAAAGCGCTGCGCTTGAACCGGGCTTTCACCGTTTCCGGGCCGAGCTGTATGCCGAAGGGGATGAACAGGGGCAGAACAATACGGCTTATGCTTTCAGCAGAGTTAGCGGCCCGCCCGCTGTGCTTATTGTCGAAGGCGTGCCGGACTCATCGGGCAATGTGGAGGCGGCTTTGAAAGCCTCACTCATTCGTTACGAGACGATTCCTCCTGAGCGGCTGTCTGTGCAGCTGGCTTCATATGCCGCCTATGACAGCATTATTTTAAATAATGTTCCGGCAACCCGCATTGCGGCAAAACCGATGGAGTGGCTAGGCAAAGCGGTCAGCGATTATGGCATTGGATTAGTCATGCTAGGTGGAGACAACAGCTTTGGCTTGGGCGGCTATTTTCAAACAACTATCGAGAAGGCGCTGCCGGTTTACATGGATTTGAAGGGCAAGCGTCAGCTTCCGTCGCTCGGCTTGATATTAGTAATTGACCGTTCTGGCAGTATGTCTGGCGGCAAGCTGGAGCTCGCGAAGGAAGCGGCGATGCGAACGATTGAGCTAATGCGTCCCGAGGATTCGGTAGGCGTAGTCGCCTTCGACTCGGCGCCGTGGTGGATCGTGGAGCCGACCAAGCTGACGAATCGGGACGATGTTTTGGGTAAAATCCAGGGGATTCAGGCTGATGGGGGCACGGAGATCTTCCCGGCTCTGGATACCGCTTACAACAAGCTGCTGGAAATGGATGCCCAGCGCAAGCATATTATTTTGCTCACCGATGGCCAATCGGCTTCTAATCCGGGATATGCTGCGCTGACACAAGGCATGGTCGACAATAAAATGACAATGTCTACAGTTGCAGTCGGAGATGGTGCGGATCAGGTGATGCTGGAGCAGCTTGCGAAGCAGGCAAAGGGACGGTTTTATTTTACAAATGATGAAAGCACGCTTCCGGCTATTTTCAGCCGTGAGACGGTGTTAATGTCACGAACCTATATTGTGGAGCAAAATGCTCCGCCGCTCATCGGGCAAGCCGGCAGTTGGGCGACGATGTGGCAAAATGGCTTGCCGGATTTGCAGGCGTACATTGCAACGACAGCGAAGGAAACGGCAGAGGTCGCGCTGCTATCCCCACAAGGCGATCCGATTTTGGCACGCTGGGCTTATGGCTCAGGACGAACGGTAGCCTGGACGAGCGACTTGACTGGAAAATGGTCACGGGACTGGGTGCAGTGGTCCGCCTTGCCTAATGTGCTCGCTGAGTGGATTAAATGGACGTTTCCCCAGTTCGAGAGCACGCCGTATTCCGCAACAGCGGAGCTGGACGGCCGCGAGGCGATGCTGCGCTTGCGCACCGAAGGCACTGATACGGCAGCGAAGCTGTCGGCTGTGGTCACGGACGAAACGGGCACTAGCACGACGTTGTCTCCGCTTCCCGCGGCTCCGGGCGAATATGCGGCAAGCCTTCCGGTGTCTGAGCCGGGCGTGTATTTAATGCAAGTGAGTGAACAGACCGCTGCAGCGGGAGCGGCAACGCCGAATACGGGCAGTGGCACGACGACAGGTTTTGTCATCCCCTATTCGCCTGAGTATCGATTGACGGGTGAAAATGGAGCAGAAGCACTTCAGCAGCTCGCGACCGCTACCGGCGGACGCCTGCTGTCGCTAGACGCGCCGCAGGAGGTTTACCGCTTCAATCCGGTAGAGTCAGGGCAGCCTTATGATTGGACGCGTGAGCTGCTCCTATTGATTTTGGCGCTGTGGCTGCTCGACATTTTGCTGCGCCGGCTGTCGCTGCCTTGGCAGCGAATCGGGCGAATGCTTTTGGCGAGGCTTGGATTAGCGGGCGGACGTTTGCAGAGGAAAGAGCCAGCCGCCGCAGTGCCGTCAGGTGCAATGAGCAGGCTGCAGCAGCGTAAAAGCCGCACCGCAGGCTTTTATGGTGAGCAAGCAGGCACAAGTGACGTGGCTTCCGCCTCGCCAGCATCTGGTCAGGCGAAGGGGGCTGGTGCAGACCTTGCTGGCGTGCAGCGAGCCGCGATCCATTCGTCGCAGACTGCTAGTGGCTCAAATCGAGACCAGGCTGTGCAGCCGGAAGGACAAGGCCAGGCTGGCAAGCAACATGACCGGCAGCATAAATTTGTAGGCACAAGCAGTCAGCCATCAGCTCCGCCTGCGAATCCAGAGACAAACCCAGCTGACGGCCAGGCGACGGTCAATCGTTTGCTTGCCGCGAAGAAGCGCGGCAAGCGGTAGCATTTTTGAAAGGCTGCTAGGCTAGAATGTTGGTTTTGTTTAGAGGAATGGACAATGGCGGCGTCGAAAGTTACAATGCACATAAACGATTTTTTTTGAGGAGCTGACGTAACGATGTATAACGAAATCACGCCGGAGCAAGTAGAGGCGCGTCTGAATAATAAGGAAAAGTTTCATTTAATCGACGTTCGTGAGCTTGAGGAGTGGGAAGAGGGACATATTGCCGAAGCAGCGCATTTGCCATTGTCTGAAATTCAGGAGCGTTTGGATGAGCTGCCTAAGGATGAAAATATTATTTTCGTCTGCCGCAGCGGCGGACGCAGTGGCAAAGTATGCGGCTTTCTCGCGCCACAGGGCTACTCCGTCACTAATATGACGGGCGGCATGCTCGCTTGGCCGGGAGCCATTGTGACTGGAGCGTAGCATAAACATTAAAATCAAAAGCAGCTCTGTAATCCGCCAACAAGCGGTTGCAAAGTTGCTTTTCTTTTTGGGTTGGTTTTCACTTTCTGCAATTCGGAAAAAAGGCATTAATCATGATATAATAAATCTTAAACGGAGCTGATCCTTCATGAATCTGCTAAATCCAAGAAATGATTTTTTGTTCAAACGTATTTTTGGAAGTGAAGAGAATCGGGATGTCCTGCTAACCTTTTTAAACCGAACATTTGATGAGGCTGGAAGGCCCCCCATTGAAAGAGATTATTTTGCTCAACCCCTATACAGATAAGGATTCTCCTCGCGACAAGCAGTCCATTCTAGACATTCGAGCCAGGACAACTGAGGGCGAAATAATTAATGTTGAAATGCAGCTTTTTAATAAATATGATACGGAGAAAAGAACGCTTTTCTATTGGAGTAAGCAATACTCTGGGCAATTGCAGGAAGGGCAGCCTTATAGCCAACTGAAACGGTGCGTGACTATTAATATTTTGAACTACGCCTTGCTGTCGAATGATTTGTATCATAACGTATTTCATCTACGGGAAGATCGAACTGGCATTTCACTAATTGACGATATTGAAATTCACTTTCTGGAACTACCGAAGCTAGACGAACAGGCCATTTCAATTGAGGAAGGCGGACTTGTGAACTGGCTGTTATTCCTGAAAGGTGCAGATCAATCCAAATGGGAGGTGCTAACGATGAATGAACCGGTACTAAAAAAGGCCATGGATACGCTGGAATTTTTGAGTCAGGATTTAGAAGCACGAAGACAGTATGAAGATCGCCAGAAGTTTTTGCATGATGAGGCGTCGATGTACGAAGCAGCTAACTCAAGAGGAAAGGCGGAGGCGAAAAAGGAAATTGCCACAAAGCTCCTTGCTCTTGGTGTTGAGCTTTCCGTGATCATCGAGGCATCCGGACTATCTGAGAAAGAAATAATTGATTTAAAGTCGTTGTAGTAAAAAATAGCGACGAGCCGACCCATTACGGTCGGCTCGTTTTGTCTTTTAAGGGAATGTTTTTACAAATAAAATCGTCAATTGATCTTTGTTTTATTTCCGACCTCATCCATCTCAATCAACTCACTCTTTTAGAGTGTGACAAGTTAGAGTGCAGGATCATCATCATCCAGTATCCGAAGGGTTTTAAACCACGCACTCCGTATGGAGTGCGACGTGGGCGCATGGCTACAATCACGATACACCGTGGTTTCAATCCACGCACTCCGTATGGAGTGCGACCATAAAAAATACGGAGGTGCCGGAATGGCAAACAGTTTCAATCCACGCACTCCGTATGGAGTGCGACGCTGCTATATGAGGTATTTGGCTACTATGATGACGTTTCAATCCACGCACTCCGTATGGAGTGCGACGCTGAAGCTTTTTGCTGTGCTGCTAGTGCATCCGTTTCAATCCACGCACTCCGTATGGAGTGCGACATTGTTTGATATACCGGCGAATAGCCCGTTGATGTTTCAATCCACGCACTCCGTATGGAGTGCGACTTGAGGCTCGTGAAGCTTTGCATAGGCTGGTTATGGTTTCAATCCACGCACTCCGTATGGAGTGCGACTAAGGAGCTACGTAAAAAGAAGGGCTTCACACAAGTTTCAATCCACGCACTCCGTATGGAGTGCGACATCACCACGGGCGACGAAATGCAGGTTTACATTGGTTTCAATCCACGCACTCCGTATGGAGTGCGACAGCGAATAATTACATAATTAATTCCATAATGGCATTAATGCTGCAATTTTTCAATAAAAATAATGCAATAAAAAAGGGATAAGGTATTGACTTTTACTGAAAGAGCAATTATTCGACTTAAATCGACAAAATCTGAGGTGCGAGTGACCTAGGGTTTTTATGTTAGCTTCACATTCGCACCAAAAATACGGTCTAGGTTTATGAGGTTTATCGAAATAAAAACGTATACGTATTCTGCTTACAAATGCGCTTCTATCTCTACTTGAAATAAGAGCTGCCATCAAAAATCAGCAACGCCTGCTCAACCCTGCTCACACCCTCTTTACGCTTGATCCATATGGTTAACCTCTGCCTGTACACATGTCAGCCCCCTACCGAACATATGATGATACAAAGGCTATAAATCAATATGAATTGATCTTCAAATATTGCGGGGCTGGTGTAATTGAATGGCGAAAGGGCGGGTGTGTCATTGGAACAGCGGCATAATGAGAGTAAAAAAAGCGTGACTTTGCAATATGCAGTGGGCGGCATGAGCTGTACAGCATGCGCGGCTCGAATCGAGAAAGCCGTGGGCAAAATGGAAGGCGTACAGTCGGTCGCCGTCAGCTATCCCGCAAGATCGGCATGGGTACAGTTTTTGCCTGAAAGCTTGCGCTCTGAGGAGATTATGGCGAAAATCGATCACATCGGTTTTCAAGCTTCAACAGCTGAGCACAGCAAAGAGCAGTGGAAGCAGGAGCGCAGCGCCCTCGGCATTCGGCTTATGATCTCGCTGCTGCTTACGCTGCCACTGCTTGCCGGGATGACCCAGCATCTCCCGCTGCTAAGCGGCCTTCCCATTCCGGCTTGGCTGCTGCATCCATGGCTTCAACTTGCGCTCGCTACAATCGTTCAATTTGTTATTGGGCTGCCTTTTTATATCGGCGCTTACCATGCGCTGCGTTCGCGGGCGGCGAATATGGACGTGCTGGTAGCGGTAGGGACGTCTACCGCCTATTTATACAGCCATTTTATTGTTTTTTCCCGCCTTCCGACTGGAGAAACGTTTACTGCTGAACATA
The DNA here is from genome assembly GCF_050481745.1 of Paenibacillus algorifonticola. Taxonomy (GTDB): domain Bacteria; phylum Bacillota; class Bacilli; order Paenibacillales; family Paenibacillaceae; genus Pristimantibacillus; species Pristimantibacillus algorifonticola_A. The sequence goes on along the minus strand of NZ_JBCNGR010000043.1, from coordinate 48,523 downwards.
CGCTGCCGCTTTATTTTGAAACCTCTGCTGTCGTTATTAGCGCGGTGCTGCTTGGCAAATACTTGGAGATGACAGCTGCATCACGGGCGCAGGATGAGGCGGGCGGGTACAGTCAATTGGAGGTGCAATCCGCAACTGTAGAACGGGCAGGCCAGTGGGTCAGTGTACAGACCGCTTTCGTACGGGAAGGCGAGATTGTGCGCATTGCGCCGGGTGAGACGGTCCCGGTTGACGGCGTTTTAACGAGCGGGGAAACTGAATTGGATGAATCGCTGCTGACAGGAGAAAGCTTGCCGGTCGTTAAAAGGGCGGGAGACCGAATTTGGGCAGGAACAACGAATGTGGGAGCGATGCAACGAATCCGTACAACCGCTGCGGGGCATGCGACGTTGCTCAGCCGCATTAGCGAGCTGCTTCGTCAGGCGCAGCGCTCCAAATCTGCGATTCAGCAGCAGGTGGATCGGGTGGCCGCTTGGTTCGTTCCGGCGATGCTCGCCCTTTCGGCTTGCACCTTCGTGCTTTGGCTGGTGCTGCTGGACCCCGGCAATTGGCATCAAGCTTTCCGCTGCGGGGTCGCTGTTATGCTCGCCGCCTGTCCTTGTGCTCTGGGGCTTGCCGCGCCTATTTCACTCGTTATTGCTTCTGGCCGCCTGGCGCAGCAGGGCATTGTGCTGAAACAAGCCGGGGCGCTGGAGCGGCTCGCCCGGCTTAATACGCTGCTGCTGGATAAAACCGGTACGCTCACCGAGGGAACTCCACAAGTTAGCGCCTTGTGGGCTGCGCCAAATCAGACTCGCTCGGCTGTACTGCGTTTGGCCGCTGCCGCCGAAGCGGGTTCCACTCATCCGCTAGGGCAAGCGATAGGGCGTGAAGCGGGGCGAGTCGGTTTGACGCCGCCAAGCGCGTCGGAAACGGTTTATTTTCCCGGCAAAGGCGTTCAAGCGGTAGTGGAGCGAAGACGAGTTGCCGTCGGAAATGCAACCTTTGCCAAATCCGAGCAGTGGATAGCGAATGCAAAGGTCGCCGCAGCTTTAGCTGCTTTTTGCGCAGAACGGGAAAAAAGAGGAGAAACACTGTTATATGTAGCGGCAAATGGCCTGCTCATCGGGGCTATTTCACTTGCGGACCGGGTTAAACCTCATTCTTTTGCTGCTGTTCAGCAGCTTCAACGTCATGGACTGCAGGTGATGCTCGCAACAGGCGACCACCAAATTCCTGCCCTAAATGCCGCCCGCCAAGCAGGCATTACGCAAGTGTTCGCCGGATTGCTGCCAGAGCAGAAGCTGGAGCTGGTAGAGCAGCTTAAACGTTCGGGCAAGCGGGTCGGCATGGCTGGCGACGGCTGGAATGATGCACCTGCGCTTGCTGCTGCCGACGTTGGCATTGCGATGGGCAATGGTACGGAAGCGGCACTCGCCGCCGGACATTTAACACTGCTTCAGCCGCGCATGACTGCGATTGTTGATGCACTTGGCATAAGCCGGTTGACGGTGCGCAATATTAAGCAGAACTTGCTGCTTGCCTTCCTATATAACAGCAGTATTGTGCCGTTTGCCGCCGTCGGTCTGCTGGAGCCATGGATGGCAGGGGCAGCGATGGCGCTGAGCTCCGTGTCTGTCGTTGGAAATGCGATGCGGCTGAGTTATATTTTGCGGCGGCACAAGCATCTCGCTGCTTAGCGCAAGGTGGACAAATACGGAAAAACGATGGTATAGTTACTACGTCTAACCTACATAATGATGAGGGCCAGCGCCAAGCAGGGATACCGCATTTTCGGCACAGCTGCCGCGAATGCTTTTTTTATGCCTGATTAGCCTGAACGAGCCCTCCACATGGAGAGAACAAACCATTTTAGAGGAGTGTACACGATTAATGAAAGTTAAAATGAACCATATGCTGAAAACAAGCCTTGCCATTTGGCTGATTGCAACTCTAACGCTGCTTGCCGCTTGCGGCGGTACAGTAAACAATAACAAGGAATCTGCTGCACCATCTGTCGCACCTTCTGCATCTCCATCCGCCGAGACAGGCGCCGCATATCCGCTCACCGTAACCGATGCAATGGATACCAAGCTGACCTTTGAGCAGGCACCAGAAAAAATTGTAACGCTTGTGCCTAGCGAAACGGAAGTTGTGTTTGCTGTAGGAGCCGGCAAGCAAGTAGTCGGCGTGGATCAGTACAGCAACTATCCGGAAGAAGCGAATGATATTGAGAAAATTGGCGATATGACGACGAATATAGAAGCTGTCGTGAAGCTGAACCCGGACCTTGTGCTGGCATCCTCCAGCATGAATGGCGATGCGATTGCCAAGCTGCGCGAATTGAATATTCCGGTATTTGCCTCTGATCCGAAAACGTATGGCGAAACGATTGCCCATATTGAGGCGGTCGGCCAAATTTTGAACCGGGTGAAGGATGCCGAGACCGTTGCGGGACATATGCGCGACGTCATGAATCATGTCATGAATGCGGTAAAGGATGCGCCTGCGAAAAAGGTGTATTTGGAGTTCAGCCCTGGCTATACAGCAGGATCGGGTACGTTTTTGGATGAGCTGCTGACGATGGCGGGCGGTACCAATGTGGCCGGCTCGAAAGAAGGCTGGTATGAAGTCAGCGCCGAAGAGATCGTTAAGCAAAATCCGGAAATTATCATATATCCGGATATGAAGGTAAAACCGAACCCCATCGTTGCGGCGATTGACAGCCGGGCAGGCTGGAACGTTATTGACGCAGTGAAAAACAAGCAGGTTATCGCGGTTGTGGAAGATCCGCTCGTGCGTGTAGGACCGCGGCTTGCCGACGGTTTGCTTGAGCTGGCGAAGGCTGTTCATCCAGACCTCGTTAAATAGCGGATGAGACATCAATGGTTAGGCTATGGAGGAGCAGCAGTGCTCCTTCTTGCTGTTTCTATTATCGCGAGCTTGTCGATTGGCTCCGCAGGCATTTCCTTTACCGATGTGTGGGGCATTTTGCTGCACCAGCTGCCATGGCTTAGAGATCAGCCCGTTAGCTGGAGCGAAGGAGAAATTGCAATTGTGACCCAGGTCAGGCTATCCCGTGTGCTGCTGGCGGTGCTTGTAGGCGCATGTCTGGCACTGGCAGGCAGCGGTTTTCAAGGCGTGCTGCGCAATCCGCTGGCCGATCCTTATACGCTCGGGGTTGCTTCCGGCAGCTCGGTTGGCGCTGCGGCATTGATTTTATTCGGCTATCAGGCGGCAGTTGGCATTTGGACCATTCCAATCGTCGCTTTCATAACCGGAATTACGACCTTATTGGTTGTTTTCTGGCTGGCGCGCAGCTCGGCGGGGCTGCAGTTGGAAACGCTTATATTATCCGGGGTTATTATCCAAGCCTTTCTCGGAGCCTTCGTATCCTTTATGGTCTCGTTGTCCAACAGCGTAGTGAATCAGATTTTGTTTTGGCTAATGGGCTCGTTGGCGATGAAAAGCTGGGCGAACGTCTATATGCTTATTCCTTTTCTTATTATTGGGGTTATTGTGCTGATTGCCTATGCGCAGCATTTGAATGTTTTTCTGCTTGGCGAGGGGCAGGCGGCGCATTTGGGCATTCGGGTAGAGCGTACGAAGCTGATCGTGCTGGCTTGCTCGACGCTGCTCACAGCGGCTGCCGTATCAGTGGCGGGCGTGATTGGCTTCGTCGGCCTCGTCGTACCGCATGTGATTCGCTTGATCGTTGGGCCGGATTACCGCTTGCTCATTCCCCTATCTGCATTTGGTGGCGGCATATTTGTGCTCTGGGCCGATACGCTTGCTCGTATGGCACTTAGTCCAAAGGAGATTCCGCTAGGCGTAGTAACGGCGCTGATCGGTGCGCCATTTTTCGCATATTTGCTGCACCGGCGCAAGCGGCTGGAAGGAGGGGGATGATGGCTATCATGCTTGAAGCGCGTCAACTTGGCGCGACGATTCGCGGGAGAAATGTGCTGAATGACTTAACCTTTTCCTTTCAAAAAGGGTATACATACGGCATTATCGGCCCCAATGGCGTCGGAAAATCCACTTTACTGCGGCTGCTTTCCGGCGTATTGCCTCCTTCACAAGGTGATATTTTTCTGGCGGGGCGCAGCATGGCCGCCTATTCACGCAAGGAGGCAGCGCGCAAGCTTGCGGTGCTCCAGCAGGGCGTGCTCCCGCCGGTAGGATTTACGGTGCGTGAAGTGATTGAAATGGGACGCTTTCCATATCAAAATTGGTTCGGCAATGAGCAAGGCGACAGCTCGCCGATTATTAATGAGGCGATTGCTGCAATGGGGCTTGAGAAGCTGGAGCAGCGTACAATGGCTGAGCTAAGCGGCGGTGAACGGCAGCGCGTGGCGCTGGCAAAAGTGATCGTGCAGCAGGCGGAGGTTATTTTGCTTGACGAACCAACGACCTATTTGGATATTGGCTACCAAATTCAATTGCTGGATACGGTAAAGAGCTGGCAGCGTGAGCAGGGTATTACCGTTGTAACCGTGCTGCATGATTTAAATTTAGCCGCTTTATATTGCGATGAAGTGCTGGTGCTGCATAAGGGGAGTATTGCAGCTCTGGGCAAGCCGCAGCATATTTATACGACGGAGCTTATTCGCGAGGTATACGGCGCTGAAGCTTCAATTATGAATCATCCGTTAACAGGGGTGCCGCAAATTTTGCTTGCGCCCAATGTAAGAATAAACAATGGGGAGCTGGAATGAAGAGATGAAAGAAGAATTATGCATGCTGCTGGCGAAAGCAATTGGGAGAATCCCGGCATTTAATGAACAGGAAGCGGAGGCGGCAAGACGTCATTCCGACCAATTGACGAAGCCGCCGGGCAGTTTGGGCAAGCTTGAAGATGTTGCCTGCCAGCTTGCGGGAATTTCGGGTGAGCGCTGGCCAGATATGGAGCGCAAAGCGGTCATTATTATGGCTGGCGACCACGGTGTGTGCGAGGAGGGGGTCAGTGCATTTCCACAAGCGGTAACCCCTCAGATGGTGCTGAATTTCTTGAATGGCGGCGCAGCGGTCAACGTCCTTGCCCGCCAGGCGGGAGCTGACGTGTATTGCGTCGATATAGGGGTGAACGCAGAGCTTGCGCATCCGAAGCTTCTAAGCCGCAAGGTCATGTACGGAACTGCCAATATGGCGAAAGGGGCTGCGATGACGAAAGAGCAGTCCATTCGAGCTATATTGACGGGGGTAGAAGTCGTGGATGAGCTTTACGAAAAAGGCTACCGCGTCTTTGCAATAGGAGAAATGGGCATCGGCAACACGACGGCTAGCGCTGCCATTACGACCGTGTTGACAGGGCTTCCGCCCGAAGAAACGGTTGGCAGAGGAACAGGCATTAATGATGAGGCTTGGAAAAATAAAGTCGAGGTTGTTAAACGGGCTATCGCGGTTAATGCACCTGATGAACTGGATCCCTTCGACGTACTGATGAAGCTGGGCGGAGTTGAAATCGCTGGATTAGTAGGCGTTATTATTGGAGCAGCAGCGAACAGCTGTCCGGTCGTTATAGACGGCTACATTTCCTCTGTCGCAGCGCTAGTAGCTTCGCGTATTTCTGATAAGGCAAAACCAAGCATGATCGCGTCCCATCTTTCCTATGAGCAGGGTCATGCGAAGCTATTGAAGGCCGTTGGCTTAAGCCCAATGATTCATATGGATATGCGGCTTGGAGAAGGCACAGGCGCGGTATTATGCTTCCATTTTATCGATGCCGCATTAAAGCTCATGCAGGAAATGGCCACTTTTGAAAGTGCAGGGGTATCGAAAGCGTAGGTGAAGCTGAAATGGCAATGTTAGTAACAGGCGGTACGCGCAGCGGCAAAAGCTTATTCGCCGAGCAGCTCGCGATGAGGCTTGGCAAAAAAGGCATTTATATAGCAACAAGCCGCATTTGGGATGAAGAAATGGCTGAGCGCGTAAATAAGCACCAGCAGAGTCGCAGCTCGGGAGTTTTTGAATGGAATACGGTCGAGGAGCCGCTTGACCTTGCCAAATTGCTGGCGCAGCAGGCACAGGCAGCGGCAGCTATGGCGTCAGCCGGAGAACAGCCGCCGATCGTGCTCGTAGATTGTCTAACCCTTTGGTTGACGAACGTTTTAATGGCGGCGGAGGAGCAGGCGGGACAACCCGGCAAAGAAGCTGACGAGCAGCTGCATCGCCAGACGGAAACGCTCATTGAAGCGATTGCTGCCTATCCATATCCGCTCGTATTAGTAACAAATGAGGTAGGGGCGGGTATTGTGCCTGCTTATCCAATGGGTCGGAAGTTTCGCGATGAGGCAGGACGGTTGAATCAGCGGGTGGCTGCGGTTTGCGATAAAGTGTTTCTCGTAACGGCGGGCATTCCCATTGAGCTCAAGGCAGCGGCTTTCCGCTGGGAGCAGCTATGATCTTCTATTCCTTGCCGGACATGCTGTGGCTGATCGCTGCAGCTATTATCGTCGATTGGATCGTTGGCGATCCACAATGGCCTACGCATCCTGTCATTTGGATCGGCAGGCTTATTGCTTGGCTGGAGCAGAGGCTGCGAAGGAGCGATAAGATAGAGTCCTCCAAGCGCCTCAAGCTAAAGGGCGTCTTGTTAATGCTCATTACGTTGGCCGTTTCATATGGCGTCATGTGGGCAGTCGTCGCGGCCGCTTCGCTTATTCATTCTTGGCTCGGCTATGCAGTGACCATATGGTTTATATCGACGACTATCGCGGTCAAAGGGTTAAAACAGGCAGCGATGCTCGTTTATACCCCGCTTGCAGCTGGAAACCTTGAGGAAGCACGCAAATACGTCGGCTACATTGTCGGACGGGACACGGACAAGCTGGGTGAATCAGAGGCTGCCCGTGCTGCTGTGGAAACGGTGGCGGAAAATACAGTCGATGCGCTCGTATCGCCTATTTTTTTCGCATTAATAGGCGGAGCGCCGCTTGCTATGCTGTATCGGGCGACAAACACGCTTGACTCTATGGTCGGTTACCGCAATGATAAGTATATTGATTTTGGCTGGTGCTCGGCACGAACCGATGATGTGCTCAACTATATACCAGCGCGGTTGACGGGAGCTCTGCTCGCGTTCTCGGCGTGGCTGCTGCCGGGCATGTCTGCCGGCCGTTCGGTCGCAGCGATTCGCAAATTTGCCCATCGCCATCCGAGCCCAAACAGCGGCATTCCCGAATCGGCCGTTGCTGGTGCGCTCGGTATTGAACTGGGCGGACTCAATTATTATTTTGGAGAGCCTGGCGAACGTGCACGTATGGGAGAGCCCTTGCGTCCATTGTCCGCGCGGGATATCATTTTCACAACTAGATTATTGTATCTGGTAAGTCTATTACTTGTAGTTGGGGTGCTGGCACTATGGCTGTTCGTTCATTGAAGCTGCATGCTCAGGCGCTGGTCGCCGCTTTTCAATTTTTGACGAGAATTCCGGTGCCGTTAACCGTTCCGTTTGAGCCGCAAGTGTTATCGCGCAGCACAACTTATTTTTCGATTGCGGGCAGCATGATTGGCGGAATGATTACACTAGGCTTTGCTGCTGTGCAGAGCTGGCTGCCTGCTGGGCCGGGAGCTGTATTGCTGCTTGCATTGTGGCTCTCGCTTAGTGGCGCGCTTCATATGGACGGCTGGATGGACACGGCAGACGGTGTGCTGAGCCATCGCTCGCGGGAGCGGATGCTGGAAATTATGAAGGATAGCCGGGTAGGCGCTATGGGTGTCCTTGCTGCGGTTTTGCTGGTGCTGTTTAAATTCACCGTGTTATATGAGCTTCTTTATAATACAGAGTCTATATATGTGCTTCCATTGCTGGTCACTATACCGGCGTGGAGCCGCTGGTGGATGGCGGCGGCGATTGTCATTTGGCCGAGTGCCCGTGAGGGAGAAGGGATCGGTGCTTTATTCCAAGCGGCCTCGCTGCGGCATGTATGGTCGGGTTTTGTGCTGACCTTCCTGCTAGCCTGTGGGATCGGCCTGGCATTCGGGTTGCCGCTCAGCACATCAGCTTTCACAGCTGCTGGTGCTGCTGCTGTGACGATGGTGACAGGGACCGTCATTTCATTCTGGCTCGTCCGTAAGCTGGGAGGCTTGACTGGAGACACTTACGGCGCCCTGAATGAAGCGATTGAAGCTATATTATTGCTTGCACTGCTATTATTGACAATTCATTAGAAGAGGGGAATACGCACCATGCTTGAAAGATACGGACATGGCGGTGACCTGCGAACGGCAGAGGAAAATTTCGGACGGCCAGCTGATCAATTTGTCGATTTCAGCTCCAATATGAATCCGTTAGGCCCGCCCCCCATTGTACATAGGGCACTGCTTTCTTATTCGCAGCAGATTGGCAAGTATCCTGACCCTGCGGTACGCGGATTACGGGCGAAGCTTGCGAAGCTGCACGGCATTGACGAGCAGTGCATTTTAATTGGAAATGGTGCGGCAGAGCTGATCGATCTGACCGTTCGTGCTGTAAATCCTATTATTACTAGCCTTGCGTTTCCATGTTTCAGCGAATATGGCGACGCCGTTCATAAAATTAGCAGCGGCATTGCCCCGATCATGCTGAAGCCGGAAAATGGCTTTGAGCTGACGGAAGAGGCGATCCAAAGCATGACGACCGAGATGGAAGAGCCTTTTTATATGCTGGGCTCCCCCAATAATCCGACGGGCCGGCTTGTTCAACCCGCACTGATCAGGAAGCTGCTGGCTGGCGGCGCTACGGTGGTCGTGGATGAAGCCTTCATGGATTTTGTGCCTGAAGAAGCGGATTATTCGCTGGTGAAGGAAGCTGCCAGCAATGACAGGCTGTATGTCATTCGTTCTATGACAAAATTTTATGCGATTCCTGGCATTCGGCTCGGGTATGTGATCAGTACGCCAGAGCGGATTGCAGCGCTGCGGATGCTGCAGGTTCCATGGAGCGTCAACTCGCTCGCGCAGCTCATTGGAGAGGGCGTATTGGAGGATGCGGAATATGCAGAAAAGACGCTCAAGTGGCTTGATGAAGAGCGGCCGTGGCTCATTTCGCAGCTGGAGGGGCTCGGCTTTTCCGTAACGCCAAGCGAAACCAACTATGTGCTCGTAAGGATGCCGTCGCTGCCTCATCTAACGGCTGCTGCTTTGCAGCAGGAAATGGGCAGCCGCGGCGTGCTTATTCGCGATGCCTCCCATTTTGTCGGGCTTGATGACCGGTACTGCCGCTTTGCCATTAAGCTGCGCAGTGATAACGAAAAGCTGCTGAAGGCGCTGGAAGAATGCCTGGATGATTTTAAAGAAGATAGTAGGGATCAAGCATGAGTAAGCAATCAGAAAACAAGGCCGGGCTGACGATCATGGTGCAGGGCACCGCTTCCGATGTTGGGAAAAGCTTGGTGACAGCCGCATTGTGCCGGATTTTTAGACAGGATGGTTATGCCGTCGCTCCCTTCAAATCACAAAATATGTCGCTTAATTCCTACGTTACCTGGGATGGCAAGGAAATAGGACGGGCACAGGGGATGCAGGCTGATGCTTGCGGCGTGCTGGCGACGACGGATATGAACCCAATTTTGCTTAAGCCGACGAAGGAGATGTCTTCACAGGTCGTCGTTCATGGGAAGCCGCTGCGGGATTTCAGCGCGCGTGAATATCGGGAGAGCTACTTGCCGCAGGCTGGCGTTATCGTGCGTGAAGCGCTCGCCCGTCTGCGCAGCAGTCATGATATTGTCGTGCTGGAAGGCGCGGGCAGCCCTGCGGAAATTAATTTGAAAGATCGCGACATTGTCAATATGCGCATGGCCGCTTGGGCTGATGCGCCCGTTATTCTTGTGGCTGATATCGACCGGGGCGGTGTTTTTGCTTCGATTGTCGGTACGCTTGAGCTGCTGGAACCGCACGAGCGCGAGCGCGTATGCGGCTTCGTTATTAATAAATTCCGCGGCGATGTGGGACTGCTGCAGCCCGGAGTCGATTGGCTGGAGGAGCGGACGGGCAAGCCAGTGCTTGGCGTATTGCCTTTTTTGCCGGGACTTGCACTGGAGGATGAGGATTCGCTGTCGCTGGACCGCAAGCTGGAAGAGCAAGTAAAACAGCGGCCGGATACACTTGATATTGTCGTGCTGCGTCTGCCGCGCATATCCAATTTTACCGATGCTGATCCGCTTTACTTTGAAGCGGATGTCTCGCTGCGTTTTGTGGATAGGCCTGAGCAATGGGGCACTCCTGATGCGGTTATTTTGCCAGGCAGCAAAAATACGGTTGAGGATTTGCTGTGGCTTCGCGAAATGGGCCTTGCCCAGCAAATTACCGCGTTCGCTGAGAAGGGCGGATATCTCGTTGGCATTTGCGGGGGCTATGAAATGCTTGGCACGATGCTGCTTGATCCAGCAGGTGTGGAATCTGAGCATAAGGAAACACCGGGCTTTGGCTTTTTTCCTTTTGACGTAAAGTTTGCTGGGGAGAAGAAAACGGTTCGTGTAGAGGGGCATGCCCGTGCTGCCGCAGCTTGGCTGACCGAACAGCTGCCCGTTGAAGGCTATGAAATTCATATGGGAGAAATTTTCCGGCATGGCGTGCTGCGCCAGCCGTTTGCCATTCGCAGCCAATTGGCTGGTATAGAACCGCTGCAAGATGGCGAGCTTGCCTATGAAGGCGAAGGGGCATGCTCGGCGGATGGCACGCTTTGGGGCACGTTTATTCATGGCATTTTACATAATGATGATTTGCGTCGGTCGTGGCTGAATGACATTCGTATAGCGCGCGGCTGGGAGCCGCTTGCGGCAGAGCTTCGGTTTCGTGAAAACCGCGAAGAGGCGTTTGATCGTCTTGCAGAGCATACACGCCAGCATTTGAATATGCCGCTCGTTTATAAGGTGCTTGCTGCGGGCGGGGAACGGGGTAGTTAGCTTAAGTTTCAGAACTAGTAGGATGGAATCTATAGACAAAGAGCGGAAAAGGGAGTGGGAGAGGTCATGGAGGAGCAAGCTGCGCAGCGTTTGGGAAAGAAAAAAAGCTGGATCATTGCAGGCATTATGCTGGCATTTCTTGCCTTTTGCGCGCTGCTGCTTTACGGAATGATTCAGTCGATGCAGCAAAAGGGCGGAGCGGCAAGCGACGGCACCCAGCAGCCTGTTAATTACAGCTATGCGGCTGTGGAAGCGGCCAATGGCTTCATGCTGCATGTTCTGAAAACCCGGCCAGCCAACGTAAAGCCTCAATTGGTGCAAAATAATGTGGCGCTAACGCCGTATTATGGCATCAATGGCGGATTTTTTTATGAAAATTCGCTGCTCAGCATTGCCGTGGTCAACAGCCTTGCAGTCAATGAAGAGCAGGGCGAATATGGCTCCGGCAGCGAAAATGCCAAATATGCCCGCGGTACGCTCGTTTGGGATGGCGTGAAGGATCAGCTAAGCGTCCAAATCGCGAGCAAAGCATCCAAGCTAAAAGTTCAGGATCATACACGCTTCTGGGCACAGGGCGGCATTAGCATGAGCATCGGAAATGATGCGGGCTGGCTGGCGCAGGCACAGCAGGAAAATGCTCCTTTTCCCGATGACGCGCGGTTAAGGTCTGCTGCGGTATACGATCAGCTGGGCAATATTTATTTGGTAGTCAGCAGCACGAAGGGAAGTTTGGCTGCTTTTCGCGAAGCTGTTATCGAAAAGATTGGCGATAACAAGCTTGCTGGCGGCATCTTTCTCGATGGTGACGGCTCCTCGCAGCTGCGCAGCGCGGAGGCGACGCTTCAAGGCGATAGCCGTCCCGTTGTGCAAATGCTGCGCATTATGAAATAAGACGGTTTATTGAGGAGAAAAAGATGAATCAACTTCCGATTGATGCGGTTTTGCCGAAGCTGCTTGAGGCGCTGGCTGCTGGAAGCGGCGCCGTGCTGGTCGCCGAGCCAGGAGCCGGAAAGACGACGCGCGTGCCGCTTGCCCTGCTGAATGAGGCCTGGCTGGACGGCCGTAAAATTATGATGCTGGAGCCGCGAAGGCTTGCAGCCCGCTCTGCCGCCAAATATATGGCGGAGATGCTTGGAGAACAGGTAGGCGACACGGTCGGCTACCGCGTTCGTCTGGATACGAGGGTGAGCGCTCGGACCCGCATTGAAGTGGTGACGGAAGGCGTGCTGACCCGCATGCTTCAGGAAGATCCGGCTTTGCTGGACGTTGGCGTTATTGTGTTTGACGAGTTTCATGAGCGCCATTTGCATGGCGATCTTGGGCTCGCGCTTAGTCTGCAGTCGCAGGCGCTGCTGCGCAGTGATCTGAGGCTGCTGGTGATGTCGGCGACGCTTGCAGCAGGCCCTGTTGCAGAACTGCTCGGCGGAGCGCCGATCATTGAGAGCGCCGGAAGAGTATTTCCGGTACAGACGATCTATCGTTCCTCCAAAGTGGAAGGGCGCATCGAGCCGAGTGTTGCAAGTACGATCTTGCAGGCGCTTTCGGCAAATGAAGGGAATATGCTCGTCTTTCTGCCAGGCGTTGGCGAAATTCGGCGCGTTGCCTCTCTGCTGGCAAGAGAGGAGCGGATGAAGGGCGTAAAGGTGGCGGAGCTTTATGGCACGATGCCGCTGGAAGCGCAGGATCAGGCGATTGCGCCATCCGCTGCTGGCGAGCGCAAAGTTGTGCTGGCAACGGCAATTGCCGAATCCAGCTTGACGGTCGAAGGCGTGCGTATCGTCGTCGATGCAGGCCTGATGCGGGTGTCGCGGTTTTCACCGCGCACGGGCATGACGCGGCTGGAGACGGCTCTGGTGTCTGGGGCGTCAGCCGACCAGCGCCGGGGGCGCGCCGGAAGGCTTGCTCCTGGCGTCTGCTACCGGCTGTGGACGGAGCAGGAGCAAATGCATTTGCAGCCCTTCAGCCAGCCGGAAATGCTGGAGGCCGATCTTGCGCCGCTCGCGCTGGAGCTTGCGGTATGGGGCATCCAGCAGCCGGAGGAGCTCGGCTGGCTGGACCCGCCGCCGATCGGCGCGTATCAGCAGGCGCTGCAGCTGCTTGAGCTGCTGCAGGCTGTTGATTCATTAGGCCGGCCTACGGAGTCGGGCCGGCGAATGGCGAGGCTCGGGCTTCATCCGAGGCTCGGGTATATGCTGCTCCGCGCGCAGCAGTATGGCGCGGTGGAGCGTGCTTGCGAGCTGGCCGCGCTGCTTAGCGAGCGCGACCTGCTGCCGCAGCAGCGCAGCGCGGATGTGCAGCTGCGGCTGGATGCTCTGCACCGTGGCGCCGGTGCTGAGGTGGATCGCGGCGCCGTGCAGCGAATTCGCTCGCAGGCGCAGCAATGGAGCCGGCTGCTGGCTAGCGCAGCAGCCGGCGAAGCAGGAGCGGCCGCGCGCGGAGCAGCGGCTGCCGTGGCGGGCCAGCAGGACGCCGCGATGTCCTGCGGCGCGCTGCTGGCGCTCGCTTATCCCGATCGCATTGCGCAGCGGCGCAGCGATGGCAGGTATTTGCTGGCGAACGGCCGCGGCGCGGCGTTGCCGGAAGCCCAGCCCTTGTCGCGTGCAGCCTACCTTGTTGCGGCGGAGCTTGACGACGCCGGAACGGAAAGCCGTATCCGGCTGGCGGCTGAACTGACAGAGAGCGAGCTGGCATCGGCAGCTCGCGAGCAAATTCGGCAGGAGCGCGTCGTCGAGTGGGACGCGTCCGCCCAAGCGGTAAGGGCGCGTGAGCGCGTCCGGCTTGGCGCACTCCTATTGCAGGAAAAACCGCTGCCGAAGCCGGAAGCCGAGCTCGTCGCTGCGGCGCTGGCACAGGGAGTGCAGCAGGAAGGCTTGGCCTTGCTGCCGATGTCGAAGCAGGCAGCCCAGTTACTCGCCCGTATGCGGCTGATGAGGCACTATGACAGCAGCTGGCCGGATGTATCTGATGAGGGACTGCTGTCCACATCGTCACTCGCCGAATGGCTGCTGCCGCATATTCAAGGGATGAAGAGCAAAGCCGATCTGCAGCGCCTCAGCATGCAGCAGCTTCTGGAAGGCATGCTCACCTGGACCCAGCGGCAGGAGCTGGACAAGCAGGTTCCGACGCATATAACGGTGCCAAGCGGCTCGCGCATTCCGGTCGATTACAATGACCCGGAAGCGCCGTTCATCGCCGTCCGGCTTCAGGAGCTGTTCGGCATGAAGGACACGCCTCTGCTCGCAGGCGGCAAACTGCCGCTAACGCTCCAGCTGCTTTCCCCTTCGCAGCGTCCGGTTCAAGTGACGCGCGATTTGGGCAGCTTTTGGAGCCACGCTTATTTTGAAGTGAAGAAGGATTTAAAAGGACGCTATCCGAAGCATTATTGGCCGGATGACCCTTACGCGGCACAGCCGACGAATCGGGTCAAGCCGCGCAAGTAGCATGCAGGATTCATAACAATAGCAACAAGGAAAAGAGGGCTAGAAAATGTCGATGCAGCTTTTTATTTTATTTATACTCGCGATTAACTGCTGGACGTTTACGCTCATGTATCTCGACAAGCAGAGCGCCCGCCGCCAGCAAAGGCGCATCCCGGAGAAACGGCTGTTTACTTTGAGCGCTTTCGGAGGCGCGATTGGCGCCTATGCCGGAATGCGGGCATGGCGCCACAAGACGAAGCATCGCTCCTTCGTTATTGGCATACCGCTGCTTGTGATGTTGAATTTGCTTCTATTTGCAGCGGTATTCCACTATGTGCTTGACATCTCGATTTTTAAATAGCGCAACGGGCGCAGCTAGCTTTTTCAAAAATATAGGAAAGGATATGATTTTGTTATCCTTTCTCTATATTTCTCGGACTGAAACGCGCCGCGCCGCCAGAGGACGGCTTTCGGCCGTTTCACCTTGAAATATAGGAAAGCATGATTTCGCCATCCTTTCTCTATATTTCTCGGACTGAAACGCGCCGCGCCGCCAGAGGACGGCTTTCGGCCGTTTCACCTTGATTGGAAATAAGAAGTTGATTCCCGCTATTCTCCTATGGTATATTGACAGTTCGTTTTCCCACTATATTCTTAGGAGGTAACTGGCTGATATGACGGTTCAAAGTGCCTATCAAGAAGAGCAAGAGCGTTTAGCGCGCTCGCTTGAAGAAATACAATCACAGCTAAGCGCAATAGGCCCGCGCTACACAGGCGATGATTTTACGGAGCAAATGCTCGATTTGCAGCGAGAGGAACGGAAGCGGGGGCTGGAAATTGCTTTCCGCGAGCCGTATTTTGGACGAATTGATTTTCAGGAGCTGCCGGGTGACGCTAAGCAGGCGCTCTATATTGGCAAGGCAGGTGTAGCTAGAGAGGGCGGCAAGGAGCTAATCGTTATTGACTGGCGTGCGCCAATTGCCAGCTTGTTTTATTCTTTTACAGGCGGTGACGCGGCGGTTACCTATGATTCTCCTGATGGCGAAATCGAAGGTATCGTCTATTTAAAACGCAATCTGATGGTTCGCCAGGGCGAGCTTGTAAGGATGGTAGACAGCTTCACGCGTGGTCAGGAAGAAGAAGCGGTCACCGACGAGTTTTTGCTCTATCGACTGGGTGAAAATAAAGACAATCGGCTCAGAGATATCGTCTCGACGATCCAGCAGGAGCAGGATGCGATCATTCGTTCAGGACGGAGCAAGGCGCTGTTTATTCAGGGCGTGGCGGGAAGCGGCAAGACGACGGTAGCGCTGCACCGGCTCGCTTTTTTGCTCTATCAATATGCCGATCGGATGCGGGCGGAGCGTATGGTTATTTTTGCGCCTAACCGCATGTTTCTCGAATATATTTCCGGCGTGCTGCCAGAGCTGGGCGTAGGCGATATTCAGCAAACGACGTTTGCCGACTGGGCGCTGGATCTACTGGAGCTTGAAGTGCGAATGGATGATAAAACCGATACACTAGAATATTGGTTTGAGCATTATCGCAGCGCGGAGGAAATTGCAGAGGCGCCGGGACGCTTGAAAGGCTCGCTTGATTTTAAGCAGGCGATTGATGAGCGGCTCGAGCAGCTTGAACAAAGCATCGTGCCTTTGCAGCCATTTGAGCCTGTAGACAAGCTGGTGCTTATGCCGGAGCAAATGCTTGAATGGTATCGCACCGATTATGGCGAGGAGCCGCTGATGCGCAAGCGCGAGCGATTCGTCAGCCGGATTCGCCGATGGCTGGAATCCGAGCTGAAAATGCGCGGCATTCATGATAAAAAAGTTCGGGCCAAGGCGTTAACCCGCTTAAATGCATTAGCGAAAAAAATTCCGGCCTACACCGCGCCGAAGCTATATGCGTCTTTCTTCCAAGGCAAGCAGGCGATGGGCCTGGTGCCAAAAGCAATAGCGGCAGCAACGGCTGCCCGCCTGAAAGCGGGAACGATTGCGCCGGAGGATTTGGCGCCGCTCGCCTATATTCATTTGCGCCTGTTTGGGCTGCAAACAACGTCTTATGACCATATCGTCATTGACGAGGCGCAGGATTATTCGCCGTTCCAGCTGGAAGCGCTGCGTCTATGCCAGCAAACGCCGTCATTGACCGTACTGGGCGACCTGCAGCAGGGCATCCACGCCTATGCAGGCATTCATAGCTGGCAGGAGCTTACGGCGCTGTATGACGAAGAACAGACCGGATTTTTTGAGCTCAACCGCAGCTACCGCTCTACGATGGAAATTATCGCTTTCGCCAATCGGATTCTTGGTGCAATGGGGGCGGGCGTCAAGGCGGCAGTGCCTGTATTCCGGAGCGGAGATGCCGTGGAGCTTGCGCCAGCACAGCCAAGCGAGTGGATGGACATGCTGGAGCAAACGGTTCGGGAATGGCAGGCAGACGGCAGCTATCAGACGATCGCGGTAATTGGAAGAACGACGGAGGAATGTGCCATTATCCATGCGGCTTTGAATGCTGCGGGGGTAGAAGCTTCGCTCGTAGAACGGGGACAGCCTGAATACAGCGGCGGCTTGTCCGTCGTGCCCGCTTACTTGTCCAAAGGGCTGGAATTTGATGCGGTGCTCATTGCTGATGCCGGTGAGCTTGCTTATACCGATCAGGACGCCAAGCTGCTATATGTTGGTTGTACGAGAGCGCTTCATAAGCTAAAATTAGTTTATCAAGGCTCGTTTACCACGTTAGTAGCGGATGTTGCGGAAGGCGTGCAAGAATTATGACAGTATTAAGGCTTTTTCCGCAAATTCTTGACTTTAGCAGGCCTTGTAACTAAAATTGCTACAAGATGTATATACCTGTATTTTTTGAGGAGGACTAGAGCGGTAGTGACGAAAACAAAGAAAAAAGGTTCAAGCAGCAATCAGCAGCAAAGGCAGCAGCCGAAGAAAAATTCGAGCAGCTCGCTTATTTTTTTGACGATCGGTATTTTGGCGGTAATCGTCGTCATCGTACTCGGCATTAACAACCAGAACAAGCCGTTTGAATTTGACTATGCCGCGATGCCTGTGCAGGGCAGTGTAGATGCACCTGTCAAAATCGTTGAATTTGGCGATTACAAGTGTCCGGTTTGCCGTGATTTTTCGCAACAAATCAAACCTCAGCTGGAGAAAGATTACATTGAAACAGGTAAAGCCTCCTTTTATTTTGCGAACTATTCGTTTATCGGCAAAGATTCCGTGACAGCTGCACTCGCGGCGGAAGCGGTCTATCAGCAAAATAATGACGCCTTCTGGACTTATAACCAAGCGATTTATGATAATCAACAGAATGAAAATATCGAATGGGCAACGCCGGAACATTTGGTGCAGCTTGCAAAGGATGCCAAACTTCCAATCGATTTTGATTTGCTGAAAAGCGACATCGAGAATAAAACCTATCAAAAGCAGGTAGACCGCGATAACTCGCTCGTTCGTCCGCTTAATATCGGAGGAACGCCGACCGTCTTTGTTAATGGCAAGGCGGTTTCAAGTCTCGATTACGCAACGATCAAATCAACAATCGAGGCAGCTCTAAAATAAGGGGCCTTGATTAAAAAGGAGCCCGGTCAAAAATGACAACGCCACCCTATGAATCGTGGTTGAAACGTTATGCTTTATATTTCGCCTGGATCGTTACATTAGTAGCAACAGGCGGCAGCTTGTATTTTAGTGAAATTAAAGGGTTTATACCTTGTGATTTATGCTGGTATCAGCGCATCTTCATGTATCCGCAGGTCATTATTTTAGGTATTGCGACGTATCGCGGGGACCGGAATATCATTAAATACTTACTGCCGATTAATATAATCGGGCTTGCGATTTCCATTTTCCATAACTTCGAGATTTGGTTTCCGAAGGTAGGCGAGCTGGTGCCCTGCCGCTCCGGTATCCCGTGCAATTTTGACTATTTGAACTGGTTTGGCTTTCTGACGATTCCGATGATGGCCATGATCGCTTTTGTGCTTGTTATCGTGTTTCTGCTGCTGGCTCGCCAAAGCAATGAAGACGAAGAAGCAAACGAAAACTAACGCTATTCCGAAGCAAAGCCCCGAGGCGGAAGTCGCCATGCGGGGCTTTGCTTTTGCATATTGGGGATGCAGCATAAAGTGACAAGGCAGTGAACAAACGCCTATGGTTTGCTTCCCCTAATGTCTAATCCCTTAGTAATCGGCTAGCGAATGAAGGAAAAATGGGTTATCTTAAAAGTAGCAGGTGTGAAAGTATAAAGAGAGTAGGGAACACCATGATTGAAGTGGAGCAGCAGCTATATAAAGAAGCAGAGCAGTTCATCTTTACCTGTTATGCCGAGCTTGGCAAAAGTGAAGCGGAGGCTGAGCATCGTCTGGATGAAATCCGCTCTGAAGTTGAGCGTACAGGTTATTATGAGCATACATATGAAGAGCTCCAGCATGGGGCGAAAATGGCGTGGCGCAACAGCAATCGCTGTATTGGCCGTCTTTTTTGGCATACGATGGAGGTGTTTGACGCCCGTCAGCTCCACGAGGAAGACGATATCGCAGAGGCAATCTTTTCGCATATAAGCTATGCGACGAATGGAGGCAAAGTCCGCCCGGCGATTACGATTTTTGCAGCGAAGCAGGAGAAGAACCAAATCAGGCTGTGGAACCATCAGCTTGTTCGTTATGCGGGCTATGAGGATGGAAGCGGTGGTGTCATTGGCGATCCTGCATCGCTCTCATTTACGAAGGCTTGCGAGGCATTGGGCTGGAAAGGTGCGGGAACCAGATTCGATGTGCTGCCGCTTGTAATTCAGAAGCAGGGAGAAGAACCGAAGCTGTACGAGCTTCCGGAAGGGCTGGCGCTGGAAATTCCACTGTCGCACCCGGAGCTGGAGTCGTTTGCAGAGCTGGGTCTTCGTTGGTATGCGGTACCTTTCATTGCAGATATGCAGCTGGAAATCGGCGGTATTTCTTACACAGCAGCGCCATTTAATGGCTGGTATATGGGCACGGAAATCGGGGCGCGCAATTTGGCAGATACGGACCGTTACAATCAGCTGCCCATCGTAGCCAGGTTAATGGGACTGGATATGACGACGAATACGTCCCTATGGAAAGATCGGGCGTTAGTAGAGCTGAACACGGCTGTCATTCATTCGTTCAAAAAGCATGGCGCCAGCATCGTCGACCATCATACGGCTGCCGAGCAGTTCACTCGCTTCGAGAAGCAGGAGAAGCAGCAGGGACGTGCGGTTACCGGCCGCTGGTCATGGCTTATACCGCCGATGTCTCCAGCAACGACAGCGGTATGGCATCGGAGCTATGAGGATACGGAATTAAAGCCAGCTTATTTATATCAGGAAAAGGCGTATACAAGCGGAGGGTCATAAACGTGGATTTTATAATGGAATATTTATCCTTTTTCGTCATTGTTACCGAGGGAGAGGACAGCAGCTCCTCCAAGCGATACAAGCATTATCAGACGCTGGAGGAAGAGGACTATGAAGATAGTGAGATTAAGCGATTTTTGGACGGGGAATTTGCCCGCATCGTCAAACGCAAAGTAGAGCGCAACCCGAATTCGGAAAATGCGCCGACTAAAATCGGACGGTTCATGGTCGAGCCTGGCTATGAGCTGGGCAGCAATCAGAACTATAATTTGTTCCAGCGGCTGCGTGATGCGGACAACAAGGAGCGTTACATAGGCATTGCTGACGAGCTGGTGCATATTTATATGGATACGAGCGCGGTGCGCGGCGGTGCTTTTATTATTGCAAGAGCGAAGCTGAACACTTATTTTGATGAGCCCTTTTTATTCCTTTTAAAATGTGACTTTGAGCCGAAAATCGCCCGTATTTCCGATGAGCGCAATTTGATCTCTCAGGTGGAAATGGCGATTAGCGCCCGCAGTATCAAATCGATTCAATATCCGCATATGCCCGAGGAGGGGATACTTGAGCATTGGGAGCTGAAAATTCATCAGGCATCGCATGCCCGATACTTTGAAGATTTTCTGAAATATGTATCCTATGAGAAGCCGCTGCCGGAAGTGATGAGCGACCAACTGCTAGACATGGTGCAGCAATATATGGATGACAAGTGGGAGGGCGTGACGGAGAGCACCGAACGCCACGAGGAAGAAAATGCAATTGAAGTATGGGCCCACAGCGAGAAACGCGATATTCATGAATACTGGTCACAGGAGCAGGTGACATTGGCATCGTCAGCGCTTGTGGAGCAAAAGCCGGATTTGCCATTTACGTTCAAGCTGGACAGCGTAACGGTCAAGGGCCTTCTGGCCGAATTCGGTACAGCGCTGCATTTTGCCAAGCATAATGGCCGTTATGTTGTCGTCATTGAAGGGGATTCATTCCAGTTTGATAAAGGGATGTCGCCAATCGAGCTGCTGCAGCCGCCGGATTTGGTGGAGCTGCTGCCTGATATCGGGACGCACAAGCAAGAGAGCAGCGCCATTGAGGATTTGCAGCGTTATGCAGATGATCTGGCGAATGACCCGAATTACGAAGGCGAATAACAGCTGTAGTTGTATGTGCAAGCTATTTGGAACGCAATAAGGAATAAAAAGGAGGAGCAAGGATGGAAAAGCTGCTGTTTATTGAAATCGGCATGGGCTGCGACCTGCATGGTCAAGACGTTACGAAAGCGGCGGTACGGGCTGTGCAAAATGCGATTTATCGCAATTCGATGCCGGGTCTGCTTGAAATTTTGCCTGGCGGAACGCTGGATGCGATGAAGGTCAGAGTGCGCCTTGCTGTTCCATGCGACAAGGATCTGCTGGATATCGAGCAAGTGAAAGCGGTGCTTCCTTATGGAGCGGTGACCGTGGAGCTTGTGGACGGCGGCATGCTGACTACAAGCGGCATTGTGCTGCCGGATAAGGCGGATCGCAATGATTTGATTTATATTGTCAATGCTTCGGTCGAGGTAGGATATTAGGCAGTTTGCAAGCCAAAGGAACCAAAAGGACGCTAACGATAGTTGTTAGCGTCCTTTTGGTTATCATTGTTTAGAGAATAATGCGTTTAAATGGTAGCGATTGCATTGCAGCATTGAACTTCTAAAGCCGAACAATGTTATTGAACATATAGATTAATATGTCTCGTGCTAGTTCTTTTGTAGCTAATAAAATATGTTCTCGATGTTTGGTTTCATCAGCTTCATTTCTCATTATAGAATACTTAGCTGTGAAATTAACAATTTTGTTGAAGGTAGCACTCTTGAATGTTTGCTGTTGATATGCAATTAGTTGGGATAAGCTAGGGTAAATATCGAGCGGTGTACCGGTATCATGCAATAAAGCGTTAAGAATACATTTTTCAGCTATTAACCGTATTTCTATACGGCTTTCACTTTGTTCTACTCGATTTAGCTCAAAGGATAATGCCTTGAAGAGATCAATAAAATTATCTATATTTGTTTGGGTAAACGGAACAACCAAATAATGTTCCTGCTTCATAAAGCGAAATTTTGAGCGGCTATAAATGATGCGCAGATCTCGCTGTTGATTAATGCCTTCCCCATCAACGGCTTGCGTTAATTTTACAGCAAGTCCCTTATATGTTTCAAGAGCAGGCAGTACATAATATTCATGATTGAAGGGAAGCCAATCACGATCCTCCACATCAATATATTCCCAGCGGATAATTTCAGAGAAAAGATAGTTATTCGCCGAACCTACTAGTTCTATCCCATAAGCTTGTGTGTCTAGGAGATGCAGTGCCGTCTGATAATTATAAAAATCATTCTCATTGTAAGAGTAAACTCTTAATTTTTGAATGGGTTTGAAGGAAATAATATTTTGATCTTCCGAATCTAATGGAAAACATAATTGGTTCCTAAGAAGCACGACCTCTGTCCCGAAAAAAGCCTCCCTAATGACAGACTCTAGCTTGATAAACAGCAAAGGCGCTGTCGACTCATTTTGATGATAATTACTATAGTGACCGTAATTATCATCATGGATATAACAGTCAGATAAGGCTGCCAATATATTGAGATAGTCCTCACTGAATGAAATGGAATGACCAAACCTTACATGATAAAGGAACATTTTCGCTGCATTAGTTGATTGTAAGAAGAGTTTGAGATTCGATTTCAAAGAACTTTGCTTCCTGCGAATATATTGTGATGGATAAATGGCAGATCCGCCAGCCATATAATGCAAAATATCTATATAAGATGATTTAAATTCCGCATAGGTTAAATCTCCTCCTATTAGAGAAAAAATAACTTCACTGTATTTTTCGAAAAAAAGGTGAATGGAACTTTCTGTATCATATATACTAATAAACCAAGGTTCAAGCTTATTTTTCGCTAAATGTAACCAATGATACATTCTTTTTGTTAATATAATATAAATTAATTCTGAAGGTAAGTTGGCAAGTTTTTCTGTAATCAATTCTTTGAGTTTTTCTGAGTTAATGTCTAAACAATGTAAAAGTGTGTTGAGGTAAGGTTCTAGTTGGCTTATATTCCGATCTCTCTCATTTTCCAATTGAGCATAAGCTTGTTCGATGATTGTAAATAGCTCGGAGTTTAGTTCGTTATAGGGCTTAAACATAGCAGCTTGATCAAAGGATTTATTTACGAGAAATTGTTGATATTGACGAACAGCAGCTTCGAGCATTCGATAGACGGTATCTACAAGCTGGTCATGCTTTTCTACCAAGAATGTATTTCTATCTATATTTAAGTATTCCCGTGTATCTTTGAAGGCAAAATCAATCTTTAATTCGTCTGTGTGAAATATCATTTTGGCAAGTTTTCTGGCTAAAGGCAGATCAGTAACTTTAATTGATTTATAACTAATTTTAATTGATGAACCATTGTTGGGAGTTTCTGTTATAAATGAAGTGGGATAAAACCAAAGCGTATGATGGTTTTTTTTATCGTATACAACTATTTGCAACCTACTTGCATCAGTAAGTAAGCTTTCTACAGAACCTAATCCGGATATTTTTGTGTAATACAATTCGTTGTTACTATCATTTTTATTATCACTTAGTGTTACATAACTATGGCCCTTGAACGGAAGCTCAAAAAAGTTTGAATAAACGGGAATTTGAAAAAAAGATAGCTTATTATCTTCTTCTACAATTTCTAGTTGCTTAGCGTGCATGATGTAATCACGAACGACTGCTTCCATGTATTGGATTGTATAATCTTTTGGTTCAGCATTGAAAGATTCAAATGACAAGCTTGGTATATAGCTATCCTGCAGCAAATCTTGCTCATTGTTGATCTTAATGATAATCCGCGCACCGCGATTCAAAGCTTTCCCTCTGCCTTCAGCAGTATAATCCCACTTATCACTGGAAACATATCCACCTTTTTTGCCTGATTGAATAATAATTTCACGACCTAGCTCCTGATCCAACTCGGAGCGTGTTTGAATAACAATTTGATCAGTTACCTGAAAAACAGAATGAAGACCAATTCCAAAATTTCCAGTTGGTTGAAGCCATTGTGGCATGTTTTTCGTCTCTTTAATATAAGCACTATTTTTATCGGTTTTTTTTCCTACTTTCAAAATGCGGTTTTCAAAGTCTTTAACAGAAATCCCTGTACCATTGTCCTCAATGACCACAAAAAGCTCCTTATTTTCATTTCGGCTTGTCTGTGCAGTTCCTTGCATTAAGTTATTAAAAAGTTTTAATCCAATATGTTCTATAAGCTGTTCAGCCCCGTTATTTTTTTTAGCGGTATCATAAAAGAAAATTTTCACTTGATAGGCTGCCAAAGTTTCTTCTGCAAAATGATACGAGAAATTTCCATTGTGACTACTCAAGTTAAAATTACGGCTAAAATCTCTCCATAATTGCCTCTTTAAAGAGTCAAGTGAATTTTGAACTAGCTCTCGTAAAAAGATAAAGCGGTCATTATAGATATGTCTGCCGATAATAATATCGAATGCTTTCTCAGGTGGAAACTCCAGTTTCAGATCCTTGTCTTCGAATGGAAGCTCGCTGTTGCGACGCTTCACTTGATATTTAAATTTTGGCACAGTGCCAGATAGATCATTTGGAACAATTTCATACCAATGTTGTCTTAAATTATCTATTTCGTGTTCAATCCATCTCATCCATCTCAATGCTTCAAGCCGAACGTTAGTGTCCTCGCTAACTGAAACAACCTCTATAAGCTCTGGAGTGATGAGAAGTTCCTCAACCGAATTATGTTTGTCATAGTGGGTACGACTAATTTCATTAAGACTAATTCCAGTAGAATTAATAGCTAGTTCATCAAAGCGGTTGTTGTCCATATCCATTAAATCACCGATGCGAAGCATAACAGCAATAAAACGTGGGTGAATCATATCGCCCAAACTGCTGCTTTGTTTATAAGGTAAGTTATTTAAAAGATCAAGAAATTCGTCATTATGTGAAGAACAAATGATGGAAAGCAAACGCACAATGCGTTTAGGAATAAATTGACCTGCATCTACGAAAATATCCAAATCCTTTAGATTTTTTCTGATTCGTTCCGCACCTTTCTCGCCATGGGATCTTCTGAAATATTCTGCATAAACGATACGAACATGCTCAACCAAATCAAGGATATATTCATGGTGGTTTAAATGGGATTGATTAATACCAGCATAGAATTGCTTCACAAACGCAGCAGAATCATCTATTTCAGCAAAATCCTCTAAAAATGAAACGAACTCCTTTGTCATCCAAGCTTGGCGAATTTCACTATTTGTCAAATACATTCCAATGTCATGTAAATAAGCTGCTAATAGAATAAGAAAAGTATCTGATGCTGAAAGGGATTCAATACGTTCCTCCCCAAGCAAAAGTTCTATGGAGCTAACGATACAAGCGCTATGTGAAACACCGTGTTTGCTAAAATGAGGAAAATGCAATTTTACACTTTCCAATACTTCGCATATTTGATGTTTATTGAATTGATATGCCTCAAGCAGAATTTGGTAGTTTTGATCATTGATGCAATGTGCTTTCAGATGACGTTCTAGCGTATATCGTGTTTTAAGCAACAACTTCAGCCCTCTCACATAAAAGTATAATATGATATTATGTTACATGATTATCCAAAATTCGTCATTCCTTATTGTAATTTTCTTTGTAATGATTTTCGCCGTTCATGGAAACAATAGGGCATAGTCCAAAATGGCAGAGGAGATTCGGCATGATTTGGAAGCTGACGGTATTTGTAATTTTGCTTATTTTAACTGCTTTTTTTGTGGCGACTGAATTTGCTGTCGTTCGTTTGCGGGCAAGCCGGGTGCATCAGATGGTAGCGGAAGGCGCGAAAAACGCGGCTGCGGTAGAAAAGGTCATTACCAATTTGGACGGCTATTTGTCGGCCTGCCAGCTAGGGATTACGATAACTGCGCTCGGGCTCGGCTGGCTTGGCGAGCCGACGATTCATGAGGTGCTGCATCCGCTGCTGCATCATTGGGGCATCGTGGGTGATTTTGCCGATGTGCTGTCCTTTATCGTTTCCTTTAGTCTTGTGACCTACCTGCACGTCGTGCTTGGCGAGCTTGCGCCGAAGACGCTGGCCATTATTAAGTCTGAGCAAATTAGCCAGTTTACAGCACCGCTCATCATTTGGTTTTATCGGCTTTTTTTTCCGTTCATCTGGCTGCTGAATGGATCAGCAAATGGGCTGGTGCGATTAGTCGGCTTCAAGCCGGCTACGGAGCATGAGGCGCATTCGGAGGAGGAAATCCGGCTTATAATGTCCGAAAGCTACGAAAGCGGCAAAATCAATAAAAGTGAGCTTAGCTATGTGAATCGGATTTTTGAATTCGACGAGCGGCTGGCGAGGGAAATTATGGTGCCGCGCACCGATATGGTGTGTCTTTACAGCGATAAGCCGCATGATGAAAATGTCGCGACCATCAAACGCGAGCAATATACGCGATTTCCAGTGGCGCAGGGGAGCAAGGATAATATTATCGGCGTTATTAATACGAAGCAGTTTTTTATGCATTATGTGGATCAGAAGACGACCGAGGTAAGCTCGCTCATGCAGCCGGTCATGTTTATGCCGGAGGTTATGCCAATTAAAAAGCTGCTGCGAACGATGCAAACGGAACGTGTGCATATGTCGATTTTGCTCGATGAATATGGCGGGACATCGGGGCTGATTACGATTGAAGATATTATCGAGGAGATCGTAGGCGAAATTCGCGATGAATTTGATGCGGATGAAGTGAAGGAAATCGACCAGCTAGGGGAGGGGAGGTTCATGGTAAATGGCAATGCGCTCATTAGCGAGGTGAATACAGCGACGGGAAGCCATTTAGAAAGTGAGGAGGTGGATTCCATAGGCGGCTGGCTGTTTAATCGTATGCCCGACCTCCCTGTAGGGGAGGCATGGACATTTGCGGAGCTTACATTCATCATTCGCGAGAAAGAGACGCATCGCATTCGCAAAATCGAAATTATCGTCTCCAGCTCGTTATGAGAACCAGCCTGCAACGACGTTATACAAGCTTTCCAGCCGGGTGAGCAGTTTGTTCGTTTTTCGCCCATGCTGCATCAGGTTTATAGCCCAGTCCCAGTCCACGAGAAAATGAATGACGGTCACGACAATGATCATGAAAACGATGGCGAACGTAATAATAAAGGCGGCTTGCAGCCGAAAATAAAGCAGCAGCCGCTGCGCCAGCTTGAGCATCGCATTTTCATCCGAATGGCCAGCAAGCTTGCCTACCTGTTTCCCTAGGAGGAACAAGACGAAGGCGATGCTGATTTCCAGCAGCCCGGCTATCGTTCCGAGGCCAAATTGCAGCAGGCTGGCGAAGGTTTGAAACAAGCCGAATAACATCGTTAGAGCAGCCGTTATTTTTACCCAAAACGCGAGCTTTTTCCATGTGCTGCTTAATTGAGCGGTAATATCCGGTTGCATAATCGCTTCGCTCTCGGTGGGCGCAAGCAGGTTGCCTTCTCTTTTATGGAGTGGGCTATTTGGCATGTTTTCTTGCTGATTCAATGGTGCAGGCTCCCTTCTTGGCATAAGTTGCAAATATCACACCACTAATACGGAAGGCCCTGAGGGCAAGTTGCAAAAACCAAGCTTTCGCTGTCGAAAATCTGGGACTTGCTGAGCAAGACTTAGAGGGAGTCATGTGTTACAATAATAGAGTTTATTTCAGATTGGAAATTAGAGATTAGGATGCAGGAGGCAGGAGAATGGTGGATTTATTAAATGCGATTCTGATGGGAATCGTGGAAGGTTTGACGGAGTTTCTACCTGTATCATCGACAGGGCATCTCATTTTACTCGCGGATTTACTTAACTTTACAGGAGACCGTGCGAAAACCTTTGAGGTCGTCATTCAATTTGGAGCGGTGCTTGCCGTACTGGTGCTTTATCGCAAAAGGTTCTTGAAGCTATTGAACTTCAACTTCTCCAAATCATCCGGGATGAACGTGCTGCATATTGCGCTTGCTATGCTTCCGGCAGGTCTAATCGGTGTCGTATTTCATGGATTTATTAAAGAATATTTGTTTAGTACAACAACGGTATTGGTAGGGCTCGTCGCAGGAGGTATTCTCATGATCTTCGCTGACCGCATTAAGCGGAAAGTAACGGCTGAAGAATTGGATGACCTGTCGTACAAGCAGGCCCTTGCGATTGGCTGCTTCCAGGTGCTGGCGCTATGGCCGGGCTTCTCGCGTTCCGGTTCGACGATATCGGGGGGCATGTTTTTCGGGGCAAGCCAGAAGGCTGCTGCAGAATTTACGTTTATCGTATCGGTGCCGATGATGGCGGGAGCAAGCGGTATTGATCTGATTAAAAGCCGTGAATTTCTGACCATGGCGGATATGCCGTTATTTTTGATTGGTTTCATTTCAGCGTTTATCGTAGCCCTTATTGCTGTCGTTACCTTTATTAATTTAATCAAAAAGCTGCGTTTATCTTGGTTCGCCTACTACCGCTTTGCGCTCGCCATCGTGTTTGCTTTTATTATTTTGTAGTCGGTGCCACGACAAAGCAGCAGCTTAAATCAATAGGAGACTCTCTTCGGCCTTTGGAGGCTGAAGGGAGTCCTTTTTTATGGTTTCGCGGCAAGCGTCTGCGTAAAGCTGAAGGATCGTTAAAACGCCCATCCAGCTCCTCCTAGCTGGCGCACGTTCTAACGGGGGGCGGCGCCATGCCAGAATAGTTCTACAAGCTCACGCGCCGTTTGTTTGAGTGAAGTTTCATCATTGACAACTTTTTTACGGTTGCGGATGCTCAGCATAGCGGTATAGGCATTGGCAAGCAGCAGCGGGTTGCCTGGAACCAGCTCTTTTTTATCCATCGCCTCTTGAAAAATGTCAGCGAGCAGCTCATGGAGCCGTGATTCTCCGGCACGAATTGTTAACGTTTGCTCCTCTGTGAGGCCTGAAGCCGCTTCGCGCATCATCGTTTCAAAGTCGACATGGGCGTTCGCCATATGCCGTTCAGCGACAATAAGCAATCGGTCCTTAAGCTCTCCGGGACCGGTAATGATTTTACGCGTTTGCTGATAAGCTATATTTAAGACGAATAAAATCGCCTCGGTAAAAAGCACGGCTTTATTATTGAAATAGTAGTAGACGCTAGCCTTGGTAACGCCGGATGCTTTGGCAACGCCGTCGAGCGATACTTTCTCGAAGCCAAGCTCCATAAATTGATACGATGCCGTAAATAAAATTTTGTCCATCGTTTGAGCGGTGCTGCTGCCTTTTGGACGGCCAGGTTTGCGCTTTTCTTGTTCATCTACCATGTCGTGACCCTCCATGTTCATGTAATTGTAATAAAAGCAGTTGATTAATTAACCTTCGAGTATATATAATTAATTTAGGCTTCAAAATCTATTTTAAACGAAATGGCTGAAGATGTGAAACGGAGGATGGGAATAATGCTGGGAAAATTAGGCAGTGCGGTTGCGGGTCGCCGTACACGCTGGATCACCGTAATCGTATGGATCGTGCTTGCAGGGGCTTTAACGATGTGGCTTCCTGCTGTTGGTGGGCAAGAGAAAAATAATGCGCCCAATCTGGAAACAGACAGCCCGTCTGTGCTTGCAGATCAATTAATAAAGGATAAATTCCCGAATGGGGCTGGTGTTCCCGCCTTGCTCGTATGGCATAGGGATGCCGGGCTTTCGGAAGAGGATTATGCACTCATTCAGAAAACATCGCAGCTCCTCAGCGAGCAGCCGCTGCCAGAACAAGGGGAGCTTTTGCCGCTGCATCAAATGCCAGCTCCTGCGCTTGCAAAACTGGCATCGGAAGACGGCGGCACGCTTGTTCAACCGATTACATTTGCAGAAAATGCGGATACGGAAATTTTGCGCAGCAATTTGGAGAAAATGCAAGAGCTTGTTAAAGAAGCGGCAGGCGGCACGAGCCCGTTTGACGCGCCAACAACTGGTGTTGACGCGCTGAGTGCAAGAATCAGCGGTCCCGTGGGCATTCAGGTGGACGCATCGGCATTATTCAAAGGAGCAGATGTATCGCTGCTGATTGCTACGGTGCTGATTGTACTTATTCTATTACTGCTAATTTATCGTTCACCGATTTTAGCAGTCGTTCCGATTGTAGGTGTAGGGTTCGCTTATTTGGTTACGAGCCCCATTCTCGGCTGGCTCGCATCAGAGGGCTGGATTACAGTAGATGCCCAAGCCATTTCGATTATGACGGTGCTGTTGTTTGGTGCAGGTACAGACTACTGCCTGTTCTTTATTGCACATTTCCGCCAAGAGCTGGAGCGGGAAGACAATAAGATGACGGCGCTCAAAATCGCCTTCCGTGATGCATCAGGAGCGATTGCGATGAGCGGCTTCACGGTCGTTCTGTCCTTGCTGGCGCTGCTTGCCGCCAAATATGGTGCTTACCAGCGTTTTGCTATCCCATTCAGCTTGTCTATTTTCATTATGGGCATTGCCAGTCTGACACTTGTGCCTGCGCTATTGTCCATTATGGGAAGAGCTTCATTTTTCCCGTTCATTCCTCGCACCGAGGGTATGCAGCAGCAGCGGGCAGAGAAGCGCAGCAAGCCATTTCGTCCGCGCCGCCAAGGCAGCAAGCTAGGCACAGCAGTAGGAAGCCTTGTCGTGGCGAAGCCTTGGACCGTTGTTATCGTGAGCGTTATTTTTCTCGGTGCGCTGGCTGGTTTTGCTCCACAGGTTAAGTTTACGTATGATTTATTGTCTTCCTTTCCGAAAGATATGCCGTCGCGTGAAGGCTTTGATACGATTTCTACAGCTTTCACACCAGGCCAATTGGCTCCTATAACCGTGGCGGCTCAAACCGAGGGAAAACCAGTAGAGCTTGTTGCCAGCCTTTCGGATATGGATCTCGTTGATTCCGTATCGGAGCCGGTTCAAAGTGAAGCGGATCCCCATTTGCAATCCGTTCAGGTAACGCTAAACATTAATCCTTACTCGCAGGATGCCATGGATCTGGTTCCGCTTCTTCGCGGAGCAGCGGAGGAAGCGCTGGACAAAGCAGGCGTGCAGAGCGCGGCAGCCAAAGTATGGGTAGGCGGACAGACAGCAACGCAGCATGATTCGCAGCTGTTGACCGATCGGGACAATAAAGTCATTATCCCACTCGTCATTGGGATGATTTTAGTGCTGCTCATCGTATATTTGCGCTCCATCGTTGCAGCCCTTTATTTAATTGCCACCGTATTATTGTCATTTGGTTCTGCTATAGGCCTCGGCTGGATTATTTTGCATTACGGGATGGGTGCAGAAGCGATTCAAGGAGCGATTCCGCTGTACGCCTTCGTATTCCTTATTGCCCTAGGAGAGGACTATAACATTTTTATGATTTCGAGCATTTGGAAGAAAAAAGCGAAAATGCCGCTCAAGCAAGCCATTCGCGAAGGTGTCGCAGAGACTGGCGGCGTCATTACGTCCGCAGGGTTGATCCTTGCTGCTACGTTCGCGGTTCTAGCGACGCTGCCTATTCAGGTATTGGTGCAGTTCGGCGTCATTACAGCGATTGGTGTGCTGATGGATACGTTTATCGTAAGACCGTTCCTCGTTCCAGCCATTACGACGCTGCTTGGCAAAAGAGCCTTCTGGCCGGCTAGGGCAGAGCTGGTGGGAGAAGAACAAAGCAAGTCTGGCAAGCAAAGACAAATCGTATAAATCGCAGTATTATTTGCAGCTGCAAAGCGCCTTTCTGTCTGGTCGGCATGACCAGGAGAGAAAGGCGTTTTTTATTGTGCTGCTAATGATATGTACAGGTATGAAAATTCCACGGGACAAGCTTCCGTTCTGGGCGCACAGGAATAAAATGAGGGGAAACGAAAAGCGCAAAGGAGGTTCACCAAAATGAGAAAGAGGTTCCTTCGTCTAATTTTTATGGTAGTCCTGTTTATTGGAATAAGCCTCTGGAGTTCCGCATCGCTGTCCGTGTCCGCAGCAGATGTGTGTACACCTGCAAATAATGAGCAGCAAACGAATACTGCCGCCTCATCGCCAACCGACTCCACCTGTAGTGAACATGCTGGTCATGAGGCTCCTGATCCGGCTGCAACCGCTCCCGGGGATCAGTTAACCGATGAGCAGATCGGGTGGCTGCTTACAGGTGTCATTGCTTTATTTCTCATAATCGTCGTCATATGGCGCCAGCATGCCTTCAAGTCGAAGCGTTAGCTGCCAAGGGAGTGGCGCAGTTCAATGATAGGGCTGCATCGTTATGCCGCAGACGCGAACAATAGCCATCGTGCGTTTTAGCTATCTGCGGCCTCATGTTTTATTTTTCTATAAAATGATGGACAAGCTTAATGATAAGACGAAATGCAACCGTTTGGAGGCATCTGCCGTATAAGTAGTGCTCTGTGCAAGACAGGCGGAAAGGAAGAGATTAAACATGGCCATTCGTTCAGGAAAAAGCATACTTTTAATCATTGGAATGTTATTATTAGGAGGATGCTCGTTATTTGAGGAAGCCAAGCAGACGGTCAATTCCGTATCAAACTCGGCTGAATATGTGACGGGAGCAGCAACGTACATGCAGACGCTGACAAGCTTCAGCGAGCAGGCGACGCAGCTTGCGGAGCAAGCCGTAAACGATGCGGGTGCACGCGCCGATTATAAAGAACAGCTGGTAGCTGTGCAGGAGTCCATCAAGCAGTTTGGCGAGCTGCACGCGCCGGATTTTGCCAAGGACGTCCATCAGTCAGTGGTCGATTATAATTTGAAGCTGCAGGAGAGCATTGACACGGTGCTGAAGCAGATCGAAGACGGCAAAGCATTGATTGACGCAACGGAAATTCCAAATACGATTAACAAAATCAACGAGCTGTTAAATCAAGTGAATCAACTTCAGCAGCTGGTGTCGTAACGGTAAAGAGAGGAAGAATGGAAGATGAAAGTAAACATTTTGCACGCAAGCATGACGAACTCCAAGGAATCCGGTTTCGTAGGCAAGGTTCATTTTGAAGTAGAGGGCCAGACGAACCAATACGAAATTACCCTTCACAGCCGCAAGGCGACAGAGTGGGGCTACGGTTTGTTTTTTCTGAATGAATCGGGCAAGGAAGAAGATCTTCTAGCAGTTGAGGATGAACTGGAAGAGGATGATGAGCTGTTTGATTCCCTCGTGAAGGCGGCTTGGGAAACGCTTGAGAAGAAATAAACCACTTCGTTGACAAATAGAGCTGGCGTCAGCCTGGACATGCTGTCCGTGCTTGCGCTGGCTCTATTTGCATCTTGGCTGAAGGCATAAACGCACTTGTCGATCATACAATCTAATGTTATCATTAAGATTACAATTTAATAGGAAGGGAATAAGTGTCAGCAGGCGTGCAAGGCGCCCAAGTTGACTTAATAGGGAAGTCGGTGAGAGACCGGCGCGGACCCGCCACTGTATGAAGCGTCCTAACGCTTCAAAGCCAGGAGACCTGCTTATTTCAACAACACTGTAAACCTACGTGGATATTAGGAGGGTGTTAGAGATTGGATGGCCCTTCGCTGTCTGCGTTTAACAAGGACATTGGTCTTTTCAAGCATTTCTAACACGTATCGTTAGAGGTGCTTTTTTTTGTTGGATAGAAATTGTAAATTGCTACATAGAAGGAGTTGGGCATCAATGAGTGAAGCAGGCGTCGGCAAGCTGTTAATTATCGGATTCGGCCCAGGGAGCTTCGAGCATATTACGAAACGCGCCCGTGAAGCGATTCAGGAGAGCGATATTGTCATCGGCTACAACACGTATGTCGATTTGATTCGGGAGCTAATCAGCGATCAGGCGATTGTGCGTACGGGGATGACTGAGGAGGTCAGCCGTGCGCAGGAAGCGGTGCGCCAAGCGGAGAACGGCAAGAAGGTTGCCGTTATATCAAGCGGCGATGCGGGCGTATACGGCATGGCTGGGCTCGTGTATGAGGTGCTGATTGAGAAAGGCTGGAAGCGTAATGGCGGGGTAGAGGTTGAAGTGATTCCCGGCATTTCTGCCATTAACTCGACAGCATCCCTGCTTGGCGCGCCGATCATGCATGATGCTTGCACGATCAGCCTAAGCGATCATTTGACGCCTTGGGAGCTGATTGCGCGCAGGGTAGAAGCGGCCGGACAAGCGGATTTCGTCATTGCGCTTTATAACCCGCGCAGCGGCAGAAGAACGCGGCAAATCGTAGAGACTCAGCGTATTTTGCTCAAATACCGCTCGCCAGATACACCGGTAGGCATTGTGAAAAGCGCGTACCGCGACCGTGAAGACATTGTCGTGACGACGCTTGCTCATATGCTTGACCATGATATCGGCATGCTGACAACAGTCGTCATCGGCAACTCGACGACCGTCAATTATGATGGGCTAATGATTACGCCGCGCGGCTATCAGCGCAAATATACGCTTGGCGAAGGCGCGCAGCCTTTGAAGCCCCACCAGCGTCTGCAAGAGAAGAATGAGCCGTGGGCGCTTCATACGGCAGGAATGCCTGAGCTTCCAGCGGACGGGGGCTATCGTGCGGATGATTATGACGCGGCGGACCAGCTGCTCGAGCGGGAGGAGCCGCAGGCGGTTGTGGCAGATGAACCGAGAAATGTTAATGGACAGGGTGGCGGAGTGGCGGTTGCTGCAGCGCCCCCGGTTGCGCCCGTGAAGCCGGCACCAGCCCCGATAAATACAGCCGTTTCTATGAGGGCAGAGGCTGCCCCGGTACCGGCAGTATCGCCTCTGCATTTGGCGATGGAAGCGGTGCTCCTGAATGATCGCAGCAAGGGTATCGAGCCTAGTGCGGCGTTTGGCGCAGTATCGAGCCCAATGCCTGTGTTTGTACAGCAATCGGTGCTTGAGTTTGCCGTAAGCCCAGGTGTCGCGACAAAAAACTTTACGCCCCAGCAGCTCGTAGCATTGGCGCAGGCCGTTGGCGAGAAAGGCTCGATTGAATATACGCCGCATCATCATCTGCTGGTGCGGATTCCGACTTCTGATCCAGATAGCGTGACGGCAAAGCTGCGGGCGGATGGCCTCAGTCTTGCTCCGATCGGTGATGTTTTACAGCTGAAGGCTTGCGATTTTTGTAATCTGGAGAAAGCGGAATCGGTGCCTTATGCCGATGAGCTGCAAGAGAAGATCGGCGGCATGGCCATGCCGAAGGAGCTGCGTGTCGGGTTCAATGGCTGCGGCATGGCTTGTTATGGCGCAGTTAACGAGGATATCGGCATCGTGTATCGCCGTGGCAAATTTGATTTGTTCCTCGGTGGCAAAACCGTCGGCCGCAATGCGCATGCCGCACAGCCGGTTGCCGAAGGCATTGCAGCTGAGGAAATCGTGCCACTAATTGAACGCATTATTACGCTTTATAAATCGGAAGGCCATCCGAATGAGCGCTTTCATAAATTTTTCAAACGAATGGGACAAATAGAAGGCTATCGCTATCAGGAGCTGCCTGTTTTTCATATCGAAGACGCATTGTGCGGAGACTAGCGACAGCAAGGGAGATGAAGGAAGATGGATGCGGTTTTGTTTGTAGGGCACGGAAGCCGGGATGAGAGAGGCAATGAAGAGGTGCGCGAGTTTGTCGCCTCTGTAGCATCAACACTGAAAGCAGATTTGGTAGAGCTGTGCTTTCTGGAGTTTGTCACGCCGACGATGAAGCAGGGCTTTGATAGTTGTGTATCAAAAGGGGCGACCCGAATCGCCGTTATTCCGATTACGTTATTTTCGGCAGGGCATGCAAAGCTGCATATGCCAGCAGCAATTGATGAGGCAAAGCTGCGTTACCCAGCTGTAAATATTATTTATGGACGTCCAATTGGCGTCCACGATCAGGTGCTGGAAATTTTGACCTCCCGCCTTGGCGAAGCGGTTGCAGCAGAGGAAAGCGAGCTTGCGGATACGGCTATTTTGATCGTCGGCCGGGGCAGCAGCGATGCGGATGCGAACAGCGAGCTGTTTAAAATTTCCCGCTTGTTCTGGGAACGGCTTAAAGTGAAATGGGTCGAAACCGCCTTTATTGGCGTTACGGCGCCTTTAATGGATGAAGGAGTGGAGCGCTGCCTCAAGCTGGGCGCGCGCAAAGTCATTATATTGCCTTATTTCCTGTTTACCGGCGTACTGATTAAACGGATGGAAGTAGCGATGGAGCAATATACGGCTGCTTATCCGGATACGGAATTTGTGCTTGCAGAATATTTCGGCTTCCACCCGCTGCTTAAAGAGATTTTGAAAGACCGCGCCGCAGAAGCGCTGCAAGGCGAAGTGAAGATGAACTGCGATATGTGCCAGTTCCGCCTGCAGGCGATGAAGGACCATGATCATCATCACCACCATGATCACGATCACGACCATCACGACCATCACCACCATGATCATCATGACCACGACCATGGTCATGAACATCATGCACACGACCACGGGCATGACCATCATCACGATCATGAACACCATGCGCATGATCACGAGCATCATGAGGGTCATACGCACGAGCATAATCATGAGCACCATAACCACGACCATGAGCACCACGAGCATCTTGAAATCGGTGAGCTTGCTGCTGATGATGATGCCAAGGAAGAAGCGCAGAAGAATAATGATCCGTCCAAGGCGGCTACGCTTGTCGGGGAGGGTTAGACGATGATTTTTATGCTATGTGGAACGAGCGATGCGAGGGAGCTCGCCGTACAAATTAAGGCGCAGGGCTACAGCGTGCTGACGTCGGTCGTGACCGAAAGTGCGGCAGGCAGCTTGAAGGAAGCCGGACTTGACGTGCGAGTGGGACGGCTAACCGCAGATGAAATGGCAGCTTACCTGAGGGAAAATCAGGTACAGGCCGTCGTTGATGCCAGCCATCCCTTTGCCGAGGAGGCGCATCGCAATGCGATGGCGGCGGCCGAGCAGGCATCGGTGCCTTATATTCGCTACGAGCGCGAGAGCCTTACCTTTGACGGACAGCCGCTAATCCAGTATGCGGATGATTACGCCGAAGCAGCCGAAATGGCGGCTGCCAAGGGCGGCGTCGTGATGCTTACGACCGGCAGCAAAACGCTGCAGGTTTTTACCGAGCGACTATTGGGCTTGCCTAACGTGACGCTAATCGCCCGCATGCTGCCGCGCCTCGACAATATGGAGAAATGCGATGCGCTGGGCTTGCCGCAAAAGCATATCGTTGCAATGCAAGGTCCATTTTCCAAAGCGCTCAACCGCGCCCTTTATGAGCAATTCGGCGTAACGCTGATGATTACGAAGGAGAGCGGCAAGGTTGGCTCTGTGGATGAGAAGCTGGAAGCGGCGCTTGAAATGGGTATTGAGACGATTATTATTGGGCGCCCTAAGCTTGCCTATGGGCATGTTTTTTCGCGCTTTGACGAAATAAGTGATACATTAAAGGAAATGTTGAAATAAATAATCGTTAGATCAAGATTGAAGGAGCTGAGCGAAAAATATGGATTTTATGACGGATTTTAAACCGCTTACTGTACAGCCGCAGGAAATTGAAGCACGCAGCTTTGAAATGATTACCGAGGAGCTTGGGGAGCACCCGTTCACGGATGAGCAATATGCCGTTGTTCAGCGCGTTATTCATGCTTCGGCAGACTTCGAGCTGGGACGCAGCATGATGTTCCATAAGGATGCGGTTCAAGCGGGCATTAAGGCGATTCTCGCAGGCAAGCCTGTAATTGCCGATGTCCAGATGGTTCAGGTTGGAATCAGCAAGCCGCGCATTGAGAAGTTTGGCGGCGACGTGCGCGTATACATATCGGATGCAGATGTAATGGAGGAGGCGAAGCGCCTCAATACGACGAGGGCGATTATTTCCATTCGCAAAGCGATTCGTGAAGCGGATGGCGGTATATATGCGATTGGAAACGCGCCTACAGCGCTGCTGGAGTTAATTAGACTGGTGAAAAATGGCGAAGCCAAGCCCGGCCTTATCGTTGGGGTGCCCGTCGGCTTCGTATCGGCAGCAGAATCGAAGGAGGAGCTTGCCAAGCTGGACATTCCGTTCATTACGAATCTCGGACGAAAGGGCGGGAGCCCGGTTGCCGTGGCTGCGGTTAACGCGATTTCCCTGCTGGCCGAGCGCCAAGTGTAAAAAGCGTGGACAAGAAAGAGGATAAGCCGCTTCGCCATGGCTATACGACGGGCTCGTGTGCGACTGCTGCTACGAAAGCGGCGCTGACTGCGCTGATTTTGCGCGAGCAGCAGACCGAGTCGGAAATTGTGCTGCCGATTGGCGAGCGTGTCACTTTCGCCATTGTTAGCTGCGAGCTGACTGGCGATGCCGCAAAAGCCGAAGTGATTAAGGATGGCGGCGACGATCCGGATGCTACGCATGGCGCGAGCATTTTTTCGGAGGTCAAATGGCATGACGGTGAAGGCGTTATACTTGATGGCGGCATTGGTGTTGGCCGGGTAACGAAGCCCGGTCTGCCCGTGCCGGTTGGCGAAGCCGCCATTAATCCGGTGCCGCGCCGCATGATTCACGAAGCGGTGGAAGAGGTGCTGCGCTCGTTCGAGCTGGAGGGGCGAGGCGTAAGCGTCGTCATTTCTGTGCCGGAAGGCGAGCGAATCGCGCTCAAAACGTTGAATGGTCGCCTTGGTATTCTGGGCGGTATTTCCATACTCGGGACGAGAGGCACCGTTGTGCCGTTCTCTACCTCAGCATACAAAGCGAGCGTCGCGCAAGCGATTAATGTCGCAGCCGTCAGCGGCTGCGACCATCTTGTTTTATCGACAGGTGGCCGTACGGAAAAGTTTGGGATGGAGCTGTACCCCGATTTGCCGGAGGAGGCCTTTATTGAGATGGGCGATTTTATCGGCTTCTCGCTCAAAATGGCCCGAAACAAGCATATTCGCAAAGTAACGCTTGTCGGCATGATGGGCAAGTTTTCGAAGGTGGCGCAGGGCGTCATGATGGTGCATTCCAAAAGCGCGCCAGTCGACTTCGGCTTTCTCGCCGAAATAGCGGAATATGCAGCTGTTCCCGAAGGGCTTGTGGAGGAAATACGCGGCGCGAACACCGCTTCACAGGTTGGCGATATGATGCAGGAGCGCGGCATTGATGCTTTTTTCGAACGAATGAGCGAGCTGTGCTGCTATCATAGCAAGAAGGAAGCGGGCGGACTGCTGATCGTTGAGACGGTCATTATATCGATGAAAGCCCAGCTGTTAGGCAGGGCTGAGCAATAGCGTTCTCAAATGCATGTAAGCTGCTTGGCAGCAAAGGATCGGGGGAGATAGAGCTTGGGGAACAAAATCAAAATGATCGGCATTGGCGATGATGGAGCGGCAGGCTTGCCGTCGCTTTATGAAGGCTGGATTCAAGAGAGTGAAGTACTGGTTGGCGGCGAGCGCCATTTAGCCTTTTTTCCACAATATGCGGGCGAGAAAATGGTCATTAAAGGCGGCCTGGCTGACCTGGCAAAGCAGCTGCAGGCGGAGAGCAGACGTACGGTCATTCTCGCTTCCGGCGATCCGTTGTTTTATGGCATTGGCGGTTATTTGGCCGGCAAGGTGGAGCTGGACATTTATCCGGCGCACAGCTCAGTGCAGCTTGCATTTGCGCGAATGGGCGAAAGCTGGCATGATGCGCTGCTGACAAGCGTTCACGGCAAGAGCATCAAGGGGCTGGCGCAGCGTATCGACGGCAAAGCGAAGATTGCGCTGCTGACCGACGATAAGAACAACCCCAGCGTTATTGCCCGCTACTTGCTCGACTTTGGCATGACTGAATATAAAGCTTTTTTGGCTGAAAATTTAAGTGGAGCGGATGAGCGCACGGGGTGGTATGAGCTGGGCGAGCTTGCGGAGGCGGAATTTTCTCCGCTGAATGTATTGATTTTGAAGCGTGTAGGGACGAGCCCCTCGTGGCCGCTAGGTATTGCCGATAGCGAGTTTGCCCAGCGCAAGCCGGACAAAGGGCTGATTACCAAACGTGAAATTCGCGTGCTCAGCCTTGCGGCTATGCAGCTCAGGGAGACGAGCACGGTTTGGGATATTGGCACGTGCACAGGTTCCATGGCGATTGAGGCAGCACGAATTGCCCGCCAAGGCGACGTCTATGCCATCGAGAAGAACGAAGGCGATCTTGCCAATTGTGTGGAGAACGCCCGAAAATTCAGGACCGATCTGACGACGCTACTGGGACGTGCGCCTGTTGGTCTGGACACGTTTGCCGATCCCGATGCCGTGTTTATCGGCGGCAGCGGCGGCGAGCTGCGCGAGCTGCTGCATATTTGCTGCACGCGGCTCAAGGAAGGCGGACGCATCGTCGTGAATGCGGCAACGATTGAGACGATGGGCAAAGCGATGAGCGCTTTTGAGGATGAAGGCTTTAAAACCGATATTACCCTCGCGCAGCTGTCGCGCAGCAAACCGATACTCGATTTAACGCGCTTTGACGCGCTTAATCCGATTTTTCTAATTACGGCTTGGAAGCAGCCAGAGATACTCACCGAGGAGGAAAGCGGCAATGACTAAGCTCGGCAAATTATATGGAATCGGAATCGGACCGGGGGACCCGGAGCTGATTACGGTTAAAGCTTTTCGGCTTATGAAGGAATGCCCGGTTATCGCGTACCCGCGCAAAAAGATGGGCGCCAAAAGCTACGCGCTGACGATAGCTGAGCTGTATGTGAACGCAGCGGAGAAGGAAATGCTCGGACTGACCTTTCCGATGACGAAGGACCGCGAATCGCTGGAGCGCCAGTGGGAGAAGACGGTGCAGCAGGTATGGCAGCCAATCAGCGAAGGCCGCGATGTGGCGTTCGTTACGGAAGGCGATCCCATGATCTACAGCACGTATATCCACTTGATGCGGCTTATGCGCGAGCGTCACCCTGAAGTGGAAATGCAGGCAATTCCCGGCATTTCTTCGTTTAATGCGTCGGCTTCCCGCCTTGGCATTCCGCTTGCCGACGGCGACGAGCATGTGGCGATTGTTCCGGCAACGCCAAGCTATGAAGCGATGCGTACAGCGATTGAGCGCCACGACTGTGTCGTATTCATCAAAGTTGCTAAGGTGCTGGATTTGATGCTGACTGTATTGCGCGACTTGAAGCTGATTAAAAACGCATATGTGTTAACGAAGGTTACATCGTCTGAGGAGCAGGTATGGATGGATGTTGAAGAGCTGCAAGGGCGCGAGCTTGAATACTTGACATTAATGGTGGTGAGAAAATGATTGTGCATATTATTGGTGCGGGTCCCGGCGATCCGGATCTCATTACGGTAAAAGGGCTCAAGCTTCTGCAAGCGGCAGATGTCGTCATGTATACCGATTCGCTCGTTAATGAAGAGCTGATTGCGAAAGCGAAGCCCGAAGCTGAGGTGCTGAAAAGCGCAGGCATGGATTTGGATGAAATGGTTGGCATCATCGTAGACCGGGTAAAGCAGGGGAAAAGCGTAGCCCGTATTCATACAGGCGATCCTGCGATGTATGGGGCTATTTTGGAGCAGATGGTGCTGCTTAAGCGTGAAGGCATCCATTGTGAAATCGTCCCAGGCGTAAGCTCGGTATTTGCTGCCGCTGCTGCGGTTGGCGCTGAGCTGACGATACCTGACCTGACGCAAACGGTCATTTTGACGCGGGCCGAAGGACGGACACCTGTTCCGGAGCTGGAGAAGCTGAAGGATTTGGCGGCACATCGCTGTACGATCGCATTGTTCCTCAGCGCTACGCTGACGCGCAAAGTCGTACAGGAATTTAAAGATGCCGGCTGGGAAGACGAGACGCCGATTGCCGTCGTTCGCCGCGCGAGCTGGCCGGATCAATTAATTATCCGCACAACACTTGCCGAGCTCGACAATGCGATGCGAGAGCACGGCATTCGTGCGCATGCGATGATTTTGGCCGGCTGGGCGCTTGATCCGGAGCTGCACAACAAGGACGCGCACCGTTCAAAGCTGTATGACAAAACGTTCACGCACCGCTTCCGCAGAGGAGTGAAGCCGGAATGAGTGCGATCATTCAGCTGGAGGAAGGCATCATCCCGGAAATTCGCCAGAAGCACGAATACGCAGTAGTTGCCATTACGAAGCATGGCGTGCAGACGGGCAGAAGGCTGCTGGAAAATATGGGCGCAGTCGACTTGTATTATATGGGCAAATTCGAAGCAGGTGATGAACAAAGCCGCGGCATTCAGCTGTTTAATGGCTCGGTGCGCATGCTGTTTCCGGCCTTGTTTCCGAAATATAAAGGAATTATTTGTATTATCTCACTTGGCGCAGTTGTGCGAATGATTGCTCCATTGCTGCAGGACAAGAAGAAGGACCCAGGCATCGTCGTTATTGACGATAAGGGCGAGCATGTCATCAGCGTGCTGTCTGGCCATCTCGGCGGAGCGAATGAGCTGACGTGGGAGACGGCAGCGGCTATTGGCGCACGTCCAGTGCTGACGACGGCATCGGATGTACAGCGTACGCTGCCTGTCGATTTGTTCGGCCGGCGCTTTGGCTGGGAGTGGGAAAGCGATGCAAAGCTGACACCTGTCAGCGCCGCTGTCGTCAATGAGGAGCCCGTTGCTATTGTGCAGGAGTCGGGCGAGCGGAACTGGTGGATGCATGAAACACCGATGCCTCCTAATCTGGTCGTTTACGACTCTATTGCCGCAGCGGAGTCGGCCGCACCTAACGCGGCGCTCATAGTCACACATCGCCTGTTGGAGGAGGATGAGCAGAAGCTGCTGGATAACGGCGTGCTCTATCGGCCGAAGGTGCTGGCGCTTGGCGTTGGCTGCAATCGGGGAACGTCAGCAGAGGAAATCGAAGCGGTTATCGCTTCCGCATTGGAAGGAATCCGGGCTTCGATTCGAAGCGTCAAGGCGATCTGTACCATTGATCTCAAAAAGGATGAAGAAGGGCTCCTCGCGGTATGTGCCAAGTATGGCTGGCCGCTGGTGACATATACGCCTGCGGAGCTGAACGAAGAGGAAATAAGCGAGCCTTCAGAAACGGTATTTAAATTTACTGGAGCTTACGGAGTAAGCGAGCCTGCAGTAAAGCGTTATACGAAAAACAACGAGCTGCTTCTGGGCAAGCAAAAATCCGGCAATGTCACGATCTCGATTGGACTTATTCCATTCGAATAAGCCGTGCAGCACAGCTTTTTTGAAAATATAGGAAAAATATAGGCAAGGATATGATTGTTCGATCCTTTCTCTATATTTCTCGAATGAAACGCGCTGTG
Source organism: Paenibacillus algorifonticola (assembly GCF_050481745.1). Classification (GTDB taxonomy): domain Bacteria; phylum Bacillota; class Bacilli; order Paenibacillales; family Paenibacillaceae; genus Pristimantibacillus; species Pristimantibacillus algorifonticola_A. The sequence goes on along the minus strand of NZ_JBCNGR010000043.1, from coordinate 5,633 downwards.
CCGCCAGAGGACGGCGATAGCCGTTTCACCTTGCGCAAGTCCTTAACGAAAGGAATTCTCACGATATGACGATAGCAACGCAAAAAAGAATCATTATTGCCGGAACGGGCAGCGGAGTTGGCAAAACGACGACCACCGTCGGGCTGATGGCTGCTTTAGCGCGCAGAGGACTAGCGGTACAAGGCTTCAAGAGCGGGCCGGACTACATTGATCCAACCTATCATACGGCGGCGACAGGACGGCAGTCACGCAATCTGGACAGCTGGATGTGTCCGCCCGCTACGGTGAAGGAAATATATTCGCGTGCTGCTAGCACGGCGGATATATCAATCATTGAAGGTGTAATGGGTTTATATGATGGCAAAAATCCGCTTTCGAACGAAGGCAGTACCGCTGAGCTTGCCGTGCTGCTTGACTGTCCCGTGCTGCTGGTCGTCAACTGCCAAAGCATGGCTCGCAGTGCGGCAGCTATTGTGAAGGGCTTTCAGGCGCTGGATGACCATGTGCGCATCGTCGGCGTCATTGTGAACAAGGTGGGCAGCGACAGCCATTATGAGATTGTGAAAGCGGCCATTGAGCAGGAGTGCGGCATTCCAGTCGTCGGTTATTTCAAGCGCAGCAGCGAGCTTCATATACCTGAGCGTCATTTGGGCCTAGTGCCTTCAATTGAGCGGGGCGAGCTGTCGCCTTTATTCGACCAGCTGGTGGCGATGTGCGAAGCGACCGTTGATCTTGAACACGTGCTTGCGCTAGCAGAAGCGCCGGTCATTCGTGAAGCAGCAGCGGGTACTTCCATATTCGAGAGGAGAAATCCCGAGGGCAGCGTGCGAATGGCGGTTGCTAAAGACGCGGCGTTTCATTTTTATTATCCGGATAATCTTGAGCTGCTCGAGGCGTATGGTGCCGAGCTTGTATACTTTTCGCCGCTTGCAGGGGAAGCTGTGCCGGATGAAGTATCAGGCTTGTATATTGGAGGCGGCTTTCCAGAGGAATTTGCCGAGCAGTTGGCGCAGCAGCGATACGTTCATCAGTCGGTGCAGGACGCTATTGCTGGAGGCATGCCAACGCTTGCCGAATGCGGCGGTTATATGTATTTAACGGAGCAGCTTACCGATACGAGCGGCAATAGCTATGCGATGGCTGGCGTGCTGCCAGGAAGCGTAGTCATGCAAGGCAAGCTTGCCGCGTTGGGCTATCGGGAGGCAAAAGGACTGGGTGCTAATTTTCTGCTGCCGGAGGGCGACGAGGCGCGCGGGCATGAATTTCATTATTCGGTTTATGTGCCCAGTACCGATCGTGAAGGATTGGAGCCGGCCTACGAGACAAAGGGCAGACGCGGCGTGAAGCAGGAAGGGGCGCAGCTAGAGCAACTGGTCGCAGGCTATACGCACTTTCATTTTGCCTCAAATCCGGTGATGGCAGAGCGCTGGATTGCTGCATGTATGGCCTATGCTGACCGTAAAGCATAATTTGCGCTGAAGCGCTTACGCTTTTTGAAAATATAGGAAAGGATAAGAATTCCCGATCCATTCTCTATATTTCTTCGCGAAACGGAAGCTTTGCCGCCAAAGGAAGGCGACAGCCGTTTACGCTTGAAATATAGGAAAGGATAAGAATTCCCGATCCATTCTCTATATTTCTACGCGAAACGGAAGCTTTGCCACCAAAGGAAGGCGACAGCCGTTTACGCTTGACCATTTTAAACATTTCGTAACTTTTTAATGTATTGTTTCCGCTATCATAGTAACGATGAGTGACCTAAACATATAACCGGGGGATGTCCAATTACTATGATGGATTTTCAATATAAAATAAATCGTTTAAGACAATGCGAGTCTATTTGCTACACGATATGCCTTAAGCTATTGCAGGACGAACAGCAGGCGGCGAAAGCGGCGGAATGGCTGCTCAAGCGCCTGTTTACAGACGAGCAGTTTTGGAAAACGTCCGATTCAGCCAGGGATCGGTATATTTTTCGTATCGCAAGCAATGCTTATTTAAATCAATCACAGATGCGCTCCTTTATGAAAACTTCATAAGGGGCGTGTTTGTTGTTAAGGGAAGGAAGCAGAGCGACTATGATTAAAACAGGCAATACACGCAGCATTACTATCGCACTGTTCGTAGCGACCTTTCTGGCAGCGATCGAAGGGACGATCGTCAGTACGGCTATGCCGAGCATAACGCGCGAGCTGCAAGGAACCCAGCAGTATAGCTGGGTTATTTCGATTTATTTGCTTGCTACGGTCGTCACGACGCCGATTTATGGCAAGCTGTCAGACTTATTCGGCCGCAAAAATATGTTTATGATTGGGGCTGCGATTTTTTTATGCGGCTCAATGCTGTCAGGTCTTGCGCAGACGATGACGCAGCTTATTATTTTTCGCGCGATTCAAGGGCTGGGGGCTGGTGCGCTCACGACGATTCCTTATACGATAATCGGTGATTTATACGCTTATGAGCAGCGGGCGAAGGTACAGGGCTGGATGTCGAGCATTTGGGGAATAGCTGGTATATCGGGTCCTTTGCTTGGCGGTCTGTTAGTCGACTATGTCTCGTGGCGGGCGATATTTTATATGAATTTGCCATTTGGCATTGTCGCGATGTTTCTGCTGGGCTCTACTTTGAAGGAAGCCTATGAGAAGCGGAAGCGATCGATTGATTATGGCGGAATTGGAACGTTTGCGCTAGGCATGTTCTGTTTTCTCTATGCCTTGACCCTTCTTCGTTCAGAGACGGGCGAGCAGGGTGCCAGCTATACGGAGATCGGGCTGCTTTTTGCAGGGGCTGCGGTGCTGATGACGCTATTCTTCTACATTGAGAAGCGTGTGCAGGAGCCGCTGATACCGCTTGTTTTGTTCAAAAACCGCACCATCAGCATGGTGAATTTGCTCAGCTTTTTGCTATGCATCGTCAATGTCGTCATTATTTTTTATTTGCCGCTCTGGCTGCAAGGCGTATATGGAAAAAGCGCTACTTATTCCGGTTTGGCGATGATTCCGCTTTCGGTCAGCTGGCCGCTCGGCTCGATTCTCGCAGGCACATGGATTTCGCGACTTGGGCTTAGAAACATAACGCTAATCAGTGCGTTTTCCCTCTTATTGGGAAGTTTGGGCTTTATGTTCCTGAATGCCACGACGCCGATAATGTGGTTTATGCTGTATATGTTTTTAACGGGCTTAAGCTTTGGGCTTGCGCTAACCAGCTGCACCATATCCGTGTCATCCGCTGTCGAGCGGCAAATGCGCGGTGCTTCGGTTGCAACGAATAACTTTATACGCACGCTTGGCCAGACGATCGGAATCGCTTTATTCGGCCTGCTGCTGCACACAGGCAGCACGAATATCATTGATCCGCTATTGCTGGAGGAAAGCTTGCACCAGATCTTTACGATTGTGGTCGTTTTGTCCCTCGTCATAGGTGCAGTATCGCTAGCATTACCACGTATTTCTTCTGCAGAACGACAGGAAACGAAGCACGCTTCTTAAAATATTTGTCATAAATAATAGGCGGAGTGCAACTTTTCAGATTATATTGCGTCCAAACTTTTGGCGGATATGTAGAGAAATCGCAATTTATTTTGGAAAAGGAGATTCACATGCTTAAAAAAGTCAGCTTATTTGTACTCGTATTCCTTTTTGTCTTTACCTTGACTGTGCCGATTCAGGCGGAAGCAGCGCAAAATGTCCTAGGTCAAGAGCAGCTCGTTCTGCTTCAAAAGTCGAATAAAATGTATCACAATGGCACGCTGTATACAGCTACGCAGCCGGTAACCGAGCTGAAAGGCACGACGTACGTTTCGGCGCGCTCGCTCGCAGAGCGGCTCGGCGGCAAAATCGTATACGACAAGGTAGCCAAGGAGTATGTGCTGACGACAGAAAAAAACGTGCTTCGTTACGCCATTGGCAGCACCTCCTATAATGTGAACGGAGCAGTACAGAATTTTACTGGAGCGCCGTATAACTTGAAGGGAACGCTGATGATTCCGCTTCGTACGCTGCTGCAGCCGCAGGGCATCACGATGAAGGTGAACAAGGCGGAGAAAAAAATTACGCTGACGTGGACAGTAAAGATCGCGCCGGTCGCAACTTTTACAGTAAGCCCTAAAGTCATTTATGCGAATGAAACACAGGTGACTTATACGAACCAGGCGAGCAGCAGCACGCCCATTGTGGACGAGCGTTGGGAAGGCAATTTGTCGATGTTTGACCAGCCGGGCATGTATACGGTAACCCATTGGGTGCAAGATTCGGATGGCGTCTGGAGTGAACCATATTCCGTAACGCTTGAAGTGCTTCAACCGAATTTGCCGCCAGTCGCAAAGTTTGTCACCAACAAAACGAGCTATATGATGGGCGAGCCGATAGAATATACCGACCTCAGCAGCGACGAAGAAAATGCGATTACGAGTACCAGTTGGACGAATAAGGAGCAAGGTTTTTTCGAGCCGGGCCCGCAGACCATTTCCTTGAAAGTAACGGACAAGCACGGGGCAAGCAATGAATATTCGCTCTCCATTATGATTGAAGATCAGGAGCTGTATTCCAAACAGGATTTTGGCATGTTATTTACGCCGCCGGGAGAGCGCTTCTCGATTAATGGATCTTCCATTCTGAATTTTGATGTGATTCCTTATTCATTGACAGAGTATGGACAGCAAACGCTGCTTCGCAGCAACAGTCCAGAGCGAATTGTCAATGAAGGCGTGTATTATACGGATTCAGCTTCGGGCAACGTTCGCTTGATGTCGCATAACGTAAACAATCGACTAAACAATGTGCGCATGTACATCGTCGCCACGAACGAGACCAATCAGGAAGCGACAGTTCAGACACAGCGCGTCGGTATTGGCGGTCCTGCGCTGTATGTATCGGCAACAGGAAAATCTTCCATTAGCAAATATTTGACCTCGCGCATGAATCCGGTCATGAATGATATTACAACGATTCCAGCGGGCGAGAGCCGTCTTATTTTGAAGCAGCTCAGCGATTTGAAAATTTCGCCGGACCGCGTATTGACAATGATGGCGGATGTTTCGACTTCCGGTCCAATTAAATTCAGCTACGTCATTATTGATGACGGCAAGGATGTTCTGTCCGAGCTGCCGCTGCTGCCGTATCTGGAGCCGGATGGCATTCACATTCGCGGTACATTCGAGAAGGCGGATCGTACGATCAACCTGACCCAGCCAGTAGGAGCGGAGCCAGGCCGTATGGTATTTGGCGATAAAGTCGTGGATACACGCCTTACAACGATTGATAAGCTTACAGGTGCAACGATTTACAATGAAGGAAATTACGGCGTCGTATACGTCGTGAAGCTGTTTAATGTACAGCCTAATACGCTCATTGCCTTGAACCCGCGTGGCGGACATTACGGCGGTGCCTTCCTCGTCAATAACAATGTTGTTCTGACGACGAATAACTCCTTTCTAGCGAATAATGGTGAAGCGGGTGTTCTGTACCGGACGGGAAGCTCTTCAGAAGCGGTAACGATTGTATTCTCGCCGGCATCCGGTAGCAACTTGCCAATCAATTTGCTGTTTATGCCAATGCCAGAGAAGAAAAGCTAGCATCTACAACAAGCAAATATCTACAACAAGCAAATTCAAGCAAAAGCATCATTGTGTTCAC
>NZ_JBCNGR010000042.1:0-65314 GCF_050481745.1 Paenibacillus algorifonticola | reverse complement strand
GTATCGCCAGCAAGCACGCAGGGCTATGGTTATGGTGGAATGGTGTCGCCAATCAGCAACAACTGCAACGGCAATCCCGTCTCAGCATTTCCTCCGTTCCCGCCGTACGGATATTATCCTATGCAAACCGCAGGAGTTGAGACACAAAAACCATGCAATTGTGGCTGCAAGGATAAGCGCGAGGAGGATGAGCAAGTAAAAGAAACAACGACGATCGATGTGAAAAACGGCAAGAACAATACGCAGCGCAAATCCAATAAAAAAGCGGTTATTCGCACTGTTGCCCCTCGTTCAAGAACGAGCAAGCAAAACAGCAGCCCATGGATTAGCCGTTAAAAATGGATTAAAGGATCCTGTCTTTCCTGGTCAAGACCCCAGATGGGAGACGATCAAGAAACCCTTACCCAACAAGCTGACTTCGGTATTGAACCGGAGCCAGCTTGTTTCATTGTATTTTGAAACGTATTCACTGTAGGGCAGCACTCCTTAAACTAACCTCTAACCATCTTTCAACTGATCCACAATCTCCTGCAGCAAAACCATTTCCATTTCCTTTAATTTATACAATTGCTCCATTTGCTTGTACAAAGCATCTGAGCTTCGAGTAAGCCAATATTTTAAAATGGAATTTCTTACAGCTTGCACAGCCGCCTCCAGCTTTCTCCATCTGCTCAAAATTTGATTATCATCAATCAAATGCTTGTTATTAATCATGTAGTCTAATCGCATAGTCATACATTTCTTATGGTCGTAAAGCAGATGGAACGACCTAATATCAAATATAACCTCCTCTTGAGCCAAATATTTCAAATAATCGGAGGCCTTGTCGTATACATTAATGCCGAAGGTTAGCCCGGGTGTGCCTAAAGCTTCGTTGTAAAATTCATCCGTATGTGCCTTAGACATGAGATAGGCTTTCATCGTGTTTTTCACATATTTTAGAGAAAAAGTATAGTCGTTATTTTCGAGTGGTTTCAATAAATAAAGATGGTTCTTAAAGTCATGGGCATCGATTTCTAAAACATGAAAAGCCTTATGAAAAGCTTCATAATCACAGGTTATACTCGTTGAATATTTTCCATTGGCATTATTGTCACAAAAATACAGCTTTTTATTTGCATCATCATACCCATTTATCATGACTTCATGTGGTGATTTCGCAGGTATTTCATACTCTTTTATATGAAAACGGTCGATCATAACGATTACATAATAACCACCATCAATCGATGCTTTTATAAAATCAAACAGGTCGTTATTTAATATTGTTGAGCTTTGCCTGTCTAACGCTATCCGCTGAAAATCAATAAAAGGGCAGTCATAAAACTCAACCATTTTATCTCTATAATAACCGTTGAAGAAAAAGGTATATAATTGGTTTGGATCAGGAATATCGAATAAATTAATATAATTATTCATAAACCACAATTTTTCCGAGTCTACACGAGAGATAATAGAATAAAAATCACTGTAAAACCAATATGAATCAATAATTTGCTTTTCTTCAACTGGAAGGATTTTCACCGTCACTGTGATCATTCCTTTTCTATTTGATTAGGTTATCTATTGGACTAACTTAATAAATAAGCTCATCATGGGTGAAGTGATTTTAATATATCATTACTGGGAAAAATATGAAAGTTTTATATTGAAAACACTTTCATTTTCTTTTTAAGCCATTGACAGATCCTCGCTTCCTCCCTATGATTAAGAATGGATTACGGACAGGACGGGCTTATGAGCCTGCAAAACTTCATACTTGAATGAAAATAGGTGCGAAATGTTGACTGGAACTTATATGTCTTCGTTCGCTTAAAAGGGAAGTTCGGTTAAAGGCCGACACGGACCCGCCACTGTAAAGGGCAGCAGCTTACACAGGCTGCGCTCCCCTCTCAAATAAGCCACTGGCTAATGAGCTTCTTTTCGTCGCAAGACGAATAGCACATGCTCGCCCTAGCTGGGAAGGAAGAGAGGGAGGCCCCAAGTCAGGAGACCTGCCTGTTTTAACATCACTGTTTGACCTACGGTGCTTAGGGAGGTGGTTGGTTATGCAAATTTATTGCAAAATGTCTAACGATTATTTGTTGCTCCATCAAGAGCAGACGCAGATAAGATTTAGTTATTTAACATAAAAGCATTTCTGACTGCTTTCTTAAGGGTCGGGGATGCTTTTTTTTAATATAGGAAAGGATATGATTTTTCTATCCTTTCTCTATATTTCTACGCGAAACGGTAGCTTTACCGCCACAGGACGGCTTTCGGCCGTTTACGCTTACTAGAAGGGGAGACAAAAGAAAAATGAATAACACGAAGAAGCCACTTAGCTTGTCACTTGGAATGATGATCGTTTGCTTGATGCTGGTCCTTGCAGGATGCAGCACGAATACTGTTCAAAACGCAGCGAAAGGCACGAATGCTGCCTCGGAGAACAACGCTGCTGCCGCTAATAAAAAACTGATAATGGCTTACACTTGGAACCCTGCAGGTGTTGATCCGCATGGCGATGACAGCTGGGATGTTATGCGCTCGGGTGCAGGGGAAACGCTGATTAAATTGAATGAGCAGCTGCAGCCATCCGCTTGGCTTGCGAAGGAGTGGAAGCAGGAGGATGCTAACACGTGGACGTTCAAGCTGGAAACTGGCGTAACGTTCCACGACGGCAAAAAGATGGATGCTGAAAGCGTGAAAGCGTCGCTGCTGCGTTCCATTGAAAGCAGCCATTTGGCGAAGGATTTGCTGCTGGTTAAAGATATTGAAGTGCTTGCACCAGACGAGCTAAAAATAATTACGACACAGCCGAACTCGGCGATCATTTCCAGCTTGGCTGATCCAAGCACGATTATTCTTGATGTTGACAGCATGGAGGAAGCGGGCAGCTACCCGGCCATGACAGGAGCTTTCAAAATCAAGCAGTTTACGAAAGACGTTTCTCTTGTTGTTGAGCGTTATGATGGCTATTGGGGAAAACCCGCAAAGCTTGCAGAAGTGACGATGAAGTTTGTGACCGATGGCAACACGCGTCTGATGGCGCTGCAAGCAGGTGAAGTAGATGTCGCAACGGACATTCCGATTGACAGCATTGAGCTGGTTGAGAAGGACAGCAAGCTGGAAGTGCTGTCTGCCCCATCGGTTCGTACACATATGGTATTATTTAATATGAATTCTCCATTGTTTAAAGAAAAAGCGAACCGCGAGGTTGTAGATCAAGCGATTCCGCGCGAGGCGATTATTGAATCGGTTATGCGTGGTTACGGCACGAAAGCGAAAAGCCCGTTCCCGGAAATTTTGCCATTCGGCAAAGTGGCGGAGCAAGCAGCAGGGGAAACGACGGAGCAATTGCTGACCGCTGGGGGCTGGCAGAAAAATGCGGCGGGCATGTGGGAGAAGGGCGGCAAGCCGTTCGAGGCGACGCTCCTTACGTTCCCGCACCGCCCAGAGCTGTCGGTTATGGCAGAGGTTATTCAGAATCAACTGCTTAATGAAGGCATTACCGTGAAAATACGCAAGGTTGAAAATATTGATGCTGAGCTTGCCAAGTCCGATTGGGACCTTGCTATGTACAGCATGCTGACGGCGCACACGGGCAATCCGCAATATTTCTTGAACATTTTCTATCAATCTGCTAGCGAATCGAACGTCAGTCATTATGAATCAAAGCCGCTTGAGACGGTAATCAATAAGCTTAACGATACGGCAGATACCGAAGCGCGTTATGCGCTTGCGATACAGGCCCAAGACATTATTAATGCTGATTTGCCGCAGTCGTTTATCGTACATCCTGACAATGTATTTGGCGTGAAAAAAGGGGTAACGGGCTTCCTACCACATCCAATCGAATATTATTATGTGACGGCTGAAGTCGATATCCCTTAAGTAAAGGGTGAACTTAAGTATGCTTCGTTTTTGGCTCGAACGCGTCGCGCAAATGCTGCTCGTCATTTTTTGCGTAGCGACGCTTACCTTCATATTAATGAGGGTGTCTCCAGGCGATCCAGCGAGAATTTTGCTGACCACGCATAATATCCCGGCCTCGCAGGAGGCGATTGACGCGCTCCGGGAGGAAATGGGACTGACGGATTCCTTGTGGAGTCAATATATAGGCTGGCTAGGCGATGTATTTACATGGCAGTGGGGGACATCTTATATGTCCAAGGAGCCGGTTGCCGGAGAACTGCTCAAAAGGCTGCCCGCCACACTGGAGCTTGCTTCTGCTGGCGCATTTGTCATGCTGCTGGCAACATGCCTCATTGGCATGGTGACCGCAATCTTTTCAACAGGGCTGCTGGACCGGATGGGCCGAATTCTTGCGCTGCTTGGCGCCTCGATCCCCTCCTTTTGGCTCGGTTTTTTATTGATTTATTTTTTCTCGGTCCGTCTGGGCTGGCTGCCTTCCATGGGACGCGGGGGCTTTGTTCATCTCCTCATGCCGGCGGTTACGCTTGGTCTAGGGCTCGGCGCAGTTTATGCCCGGGTTTTGCGGACGAATATGCTGGAGATGAACAACCAGAACTTCGTCAAAGCATCGCGTGCGAGAGGCTTGTCCAAAGGACGAATATTCATTTTCCAAGTGTTCAAGCATGCCTTTTTGCCGATCTTATCGATGCTGGGTACAAGCTTTGCTTTTATGCTGGGAGGCAATGTGATCGTTGAGACGATCTTTTCCTGGCCCGGTGTAGGCAAATATATTATTGAAGCGATAACGGCGCGGGATTATCCGGTCATTCAAGGTTATGTCGTATTCACCTCCTTCTTGTTTGTCACAATCCATTTGGCGGTGGAAGTTTTTTATGTGCGCTTGGACCCGCGGCTGCGGGCAAGCTAGGAGGAACCCTTTTTTATGCGGACCCTTTTTCAAAAAAAGAATACAAGCTTGCTGCTTGGCATCGGCCTGTTTGCAAGTATTGTGCTGCTGGGCTTGCTTGCCCCGTGGCTCGCGCCTCATAATCCGCTTCAGGTGAATCTGCCGAATCGGCTTCTGTCGCCGAGCGGCGAATATCCTTTTGGCACCGATCATTTGGGGCGCTGCATTTTATCGCGTATTTTATATGGGATTCGGACGACGGTTACGATTGCTTTTGTCATTTTGGGAATGAGCTTATGCATTAGCTTGCCGATTGGGCTGTTAACAGGCTATTTTGGCGGGCGCACCGATCATTTTTTTATGCGGCTGATGGACGGCACGCTCGCTTTTCCTGATTTTGTGTTGACGATTGCTATTGTGGGCATTCTCGGACCCGGGTTTACAAATATGATCATTGCGATTGTCATTGTGAGGTGGGCCAATTATGTCAGGCTTATCCGGGGGCTCGTGCTTAAGGTGAGCAAGGAGGATTATTTGATTACAGCCCGCATGTCCGGCAATTCGCATTTGCGGATTATGCGCCATTATATTTTACCGCAAATTGCTGCGCCAATCGCTGTATTTAGTACGCTGGACATTGGAAAAATCGTGCTGCTCATCGCCGGGCTATCCTTCCTCGGGCTGGGCGTGCAGCCGCCAACTCCTGAATGGGGCGTCATGCTGCATGATGCTACACGTTATTTTCAGCTGGCGCCGCATGTCATGATTTTTCCGGGGCTTGCGATCGTGAGCTTCGTGTTATCATGCCAATTAATTGGCGATCGGTTTAAAGGGCAGAACGCTGACGTTCCGAAAGAGGTGTAAGATGGCAGCGAACAGTACCACCATTAACAACAGCGCGAACCTTAGCGATACCCCGCTGCTCTGCGTTCAAAATATAGAAATTTCCCGGCAGCAAGCTGGAAAATGGCTGCCTATCATCCAAAATGTATCCTTGGAGCTTCATGCCGGTGAAATGGCTGTGCTTGTTGGGCCAAGCGGCTGCGGCAAAAGCATGACCGCCCATGCGCTTGTCGGGCTGCTGGAAACCGGGCTGCGCCTGACAGGCGGGCATATTTTTTATAAGGGGGAGGATATTTCCCGTTATAATGAGCGTCGCTTGCAGCAGCTTCGCCGCGAGGAAATCGCCCTTCTTATTCAGCATTCGCTGAGCGGCCTGGATCCGATCCGCACGGTGCGCAGGCAGATGGTCGAGACGTTGAAGCTGCAAGCGAAGCGACCGCGCAAAGAAAAAGAATCGTATTTAGGCGCGCTGCTGGAACGGATTGGCTTTGCGGACCCGGCAGCGATTTTGGACGCATACCCTTTTGAGCTAAGCGGAGGCATGCGGCAAAGGGTGCTGCTTGCAATGATGCTGAGTACAGAGCCGACGCTGTTTATTGCCGATGAGCCAACGACGGCGCTGGATGCACTCAATCGCGACCGGGTATTAGCTTTGCTGAAGCAGCTGCAGGCGGATTTTGGCCTGACGGTGCTGCTCATTTCGCATGACGAGCAAAGCGTCCGCAAATTCGCGGATCGTGTCATCTCGATGCAGCCGGACGGGATGGCTTCAGTCCAGACGAAAGGAAGCGTCCTATGATCGTGCTAGAATTGCGTCAAGTGACCAAGGCGTTTCCGCTGCGGCTGCTGAGAAAGCGAAGAGGGCTTAAGGCGAAGGACGGCATCACGGCCGTTCAAGCCGTGAAGCAGGTTGATCTGACGCTTCGTCGCGGGGAAACGCTTGGGCTTGTTGGGGAAAGCGGCAGTGGGAAAAGTACATTAGCAAGGCTCATCATGAAGCTTGAAACGCTAAGCTCCGGGCAAATTTTGCTCGGCGGACAGTCTATTCATGGACATCATATGAAGGATTTGCAGGTATACAAAAGCATGCAGCTTGTCCTTCAGGACTCTGCATCCTCCTTGCATCCCCGGATGCCTGTTAAGGAGGTGCTGGCAGAGCCAATGCGCAATTTTGGAGCGAAGCGCCCGCTGGAAATTCGTGTTTTGAGCGAACAGCTCATACGCGCGGTTGGACTGGACGAGAGCTTTCTGGACAAGCTGCCGCATCAGCTAAGCGGCGGGCAGAAGCAGCGCGTATGCATGGCGAGAGCGCTGGCGGTGCGCCCGGAAGTGATTATTTTCGACGAGTCGTTAGCCAGTCTCGATCCTTTATCGCAGACTTCTATCGTAGCGATGCTCCAGCAAATTCAGCGGCAGCAAGAGCTGACCTACTTGTTCATTACGCATGATTTGGCGCTTGCCCGTCAGCTGTGCGACCGGATCTCCGTCATGTATCAGGGCGAAATCGTGGAAACGTTTAGCGAATGGGAGGAAGGTCGGCTTAAGCATCCGTACACCCGTGCTTTATTTGCGACACTAGAGGAGCGTGTGGATGCTAGCTCTGCTGAATACGCGAAGAAGAAGCTGCCGAATGAGCTTGTAAAAAGCTAGCTCGCCCCCGGTGTTTCTCGTACGCGCATAATATTGGAAACTCAGTGGAACCCTATGCAATAAAAAGGCACAAAGGGGTTTAAACATGATGCTAATGAGCTTATGGAAGCAGCTAAAAAGAAAGCTTCGCCGCCGTCCGCTTTGGACGCTAGGCAGTATCGCTTTGCTCGTCGTAACGCTAGCGGGTACTGTCTGGCATCCTGCGACAGCGGCCGCGGCCGTCCACATGACAAGCGCCGTCGCCAATTTCGCCGATTCAGCGTCTGCTGCTAAGCCCGTCGTAGGAGCAGTATCTAGTGCAGGAGCCGTCAGCGGCCCTTCTGTTGAGCTGCTGCGCGAGCTGCGGGAGCAGCAGGAGCCAGTCAGCGTCATGCTGCGCCGCTACTATTTATGCGGTGAGGAAAGCAGGCCGCTTGGCCGCATGACCTCCCTCCAGCTAATCCGGCTTCTGGAGGCAAATAGCGGGTGGCATGCCACCTTCGATAAAACGAAGAACCGGGTGCTGGTGGAGCAGACGGTGGATGAGTTTTCGAAGCATTGTCAGAATGAAGCGTATATGGGCGTGGACAGGCAGGGGAATTTATCGCTGTTTGAGGGGGCTCCCCAGCAGGAGAAGGTGCTGAGAACTTTTTTTCAACTGGATATTCGTTATTTGGAAAGCAGCTTGCCCCGCGATAAAGTAGAGCTGCTGACGCATGGGATTAAAATTAATGACATCGATGAATTTAACAGCGTGCTGTCTACGTTTAGCGACTATGAGCTGGGACATGGCAAATCCGCTAAACGATTAGCTTATTAGATGAAAATAGCAGTTAAGAGGACGTTCTTATAGAGGACGTCCTCTTCTTGTTGTATAATGAATGATGGTGCAAAGAAAAGCGAAGGTTCCTCGACACTTTCCTCAAACGCATGTTCTCATCCTATCTGTCTTTTGGTATAATAGGAGAAATAAACGGCAGGAATAAGGAGTTGGCGGTTTGCGCGTTCTTGGCATAGATCCCGGTATTGCGATAGCGGGTTTTGGTTTCATCGATAAACAGGGTCATAAGCTTAAGCCCGTTCAGTATGGCTGTATTCAGACGGAGGCGCATACGCCGCCCGAGGAGCGGCTCATTCAAATTTATGATTCGGCTGTTGCCCTAATGGATAAGTATAAGCCCGATTCGGTTGCGGTGGAGAAGCTGTTCTTCAACCGGAACGTATCAACGGCGTTCGCGGTAGGTCAAGCGCGGGGTGTTATTATTTTGGCGGCGGCGCAGCGCGGGCTTCCGGTTGCGGAATATACGCCGCTGCAAGTTAAGCAGGCTGTTGTAGGCTATGGCAAGGCGGAGAAGCGCCAAGTGCAGGAGATGGTCAAGATGTTCCTGAATTTATCGGCTATTCCGAAGCCCGATGATGTGGCGGATGCGCTGGCAGTGGCCATTTGCCATGCCCATTCGGCAGTTTTAGTCCAAAAAATAAACGAGGCGGGACGATCATGATTGATTTTTTACGAGGTATAGTGTCCCATGTTGAGCTGGAGTATGTGGTGCTGGATGTACGAGATGTCGGTTACCGGGTGTTTACGCCAAATCCCTATGCGTTAGCGAAAAAGGAAGAGCCTGCAACCCTATATATTCATCATTCCGTACGCGAGGATGCGATTTTGCTGTACGGGTTTGCAACGCGCGAGGAACAGACGCTGTTCCGCAAGCTGCTGGAAGTATCGGGTATTGGTCCGCGCGTGGCGCTGGGCATACTCGCAGGGGGCAAGCCGGAAACGGTTATTGCTGCCATTCAGCAGGAAAACATTACGTTTCTTACGAAGCTTCCGGGCATTGGCAAGAAGACGGCGCAGCGGATGATTTTGGATCTGAAGGACAAGCTTGCAGGCATCGCAAGCGATGCGGCAGTGCTGTCGGCGGCGGGCGCTTACCTGGAGCCCGATTTATTCCAAAGCGGCAGCGGCCAGGGAGCAGGAACGGCTTGGGAAGAAGCGCGCGAGGCGCTTGCGGCGCTCGGTTATACAGCTGCGGAGCTGGACCGGGCTTGGCATGGCTTGCAGCAGACGGTAATTCCAGAGGAGACGGTCGATTCCCTCATGAAGCGCGCTTTGCAGCAGCTGTTTAAAGGTTGACGAAAAGGAGCTGAGCACGGATGGACGAAAGAATTATTTCCGCCAACCTTATGATGGATGATCAGGCGGTGGAGCTAAGTCTGCGTCCTCGTTATTTGGCTGAATATATCGGTCAATCGAAGGCGAAGGAAAATCTGAAAGTATACATAGACGCGGCAAAGCTTCGCAAGGAAGCGCTCGATCATGTATTGCTTTACGGGCCGCCCGGACTTGGAAAAACAACGCTGTCGAACATTATCGCCAATGAGCTTGGCGTAAACCTGCGAACGACATCGGGACCAGCTATTGAGCGCCCAGGCGATCTCGCTGCCCTGCTGACGAATTTGCAGGAGGGCGATGTGCTGTTTATCGATGAAATCCATAGGCTGCACCGTACAGTGGAGGAAGTGCTTTACCCGGCAATGGAGGATTACGCGCTCGACATTATGATTGGCAAAGGCCCAAGCGCAAGATCCGTACGGCTTGATTTGCCGCCTTTTACATTAATTGGCGCGACGACAAGGGCGGGGCTGCTTTCCGCTCCGCTGAGGGATCGCTTCGGCGTCATCAGTCGGCTGGAGTTTTATACGGTTGATGAGCTTGCTTATATTATTTCGCGCTCGGCGGAAATTTTCGATATTTCCATCGTAGGCGAAGCGTCTCAGGAAATTGCGCTGCGCTCTCGTGGAACACCGCGGATTGCCAACCGCCTGCTCAAGCGGGTAAGGGATTTTGCCCAGGTGCGTGGCGATGGCATTATAACAGATGAAATAGCAAGCTCTGCGCTGGAGCTTCTGCAGGTTGATCCGATGGGACTGGACAGCATCGACCATAAAATGCTGCATGCGATGATGACGACATTTGCCGGGCGTCCAGTAGGCCTGGATACAATCGCGGCTACAATTGGCGAGGAAAGCCAGACGATAGAAGATGTGTATGAGCCATATTTAATGCAGATTGGCTTTCTCCAGCGTACGCCGCGCGGACGTATGGCGACCGAGCAGGCGTATCGCCATTTAGGCATTCCTTACCCGGAGAGAAATTAGAATGGCTGGCTCGGGGAAGCATTCAGCAGAAAAGCTGTTTGTCGTCTATGATGGCGAGTGCAATCTCTGTATCGCGACGGTTGCAAGGCTCAAGGAGCTTCCGTCGCGGGCCCATTTGCAATTTGTACAAATTCAGCAATTGGAAGAGCCGGGAACGGTGAGCGTTCCCGGTATTCAGAAGGTGAGCACGCAGCAGCTTTATGAGAAAATGCATGTTGCGGACAGCAATGGCATGTTATATGCCGGCGCAGACGGCGTTATACGCGTGCTGCGCACGGTTAAAGGGCTGGGAGCACTCGCCCTGTTGTACAGGATACCAGGCATGCGGCGAATAGCAGATGCTATTTATCGCATTATTGCGGGCCGACGTTACGAATGGTTTGGCAGAACAGAGCAAAGCTGCTCGGTGGATGGCTGCGAATGGAAGCCGCCAAGGCAGAACAATAATCATCCAGAAAGGGGAAGGTGAGATGAAAGCCCGCTTTTCAATCAGACGGCTGTCGCTTCTAACTTTAGCTGGGCTATTGCTCATTTCGATGTGGCATGTACAGCCTTCTCAAGGAGCCGTACCTCAGCTTGATTCGATAAGAGTCGCTATATTTTTGCAATTTCCGGGGAAATATCAGGTGAATACGGCTGCGGCTACTCTCAGCTCGGCGGGCGGCTTGTCCATTGGCATGAAGCAGCCGTCCGGCACGGAGGAATGGCTGCTGGAGGCAGGAAATGCACAGGCCCGCTTTGCCAAGGACGATTATAAGGTCAAAGTGCTGGAAACGACCAGCTTCGACACGGCTCTTAGCGCTTATAAAAGAGTGCAGACGGCGAAGGGCAGCGGTTTTATTACTTCCTTAACGAAGAAAAGCAAGACGGTGTATCAAGTAACAGAAGGTACTTACAAAACCGTTGAAGAAGCGAAAACAGCGCTAAGCAAATGGAAGTCAGACAGCGAGATAACGAAACTGTCCAGCGGTTCCCAGCCGGAGCTGCAGGGGCCGCTTCATCTGGAAAGCACAGGCTATGCTTCTAAAGCTGAGGCTGTTAAGGCATCGTCATCATTTGAGGCAGCGGGAATTGATACGTATATCGCTGTGCGCAAGCCAGCAAGCGGACTGCGTTATTCGGTGATGGTAGGTGCTGCTGCCAGCAGTGCTGATCTAGACCTCATCAAGGTGGCGACTGGAGCATCTGGCGTCAGCCTGCTGCAGGCTGACGCCAAATCGCCTTATTTGCTGCTGAAGAACGACCATACGCTGACAGGCAAGTCGGGAAGTCCGCTTACGATGTATACGTTCCCTGTAACAAGTGCCAAAGTATGGGTCGAGCCGGCAGGCAAAGAAACGATAAAGCTGACGGAGCGTTACAGCCGTACGTATCGCGGTGCGTTTGAGTTCAGTGATTTTAATGGCAAGCTTGCAGTCGTAAATGAACTTCCGTTTGAGCAGTATTTGTATTCGGTTGTAGGCGCGGAAATGGTTGCGACTTGGCCACAGGAGGCTTTGAAGGCTCAGGCAGTAGCCGCTAGAACGTATGCGCTCTATCAAGGCACGGGCTTTCAAATCGCCCATGTAGTCGATAGTGTGAGCAGCCAAGCCTATGCGGGAACAAGCACGGAGAAGCAATCCACGATTCAAGCGGTAGACGCGACGCAAGGCGAGGTTGTGCTCTATAAAGGCAAGCTGGTTGAGGCGCTTTATTCCTCCAATGGCGGCGGGGCTACAGCGGATGCGAAGGAAGTATGGGGCAATGCCGTTCCTTATTTAACAAGTGTCAAAAGTCCAACGGACAGCTCGGCGGAAAAAGGGCTGTACAGCTGGTACCGCGTCGTGCTCCCAAGCGGCTTGACCGGTTATATTCGCGAAGATTTGCTTACGGCAACAAGCGAAACGAATCCCGCAGGAATTAAGCTGATGAAGGTGAATACGGACGGCGTAAAGGTGCGGAAAATACCACTCATCCAAGATGATGTGCCGTTGGTTGGCGAAGTCAATTCGGGTGCAAAGGTAGTCGTCTTGGAAAAATCGGTGCAATCGGGTCCGATGTCTTGGGTACGAGGCCCTTTCAGCTCAGAGGAGCTGGTTGCTTCACTCAAGAGCGTCACCACGATAGCCGGTCCAATTACTTCGCTCCAAGTGAGCAAGACAGGACAATCGGGTCGCGCTACGGAAATGCTGGCGAATGGCAAAAAGCTGGAGGTCAAATATCCGGATATGCTGCGGACGGCGCTGGGAAGCCTGCCGAGCACCTTGTTCCAAATTGACGAGACAGCACGCGTGAACGTACTTGGAGCGAATAAGAAAACGACAACAAAGCCTGAGAGTGCAGGTGCGATCTACACGATTGGGGCAGGCGGCGAAGTGAAGCAAATGGATGCCAAGCTATATATTATGGGCAGCAAAGGCAAGGTTCGTGAAGCGACGAAGACGCCGAGCTTCCGTTTCATCGGTACAGGCTTCGGTCATGGCATCGGTTTGTCCCAGTATGGGGCGCTTGGCCTTGCCGAGCAAGGGTATGACTACTCTTATATTCTGAAATACTATTATAATGATGTAACTATCGCTAAGGAATGATGACTGACAGATGAACGTAGAAATGTTTGATTTTGAACTGCCGGAGCATTTAATTGCTCAGACCCCGCTGCAGCAGCGCACTTCATCGAGGCTTTTAACGCTGGATCGCAGCAATGGCGCGGTGAATCATGAAAGCTTCACCGATCTGGCACAGCATTTGCATGCCGGCGATGTGCTGGTGCTTAATGACACCAGGGTACTGCCTGCTCGTTTAATTGGCGCAAAGGCGGATACGGGGGCGAAGATCGAGCTGCTGCTGCTCAAGCAGCTGGAAGGTGACCGCTGGGAGGCGCTCGCGAAGCCGGCCAAACGCATGAAGATCGGCGCTGAGGTATGGTTTGGCGATGACGGCAGCGGAGAGCCCTTGCTTCGTGCTTTTGTCGAAGAGGAAGGCGATATGGGCGGCCGTACGATCCGGTTTGCCTATACGGGCATTTTTCAGGAGCTGCTGGAGCGGCTTGGCGAAATGCCGCTCCCGCCTTACATTCGGGAACGTCTGAAGGAGCGTGAGCGCTACCAGACCGTTTATGCCAAGCATGATGGCTCGGCGGCAGCCCCGACGGCTGGATTGCATTTTACAGCAGACTTTTTGCAGCAGCTTGCGGATAAAGGTGTGCGCATTGCTTATGTGACGCTGCATGTAGGGCTCGGAACGTTTCGGCCGATGTCGGTAGACGTAGTGGAAGAGCATGTCATGCATTCAGAATATTACGAGCTTAGCGAGGAGACCGCGGCGCTGCTGAATCAGGCGAAGGCTGAGGGCGCACGCATCGTTGCTGTAGGGACAACCTCTGCAAGGACGCTGGAAACCGTTGCGGCGCGCTTTGAGAAGGAAGCGATCCAGGCATGCAGCGGCTGGACTGATATTTTTATTTTTCCGGGCTACTCCTTCAAGCTGGTTAATGCGCTGCTAACCAATTTCCATTTGCCCAAGTCGACGCTGGTTATGCTCGTCAGCGCGCTTGCTGGGCGCGATGCGGTTATGGGTGCTTATGCGGAAGCGATTCGTGAGGAATACCGCTTTTTTAGCTTCGGCGATGCGATGTTTATTTATTAATAGTAGAGCGACAAAATTAAAGAAGACAGGAAGCGTGAATTGTGGCTGTAACCTATGAATTGTTAAAAGTGTGCAAGCAGTCTGGAGCGCGGCTTGGCCGCGTCCATACGCCCCATGGCGTTATTGAGACGCCAGCTTTTATGCCGGTGGGAACCCAGGCGACGGTAAAGACGATGAGCCCGGAAGAGCTGAAAACGATGGATGCCCATATTATTTTGAGCAACACGTACCATCTGTTTTTGCGCCCCGGACATGATTTGATTAAGCGTGCAGGCGGATTGCATAAGTTTATGAACTGGGACCGTCCGATTTTGACTGACAGCGGCGGTTTTCAGGTGTTCAGCTTGAGCGAGATGCGTAAAATTACGGAAGAAGGCGTCCAGTTCCGCTCCCATCTGAATGGGGATAAGATGTTTTTGTCGCCGGAGAAGGCAATGGAAATTCAAAATGCGCTCGGCTCGGATATTATGATGGCATTTGACGAATGCCCGCCATACCCAGCTGAGCATGCTTATGTGAAACAGTCGCTTGAGCGCACGACACGCTGGGCGGAGCGCTGCCTCGAATCCCATGCGCGTCCTCATGATCAAGGGCTGTTTGCAATCGTTCAAGGAGGCATGTACGAGGACCTGCGCATCCAGAGCGCGAAAGATTTGACTTCCATGGATTTCCCGGGGTATGCTATTGGAGGACTAAGTGTCGGTGAGCCGAAACACTTGATGTATCAAGCACTTGAGTATACGGTACCGCTGCTTCCAACCGGCAAGCCAAGGTATTTAATGGGAGTTGGTTCGCCCGATGCGCTGCTGGAAGGCTCCATTCGCGGCATTGATATGTTCGACTGTGTGCTTCCTACGAGAATTGCACGCAACGGAACAACGATGACAAGCGAGGGAAGACTCGTTATTCGCAATGCCAAGTATGCAGAGGATTTTGGTCCACTTGATCCGAAATGCTCTTGCTACACATGCACGAATTATTCACGCGCGTATATTCGCCATTTGATGAAGGCCGATGAAACATTCGGTATGAGATTGACGACTTATCATAATCTACATTTCCTGCTTCAACTCATGAGGGATGTGCGTCAGGCGATTACCGAAGATCGGCTCCTTGATTTTCGCGATGAGTTTTTTGACAGCTATGGGTTGCGGGATAACGATAAGGGATTTTAGAAAGGGGGGATTTCAATGTCACTATGGTTAGCAGATGCAGCTGGAGCGCCAGCGAATAGCATTTGGGGCATGGCATGGCCAATACTACTTATGTTTGCTGTGTTCTATTTCTTGCTTATTCGTCCGCAACAGAAGAAACAAAAGCAGCGTACAGCGCTGTTGTCGCAATTGAAAAAAGGCGATAAAATTTCAACAATCGGCGGTATGCACGGTACAATCACGGAATTGACGGATGACACAGTCGTACTTCGCGTCAATGATACGGTTAAGCTGACGTTTGAACGCAGCGCTATTAGCTCGGTCGTTAGCAGTGCGCCTACGATTTCGAAAGATTAGTTGAATAGCTCCAAAAAGCCTGCGCCTTGAAGGTTAATCCTTCTAGGCGCAGGCTTTTTTATATGAGTATGTAGAAGCCTTCATTAGGCTAAGCCGCTTCTATTTTTCCCCGTTAGCGCTTCTATGCCGTCTGAAAATGATGCCGGCTGCCGAATTACTTTTTAAGATTGACGCCAATAACGCCCCCAAAAGCACCAAGCAGCAAAGTAATGCCAAGTACAAGGGCGGTATGCAGAGAAAATCCGGCATCGGCAGCCAGAAAGCCAATTAACAATATGGTCAAGCCATAGAGCAGTCCAAGCAAACCGCCCTGATACCAGCCCTTCATGCCGGATCGCTTGCCGGACGTTAATCCGCCCGCAAAAGCGGACATGCCGTGAATACACGTTGCAAAGGCAGGCAGGCTGCTTTCCTTCATATTTCCAAAATGCAGCAAAAGCGAGAGCAGCAATGCACCTAAAGCAAGCCAAATGATGGCATACAGGAGACCCGCCAGTATAGGGGAAGCGATCTGGGGAGGCCGCGGAACATGTTTAATGGGATTCATCGTTTTCCTCCTTTAAATTCCTTTTACTTAAACCATATGGCCAGGCTCTGCGGAATAGTACAGGCAAGCGGGAGGGTGGACGAAATTCTATTCAATTACGTATAATGTGAGGGATAAGGTGAAACGGCTATCGCCGTCCTTTGGCGGCGCGGCGCGTTTCAGTCCGGGAAATATAAGCCCATTTATAAGAGAAAACTTATAAATGCTTATATTTTAAGAAAGGGTGAAGCGAGATGGAAACCAAGGCAGCAGGAATGCTTTACAATCCGGCGGCTTGGCAGGTTATCGCGGTAGCAGTTATTTTTTTGGTAACCTATGCCTTTGTCATTACGGATAAAATCAATCGGGCAGTGGCGGCGCTTGCAGGCGCATTTCTCATATTGGTGCTGGGCATATTGGATTTGCGGTATGCATTTACGGAGGCGGTCGGCTGGCATGTTATTATGCTGCTCATTGGCATGATGCTGCTTGTCGGCATTTTGAACCGGGCAGGCATCATCCCATACATAGCGATTAAGCTGGCCCAGGGGGTCAAAGGTAGCTCGTGGAAAATATTTATCCTGCTCATTGCCTTAACCGGCATTAGCTCAGCATTTTTGGACAACGTAACGATTATGCTGCTCGTTATTCCGGTAACGATGTCGATTACGAAATTACTGAAGCTGAATCCCTACCCGTTTATTTTTGCAGAAATTGCGGCTTCCAACATTGGTGGTGCAGCTACTTTAATCGGTGACCCGGTTAATATGATTATTGGCGCTGCCAACAAGCAGTTGACGTTTAATGCCTTTATCGTCCATTTAGGACCCGTATCGTTGTT
Organism: Paenibacillus algorifonticola; assembly: GCF_050481745.1. Taxonomy (GTDB): domain Bacteria; phylum Bacillota; class Bacilli; order Paenibacillales; family Paenibacillaceae; genus Pristimantibacillus; species Pristimantibacillus algorifonticola_A. The sequence goes on along the minus strand of NZ_JBCNGR010000042.1, from coordinate 48,377 downwards.
TATTTTGCTTGTTACAATTGGCTTGTTTTTGTTTGTTTACCGCAAGCATTTTAAGCCTACGCATAAAAGCAAAGAAGTTAGCGAGCTGATGAAGCTTTCCGCCAGCTCCTACATTAAAAATCGCCCGCTGATGATCAAATCGGTCATCGTATTTTTGCTAACCATTATTGCCTTTACACTCCATTCGGCATTAGGCATAGAGCCGGCGGCTATCGCGCTTGGCAGTGCGGCCCTGCTTATGGTCATAGGTTTGAAGCGCAAGGAAGCAGAAATTGCCTTCCGCATGGTGGATTGGGGTACGATATTATTTTTTATTGGCTTATTTATTATGGTAGCGGGACTTTCAGCAACGAATTGGACAAACCAAATCGCTTTGATTGTGCTGCAAATGACTTCCGGAAATGTTGATATAGCGTCATTGCTGCTATTGTGGATTTCCGGTGTAGCCTCCGCTACGATGGATAATGTGCCGTTTGTAGCGGCAATGGTTCCAGTTATTCAAGCGATGGGTGCTGAGCTGGGACTGAGCGCGGGTCAAATGGAGCCGCTGTGGTGGTCGCTGTCGCTTGGCGCAAATCTCGGCAGCAACGGTACGCTCATTGGTGCTTCCGCAAACGTAATTGCCGCAGGCCTTGCTCTGCAGGAAGGCAAAAGCTTTCATTTTAGAGCCTTTCTTAAAGTAGGTGCGCCAATCGCGCTTATGTCGCTGCTCGTCTCTTCGGCATATGTGTATTTTATTCTGATCCCTTAATTTTATGTTTTCCCGCCTTTACCATAAATTCGTGCCTGACCATTTCGTATGAGGGAGATGGCGGCAGGTGAGAATACGTGTACAGACCGCTCAGGCCAAAATGCAGCAGGCGCGAGCGATGAAGGAGGCGGGATCACTTGGAATTTCTGACCCTTGTGCTGCGTACCATATTGATTTATTTCATCGTATTTCTCATCATGCGGTTTATGGGAAAACGGGAAATCGGAAAGCTGTCGGTTTTTGACCTCGTTATCTCGGTTATGATTGCCGAAATAGCTGTGATCGTTATAGAGGATTTGGATCGAACGATGTGGGAAGGCATTGTGCCGATGGTTATTTTAATGCTAGTGCAGGTGGGAATGGCTTTTGTGGCGCTTAAAAATCGCAAGCTGCGGCAGCTATTTGACGGGAAGCCAAGCATTATTATGGCGAAGGGTAAGTTGAATCGCGATGTCATGCGCAAGCAGCGCTATAATCTGGATGATTTTATGCTCCAGCTTAGAGAAAATCAAATTACCAGAATCTCGGATGTGGAATTTGCGATTTTGGAAACGAGCGGCAAGCTGTCGGTCATTCCTAAAAGTACAGAAGGATCCCCGGAAGAGATAGCGGAAGAGCGTTTGAATGTGGAGGAGCAATTGAGCAGGGGTGAACGCGAGCTGCAGCAGCAGGCGGAAGAAGGCAGTAGGGCTGAGCATCATTCGGATTTGGCGGGCAAGCTGTCTATGCAGCAAAATGCTAAAGTCATTCCCCCAAAATATCGTTTTGAGATTTTGCCTATTCCGCTTATTATGGATGGCAAAGTACAGGATGAAAACTTGGAGAAGCTGGAGAAAACCCGTTTTTGGTTGAAAAATGTGCTGCAGGATGAAGGGGTAACCGACTTTAAGGAAGTATTCCTTTGTACAATAGACCATAAAGGCAAGCTGTTTTTGGATAAAACGAAAAAGCCACGAAAGTAGTTTGGGAGCAAATATATCCCAAACCGCTCGCGGCTTTTTTTAACGGTACGAATTTATTAAGACATGATCGCAGGTTTTGGTCTAGGTTCTTGAAAACCAATGGCCGATTTTGGGCAAGCGGGTGAGATCATGCCGGTCAATAATGTTTGTCCATACCATGAGTGCCAAATATACAATTGCCCCGGATGCACAGGCAACAAGCAAATTCACCCATTCCGCAGCCAGCGGCTCACGATTCATAACGAAGCGTGCTGCGGCCCCCATCACCACCATAGCAGAGATGACCTTCATAAAATCGCGCAGCTTCATCCGGAAGCCAATCAGCTTGAGGACGCTAATGCCATGCAGCGCAGTGACTAGCACGATATTCAAATTAATTGCAATTAAAGCGCCATATATGCCGAATTCGGGCTTGGAGGCGAGATAAATAATGAGGACCAGCTTAATAGCAGCCCCTATAAACGTGTTCATAAGCGCTTTGCCCGGTTTATCGAGTGCCTGAAGAGTCGCCTGCAGTGGAGCCTGCAAATAAATAAAAAGGCCGACAGGAGCAAGCAGCTGCAGCATCGGAGCAATTTCGCTGTGGTTGTACAGCATCCGGCAGATCGGCTCGGCGAATAGGCCAAGAATGACGACGAAAGGTGCTCCGGCGACTAGCGCCAGCCTCATCGATTGGTGCAAGCGCTTATGAATCGTAGCCATATCGCCGCGTGACGCGGCTTCAGCAAGCGACGGAATAAGCGAAGAGGCGAGGGAATAGGTCAAAGCGGTTGGCAGCAGGATGAGCGGTATGACCATTCCTTGCAGCGCCCCGTATTGCGCCGTAGCAATGCCTGTAGCAATACCAGCCGTAGCAAGACTGCGAGCGGTGAAAATGGATTCGAGCAAATAGGAGAGCGAGCCGACAAGGCGGCTGGCTGTTACGGGTATGGACAGGCTAAGCAGCTTGCCCATAATGGGTCCCCTATCAGCAGCTGTAGTTGGCTTGCTTGCCTCAGCCAGCATAGCGGGAGTCCTTTTTTCCCTCGCATATTTCCACAGCAGGACGGCAAGGCCGCCGATTTCTCCGACCACGACGCCAAGCATGGCACCAGCCGCTGCCCATTCCAGCCCTTTGGGCATGAGAAGCATCGCGAAGCCAAGCGAGAAAATAATCCGCAGCACCGTCTCCACAATTTGGGATGCGGCGGAGGGAATCATATTTTGCTTGCCCTGAAAGTAGCCGCGAAATACAGATGAAATCCCGACGATCAGAAGCATCGGAGTCATGAACAGAAATGTGCGCTGCACACGCTTGTCCGGCAGCAAATGCGCGGTTATCCAAGGCGAGAACAGCAGCAGCAGGCTGGTCAGCGTGATGGCAAGAAAAATCGTAAGCAGCAGAGCACTGCGAAAAATATGGCGGACCCTTCCCTCATCTCCGTTTGACTGGGCTTCGGCAATCCATTTGGCAACGGCGAGCGGAATGCCGCCGGTAATAATTGTCAGCATGACGGCCAAAAATGGATAGCTCAGCTGGTACAGCCCCACGCCTTCGGCGCCTATAATGCGCGGCAGCGCGATGCGCGGGACGAAGCCGAGAATTCGATTGATGACGCCTGCTGCAAGTAAAATCATGGCCCCTTTTATAAACGTTTGCTTGGTCATACTCGCCCCTCATTCCATTAGCCGTATTGTTGCAGTATCATAGTTATGCACGGCATGTCCGAATCATGAATGGATAATGAACATCGCTTTATGTGCAGGAATATGTGCAAGGGGCAGCGAATAGTAGCAATCAAGGCAAAAAGTACGGGAGGCGCGGCTATGGAGGAACAGGACCTGGCTCAGGTAATTGAACAGCTGTGCAACAGCAAGGCAGAGGAGTTTCAGCTTATTGGCTATGAACATGCAAGTGGCAAAGACATTTGGGCATGCGTAAGCGCGGGTTATAAAAAAAGCGGGCAGCCGGAGCTGCACAAGCTGGTCAACGACATTTTATCGCTGAAGGTGACGAGCTTTATGAACTTTTTGACGATTAGCGCCTACCGGGGAACCCATTTCTAAGGGAATGGTTTCTTTTTTTTGACTCGAAAATTGCTCGCAAGTATAATAGGAATATTGAGATCATAAGGGGGACTTAGGAAATATGAACGGGAAAAGATTATTTGCCTTCCTTGGGATCGTTGTCATCATGTTTGGCGTGATCGCTTGGACGAGCCCATCGCTGGTAAACGGCATTCGGCTAGGCCTTGATTTGAAGGGCGGATTCGAGGTGCTTTATGAAGCAGAACCGCTTACGGCCGGCGATAAAGTAACGCCTACTTTGCTGAAGGATACGGCGAAAAGCCTTGAGGCTCGTGCCGACAAGATCGGTATTTCCGAGCCGGAGATTACGACAGAAGGAACGAACCGCATTCGCGTCAGGCTTGCTGGCGTGACCAATGAGGATGAAGTAAGAGACATCATCAAGAAGCCGGTTAATTTGACGTTCAAAGCGCCAGATGGCACGGTAGAGCTTCAAGGTGATGATTTTGTGCAAAATGCAGCTACGGTCGAATATGATTCGCTGAATAATCCGGTCGTTTCGATTAAGCTGAAAGATGCGAAGAAATTTGAAGATGTTACGAGAAGACTGACTGGCAAGACGCTTGCGATTTATCTCGATGATGAAATGCTGTCGAATCCGAACGTCAACCAGCCCATCAGTGGCGGAAGCGCGCAAATTAGCGGCAACTTCACGCTTGATGAAGCCAATAACTTGAAAGACACGATTAATTTGGGAGCACTCCCGCTTAAGCTGACTGAGAAATACACGCAAAGCGTGGGCGCAAAACTTGGACAACAGTCGCTTGAAGACACCGTTCGTGCCGGCCTTATCGGCTCGGCGATTATTTTGGTGTTCCTGATTATTTTGTTCCGTATTCCGGGCGTTGTAGCAGGTATTACGGTCATTACATTTACTTGGTTGCTGGTCCTCGTATTCGAGATGCTGAATGTTACGTTGACGCTCCCGGGCATTGCCGCATTTGTACTTGGAATCGGGATGGCGGTTGACGCAAATATCATTATGTACGAACGGATTAAAGAGGAAATCCGCAGCGGCAAAAGCTTGCTTTCCTCGCTTAAAGCGGGTTCCAAAAACTCGTTCCGTACGATTATGGATGCGAACATTACAAACATGATCTCTTGCGGCGTGCTTTATTACATCGGAAACGGTGCAATCAGAGGTTTTGCACTGACGATGATTTTGAGTATTTTGGTCAGTATCGTTACAAACATCTTCTTCTCCCGCCTGCTGATTCATTTGCTGATTCGCAGCAACCTGTTTACTAAACCTAGCTATTTCGGCGTGAAGGAGGCGGACATCCGTGAACTTTAAAACAACGGTGCATTTTGACTTTATCAAGCATAGCAAAAAGTTTTTCATGGCTTCCATCATTTTAACCGTTATAGGGATTATTTCGCTTTTCCTGTTCAACCTGAACTATGGCGTCGATTTTAAAGCGGGTACGAATATGGATATCGTAGTCGGCAAAGCCCTTACCCAGGCGGAAGCGAAGGAAGTTTTGGCCACAACTGGCATTACGAACGTTACACCGACGGTTGGTGGCACGAACGGAGATCGCGTTTCTGCCCGTTTTGACGAAGTATTGGAGCAAGCGAAAGTGACAGAAATTCAAAATGCGTTTAAAGCCAAATTTGGCGATCAAGTATCGGCAGAGGTCAGTGTTGTATCCCCGGATATGGCGCGCGAGCTTGGCTTCAAGACGATTTATGCGGTTATCATTGCGAGTATTGCGATTATGATATATGTGATGATCCGTTTCGAATGGCGCTTTGCGCTAGCAGCGAACATTGCGATTTTGTATGACGCTTTTGTCGTTGTCGCTGTGTTTTCCATTTTCCGTCTGGAAGTCGATCTGCCGTTTATCGCCGCAGTATTGACGACAATCGGTTATTCGATTAATGATAAAATCGTTATTTTCGACCGGATTCGTGAAAATCTTCGTTTTGGCAAGCTGAAAACGCGTGATCAACTCGCAGATATGGTCAATCAGAGCCTCTGGCAGACGATGGCGCGGAACATTTATACGGTGTTGGCCGTACTCGTTATCGCGGTTTGTTTATTCCTTTTCGGAAGCGAGTCGATCAAGCTGTTCGCCTTGGCGAAAATTATCGGTCTGACAAGCGGTGCATACTCGTCGATCTGTATTGCGAGCCCGCTCTGGCTTCTTCTTAAAAGCAAACAAAAGCCTAAAGCAAAGCAGCCTGCCAAGACTGCGGTCTAACAGCGTAGGAGGAGGCAGTCATGACAATGAACCAACGATATACAAAAGCAGAGCCGGCCAGCTGGTCAGGAATTTGGGGTAATGCGGCGTTGGCGTTGTTGAAAGGGGCAGCAGGCTGGCTGTCCGGCAGCAAAGCATTGCTTGCGGATGGTTGCCGATCGGCAGCTGAAGCGGCGGCTATTTTTGCGGAAAAGGTCGTTTCGCAGCGTAGTGAAAGTGGCGGCGAAGCCCCTTCCGGCAGCGCTGCTGCCATAAAGCATAAGGAAACACGGAAGACAGAAACCGTCATGAATGTCGTTTTAGCAGCAGCCTTGCTCCTTATTGGCTTGGAAATTGGCATTTCGGCTGTTCGGGACATCGCGGAGGGCATTAGCAAGCCGCCTCATTGGAGTGCGCTTGTCGTTTTGGCCGGCTGCCTGCTCATGAAGGAGCTCATTTGGAAACAGAGGGAGCATGGCAGCAGCTTGTATGCGACACTTGCTGTGTTCATTGGTGCGGGAGCCGCGTGGTTGGGCAAGCTGATTTCGCTTCCGGTGCTTTATTATTTTGACTCGGCAGCTGCAATCGTCATTTCGGTTATCGTCATGAACGGCGGCTATCGCATTATTGTGCCTTCCCCTCATAGAGAGGAAGCTGCCGCAGAAGTATATAGCGAAAATACCGAGGAGCTCATGCAGCTCGTTCAACGGGTGGAAGGCGTCGTCACCGTACAGTCGCTGCACGCTCGAGAGCGGGGCCATTACGTCGTTGCGGAGGCGGTTATTAGCGTTAATCCGCGCGTGACTGTGCTTGAAGGGCATGAAGTGGCGAAAAGGGTGAAACGACTGCTGTTGACACGCTTTACCCACCTTACGGACGCCACGATTCATGTCGAGCCTTATGACCCAGGTTATCCTTATAAATCCAATCACGATCCGAATCAGGAACATATGCCTACGCTGCTGCAATAGCGCAGCGCGGCAGAAAGGAGTTGAAGTCGGCGTGATTCAAGCAAAAACACGTTGGAATCTTGCACCTTGGGACGAGCAGGCAGAAGCGGCGGCGAAGGAGCTTTCGACAGCTCTTAGCCTGTCGCCGCTTGCCGCCAAGCTTTTGGTGCAGCGCGGCTACAAGGAGATCGCACAGGCGGAGCAGTTTTTAAGAGGCGGCTCTGAGCATTTGCATGACCCGTATTTGCTGAAAGATATGAGGGAGGCTGTCACCCGTATTCGGGAGGCGGCCTCAGCTGGCGAAAAGATACGTATTTATGGCGATTATGATGCCGACGGCGTATCCAGCACTTCACTGCTCGTACATGTGTTTCGCGAGCTCGGCCTTCATTTTGATTATTATATTCCTCATCGGGCACTAGAAGGTTATGGGTTAAACAAGGTGGCGCTGGAGAAGGCGGCTGCTGAGGGCGTCCGCTTAATTGTGACGGTCGACACCGGCATTAGCGCCTACGATGAAATTGCCTACGCCAAGGAGCTTGGGCTTGATGTCGTTGTCACCGACCATCACGAGCCTCCGGCACGTATTCCGGATGCCTGCGCCGTCGTTAACCCAAAGCGGCATGATTGCACTTATCCTTTTGAAGGGCTGGCAGGCGTAGGCGTCGCATTCAAACTGGCGCAAGCGCTGCTGGAACGCCCGCCAATGGAGCTGACAGACATTGTCTGTCTGGGAACGATAGCTGATTTAATGCCTTTAACTGGCGAAAACCGGATTTTAGTCAAAAGCGGGCTGGAAAGGCTTCGCCAGACGACGAATACCGGATTTCTAGCGCTGGCTGAGTCGACGGGCATCGAGCTTCCGGCGGTTACTTCTACTACCGTCGCTTTCGGGATGGCGCCGCGCATTAATGCCGCTGGTCGGCTCGATCATGCGCGGCGCGCTGTCGAGCTGCTTATAAGCGACAACTACGACGAGGCTATATTGGCAGCAACTTCGCTCGATATGCTCAACCGCGAGCGGCAGCGCATCGTGGAAGGCATCGTCAAGGAAGCGGAGGAGCAGTGGGCACAGAAGCGAGCGCAGGCTGCAAATGCGGGCGAGGCGGAACCGGCGGTTATTGTACTGGCAGGAGAAGGCTGGAATGTTGGCGTTATCGGCATTGTGGCTTCCAAGCTGCTGGAGCGCCATTACAAGCCTGTAATTATTCTCGGTATTGATGGGGAGAGCGGCATGTGCAAGGGCTCTGCGCGCTCCATTGACGGCTACGACCTGCATGCAGCACTTACCGCCTGCGATGAGCTGCTGGACCATTACGGGGGCCATCAGGCGGCGGCAGGCATGAGCCTGCATCGTGACCAGCTGGCTGAGTTTGAACGCCAGCTGGGGAAGCTTGCTTTGGAATGGCTCAGCGAGCAGGATTGGATTCCAAAAACGGGCATTGATCTAGAGTGCAGGGTTGAAGAAGCTAATCTGCAAACGATTAATGAGCTAGCACAGCTGGAGCCGTTCGGGGCCGGCAATCCATCGCCACGCTTGCTCTTTCAGGGAGCAGCGCTTGCAGACAAGCGAACGATGGGCAAGGAAGCGAAGCATCTTAAGCTGACCGTGAAAAGCGGGCAAGCTGTACTGGAAGCGGTAGGCTTCAGCATGGGAGCTATTGCCGACCGGCTGCTGGCGAGCAGTCCTGTCGATCTGGTAGGCGAGCTGTCCATCAATGAATGGAACGGTCAGCGCAAGCCGCAGCTACATATACATGACCTGTTCAGCGGCGGCGCGTATGCAAAGTTTCCTGAGCGTGAGCATTTCGGTCAAGTGTATCAACTGCTGCGTAGAATGAAGCAGGCACCGCTTGAAGGGCTTGCGAAGCGCTTGGCGGAGCTGAGCGGCTGGCCGCAGGAAATGACCGAGGTTATGCTGCGCGTGTTTATCGAGCTTTCGTTTATCCGCATCGAGGATGGTTTGGCGATCGTTGCAGAAGCGCCAGAGAAGCGGGAGTTAAGTACAGCGACTGCCTATCAGGAGGCAAAAAGTAAAGCAGAACAATTGCAATCTCCACTCTTTGCAGCTAAAATATTGGTTTGACAGCACCAGATTGGCGACAGACAGAAGGGACGAATAATTGATGAGCGTGTCACAAATTAATTTTAAAGATTACATTCGGGTCATTCCCGATTTCCCACAGCCAGGCATTCGCTTCAAGGATATTACTACTTTGCTGAAGGATGGCCCGGCATACCGAGCTGCCATTGAAGAAATGCGCAAAGCGGTTGAGCATTTGAAGATCGATGTCGTTGCCGGACCAGAAGCGCGCGGCTTCGTTATTGGCGCTCCGCTTGCCCTTGCACTCGGCGTAGGCTTTGCGCCTATTCGCAAAAGCGGCAAGCTGCCCGGCGAAACCATTGAAGCAAGCTATGACCTGGAGTATGGCAAAGATGTACTCGCTATGCATACAGACTCCATCCAGCCGGGGCAGCGCGTACTGATTGCTGATGATCTGCTTGCAACAGGCGGCACGATCGCAACTTCCATTAATTTGATTCGCCAGCTTGGCGGGGAAATTGTTGGTTCGGCCTTTCTTATCGAGCTGTCTTATTTGACAGGCCGCGAGAAGCTTGGCGATATGGAAGTCGTTTCTCTCGTTACTTACTAGCCATTTTGTGAAGGATGAAATAAAATTGTCTGAACGTTTAAGCCAACCAGCCGCTGCTGGTTGGCTTTCGCACTATAAAGTCCGCATTACGGTTGAAAAATTTAAATTTCCATGACTTAAATCGACACTTCAATCGACAGCGTAGTTGACGTCATGCTATGCTTACAGGCATAATATTAGAAAACTCGGAAAATGCGCGAAGGGGAGCCTAAGCAGGGCTCATTTCGGAAAGGGATGTTCATGGGCATAGAGCAGTTAATTGAAAAGGCATCGGCCTATATGAAGGAACAGGACTTATTACGCATAAGGGAAGCCTATCATTTTGCAGATCAGGCTCATCATGGACAAGTGCGGAAATCAGGCGAACCTTACATTTTACATCCGATTGCCGTAGCAGATATATTAGTGGATATGCAGATGGATGTGCTGTCCATTATTACAGCTTTACTGCATGACGTGGTTGAAGATACGACAGTCGATTTGGAGACGGTTCGGGCGAAATTCGGCGAAACCTGCGCAATGCTGGTTGACGGACTGACGAAGCTGGAGAAAATCCGTTTTCGTTCCAAGGAAGAGCAGCAAAACGAAAATTATCGAAAAATGTTTGTGGCGATGGCGCAGGATATTCGCGTTATTTTGATTAAGCTCGCCGATCGCCTGCACAATATGCGGACGCTGAAATTCCAGTCGGAGGAGGCGCAGCGGCGGATCGCGTATGAGACGCTGGAAATTTTTTGCCCCATCGCGCATCGGCTTGGTATTTCGGCCATTAAGTGGGAGATGGAGGATATTGCGCTTCGGTATTTGAATCCGCAGCAATATTATCGCATCGCCAACTTGATGAAGAAAAAACGGGCGGAGCGCGAGCAGTTTATTGCCGATGTCATTGACCGCATTGAAGAGAAGCTTGGCGAGATGGGCATTGAAGGCGATATTTCCGGGCGCCCGAAGCATTTGTACAGCATTTACAAAAAGATGACCGACCGCAACAAGCAGTTTAATGAAATTTATGATCTCATGGCGATTCGGATCATCGTTGAGAACATTAAGGATTGTTATGCGACGCTCGGCATTATCCATACGCTGTGGAAGCCGATGCCGGGACGGTTCAAGGATTATATCGCGATGCCGAAGGCGAATATGTACCAGTCGCTGCATACAACGGTGGTAGGGCCCAATGGCGAGCCGACTGAAGTGCAAATTCGGACTTGGGATATGCATCGTACATCAGAATACGGGATTGCGGCGCATTGGGCGTACAAGGAAGGTACGGTCGTGCCAAACCGCAATTTTGAAGATAAAATGTCTTGGTTCCGCGAAATATTGGAGCTGCAAAATGACGCACGCGACGCATCGGAGTTTATGGAATCGCTGAAAATGGATTTCTTCTCCGATCTCGTATTTGTATTTACGCCGAGCGGTGAGGTCATTGAGCTGCCAGCCGGCTCTGTGCCGCTGGATTTTGCTTACCGCATTCACACGGAGGTTGGCAACCGCACGATTGGCGCCAAGGTTAACGGCCGTATTGTGCCGCTTGATTGTAAGCTCAAAACCGGCGATATTATTGAAATTCTCACCTCCAAGCATTCGTATGGACCGAGCCAGGATTGGGTGAAAATCGCACAATCGTCGCATGCCCGCAGTAAAATCAGGCAGTGGTTCAAGAAGGAGCAGCGCGAGGAAAATGTGGCGAAGGGCCGCGAGGCCGTTGAGCGTGAGCTTAAGCGTCTGGGTCTAGAGCCGTCAGCTTGGCTGACCGAGGACAAGCTGCAGGAGGTTGCGTCGAAGTTTTCTTTTAACGATGTGGAGGACATGCTGTCCGGCGTTAACTTTGGCGGCGTGACCGCTGCGCAGATTTGTACCCGTCTAACGGAGAAGCTGCGCAAGGAAGCCGAGAAAAACAATACGATTGAGCTCGGTACGGATAAAGATGCGAAATCGGGAGGCAGCCGTAAAAATCGTCAGCACCATGGCGTTACGGTGCGAGGCATCGATAATTTGCTTGTTCGCTTTGCCCGCTGCTGCAATCCAGTGCCAGGCGACGCTATTATTGGCTACATTACGCGTGGACGCGGCGTCTCGGTGCATCGCATGGATTGCCAGAACATTCCGTTCGGCATGGACGGAGAGGAAGCTGATCGCGTCATTGAGGTGGAGTGGGAAGAATCGGTCGAGGCCAATTACAGCGTCGATATTGAAATTACCGGCCATGACCGCAATGGTCTGCTCAATGAAGTGCTGCAGGTCGTATCTGGCAGCAAGACGAATATTTCTGCAGTGACCGGTCGTTCCGTGAAAAATAAAATGGTCATGATTCATATGACCGTGCTGATTAAGAACGTTGAGCATCTCTCATCTGTGGTGGAGAAGATTAAACGGGTGCAGGATATTTATTCCGTCCAAAGGATTATGAATAGCTGATTTTGCTGTAAAGGCCTTGATGGGGAAGGACGGGGGACGCTGCGTGAAAGGTTTGGGTTTCGGTCGCCATTGCTCCTGAATTTCATCGAATTTACCGTTGCACGGTAGAAATTCAGGATCAAAAGCGAACGCTGCGCTCCTCTATCCCAAACCTTTCACTTCACTCTCCCCTCCTTTTCCCCGAAAAGGTTTTAAAAGCAAGTTTAGCTATTGCCAGTAGGCAACAAGCTAAAGATACAAAGTCATGAACCCCCTGCCCTGATTAAAACTTAATAGGGCAGTTAAACGGGAAAACATTTAATACGCTCGCTTCTTAAACTAAGTGGGAAGCAATAGCATAGTCGGAAGCATTAGCATAGAGATGGCGGCGTATTTTGCCGCCTTCTTCTTTTTTAGAGAGAGAGGATGGAAAGCATGAAGGTTGTCATTCAGAGAAGCAAGCAGGCGAGTGTGACCGTCGAAGGGGAAATAACAGGAGCAATCAACTTCGGATACGTGCTGCTTGTTGGGATTACCCATGAAGATACAGAAGCAGACATCAAATGGATGGCCGATAAAATCGCGGGCCTGCGCATTTTTGAGGATGAGGCCGGAAAAATGAATTTATCCATCGTCGATAAGGGTGGCGCTATTTTGTCGGTATCGCAGTTTACGTTGTATGGAGACAGCCGCAAAGGTCGGAGACCGAACTTTATGGCTGCTGCGCGCCCAGAGCAGGCAGAGCCGCTCTACGAGCAGTTTAATGCCTATCTTCGCCAGCAGCATGGACTGCAAGTGGAGACGGGACGTTTTGGCGCTATGATGGACGTGTCACTCGTCAATTGGGGTCCTGTTACCTTGATTTTGGACAGCAAGGAATAGATCTATAGACAAAAAAGGCAGCCAACCTATTCGGCTGCCTTTTTACGTTCTGCAAAATTGCTATGAAATGGGCCATTGCTGGTTTATTTTTTAAGACGGGCAAGCTTTTCTCCAACATTGAATTTTTTCATTTCCTCATCATCGAAAGCATAAGGAGATGCTTTGTCGGCAAGCCATGAAAAGGTCATTTTGCTCATGATGACTACTATGAACAGGGCCAAGTATAGAATAGCAAAAAGCCAGTCCCTTGCTGTAACAACACCAGTGGAGTGGATATGATAGATATAATAAAGAGCCAAAGGAATATGCCCCAACACAACCGCAGCCAATCCAGGATTGTAAAATTGACCTAGCTTCTTAGGTATCACGATTCCATGGACAACAAACTGGGCTAAACCAAATAAAATCGGTGGCAAACCGAGCCAAAGCGTCTCAGGAAAAAAGATAGGCAGCAAATAGAACAAGTAGCTTACGAGTACATTTGTAACCATTGCCGTATTTTGATTAAGCGGATAATGGCTTGGCGTTGGGCTGGATTTTAATACCCTGTTCAGAATTGCGGGTTCACCGCCAGGCCAACCATATTCCTCAAATTGATGGAGTAAAATAACGATAAAATTCATGAATAATACCTTTTGCAAAATGTCCATGTCGTTCCAAGCAAAAATCAAATAAACAATCGAAGCCAGCGCGACAACTAACCCGACGTTATACCAATGTCTTCTGAAAAACCTCATGATTCCTTTCCTCTAAATTTGTAAAAGTAAAACTCCAAAAATAAATCAACTTGCTGCTCGATGGACTGCTCTGTTTTTAACATAGCTGCGGTTAACGATGGATTGGCATTGCTTTTTATGACGGTCGGGAAGAAAATGGCCGCAAACATTTGGATAATGATGGGCATAATTCTCTCCTGCTCTGTTCGTCCAACGATTTCGCTAACAGTATGGATTAGCTTCTCAATACCCTGGTTTTTCATGGACTCCAGAAATTGACTGTGAGATTCAAAGAGCTGTTCTTGGGAAAGCAGGCTTTTAGCTAGTTCTGGGTGTTCCAGCAATAATGACGCATACGCCAGCAAAAATTTTTTTAGTCGTACAAGCGGAGGAGCCTCCGTATCATCCAACAGATTGAAAGTAACATGAAACGATTCAAGATGCCTTCTTAATACTTCATTGATTAACTTATCCTTTGAACCAAAATGATAATTGACAGACGCGACATTGGTACCCGCTAGGTCGGCTATTTTGCGCGTAGTTATTCCTTTGATGCCCTCCGACTGGATAAGCGCTACGGCGATTTCGAAAATTTTTTCTTTTGTCATAGTCTCCTCCATAAAATTGAAATTCAAACATTGTTTAAATCTATGTTTTAATCTGTGTTTAGATTACGTTATAGTTGTTCTACATGTCAACTAAAAGAAGCCCCGCACACTCGTAAAAACGAGTAAGTGAGGGGCTTCTAGGCAACTCCGACCTCTACTTGCTTCCCGCCTTCGCGGCGACTTGTGCTTTAATTTCTGCAAATAGTTCTTCATTAGTTAAACCGGTTATTTTATCGATAGGGGCTAGTTCGATCTGCTCAGTCTGAAAATGAATGGTGCCACTTTGTTTAGTCGTTAAAGCCAGTTCTTTGTGTTCTGTATTCACTTTCAATGCAACGTTGCCAGCAAAATCCACTTCTACTTGAAAAGGTACGGAAGACGGGCCGAATACATCTTTCGTCTGTGCTTTTTTCAAAAACAGCACATACGTTTTATCAAAATCAGGTTTGCTGTAGTTGGGCAAATTGAGCGTGGCTTCATAATCCACATCGTATAACGTATGTTTTAACAAGACGGTATGGGGAATAGAGACATTAATCGTGCCTTTGACATCGCCCAGCAAAGATTCATCCACCACAAACGAATATACTTCGCTAAGATGACTCTCCCCCATGTCCCAATTTTCTATAAACTTCTCGTAGTGGCCGGATACGACGTAATCGGAATTATGAACTAACCCTGCAACATCCCCGCTTACGGCATAATCGGGAGAATAATTTACATGAAACGTTCCGGGCGAATACTTCTCCTTCGCTGTAAATAGCAGTACCCCAGCCATAAGTGCTAAGCATAGCCCTGCCATTAGGATCATCCTGAAATTAAATTTTACGGTCATTTTAAACCCTCCCTTAATTTATAGTGGGTAAAGTGCATTTAGGCCGTTTTTATCATCGGTTTGAGGTGTGTAGATGGTCTCGCGATCTCTGCTTGAGTTCATAATAGCCTTTACAAGGAGAGGAGTATGACCGAGACCGAGCGCATGGCCTAATTCATGTCCCGCAGCGCTTCTTCTCGTATTGGATTGATTGGCTACAGCCGGATTTCCTATATTGATATCAGCGGTAAAGTAACTAGTTGAAGTTGTACCCGGACTCACATAAGTAATGCATACGCCAAACATCGAAGGATCATCGACATTTTGGGTGCCAACCTTGCTTAAGGTTGAAGTATTGAGCGCCGAAAGATTAAATTTAATTTTGCTTTGGGCACTATTCCAATCAGCGGCTGCTGAATCAAACGCAGCTTTATAAGCCGTATTTGTAGTAGCGTATTTCACATAAATGTTGTAAGAATGATTGGCGGATTTGGGCCATTTGTGCCCGGTAAAAGTATAGGCGAACGCAGATGACGTAAAAAGAAGAGCCAACAGTATGAAGGTTGTGGCGATTAATAACGATTTTTTTCGCATATTTTATTTCTCCCTTTTTTTGATTTTTTGCTGCATGCCACTCAAGCTCGTAGCCTAATGACGATCGAAAAACAGGATATGTTTCAATTTTTGGATGTATTTTCAAAAAAATGTGAAGGGAAAGGTTTTATGCATTTTTTCACTGGATTGGAAAGACAGCAATAGCTTCAAAATGAAGATTTGGGCGGATGCCTTCTGGATACAATAGGGGAGAGAATGGGCTCGCTTGGCGCATTCGGCAGCGATTGGCCGCGGCCGGAGGCCTGTTTATTTTGTACCGGAGGCGAATGAACGCATGCATCAATCCCGCAAGGAGCAAGGGTTGGAGCGGATTAGCCGCAAGCTGCTCCATGCTGATCGGCATGAAGCAATCAGGCTATCACAGCTGGAGGAAGACATGGAAGCGGCAGAGGAATGGGCAGGGTTTCCATCTGCAGCAGGCAAGCGAAGCGACTTAAAGGACACGTAATAAAGAGCATGGTGGAAGCAGAAGCTCGCATATGCTGGCGGAAAAGCGGGAGTAAGGTCGAAATAGCCGGAAATAAAACGCTTTCTAAACTGTAATGTTACTGTAATCAAACGATAACGCTATTTTAACATCGCAAGCCTATAATAGATCTCGACCCCCTTTTTTAAAATATAATTTACTTTTGGACCTGCAATGTGATTGCAGGTTTTTTTCTGCTTTCTGACGTTCTTGCCGCTGTTCCTATACAATCGGGCTGAATAGAGCTGAATCGCAGCTTGACTTTCTGACCACGCCCAAGTAAAATGAAGCATCAGCACCATTCACTATAATGATTTCATGATGGAACAAATTAATCCATGCGCATATATGCAGAGAGGAATGCCTTAGGCTGCAAGCATTCTTATAATGGCGGGATGAACAGACTTTCCGGAGAACAGACGGTGAACGTAAGCCTGCTGGGGACAAGCCCCAGGCAAGCGATTGTTTCAGTAGCCGTACTGCGGGTGACGGGCGTTAACCGTCTTCAAGCGAGCTTCTGCCTTCTGGCAGCTGCCTCGGAATGTGGGTGGTACCACGGGAGCTATACTCTCGTCCCTGACAGCAATATTTGCTGTTCAGGGGCGGGAGTTTTTTGGTTTGACGAGCACCATTTTACTTGTTCTCATGTTTTTTAGCAGCAGGTTAGGAGGAAAATGACATGGCATTTCAAAAATTACCAGGCACGCAGGATATGCTGCCGAGCTCAATCGACAGCTGGCAGTTCGTTGAGCAAAAGGCACGCGAAATTTGCCGCCGTTTTAATTTTCGCGAAATTCGCACGCCGATCTTCGAAGCGACCGAGCTGTTTCAGCGCGGCGTAGGCGAAACGACGGACGTCGTGGAGAAAGAGATGTATACGTTCACGGATCGCGGCAATCGCAGCGTGACGCTACGTCCAGAGGGTACGGCCGGGGTCGTTCGGGCCTTCGTTGAAAATAAACTGTATGGTGAGCCTGATCTGACGAAGCTGTATTATATCGGCCCTATGTTCCGCTATGAGCGTCAGCAAGCCGGGCGTTACCGCCAGTTTCACCAATTCGGCGTTGAGGCGATGGGCTCGGTTAATCCGGCACTTGACGCTGAGGTTATCGCTTTGGGCTATACGTTTTATACCGAGGTTGGCCTTAAAGGGGTGCGCGTCGAAATCAATTCTGTCGGAACGCCGGAAGTAAGGCTTGCCTTCCGCGAGCGGCTGCTTGCCTTCCTTGAACCGAAGCGCGAGCTGCTGTGCAAAGATTGCCAGTCGCGGATGGACCGCAATCCGCTGCGTGTGCTGGACTGCAAAGTCGACCAGAAGCATTTTGAAGGCGCTCCGTCGATTTTGGACAGTCTCGATGAAGAATGCACCACGCATTTTGAAAAGGTTAAAGCGTATTTGACGGCGATGAATATTCCGTTCGAAGTCAATTCGAAGCTGGTGCGCGGGCTTGATTATTACACGCATACCGCTTTTGAGTATAAAGCGGAGGGCATCGGTGCCATCGATACGATTGGCGGCGGCGGCCGCTACAATGGGCTCGTTGCCGAAATCGGCGGGCCGGATCAGCCGGGCGTTGGTCTTGGCCTTGGTCTGGAGCGGACGATTTTGCTGCTTGAGCACCAGAAGACGGAAGGCATTAAGGAAGCGAGCCAGGTCGACGTTTACGTCATCAGCCTTGGCGAGGCAGCAGAGCGTGAGGCGACTAAGATCGTACATGAGCTGCGTGCAGCAGGCTTGCGTGCCGACCGTGATTACACGGACCGCAAGATGAAGGCGCAGATGAAGTCTGCGGACCGCTTCAAGGCACGTTTTACCGCTATACTTGGCGATGACGAGCTGGAGCGCGGCGAAATTGCGCTGAAAAATATGGAAAGCGGCGAGCAGCGCACCGTAGC
Organism: Paenibacillus algorifonticola; assembly: GCF_050481745.1. Lineage (GTDB taxonomy): Bacteria > Bacillota > Bacilli > Paenibacillales > Paenibacillaceae > Pristimantibacillus > Pristimantibacillus algorifonticola_A. The sequence continues at coordinate 30,413 of NZ_JBCNGR010000042.1, read as the reverse complement.
CATCAGCGAGCTGGCAGCAGCGATTCAGGCTTAGAGACTGCGACGAAATAAAATACCGCACCGGGTAATTTCCTCGCAGCTCCTTCGTTCACTAAATCTTTTAAATAAAAGGAGCATAACCATTATGTTGAAAACACATCCATGTGGAAAATTAACCAAAAGCGATATTGGACAAACGGTCATATTGAACGGCTGGGTACAGCGTCGTCGTGACCTGGGCGGCGTATTGTTTATTGATCTTCGCGACCGTACAGGAATCGTTCAAACGGTATTTAACCCTGATTTTTCCGGCGATGCGCTGGCGATTGCTGACCGTGCCCGCAACGAGTTCGTGCTCGCTGTTCAAGGCACAGTCGTTGAGCGTGACCCTGAGACGGTAAACGCGAACCTGGAAACAGGCGAAATTGAAGTGCGCGTTGAAAAAATCGAAATTATGAACGCGGCAAAAACACCGCCATTCCCAATCGAAGACGGCGTCGAAGTTGACGAGTCGCTGCGTTTGAAATACCGTTACCTCGACCTGCGTCGTCCGGAAATGCAAAAAACATTGCTGCTCCGTTCGAAAGCAGCGAAAATTTTCCGCGACTTCCTTGATGGAGAAGGCTTTATTGACGTTGAAACGCCAATTTTGACCAAGAGCTCACCAGAAGGTGCGCGCGATTATTTGGTGCCGAGCCGCGTGCATGAAGGCGAATTTTTTGCCCTGCCGCAATCGCCGCAAATTTTCAAGCAATTGCTAATGGTCGGCGGCATTGAGCGTTATTATCAAATCGCTCGCTGCTTCCGCGATGAGGATCTACGCGCAGACCGTCAGCCTGAGTTTACACAAGTCGATATCGAAACCTCCTTCCTGTCGCAGGATCAATTGCTGGGCATGATGGAGCAGCTTGCTGCAAGATTGTTCCGCGAGACGGTAGGGGTAGAGCTTGCGCTTCCGTTCCAGCGCATTACGTATGAAGATGCCATCAATAAATATGGCTCCGATAAGCCTGACCTGCGCTTCGGCATGGAAATTCAAGATATTACTGATATTGTGGCGACAAGCGAAGTGAAGGTATTCGCAAGCGTAGCAGCATCCGGCGGCGTCGTGAAGGCGTTCAATGCCAAAGGCTGTGGCGGCTGGAGCCGTAAAGAGCTTGACGATTTGCAGCCGTTCGCTGCCCGTTATGGCGGTAAAGGCTTGGCTTGGATTACGGTGAAGGATGGCGAATGGCGCGGTCCAATCGTGAAGTTCCTCAAACCAGAGGAAATCGCGGCATTGACTGAGCGTTTGCAAGTAGAAGATGGCGACCTGCTCACTTTCTCTGCTGACAAGAAAAAAGTCGTTGTTGATGTCATGGGCAACCTGCGCCTGAAAGTGGGCCGCGAGCTTGGTCTGATCGACGACACTAAATTTAAATTCGTATGGGTTGTAGACTTCCCGCTGCTTGGCTGGGATGAGGATGCACAGCGTTATGTAGCCGAGCATCATCCGTTCACACGTCCGCACGAGGATGACCTGCACCTGTTTGATACAGATCCAGGCAAAATCCGTGCTCAAGCTTATGATATCGTTCTGAACGGCTATGAAGTAGGCGGCGGTTCGATGCGTATTTACAAGCGTGAAGTTCAGGAAAAAATGTTCAATGCGCTTGGCTTGTCCCCGGAGACCGCACAACAGAACTTCGGATACCTGCTGGATGCGTTTGAATTTGGTACGCCTCCACATGGCGGCATCGCGTTCGGCTTCGACCGTCTCATCATGCTGCTGGCTGGCCGCACGAACCTGCGTGAAACGATTGCATTCCCGAAAACAGCGAACGCAACCGATCTGCTGTGCAATGCGCCGTCCGAAGTTGAGCTGTCCCAATTGGAGCAGCTTCATATCCGTACAGTGCCTAAGCCTGCGAAACAGCCTGCCCCAGCAGGAGCATCACCAGAAGCACCTCAAGCTTAATGGAATGGGCGGGCGAAACAGCCCGCCTTCCTATGTAGATGCTTGGAATAGATAACGGAAGGGACGGCGATTTTAGATGCTGCACCAATTTTCACGCACGGAGCTGGCAATTGGGCCGGAAGGCCTTGAGCTAATGAAAGGAAGTACGGTAGCGGTGCTCGGCATCGGCGGCGTCGGCGGCATTGCTGCTGAGGCGCTGGCCCGTACAGGTATAGGCCGTATTATTTTGGTCGATAAAGACGTTGTCGATATTACGAACGTCAACCGCCAAATCCATGCGCTTACGACGACCGTTGGCCAGCCGAAGGCCGACTTGATGCGCGACCGCATTAAGCTCATAAACCCGGAATGCGACGCGGTTTCTCTGCGCATGTTTTATACGGAAGAGACGTATGAGAAATTTTTTGAATACCCGATTGATTATGTCATTGATGCTTCCGATACCATTTCGTACAAAATCCATTTGATCAAGCAGTGCCTGGAGCGCAAAATCCCGATTATCTCGAGCATGGGCGCCGCTAACAAAATGGACCCGACGAAATTCGAAGTTGTCGATATTTCCAAAACCCACACCGATCCGATTGCCCGCGTTGTCCGCCAGAGACTGCGCAAGGAAGGCATTAATAAAGGCGTGAAGGTTGTGTTTTCCTCGGAGACGCCGAAGAAGCCGCGTCAAGATGTGACGCAGCGCATCGTGCCCGAGAACGCGCCGGAAATCCGCAAGGCCCAGCAGCCGCCAGCGAGCAACGCATTTGTTCCTCCTGTAGCGGGGCTGATCATGGTTAGCGTCGTCGTGCAGGATCTGCTGGCGAAGGCAGATATTACGGTATAAATAAACGCGGCTTACAGCCCAAAAAACCAGAGCGGATATGCCTAGGCATATTATCGGCTCTGGTTTTTTGGGTTGGAATTCTAAGCATTTATAAGTTTTGCACTTATAAATGGGCTTATATGCTTATTTCTGGAACTCCTTCGGTGTAAAGCCCGTCATTTGCTTGAAGATGCGGCTGAAATAAAATTGGTCGCTATAGCCGACCTGCTCACCGACCTCCTTGACGGAGAGATGGGAGTGATTGCGAAGCAAATATTTCGCTTCGTTGATGCGCAGCGACATCAAGTAGCGGGAAGGGGGCTCATCCGTATGCTTAATAAAAATTTTGCTCAAGTAGGACGGGGTAAAATTGAAGCAGCGGGCAATTTGCTCCAGGCTGAGATCCTCGCTGTAATGCTCGCGCATAAAGCTTTGCACCATTTGCACCAATTCCTCCGTATCCGCTCCGCTTGGCTGAAGGCTTTTCATCTGGGTTTTAAAATCAGTACGTTCCGCCTCAATTAGCGTCTTTACGCGACTGTATACCCGCGAAAGCTCAGTGGTCGCAATCGGCTTCAGCAAATATTCAATGACATTGTACTGAATCGCTTGCCGTGCGTATTCAAAATCAGCGAAGCCGCTCGTAATGATTTTGCGCATGCGCGGATAATAGCGGTGGATAGACTGAATGAGCTCAATGCCATCCATGACAGGCATTCGGATGTCGGTAATGAGCAAATCCGGCTGCTCCCGGTTCACAAACTCGAGCGCCTCTTTGCCATCTTGGGCGGAGCCAACAATTTGAATGGCCTCATCCAAGCCTTCGAGCTTGCGCACCAGCGTACCCCGGATGATATCCTCGTCTTCGGCAACAACGACTTTAATGACGTTTGCTTGAGCCATAAGCGAATGCCCCCCTTTGCCTAGCTATAGTTTGCCGCCGATTCTAATAGCCGCCCCGCCTTCGGGGCGATTGTGAATCTGAAATACAGCTGCATCTCCATAAGTGAGCTTCATTCGAATATAAATGTTCAGCAGCCCCATGCCGCCCAGCTTGAGCACGGGCACGGCATGTGTCTCATCAACCTCGCGAATACGCGCAAATAAATGCGCCAAGCTTTCTTCCGAAAAGCCAGGGCCGTTATCTGCCACCTCCAGCTGCCAGTCCTCGCCTCCGATTTTGCCGGAAATGCGAATTTGCCATGGCGGCTCATGCTGTGTCCCGAACTTCAGCGCATTTTCAACAAGCGGCTGCACGACCAGCTTAGGGATGCGCAGCTCCCGCATGCGCTCATCCACCTCCATAACATAGTGGAGCTTCTGGCCAAAGCGAATCTGGTTAATTTCCAGAAATTTTCCTGTATGCAGCAGTTCATCCTGCAAGCTCACAATGGCTGCGTCGGTTGAGAAATAGCGCAGGAAGTCGGACATGTTTTCGGTCATTGCAACAATTTGCTCGTTCATATTTTCTTCGGCCATCGCATGAATGGTAGCGAGCGTGTTGTACAGGAAATGGGGATTCATCTGCGATTGCAGCGCAATGAGCTTCGCCTGCATTTCCTGCGACTGGGAAAGCAGCAAATCGTCCATTGATTCCTTCAGCCGCGAGCTCATGCGCACAAAGGAAATATGCAGCTGATCAAGCTCATTGAGTCCGCTGCCGAGCGTCTGGGAGGCTACTCTGCCGGTTCCGAGATCCTCCAGCCGCATGCCGCGGATCGAACGGTGGATTTTCAAAATCGGATACGTAATCCGTTTGGATGCCGCATAGGAAAGCATAATCGCAAACAACAAAATGACAAAGGCGACGAGGACAGTCTGCTTGGCGAAGGCGAATACAGGTGCGAGCAGCTTGCTCTCTGGCACGATAATGAGCGTATTCCAGCCCGTCAGCTCAGAGCGGTGCAGCGACAATAGCTCCTTTGCCTGTGTATTTGGATTAATGAATGATAAATAGCTGGCCTTGCCCTGCTTCTGCGAATTGGTTTTGCCTGCCGTCAAGCTGGTGTAAGCCGCGTAGTGCCGCTTATCCGCCTGCAGGGGATAAATGATATCGCCATTGTCATTGTATACGAGCACCTGCGCACCATAAGGATTATCCCCCGTAAAAGCAAGGATGCTGCTAAAAATCCGGTTGTAATATTGCTTCACTTCAACAATGCCAGTTGGATCATTGTAATTGTCATAAAACTGGCGGAACAGCGAGACCGAATATTGCATGTCGCTAGATGAAATATAACGGGACATTTCCTCATCGGGCACGGGCAGCGTGATGATTTTGCCATTTTGCATCGCTATAACCGCTTTAAACCAGGGCTTGGTCGCCGGATTATAGGTACGTTCGCCATTGTCAAAGCCATTGCCATACATTTTGTTTTTAAAATCATACAAATACAGCTGCTCCACCGGGCGCGAAGGGCCGATAGCCGCAGTCAAAATTTCAGCCAGCGCCTTGGCATTTTCAACCGATTGGCTTTTAGAGACGCTCTGAAACGATCCGCTGCCCATGCCGCCGGAAAGGCCTAACTTTTGTTTATCGCTCTCCCTATCGCTCTCCCTATCGGTATCCGTATCATTACCATCTCCCGTCTGTGTTTGATCGAGCATCTCCGAGGTGTAACGCTTGAAATGATTTTTGACCAAATTGGAGTACATCACATTGAGCGAAACATCATTCATTTTTTGAATTTCCGAATCAATATGCTCTTGCATCGAGCGGCCCATGCTGGCAAGCGAATCGGTTGCATTTTGCTTGAGCAGATCAGAGGACCAAAGGCAAAGCCATACGACTAGTACGGTAAACACGATGAAAATAATAAGAGAGTAGGTGGAGAACAGAACAGCTTGAATCGTTTTGAATTTAGTAAGCATCACTACCTCCAGCCGTTCACGCGCACCGTTGTTGCTTTCATTTTGCTGCTAGGGGGGCATTTTGTCAAAGACTTTTTGTAAGCGCTTCATAATTATTTGGCGAGTGGTAAAATAAGTGCATAAAACGCCCCTGTTTTATCCATGGCACTTCAAAAATCAGAAATCTATAATGGGGAAGCAGGAAATGAAAACGCATACAACTGAGCGTTCAACATTAAAGGGGAGCGATATGATGAAAAAATCGATGTGGCTGTTAACGGTTATTGCTTTGGTTGCGATTATAGTTGCGGGCTGTGGGGGCGGCAATACGGGCTCTGGCGGAAATGCATCATCCCCGGCAGGCAGCGCGAACAGCGGCACAGGCAATACGGGAGGGACGAAGCAAAATATTACGCTTACCTACTTGGCCAGCCAAGGCTGGATAAAGGATGCGGAAATGCAGCTCGCCAAAAAATTTGAAGCCGAGACGGGCATTCGAATCGATTATCAAATTGTTCCTTCTGATCAATATTTCAATGTGCTCAAAACAAAGCTGAACGCTGGCGAGGCTACCGACCTGTTTGGCGGACAAAGCGGCAAAAGCGAAATCAGCCTCAACTATAATGTCGAGAAAAATGCCGTTGATTTAAGCGGAGAAGAATGGGTGAAGCGCGAGGATCCGCTTAGCATTGAGCAGTTGACGCTGAACGGCAAAGTTTACGCCCAGACCATTTGGGATACCGGCAGCAGCTTCGTTATAGCGTACAATAAAAAGATTTTTGAAGAGCATGGCCTCACTATTCCAAAAACGTACGAGGAGTTCAAGTCGCTGTCCCAGAAGCTGATGGATGCCGGCATTACACCGCTGTATGAGCCGATTGCTGACGGCTGGCATCATGTCCTTTGGTTCGCCGAGCCGGGACCGCGCTACGATGAAGTAACGCCGGGCTTATACGATGATTTGAACGCGAATAAGAAGAAGTTTGTGGACGATCCGACGATGAAGCTGGCTCTAACACAGTTTAAGGAAATGTATGACCTTGGTTTTATGGGCGACAATGCTTTTTCAGATACAGGGGCGGATTCGGCTGTGAAAATGGCGAGCGGCATATATGCAATGACCCTGGCAGCCCAAAGCATCGTCAACGATATCGAGAAGGCAGACCCTAATGTCAAAGCGGATCAATTCGGTTATTTTGTCATTCCGCTCGCGGACAATCAAATTTATTACATCAATCCAGGCGGCCCAAGCAAATTTATTTATTCCGGCTCGAAGCATATTGAAGAAGCGAAGCAATACCTCGCGTATTTGGCGCAGCCGGAAAACCTGCAGTATATGCTTGACAATGATTCAACGATTTCCAATTTGAACTTCCCAGGGCTGAAAGATAAATACAATGAAGAGCAGAAGAAGCTGATGGCGACGTATACGAAAAAAGGTACGGATATTCAGGATTACGTGAACTATGTCAACCCGCAGTGGATGGATATGGGCAAGGATTTGGTTGCGATGCTGGGCAACGCGATACAGCCGGAGGATGTGCTGAAAAGCATCGACAAGCGCCGTGCCGATATGGCGGTTGTGGCGAAAGATCCGGCATGGGCTAAATAGGAGGCGGATGCCACCGCTATAGACGACAAACGAGTGAGTGGGGATGAATGCTGCATGAGAAATAAAATTTATCCGTTTTACTTTGCTTTGGGCACAGTCGGCGTTTATTTTATCTTTTTCGTCGTACCAGGGCTGATGGGCTTCTATTATTCGCTGACGGATTGGAACAGCTATTCGGATACGATTACCTTCATCGGATTGGACAATTTCAAGACGCTGTTTTCGTCCGGTGAAAATTATGTCAGCTACATTATCAATACGTTGAATTTTACCGCATCGACCGTTATTTTAAAAACGGCTATTGGACTGCTGTTCGCCCTTATTCTGAATGAAGGCATCAAGCTTAAAGGCTTTCATCGGGTGATGATTTTTATGCCTTCCATCGTGCCGATGCTCGTCGTCGGCCTGATCTTTAAATCGATTTTGAATCCGGCGACGGGGCTGCTGAATGAAGCGCTCAGATGGATGGGGCTGGATTTTATGGCGCAAAAATGGCTAGTCGATGCGAACTGGGCGTTCAAATCGATTATCGGCGTCGATACGTGGAAGGGCGCTGGCTACATTATGATTATTTTGCTGGCGGGCTTGCAGTCGATATCGCGAAGCTATTATGAAGCAGCCGAAATCGACGGGGCGAACAGCTGGCATAAATTCAAGTATGTGACGCTCCCGCTGCTCATGCCGGCGCTTGTCGTGACGACGGTGCTGAACTTGCTGCATGGCCTGAAAGTGTTCGAGGCGGTTTACGTTTTGACGAACGGCGGGCCGGGCTATGCAACAGATGTGCTTTATACAGCCATTTTCAAAGAATTTTCGATGGGCCGTTATGGGGTTGGCACCGCGCTGTCCTCGCTGCTCTTTCTATTCATGACGATTGTCGGTTATTTTGTCATCCGCTTGATGGCCAGAGAGGAGGGGCGTGACCAATGACCCCGAAATTCATTCAAAAGCTGGCGCGCAACGGCATCGCTTGGCTGCTCAGCCTGTTTACTTTTCTACCGCTGTATTTGATCATTGTCAACTCGCTGAAAGATCAGATGGGGGCAAGCTCCATGAGCATTGCGCTGCCCAAGCAGCTGATTTGGAGCAATTACGCCATCGTTGTGGAGCAGGGCAAGCTGCTGCAATCTTTTTTGAACAGCCTGCTGTATGCGGTCGGTTCAACGGTGCTGGGCATCGCGCTCGCTGCGATTGCCGCTTATATTTTTGCCCGCAATCAGTCGCGGTTTAACCGGTTTATGTACTTCTTCGTAATTTTGGGCATTGCGATGCCGATTAATTTTGTGACATTGACGAAGGTGATGCAGTTCACCCATTTGATTAATACGCAGCTCGGCATGGTCATTTTGCTTGCCGTTATGTCAATTCCTTTCAGTGTCTTTCTTATTTATGGCTTCGTTGGCTCGGTGCCAAGGGAGCTGGATGAAGCGGGCATTGTAGATGGCTGCTCGCCGATGCGCCTGTTTTATTCCATCGTAGCTCCGCTGCTGACGCCCGTTATTGTTACGGTCGGCATCTTGAATTTTATGGGCGCGTGGAATGATTTTGTACTGCCGCTCTATTATTTGAATGACTCGAATATGTGGCCGATGACGCTTGCCGTTTATAATTTCTTTGGCCGTTTTTCGGTGAATTGGAACCTCGTTTCCGCTGATATTGTGCTGACAACATTGCCCGTCATCATCATCTATTTGCTCGGTCAAAAATATATCATTTCCGGCATGACCTCCGGCTCGGTAAAAGGCTGATATAAGCTGTGCCATGGCTCGGTTGACAGCTAGAGGAGGCAAGCAGGCTATGAGAGGCTGTAGGAGGGGGAGCTATGTTTTTCCATGATCTGAAGCTGGAAAGGGAGCTGAAAATCGAGCACCGCATCGATAGTGTCGTAAAGCATGAGCTGCATATGCATGATTTTCTCGAAATTAATGTGCTCCTGCACAATAAGTCCCGCTTTCAGCTCTTGGATCGGGAATACACCGGAGATGCCGGGGACGTGTTTCTGTTTCGGCCTTATGCCCCGCACTATAATTTGGCGAAGGAGGCAGACAAGCCGATTGAATGGATTATGGTGCTGTTCTCGCCATCCATCGTCCGAATGATTCCAAATGGCTATCGTCTGCTGTATCCATTCTATACCGATGGAGCTTGCCCGCTTATTCCGGCCAGCTCTGCCTATGCCAAGGGCATTCAGGCTGCTGCCAAGGCCGCCTATGAGGAGCAGGTGAGGAAGGAGCCGGGCTGGGAGGCCGCGCAATTGATGCGGTTTATCGATATTTTGGTTCATGTGTTTCGCTATGCGGTCGCCTGCTCGACTGGGGAAGGCGAGCGGGCAGAGGTGGACGAAGGCGTCGTGTCGGCAGTGGAGCATATTTTGCGCCACATTACCGAGGACATTGATGTCCGGGATTTAATTGAATTGTATGGCCGGGGGAAAACGTATTTTTATACTCATTTCAAGCAGGCGGTCGGCGTCACGCCTAATCAATTTATTCATCGGCTGCGGCTGCAAATTGCGATGCATCTGCTGAGGACGACGAGCAAGTCGATTACGGACATTGCCTTTGAGTGCGGCTACAATTCCATTCATTACTTCAACAAGCATTTCAAGCAATACAGCGAGGTTTCACCGCGGGAATTTCGCAGAGTGGCGAAGCAGGCGATGTAGCGGCTAGATAAAAGTAGAAACAGCTAGCAGGGATTGCGTACAAGGCATATAAGTTGCTAAGGGAGGAGTATAAGTAATGGCGAAGGGAACTGAGAACAAGGGAACTGAGGACATAGAAGGAATACAAGCAAGCGGGGGTGTGCCTTCACAATTGGAGCTTGACAGCGCACAGCGCGCAAAGTGGTTCACCCATGACCGATTCGGCATGTATATCCACTGGGGGCTGTATTCGCTTGGCGCTAGGCATGAGTGGATGCAGTCCAGAGAGTTTCTCAGCAATGAGCAATATGAAAAATATTTCAAGCATTTTGATCCGGATTTATATGATCCGCAGCTATGGGCTGATCTTGCCGCGGAAGCGGGCATGAAATATATGGTCGTCACCGCCAAGCATCATGAAGGCTTCTGCCTGTGGGACTCGAAGCTGACGGCCTATAATGCGGTGAATAGTCCAGCCAAGCGGGATTTGCTGCGGCCGATGCTGGACGCTTTTCGCGAGCGCGATATTCGCACGGGCTTGTATTATTCGCTGCTCGACTGGCATCATCCGCATTATACGGTCGATGTGAAGCATCCGCTGCGCTACAATGAAGCGTTTCTGGAGCAAAGCAAGGAGCGGGATTTTGCCAAATATGTAGAGTTTCTGTTCGGCCAGACGAGGGAGCTGCTCAGCGAATATGGCAAGGTTGATGTGCTGTTCTACGATTTCTCCATTGCCGCCGAAGCGGGCTTTGAGGGCAAAGGCAAGGAGGCATGGCAAAGCGAGCGGCTAGTCCGCATGATTCGTGAGCTGCAGCCGAATATTATGCTCAATGACCGCCTGCAAATAGCGGGGGATATTACGACGCCGGAGCAATATCAGCCGCGGGAGTGGATTAAAGTGAATGGGCAGCGTGTCGTCTGGGAAGCATGCCATACGTTCAGCGGCTCATGGGGCTATTACCGCGACGAGGAATCGTGGAAAAGCATCGATATGCTCGTACAAATGATGATTGATACGGTAAGCAAAGGCGGCAATTTGCTGCTGAATGTCGGGCCGACAGGGCGAGGCGAATTCGATGAACGCGCGGTAGACCGCTTGAAGGGAATTGGCGCCTGGATGCGGCGGCACAACCGTTCTATCTATGGCTGTACGGCAGCACCGGAGGAATATGCTTGTCCGCAGGATTGCCGTTTTACGTATAACCCTGCAACGAATCGGCTGTACTTGCATCTTTTCAGCTGGCCATTCAAGCATTTGCACCTATACGGCTTCTCAGGCAAAATCGTCTATGCCCAGCTGCTCCATGATGCTTCGGAAATCCGGATGGTCCAGGGCGAGCAGGAAATGACGATGGAGGCAGGCGCCTTTAACGAAGGGCGGGCTGCCGATACGCTTACATTGGAGCTGCCAGTGAAAAAACCGAGCGTCACCGTTCCGGTCATTGAACTGTTTTTAAAATAATCACATCGGCCGCTGGCAGGATGCCTGCATAGGTATTCACCGTCAGCGGCTTTTACGATTCCGCTTTCAAACAAAAAACGCATACCGATTGCGTATCGGTATGCGCTTTGAAGCCGTTATATGGGCGGACACTGTCTGCTGTGTTCATGTCAAACAGCGCAGCACCATTTCGCTACTTACCCAATTACCGCCTCAATAAATTTTTCAAGTGCGGTCGTATCGGTAATATTGTTGTTGCAGTCATGGCTTTTGGCGCACATGTAGTTTCCGACAGCTTTGTAGTAGTCGGGGGATGCGCCCGCTGGCCTTTTTTTCGTTATGGCTGAAAATAAAGCAAGCTCCTCAAACCGATTGCACACAAAGCAATAGTTTTTCTTGTTCGTCGGGTTGTAGCGTCCTTCGACGCCAACGAACTGACCATTTACCGGATAAACGATAAACAGCTTGTTGCTCGCGATATCGATCCAGCTTAAATAAGTGACATAGCGATAGTCGATAGCGGCTAGATCGGGCAGCTTGAGCTTTTTATTTTTCGGAAAAAGCTTCTGGATTTGCTTGGGCGTAATGGCCGGAAACTCGGTTAAATAGCCTTCCAATTCCCGCAAATACTTGGCAAAATCCTCTTTCGTCCGCAGCGCCGAGATGGCTTCAAGCATTTGCTTCTGCTCGGCTGCTGCGTCCGGGAACATTTCCATAATTTTAGATTCGGTCGTATATTTAACGGACTCCAAAATTTTCAGATCTGCAACTGTGCCAAGCGCATGCTGCAAAATGCCGGCTTGTTTTTTAATCACATTATATTGATGGTTTCTAATAAATGGTTTACTCATTTAGGTTCAGCCCCTTATTTGTTTTGATCATGCAGAAAATAAGGTGCAAAGCCAAGTATTAGAAACGACATAAGCGTGGCTAGGCGATAACGTATCCGTTATGAGTGCGCCCATGCAAAGTATCGCTTCCAAAACCAGCTCTGCAGTGGGCTGTGCCAATCCGGCAATCTCTAATTGCCATCCATACCGACCTCCTTTTCATTGAATTACCGTTTATTATAGTCAAAATAGCCCCGCTTCTCAATAGCAAATCCCATCCACAGCATGCTTTCAAGCTGCTTTGCGCTACCCATTAAGCTCGAAATCCAGTGTAAATCCGCCTTGATCCCCTTTGTGAAAATGAACCTCCTTATTCCCGAACCGCTGAACCCAGCAATCGGGCCGTCCGAGAAACGGGCGGGCAAGCTCCGCCGTCTCCTCGCTGAGAAAGTCAGTCGTCGGCAGCCAGACGCCACCGCCGGGGAAGGTGCAGCGCTGCTTCCACCCTTCGGGCAGCAGCCACTGCGCAACAATGACGACTGCGCCTGCGAGCTCGGCGCGCCGCCTCATGGCGCGAAGCGTGCCGGAGGACAGCGAGCTTCCGGCCGCGATAATGAGCTTGGCGCCGGCAAGCTGCGGCTCGGCCGCGAATTCATCGTAAACGAGCACATTGTTGAGCGGGAAAAATAGTGGATGAACCGAAGCGGCTCCATCCATATTTGCAGCGGCTTCTGCTAGCGGAAGCAGCGCTCCCTCCCATAGCGGGAAGTGCTCTTCAGCGATAGCAGCCTTCAAGCGATGGCGCGGGAACGAATAGCCGGGAATGTGCATACAGCTGCCATGGGCCGGAATGGTGCGGTGGCTGAGTAAATGCCAAACGTGAAAAATGCTCTGGCTTTCCTGCGGCATGGCAGCAGCCAAGCTGCCGAAGGGACGCTCATTTTGACCGTAGTTGCTGTCGTCGGAGTGGATGAAGGCAATGTCGGCGCTGGCATCCAAGTGGCTGTAGGACAGCGGGTGGGCAGGGACAAAATCCTGCCTGAACTGCTGCCAGACGTCTCCAAACGCAGTTTGCTGAAAGCTGCACCCGTCAAATTGCATCAGCGCATCAACATTTTCAACAAATAAATGGGTAGGACTCATAAAATAGCCCATTTGGAGCGCGGAGGCGAACTCCTCTGGCGAGTGGCCGGGAAAGCCCGGCGTGCGGATCGGCCATTTGCCGGCATCCGGTCCCCATAAATCGGCGCACAGCCATAACGGGCGATTATATTGCTTGGCTGCACCTAGTGCCGTGGCGAGCTGGAGCGATTGAAACGACTCCTTCATTATTTTGGGGCAAAGGGCCATTCCTCCCCTCGCCTGAGCGTGGAACAACACGGGAAATACCTGCTCGGAAACGAGGGGTACATTATAAGTGCCAGGTGAGGGGCTTTTCACTTGTACCTCGCTCACAATAGAGCGGACATGGGCATCGCGCTTCCCAACCGCGGCGGTCAAGGCTTCCCGTAAAACAGCGACATTTTCCTGCTCCCCTGCTGGGCTGCTCCAATGCGGGAACCAGCCATCCTTGCGATACTGCGCCGCATTGATCTGCAAATGCTCAGGCTCATCGTAGAGCAGCCCAATGAGCAGTCCGCTTGCCGCTGCCAGCCGGATTTGGTCGTCTGTAATGTCGTAGCGGTTCGTTCCCTCTTCCCACGGACCGTTAATGTTGCCATATTCATTGCCGAGGCAAAGCTCCATTCCATAGGCAATCATGTCAGCGAGCAGCTCCTGCTGGCCCTCAAGGCCGGGAAACACATGATGCACGTAAAAATCAGCCTGCAGCTGCTTAAGCTGCTCCATAAAAGCCTGCCTTCCTGGCGGAGGGTCCTGTGAAGGATAGATTTGTCCTGTTCCCGTGCGCATATAAAGCTCTGAAGCCGTCTGCGCCCAAGGGTCCTGCCAGCCGATGACCGTTCCTTGCATGCCGAATTTCATGAGCCCAATTCTCCTTTGCTTGGATGTCGGAATTTTTGCTGGCTCCATTTTAACATGGCGGAGGAAACGCATTCTTTGCTAAAAAGGCAGGCTGGTTTGCAATCTTGTTCATAAAGCGTAGGAAGGGGGATGGCCCAGGCTGGAGGGAGGCGGAAGAAGGATTTTTGAACAAAATCGCAAATAAACGTCCTTGTCCAGACAAGTAAGCTGCAAGGCGCTTCGCTATACTTGAGAAGAAGCGGGAGCTGCAGCGTACACGCCATCAGCAGCCTTTTACCATTTTACAAAAAGCAAAGGATGCGTGAATGAGATGACTAAACAGCGTTATCGGTTAGGTGTAATTGGGCTTGGGGAAGGACGCAGCATTATGTCGGCGGCGCTGGCGAGCGAGCGGTATGAGCTGGTGGCGGTATGTGATTTAAATATGGAGCTTTGCCAGCAGCGGGCGAAGGAATTCGGCTTTCAAGGCTGGACAACCAAATATAGCGATTTATTGGAAAATCCCTTAATTGACGTCATTGCGATTTATACGCCGGACCAGCTGCATTTGACGCATATCCGCCAAGCATTGGAGGCGGGGAAGCATGTCATTTGCACGAAGCCGCTGCTTCCTTCCTTGGAGGGCGCGCAGGAGCTGCTGGCCATCATGAAAGGGACAAACAAGCGTTTATTTGTAGGGCAAAGCTCGCGGTTTTTCGAGCCGATGCTTCATCAGCGCAGCGATTTCGAGCAGGAGCGGCATGGCGCACTTCAAATGGTGGAGGCGCAATATATAACCGACGGACGCTGGTTTCTTGAAAAAGATTGGAGCCGTCAAAAAGGCTTTAGCTGGATGTACGGCTTTATGATCCACGCTGTTGATCTCGTTCGCTGGTATTTGCCCGGCGTAACGGAGGTTGTGGGTTTCGGCCGCAGCATAGATGCTAGCGGCGAAAGCGTCAACGGCACCGTCGACACTTGGGATTCGATGCGTTTTCTGCTGCGGGATGGGCAAGGGCGAATGGCGCAAATTTCCGGTAATTATACAATGCCAACTCTAGGGCAGGCGGTCGAACCATCTATAAGCTGCGTGCTGCGCGGTACGAATGGCATTTCGCGTGCGGAATACCCGAATTTAAGCTACCATACGCATTTTGCTGAGCAGGGCACAGCCTCTTATTCTTTTGAAGATAAGCATGACTACTATTTCCGCTTTGAAGGCAAAAGCCATCATGCAGGCGAGTACCAAAACTATATTGAATATTTTGCGGATAGTTTAGACAGCGGCGAGCTTCCGCTTCCGGATGCTTCAGAGGCGATACACACGCTTGCCCTGATGGCAGCAATGGAACGCAGCGCAAGCGGCGGCGGTCAGCTTGTACGCATTCAGGATATAAAGGATGAATACGGTATTGTTTAGCAAGCTTTCAGGCTTCATATTGGGGGCCAGATACAGCTGGGAAATTAGAAAAGCAGAAAAAAAGAAAAGCATAAAAGCAGGTAGAGGCAGAGGCAGAGGCGGGAAAGAAATCGGAAAAAACAGCATGGGAGGTTGCAGCATGAAGCTGACGTATGACAAGTCGGCAAGCATTTGGACGGAGGCGCTTCCCGTCGGAAACGGTCGGCTTGGCGGGATGGTTTTTGGCGGCGTTGAAGCGGAACGCATTCAGCTGAATGAGGATACGCTTTGGTCGGGAAGTCCGCAGGATTGGAATAATCCGTTAGCGTTGGGGGCTTGGGCGGACATACGCCGCTGCATCAAAGAGGGCGATTACGAGGAGGCTGAGCGAATAAGCAAAGCTTCGACAATGGGGCCTTATACGCAAAGCTATATGCCGTTAGGCGATGTTCAGCTTCGCTTTTATCACGGGCAATTGACGGAAGAATATAGGCGCGAGCTGGATATGGCAAACGGCATTGCGAGAACGGTATATCGAATTGGCAAAGTTGTTTATACACGGGAAGTATTCGCTTCGCATCCCGATCAGGTAATCGTCATCCATCTGACCGCAAGCGAGCCCGGGAAGCTGAGCTTAAAGGCAAGTCTCAGCAGTCCGCTGCGCAGCCGCACCGCTCCTGTACGTGACGGTTTGCTGCTTACCGGTTATTGTCCGGAGCAGGTTTATCCGAATTATTATGAGACGGATGAGCCGATTAGATATGGGCAGCCGGATACGACGAGGGCTATGCGTTTTGCGGCGCTCCTAGGCATTCGGGTCACTGGGGGCTCGTGGTCGGCGGATGCAGATGGGCTTCATGTGGAAGGGGCGACAACGGCGACGCTGTATGTCTCAGCGGCAACCAGTTTTAATGGCTATGACCGCTGCCCAGGGACAGAGGGCAAAGATGCTGAGCTGACGGCGGGCACCTATTTGACAACGGCTGTGGAGAAGCCATTCGAAACGCTGCTCCGTGCGCATGGTGACGATCATCGCACGTTATTTGGCAGAGTTGCTTTTCAGCTAGAAGGCTCCAGCTTGCCCGAAAACTTTCCGACGGATCAAAGAATCGCCGAATATGGCGCAACTGACCCCCATCTCGTAGAGCTGCTGTTTCATTACGGACGTTATTTAATGATCGCAGGCTCCAGATCAGGGACGCAGCCGACGAATTTGCAAGGCATATGGAATCAGGATGCCCGGCCGATCTGGAGCAGCAATTATACGCTCAATATTAATACGCAAATGAATTATTGGCCTGCGGAGCTGTGCCATTTGGCCGAATGCCATGAGCCGCTGCTGGACTTTATTGCCGATTTGTCCGTAACGGGACAGGCAACCGCAGCGGTTAATTATGGCTCTCGGGGCTGGACCGCCCATCATAATTCGGATATTTGGCGGCAATCCGCGCCTCCAGGCGATTACGGGCATGGCAATCCGCTCTGGGCGAACTGGCCGATGAGTGCCGCTTGGCTCTGCCAGCATTTATGGGAGCATTACCTTTTTGGCGGGGATATCGACTTCTTAGCACAGCGAGCTTTTCCGGTTATGAAGGGTGCGGCCCAGTTTTATTTGGATTGGCTGGTCGAAAACGAGCAGGGCATGCTCGTCACTTCCCCCTCCACCTCGCCGGAGCACCGCTTCCGGCTGGAGGACGGACGAACGCCAGCGCTGAGTGTTGCTTCAACGATGGATATGAGCCTCATTCGCGAGCTGTTTGAGCATTGTTTGGCGGCCCATGAGCAATTATGTGCTTCTGGGGCAGTCCAAAGGGCAAGCTGCTTTGAATCGGAACAGGGACTGGAGCCCGAATCGGTAGAGGATTCGGAACTGGAACCGAGACTGGAACAGGGACTGGAGCAGGAACAGGAACCGAAACCGGAACCGGATCTGAAATGGAATTTGGAATCGGTAAAGGAACGGCTTTTTTTGCAGCAATTGGAGGCTGCTCTGCCTAAGCTGTTGCCGGCAAGCATTGGCAAGCATGGCCAACTGCAAGAGTGGTCCCAGGACTACGAGGACGAGGATCGTTTCCATCGTCACGTATCGAATCTTTATGCAGTCTATCCGGGCGATGGCTGGACAGCGGAAAGCACGCCGGAGCTTTATGAAGCCGCCCGCATCGCCTTGGATCGGCGGGGCGACGGGGGAACAGGCTGGAGCCTCGGCTGGAAGGTCAATCTATGGGCAAGGTTCGGAGAGGGCAATCGGGCGTATGCGTTAATTAAGCGGATGCTCACGCTCATCCCGGATGATGGAGTAATGGATTTTGAGCGGGGCGGCGTTTATGCGAATTTGTTCGATGCGCATCCGCCCTTTCAGATTGACGGCAACTTTGGCGTAACAGCTGGAATGGCCGAGCTGCTCGTGCAGTCGCATGCGGGCAGGCTGCAGCTGCTGCCCGCACTGCCGGACGCTTGGTCAACCGGCAGAGTCAGCGGCCTCCGCGCCCGCGGCGGCTTCGAGGTCGCCATCGCCTGGCGTGATGGCAGGCTGCAAGCGGCAGAGCTGCTTGCCCACCGCAGCGGCCCATGTGTGCTGTATGCCGGGGTTGCGCTGCGGATTGAGCCGCAGGGCGAAGAGGGCATGCCGGAGGTGGAGGAGCGTACGCCGCTGCATTATTATTTTCAGGCTGAGCAGGGGAACATGTATCGAATTCATCTTGAATAAGTGGATACTCCTTCCTTTTTTGAAGGACACAGATTCCGCTAATCTGGCTTTTGCTCCAATTTCAGACCGTACGCGGACAGGAAAGCCGCTATTGTCCTCATTATTTTAAGTAGCTGGCGCGCTTACGTTTGCATACATGCACTAGCACAAATGCACTAGCACAAATGCACTAGCACACATGCAATACCCATATACGCCCTAGCAAAGACGTACGCAGCGGACCGCTGTGTGCGTCTTTTTTTATAGAAAAACATGATATAAGCTGCAGGTACAGCCAATCCTATCTATTTTCCAGTAGCCGTGCAGGGACAATATATATTCGTGCAAAAAAAATGAATTTTTATTCTTTAATTCGTATAATGATTCATATATTCAGAGAAGCCAGCTTTTTTCGAGCGGCAAAGATCAACAGCATTTTATGACAGGAGATACTACAATGAAAGTAAGCAAAAAAACAGCTGAGCATTATAGTTGGGGAGAGCGTTGTGATGGCTGGCAGTTAGTTAAAAACCAAGATTTAAGCATTATTCATGAACGAATGCCGGCAAATACTTCGGAAGTAAAGCATTATCATCAAACTGCTTGGCAATTTTTCTTCGTTTTATCAGGTACAGCTACTAAGGAAATAGGCGATAGGATTATAGCTGATTAATCCAATGTGAAACGCCAGCTTGTTCGGTTTGTCCGCGACTGGCTATAATTGAAGCCTGCATATGCAAGGGGCCATACTCTCATTAAAGGAACCAACTGGCGCAATAAAAAGCGAATATGCTATGATCGATAGGAATAGGGAAGAAGGTTGTGAGCATATGGATTTATTTTCTTATCAGGAAGCGGAGACGCCGCGGGCGAGGCTGCTAGCCGACCGGATGCGGCCGCAGACGCTGGATGAATATATTGGGCAAGAGCATATCATTGGAGAGGACAAGCTGCTGCGCCGGGCGATAGAAGGGGATCAGGTATCGTCCATTTTGCTGTACGGCCCGCCGGGCTGCGGCAAGACGACGCTGGCCAACATTATTTCCAAGCGGACAGCGGGCGAGTTCGTCAAGCTGAACGCCGTTGACGCTTCGGTGAAGGATGTGCGCGAAGTTATCGAGCAAGCCCGTCTGAGCAAGACGATGTATGGCAAAAAAACCATTTTGTTCCTTGATGAGGTGCATCGCTTCAATACGGCAAGACAAGATGCGCTGCTGCCGGCGGTTGAGCAGGGAATCATTATTTTTATTGGCGCAACGACGGAAAATCCGTTCCACCATGTAAATGGGGCGCTTCTGTCGCGCTCGACGCTGTTTCAATTGGAGCCGCTTGGCCCGCAGCATGCGCTGGAGTCGATGAAGCGGGCGCTGGCCGATAAGGGACGCGGGCTGGGCTTTATGGAGCTGCACTGCGACGAGGAGGCGCTGGCGCATATTGCGAATATGGCAGGCGGCGACATTCGCCGCGCCTTGAACGCGCTGGAGCTGGCCGCGGTAACGACGCCATCTGAGCCGGACGGCTCGGTACATATTACGCTGGAGGTTGCGCAGGAATCAATTCGCAATCGCGCGGTCAAAGCGGATCAATCGACGCAATACGATGTGCTGTCTGCGTTTCATAAAAGCGTTCGCGGCTCCAGCGATGCAGCGCTGTTCTGGTTTTTGTACGCGGTAGAGAAGCTTGGCATGGACCCGATGACGTTTATCCGCCGGCTGATCGTCGCTTGCAGCGAGGACATTGGCCTTGCGAATCCGCAAGCGATGGTGCAGGCGGTAACGGCGATGGATGCCTATCACAAAATCGGCTGGCCGGAGGCCAAATACAATGTGTCGCAAGCGATTTTGTTCGCGGTAGAAAGCCCGAAATCGAATGCGACGGCGATGGCCATCGGCAAAGCGATGACGATGATGGAGGGGCTGGGCGCAGCCGAGGTGCCGCTGCATTTGCGCGATACCCATTATAAAGGCTCGGCGCAGCTTGGTCATGAGGGCTACAAGTACCCGCATGATTATCCGGGGCACTATGTGCAGCAACAATATTTGCCGGACAAGCTGCGGGAAATGAGCTTTTACCAGGCATCGGAGCAGGGCATGGAGGATAAAATCCGGCAAAACCAGGAGCAGCGGAAACGTCCCAAGGGGAAGAAATAGGGGAGCGACAACAAGGTAAAACTCTAGCTGACTTCACTCTCTTGTGTTAGGATGTTGGGGGCTCATGGCTGATTCGCCTGTGTAGGGGTAGTGTGGTAGCTTCATTCTACACACGAATCGGTTATGGGTCATTTTTATATGTTGCACTTCATATTACAATCCGTCGTTGCTTATTATATTGAGGTGATTAAAAATTTATTATATCTGGTTGTTTGTTTCTTTTTTAGCTTCTTTATGGATGTTGTCTTTTTACCCCAATTACAATGACAATGAGTTCGTGCTTTTTACTGATATTTCAACCATATTGTTTTTTTTACCTGGTTTTTTTCTTATGTTTCACTCTATACTCGTACAACTATTGCTATTAATAGTGAAAAAAGCAGGGGCAATAGCTCCATTAGCGTCTATACTTTATGTCCTGAATATAGTGGTCATATCTTTTATTACTAGTTATTCGAGTATCTTTTTGAATATAGCCATTTCTATTATGTGCTCTTCACTATCCATCATTCATTTTTTTATTTCACTGTATTTAAAAAAGGTTTTAGGCAGTTGGAAAGCAAAGCTATGATTTAGCCCATGGCGAATTCATGAACCCATATTTTTCTATGTAAATAGATTTCGGGAATCACAGCACTTCAATTATTCTTTAGTACAAAAACACAGGTTCAGTGTTGCATCTTTTTCCAATGAGGTATACTTTCATTAGTTTCAGTTTCAAGATTCCTTTTCATTTTTCTTTTTCGGACTTCCTAGACATCCCTTGTCCAATGCTGATTAGGGATATCTTTTTACATAATAGTTTGGATGATAAGATTTGAATTCGAGAAATCAATGCTCATTTAGTAAGTTTGTATCGATTCATATTTAAGCGTGTGGAGAAGCTTGGCATGGACCCGATGATGTTTATCGGCTGATCGTCGCTTGCAGCGAGGACATTGGGCTTGCGAATCCGCAAGCGATGGTGCAGGCGGTAACGGCGATGGACGCCTATCACAAAATCGGCTGGCCAGAATATGTCCAGCAGCAATATTTGCCTGACAAGCTGCGTGAAATGAGCTTTTATCAGGCAACCGAGCAGGGCATGGAGGATAAAATCCGGCAAAACCAGGAGCTGCGGAAACGTCCGAAGGGGAAGAAATAGCCGTTAGAGGGACAGAATGGCAACCTTCTTCCGCCAGCCTTCGTCTGAAGGGCAGGAGGTGGGCATGATGTTGAAATACGCAAGCTTAGTTGCAGCAATTGCTTTGCTCGCAGGCTGCAGCAGCAACAATCAGGTGCAATTAGGGCACTTGCCAGTTACGGAGCCTGCACCAATCGTAAAGGAAGCGGACCCAGCAGCTATAACGGAAACGAGCGGCGCTTTGGAAAGCGTATTTCCAAAAGTCGAAGCGCCTTATCTAGCGGAGCAGGCGGCTGACAATGGCGACGTTGTAAATGTTCATGGACGTTATTACAATTTGGACAAATGGGATGCTTTTATAGAAAATATAGCGCTTAAGCAGTCGGGCAAGGTTCGGCTTACGAAGTATACGATAGAAGGCGATCCTATTTTTTATGAGTTGGTTTATAATGGGGATGCGATCCTGTATACCTTTGACAATGGAATGGATGCGTTTGGCAACGATTTAGGCAGGCCAAGCACGATCTGCGAAGGAATAGGAACGAAGCAGACGGATCGTGGGGATGAGGTCTACACTTTACGCGGGTGCGACCAAGACGAAACGGCGGATACCTTTTTCTGGGCCGTCGATCCGGATACCACAAAATAACACCAAACTAAGGAGCTGTATAAACCTATGAAGCTGTTAACACTTACGGAGCAAGGTGCAGAGCGTTTGGGAGTAAAGACGGAGCAAGGCATTCTCGATGTGGCTGCTGCCAGCGCAGCTTGTAAAGGCAGTGCCTCCGTACCGCAAAATATCCATCAGGTCATTGAAGGCGGGGCGGAAGCCGTTGAAGCCCTTCAGCGTCTGGTGGGCGAAGCGATTAGCCGTGCAGCTGATCTGGGAGAGGTATTTCTCAATGAAGCGGAGCTGACGTATGCCCCTGCTGTGACAAGCCCTGGCAAAATCCTTTGCATCGGCCTCAATTACCGCAAGCATGCGGAGGAATCCAATGCGGCCATTCCCGAGGTGCCGATTTTGTTCAGCAAATTCAACAATACGCTCGCTGCCCATGGAGAAGCAGTGCCGCTTCCTATTGCCTCCGAGAAGGTGGATTATGAGGCGGAGCTAGCGATTGTTATTGGCAAAGAAGCGAAGCATGTGACGGAGGAGGAAGCGCTCAGCTACGTATTCGGCTACTGCGCTGCCAACGATTTGTCGGCTCGTGATTTGCAAATGCGGACAGGCCAGTGGCTGCTGGGCAAAACATGCGACAAATTTGCGCCGCTCGGCCCTTATCTCGTAACAGCAGACGAGGTCGGAAATCCGAATGAGCTGGACATGAAATGTATCGTCAACGGCGAGGTGCGCCAGCATTCGAACACGAGCGATATGATTTTCAGCTGCAAGGAAATCGTAAGCTATGTTTCGCGCCATATGACGCTGTTGCCGGGTGATGTCATCTTGACGGGTACGCCTGAAGGCGTCATGCTCGGTTATCCGGTGGACAAGCAAAGCTTCCTCAAGGCAGGCGACCGCGTTACAATCGAAATTGAAAAGCTCGGCAGCTTGACGAGTCTTATGGTTCGGGAACAATAATGAGCGCAATAAAAAAGCAAGGATGCCCAGGCTAATGCCGCCAGCGTCCTTGCTTTTTTGCTATAAATTCTATAAGTGCTTTTCCAATCCAATGCTTCAGGCAATCGCAAACATGAGTGCGCCGTAACCAAAGGCAGCAGCCAGCAGCCCCATAGCAAAAGCAGGCATCAGCTGTTCGCTGCGGTACATCCGGAAAAAGCCGACAATCATCACAACAGCTGATGCAAGCAGCAGCAGGCTATCAAGCCCAAGTGAAAAATGAAGCGTAATATCAGGGCTGAAGCTGCCTTTATAAATCGTTGTGAACAGAGAAGAAGGTGCTGTTATTTGCAGCGTTTCTTTCACCTCATGCGGAGGAGCCTGCTGGCCCAGCACGCTTGTGGCGATAAAAATCAGCAATGCGACGATGCTTTCTGCCTTAAACCAAAGGAGCGGGCGGAAAGCAGCGTTATGCTTGAGCTTGTTTTTGTAGCCAAAGCTGTTCGAATACGCCAGCAGCAGCAGCGGCAGCAGCAATAAATGCTTGATCAACAGCATTTGCCCATACGGCAGCATCCAGGCGTTTACGTATTCGGGCGTCGTAAAGGTCATCAATGTAATGCCTGCTGAAATGGTTACGAAAAAACAACCGAAGGCGAGCGTAGAAAACCAGGATAAAAATGCTTCCCAATGGTTCTCGTCCTTCGAAAACCAGCTAGTCGTAATAACAATGCCAAGCCAAATCGTGACGGCTATAAAGTGGGCGCTGTGAATAACGATCCCTTTCAGCCCATACAGCGACGAGGCGTGGCTGGCATAACCTAGCCATACAGCAAGCAGCAATGTTATGAACAGCCCAACCTTCGGCATATGGCGGTCCTGCCGGAAGGACTTCATTCCGAGCAGGATCGACAGGCCGAGGGAGCTGAGCAATGTCCAGATCAAGGCTTTGCCTGCTACGGCATCAAGCAGCAGGCTTTTCATCATTTGCCCATAGCTGAGTTCAAAATCTGCTGCGAAAGTGCGTGCCGTTTGATCAAGCGGGACAAACGAAAGCACAGGAATAGCGAGCGCGCAGGCAAGCAGCAAGCGATCAGGGACAATAACCTGCGGACGCTTGCCCTCCGGCACGAGACGCAAAGTAAATGCGCCCATTAACAACGCAAAGCATACATATAGAAGCGTCTCGCTCAAATAAATCATTTATTACGTCTTCTCACAGCGGCAGCGATCACGGCAATGAGGAGAATGACGACGACAATGATGATAACGCTCGTTGTGGAGCTGCTAGCTTTTCCCTCCGTTTGGGTGGCGGCGTCTGATGTTGGCGCAGGGCTTGCTGCAGCGCTTGCCGCAGGACTTGCCGTTTCAAGGGCAGGTGACTCAGTTGCCGCTGCATCAGGTGTTGACGAGCTTTCAGGTGAAGGGGATGCCGATGCAGGCTGCTCGCTTGCAACAGCTTCCGGCGCATTGACTGTAAAGCTGTAGTCGCCCTCAATCGCATGGCTGTCAGCGCCAATAATCGCCCATTTTACCGTGTATATTCCATTCTCCAGTGCTGTTGGAAGCGCACCGCTCATCGTTTTCCCATCTACAACAACTTCATCGGTGGCGATTTGCTCGCCGGCCGCGTTCAAGAGCTTAAATGTGCTCAGCTTCTCAATATCGGTATTGAAGGAAAGCGAAATTTGAGCAGGTGATGCGGTTACCGTCTCGTCTACGGCAGGTGAAGCCTGCTCGATTTTGGAATGGGCGAAAGCTGCACCCGGAATTAGCCAAATAACAGCCAGCATAATTAAAATGATTCGTTTCATGTTGTTCCTCCTTGTAAGCCAAAGCTTAATATGTTGTAGCAAGCTGATAGCATTATATCAGATATAGGGGTGTGACATATGGCCTCCCATGCGGCAAATTATAGGCGACTTTATGAACTTTTGCAAAAAAACGCTAGGTCTATGCTGAATAATGTACGGACTACGACGAATACACATAATTACCGTCACTAAAAACGGCGAGAGATGGACGAGGGGGTGCGCCTACCGTCACCGGAGCATTTTCTGGGGCAGGGCAGGCGAAGCCGCATTGGGTGAAACGATTCAGGTTGTGCTGTTTGCAGGGTTATTGCTGGCTAATGGTTTTTTCGCCGCGGCGGAGGCGGCTATGCTGCGTTTACGTTCCGATCAGCTGCACAAGCTGCATGCCGGGCAAAGAGCTGCTGTTTCTGCCGCCATGCTGCGCGAGCCTCGTACTTATTTAAACGCATGCCAGCTTGGGTTAACCGTCGCATCGCTTGGAATGGGCTGGATGGGTATTCCGGCATTCCGCCTGTTCTTTGGTTCATGGTTTGGTGGAGTGAGTGGGCGAGTCCCCATCGCTCCAATCGTAGTGGAAGTGGGCGCTGTAGCAGCCGCTTTGCTGCTGGCTGCTCTGCTGCACAGCGTTTGCGGCGGACTTGTTCCAAAGGCGCTGGCAGGACTCCGTGCGGAGCGGGTCGTTGCGGCCGCAGCCGCACCTTTGTTTTATTTTCATAAAGTGGTGTATCCGATGGCGCGGCTGCTGGACATATTGTCCAGTTGGCTAGTTAAGGATGGCGATGTCCGGATGGGAGCTGGCTCCGTCCATGCGTACTCCAGTCAGGATATTCGGCTGCTGCTCAAGGAAAGCAAGCGTTGCGGACTCATTCATCATACGGAGCTGCTGCTTGTTGATAATATTTTCAAATTTACAGAAACGCATGCGAGAGAAATTATGATTCCCCGCCGGGAGGTCATCTGCTTGTATGCCCAGCTATCGCTTGAGGAAAATAAACAGATGGCGCTTGCCGAAATGCACACGCGGTATCCCGTCTGTGAAAGCGACAAGGACGATATTATCGGCTTTGTCCATATTAAAGATTTATGGAAGGATGCGCAGCATACGCTGACCGACATCCGTCAGATTTTACGCCCGATTATGACGGTGCCGGAGTCGATATTCATTCGGGAGCTGCTGGGCCAAATGCAGGAGAGCAAATCGCAAATTGCGATTTTAATAGATGAATATGGCGGGACTTCAGGCATCGTGACGCTGGAAGACATTATGGAGGAAATCGTCGGTGAAATTCAGGATGAGTTTGACGAGGAACGGGCGATGATTGAACCGCTTGGGGAAGGAAGCCACTCGATTAGCGGAATGATGCAAATTGAGGAGGTAAACAGCTGCCTCGGAACGAATATTAGCTGTGACAACTTTGATACGATTGGCGGCTGGATGTATTCCCAGTTGGAAAACCTGCCCCGCAAAGGCAACCGTGTAAAAGTAGCCGACCATTTCGAGCTCGTCATCGAAGAGACGGATCATTACCGCATTTCCCGTATTCGCGTGAGCCGGCTCGCTGCTTCACCTACAGACAAGGAGAATGAGGGGATGAAGGGCGACGCTGGTAATGCTGATGGCAAAGGGACAGGAACAGGAACCTAAGGGCGCTGCACGTATAAAAAAAGAACCTCCTCCTCCTCTGGACGATGCCCATCGGTGAAAAGGTTCCTTGCCGTAGCTTACTGCCTTAATCTGATTTTCTTGCTTCATGCTGTAGTTGTTATGTCAAATACATCTAGCCATGCAAGCTGAATAATGCTTAACGAGCGGCGAGGAATGCGGCTTCGTCAGCTTCAATCTTCTCGACGATATCGATGGTTCCACCTGCAAGGCAAACATCGCCATCATAAAGAACGACGGCTTGGCCAGGCGTAATTGCCTTCTGCGGCTGGTCGAACGCAATATGTGCCGTTCCGTCGGCGCGAGGTGTCACGATAACGCCTTGGTCGGCTTGGCGGTAGCGGAACTTGGCTGTGCAGCGAAAAGGAGCTTCCGGCTGCGCTGGCGCGATCCAGTTCATGCCGCTGGCAATTAGCCCAGTCGAATACATGCTCGGATGCTGCTCGCCTTGCACCACATACAGAATGTTGCGCTCAAGGTCCTTGTCCGCAACGAACCACGGCTCGCCATTGCCGGAGCCGCCAATGCCAAGGCCTTGGCGCTGCCCGAGCGTATAATACATCAGGCCGTCATGCTTGCCTTTGATTTCTCCGCTGCGAATGTCAACCATGTCACCCTTCTGGGCTGGCAAATAGCCGCTCAGAAATTCCTTGAAGTTGCGCTCGCCGATGAAGCAGACGCCCGTGCTGTCTTTTTTCTTCGCGGTGTACAAGCCTGCCTCCTCGGCAAGCCGTCTAACCTCTGGCTTCGGCAGATGCCCAATCGGGAACATCGCCTTCGCGAGCTGCTTCTGGTTCAGCGCACTGAGGAAATAAGTCTGATCCTTGTTGCTGTCCACGCCGCGCAGCAGCTTCGTCTCGCCATCCGGCGTACGTTCTACGCGCGCGTAATGCCCTGTCGCCAAATAATCGGCGCCCAGCTCATTTGCTTTTTTGAGAAAATCACCGAACTTGATTTCCCGGTTGCACATGACGTCGGGATTCGGCGTACGGCCGCGCTTGTATTCATCGAGAAAATAAGTGAATACTTTATCAAAATATTGCTTCTCAAAATTAACCGTATAATACGGAATGCCGATCTGGTCGCATACGCGGCGAACATCTTCCGCGTCTTCCTCTGCTGTGCAGTGACCAAATTCATCGGTATCATCCCAGTTTTTCATGAAAATGCCGACAACATCATAACCTTCCTGCTTCAGCAGCAGTGCGGTTACAGAAGAGTCTACACCGCCGGACATGCCGACAACGACTCTGGTTTCTTGTTTGGATTTTGCCATTTGCTTACACCGCCTTGTATTCAAACTCTAAAACGAGTATCTCTCATTGTAGCATACATTTATCGCAGCACAAAAAACTTTTTTGCGAAGAATGACAAGCTTTTCTCGCATGTTCCTTGCACTATATGCTAACATATAAGCTATATGGGAATACCATGATTTAAACCCAGTCATGGCTGCTTAAGGCAATACAACTAATGAAAACGAGGTGCCCTTTTATGAAAATATCAACTAAAGGCCGTTACGGCCTCACGATAATGATGGAGCTTGCAGGAAAATTTGGCGAAGGCCCGATCTCTTTGAAAAGCATAGCTGAACGCAACAGCTTGTCCGAGCATTATTTGGAGCAGCTCGTTGCACCGCTTCGCAACGCCGGACTTGTAAAGAGCATACGCGGCGCCTATGGCGGCTACATTTTGTCCAAGGAGCCTGAGCATATCACTGCCGGAGATGTGATCCGCGTGTTGGAAGGCCCGATATCTCCAGTTGATTTTACCGAAGAGGATGACCCGGCGAAGCGTGATCTGTGGCTGCGAATTCGCGACAGCATCGCCTCCGTACTAGACTCGACTACGCTTAAGGACTTGGTCAGCTTCCAGGACCCAGGCAAAGCGGACAGCTATATGTTCTACATTTAATATAGAAGGAGCTAGACAAGCTATGCACTATTTCGATCATGCCGCCACGACGCCAATGCATCCAGAAGTCGCGCGCGCGATGCTGGAAGTGATGCAGAGTCCGGGAGGCAATGCATCGAGCATGCATGCCTTCGGACGCGCGGCGCGGCAGCATATTAACCGCTCCCGCGACCAGATCGCTGCCGCTATCGGCTGCAAGCCTGCTGAGCTTGTATTTACGTCAGGCGGCACGGAGAGCAACAATATGGCGATTAAAGGTGTTGTTCGCGCGCTGGCGCTGCAAGGCAAAAACCACATCATTACATCAGAAGCTGAGCACCATGCGGTGCTGCATCCCTGCGAAGCGCTTGAGCGCGAAGGCTTCGAGCTGACGCTGCTGCCTGTTGATGAGCATGGGCAAGTATCGCCTGCTGATGTTGCTGCGGCTATAAAGCCGAATACGGCGCTTATTAGCATTATGCACGGCAATAATGAGGTAGGAAGTTTGCAGCCGATTGAAGACATCGGGCGCCTGGCACATGAGCAAGGCGTTATTTTTCATGTTGATGCTGTACAGGCTTTGGGGACTGCCCATTATGAGCTGAATGAGCTGCCGGTCGATTTGATGAGCTTTTCCGCCCACAAGATCAATGGCCCGCAAGGGGTTGGCGCGTTATATATCGCTGCTGGCACTCCATTTGAGGCGACCACGCAGGGCGGATCACAGGAGCGCAAGCGCCGTGCGGGTACTGAAAATGTCGCCGGCATTGTCGGCTTCGCTAAAGCTGTTGAAATTTGTGTGAACGAAGCGCAAAACAAGCAACATTTTCTGGGCGAGCTTCGTATGGAATGGATAGAGCTGCTTAGGAAAAATGTGGATATAAATATCGTCATCAATGGCGCGGCGAAACAGACACTTCCGCATATCGTCAACATCAGCTTTATCGGGATCGATACCGAGACGATGCTGATGAATCTCGATATGGCAGGCATTGCAGCGGCAAGCGGTTCGGCCTGCACATCAGGGGCGCTGGAGCGTTCCCATGTTCTGCGGGCAATGAAGCTGCCGGAGGAAAGGCTGGCTTCCGCCGTAAGATTCAGCTTCGGTTTGGGGAATACTAAGGAGGAACTGGGTGCCGCAGCGCAAAAAGTTGCAACGATTGTGCAGCGCATCCGTAATAACGCCTAGGAGGCTTCCCCGGCCGTGATTAAACTACAGCAATTGATCGGTCTGCCCGTGCTGGTCATACATTCCGGCAAGCGCGAAGGTACGATCAAGGATGCGATTTTTGACTCCCACTGGAACGTTACAGGTCTCGTGCTCGAAAGCAGCGGCTGGTTCGCAAGTGTCGTCAAGACGGTGAACTGGAATGCGGTGCTGACATGCGGCGTAGACGCGATTATTATTTCCGACCAAGCAGCTGTGCAGAAAACAAAGCTTGAGCAGCTGGGCAGAACGTTTTGCACCAGTAAAGTTCAGCTCAAGGGTATGCCTATGGTGACTATACACGGCGTGATGCTTGGACAAGTATCGGACGTTTATTTTCATCCATTTATGGGTACACCAATAGTAGGCTTTGAGCTTACGGACGGATTTATATCGGATCTGATGGAAGGGCGCAAGTGGCTTAAGGCTCCCGAGGATTCAGATGCCGTGCTGCTCGGGGAAGACGCGATTATCGTTCCTGCTGTCAGTGAAGCAGAATTGGAGCCTGTCGCAGCTTCCAATTCGGAGAATAGGGAGAAATGAAAGATGATGAGATGTCCCAACTGCAATTCGAAAGATATAGGAAAAATAGGCTCCCATCAATTTTATTGCTGGGGCTGCTTCATTGAACTGACCGTCAACGGAGAGAAAATGTCCGTGTACCAAGTGGAGGAAGACGGGACGCTTAGTTCACTTGATGATCTGTTTTTTGAAGATGAAATGCCACAAATCCATGCCACTTAACGTAAGTTGAATCGTTTAATTACGCGAAGGTATAGACCTAAAATTAAATAAAATAAAAGATAATAAAATTAAAAATAGCAA
>NZ_JBCNGR010000041.1:0-45882 GCF_050481745.1 Paenibacillus algorifonticola | reverse complement strand
TTGCTATTTTTAATTTTATTCCAAGCTTTGCGTCACAATTCGACTAGATGTGGCAGAAATATAAAATGGAAATGGTGCTTTCTTTCTATTCCTTAAATCGAGAATTTAATTTATAATTGTAATTGTATTCAAATAATGTAAAGGGAGAGTGTTTTTATGAAAGAAAAAGAAATTAAAGCAACCTGGGAATCATCGGTTTCTACTGGGCTGGATAAGCCAGTTGGCACATCTCTAGTCAAGTCAATTGGGTGTGCCGCTTGTTGGGGAGCTAAAAGTATTTCTTTAACACGTGCATGCTTGCCTCCAACTCCTATCAATCTGGCGATATAGAAAACGAGGACACAGAAGAGGCCATCGTCAAGGTTTCTCCTGTGTCCAAATTTATTATTTCATTATTTTTTAAAAACGGAGATGAGGGATTAAATGGTTAATGATGCTGCTTCTGTCTCATACGAACCCAGTTACTTTCTTCATTTACAACCGGATGGAGCCATGCTGGTAGAGCGTAATAGCATGTATTATTTTCGTTTAAGCGGAACAGCTGCCCAGCTCGCCTTATTGCTTGCCAAAACGAAAAGCGTGGAAAAAACCGCAAAAGTGTGGAGCAACATAAATGGAATCCCGTTCAGTACGGAACAGCTGGTCCATGAATTGAATCAGCATCCGCTCACTGAAAGCTGGATGCAAGGAGCGCTTGGAACGCTTCGACTCACGGGATCAACAAAATCTTATTTGCCAATTAGCTGTACACTACAATTAACGAATGGCTGCAACTTATTTTGTTCTTTTTGTTACGCAAGCTCAGGCAAGCCGTTAGAACAGGAGCTGGCGGTGGAGGATTGGATGGAAATTTTGCAGAAGCTATCCGCGAGCGGGGTTTCGGATATCACCTTAACTGGGGGAGAAGCAAGGCTGGCAAAAGGGTTTAAAAGAATTGTAACAACAGCCAGTACATTATTTACAAATGTACATTTATTTAGCAATGGTTTATATTGGAAAGAGGATGAAATCGAGCTTATTAGCGCCCTTGGAAATATTTTTGTCCAAGTCAGTGTCGATGGTTCAGCACATAAACATGACAAGCTGCGAGGGAAAAAAGGCGCTTACATAGAATCAATGAGGAACATCAAGCGATTAGCCGAAAGAGGGATACCTTGTCTAATAGCAATGACGGTTAATCCACAAAATTATGAAGATATCAGTGCGGTTATTCAGGATGCCGCCCTTGCTGGAGCCGCAGCCTTCAGAGCAGGTGTTACATTGCCAGTTGGCAGAGCTGACAATCATTATTTTGAACTGGACAACGAGCAATACTTATACGTCGACGAAAAGTTGAAAGAGGCGGTAAGGAATTGGGGTGATCGGTTGCTCATTACCGATTGGGGTAATGAGGGGAATGATGGATGTAATGACTTTTGCACGCCAGGCTATTTAGCTTGGTATATTCGGGCAGATGGAGAGGTCACTCCTTGTCAAATCGAAGGTGCCAGCATGGGTCATATTTTAAAAGACTCGCTTGATGATATAGGCACACCTGAAAGGCTCCTGCGTGCGCGGGAAAATGCTACGTCTTGCAAATGTATCGGAAAAGTCGAATTGCCCAAAGAAGCGGATTTGCCATTTGTTTAATCTATATAGAAAGGACTGAAGGCAAGTATGGTAAAGATCATCCTTTTCATTGCAGCGGCAATGATCGGGCTTGTTTTGTTTATTAAAAATCGCCCTCGTTCTTACCCGTCTATATTAATGCCTAAAGAACAAGCGACTGCAGTTGCGGCGGATTATTTGCAATTGCTTTGTGGATTAGATGTTTCAGGATGGCGCGCATATGGTATGTATTGGAATGATCGGGAAACGGTAAACCGCTTGCATCACTTAAATATGCTGGATCGGCTGCGGTCGGTTTTATATCAATGGGGACTGGTGGAATCATGGAGAATTCGCTTCGTGAAACAAGGCAGCTCGGTAGCAGTAGGTATAAATGCGAAGGGTGAAATTACTTTTTTGCATGTGGATGCAGGTGCACAAAGACTAGCATCTTCCCAGTCATTAATGGCAAAGAAAACGCCAGCTGAAATTAAATCCATCCTTGACAGAAACAAGAATGGGCTATGGGGCAACGCCAAAATAACAGGGGAAGGCATTCGTGAAGAGGATTTGTCTGACATTGTAACTTATTGGTATATGCAGGAGTCAGCAGAAATAAGAATGAAGCTTTCCGTTCAAACCCAAGAAAATTGTTTAGTCCGTATACTGAGCGAGACAGAAATCCTTACAGAAACGATGGGCAAAGTCGTCAGGCAGGAGTTTCGTGATTCTGCGCTTAATTTATCGGGATTTGTCGGTTCTTTTTTATCGACAATCGCTGGCGTTCTTTTGCTCATTTATGTGGAGGGCGCCCATCAATCACTGCTTAGCTTAGGCATAGGGTTAGTCATTGCTGCTGCTGTCTTGCTTACAGTCAACAATGATATTTCCATGAGTATCGTTAATGCGTTTGATTCCCGTTTGACGATTAAATCTGTATATGCAATCGGTATTGTCTCCGCTGTTGTAGCCAGCATTGCTTATGGCAGCATGGCATTTATTACATCACTTGCGGGCGTGAAATTAGCTGTAGGGCAGTCCCTTTTGTTATTCGATAGCGCTTTCCTCCAAATTACGATAGGATGTTGTTCAGCCTTAGCAGCATTAGGGGGTTTTGCTTTTATATTTAAGCTTCTAGAATCTAAAGGCGTTGTTCGCATATCGCCAGAGCTTTCAGACCGGTCTATTTTTTTATCCGGCTTTCGGCTCAAGCAATGCTTAAGCATTAGTTTGCAAAGCTCTATTTTGGAAGAAATTATTTTTCGCTTATTAGGCATTTCAACGCTATTATGGTTTTTACAAAATGAATGGCTTGCAGTGGCCATTACTTCGATTTTATGGGCATTTTTGCACCAAGGAAGCGGGTATAACCCAGGATGGATTAGATGGGCCCAGTTAGTGGTGTTTGGCATATTTTTAGGGTTCATATTTATTCATTATGGTTTTCTGGCAGTAATAGTGGCCCATTTTGTTCATAATTTTGTTTTGCTGTCTATCCCGATTCTTTATTATAAGCTTCAGTTGAAAAACACAATTGGGGTTAAGGAGGAGCCTTCTGCACACCACTCTTACATCAATAAATAAGGAGGTAGCATATGGAGCAGCTGTTGCTTGTGCAGGATTTGGTCAAGCAATATCCCGGCAATGAAGGAGTCGATAACATTGGTTTTACGGTAGAACGAGGTGAAATTGTCGGACTGCTTGGCGCGAATGGAGCTGGAAAAACGACAACCCTGCGTTGTATTGCAGGTCTCTATAAGCCCCAGAAGGGCACCATTACAATTGATGGATTTAAGGCGGGCTCCGAGCAAGCTCAAAGGCTGCTCTCCTTTATTCCTGATAGTCCCTCCCTGTATCCTATGCTTACAGTAGCTGAACATTTGCAATTTAAAGCAAAAGCTTTCCGTATTCCCCCAAAAAAGCTGGAGGAAGCCGTACTTTTAGCACTTAAAGAGGTGAATTTGGAGTCATATGCAAACCGCCCGGCGGGCAATCTGTCCAAAGGGCAGAAACAGCGCGTCGTGTTAGCAGCAGCAGTCATTCAACAGGCGGACTTATATTTGTTTGACGAGCCCACTGTAGGGCTCGATATTCCCTCTAAAGAATGGCTAGCGCAATGGCTGCTGAAAAATAGAGACCTCAATAAAAGTATTATCGTTTCCTCCCATAGTCTTGAGTTTGTTATGGAAACCGCCCAGCGCGTTATTTTAATCAAAAAAGGCCGCATTGTCGCTGAAAGTATCGTCCCTAATGATGAAGAACAGCGATTGCTTTGGAAAAAAGATGTGATTGGGCAACTAGGGGGTCATCTGCCGGATGATTAACCTTGCTGTCTTTTTGTTCAAAAACAGCACGAGGCAATGGTTGACGAATAGGCAGGGCAGCAAATTTGCGATAATTGCACCGCTGCTTATTCTAGCCTTGTTTAGTTTGCTGCAATTGAATGTATTGTCAAAGCCCGAAGAAGCTATGGCCCAGCTTGTTGGTTGGGTCGTCATCGTTCTTTTATTTATTTTTATTCTCTTTGGCTTATTATCAAACAGGCTTCCTTCCCGTATGGAGGATGTCATGTGGGTTTATATGCTGCCTATGTCAATGAGCCGTATTGTATGGACGTGCCTATGCTGGCAGCTATTGGTTCGAAGCAGCTTTTGGTTAGGCGCAGCCCTAATTGCAGATACGATTCGCTTCATGATGGGTCATACATATGAGCATTTATTTTTCAAGGCATTTATGAGCCTGATCGTTATTAGCTTGCTTGAAGCGGGGTTATTTGCAGCCTCCTCATCGCGAGGAAAATGGAGAGTTTTGATGGCTGTGGGCATCGTTGGTGCCGCCGGACTTGTGGTGACCGTGCTCTCTTTCTTTTTTACCCAGATGGAGGAGCCTTTGTTTCCTTCCATTGCTGGAGCGATGGAGCTTCTTGCTTTTTATGTAGGCGCATTTATGGTAGGGGAGTTTCATTTTGCGGGGTTTATGTTCGTAGTCGTATTTATTGTACTGGCTATCCTTGTCATTCAGACTGCAACAAAGGGATTGGAATTAAAGGAGAAGCTTACAAGAGAAGCTGATTTTTGGTCTAGCTTTAGCAGCTTTAGTTCGTTGGCCGCTTCTGTGAAAGGGGGCGATCAAGCAAGCTATTGGGGCGGAAAAGCATGGACAGGTGTATTTGCCTTTGTCTGGTTCGAGTGGGTGTTATGGCGCAAGCATCGTACGGCGCTTGTTTTTCAATTCATCGGAGGTGCTGGTTTGACCATTGTTATGGTTATCAAATGGCCTTCATGGTTAATGATTTATTTTGGGATTATTTTAGCTTCGGCCTTAATAGGCGGTTTTTTCTCTGGTTTAATTAGGCATGCGCAATCGGGAGATTTGCTTCTTTTGCCTGGTTCCAGATTGAAAAAAATGATTTTGCTTGAAATCGTGGATTTAATTCCACCTTTCGCAACGGTAGCGCTTTACTACATCATCAGTATAACAATCGGTGGGAACCTGACCTTAGCCGTAACACCTTTAGCTGCTGCTGGATGGCTGCTCATTCTTTTTGTGGCGATATCGTGCTTCCGCATTAGCCTTTTTGTCGATGTATTTCTCAAAAACTTGGAAATATCAATAGGGTCCTATTATAAGAGGCTGTTCATGTATAGCGTCGTGCTTGCAGGAATCATTTTTATATTATTATTTCTTCACTCTACATTAATCGAGTTGTCACTCGGAATGCTCGTAATGGCTGTCATGGCGATTGTCATCCTTTATGGAATTATTCGTATATTTACATATAGATGATATAAGGAGATGTGTTTATGTCAGATTTGAAGCCAGTAAATGCCCAGATTATAAAACTTGGCAGCCCAGATGCCAGTGAGGCAATGGGAGCATTGCAAATATTGAAAAATCAAGGGGAGCAAGTTATACCAGCGCTTCTTGAGCAATTGAAATCGGCGGATGACTCCATACGCACGATGATTGTTGTGGTATTGGGGGAAATTGGTCATAAGGCTGCAGGCAGTGCTGAGCAGGTGGCAGCTCTTTTGCTCGAGAATAATGAACAGCTCAGAATGGCTTCGGCTTTAACTTTAACGAGAATGGGAATTGAAAGTATTTCGCCGCTGCAGAAGCTCCTTCATGCTGACAATCGTAAAACGCGCTTCTGGGCAGCTTGGGCCATGTCCTTTCTGGATCCGGGGCAGGTAGACGATCCCGCGATTGAATGTTTAAAGCAGCACCGGGAACAGCCTGACAGCCCGATAGAAGCGTTTGCTGCGGAAGAGGCGCTTGCCAAGGTATTGGCTCGAAAAATTCAATCCTAATTTTTAAGGAGGCGGTACTGTGAATGCAGCGGTGTCGTATAGCCCGAAATGGGAGGATGAAATAAATTGGTTGAACGGAAAATGCTACAGCAAGGAGCCGGAGGGTGAGAAAAAGCTTTTTGTTTATTTATGGTCAATCAGCTGCGGCTATTGTAAAGAAATTATTCCAGATATTTTACAGCTGCACGAGGAAAATGAATCTTTTTTCCAGCTTTTGTCCATTCATGTGCCGATGAGTGATTCAGATTTAGATCGCGAAAGGGTTCAGGAAGTCGTAGAGGAGCTTGGAATTGATGGGCCTGTACTGCTTGATAATGAGCATAGATGGATTTCTCTTTTTGAAAGCGAAGTTCTCCCCTCCTTTTATGTATATGATGCACAGGGCAAGTTGGTTAGCTCTAAAGTTGGTGTCGGAAATGTAACAACCTATTTGAGCAGCCTGATTCGCGTTTAGGCTGCTCAAATAGGTTGAATAAATATGGACTAAAGAAAAAGTAGTAATAGAATTTACCCTAGCTCATGCCCAGTAGCGAACAAATAAAGCACAAGGAACAAGTTTAACGCTGTAATAACGCCGACGCATAGCCAGGCCAGCACTTTGACCCAAGGCTTGTTGGCGAACACGCCCATTTTGGTGCGGCTGCTTGTGAACAGCACGAGCGGAATAATCGCGAAGGGAAGCTGCAAGCTGAGGACGACCTGACTCCACAGCAGCAGTTCTCCCGTTCCGCGCGTGCCGAACAGCCAAGTGACGATGAGCGCTGGAATGACAGCAAGCAAGCGTGTCACAATACGGCGCAGCCAAGGCGGGATCGAAAATTTAATAAACCCCTCCATCACGATTTGCCCCGTTAAAGTCCCCGTAATCGTTGAGCTTTGGCCCGAAGCGAGCAAGGCAACAGCGAATAAGGTGCTGGCAATACTGACGCCAAGCGTTGGGCTAAGCAGCTGATAAGCGCCTTCGATTTCTGTTACATTCAGGCCCGTTCCATAAAAGGCCGCAGCTCCCAAAATCAAAATGCTTGAGTTAATCAGAAAAGCGATCGTCAGCGAAATGCCCGAATCCCATTGGGAATACTTAATCGCCTCCCGGCGTCCCGTTTCCGTCCGTTCATA
Source organism: Paenibacillus algorifonticola (assembly GCF_050481745.1). GTDB lineage: Bacteria > Bacillota > Bacilli > Paenibacillales > Paenibacillaceae > Pristimantibacillus > Pristimantibacillus algorifonticola_A. Next base: position 38,869 of record NZ_JBCNGR010000041.1, on the reverse strand, counting down.
TTTTCTCGTCTGAATGATGGAGGAATGCAAATACAGATTATGCGGCATAACCGTTGCACCAAGGATGCCAAGGGATACGAACAGCATGGCAGGGCTGCTCACGATTTCAAACTTTGGTACATAGCCAGAGAGCACCGCTGATAGATCCGGCCGCGAAATAATGACCTCGAACACAAAAACCCCGAATATCGTAGCCATCAACACAATGATGAGCGATTCAATAAGCCGAAAGCCCTTCTTCTGCAAGAGCAGCAGCAAAAATACATCCAGTGTTGTAATCAGAATTCCGCCTATTAAGGGGAGGCCAAATAGTAAATTCAGCGCAATCGCGGAGCCGATTACCTCGGCAAGATCGGTTGCAATAATGGCAAGCTCGGCCAGCAGCCAGAGGATGACAGCGCCTTTCATGCCGACGGAGTCGCGGGTTGCTTGGGCAAGGTCGCGACCGGTAACGATGCCGAGCCTTGCCGACAGATTTTGCAGCAAAATTGCAATTAAATTGGCGATTAGAATAACGGCCAGCAGCGTATAGCCGAACCTTGCGCCGCCCGCAATGGACGTTGCCCAGTTGCCGGGATCAATATAGCCGACGGCGACCAGCATGCCGGGGCCAGCGAAGGCGAGAAATTTGCGAAAGCTGCTTGCATTTTTCGGTATATGAATGGAGGAGTTCACTTCTTCAAGGCTGACACTTCCACTCGCGCGGAGCCAGCCAGACTTTTTATCCAATTGATCGGACTGTGTGCTCATAAAAACCCTTCTTTCGTTTACGCTCACATGTTGGAGCTGTCGCATTTGTTTGTTCCATGAAACAATATTGCTCCTGGGAAACATTTTTGTCAATGGAAAAATGTTAAGTGGTTGCGGGTTTACCTTATTGTTGGATTGGACAGGGGTCATTCTTTCCAATCCCGATCAAACTCTGGTAATCACGCAGCTGTTGTATTTTGAAATCTAATTCTATTTGTGCGGCCTCCATTATAGCCACAGTCTATCCTGGTAACATTTCTGGACTTGTGGAAGCAGTGTGGAATCATGGAGGAAAGATTGATTATATAAAAAATGTATTCTCTTCAACAGATAGAGACGAACAATATAAAATTTGCAACTAGCTTATATGTTCGAAGTTTTGTTTCAATTTGTAAAATTACGGTTAACTGCATATAATTATGAAGTTAACCGTAATTTTATTGTTCTATATTAATGCATAAGGAGATGATTAAATGATCCGAAAGTGTGTATGTGCAATGATAGGTTTTGTTTTGTGTTTTTCCATGACATCTAGTCTGCTTGCAGCATCTATACCTTTGAATGAATATGGTACGATTGATCAAGTAACCGGTAGCCCTTATGTCTTAATTTCAAGTAATGAAAAAGAGCAAATCTCAATGTGGAATATGACGGATACGTCCAAGAAATGGGATGCGTCTATTAATGGGTTTATAAAAGAAACAATTTCATTGAATAGCAACAAATTTATCGTTTTGAGTATAAATGAGAATAAACTGGAGAAAAAAGTTTTTAATAAGCAGGGCGAAGCTTTAAGTGCTGTAAAATATCCTTTCAAAATTTCTAATACCAATGCTTTGCTTGGGTGGCTGCCGCCTTCTAATCAAGTTCCTGAACGGATAGCATTGCTTGATAAACAGATTTTTAAGGTTTATCAAAGCCCGTGGAAAACGCCAATCATACAGATGGATCTCTCAGCCTTTCTTTCAATTGGCGAAAGTATAATTGATTTTAGCTACTCTAAATACCCTTATTTGACATTGAATCTACAAGTAGATGGGATTAATAATTCTGATTATACAGTAAAAGTTATAAATCTTTATAGAAACACAAACATAAACCTTGGGGATTATCCAATTGGTGTTGATATTCGCACGGATGATGCTTTTACCTATGTAAATACATTTTTTGCTGGCGGCCCGCAAGCTGCAAATGTGTTTAGACCAAACTTGTCTGAACCACAAGCGATGCTAACCGTTTATAACAACGCGACAGGCAAAATCTCATCCCAAATCAAACAAAATTTTGTTGATGACGAAAGTTCAGGCTGGTCAACGAAAGTATGGGGAGGCTATTTATATGTGAAAAATAAGGGTGACCAAACTTGGAGCCTCTATACACTTAAGGGAAAGAAAGTAGCGGAAAATCAAAAAGGATTTAACGATCCTAATTACGATTTTATTAGCTTCAACAGTAAAACGAAAACGGCTTGCTTTGCAGTAAGGGAAGACTCAACCCGCACTACATCTTTTAAACTCGTCACATTATCCTAGTGTCGTAACGATATTAATTCTTGCTGTAAGCTACAATGACCATGGATGATTTTCCCCGCTTGTACATATACTGTAGCAGATTGGCCTAGGGGCCTCTTTTGAAATATAAGAATTTATAAGCTTCACACTTATAAATGGACTTATATTTCTCGGACTGAAACGCGCAGCCGCCGCCAATGGTCGGCGACAGCCGTTTCACCTTGGTAAGCGAGCGGGGGTGAGGGAAAGTGGAACGGTTCACAAAAAGCCGTCTGTTTGTGTGGTTGGTCTATGTGATTCTAGGCTTGCTGGCGCTGTATTTGCTCATTTTGGTCAAGCCGATGTTTATGAATATTTATTTTTTCCTCAAAGCGATACTTGCGCCATTTATCGTTGCCATGATTATTTCATACGTGCTGAACCCGGTAGTGACGATGCTGCATGAACGTAAAGTTCCACGAACGATGGCGGTGCTGCTCATCTATACGGTATTTTTCACAGCGCTGACCGTCTTGCTCGTCAATGTCATTCCAATGCTTGCGATGCAGGTGCAGGAGCTCAACGAGCGGGTACCGGACCTGACGATTAAGGCGCAAAATCTGGTGACCGACATTAACAATACGTCGTTTTTGCCGGACAGCCTGCGCGATGGCATGAACCAGTCGCTGCTCCATATGGAGCGGAAGCTGTCGGAAACGCTGATCCATTTTATCAACAATATTGGGTCGGTGCTGAATACGGTGTTCATTGCCTTTATTGTGCCGTTTCTGGCGTTTTACATTTTGAAGGATTTTGAGGTGTTTGAGCGGACGATCATTACATATGTACCCAAATCGCATCGTCAAAACACCGTTCGGCTGATGAAGGATATCGACTCGGCGCTCGGCAGCTACATTCGCGGGCAGTTTCTGGTCTGTCTGATCGTCGGCGTGCTCGCCTATATCGGCTATACGATCATTGGAATGGAATATGCGCTGCTGCTTGCCGGCATTGTAGCCATTACGAACATTATTCCTTACTTGGGCCCGTTTCTGGGGGCGATTCCAGCAATTCTGATGGCCTCGACCATATCGGTCAAAATGATGATTCTCGTCGCGGTAATCAATACACTATGCCAAATTTTAGAGGGCAACATCATTTCCCCGCAGGTGGTGGGGCGGACGCTGCATATGCATCCGCTGGCGATTATTTTCGCCCTGCTGGTCGGAGGAGAGGTCGCGGGCGTTGCGGGAATGATTCTCGCCGTTCCGATTTTCGCGGCGCTGAAGGTCATCGTCCAGCATATGTTTGCCTATTATGTGCGGCGAAAGATTATTTGACAGCGGGCCTTGCTGCCGATATACTCATTTTTAGTACAACTCAAGCGTAAACGGCTTGCGCCGTCCTTTTGGGACGAGCGGAGAGCTTTGTCGGAAAATTCTAAGCAGATATAAGGATGAAACTTATAAATTCTTAGAATTCAAGCGTGAATATTCTTATATTTTAAATCAAAATCGTTGATGAAAAAGAAGTAAGCTATAGACCGTCAATCAGAGAGGAAGCTTCTTCGCCGTGATCCGGCGTTGGCTGCAAGAGCTTTTATGGCGAAGGATGGCTGAAAGCTGCTTTCGGAGTGTGAATGAACTTCACCGGGAGGACCCGTTATTGTCCATACGAGGAGATTGCTGCGTAAGGCTGTGCCGCTAGAGATAGCGCAAGGCAGGCTGAAGCTGGCGATAACCAGGGTGGTACCGCGAGTTTTCGTCCCTGTCATAACTGACAGGGACTTTTTGATGTTTTAAAGCAGGTTTGGCTGCAACGTGCAGGCGTAAATAATGAAACCTATTGGAGGCGTATCAACTATGAAGGCTAGTGAAATTCGGGCAAAATGGCTTGCTTTTTTTGAAAGCAAAGGACATACAATCGAGCCGAGCGCATCGCTCGTGCCGCACAACGATCCATCGCTGCTATGGATTAACGCAGGCATGGCGCCGCTGAAAGCTTATTTTGACGGACGCGTCATTCCGGAAAACCCGCGAATTACCAATTCGCAGAAATGCATTCGCACCAACGATATTGAAAATGTCGGCAAGACGCGCCGCCACCATACTTTTTTTGAAATGCTCGGCAATTTCTCCATCGGCGATTATTTCAAGGAAGAAGCCATTACGTGGGCTTGGGAGTTTCTAACGGGCAAGGAGTGGATCGGCTTTGATCCAGAGCGCCTATCGGTTACGGTTTACCCGGAGGATGAGGAAGCATACGCGTTCTGGAACAAAAAAATCGGCCTGCCAGAGGAGCGCATCTACAAGCTGGATGAAAACTTCTGGGATATCGGCGAAGGCCCATGCGGACCATGTACGGAAATTTTCTATGACCGCGGCGACAAATACGGCGATTTGAACGATCCGGAATGCTGGCCGGGCGGCGAAAACGAGCGTTTCCTGGAAGTATGGAACCTCGTATTCTCGCAATTCAACCATAACAAGGATGGCAGCTATACGCCGCTTCCAAACAAAAACATCGATACAGGCGCGGGCCTGGAGCGTTTCGCTTCCATATTGCAGGATGTCGATTCTAACTTTGATACCGACCTGTTCATGCCTATTATTGAGCGTACATGCGAGCTTGCTGGCGTAAAATATCATGTGAACGATGAGCATGATGTGGCGCTGAAAGTAATTGCTGACCATATTCGTACGGTAGCTTTCGCTGTCGGCGACGGGGTTATGCCTTCTAATGAAGGACGCGGCTACATTATTCGCCGTTTGCTTCGCAGAGCGGTTCGTTATGGAAAAACGATCGGCATCGACCGTCCATTCCTGCATGAGCTGACCGCTACTGTCGGGGAAGTGATGGGCGTGTACTACGACGAGGTTGTATCCAAACGCGAATTTATTGAGAAGGTTATTCGTACAGAGGAAGAACGTTTTCACGAAACGCTGTCCGATGGTCTGGCTTTGCTCACGACGCTTGTCGACACGGCGCGCGCAGCAGGCGGCAAGGAAATCGGCGGCGAGGATGCATTCCGCCTGTATGATACGTATGGCTTCCCGTTTGACCTGACGGAGGATTTTGCAGCGGAAAATGGCTTGACCGTTGACCGTGCAGGCTTCGACGCAGCTATGGAAGCGCAGCGTGAACGCGCGCGGGCAGCTCGCCAGGATACGGGCGGCATGAAGATTCAAGGCGGCGCACTCGGCGAATTCACGGTTAAAAGCGAATTTGTTGGCTATAATGAATTGGTAATTGAATCGACGATTACGGCGATCGTGCAAGAGGATGCACTGATTGACAGCGCAGGCGAAGGCAGCGAAGTGTTTGTGCTGCTTGACCGTACCCCGTTCTATGCGGAGAGCGGCGGACAAATTGGAGACCGCGGCATCATTTCGGGCCAAGGCTTTTCGCTTCAGGTGAAAGATGTAACGAAAGCGCCGCACGGCCAAAGCGTGCATCACGCGCTCGTTGTGTCAGGCATCGTGAAGACAGGCGAGAAAGTACAGGCAGCTGTAGCGAAAGCGGTTCGTGAGGACGTTATTAAAAACCACACGGCAACGCATTTGCTGCATAAAGCGCTCAAAGAAGTGCTGGGCACACATGTTAATCAGGCCGGTTCCCTTGTTGAGGCGGAGCGTCTGCGTTTTGACTTCTCCCACTTTGGCAGCATTACCGATGAGGAGCTTGTAGAAATCGAGCGCCGTGTCAATGAGCAAATTTGGAACAGCACCGATGTGACCATTACAAACAAGTCGCTTGCAGAAGCGAAGGAAATGGGCGCAATGGCCTTATTCGGTGAAAAATATGGCGATGTTGTCCGCGTCGTGCAGGTCGGCGACTACAGCCTTGAGCTGTGCGGCGGCTGCCACGTAGCCAGCACTTCGCAAATCGGCGTGTTCAAGCTGATCAGCGAAAGCGGAATTGGCTCCGGCGTGCGCCGGATTGAAGCCGTTACAGGCCGCCATGCCTATAGCTACACGGAAAGCCAGCTTGATTTGCTGGGGCAAGCAGCAGCATTGCTGAAATCGAGCAATGGGGATGTGCCTAAACGCATTGAAGCGCTGCATGCACAGGTGAAGGAGCTTGGCCGTGAGAATGAATCGTTGCAGGCGAAGCTGAGCCGGATCGAAGCAGGCTCGCTGGAGCAGCAGGCGAAGCAGATCGGCGAAATTACGGTGCTTACCGCTCAAGTAAATGCGCCATCCATAGACGCGCTGCGCGGCATTTCTGATGAGCTGAAGCTTAAGCTGCCTTCCGCCGTTATTATTCTTGGCGCTGTTCAAGAGGATAAAGTTAGCCTTGTAGCTTCGGTATCGGCTGATTTGGTGAAGAAGGGTCTTCACGCTGGGAAAATTATTAAAGAAGCAGCAGCCGTATGCGGCGGCAGCGGAGGTGGCCGTCCTGATATGGCGCAGGCTGGCGGCAAGGACGCTTCCAAATTGGAAGAAGCACTGAAACTTGCGGAAGAACTGGTTCTCGCCCAAGCAAGTGTGATATGATAGGAATGTGTATCGATAGTAATCTCATTGAAATGTAGTTGGAAAGCGAGGTGCTGGCGATGAGTTCCATGGACAAAACGATGAAGTTTGATGTGTTGCCGGAAAGTTTGGAGACCTCCTCACAGGATATTTTGCTGTCTGTGCATGAGGCACTTCTGGAGAAAGAGTACAATCCGATTAATCAGATTGTAGGCTATTTGCTCTCCGGTGATCCCGCGTATATTCCGCGGCACAACAACGCCAGGAGCCTGATTCGCAAGAAGGAACGCGATGAACTCATTGAAGAGCTTGTCCGGTTTTATTTGAACAATAAGAAAACATAATAGTCAGGAGCCGGACAAGCAATGAGAACAATGGGACTCGATTACGGCGATCGCAACATTGGTGTTGCGGTAAGCGATCCTTTTGGCTGGACTGCGCAAGGGCTTGAGGTCGTGAAGAAGCGCCGTGACAATGGCGAATTGGATCGGCTTGCCGAATTGGCGCAGCAGTATGAGGTTAGTGAGATCGTCTTGGGACTACCGAAAAACATGAATAACACCATCGGTCCGCGAGGCGAAATTAGTATTGAATTCGCAGAGCAGCTTCGACAGAAACTACACTTGCCTGTTCACCTTTGGGACGAACGGTTGACTACTGTAGCCGCAGAGCGTACTCTCATAGAGGCGGATGTCAGCCGTAAGAAGCGAAAGCTGGTAGTGGACAAAATGGCGGCAACGCTCATTTTACAAAATTATCTCGATTCTAAGGGCTTGCGTTAACAGGAGCGAAAGCTATTTTGGCGCAATGCACAAAACGAAAAGGTGAGGGTTAAGATGACAAAGGATGATATGCAGTTCGAAGAGCCGGAAATTATTTATATTCCGGATGAAGACGGCAATGAAGAAGAATTCGAAGTCATCATGAAGTTTGAAGTGGATGGCTCTGATCAGAAATATATGATGGTCGTTCCGCTCGTTGGCGAGAGCGAAGAGGAAGATGAGGTTTACGCCTTCCGCTACGAGGAAGATGGCGACGATCTCCAGCTGTACACGATTGAAGACGAAGAAGAGTGGAACATCGTGGAGGAGACGTTTAATACGCTGCTCGGCGAATTGGAGGAAGAAAATTAATGGATCAAGGCGAGGTACTAATCCCGCAGCCGCTTGAGCAGCTGCGGGAAGCCTTCGGTCCTCAAATCGAGCTGCTTGCGGGCGGCGGCGTCATGGAAACCTTCGTCATCAAGGCTGAGTTTAGACTCGGTTCCTACGTTTATGCTGCGCTCCAGTCGGAAGCGATGAAGGGCGAGGATGAAGTGGAGCTTTTCCGCGTTATTGGCGAGCTTGGCGAAGAGCCGGAGCTGGAAACGATTGAGGATGATGAAGAATGGGAACTGGCGTCCGAAGCTTATGACGATTTGTTATTTGCTGGCGATGAGCGGCCTTAAGCAAGCTTTATTATACGTATACATCGAGAAAAGGAGCGGTGCACACCGCTCTTTTTCTCGACGTATTGGGGAAATAGGAGGAAAGCAGGTTGGACAACGCAAAGAGGCAGTCACCTAGGCCTAGCAAGGTTCGTATCGCTTTTTACGTATTTTTAAGTATTTTAGGCGTCATCACTACAGTGGTGGGCGGCGCATTTATTTATTTGTGGCTTCAATTAGAGCCAACCAAGACGGCAGAGGCCAAGCAGATTGTCATTCCAAATAGCGCCTCAGCGAGCCAAATTTCCGATGTGCTTCAGGAGGAAGGGATTATTAAAAATGCCCTGATCTTTAAGTATTATTTGAAGCTGGAGAAAGAAGGCGGCAAATTCCAAGCGGGCACCTATTCGATGAATCCCGGCATGGATAAGGCAGATGTCATCGCTATGCTGAACAGCGGCAGCACTGTCAAGCAGGAGACGATCCGGTTTACAATTCCCGAGGGGCTTACGGTGCTGCAAATTGCCGATAAGCTGGCGGAAGAGAAGCTGATCGACAAGGATAAATTTTTGGAGCTGGCCGATAAGCAGCAAACATGGACCAATGCGGAGGCGGTCAATGAGATTTCCGCCGATGCCAAGCTGCATCACCGGCTGGAAGGGTATCTGTTTCCTGAAACCTATGAAATGAAGAAGGGCAGTACCGAGCAGGAAATATTGAACCGCATGATTTCTGAGCTTGATGTCAAGCTTGCCCAACTTCCCAATGATTGGATGATTCAGCTGGAAAAACGCAAGCTGACGATTCATCAGCTGCTTACGATTGCATCCCTGGTCGAGCGCGAGGTGGTCGTTGATGAGGAGCGTCCGGTAGTTGCGAGCGTTATATATAATCGCTTGAACAAGCCGATGAAGCTTCAAATAGATGCAACGGTGCAATATGCACTCGATAAGCCAAAGGAACGTTTATATAATAAGGATCTCAAGGTAGACAGCCCTTATAACACCTATTTGGTAGATGGGCTCCCGCCGGGACCGATTGCAGCCCCAAGCCTTAGCTCGATCAAAGCGGCGCTTTATCCGCAGGAAACGGAATATTTTTTCTATGTAACCAAGAAAGATGGAACGGGACAGCATCTGTTTGCTAAAACCTTTAGCGAGCATAACCATAATATTGCTAACAGCAACAAAACTGCGCAGTCTAAGTAAGGAGTGTAAGGAGCATGGCAGTAAAGCCGGAATTATTAACGACAGCTTCATCCTTGGAGGAGCTGGAGCGCCTAATTGCTGCCGGGGCTGATGCTTTCCTGATTGGAGAAGCACGCTACGGCATGCGTCTTGCTGGACAATTTGATCTGTTAATGATCAGGCAAGCAGTCGAATTGGCGGCGCCTCATGGCGTAAACATTTATGTATCGGTAAATAATTTGATCGAAAACAAAGTCGTGGAATCTTTGCCTGGCTATTTGCAGGCATTGGCCGAAGCTGGTGTAAACGGCGTTATGTTCGGTGACCCCGCTGTATTGATGGCTGCGCGGATTGCCGCTCCAGGCATGCCGCTGCATTGGAATGCCGAAATGACTTCAACGAATTACGCGACAGCTGAATATTGGAGAAAGCGCGGCGCTACGCGGTTTGTGCTTGCCCGTGAGCTGAATATGGATCAGGTTATTGAAATCAAAGAAAACTCCACGATGCCAATCGAGGTGCAGGTTCATGGCATGACGAATATTTATCATTCCAAGCGCTCGCTTGTGAACAGCTATTTGGATCATCAGGAAGACTCCGGCAAGCTTGGCAGCGCCAGCAAGGAGCAAGGGCTATACGTGATGGAAGCTGAGCGTAAAGATGAGCGTTTCCCTATTTTTGAGGACGTCAACGGGACACATATTTTGAGCTCGGATGATATTTGCATGCTGGAAAACCTGCATGAGCTGATGGAAATCGGCGTCGAGAGCTTGAAGATTGAAGGGCTGCTCAAGTCGATAGAATATAATGAAATCGTAGTAAGGGCTTATCGGAACGTTATTGACGCTTATATGGCCGATCCCGAGGGCTACCGTTTTCAGGATGAGTGGCTGGAGCCGATTCAAGAAGCGCAGGATCCGCAGCGTGAGCTGAGCTTTGGTTTCTTTTATAAAGAACAGGTGTATTGAGGTATGGAGCAGGAGGTGCAGCAACGATGACAGTTGCAGAAAACACGTATTCAGGGGTGACGAGCCCTGTGAAAACCCGCTATCAGGGGAAACGCCATAGACTCGATCGTCCCGAGCTGCTTGCCCCGGCAGGCAATTTGGAGAAGCTGAAATTCGCCATCCATTATGGCGCTGACGCCGTATACATTGGCGGACAAAAATACGGCCTTCGATCCAACGCAGGCAATTTCAGCTTTGAGGAAATGAGGGAAGGCGTCGAGTTTGCCAATCGTTATGGCGCTAAGGTATTCGTGGCTACGAATATTTACGCACATAATGAGGATATCGGCGGGCTTGAGGAGTATTTGCGCAATCTGGAAGAAGTCGGCATTTCAGCGATTATTGTAGCAGATCCGATTATAATCGAGACGGCTGCGCGAGTAGCTCCTAAGCTGGAAGCGCATTTGAGCACCCAACAATCCACGCTCAACTGGCAGGCGGTACAGTTTTGGAAGGAAGAAGGACTGCCACGCGTCGTTCTAGCCAGAGAAACAAGCTTTGAAGAAATTGCCGAAATTAAAAAGCATGTCGATATCGAAATTGAAGCTTTTATTCATGGCGCGATGTGCTCTTCCTTTTCCGGCCGCTGTGTACTGAGCAATCACTTTACCGATCGGGACTCCAACCGTGGGGGCTGCTCGCAGTCATGCCGCTGGAAATACGATTTGTTCGTTGATGATGTGCCGATGTATTCAGAAGGCGAGGATCAATTCACGATGGGCTCTAAAGACCTCTGCATGATTGAATATTTGCCGGAGCTCATTGATGTCGGCGTAGACAGCTTCAAGATTGAAGGCCGTATGAAGAGCATTCACTATGTTGCTACGGTGGTAAATGTGTATCGTCAAGCGATTGATTCCTATTTTGAAGATCCGGCACATTTCGTGCTGAAGCAGGAATGGCTGGATGAAATTTTCAAAGCGGCGAATCGTCCGCTCAACACGGGATTTTTTCTCGATACACCGGGTGCGGAGGATCATATTTATGAGCCGGAAGATAAGCCAGCTCCTTATGATTTTGCCGGGGTTGTTCTGGAATACAATGAAGAGACTGGAATTGCGGTTGTAGAGCAGCGCAATCACTTCAAACTGGGACAGGAAGTTGAGTTTGTAGGACCCGGCGGACGCTTCTTCAAGCAGACGATTACGCAGATGACCGATGACAAGGGACAGGAACTGGATGCCGCAAGACACCCGCTTCAGCGCATCCACATTAAGACTTTTGCACCTGTTGAACCGATGGATATGCTGCGTAAATTGATGATAAAAAATAACTAGGACCACGACACTGTTTTCGATTATCGAAAATAGTGTTTTTTTTTATTAATTATTAATTATTTGTGAGTTGAAAGCCGATATATAGAATTAGGGGCTACATAAGAAAAGAGAGCACAAGGATTCATTGACAACATATTGAACGCTTCTAGAGACCTAGTCCGTAACAAATAAAAAAGGCGGTGTCATCATTGAAAAAAAATGAGGACAAAACTCAGTCGAAGAAAACTACGAGGGAAAAAGCAGAATCAGGCAAACCTATGAAAGCCCTTTCTGGATTTTGGAGCGGCACTAAACCGATTATGAAAAAAATCGTCTCTAAGACAGGCAAATACGGGAAGAGCTCATCCAAGCAGCTTTTATCGCTGTCCAAGGAAATGAAGCTGAACCAGGTTAATAAATCCGTAGGAACGAAGCTGTTTTTAATTATTTTTGCCAGTATCGTAGCCTGCGTTCTGGCAGTAGGTCTAATTTCATATTCCCAAACGAAAACGATTGTCGAGCGTAAAGTTTCCGGGGCTAGCTTTCAGACCGTCAGCCAGGTAACGACGAACTTGAACATTATTTTGGATAACTATGAAGAAATGACGATGCAAATTTTGATTAACAAAGACTTACATACGTTGATTGGTAAAATGCGTGACGGCGAGGACGACTATACCCGGTTTGAAGCAAGCCGCGAGCTGTCAAACAAAATGCAGGATTACGTGCTTGGAAACTCCAGCATTAAGGCACTTTATTTGCTGCCATTGGATGACAAGCTGCCAGTCGTAACGGCAGGAAACGCATCTTCTGTTGCATCTGATGCGATGAAGAAGGAAGAATGGTTCGCCAAGGTGCAGGAATCGAACGGCAAGGCGCTATGGATTGCGACCCAGCCGAAAGGCTTTGGCGGTGCAAACGGCGCGCCAACGGTTGGCATCGGCCGTCTTTTGAAGGATAGCACGCTTAATGAAGTTTCCTATATGCTGCTGATTGAAATTAATTTGGCAAGCATTCAGGAAAGATTCAAAGAAGTATCCTTGGGACCCGGCAGTGAGCTTTCAATCGTAGACGGTCAAAATAACTATATTGCCGCTCCTGATAATGAGCTCATTGGTCAGCCAGCTCCAGTAGCTCTTCCAACGGAAGGCGACGCTGCAATAGAGGGCTCGAAAAAATTGAATACTAGCGCTGGCGAATCCATGCTGACGGTTTATAAAACATTTGATTCCGTTGATTGGAAGCTGCTGGGACTTATTCCGGTAGATACGTTGGTAGAGGATGCAAAAGTCATTCGCAATATGACCATTATTACTGCAATTGTAGCTGTATTCCTTGCAATTGCAATTGGCTTCCTCGTGATTAGAACGATTGCACAGCCACTGACGAACTTGCGCAATTTGATGAACGAGGGACAGCGGGGCAATTTGACGGTTCGTTCTACGATTCGCAAACGTTCCGATGAGATCGGCGAGCTGAGCGAAAGCTTTAACGATATGATGACGCAAATTACCAATTTGGCGAAGCAGGCTACGCAATCTGCGGATACTGTGCTGCATACAGCAGGCGAGCTGACGGATGTATCGCGGAAGACAGCGATCTCTTCACGGGAAATATCAGTCGCAACCGAAGAAATTGCAAATGGCGCATCAAGCCTTGCTGTTGAAGCAGAGCGAGGCAGCGATTTGAGCGGCAATATTTCGACGCAAATGGAAACGGTGAAGCAGGCGAATGCGGAAATTGTGCGTGCAGCTGGTGAGGTTGAGAAGGCGAGTGAGCGCGGAGCGTCCTACATGGGCGAGCTGAGCCATAAGACTGGGCAGACCGAGCAAATGACCCGCTCTATGGTTGAAAAGGTAGACAGCCTCAAAGACAGCACAGGCTCTATCGTTAAAATTTTGGATGTATTGAACAATCTGACGAAGCAAACAAATATTTTATCCTTGAATGCGGCGATTGAAGCGGCGCGGGCGGGTGCAGCGGGCAAAGGCTTTATGGTCGTTGCTGATGAAATTCGCAAGCTGGCCGATCAATCCCGTCAATCGATTGATGTCGTAGGTCAAATCACGGAAAAAATCCAGGAGGAAATTGACAATACGGTAAGCGTATTGTCGGATGCCTATCCTTTATTCCAGGAGCAAATTGTTTCTGTGAAGCAGGCGACGGATATTTTCGTAGGTGTTCAGGAGCAGATGGTACAGTTTGTACACAAGCTGGATTCGGTAACGGACTCCATTGGCGAGCTGGACAAGTCTCAGGAAGTGTTGTCCGAGGCGATGACGAATGTCAGCGCAGTAGCACAGCAGTCTTCGGCAACATCCGAAGAGGTGGCTTCCCTCAGCAGCGAGCAGCTTAGCATTAGCGACGGTCTCGTCAGCTTGTCGGAAGAACTGGGCAGCGTATCGCGCGAGCTGAAAGATTCGCTCGCGAAATTCAAAATCGAATAGCAGGCTGTATATAAAGCCGTTTGAACGGGATGCTTTCCCGATCAAACGGCTTTTTTTAAAACCATGGTGAAAAATACGTAACGGAATGAAAAGGGTGTGCTGGAGAAGCGTCAGCTTACGCTTTTGCCCTTGCATTTTTACATATAGAGGCTTATTAGAAGAAATGCAAGGGTAATGGCGATCGGAAGCCAAGCTTTTCATGCAGGGAATTCACCCTAATACACATACTTGCGCTGGACCCAATAACTGAAAAGGAAAATAGAGGCCTCGGTAAGCAGTTTGGCGATGACAAGGGGAATAATCAGCGTTTCATTATAAAAATATAGCAAGCCATAATTTAAGAGCAGCACAAGGATGACCAGCGAAAAATATTTAGGCAGCGATTGATGAAGCTTGGATACTTTGCCGCCCGTGAACACGTACTTTCGGTTCATTGTATAGTTGAAGATGGAGCTGCATAATCTTGCTGCAACGACAGACAAGAGAAGATTGTGGCTAATACTCTGAATAAGAAATAATAGCGTGAAGTCTAACAGCGCCGATAGCAGGGAAGATGTGCTGAACATTATTATCGGCAAATAAATGCGGAAAGAGTCGATCAGCGGACGAAAATGGGAGGATTTATTATGATCCAAATAGACGGTATCGATAAATTCCTCGGTAATTTTATATCCATCAAGGTGGGCGGTCAGCAGCATGTTCATTTCATATTCGAACCGTTCGCCCGGAATCTGGCATAACCAGTCCAGCATTGCAAGTGAAAAGCCGCGCAAGCCGGTTTGCGTATCATAAATTTTAGTGCCCGTAGTGAGGGAGAAGACTGACCGAGTGACCGAGTTGCCGAAGCGGCTGCGCAGTGGAATGGTCCCGCTGAAGCGACGGCTGCCCAGCACGATGCCTGGCGTTGTCTGGCTGTGAAGCTTTTCGAAAATCCGCTTAATGTCATGGGGCAGATGCTGCCCGTCACTATCCGCACAGACGACATGACCCGGCAAACCGGCTTCTTGGATATAGCCGAACCCTGTTTTCAAGGCGCGTCCTTTCCCGAGGTTGGCCTCATGGGTTATAACGGTACAGCCGGACGCTTCAGCCGCTTCGAAAATTTCGTGGTAGCTGGTACCGCTCCCGTCATCGACAATGACGATGGGCTCAAGCTGGAACGCATGCAGCTGCTGGATCAAATCAAGCAGCCGATGATCAGGCTCGTAGGACGGAATTAATATAGTCATGATGATTACTCCTCTCCAATGTAAAGGATGTCGCTGACGCCACGCTCCTGGTTTTTGCCAAGCGGATTATTGACAACTCTGCCCATAAAATACATCGTCGATGAACCGCCGCCATCTAAGTTGTAGGCTTCTGTAGCTCCAAGACCCGCCATGACGTCAGCAAGCTCGGTTAGTGTCATTCCGCGGCTGTATCCTTCCTTCCGCCCGTCAACTACGACAAACACATAATGGTTTGGGGCAATCATGCCGATCGCAGTTCTTGGATTCGCATTTTGAATGGAGCGGTTGCCAAAATTGGTATCGATTTTGACACTGCTGAAATCACTAGTGATTTTGCCATCTTGAATCAGGATTGGTCCGAATGACAACGTATTGGTGACACCTTCTGAAAGCAGATCGGAGGAAGAAGTTTCTGTTTCGTCATAAGTTTGAATCGTTCCGTCATCCAGCAGTGCCAGCGCATCCCGCACCGGTTCATCGCGATATACGATGCCGTTGCGAATAATGACTCCATCATCACGGAAGCCATAATAATCGCCGTTGATTGCAAAAATAGCATGATTGCTGGAAGCGATGACCGATGTATCCTCCACAATATTCGTTCCAAAGCTGTTGTCGGCGAATGCGGAGCGCAGACTGCTGGCATCTTTAACAATGACATCTGCGACATAATACGTAATCAGATCTGAACCAGAACCGGTCTGCACTTGGTTGATTTTGATTTGGATATTGTCACTGGTGTAGTTCCAGTCATCAGAAGTGGCTTGAACATCAGCAGTTGCAGCCATTTCGTTTGAGCTGGTAGATGTTGTTGTATTGTTTGTTACGACAACTTCAACATGCTTGATCAAATAACGGTCTGCAAGACCATATGTCAATGAGCCAAGTCCTAAGAGTGTAACGATCAATGCGATCAGCCATATCCGTTTCTTCTTTTTGGTTGTTTTCTTGTGCGTCTTCATAATAGAAGCATCACCTCTTCATGTAGGTTCTTGCTGGTTATCATACTTGGGCTACCTTAAATGAAACTGAACTATTTTTTGGGCAGCTGGAGCAGGTGCAGAAGGGCTTAAGGAAAGGGTGATGCTGTTTATGCGTTGGCATTAAGGCCATACTGAAAGGAAAAGGGGGCTGCGGAAATGGTCAGGCGACGTGCAGCAATTGTAGCAATATTTTTAACGGTTATAATGGCAGGTTATTTGATCCGGCTGGCGACGCTGCAATTGGTGCCAAGCTTGGCGCAGCCCGCTGTACAGACATTGGGCAAGCATAACGATTGGAAAAATAAGGCGGCCATTCAACGGCAGCGAAATTTGGTGCTCGATTCAGGACGCGGCGATTTTATAGATCGTTATGGAAGCGCCATTACTGGGGAAAGCTATTCTGCATTGGCGCTGTTTCCAGTGGAGAGCGAGGCACGGGGAGAAGTGGCGGAGCTGCGCAAGCTGGCGAAGCTATTGCATGTGTCCTACGAACAATTAGTGAATAGGTGGGATGGGCTGAAGAGTGCCGATTTTTGGCGGGAGGAAGGGCAGAAAGCGCCTTTGAGCTTGTCTATGGGCCAGCTTGCTGGTCTTTCGCAGCTCCATATTAACGGAGTCAAGGTGCTCCCTTATCACAATCGGTATTTGCCGCAGTTTAATGCCAGACAGGCTATTGGCTTTATAAGCCAGCACCCGGAATGGCTGGAGCAGGCTTATGGAGCGGATCTGGCGTCAGGCAAGCGCAAGCTGACAGATGAAATCGGTGGTGCCGGACTTGAAAAATCGCTGGATACGCTGCTCAGAGGCAACGGGCCAACGTCGGTATCTTTTTTTCTCGATGGGCAGCGCCATCCGCTTCAGGGGCTGGGACTGCGGGTTTTTCAGCCAGATAGCGAATATTATCCACTGAAGGTAAAGACGACGCTCGATTTAAAGCTCCAGCAGCAGCTTGAGCTTTATGCGGATGCAAATGGCTTGAAAGCAGGAGCAATCGTCGTGCTGGATGCACAAAATGCAGATATCGTCAGCATGGTATCTCGGCCGCAGATGAATCCGCAGCAGCTGGATCGCAATGAAGTAACCGATTGGTCGAATCATGCGCTCCAAGCGGTTGCTCCGGGTTCGATTTTTAAGCTCGTAACGGAAGCGGCAGCGCTTGAGGCTGGTGTTGTGGACGAAAAAGAAGTGTTCACATGCAGCGGGAAGTATGGAAAATATGGTTTAACGTGCTGGAAGCAGGACGGCCACGGAAGTCTGACGCTTGAGGAAGGTTTAGCCCAGTCCTGCAATATTGTGTTTGCAACGCTCGCTGAACGGCTGAGCGGCTATGAGCTGTATCAGACAGCGGCGGCGCTTGGCATTGGTGCTCCAGCTGGCTGGCATGCCGAATCAGCATTTGGCCCGTTTGCCGGACGTTTGCGGCTGCTTGGCGAGGAAGAGGACGGACAGTTGTTTGCTGTGAGCATTTGGCAGCAATTGCAGGACAAGCCTACCCTTGACGTAGACGGAGGCATTATGGCTCAAAGCGGTATCGGCCAGCGAGATGTCAGGATGACGCCGCTGCAGGCGGCGAATTTGGTCGTGACGATTTTGCATGGCGGTCAGCGGCTGGAGCCGCGAATCGTGAGTGAAATTCGTTATGCAAACGGACAGCTGATGGTGGAGCTAAAGCCGCTGCAAGCCCGGCAGGCGGGAACGCCGATACATGCAAGAACCGCGGGCATGCTGCTGGAAGGGATGAAGGCGGTCACTGAGCGAGGAACGGGCCGCTCTATTCGCGACGGTCTATGGCCCGTTGCCGGGAAGTCCGGTACGGCACAGACGCTGCTCAGCGGCAAGGAGCGCGTCCACCAGTGGTTTATCGGCTACGGACCGACAAATACGCCGCGATACGCCGTCGCCGTACTTGCTGAGAACCGAAGTCCTGGTACAAGCAATCAGGCGACGAAGCTGTTTCGCGGCGTCATGGATATTATAGCGAAGCGGTAAAGCGAATTTAAACGCTTGGAGGAACTGGCGAACTACCGCTGCCTCCAGCATCTGCAGGCGGCACCTGGTTGTCGAATTCGCCTTGCGGCGCTCTGATCCAGCGATGGAAGAAGCCTTGGTCATATAAGGTTTTGAGCAAAATAATGAGCACGGGTGATAAGATGACGCCAGCAATTCCGAACAGCTTGAGCGAAATAATCATAAACGCCAGCATCGTAAATGCAGATACGCCGAGCGTATCTCCGGTAATTTTTGGCTCCAACAGCTGCCTCGCCAGTACGACGACGAGATACAATACGGACAGCCATACCGCAAGCGAGGTATGCCCCACGATAAACAAATAAATAACCCAAGGAATGAAGATTGTGCCTACTCCAAGCAGCGGCAGCACATCAAAAATAGCGGAGATGACGGCGACGACAAGGGCATTTTTGACACCGAGCAGCAGCAGGGCGATGAAGATGACGAAAAACGTAATCGTAATCATCTTGGCTTGTGCCTTCAGATAGCCGGAAATGCCTTTTAATACATTTTCACGCAAAAAGAAAAAGGCTTTTTTAAACGTTTTTGGCGTTTTATCCGCCGCTGTTTTTTTCCAGTCATTAATTTCAATACTAAGGAAATAAGCTAATATAATACCGACCAGAAAGTTAAACATAAAGCTGGAGAACGAAGAGACGTAGCCAACGGTTCCGGCAAACAGCGTTTTGACCAAATTCGGCACATATTCGGCAGCACCCTGGATGTATTCCGTAATTTGTGTGACGAGCTCAGGCGGGAGGGCCTGAATTTTATTTTGCACCTGTGAAGTGCGGAGCTCCACCTGTTCCTTGAGAATGGTCTCATATTCCGGCAGCTTGTCCAGAAACTCGGAGCCCTGCTTCGAAACAATGTAACCGAGCCCGGAGAAGGCGGAGAGAATAAGAATAGAAAACAATAAAATGGATATGCCTGAAGCGATGGATTTCTTAATGCCGATTTTGTTAAGCCTGCGTGCCAGCGGCTCAATGCACATAAATATAACAAAGGAGAAAATGATAGGTGTAGCCAATCGATAAAAATGACTAAAGGCAAGCATAATTAAATAAACCGTTAATGCGATTAGTGCAATGTCGAATGCGGTTCGCCAATATTTTTTATAAAACGGTAGCATAACTGAAAACCTCTCTTTTCCAATTTCGTTTATCTCGCTTTGATTGTACTATAATTTTAATTTTGCTGCCTATTTTTTGCTGCCTTATGATACAATTAAAGTTATCGTTGTTGGATTATCGCCGATTCCATGCAGCAAAAATTTTAATAACGGTGGGGAAACATATATGGAGAACTTGGTTGTCTGGACTCTTTATTTTTTCTCGTTCTACGCTTTCCTCCCTGCTTTTATCAGTCGTACTTTCGGATTTCGGGTTTTTAAGAAAGGCCTGGTAAAAAAGGAAATTGCCCTTACCTTTGACGATGGCCCGGATGCTGTCTATACGCCAAAGCTGCTCGAGTTGCTGGCTCGCTATGATGCGAAAGCGACTTTTTTCATCGTTGGCGCACATGGCGAAGCACACCCGGAGCTGTTACGCAAAATACATGAGGAAGGTCATACGCTTGGCATACACAATTATGTTCATCGAACAAATTGGTTTATGCGGCCAAGGTCCGTCAAGCGTCAGATCGAGCGTACATGCGAAATAATACGAGAGGCAACGGGGAGCCGTTCCAATTATTATCGGCCTCCTTGGGGCATTATCAATGTGTTTGATTTTGCTGGCATTGGACATTTGCAAATTGTTTTATGGTCGTCAATGTTCGGCGATTGGAACAGGAGACTGGGCGCGGAGCGACTTAAGCGAAAAATGCTAAAGAAGCTCCGCCCTGGCGAAGTGCTGCTGCTCCATGATTGCGGGCAAACGCCGGGTGCCCATCATGAGGCCCCTGCTAATATGCTGGTTGCCCTTGAATCATATTTGCAGGAAGGCTGCAAGCAAGGTTTTCGTTTTGTTGCGATTGAAGAAATGATTAAGCTGACAGAGCGGGCAAAGGAGCGCCAGCTGTCTTGGTGGAAAAAATCACTTATAGCGCTGTGGCTGCAATATGAGCGAGTGTTCCATCTCCTGTTTCAGCTCAAGCAGGTAGGGGAAGATTCACCACCGGCGTTCCATTATCGAACGATTTCTTACAGCGGCCAACCGATTGAGCTGGCAGATGGCCAGCGTTTAAACAAGGGAGACCGCGTTGTGGAGCTGCATTTTGACAACCGCAAGCTGTCCGGCATTGCTGCGGAAGCGGCTTCGCCACTGGCTGCGGGAATCAGGATGCTGCGGGAAGTAGAAGCTGCACTTCCTAGGCTTGCGAGCCAATTGGCCCATGATCCTGATGCAGTGGATGCGAAAGCGATATATGGCGTTACGATGATTCATCGAGGGGCGGATCGGCTTGGCTTTGAGGTGTTCCCTTTGCCTAGCGGTTTATTTGCCCGCACGACCCGAATTTATTTGCGGCTGCTTATGCGCGTGTTGACGAAGAAACAACGGAATGCGAAGAGCAAGGAGCGCAGGAAATCGATTGATCCGTGCATGCTGCTCATGCCAATGAGCAAAATGCAAGCTTATCAAAATATGCATGCAGCGTTGCTGCGGGTAAGCTCAGGGCAAGCTGCAGCAGCGGATTCTGTTCCTCCTGTAGAGGGCAGCACCTCTGCTATATAGTTGGGCATCGGCGTCTGTTTACAGGCAAGCTTAAGCCAGATGCCAATGGGGTAGAGTCAAGAGGCTCGATGGTGCTTGCTGGGGTATTGACCCAAAGGGAGACGTCGAGCTCGTAATTGCAAGTTGGCCAGCTAGCGCTGCTAGGCATGACCATACAAAAAAGCACGCTTGTTCGCGGCTAACGCGGATAAGCGTGCTTTTTTGTTGTGCGCCCGGCATGGGCGATAACTAGGCGGTGCAAGTCCGCTACAGGCTTGGCAGTAGGAACGGCTAGTCAAAGGCAAAGGTGTCGGTCGCAAGGCCGAATCTGATGGAAGCCGGAGGCAAACCCTCGGTCTGACGAACAGAAATCACATTAGGTACGTACGGTGGTGTAAGAGGTCAGCTACTCAACTAGTGGTTAGCCTCCTACTCGATTTTTCATTTACATAGGGGCAAAAAGAAAAGCAGCGCCGAAGCGCTGCTTGAAGTTAAACTACATTTTCATTACGCCGCCACGACTGGCGTTTGTAACGAGGTGGGAATAACGCGCGAGATAACCGCGTTTGATTTTTGGTTCGAAGCCTGGCCATGCAGCACGGCGTTTCTCGAACTCTTCATCGCTGATCAAAACGTTCATGCCACGGTTGTTCATATCCAGCTCAACGATATCGCCGTCTTGTACGAAAGCGATTGGTCCGCCCTCAGCCGCTTCCGGTGAAACGTGGCCGATACTGATGCCGCGGGATGCGCCGGAGAAGCGGCCGTCGGTTACGAGACCGACTTTAGCGCCAAGGCCCATACCAGCGATTTGCGAAGTAGGAGCGAGCATTTCTGGCATGCCAGGTCCGCCTTTAGGTCCTTCATAACGAATGATGACAACATGTCCTTCTTTAACTTTGCCGTTAGCAATGCCAGCAAGAGCTTCATCTTGGGAATCAAAGCAAATAGCAGGACCTTTATGATAGCCGTTAACCGATTTGTCGATCGCGCCGACTTTGATGATTGCGCCGCCTGGAGCAAGGTTGCCGAATAGTACAGCAAGCCCGCCACGCTCACTATGCGGATTATCAATGGTCCGAATAACGTCGGTATTTTGAATTTCACAGCCCTCTACGTTTTCACGAAGCGTCTTGCCCGTTACAGTGATGCAATCGCCATGCAGAGTGCCTTCTTTTTTGAACATTTCATTCAGTACAGCACTAACGCCGCCAGCAAGATGCACATCTTCGATGTGGTAATCGGAAGCCGGAGCGATTTTAGCCAAATGCGGCACGCGCTCAGCAATTTCGTTGATGCGCTCGATTGGGTAATCAATACCCGCTTCATGTGCAAGTGCCAGCGTATGAAGAACGGTATTTGTGGAACCGCCCATTGCCATATCAAGGGCAAAAGCATTATCGATCGTGTCTTTCGTTACGATGTCGCGAGGCTTGATGCCAAGCTCAATCAGCTTCATCAGCTGTGTAGCCGATTGCTTAACGAATTCCTTGCGCTCAGGTGCTACAGCAAGAATCGTGCCGTTGCCTGGAAGCGCGAGGCCGAGGCCTTCTGCAAGACAGTTCATCGAGTTGGCCGTAAACATGCCTGAGCATGAGCCGCAAGTTGGACAGCCGAACTGTTCAAGCTCCAGCAAGCCCTTATCATCGATGATGCCAGCTTGATAAGCGCCAACGCCTTCAAAAACGCTGGAGAGCGAGATCGAGCGGCCATCGGATGTTTTACCCGCTTTCATTGGTCCGCCGCTGACGAACATGGTCGGGATGTTGACGCGAAGTGCGCCCATCATCATGCCTGGTGTAATTTTGTCACAGTTCGGTATGCAGACCATACCGTCGAACCAGTGCGCATTTACAACGGTTTCTACAGAGTCGGCAATAATTTCGCGGCTCGCCAGCGAGTAGCGCATGCCGATATGTCCCATTGCAATTCCATCGTCAACGCCGATGGTGTTAAATTCGAAAGGAACACCGCCAGCATCGCGAATCGCTTGCTTAACAAGCTTTCCGAATTCCTGCAAATGAACGTGACCAGGTACAATATCAATATAGGAATTACAAACAGCAATGAAGGGCTTGTCGAAATCTTCCTCCGCTACTCCCGCTGCACGCAGCAAGCTGCGGTGTGGTGCGCGGTCAAATCCTTTTTTTATCATGTCGGAACGCATCTTCTTAGGTGCCATTAAAAATCCCTCCAGTATGAAAAGTCGATACCTTTGAGTTTAACACAGAGGACAAGCATTGGCTAGTAATGTTGATGGACTTATGTGCTTAAAACGGCTTCTGGCTTGGCTATCAAGGAAAAACAAGCTATAGTAGTAGGAAAAGTATAATTATCGTGGTTTTCATATGGCGTGAGAAAAATATTCCATTGAGCCGTGTAGAAATCCAGTATCGCGAGGGATATAAATGAATCAGGAAAATACGGAAAACAGAATAAAGAAAATGCGTGAAATGGACGAGGCCTTCCGCCAGCTTAGACGGCTTATCCATGCCGAATGGAATCGGTTTAATGTGCAAGGGCTCGGCATGACGGATGCAAAGATGGTTTTGCTGCTGTCGGAGCATGGCCCGCAGAAAGCGTCGGTTATGGCGGAGCTGCTGCAAATTACGAGCGGCGCGGTCACTGGCGTCGCTGACCGTTTAATTAATTTTGGCTATATTGACCGCGAGCGCAGCGAAGAGGATCGCCGTATTGTGCTGCTCACGATTACAGATGAGGGGCGTAAATTGGTCGACGGCATCATGCGGGTTCGCGAAGATTTAATGCTCAGGCTTTATGAAGGCTTTTCGCTGGAGGATATGGATATTACCGTGAGCATGTTCACGAAAATGAGTGAAAATTTGGAACGCAAGCGCGAGGATAACAGCGAGGCTTAACCCCGGCTGATTAGCCCTCGGTACTGACATGTCGCCAGTAAGCTTCCACTCAGCGTTCATATGAAAAAAAGGGATTCGCTTCGTTTGCACGAAGGAGTCCCTTTTTAACTATAGCTGGTCCGATCTTATGCTTATAGACCCTCGCCATTCAAGTAGTTATGGAAGGGCTTGTCTACCCAGAACGTATAGGAATCAATGTTGACCGCCGGATCGAGCTTGCGGAAGCCCTCTACGATGTCCTTCGATTGATCATTCAGCGAGAAGGACTGGGCATAATAATAACCGCTGCCTGTAATCTTATTGTTCGTAATGACCTCGTAATCATTGAGCTTGGTTGAGGAATAATAAAGCGGCTGGAACCATGAGCCATAGATCAGGCCAGGCTGATCGGCTTTATCTTTTTTTGCATATTGCAAAATAATAGGCTGGAAGCGGGCTTTATCCGCTGCAGTTTTGAACTCAAAAGCGATATCAAATTCCTTCGCATACGTAATATAATTGCCGTTCTCGATTTGGACTACTTTATAATTTTCAGTATCCTTTGTTGGTGGCTCGCCCCATTCCTTCATGAAGACAAAGGCGGATGTTTTAGGCTCCAGTTGGACCTTAGCGTCAATGCCTTCGCTGCGCAGCAGCCCGATAAGCTGGATCACATGCTTTAGGTCGCTGTGTCCATATGTGAGAGATAGCGATGGCGTGAAGTTAGCGTCAAAACGCGCATCCTTCAGGTTGTAGCCCGTCACCAAATTATTTTTGAGCGCCGCATCTACAATCGTTTGCAGCTCAGGCGCTTGAATAATGTTGGACGTTTTGAAAGCATCATTCAGTTCAGCGTAAATAGTGCTATCGCTGATGTTGCCGATGAAGTGCTTATATTCTCCTTTAAAGGAAAGAATTTGCACGATTAGTGTTTCGGCAAGCTGCGGCGTCAGTCCTTTGCCTTTAATGGCACCGTACTGGGAAGCTGGCAGCAGGCCTGTATCAACGGCTGCGGCAAGCTCTTGTGCTGCTGCTGTTCCAAGGGAGGAGGCAGGGATATTCAGCTTCTTCAGTCCAGCTGCAATTTTCGCCTGTGGGTATGTATGGGCCAGCTCCTCAAGTCCAGCTGCTTTAACGGCGATATACAAAGCGGAAGCTGCTGTCAGCTTTTGCTCAGCGTTTACAGTTGTTGATGTGAGAATACCTTGTTTATGAAGGGCAGCTGCTGCGGTATAATAAGGGCTGGTCTCCGTCAAATCAGTGAAGGCAGGAAGCTCTTCCGGCTGCTCCAGCTTAAGCGCACCCGCTACAGCTTGAATGAATTGTCCTTTTGTAATCGTGCTGGTCGTAAAGGTGATGCCGAACTTCTCTTTAAGGAACAGCTTAGCTTCGGATGAAGCGGCAGTCGTTGCTGTGCTTGTTGCTGTTGTAGTAGAAGCAGCTGCATAAATAGGGACTGCCGATGATAAAGCAATGGATAGGGCCAGAGATGCGGACAATAAGGATCTGGTTAGTGCAGGATATTTTGTGCTCATAAATTCCCTCCGGTATTGGATATTATTTTCCAAAACATATTAAATGACTCGGAATAGTACGATTATACTAGCATTGTTACAATTTTGTGTCAACATCGTATTTTTATAACTAACTTTCATGAAAATAATGTAGAATAAACAAGAGTTTTGTCGAATATTCGCTATTGACAAAATCCGATAAGCTTACTAGGATAAAGAGAAAAATACAAGCTATTTAAGGGAGAGAAACGTTCACAGATGAAAAAGACACTGGCGTTAACAATTTCATTATTGATGGTTGTCGTTTTAATGGCGGCTTGCGGCTCGAATGGAACAAACAACAGCAGCACCGGCACGAATACGGGCACGGCTACAAATACTGGAACAGCAACAGCTTCTCCTGAAAATGCAAAGCAAAAGCGCGTTGCGCTAGTGCTTCCTGAGCAAATCGGCGTTAACCCGTTTTTCGCATCGATGGATGAAGGCTTCAAAAGAGCTGGCGAAGAATTTAACGTAGAAGTGAAAACGATTGAATCGACAGACCCTGCTGCATTCGAGCAAAACCTGCGCGCAGCGGTAGCAGACAATTACGATCTGATCATTACAGCAACCTTCCAAGCGGAGGATGCTCTTAATAAAGTAGCAACAGAAAATCCGGACAAGCCATTCGCGATTATCGATACAACCGTGAATAAGCCGAACGTTCGCAGCGTCGTGTTCCGTGAGCAGGAGGCAGCTTATCTGCTTGGCGCAGCGGCGGGCCTTTCCACTAAAACAAATGTAGTCGGCGCAGTAGTAGCGATGGATACACCGCTGCTTAAGAAATACACATACGGTTTTGAGCAAGGACTTAAAAGCACCAACCCAGATGCAAAATTTTTGACCAACTACGTAGGCAATTTCAATGACTCGGCAAAAGGCAAGGAGCTTGCACTTCTTCAATACTCGCAAGGTGCAGATTTTGTAGCGGGCATGTCGGCAGTAGGCGATCTTGGCGTATTTGAAGCAGCGAAGGAAAAAGGCCTGTACGCTTCCGGCCAAGACATTGACCGTACAGAGCTTGATCCTGAGCATATCGTCCTTTCCCAATTGAAAGGTACGGATACAGTAGCTTATGAAACGGTTAAAGCCTTCGCAAATGGCCAATTCGACTTTACTGCAACTGATTACGGCTTGAAAGAGAAAGGTGTAGGTCTTACTTTTGTAACGACAGACAGCAAATCAAAACTTAGCCCATTCGTCGGTGAAGATACAATTACGAAAGTGAAAGCTATTGCTGAAGATATTATCTCAGGCAAAGTCGTCGTAGAGCTTCCAGCGGCGAAATAAGAAGATGCACC
Source organism: Paenibacillus algorifonticola (assembly GCF_050481745.1). Classification (GTDB taxonomy): domain Bacteria; phylum Bacillota; class Bacilli; order Paenibacillales; family Paenibacillaceae; genus Pristimantibacillus; species Pristimantibacillus algorifonticola_A. The sequence continues at coordinate 12,243 of NZ_JBCNGR010000041.1, read as the reverse complement.
GGCTGCCAGCGAGCAGCCGGTTTGCTTGTTTTTGAAATATAGGAAAGGATATGATTTCGCCATCCTTTCTCTATATTTCTCGGACTGAAACGCCGCGCGCCGTCAAAGGACGGCTTTCGGCCGTTTCACCATGGTTTATTGTGAGAGGAGAGCTGCCCGCATGCTGCTGCAAATGAATAAGATTACTAAATCCTACGGAGCGCTAAAGGCCAATAGCGAAGTGGATTTTTCGCTGCTTAAAGGAGAAATTCATGCGCTGGTCGGAGAAAATGGTGCTGGAAAAACGACATTGATGCGTATTTTGTATGGCATGGAGACGCCGACTTCTGGCAGCATCGTTGTAAACGGCAAGCAGGTGGCGTTTCATAGCCCATCGGATGCTATTAACAGCAAAATCGGGATGGTGCATCAGCATTTTATGCTGTTCCCAACGTTCACCATTTCTGAAAACATCGTCATCGGCAGGGAGCCCGCCAAGGCAGTAAGCTTCGATCGCAAGCAAGCGGCACTTATAACCGAGCAATTGGGCGCTTCTTATGGCATGCCCGTTGATCCGTGGAAAAAGGTAGAGGATTGCTCGCTAGGCTTGCAGCAGCGCGTAGAAATATTGAAGGTGCTGCATCAGGGAGCCGAAATTATTATTTTGGACGAGCCGACAGCGGTATTAACTCCCCTTGAGGTCAAGGAGCTGCTTATTGCGATCAAGCGGCTGGCCGCGCAAGGCAAAAGCTTCATTCTAATCAGCCATAAGCTGCAGGAAATTATGGATGTAGCTGATCGCATTACAGTGCTGCGCGACGGTAAGCTCAGCGGTACGGTTCATGCAGCGGATACAAGTATTGATGAGTTGTCGCGAATGATGGTTGGCCGCGAGCTGCTGGACTTGCAGAAAGAGGCCCCCGCGGGTGGCGAGAAGGTGCTGGAAGCGGTGCAGCTTACGATAAAAGGCGCGCATGGAAAGCCGAAGCTTGATCAAGTCAGCCTTACCGTTCACGCGGGAGAAATTGTCGGCATCGCCGGCATTTCCGGCAATGGGCAATCGGAGCTGCTGCAGGCGATTTCAGGACTTGTTCCAGTCGATTCTGGAAAAATCGAGCTGCAAGGCAAAGAGGTTACAGGCGAATCAGTGCGCAGCATTCGTGAGCAAGGGCTAGCTCATATACCGGAGGACCGCTATCAATGGGGTGTGGCCAAGGACGCTACAGTGCTGGAAAATGGTCTAATGGGTCATGCCCGCCGTTATCAGCGCGGAGGGGTGCTGCGCGGAGCTGCTATTCGCCAGCTCGTAAGCGGCTGGGTTGAGCATTTTGGCATTAAGACAGGCTCGATTCATACGAAGGCGCAATATTTATCGGGGGGCAATTTGCAGAAGCTGATTGTGGCCCGCGAGCTTGCTCAGGAAACCCCTTTTCTAATTGCAGCCGAGCCCACCCGTGGCGTCGATATCGGCGCAATGGAAATTATTCATGGCGAGCTGCTGAAGCGGCGGGCTGATGGCGGAGCGATTTTGCTCGTGTCCTCGGAGCTGACGGAAATACTAAAGCTGTCTGACCGCGTGCTCGTTATGAATGAAGGCCGAATCGTTGGCGAGCTGCCGGGCTTAACGGCTACGGAAGAAGAAATTAGTCTGTTAATGGCGGGAGGATAAACGGGTGGACAAGCTTAAGGGAATACTGGGGGCGTTATTGCAGCCGCTTCTCGCCATCATTGTCGGTCTCGGAGCAGGCGCTATCGCCATCGCGATTGTTGGCGGATCTGTCACGGAGACCTATGCCGAGATGTGGAAGGGCGCCTTCGGCAGTTTTTATTTTTTCACGAATACATTAAGCCGCGCTACTCCTATAATGCTGATTGGGCTTGGGGTGGCGCTTGCCTTCCGCGCAGGCTTTTTCAATATGGGCTCCGAAGGACAAATGGTGCTTGGCGCGCTAAGCGCCGCAGTGACCGCGATTTATTTGCCAGGTCCAGCTTGGTTTAAGCTTGTTGCAGCGCTGCTTGCCGGCGTAATTGCTGGCGGACTATGGTCCGCTTTTGCCGGATGGCTGGATGCTAGGTTTCGCATGAACTTATTGATTACGACCTTATTGCTTAATTATATAGCCTCCTTATTTGCCGGTTATGTTGTTTCCTACCCCTTGATGGACAGATCCGGCTCGGCCGCTATGGCACAGACGGTCATGGTGGATAAGAGCGTGTGGCTGCCCAAGCTGTTTCAAGGGATGAGCCTGCATGCAGGGTTTCTGTTCGCGCTGATTGGGGCAATAGCGCTTGCTTGGTTTATGCGTTATATGGTTAAAGGCTATGAAATTCGCATGATGGGCGGCAATCCGCTATTCGCGAGCTACGGCGGTGTTAATCGCGGAAGGCTGATGCTGTACAGCATGTTCGCCAGCGGTGGGCTTGCCGGTCTAGCCGGAGCCGGGGAGGTGCTAGGCACCCAATACCGCTATCTGGATGGTGCACTTACCTCACCTGGGTACGCTTGGTCAGGTATTATGGCGACGCTGCTGGCTGGATCGAATCCGTTAGGCACTGCGCTGGCTGCCATATTGCTGGCCGCGCTGCAAACCGGCGGCATGGGCGTCGAGCGCAATACCGATGTGCCGCTGGAAGTATCGAGCATTATTCAGGCCGTACTTATTTTATTTATTTCCGCAAAGTTTACTTATTCGTTCTTTAAGAAAAAGAAGAAGGCGGGGGCTTAAGGTGGATCAGCTGTTTGATGTTTCCCTGTTCGCTTCGACACTCCGCATGATTACGCCGATTTTGCTTGCTGCGCTCGGCGGTGCGTTATGCGCGCGGGTCGGCCTGTTTAACGTCGGCTTGGAAGGGCTCATTCTCATTGGCGCCTTCTCGGCGATTGTCGGCAACCATTTGACGGGCAATGTATGGCTCGCTGTGCTGTTTGCTATCGTCTGTGTGCTCGTGTTCTCCTTATTGCTTGCCTATATGGCCATTCATTTGAAGGCGAATGTCATCGTCGTAGGGATTTCGCTTAACTTTCTTGCGCTTGGGCTGACGACGTTTTCCTTGCGGGCGATCTTTAATGTCAAAGGCGCTTATTATGATAAAAGCATGGTAGGCCTGCCAAAATGGGATATTCCGCTGATTAAGGACATTCCTTGGGTCGGAGATGTCGTTTCCGGCCATTCGCCGCTCGTTTATTTATCAATCGTGCTCGTCGCTTGTTTGCAGTATTATTTATTTAAAACCGTTTCGGGCTTCCGCTTGCTCGCTGCTGGCCAAAATCCGGTTGCTGCGAGAAGCCTCGGCATCAAAGTGACGCATATTCAGTATGGTGCTGTATTGATGTGCGGCGTCTTGTGCGGACTAGCTGGTGCGCAGCTGTCGCTCGGTCAAGTGACCATGTTTACCGAAGGCATGACGGCAGGACGAGGCTTTATCGCGCTAGTTGCCACGATGCTTGGACAGTCTAATCCGCTTGGCGTTGCTGGTGCGAGCTTGCTGTTCGGGTTTATGGATGCGCTCAGCACCCGGCTGCAGGGCTATGCGCTGCCGGTCCATTTTACAATGATGCTGCCTTATGTAGTGACGATTATTGCGATGTTTTTCTTCAAGGATAAAAGCTATTTGGCGGAAGCGCGCAAGGCGAACGAAAGCTCACGCTAGGAGCGCTGCTGCAAGCCGATTAATTGAAGGAGGTTTAATTGAGTATGCTTAGTAAAGCTGAACGTTTGAAAAAAGCGCCTGTTCGGCATATTGAAGTGGCCGCGGAAATCGCCCACCGGGTTCCGCCTGGACAAGCGCTGACGGATCGTTTTCCGATTTTGCATGAGAATGAAGTGCCTGAGTATAATATGGCGGAATGGACGCTGACAATTAGCGGTGCTGTCGAGAAGGAAACGGTGTTTTCCTATGATCAGCTGATGGCAATGAAGCAAACGACGCAGGTTAGCGATATTCATTGCGTGACCCGCTGGTCGAAGCTGGATACGAAGTGGGAAGGCGTCAAATTCAAGGATTTACTGCCGCTGCTTGGCATTAAGCCGGAAGCCAAATATGTGATGATTCATGCCGATCAGGATTATGAAACGAACCTGCCGCTTGAAGATTTATTGCGGGAGGATGTGCTGCTTGCTCACAGCTATGATGGCGAGCAGCTGACGCCAAAGCATGGCTGGCCGCTGCGCCTCGTGGTGCCGCATTTGTATTTCTGGAAAAGCGCGAAATGGATTCGCGGCTTTGAATTTATGACAGAGGACCGCCCGGGCTTCTGGGAGCGCAACGGCTTCCACAATTACGCGGATCCGTTTGAGGAGCAGCGCTTCTCGGGAGAAGATTTAGGTCTGCCAGAAGATGAATGGCATAAGAAGGAGTGGGATTAACTTGCTGCTGCCAATTTTACAAGTGAATACAGAGGATTTGCCTGCTATTGCTATCGTTTGCGGCGATCCGAAACGCGCCGAGACGATTGCAGGGCATTTGGAGGAAAAGCGCGAGCTGGCATTCAGCCGTGAATACCGCAGCTTCGTCGGAACCTACAAAGGAGTGCGACTTGCCGTAGTCAGCCATGGCGTTGGCTCGCCGGGTGCGGCGGTATGCTTTGAGGAGCTGATCAAGGGCGGCGTAACGACGCTGATCCGCGTTGGGACAGCGGGCTCTTATTCGGCCGATTATCCGGCCGGCAGCCTAGTTGTCAGCACGGCTGCGGTTCGCGCAGACGGCTTGACGCGCCAGCTGGTGCCAGAAGGCTTTCCCGCGGTTGCCGATCATGAAGTCAGCAGCGCCCTTTATGCGGCGGCTGTTGCGGAAGGCGGCATTGTGAAGAAGGGTATTACCGTTACACTTGATGCTTTCTTTACAGGCGTCGTGGACATTCCGCATAAGCAGTACAAGCAGGCTGGCGCGCTTGCAGTCGAGATGGAGATTGCCGCACTGTACATTATTGCAACGCTGCGAGGTGCACGCGCCGGAGCGATTCTAGCTTTGGATGGCTATGCCGATGCCGATTTGGCACAAGAATATGATCCGCATACGAACGTTGTAGCAGAAGCAATCGAACGGGAAATTGCTGCTGCTTTGAACGCAGCTGTGACACTGGCAAGCGCATAATTGAAGAGGGAGTGAAGGTCAAATGGAGCAGAAGGTATTTGCATTTTTGATGTTTTCGGGACAAGCTGACGAGGCGATGAAGCTATATGTTTCCACGTTCGAGGATGCTGACATTGTAAGCGCAAAGTATTATCCACAAAGCGAGCCTGGCGCTAAGCCTAAGGTGCTGCACGCTATTTTCTCAATAAAAGGCCAGCAGGTGATGTGCATTGACAACCAACTCAGCGATTCGCATCCCCATGCCTTTACTCCTGCTCTTTCCTTATTTGTAAATTGCGACAGCGAGGCGGAAATCAACGAGGTTTTCGCGAAGCTGGCGGAGGAAGGCAAAGTATTAATGCCATTGTCGCCATCGCCGGTCAGCACGTTGTTCGGCTGGCTGGAGGATAAATATGGCGTATCGTGGCAGTTGAATTTGCCTGCCCGCTAATCTGCCCGTTAATAGGCGTTCTTAAAAAGCTTTCTTAATAGGCGTTCATACGAAAGACCGCACTCCCTTTTGAGGGGAGAGCGGTCTTTTTTGTGTGTATGTCGGATTAACGTCGTGCTCCTGCTTGTGGCAACGGTTTGTAGTCGGTAAGCGGCGCTAGCCATACGAGGCCCGTTCCTCTGTACACGTTAACGAGACCTTCGCCCGAAGCGGCGGAGCCCAAAAGCGATTTTCCGGATTTTTCTACAGTGAAATCAAGGGAGCTCGACCACATCAAAGCAAAGTTGCCGTCTACCTTAAGCACATCATTTTGCAGCTCGACGACAACCGCTTCTTCTGAAGGGATCGGCGCTTCTATAGCGAGCACGCCTTTGCCTCTAACGCTTAAATTAAACAGCCCTTCGCCGCCAAGCGCAGCCGAGGAAAGTGTTTTGCGTGCGCTTACGCTTAATTCGAGAGTCGAGTGGCAGGCTAAAAATAGGCCGTCCTCGATGACGATGTGGTCGTTGTCCACGTCAATAAGCCACAAATAGCGATAGGTCGGCTCCAGCATAATCGTGCCTGTCCCTTTGTATACCGGTTTGACGGCGGACGTGCCGGTTACAGCGCCAGCGACTAAATTGCGCATCAATCCGCCGACGCCTTTAATGCCGGAATTCATTTCAATGCTGCCAATCATATACTGCATGGCACCTGCGCTCATCATAATTTCATTGTTGCTGAGCTCAATCATCAGCTGTTTTTTGCGCATATTGCTTTGATTCATAAAATAGTTCGCTTGTGCTTCCAGAGCATTCGTGGAGCTGAGATCCTCTTTGTATTCCAAAATGCTGAATCCGCCCATTTGATCTTGAATGAAGACGTTTTTGTTTTCTTTCACATTATTTAATTTAAAAGCCATTGACGTATCTTCCTCCTGTTGCATGCATTTTATAGGATGATGAAAGTGAAGTATTTCCAGTCCCTCATGTATTCGACAAAAAGCTCGATTATCCTTGTGTGGGCCCAATGTCTTCCCTTGTTCAGCGGCCCGCAGCTGTGCTATAGTACGAGAGGTGTGAAAATGTAAAGTCTGGAGTGAACGCTGCACACGGCGCATCACGACAGGAGAGGTTCGCGAACTCCCTCTATAAAAAACTAAGGAAAATGGAATGGCAGGATGAATTCCGTTTTTTTAAATATAAGAAGGTATAATTTTCACCTTTATACACTCTTATATTTCATCGCGAAACGGCAGCTTTGCCGCCAGAGGATGGCTTTCGGCCGTTTCACCTTGTTTTATGGGCAAAAGGTTCGAAGGATCTCTCTGCATGCTCCGGCTCTAGCCGGCATTAAAGAGAGGAGAATGAAAGATGACAGCAACACAAGAAATGCAAGCAGCACAAGAAATGCAGCAAAATCAAGCAGCATCAGGCGGACAAGCGGCGAAAAAAGCCGTCGTCGTATTTAGCGGAGGGCAGGACAGCACGACCTGTTTATTTTGGGCTCTCAAGCGTTATGACGTTGTGGAGGCTGTGACGTTCAATTATGGACAGCGCCACAAGCTGGAGCTGGACTCTGCTGCACAAATTGCGCAGGAGCTTGGCGTCAAGCATCATGTGCTGGATATGTCACTGCTTAATCAGCTGGCGCCAAATGCGCTGACGAGGGACGATATTGCGATTGAACAAACAGAAAGCGGCCTGCCGACGACATTCGTAGATGGCCGTAATTTGCTGTTTCTATCGTTCGCAGCGATACTTGCCAAGCAGATTGGCGCACATACGGTCGTAACCGGCGTTTGTGAGACGGACTTCAGCGGCTATCCCGATTGCCGTGACATCTTTATTAAATCAACGAATGTGACGCTTAATCTCGCGATGGACTACCCGTTCGTCATTGAGACCCCCCTCATGTGGCTGAATAAAGCGCAAACGTGGCAGCTTGCCGATGAGCTGGGCGCCTTCGAGTTCGTCAGAAACAAGACGCTGACCTGCTACAATGGCATCATCTCAGATGGCTGCGGCGAATGCCCGGCATGCAAGCTCAGATCGCAGGGTCTCAAGCAATATTTGTCTTCCCGCAAGGAGGAGATGGCCGAGTGATTCAGCAAATTTACCCTTCCGCAACACATTCCTACAGCTATGAGCTGAACAAAGATATGCATTTTGCCGCCGCGCACAGCATTCCGAGCGCCGATGCGGGCAAATGTGCCCAGATCCATGGGCATACGTATTTCGCCAATGTGACGATCGCTGGCGATGAGCTCGATGCTTCCGGTTTTCTTGTTAATTTTGCTCTCATTAAGCGGCTTATTCATGACCGCTTTGACCATACGTATTTAAATGATGACAACGAGCATTTCCATGCGCAAAGCGCGGAGTATTTTCCGACAACGGAAGTCGTTGCGCGCACCATCTATGAAATTACGCAAAATTATTTGGATCAGCTGGCGAACAAGCCGCGCTGTGTCCAAGTGTTTTTGCGCGAGACGCCAACGAGCTACGTCATTTACCGCCCCAAAAAGACGGTTCAGCTGTTAGCGGCTAAGCAAGTCCAAGATGAGGCGGCTGCTCCCGATGCTTAAGCAGGCTGAAGCACGTATCCCGGTTATGGAAATCTTCGGGCCGACTGTGCAAGGGGAAGGGATGGTCATCGGACAAAAAACGATGTTCGTCCGCACAGCCGGCTGCGACTACAGCTGTGCTTGGTGCGATTCTGCCTTTACGTGGGATGGAACAGGCAAGGATGAGATCCGCATGCTCACCGCAGCGGAAGTGATGTCGGAGCTGCACGCCGTCGGCGGAGAAGCGTTCTCGCATGTGACGCTGTCCGGCGGCAACCCGGCACTGCTTCGCCATGCGGGCGAGCTGGTGCACGGGCTGCATGCCGCAGGCATCCAGGTTGCGCTGGAAACGCAGGGCAGCAAGTGGCAGGACTGGCTGCTCGACATTGACGAGCTGACCTTGTCGCCCAAGCCGCCCAGCTCCGGAATGATGACCAACTGGGACATGCTGGACCAGATCGTAAGCCGGCTGTCGGAGGCGGCACGCAGCTTTAGCCTGAAGGTCGTCGTATTTGACGACGCTGACCTGGCATATGCCGCAAGTGTACACGCGCGGTATCCGGAAGTGCTTTTTTTCGTTCAAGCGGGCAATGATGACCTTGCCGAAGGCGATAATGGCAAGCTGCGCGACAAGCTCGTGAAGCGGTATGAATGGCTGATTGAACGCGTGATGGTTCGCAGCGATATGAATCAGGTGAGGGTGCTGCCGCAGCTGCACGCTTGGGTGTGGGGCAACAAACGCGGCGTTTAGCCAAGCGGAGTAACGCTTTATTTAAATTTAGGAGTGGATATCATTTTTCCATCCATTCTCTATGATTCTACGTGAAACCGTAGCTTTGCCGCTAGAGGACGGCTTTCAGCCGTTTACGCTTGTTCACTGTGCCTAGATAGAGGGGTTTATAAATAGAAGGCTTGCGATGAGTGATAAGAGAAGGAGTGAATAACGATGAGTGGAAGAAAAGAGGAAGAGCTGCAGGGGATCAGCCTGCTTGGCAATCAGGGAACAGCTTATACGTTCGAATATTCGCCGGAAATTTTGGAGTCCTTTGATAATAAGCATCCGTACCGGGATTATTTTGTGAAGTTTAATTGCCCGGATTTTACGAGCCTTTGCCCGATGACGGGGCAGCCGGATTTTGCCACGATTTATATTTCCTATGTTCCTGATGTAAAGATGGTAGAAAGCAAGTCGCTCAAGCTGTACTTATTCAGCTTCCGCAATCACGGAGATTTCCACGAGGACTGTGTAAACATTATTATGAACGATTTGATCAAGCTGATGGACCCCCGCTATATTGAGGTATGGGGCAAGTTCACGCCGCGTGGCGGCATTTCTATCGACCCTTATTGCAATTATGGGAAGCCGGGCACAAAATACGAGCAGATGGCGGAAAACCGCCTGATGAACCATGACTTATACCCGGAAAAAATAGATAACCGCTAGTAAACGACGTCTTTCATCCGCGAATCGTTGAGGTTGTGCATCAAATCAACGTTGTAAACCGCCATCATTGAATAGAAGTATTCCGACGTAGATGCGACTCAAGATTCCTGCCACAAAAGCCGCCGCAGCCGTGGAAATCGCGATAGTTGCGGAAGCCGTGGCAGCAGCTATATTTCGAAAGCGAAAGCTTCTAAGAAAAGCGTTAAAAAAGCAAAACGCTAGCGCTCGAACGGAGCTTTCGATTCTAATTAGCTTGACCTCACTAGAGTAATAACGTCAAAAAATCCGGAATTCTTCATTAAGATGGGATTCCGGATTTTTTGCATGCAGGCAATTCTACATTTTTTGCAGAGGTTCTCCTATAAAATGATCAGATGGATGGCACGAGAAAGTTAGACTTGGTTTTTGCCACCTGCTATTTATCAATTAAGGAGGAATGTTATGCTGCAACGTAGGAATTACAAACTCATTTTTAGAAAGGAGCTAGTACTCACATTCGTATTTGCATTCACGCTTTCTCTGTTTTTTCAAACATACACGTAGAGGGGGCAGAATCGCAGCCTTCTACAGACCAAAAGCAAATTAAGCTGCCAATGAGCTTTGACAAAATGAATTTTAGCAAATTAAAGGCCAGCTCTCAGCAGATTGAGCCGATTTCAGATCTGACACTTGATATTTATGCGATTTCGCCAGATTGGGATAATTACGCAGATTTTACGAATATTGATGTCAATGTCAACGAGCATCTCCCGTATTTTTCTCTTGATGTTTACGCGATAGAAGGGGAGACGCTAACCTATAAAGGAAGATTGTTCAAGGACACTGAAAATATGGGGCCGGGTTACTATGGTTATGCCTTTTGGATGGGAGAGGTGTGGCTTAATTCGGAGCATATCCAATTAGAAGAAGGCCATTATGCGATCATTCCACAGGTGGGCTTGGGAGAAGAGGACTTGCTATTGGATAAGCTTATCGATGTCATTATTGATTTGACGCCGCCTGTTTCTGAGTTGAGTGAACCGTCTGTGACCGCAGTAGATGATGTAGGAACGATTCATGGGCGTGTCATCAGCGATTTGATGATTGATGCATTGGGCAATTATTCAGGCATTACGGTGTCTGTTAGCCCTAGTAATTCTTCAAACACATATTATTATGGAACATTTGCTGAAAATGGTGAATTTAGCGTTGAAGTGCCGCTTAAATATGGGCTTAACCGATTTTATGTAACCGTTCACGATGCTGCGTTTAATGGCAGACAGCCGATCTACACTGTCGATTACGTACGTGAAAAAGAACCGACGGAACCTGCAATTGCAGCGGTTGCTTCTAAAATCGAAGCAGCAATCGGTGAGACTTTTGATATCGCTATTGATTTTGCCCGAGTCAATGATTTGTATGCCGCACAGTTCAGTCTGACTTATGACAGCGCATTGCTTAAGGGCTCGACGGGGCCAAGCGTTGCACTTGGAAATCATCAGCAGCAAGCGAATGCTGGTGCAGCGCTCATTACGAGAGAGAAAATAGTCGAACTGGGCAATGGGCGCGTGCGTACTGACTATATTGTATCGCTGGTCGGGGATATAACGGGCTACAGCGGTGCTGGAACTTTTGCGACCCTTCATTTTTCAAGCATGACAGCGGGAACATTCCGTTTTGATCTGTCTCAGGTCCAGGCGCTGAACAGCAGTGCAGAGGTGATTGAATATGAGTCGGTGAAAAATACAGTAGTAACCGTTTTGAACGGGCAGGGTGAGCAAAAACATACGATTTCTGGGAAAGTTTCAGCGGAAGCACTCAGTAGCAGCGTTGATTATAGCAACGTGTGGTACGATGGCACAGATGATGTTCATAAAGTGGTTGTTGAAGCAATTGATTCAAATGGAACTGTAGCAGCAATCGCCTGCTCCATGGGGTGTTGATATTCCCTTCTCCATTCCACGGGAGCATTTGCGGCTTCACTATCGATCTTCATGGGAGGATTTAATAGCGGCAGCTTATTCCGATACAAGGGAGCGGTTTAAAACGAAATTCGGTAATGTGCATCGTGGAAAAAATGATGCTGTCGATTGTCGCATTACCGACATCGCCGCGAATGCCAAAAGCCCGATTGCGACAACGCCAATCAGTATGAATGGCATGTTGCTTGGCAGTCGCAGGCTGCTGTTGAACGTGATGGACAGCGCCACGATCTACCCGTTTACAGCTCGGAAGGGGGAGAAGTCTTCGAGATTGTACGAGGTTTATCCGAGCAATGGCTGGTCCAGGCTTGGATTGAATAGGGAGGAGCTTCACGACATTCAGCGGCTTCCAGATGTTTTTAAGGTGAAGATAGATCCTGACTTTCATATATCCTTTAATAGCAATCTTATCCCCCTGGAACAGAGAGGCCAAAAAGCAGGCAAGGCAAATCAACATGCGACAGATGCGATGATGGCCTGTTTGACGCTGGCGTACTGCCAAATGAAATATGGAATAGACGATGATTGGGGACATAAGCCTGCATTTGCCTCCGCAGAGGAATGGCAACTGATTAGACAGGAGGGCTTAATTGTCAGAATGTAGATGGAAGGGGCAAGGTTGAGCTAGAGAATAAGGGGTCTTATTTAGCTGCAATAAGAGTGGCTATGAATGTTTTTTAATTTATTTTCGAAAAAACACTTGCAATAGTATAGGAACCCATGGTATATTCTAATTCCGGCCGAGAGATACACGGTTCGGACGCAAGAAACAAGCAAGAGAAATTGTTCT
>NZ_JBCNGR010000040.1:0-48344 GCF_050481745.1 Paenibacillus algorifonticola | reverse complement strand
ATGCTGAAAACAAAATGGATGTCCAAAGGGCTGGCCTTTGTCTAAGAAAACTTGTCCATCACTTTTACCTTTTGAAATATCCAGGCCAATGACTGGATTCATGAAAAACTCACCCTCTCATGTATATTGCCGGCACCCCTAAGCACTGCTCATAGTTCCATAACATCGCTTGTTATGCGAGGTGGTCAACCAGTAATAACTGGCTGACCTCATAATACGACGAGGAACGATAGTTCAATCATGTCACAGCGGCGGCCGGCCATTCGATCGGCCGCCGTTCGTCGTTTCGATTAATATTCGGACTTGCCTTGACTGGAAAGTGCATATGACAAGATGTGGAACCTAGGTGCAAACGCGCTGCTGGTTCTTCTAGAATATTACCATCGCAAGATTAACGACAACGGTCAGCGTAATGCTGCTTAGAAGCATCGACACAAGAACCGCTTGTGCTGCGAAACCTGGCTCGTTGCCATATTCGAGAGCGAGGGCAGCACTGTTGCGTGATGTCGGGATGGCGCTGGCAATAAACAAGGCTTGTGCGGTAATACCGTCAAGGTGCAGCAGCATGATTAACCCATAGGCACAGATTGGCGATATGATCAGTCGCACGATGCTGCTGAGCAGAACGGCCGAAGTATGCTGCTGCAGCTTGGAAGAAGCGATCTGGGCTCCGATCGAGACGAGCGCGAAAGCGAACATTCCTGTTGATATTTGATCCAACGGAAGAAGAATCGGATCAGGGATTTGTATGTGACAGAACCGCAATATCGTACCAGCTGCAATCGCGTATAGAACCGGCATTTTGGCAAACTGTAATAGCGATCCTTTTAATCCCGATACCGCTTTACTTGCGTTAAGAAGTCCGAACGTAAACGTAACGAAGAGCTCAAAGACGACTACGATGACTTGAATCGACATGGCCAAGGCATCTTGCTTGAAGGCTAATGCATTAATCGGTATTCCTACGTTACCATTGTTTGTTAAGGAAACGCTGTTGGAAAAGCTTGCGGCAAGCGGCCTGGAATAGCCCATGATCCGGCTCACCGCATATCCGATTATGACAATAACTATGAATTGGATTATCAAAAATCCGAAAACGGACGCGATTAGTTTGGTTGACAACTCCGCTTCGTATATTTTAACGAAGGCTAAAGCAGGTACATAGTAATTGATAATGAGCTTTGAAAAACTATTCAAGTCGAACTTGAAACGCCGATGAAGAATGGCACCAATTCCAATTGGTATCAGGATAGGAAGCATAATATGATAGAATGTATAAAGGATGGACATTGTTACCACTCCATTCGGGGATATTCTCTCAGTTGACCTCGATCATCTCGCCAGGTACCATGACCGTACCTGAAATTCCTTTGCGGGACAAACTTTCAATAAAGCTTCCACCATCCTGCTGTATAAGAGGAAACGTTCCGTAATGAATAGGAACGACATGTCGAGCCTGAATCCACTCCGCAGCCACCAGCGCATCGGATGGTCCCATTGTAAATCGGCCACCGATGGGAAGGAACGCAATATCGATATCGAATCGTTGGCCGATCCATTTCATATCGCCGAACAATCCCGAATCTCCGGCGTGATAGATAGTCTTGTCTTCCATCTCGATTACATAGCCTACAGGAACGCCCGCATATATCCGTTGTCCGTCAACAGTCCGTACGGATGAAGTATGAATGGCTTGAGTAAGATGAACGCGACCGAAATCGAAAGACCACTCGCCGCCTACATGCATAGGCTCAGTTTTTGCTCCTTGCGAAGCCAAGTATTCCGCCAGTTCTTCTACAGCGATGATCGGAGCATCATTACGTTTTGCAATGGATACCGCATCGGTGATATGATCGTCATGACCGTGCGTTAGCAAAATATAATGCGCGAGAATGTCATTCGCTTTCACGACTGCAGCGGGATTGGCGTCAATGTAAGGATCGATGAGAATAGAATGAGAGCTGCTAATTAGTTGGATGCAAGAATGTCCATGGAATAAGATTTGCATATGTATCCCCTCGTTTTATAACATTTTTTATTACGATCGTTGGTTTTTATGTTATAATTATTTTAGTGGAATGTCAATACAATCACTTTTATTTTTCTGGGAGGTTTTTACCTTGTTATCACTGGAAAAACAAATTCTATTCCTGATCTCCTCGACGGAAGGTGTCGAAGTTAAACGGCTTGTCGAAATTTATGAAGCGAGAGGTATCGACCACCAAGTCGTTCGGAATGCACTTCTTCATATGAAAAAGGAAGGATACCTAAGTTCGAAGGAACGCTCGAAATATGAAATTACGAGGCAGGGTCTGGACTTTATCACAACGATAAATCAAAAACCGCTGCTGCTTGGAAAGCCTTGGGACGGTAAATGGTTAACGGTCATGTTTGAGGTGCCTGAATCAGAACGCAAAAAGCGGGACTCTTTGCGTAGCGATCTGCTGCAGCTTGGATTCGGAGCGTTGTATAAAAGCGTATATATTACCCCATGGGATTATGTTGAAGAAGTGCTTCGTTTCGCCAAGCAATATGACTTAGGGGATCGTTTGACCTTACTGAACGGATCTTTCGTCTCACAAGAGCAGCCACTGATGCTAGTGAAGCGGGTTTGGCCTTTGGATGATTTAAATGAAGTTTATAGGGCGAAAATCAAATGGTTTCGTTCCGAGTTTGCCCCGGAAATTGATCCATTGTTACGAGAACCTTCTGACGGTCTTGCCTTGTTTGTCCGCTTTCTGGAATTGGGCGAATTGTTAGCGGATTTAAGTCTCAATGACCCAATGCTACCAGAGGAGCTCCTGGATAAGAATTGGTTGGGAAGAGTCTGCTTCCAAGAAATGCAGCAATGCCTGCGACAGCTGGCGAATTCCATTCCTATGCTATCCCCGTATAGGTCATTCGTTGCCCGGTTTCTATAAGGGTTCGCTTCTTGCACATGGAACAGCTAAGTGGAAAAATATAGTGATTTTTAAAAGAGCATTCGATGGTTGCGATACCCCAATAATAAGAGGCAGTCTACGACTTTATTTTCCAAGTCTACAGACTGCCTTTTGATATTACGGAGGGTTAGTCTAGCACTTATTTCTTGTAAGCTGACGATTTTCTATACCTAAAATTGCATAAAATCAACGAGTCCAGTCTACGCCTTTATTTTTCGCGCCGCCTTGCCTCTCGCAAAAAAGCTCCATTGTTCAGGTTATAGCTTTCATCCTGACGGTGAAGCCTATATAATGGAGGAACTTACGGTGCAATTGGATTGGAGGCTGGTACCCATGTTCACCTATCGGGAGAAGCTGTATATGCTGAAGACGCTGAAGCAAAACAAAGCCAAACGGTTATTCGGCTTGCGGAAGCTGCCGCCTGAGCATCAAGCTCTCGTCGACAAGCTGGAGCAAATGGTACGCAACGAACAAGTCAACAAGGCGCATCTGTAGCCAGCGCCCTTTACGCTAAAATAAACTGGATTCACGATGGAGGAAATTATGCTAACCTTTGAACAAAAGCTTGAGATCATTACGTCCTTTCCCGAGCTGGAGCGCAGCGATGTATCGCTCGGACGCGTTAACTTTCAATATGCAGACAGCGTGTACGACCGCAAAAACGTCGTTTACCACCTGCATCCGAACGGCAATGGCTTCGTTTATGCCGCTCTGCTAGACGGCTATGAAATGGACGATAAGGGCCTCGTCAACATTCGCAGCTTGGATGAATCTGAGCTTCGCACATTGATTGCCGAAGCGATCAAATCACTATCATTCAAGCCTGAAGTGCCGCTGACGAGAGCACAGCGCAGAAGGCAAAAGGCCAATTCCGATCAGCAATGGGTTAACGAGGATTCGCAGACCCTTCAAGTACGGTTCGAGGAAGACACTTGGATGATCTACGAAGGCATGAATTTGGAGATGGCCTTCGAAACGTACGAAGAGGCTGTCGAGTATTTGGAAGAAGAAGGCTTTTCGCGGGAGTAGCCGCCTGTCTGTTCTGTCGTTTCTTTTTCAAAAAGCCAAGGTGAAACGGCTTCCGCCGTCCTCTTTCGGCGCAGCGCGTTTCAGTCCAAGAAAGATAGAGAAAGTATCGCGAATTGATATGCTTTCCTATATTTTTAAAAAAAGCACCTCCAGCTGCGGCAATACAGCGCAGCGCTGGAGGTGCTTTTTCGTTTTATCAATACGCCTCAGGCTCGCGCTTTGGCAGCATTCGCACGTATTTATCAGATAGACTCATGAGCTTCATAATATAATCATAATCGCTGCGGTATTGCTCAAAATTCGTAACCGGCTCCATCGTATCGAGCGATACAGCAGTGCCATCCTCAAAGCCTTTGCCGGGAACGAACAAAATATCATTGTTGAAAAAAGATCCGCTCGGCAAATAATAACGCATCCCGAGCACGTTCCGATCAATGTTCAGCAGATCATGGCCAAACAGCGTAGCGCCCGATTCCTCCGGCTGAAGACCAAGCAAATTAGCAATCGTCGGCATCATATCCAGCTGTCCGCCGACCTGCTCCACTACCTGCCCTTTGCCGCCCCTGGCGCCGCCGGGCACATGTACGATAAACGGAATGTTAAAGCGGCTGAGCTGCGCATCATACGTCATGCCAAGCTCCGTCTTAAATTGCTCTGGATCGATTTTGTCAGGCTGCAGACCGAAGTGGTCGCCATACATAACGAGCACCGTATTGTCCCACACCCCCTGCTCCTTAAGCTTGCTAATCAATGTGCCGATGGCATAATCGGTATAATGAATCGCCGTCAAATAGTCGCCCAGTTGAGTGCCTGCAAGCGATTCCGGCAGCGTTAGCGTTACACGGTCAGCTGGCACTTTAAACGGAAAGTGGCTGGAAGCTGTAACGAACTGCGCATAAAACGGCTGCTTCATCTCAGCAAGCTTTTGCACCCCGACCCGATAAAGCTCCTCATCCGACGCGCCAAAATCATTAAAATGGTCATCCGTATAATAAGGCTTATCATAATAAGCATCAAAACCAAGCGCCGGATACAGCTTATCGCGATCCCAGAATGTCACATTATTAATATGGAAGGTTGCTGTATCATAGCCTTGCTCCTGCAATAGCTTCGGTAGGCTTGGAAACGCCCGGTCCCCGTAGCCCTTGGACATCGCTTCGCTTCCAACCGGATAAATCGACGTATTCGACATAAATTCGGCATCCGACGTATTGCCCTGACCGATTTGCTGATACACATGAGGAAAATAATAGCCCTCATCCGCAAGCTGATTGAGAGTAGGCGTAATTTCCTGACCATCCACCTTAAGATGAATCGGGAAGTTTTGGAAAGCTTCCAATTGCAGCACAATGAGATTTTTACCTGCTGCCTTACCAAATTGGACTGGCTGCTTCGCTGCTTGCTTGCCTTTCGCATCCTTATTTGATCCAGCTTCCGCATAAGGATAGCTCGCTTGCAGCTGATTAATTTCAGCAATCGTTTCTGACAGACTGCCGGTTTCTGTCTCGATGGCTTCCGTGCCGGCCTGCCAGGCGGCAGATGCTTGAAAACCGATAAAACCGAGATTTTTCGCCCGCTCCAGCTCATTTGCAATCGTCTGATCCATATAAACCTGATGGCTGAGAAATGAGGTACTGACGATTAGCACGACGAGCAGCACCGACACTCGTCCCATACGTTTATATTCATACACTTTCCGCGCCCGAAAGCGCCTTACCGCATACACCGCCAGCCAAATCGCCACATCCAGAAAATAAGTGAAATAGACAGGTTGAATTAACGACTGAACACTTGCCCGTACTTGACCGACTTGATTGATCGATTTAAGCACATTGTACGTCGGCACTGAGCCGTAATAGTCAAAATAAACCGTCGAGGCAAACAACAGCAGTGACAGCACCGCATTAACGAATAAAAAAAGAGCGCCTTTGCGCTTGCCTGGGGCAAGCAGCTCGAATAACAATAGCACGCCTAGCAAGCCTAGGCCGTCCATCGCCACATCTCTCATTGCAATCGTATCAAAAATAAAATAGCGAAATAACGCCAGCTTGATCAGCAGCGCTGCATAAACAAGCAAAAAAGGCGACCGCTGCTTATTTTCCCCAAACATCTGTTGTTGCATAAGCCTCACTCACTCTCATTCCACGTTAATATGATCAAGGTGAAACGGCTGTCGCCTCCCTCTGGCGGCGCGGCGCGTTTCACTCCGAGAAATATAGAGAAAGGATCGGGTACGACATCCTTTCCTATATTTCAAGGTGAAACGGCTGTCGCCTCCCTTTGGCGGCGCGGCGCGTTTCACTCCGAGAAATATAGAGAAAGGATTGCGTTAGAATATCCTTTCCTATATTTCAAGCGTAAACGGCTGTCAGCCATCCTCTGGCGGTAAAGTTTCCGTTTCGCGGTGAAATATAAGCCGATTATAAGGGTGAAACTTATAAATGCTTATATTAAAAAAAAGAAGCCATCAACGCGTGATGGCCGCTTTCTGAAGGATAATTGTTAAGATTATATTAACGCATTTGAACGTTGAATGAAAGAGGAGGTTCCTTCCGATTTTTCCGCTTCCTACATCCTGCTGCTTTGTTAAGCCGTAATGGCTTGTATTTCTTCATTTTTGCCAGTCTGGCGATAAAAATACAGGAAGGACAAGGCGAGCGCAATAATCGCAAAGATGCCTAAAATCAACATTTGCCCGCGCATAACCGCATAATCTCCGCTTGCTACAATCGCTTTGAACCCGATAATGCTGTGTGTCATTGGCAGCCAAGGGTTCACCTTCTGCATCCAGTCCGGCAGCATCTCCAGCGGAAACGTTCCTGCACTTGAAGTCAGTTGCAAGATCATCAGCACGATGACGGCAAAGCGGCCCGGGTTGTCAAGCCATGTGACGAGCATTTGGACAATCCATGTAAAGGTCAAGCTTGTAATAATCGTGAATAGGAAAAATAATGGCTTGCTATGAACTTCGAGCTTGAGGCCGTAAAGCAGAACCATATCGGCAATGACCGACTGCACGAGACTGACCATCGTAAACGTCAGCGTCCGGCTGACAAAACGCTGCATAGGTGTAGCACTGGCAATGCCAGACTCTCTCAAAGAGAACACGGTAGTAAACACGAGTGCTCCCATAAACAGCGCCAGTGATAGGAAATAAGGCGTAATGCCCAGCCCATAATGGCTTAGCTTATGATCGGTGTTTTCCGTCACCTTCACAGGAGCGGCGAACATGCTGACCGTGCTGTCTCCTGATTGCACTTCTGACGATTTACTAGCCGCTTCATTTAATTGGCTCGCGAGTTCGCCCGATCCGTCAACAAGCTTCACAGAACCGTCTGCAAGCTTGCCCGCGCCATCATCAAGTTTTTTCGAGCCGTCGGCCAATTCGCTAACGCCGCCGTTCAGCTGGACAAGTCCGGCTTGAAGCTTTGCAGCACCAGCTTGAAGGCTTGAAGCACCTTCTGCCGTTTTCTGGCCGCCTGCCGCAGCTTCCTTCATTTTGGTGCTGAAGGTGTTCAGCCCTTGAGCCAGCTCCTGCTGTCCGCTGCTAAGCTTAGCTGCACCATCAAGCAGCTGCTTCTGCCCTTTCGCAAGCTCCATGCTGCCCGTCAGCAATTGCTTCTGTCCGTCATGCAGCTGCTCGCTGCCGGACGCCACCTGGCGGCTAGCCGCCAGCAGCTTTGCCAGCTGCTCATTGCTTTGCAGCTCCGGGCTGCTCGCCGCCAGCTGCGCCAAACCGTCAGCGACCTGGCTTGCGCCGGCCGCAACCTGTGCGCTGGCCTTCTCCGAAGCCGTCAGGCCAGCGGACAGCTTCCCGCTTCCTTCGCTTGACGCTTGCAAGCCAGCTTCAAGCTTAGCAGCGCCAGCCTGCGCGCTGCTTGCTCCAGCGCCGAGCTTGTCAGCCGCCGCAGACAGCTCACTGAGCCCGCTCGACAAAGTCGCGGTTCCCGACTTCAGCGCGCCTGCGCCTTTGGCAAGGTCGCCCGCGCCACTCGCGAGCTGCTTCACCCCTACCTGAACGTCCGCTGTGCCGCTCGCCAGCTTGTTTAAATTCGTTTTCAGCGTCGTAATGCCGTCGCCTAGCTTGCCGGCTCCATCTTGAAGCTCTGTTGCACCTGAGCCTGCTTTTCCAAGCCCATCGGAAATTTTATCGATTTGCTCAAACATGCTGCGCGTATAGGCTTCTGTTATTTGCACGGACAGCTTCGACTTTAGCTCTTTCATTGCGCTGCTGCCGATTTGTGCACCTACAAAGTTATAATCGCTATTCGGTTCAAAAATAATTTCCGCCTGCTTCGGCTTGGCCTCTGTCAGCGTCGAAGCATCCTGCGAAAAATGCTCAGGAATCGTAATCGTCATATAATAATGATTATTGCTCATGCCGGTCTTTGCCTGATCCTGCGTAACGAATGACCAGCTAAAGTCAGTATTTTTCCCCAGTTCATCGACGAAATCCTCGCCAATATGCAGCTGCTTGCCCTCATAGTCTGCCCCTTGGTCAAGATTAACAACCGCTACCGGCAGCTTGCTCGTCTGTCCGTAAGGGTCCCATGAGCCTTCTACAAGAAAACTGCTGTACAACATTGGAAGCAGGGCAACACCCGCTAACGTCAGCAGCACCATCGGCTTCTTGCCGAGCAGCTTGATTTCCTTCCAAAACACTTGAAATACCCCCATCGCGAACACGTCCTTTTTCAATATGCTGATCTATGCTGCTTATATGTTGAACCAATGACCATTTCGGTATATTGGTCAATTCCTCCCAAAAAAATAGGCATCGCCGTCTTGCTTTGACTTTGCCCATTACTTTACCGGATCGGCGACAATGCCATATGCGATAAAGGAAAGCATATTTTGCTTAATCTCATCCTTGCTCAGCGGTGCACTCAGCTTATTCCAATCGGACGTCAATCCAATGTACAGCCGAAAAATCATAAATGCGGCAATCGCCGGATTGCAAGGCTTCACCTCGCCATTGTCAATCGCCCGTTCAAGCTGCTGCTTCAGAAAGTCCAGCGCAAACTGTTCCATTCGGCGAATGCCTTCAAGCGCCTGCACCGTTCCAATGTCTCGAACCTCCTGCGAAAGCTTCACGGCCAGCTCATGGTCAGAGCGGAAATCGAGAATCGAATCAAGCACATTAAACAAATTGTCGCTAAAAGCCGCGTCCTGCTTCGTCCCCTCGCACATAATGCTTTGCAGCTCTGCAAACGCTTTGCCGAGAATTTCCTCAAACAGCTCTTCCTTCGTCTTGAAAAAGGTGTAAATCGTCCCTTTGCCTACATTTGCGATTTTCGAAACGAGATCCATCGTCGTCGCTTTATAGCCAAACTGTGCAAACGACTGTGCCGCCGCTTCCAAAATCAATGTTTTGCGATCAACCGCCATCCCCATAACCTCCCTTGCAACAAGCGTTACAACTATCTATTGATCGGCTTAATGATCAAAATTGACTAAAATTCATATCCGGTCAATTGGTCATAAGTTAATTTAACACACAGCAATACAAAAGTAAAATCTTTTTTTCAAGCCTCATTACTAGCATTATTTCTTGTGCCTTTTCGCCGTTTCTGAAACAGCGCATCTGTAAGCTTACCCAGAGGTCCCAAGGGCGAGGCATAATCGAACGTATCGATCATTATCATTAATAGCTAAAATATAGCACCTTTATAGCCCGGTTTAAAGCTTGTTTCCTTTAGACGACGATACAAAATATTTGTGTTGCTCAAATTTCAACTACGGCATACAATAATACCAAGTAAATAAATTGGAATTAGAGGTGAACGGTGATGCGTGAAGTGCCGATGCGTTATGTAAAAGTGAACCAGGTTGGAATCGTTGCTTTTGTTCTTCTCTCCTTTTTCTTCAATCAGCCTTTGTTATTGGGGATATTATGGATGATTCAAGTGGTCGGACTTGCTTCCGCGGGGAAGCTCAATCTTTTCGTGCGGATCGCGAAGCTGTTTATAAAAGAGACTGGCACGGAGACGCAAGCGGCTGAGCTGCAGCGATTCAACAATATGCTGGCCGTGCTCTTCCTTACGTTGGCGCTCGCAGCCGCAGCGTTTGGCTGGTACATTGCAGCGTACGCATTCTCCGTTATGCTGCTGCTAGCCGCCAGCGCCGCCTTGGTAGGTTATTGCATCGGCTGCACCGTTTATTTTTGGTACAAGCAATTTCGCGCTGGCCGGAAAATAGGCGGCTTTTAGCATCCACTGCAAGCAGTAATAAAAGCTCCAATAAAAAAGAATCTCCATTCTAACTGCAATCCAGCAGGGAAAGGAGATCCTTTTTTTAGTTATTCGCCTTGCAAGCTCAAAAGCTTATAGATCATTACTGCTGCCTGTGCCCGTGTTGCCTTGGCCTGAGGAGCAAATTCATGTTGGCCCATGCCGTTCACGATTCCAGCCGCTTGCATGGCAGCAACACCTTTTTTGGCGTATACCGAAATAGCATGCTGGTCTGAAAATGGGGCTGCTGCTTCCTCTGCTAACTCGAGCTCCGCATATTTCGTTGCCTGATAGGTCATGACCGCCATATCTTGTCTTGTGATTTTGTCGTGCACACCAAAGCTGCCGTCTGATTTCCCTTTAACGATCCCGAGTTTATAGGCTGTGGCAACGGCATCATAGTACCATGCGCCTTGCTGGACATCGCTCAGCGGTGTTAGAGCATTCGCCTCCGTCAAATCCAGTCCGTTCATCAGCATGGCGATAAATTCCGCTCTCGTCACGACAGCTTCCGGTTTAAATTGTCCTCCGCCCGTCCCGCTGACGATATCGCGGGCAGCCAATGCACCAATCGCTTGCTGCTGCCATGCTTTCGTTACATCCTTGAAGCCGACTTTCTTGTACACGACAGCATATTTGCTGAAATGCTTGGGCTTAAACACCACGCTGCCGCTTATCGAATCATATTTGCTATTTTTCACAGCTTCCAGCGCTCCGCTATCCGTGATATAGCAAATAATGACTTGATGCGGATTTTCACCAAGCTGCAAGGAATATGGAATAGCTGCAACGATATCCTCTCGCCCATCAAAATCGCTGACCTTCACCCCATCCACTTCCAGCTGAAAGTCATAAGCGACTGCACCAGTCAATTGCTGCTGCGTCTCTGCAGGAAGCTTGGAAATATCCGCTTTCGTTATCGTTAGGAGCAAGTTTTTTGGCGCTGTGCTTTTATTATTTTCAAGCCATTTCAAGGATAACGTTACGATGGCAAAGCCTGCATCAATTTCGAGCCACTTGGCTTTCTCTGTGCTTCCAGCTTCCAATACTCGCGTGAGTGGGATTTTCACTAACCATTCATTTGCCTCTGCATTTGAATTGATTTTCAGTTTGATTTTGCCATCAATGGCGCTTTCCAGCGCGGCCGTCACCGTTTTTTCATCCACCTCCACCAGCTGCTTGCCGCCTCCCGTTTCTATTGGGGAGGGAGTAGGCTGCGATGAGCTCGAACCGCCCGATGGGCTAGCTGTCGGATTCAGTGTTGCGCTTGGCGTCGGTACCGGACTCGCAGTTGGCTGCGGCGTCCCGCCCGGCGATGGTGTCGCACTTGGCGTTGGCTGCGGCGTTGTACTGCTTGGCGTCGGCTCTGGCGTCGCACTTGCAGACGGCTGCGGTGTCGGCGTAGGGGTTGGGCCTTCGTCCTCTTCCGCAACAAGGACGATTGCCTCCGCCGTCAAGTAGGTGCCGGCCACCTCGCCTTTTACTTTGAAAAGGCCTGTTTTGCTCATTTGCTCCTCATCTATTTTTCCCCATTGCACGTTTGCATGCTGCTCGCTGCCGTCGCTCTTGCTGACGGAAACGGAGGCTGGAAGCAGCGGTAGCGCGCCAACAGCAGCCTTAACCTGTACAGGATGAATCGCTGTTATGGCTGCTCCAGACACTGTTCTCAGTCTTAATACAGTGACCGAATAGGCGGGAAAATCATAAGTAAAGGATTGGCCTAATCCGGCAACCTCCTTTACCTCAGGCCTTACATTTTCCGGTGTGGCAAAAGAGTTTTCCGCCGCAGCCGATGCCGCTTTCAGCTCCAGCACGGTAGCGCTGCTGTCGATATAATCAGCATCCACATTTACGCTTGAGGTTTGCTCGCTGCCGCCAATATTCACGACTTTGACGATTAGATCACCTGTCTTCTCATCCTTCGTCGTCACGCTGTAAAGCGGGCCAGGGTCCCGGTCCACCTCATGCACCAACACGCCATCCAAATAACAGCGAATGAGCGAGCCCTGCAATTCAATTTTAATATCATACCAGCGATTGGCTTCAACTCCGCTGTTCAAGGAATTGCTGATGTTTGACTTGGTGCCGCCAACCGCCTGCTCAATTACAGTCAACGTATTCGACCAGCCGCCAAGATTCCACCAATAATAGTTGTCGGTATCCTTGGCGCCAAACCCGATCAGGAATCCTTCGGACCCTTCCGTCTTCTTCGCTTTCAATTGCAGCGTGTAATTGCTCCATTGCTGGCCATCCTTCAATAGAAGCCGCGCATCCGTTGTACTGGTGGAGGTTTGCTTCAGCACGCCGCTGTCAATGGACCATGCGCCCTTGAAGCTGCTCCACTGTGAAAGCGCCGTCGGATCGCTGAAATCATTTTGCAGCAAAATCGTGCCGTCCTTAGCCGTAACCGTTACATCATCATACTCTACACCTGTGTTCCAAGCGCCGAATGCAATCGAGCCTTGGACGGTGCTGCTGCTATAGCTTTTATTTTTCTGAAGCTGGGACGGCATTAGCTGCTGGCCGATATGGCGGCTGAACAGCTGCTGCACGTAATAGTTCGGTGTCCCGTACGCCTGGCTGTTGTCAAACCAGATTAAATCGGTCGTCCACTGCGTGTTGCCTTGCCTTGCGAACAATGGCGCGAACGAAGACATCGCTACCACGTCCGAATTGCGCTCAAGCCCCGTCATAAACGCCGCTTCGGCAAGGGCGCTTTCCATATTGTTTTTTTTGCCCGTTCCATGCGCTGCATATTCGCCTACAAAAACCTTCGGCCCGCTGCGGCTGTAATGGTCATACCGATTGACATTATTGTAAAACCATTGCGGGCTTTGATACATATGCTCATCGACCAAATCCGCTTTATTGCCGTTGCTTCCAAGCCAATCATAGGCATAATGGAACATCGAATCTTCCGGAAAAGCGCCTGCGCTCAGCACCAACTGAATATCGGGATATTTAGCTTTTATCGCATCATAAAACACTTCATACCGGTCCAAATAATCCTGGCCCCACAATTCATTGCCAACGCCAAGATATTTCATATTAAAAGGCTCAGGATGACCGTTAGCAGCACGCACGGCCCCCCAAGTAGAATCAACCGTTCCATTCGCGTATTCAATGAGATCAAGCGCGTCTTGAATATAAGGGACAAGCTCGTTCATCGGCACTTTCGGGGGATTGCCGTGACAGGACACCTGACCGATAAAAATAATCGGCAAAGGCTCGGCGCCAATATCCTCAGACAGCTGGAAATATTCATGGAAGCCGAGGCCAAACGATTGATAATAATTGGCCGCCCATTGATTGCGCTGGACTTGGCGCTCCGCTACGTCGCCGATTGTATTTTTCCATCTGTAGCGGTTTTCAAGAGAACCGCCTTCCACGATGCAGCCGCCCGGAAAACGGAGAAAGCCCGGATTTAAATGGTCCAGCATTTCGGCTAGATCATAGCGCAGCCCGTTTGTGCGATTTTGCCACGTCTTCTCCGGGAACAGCGACACCATATCCAAATCGATGACCGCCCGCTCCGTGCCGATAACGACGAGCTTGGCGTTCGTGCTGGCGGCATTCGTTTGAATCGCACATCCAAGCTTCTGCCAATCAGCTGTAAGGCCTGTCACCTCGCAGGAGCCATAAACCGCGTCATCTTGTCCTCTAAGCTGTGCCACTAACGGTTTTGTCAAAGGGTTTGCGCTCCGTGCATACACGCTGAAATGATAAGTTTCGCCGCTTGCTACAGCTAGGCCGGAATAACCCGCATTCGCTAACCCAGCACCTGCCCCGGCAGCACTTCCCGCATTCGTAATCGTCAGGCGTGCGAATCGCGGATTGCCGGCGTTCAGCGCTCTATCCGTTGCGGTCGTCAGCTCGCCCGCAGCGCCGCCATAAGCGGTTTTGCTCCAAGCATACAAAGAGGTGCCGAATTCGAAGGAGCGATTTTGCACCATTTCCCCGTATAATCCGCCGTCCGCCGCATAGTTGATATCTTCATAAAAAATGCCGTATAACGTCGGGCTCACCTCATGAGCTGCCTCTCTTCCGTTAATATTCAAGGTGTAGGATGCTGAATCCAGCTCCCATACTACGATGGTAAAGGATTTTGTATCCTGCTCCGCCCCTTTCGCAATCGTCGCTGTAAGGATGACCGTCTTATCGCCTTGGCCCGCTTCCGGACGCGTTACCTTCCCCTCTGCGCTCACCGTTGCCGGATCAGAAGAAGCCCAAGTAATAGCCGTTCCCCCAGGACCTGCCGCGGGAAGTGTCAAATCCTTCGTCTGCTGCGTCGTATCCCCCAGCTCCAGCCAGTTTTTATCATAAGCAATGATTTCGATATCGCTTAGCGCCTCTCCAACAAGAGAGACAAGCTCGCTTGCCGATAAGGCGCGGTCATAGATGCGGAAATCGTCGATTTTGCCGTCAAAATAAGGATCAGCCGCAAATTGGGATTTGCCAATATAATTGCTCGTCGTAAAGCCAAGCTCGGAGGGATCATTTTGCATATTGCTTACGGTGGCCACTTGAATGCCGTTGATAAACATCGTATACGTGTTGCCGGAAATGACAACCGCTACATGCTGCCAGGAGCTTACGGCCGGAAAAGCCGGGCCAGCCAAAGCATTTTCCCCGTTCCCTTGCGGTAGTGCCGCGAAATGAGCCACACCCGCATGATTTTTCAAAGTCAGAAACATCCAATTTGTCGTACTGGTGCCAAAATCAAACACTCTCGCCCACGTTCCCAAGCTGTCCGCCTTTACCCAAGTGGCGATGGTCATATCATGGGTGGATGAAAGCAAGCCATCGGGCAGCTTAACATAACCATCCGTTCCATTTAATTCAATGGCTCCATTTATTTTGCCATCTGCCGTGAAGGCCGCTCCTCCTGCCAATAAGCCGTCATGTCCGTTCAAAGAGCGGTCTTTCACCGTGCTGCCTGCTGTTTCATCAAAGTTGTAGTGAAGCAGAAGACCATCAGGCACTGCCGCAGCAGTTGGGTCAGCCGTTTCTGATACTGGAGCTTCTGATACAGCAGCCTCTGCATTTGTATAAATTGTATGCTCATCCGCTGCAAACACCGGGGACACAACAGAGAAGCACAGCAACAGCACCATCGTGCTTGCTATGACATCTCGTAAAAGCTTATTGCGCAAAAAAACCATGAAAGTCGAACCTCCTTGTTTTTATTGGCATGCGTGTTCACGTTCTTCACAAATAATAAAGCGTTTTCATAAGTTGTTGAATACAGATTTATGCTGAAAATGTGTAAATTTATGTTTGAATTGGAAGCTGCGCACCAAGAGAAGCACAAAAAAATAACCTCTTGGCGATTTGCCAAGAGGTTTGTTTGTCTAAACGGGCGCTGCCTGATGATCCTGTTCGGCAAGCGGCTGTGTTATGAAATTCGCCATTTTGCAAATGCTAATAGGCTCTATTGCTGCTTATGGCTTAGTCGGAATTTCAAGCTTCGTATACCAGCTTTTCCCACCGTCCACTGTGCTGTAGATCGCTGGGGAATTCAGGCTCGTGTCCGCCATAAACCCGACATAGGTGCTCGTAAACGAGATCGTATTGGCATAACCGACCGTATCGGACGGCGCAAACCAGGTTTGCCCGCCATTGGAGGAACGTCCAATTCCAATGCGCTGCGCCGCTGGGGAATATGCGCTCAAAATCGCTGTTCCACCCACAAGCTCAAGGTCGCTCGGATGTCCGCCTGGGGATGCCGGCCCTTGAGACACGAGTCCCTTTGCTTCGCCAGGCGCATTGCCGCCGCCCGCTGTGCTTTGGCTAATGACTTTGCGCCAGCTGGCACCGTTGTTAGCTGAAGCGTACACCGAATAGGATTGCTGCGACATGCCAGCTCCGCCATTAAATTGCGCCCATACTTGAGTGCCATCAGCAACGATTTTGCCGCCGCTCAGCTCATCCGCTTTCACATGGAGGGATGTTGTCCACGTCACGCCTCCGTCCGTCGTTCTCGACAAGTTATAGCCAAGTCCCGGCAGGATGACTAGCGCCCAGCCTTGCTTGTCATTCACAAACTCCGCATAGCGCGTGTTAGCCGGGGTTGCGATTTTCGCCCAGCTTTTCCCGCCATCCTTCGTTTTATAGGCAAAGGCATTCGTATAACCAAAGCCATTATTTTTATCTATAAAATGAATACGCTGCAGCTGAAGCTTGCCTGTAGGCAGCTTCGTAAATTTGCTTCCGCCATCCGTCGTATACAGTAAAGCATTCGGCCCATTGCTCGCAGATTTAGCTAACGCCCAACCCGTCGTATTGGAGATGAAGTCGAGCTGTGCAAACTGCCACGTTCCTTTATAAATCGACTGCCAATGGGAGCCTGAATCGGATGTCCCGATTAGAAAGCCATTTCCGGCCGCCCTTCCCGTCGTTGCATTTAAAAATTGGATATCGCTAAAATGGAAGGCGCTGTCGCCTGCTGGCTTGCCGCCGAACAACTCCTGACCTGCTGCCTGATCCGCAGCTTGCGCTGTCGGCAATATCGTTGCCAGGCCAATCGCTATAGCCGCTGCTGCCATCATGCTTTTTCCTTTGGAGATCGATCGTGTGGATGTTTTCATTATGAATGTCCTCCTGCTTCGTAGATGGTGTAATAAACATTATGATTCTGTCTTCTTAATACCCTTCATCCACCAAAACGAATCTTACGTCCAAATAGTTGCATGGTAAAAGATCACAATTTCAATACCTGATTTGTAACTTTTTATCCTTTGCATTTTTTTATAATCATTATGATAATAAAGGTTACAGCCCTCATTCGATTCAAATGTTGTGCAACAAAATTAGACATAGGCAGGTAAGAGGCAAAATGGACAACAGCAGGCAGTCACAAGGACATATGGCACGAAATGCAGACGAGCAATCAGGAAACAAAACGTACAGGGCTGGGCTTGACGGAATTAGAGCAATCGCCGTAATCGCGGTTATTGTGTATCATCTTCATCCCGGATGGATGCCGGGCGGACTGCTCGGTGTAGGCATCTTTTTTGTCCTATCCGGTTATTTGATTACTAGTATATTAATGCATGAGCTAGAGCAGCATGGAAAAATAGATTTGAAAGCTTTTTGGATTCGTCGTGCAAAAAGATTGCTTCCCGGCATGCTGTTTATGATTGCGGTCACCGGGGCAGCGACCCTGCTGTTTTCTTATCCGCATTGGTCCCCCTTTTTAACCGACTTACCAGGCGTGCTGTTATATGTGAGCAATTGGTGGCTTATTTTACATAATGTTTCTTATTTCGAAAGCTTTGGCCCCGCCTCGCCACTCGGCCATTTATGGTCGCTTGCTGTAGAAGAACAGTTTTATTTGGTGTGGCCGCTTATGCTCTTAGCAGGTCTTCGTTTTTTGAAACGGCGCCGTGCGCTGCTGCTGGGCATACTTGCACTGGCACTATTGTCGGCTGCTGCAATGGCATGGCTTTACCAGCCTGACGGCGATCCGAGCCGTGTTTATTATGGAACAGACACGCGCATGTTCGGCCTGCTCATCGGAGCAGCGCTCGCTCTAATATGGCCTTTTCATAAGCTCAAACCACGCGTATCGAGTGAAGCGAAGCTTACGCTTGATATCACCGGCGGAGCGGCGCTGCTTATCTCGCTGCTTGCTTTTTGGTATACAAATGAGTATCAGCCCTTCTTATATCTAGGGGGCATGCTGCTGCTGTCCTTTGTATCCATGCTGCTTATTATGACAGCGGCGCATCCAGCCAGCCGAATTGGCCGTTTGCTTTCGATTCCGCCGCTTCGGTTTATCGGCGTTCGCTCTTACGGGCTATATTTATGGCATTATCCGGTCGTTATTTTGACGAGTCCGGCTGTTGATACGGGTGAAGTTTCGGTTATGCACCTAAGCTTGCAAGTTGTGTTGATGCTTGTGCTTGCAACCGTATCCTATAAATATGTTGAGCAGCCCCTTCGCAAGGGGAGCATTAGAAAGCTGTGCAAGCAGTTCCCCGGCTGGATCGCGGCCCATTCCTATCGAAGAGCCTTTATCGCTTTTTTCAGTGTCTGCTTAGTCGTCACGATGTCATATGCGCTCCGAATGGATTGGTTAGCGTCGGTCTGGAGCAATAAGCCGATCTCACATGTTCAGGCGTCGGGTAATGATGCCGCTGGGAACGCTGATGCTCCGGGAACGGAGCCCGCTGGGCAAGGGAGCTCTGGGGCTGGTACGGGCGTTGCACCGAGCGAGTCGGGTGAGAACGGAGGCAAGCGGGCGCCTGAGCATGAGGAGCAGCCTCCACAAGCAGAATCGAAGGTAACCGCAATTGGCGATTCCGTCATGCTCGACATTCAGAGCACTTTGGAAAAACTCGTTCCGGGCATAGCGGTAGACGGTCAAATTGGCCGACAAATGTCCCAAGCTCCACCCATCCTTGAGCAGCTCCAGAAGAACGGCAAGCTTGGCGACACCGTTATTCTGGAGCTGGGAACGAATGGCGCTTTTGCAAGCAAGCAGCTCGCGCGAATTTCTGAGCTGCTAAAGGACCATAAAAAAATTATATTGGTGAACACGAGGGTTCCGAGGCCTTGGGAGCAAATTGTCAACGATGCTCTAGCCAAAGCAACTAGAGATAACAAGAATATGGTTCTCGTTGACTGGCACGCTGCCAGCTCAGGAAAAGACGACTATTTTTCAGAGGATGGTGTTCATCTGACGGCAAAAGGGGCAAAAGTGCTGGCTGCGCTGATTGCTCGGACTGTTTAAAGCTTGGATTTGCAGCACATGCAACATCTTGTAACGCCTCGTAACATCTTGTAACATTAAAAACCGCTTGTCATTGTCATAAGACATTTGACAGGCGATTTTTTTTGACTCAAAGCTATTGTTTTCGATATTCTTTATACGATTAGGCGTACCGTTGGAGCTGCCATGCTTTTAAGCGGTTGACTAACCTTTTATCGTTAAAATCGGTTCAACCTCGGCTACGACTTGCGCCATGCCGTGCTCCTCATGGGATTCAATAATGGCATTGATATCCTTGTAGGCATAAGGAGCTTCTTTCTTTAGTTCCTCTTCCCATTTCTTCAAAATATCCGGCCGCGACTTAATATCGTTGCGGTTCGGATCAATCGGCGTGACCACATTAAACTTGGCAATAAATTCACGAAATAAAGCATCATCCACCTTGATTGAGTCGCCTCGGGAAAGACTTCTGCCCGCACCGTGGCTGGCACTGAACAGACTATCCCGATTGCCGAGTCCTGCAAGGATATAGCTTTTTGCACCCATTGATCCCGGGATGAATACAGGCTCCCCCGTATATTGGAAAGGCGTATTCATCATTTGTTCTGCCGACTTTGCAGTACAGGCACCCTTGCGGTGGATAAAACCTGCGCTGCCATCGATCGTTTCTTCCCAAACAAAATTATGCGGCGCATCGTACAGTAATTGATAATCGAACGATTTCAAGCTTTGATGCAATGCTTTTTGCAGCATGAGCCCCAAAAACAAGCGATTCGCAAAAGCAAAATTAGCAGCATTATGAAGAAGGTTCCAATAACGCTTCCATTGCAGCGCATACCGCTCTGATTGCGGCAGCACATAGATGCCATTGCTCGGATGCTTTAATGATGCTGGATAAATGTCTTTCAGCATTTCCTTTATATTTACACCTGCATGATGTCCAATGGATACGGAGCCTGTGTGAATCATCACAACCACTTGGCCGTGCTTAATGTTCCACTCATTAGCCAAGGCAGGATTGCGGATATTTACTACCTTTTGTATCTCGACAAAATGGTTCCCGCCGCCAATGGAGCCAATTTGGCTATCATAGGAAAGCTCTGAGCTGCCCAGAAAGCTGTCGAGTCCGTCTACACCGCCAGCAATGAACGAGCCAGAACGATTGACTCTGGCAAGGTCTTGCTCTTGCTGCCTCTCATCATAAAAATCCCACAGTCCCTGGCGACTGCTCCCTTGATGCGATGCCAAAACACCCATTAAGCCTTCTTTGAAAATCGCTTCGCGCTGCGACCTTGTCATCGGGATGTTACGGCCGCCTTCGAAGAAAATATGGCGAATGTCGGCTTCGATTTTCTTGAGATTAGAACGAATGTCGTCCTCCTGAAGCGAGGTCGTGTACAGCCGCATGCCGCAGTTAATATCGTTGCCTACAGCTTGGGGAATGACGAAGCCTTTGGTCAGGAGGGTTGTGCCAATCGGGATGCCGCTTCCTTTATGGAAATCCGGCGTAATCGCAACTTCTTCGATCTTGGCGTCCGCATTGGAAAAATAGCCGGTCTGCTGCTTCAGCATTTCGACCGATTCATTCACCGTTAGGAGCTGATCCAGCTCTGCCAATGCATTTTTTTCAAGCTTAATATTGTCATTTACGAAAAATCTTACAGGAACATTACTGCTATTTTTAATTTTCAATCAAGAACCATCCTTTTCGTTCGTTTATTTTTATGATTGAGCGTTTGAATGTTTTCGACAGAAATGCATAACATGGCTGCTCACCCTTTCATTGTTGATTTATTATATTTGCTCGATATACAATTGGAGCATAGGATACTGAATAATCAAAGCCGTATGATAAGTACACTTTCCATTTTAACGGTTAAAAGGTTATATCGTCCATAATAGCGTTCAGCTGCTCTCTTTCATTCATAGCATACTGCTGTTTTAAAAAAAACGACGCGCTCCTTTTGCAAGGAACACGCCAATTTCACCGATGAAGTTCAATGAGCGATTATTGGATGCCTTGCATAATTGCATTAATAATGCCTTGCTGTGTTACGGTGTTGTTGGAACGATTGAACAATGCAAATCCGTGCTGGCCATTATGGCCGTTGTCCCAGTATACAGGAACCATCTTGTATGTCTTGGCGGTTGAAGTAACGGCTTTGGCGAATGCTGCGCGGTACGCATTGTTTGTGGAATCATATGCGGTTTTATCAATCGAGCCAAATTCGCCAATCACAGCAGGGTAGCCTTGAGTCACAAACTTATTATACACGGAACTTAGCTGTGCGTTCAGGTAATCCTCCTGTCCCCAAGTAGACTTTTTGGAAGGATTCGTGGCAGTGGCACCCCATTGCGTGATATTGCCGTTTTCCTCGCCTGCAAAATCCCAAGGGGAATAATAGTGCACCGAAATCATGATCCTTTTCTCCGAAATAGGGATTGTAGAGGATCTGTACGTGTCCGTTGGGAGGACGAAGCCATAATTGCCAACGGTATAGTCAATATTCGTATTCCAGCCTGGAATCAGCAGCCATCTGGCACTGTTATTGCCCCCGGTCTTCCGGACTGTATCCACGAAAATTTGATTGTATGCATTAAGATTAGCGTAATATGCAGAATTCGGATTCCCGTAAGTACCGTCAAACACTTCATTCATCGATTCGAAAATAAGCCGCTCGTCATAGTTGATAAACTTGTTGGCAATTTGCTGCCAAACACGTTCGTATTTCGCCTTGATGGCTGCCTGATTACCGCTGTTTACCAGCAACCAGCCACCCTGGATGGAATTAAAGCCATCGCCATGAATATTAATAACAACATATAGACCTTCATTGTAGGCATAGTCAACAACCGTTTTTACTCGATCCAGCCATGCGGTATTAATCGTGTAGTTGGGAGCGCTTCCAATATGATTCAAGTAGGAGACGGGGATGCGAATCGTCTTGAAGCCTGCTGCCTTTACCTTTTGTATTAGCGCTGCAGTAATAACAGGATTGCCCCAGGCTGTCTCGCTTGGTGTACCGTTCACCGTCGCCTCAAGCTGATTGCCCAAGTTCCATCCTGCTCCCATTTCGGAAACGATTTGCGAAGCCTGCAATGACCTGAAATCGGATGTAATGGGTGTTGCTGCCGATGCCTGAGCACTCCATCCCGTAAAAATCATTGTAGTCAGCAGGACAAAAGCTAAACTGCAAACGCCGTATTTCTTCATTTTTGCGAGCATGTCTAAACCTCCGCTAATGTTATTTGGTCGCGCAACAAGCAGGACAGATACCATAATTATTCATAGTCAACGTTATAAAAATCCCCGCCCTCCCTTCTTCATCAGTCCAGCTTGCGTTGTAATTAAGGATTGACTCTTGCAGGCATGATCAACCAAAGGAAACCATCGTCTATGCCGCAGTACATAACATATTATTGGAAAATAAGGATATGTATTCTTTTTTCATCTTTATTGTTACAAGGCCGTCGATTCGAAAATGAGTCTTCAAGCAAAGTCCTCCTATAAACCAAAAAGCAGAAAGCCCCTGTATGACAAGGCTTTCTGCTTTTTTGGATATATGGTTTTGATTATGTAACGGTTAAAAACGCATGGTCACTTCATCGTTAAATGATTTAATAACGCTTCTCCAGCGGACTTAAACACCCTATTTTTCTCCAAAAATTGTTCCACTTCGGATAAGGCTGCGGGTCTATAACCTGGACCACCGCAGCCGCAAGAATGATAAGTAAAGCCATTACGATATAAAAGCTCGACTTTCATCCATTGCTTACTATCGTCTTTTTTCGGAGCTTGAAAATCATGCCCCATATCCTTCATGATATCGCTGCATTGCGGACATCTATATTCTCTATTCGCTTTTTCAGCTTTGTCCAACTCGTAATTGGATGTTTGCTTGAATACTTTTCTGCAGCTAAAACAAGCATAAATATCTTTATAGGGTCCATACATGGCGTATCTGCACATCATAATCACCTTCCTTATTATTTAAAAATCCCTAAGTGACAGCTCATCGATTAACGGTTGAAACACGACATCATATGACCTTTCGATAACAACACCTATGAACAAACGATGATGTACAATAATTGGGATTAACTTTTTTCTAAATACCTTCATGTGCGCTCTCCGTCAAATTTATATTTTGCCGTTTCTTCTAAACACAATCTTATTGAATGCCTGCAGTCCCAAAAGTTTCATGAATGGCTTTCTCATAGCTTTCCCACTTGAAGTAATAAGGCCCTAGCTGAATATGTTTATTGTCAGGTTCTATTCTAAAATCTTCCCATACAACAAAGTCATCTTCCCTTTCAATTCTAACAGAGATAAAGCCGCACTCTTCATCCCCGCACCAAGGGCAGACTAATATGGGATATCTTGAATACATATATTCATGTTGTTTTTTCAGCAGAAAATAATCTATCATTCGTCTCTGATTCTCTTCGCTTCCCCATCCTAGAGCTGGAACCATATCATGTTTTTTGAGCATTTGATAGAGTGATCTGCCATCAATTACTTGTTCATTGTCAGAAAGCTTTTTTGAATAACCGGCTCGAATCTTCTTATCCATTGCGTACTCCTTACTGTTTGTTCCCAACAGCAATCCATCTTCTATCAATATCCTCAAATACAAATTCCTTATTGTTATAGTCCGTCGTTGACAAAGGTCGAACGATCGTAACTCCTAATGTTTTAAGCTCATTTTCCATTTCCACTTGGTTATTTGTAATAAAATAAGCATCATATCCATAACCATGAATTTCTCGATTAGGTGCAATATTTTGCAAAGCCGATTTTGTTAACACGATCTCTATTTGATCCCTGTATAAACAAATATGCGGTTCCTCTGAATCAAGATAACGAACGGCTCTAAATCCAAGTAATTCATAAAAGGCTGTTGTCTTATTCATATCGGAGCTTGGAAAAATTTGAAGACAGTGCGTAAAACCCTTAGTCGACATCTATTTCTGTCCTCTCCTTAAACCTTTTCGGTAATATCTTGCATAATTCATCATAGAAATCAGTCGACTGATTTGAGGAGAATATCCGCGGCCGAAGCACGAATACAGCGTTAAGAAAAGCTGTCTTATTCAAATGGCTTTCCAAACTTATGTTTTAAATAATATTTCAGTCCTGCTCGATCGACATCTGAAAATTTTAGCGGGTCTTTTTTCATTAGTTGATAGATATCATCAATAGCTTCCCATCGAATATGTAGAGTTTCATCTCCTTCAGATAATAATTGACCCTCTGCTCTACAAATAAAGTACATTCCTATTGAGTCAACGGGTCCCTTAATGGTCTGATACACACAATAAGGTTCTAAACATTCCACTTCAAATTCAGAATTAATGCCAGCCGTGTCAATACGCTTTTCGCTGCCTTCTACTTCTGTAACGATCAAGCCTGTTTCTTCTAATACCTCTCGTTTTAATCCATCTAATATAGACTCATAGAGTTCCAATCTTCCACCAGGCAGTTCTATAGCTTCTTCATTTTTCTTATTACGAACTTGGACAATAATTTCAATACCATTATTACGTTTTCTCTCAATAAATGCTCTTGCATTAACGTAGAACATACAATTGTCACCTCTACTCCATATTTAATATTATTCCGATTCTAGGGCGTGTCTGAGAACTCTGAGGACAGCAAATTTTGCCGAATTTTCGTTTCATGCAAGGCGCGTTTGTGAAGGCGTACCGGGGGTACGTCAAGCAAACGGAACGAAGCAGGGGGCGAAAAGGCGGTGAAAGGGGCCACTGAACGGGTTTTCAGACACGCCCTAATATACTTTTTATAAAGTCGGTTTTTGCCTCTGTATAAGCTTCTCTGTCTTCTCTATTTTCTTCTGCTAGCTTTCTTTTTAGTTCAGCATATTGCTCGGCCAAATTAGGCTGTTCACGAAGTTTATTTCTGAATTTGATTTGTTTTTCCCAATGCTCTTCATCCTCCAGCATCAAATGAAGATGACAGTCTCTTCGATCATTTTTAACTTTGACAAAAAATCTTCTCCACTCATGTCCATCCAATTCGGGAGGAACATAATTCCAATGATCAGCATTCAAACTTTCAATGACTTTTTCTACATCATTAAAGGACTTGATTTTTGCCATCATATCAATAATGGGTTTGGCTGGGAGATTGGGAATTGACGTACTACCCATATGTTCTATCTCTCTCACTCCGAACGGATAAAGAATTTCTCTTAAACGATTAACTTCTTGTGTCCCCTTCACTAACCAAGCGGGATCAGGGCTCTTAATCTCAACTGGTTCTGTGGCCCAAACTGGCCAGCTATTCGCTTTAACAGCAGCCTCAATTTGAGCGATGTGATGGTGGTTATGCCATACAAATCTTTGAAGTGCTATATCCAATGTTATATCTCCTAAAACTTGTGTCTTCAAAATTCGCCTGAAATCTTCCGTTTTTAAATGGTTTAGCAGGATCAGAAATCGTCTATGAAGGATTTCAATAAGTAGTATAGAGTCTTCAATAGGTATATTTTCATAGTCGCTTAATTGTGCCCATAAATCTTCCCGATAAGAGTTTCCCATCGGCCCCTCTTCCGTCAGCGCCCTCTTAAATCTTAAGTACGCATTCATATCATTATCAGCAAGATGATGAACGATTTGCTTTATCGTCCAGCCATCTTTGCGATATGGAATGTTAATTTGAGCAGGCTCCAGATCATTCAAAATCATTCTTAATGTCTTTGCGATTTCTGGTATTTGATTGATGAAGAAAACACGTTCTTCATTTGTTGGATTGATTACTGGTTTAAACTGCCCTATAGGATACCGAATATGATCCATTTTCCAATCAACTCCCCTAGCAAGATTTTCAGTCATTATACTTAGAGTGCAAGTTGCCCTACACGAGCTTCAGCGACCCCAGAATCGTCCACACCCCCGAGAGGATGATGAGCCACAAGGTCAACCTTTTAAACAGCTGGTCATCTAACTTTTTGATCGCTATAATGCCAATGAAAACACCGATTAATACGCTTGGAACAAATAATGAGGTATACATCATCACTTTTGGAGTCAGCAGGCCGCTATAATAAAATGTACCAATTGTGATCATGTTTAAAATAACGCCGTACACGGTTATGTTGGCTCTAAATTCATTTTTGCTGTATCCCTGATTGGACAAAAATAAAGCAACCGGAGGACCGCTGAGCGAGATGCTTCCATTTAATAACCCACTCGTCATGCCGATAGGTATAAAAGCGATTTTATCATTACGGACAGGAAAGGATTTCCCTGATAACAATAGACCAGCAAAAGCAATAATTAATATTCCTGTAAAGCCTTTTAGAAGGTCTGCACTGAGATAGACGAGTAAAAAGGTTCCTAGCGGCGCAGCCAATAGGCTCGATAGGATTAATATCCATATTTTCTGAATGGCTACATGCCGCCAACTATTTAGCAGCACGATTATATTCGTGCATAAGCTGAGGATGACGACGATTGGCACAACCTCTTGCAGGGGAATCATTTTCACTAAAAAAGGCATGGTAACTAACGCGAAGCCGAAGCTGGTTAAGCCTTGTACAAACCCCGCTATCAGCACGATAAATATGCCTATGATGAGAAAAGCATTGATTTCAATGTCCATAAAAACTCCTTATGCTTCAAATAAAATTGTATGAAATTCAGTTTTGCATAGATGCCTTCAAATAATCATATTTTTTTTAAGTAGCCCTTGCTTATATTCATCATTTGCATAATTACCTCTTCACTAATATTAAATTCTTTCATTTTTCTGATAATATTACTTCTTTCAGTCCATTGTCCAAAAAACTTCCCATTCTCAAACCCATCTTCTCTAGCCTCAGCAATATCTTGCGAAATTCTAATGATTTCAGTTATTAGTTTTCCATACCATCGGTCTTGCTGAGAGTCATACACTACTACTGCCTTCACTTGAATATCCTCTGTGTAAAAAATGATTTCTTCATTAATCTTCAAATTAAAATATGCGACCTCTTCCTTTGTAATTCTAAATTTACTAGGGTCCGGCTCATTAAAATCCATCGATATCTTTTTCAATTTGATCTACTCCCTCATTATGATGAGCCCGATTTTGTTTATATCAATTTCATAATCATTCTCGTAAATCCACGATCCATGAAAATTCTTTGGCTATCGCATATACGATTTCTTCAATTTCCTCTTCCATTTGCCCGGTACTTGCTTGGGGGATATCTATCTCAATTAAATTTATTTCCTTAACATCATCTAAAGTATCAAAAGCATAGTTTCCATTCTGATTGGCAGAAATACCTTTTGCAGTAACTAGCTCTCCGCAAATCATTTTAGAAAATTTTAATCGACTGGTTCGTTCAAAATGTAAGGTCTCAACAAAAAAGGCTT
This sequence comes from Paenibacillus algorifonticola, assembly GCF_050481745.1. GTDB lineage: Bacteria > Bacillota > Bacilli > Paenibacillales > Paenibacillaceae > Pristimantibacillus > Pristimantibacillus algorifonticola_A. The sequence continues at coordinate 21,048 of NZ_JBCNGR010000040.1, read as the reverse complement.
CAATAACTTCTGTTCTAATCTTCTTACTATAATGCTGATCCGAATATACACTTACATAGTCATACATATAATCACCCTCAAATGTCTTATCTGTACAATCTACAAAACCAATGCAAACATGAATAATCCTTCAGTCTATTTCAGTATACCAAATTTATAATTTTACAGTAAAAAAAGGAGCCGTTGCCCGCTTCAAATCGGCTTCGGTTCCCCTGCTCCACATAATGAAGTTGGTATCCGTTTTTTGAAAGGTTTATTACTAGCCATAAGGAATCATACTCCCCTAAACCGCTCATTATAAAAAAGCGCGGCCGTTTGAGTACAAGTGTTTCCAATATTGATGCCAATTCCATTCCATCATGAAATCACTTTCAAAAACCCTATTATAGAAATCAATATGCTCATTCCAAAAATCAATAGATCTACAATAGTACTCTCCAAGGATGAATGACGGATAATTATGAATTGAACTTGCCATCGCACTTATTTTCTCCATCTCATTCAAACGAATTAATTCCATTAAATTGCTTATTATGTACTGAATAGGTGCAATGCTTAAATAGACGCGTTCGATATTTTTTGCTCTTGCAAAAGGTCTAAATTTCTCAAGTATAGAAATTATAGATTCTTTATAGGGATGAGTATCTTTGGATACTCTTAGATTGTTTATAAGATTTTCAACTGAACGATAGTTCATTTTCATGTCCTTCTCTAACCAATCTTGATAGGTATGAAGTATTTGATTCCATACAGGATTTAATGGTTCAGACCTAATGAAGATAAAAAGATAGTGCAGCGAATTCATTACGTTTTTTGCATACATCTTTTCAAATATATGAATCAACTTCCTTCGAGTTATTATATAGTTGCAGCCATCTTTAAATTAGCGTCTATCATCTAAACCTGACTTGCATAAGATGCTATCCTGCTCGTTGCATTGCTAACGGTGAAGAGCCTATTTTTTTCTAATTCGTGAAATGCCATATATAACAGCAAAAATTACGAAACCTACAAATACGAATAGATTAGTTATTGGCTCATTAATTTTAGGAATTGAATCCTGAAAAATCTTAAAAAAATGAATACTCCTATGGTTAAAACAATTACGATAATAGATATTGGCTTCATTATTTTTCCTCCCTAATTACCAACATCCGATGTAGGTAGCATTCAATAGGAGTGCCTGCTTATAGCTACGATTCCGCGTGAAGTAGTGGCGGAGCCACTCTTACATTACTTGAACTCTTTATTCCGATGAATGTGGACTGACACAAAGTAGGATATGACAAACAGAATTGTTGCCATACACGAAGAAATCATACCAACCAGCGGGTGACGAAGCTGCATGCCTCCTGTAACAGGGGCCAGTAACGCGGCAAGTACCAGCATCATCCCTATCGCAGCAAAGCCCGAGAAAAATACGACAAGTTCATTTTTTTCCGTGCCAATCTTCAACATGATCGGATACATCAAAGACACTAATGTGATCGACAACGTCAACCCGAATCCATAACTATAAATCACAATTTTCGGATCGAGTTCAAAACCTGCAACGTACACAAAACCAAGCGTAAGCAAACTCATCATCACACCAAGGAGGATTAGTAAGGTAAACGACACATACTTCGCCCCAATAATCGTACGACGCCTTATTGGCAGCGTCAGTTCAAACTTGTTCCATTTAGAAGTTTCATCCACTCGCAGCGAGGTACCGGTATTGACAACAAACAGGAATATTTGTATGGACAAAATCATGGGAATCGCGGCCGACTCCTTAAGAACCAAAGGAACCAATGATAAAAATCCAGCCATTATTAAGGAAAGTCGGATATTGCTCGCCATGGAATAAAAATTGTTGCGGAGTAGTCCTCTCATTTATTGATCCCCCTTGACTAATAACAACATAATTTCATCAATGGTGATATCATCAATGATGATTTCACGATGCTTTTTGGCAAACTTAGCTTTGTCAGAGATCAACATTTCGATTTGCAGTCCTCTCTTCCTGTATGCGAGATACTCCAGCTTGTCAACAATCTGAAACTGCTCCGATTTGCAACGAGCAATCCCGTAATTGTATAAAAGCGTATCTTTTTTTTCTGTTAAAATGATTCTTCCATTGTGAATAAATGTGATATAATCTGCAATTTTTTCCAAGTCGCTGGTGATGTGGGAAGACATGAGAATGGAATGCTCTTCATCTTCCACAAACTCTAAAAATAAATCCAGCATCTCTTCTCTGACAACAGGGTCAAGTCCCGAAGTCGCCTCGTCCAACAGCAACAGTTTTGCTCCATGCGACATAGCCACTGCCGTGGCCAACTTCATCGTCATGCCACGCGACAAGTCTTTTACTTTGATGTGAGCAGGCACCTGAAGTCTGCGAATTAGATTTTGAAAGAGATCATCGTCCCATTTTTGATAAATATCTTTGAACACTGCAGCTAACTTATCGGCAGTGAGATCCCCCGGGAAATTAATGGCATCAAACACAACCCCGATATGATTGCGGATGTCCGGTTGTTCATCTGTCATCTCCTCCCCAAAAATTTCGATCTTCCCGCTGTCTCTCCTGATTGTATTCAGAATTGAACTAAACGTCGTTGTCTTGCCTGCTCCATTCTCACCCACAAATCCCATGATACTTCCTTGAGGAACAGAAAAAGAAACATTATCCAAATGAAAATGAGATCCGGCATAGGCCGTCGACAGATTTTTAACCTCCAAACAATCATTCATCGACTAGTCCCCCTTGTAGAACATGCTTAAAAGCTCCGTAAGCTTTTCTAATTTTATCCCGCTTGTTCGTGCGGTCTCCGCAGCCAGCATTAAATATTCTTCAATTTTTTTCTGCTGTTCTTCCTGTATAAAATCCCTGTTCTGTGCAGATATAAAACTGCCTCGTCCAACTGTCGTTTCAATAAACCCATCTCGTTGCAAATCTTCATATGCCTTTTGCACTGTAATTACACTTACATGAATCGTCTTGGCGAGCGAGCGCATAGACGGAATCGGATCGCCTGTTTTTAATTCTCCTTGCATCACCATCGCTTTGATTTGTGTTGTGATTTGTTCATAGATAGGCTTACTCGAGTTGCTGCTGATAATAATTTCCAAACAAGCTCACTTCCCAATAATGTACTTATCATTGCAGTACATTATATATCACTACTGCACAGTTTTCAATAGGACCTCCTAGTGAACTTCTTGTGCACCATATCCCTCATTTTTATTACATTGAAATTCAAGTGAAATCATAGCGTAATTGGATCGACTGGTCGGGTTTCGAGGAGGGTAAGCGATGAACAAAATGCGTTCATTTCGCGGAGAGACAAAACAATTGATTACGGAGAAGGCTGGAATAAGTATTGTTCTTTCAGGTCATTGAGGGGATGCTAAACAATGGCAGGAGAAGTGGGAAGAATTCGCAAGAAGTCAAGTGATTCTCCCAAATTATGCTGTGGATGTTATGCTTTCATAAAATTATATATACATTTAAATCGTTCTACCCCAGGGTACTTCTCACCTAAACTCGTAATAATAAACCCATTCTTCTTGTAAAAGTTTACTGCCTCTCTATCGGTTTCAGCAATGATAGGAGCTGATGTCGTGAGTTTCTGTATTTCTTCTATCAATTTGCTGCCAAGCCCTTTGTTTCTATGATTTGGATGTATGGCTATATGTTTTAGCTCTGTTACGAATGTATCATGCATCAAACCGATAATTCCTGTCAGTTCATTTTCAAAATAAATGCCATATAATTCTCGATTTTTTAGCGTTTTATAGTTTTCGCATTCATGAATAATTCGCTCCGGTTTCGGACTCATACAGTAAGAAAGGAATTGATATAGCTCTTGAATAATGTTCTTATAACTAATTAGTCTATCTTGTTCAATTCCATTCCTTTAAGCCTTTTCTCCACTCTTATAAACATTAATACGAAAAATAAAACCATTAATCCTATTAATATCATCGTTATGGATATCCCTTTAAACAAGAGACTTATTACACATCCAATTATCAAAAATATGACCCCATACTGCTTCATTATTTCCGCACTATATTTGTTTGCTTCTTTCCATAAATCAATATTTTTTAATGATCTTGATGTTCTATAACCATACGTTACATTGATTTCTTTTGGAGGATATTTCTTTAGTAGGAATCCGCTTAAATAAAAGACTAGAGCAATCACGAAGCTTAATATAAGATTACCGATTTGGCTTTTATCCATTTTTCCCTCCCTGAAAAACTGAATTTGGGGATTTGTAGTATGCTTGAATATGCTGCCATTTGAAGTATGTTCCTTCATTGATCTAGCCTACCTAATTCTCTTATTACTATCGTCTCGAAGATTATTTGCTAGAATTACAGTACGGATAGCAAAATACCCCACAATAAAAACTAATTGAGAAGTTCCAATATATTGGAACTTTAGCTTCCCATAAGACAAACTCCCATCCAAAGAACTTATTCCAGTCTCCAGAAAAAAACAGATTATGGTCTTCTTTCATTTTAATGACTCCACAAATGGTCGATATTGAAACCCAAAGCAAAAATATTATTATTCCTTTTATGCCTCTATACCTATTCACGATTTTTGACAAATAATAAAGCATTTGAATTATGCCGATTTTATTTCATGTTTTTGTATGGTTGGATAGCGTTAAATCTGAATTTAATACTCGCCATTATATTCAATAAAACTTGTTCGTCTAAATCGTGCAACATGGCTTGGAATATAACTATTCCTTGTATGTGGGGATAGATTTTCTATAAAAGTGATAGCAGCTTCTACAATTTCATTAGTTTGAAAAACACTTTCATCTAAATATCCGCTCAGCAAGGCTGCTTCACCCTTAACTTTTAAACAAAGATACCCAAATCCAGGGTCTACTATAACTAAGTTGATAATCTCTTCTTCCTCTTGCTCTCTTGAACTATCATAAAATCTTAATAAAATGTCATCCTCTTTATAAAAAACATCCACATCACATGAAAAGTTCTCAAATATAAATTTCATTCTTTACTTTCCTTTCATATAATGTCCTGGTACTCGCGAAGAAAAATTATTGTCGCAGATGTTTCTGGTTCATTCTAATCCCTTGTTTCTCTATATAATGCTGCATATATCAATTCGAATCTTGTTGTTGGTCGTAATATGCTTTCTCTGTTTCCTTGAAGACTCTCGCCTGTTTTACTATCATACCAAGTAGAACAAGTATTACATTCTTTAATTAGAATGTTCTCTGTTAAGTTAGTATAGTAATACAGGTCTCCTTGACATCTATCACAGGATTCTTCAAATGGCTTATTAAAAACTAATAATGATTGCATGAGTCCAATATAAATCATCATATAGCTCTTAACTATTCGTTCATTTTTCAACCTTTCATAAGCCCGTGACGTTTCAGTTAACATATCTTTCGTAATCATTATTTCCAATGCTTTTATGCAATTGAGCCTATCATTAAAGTGGTTTGTCCACATAGGATTTATGTTTTTAATATATTTGTGAATATAAATCCATGATCTCCTAATCGCAGCGATAATCACATCATTGTCGATTATATTTTTTTCAGAAAATATGGGCTCTAACTCTTCTGTGGCATGCTTTATATGTCCATATATATTCACAGCTTTCCATCCCTCCTGATTTATATACTGATTCTTAAAGGGATATTAGTAGCCCAGAGCCAGATAAGATGCCCCCTTAACCTATAAGCTTCTTAAATAGTCCGTAGTCCCTGTTAATTCTGACCATCTAGCTGAGAGAAATTTCGCATAGTTTACAGGACTGATTCCATAGCTCCCTAGCGAATGACCATCGTTTATTTCTACCAGCTTCATATTGCCTTCTTGATCAATGCCAAAATCCATACCATATGCAGCTGGCGCATCAATAAAATCCCTAACCGCACTTTTTATAATATTTAAATCCAATTTTGAATCCCAAGCACCTTTATAATATCTAATATCAAGTATTTGTCCGTAGCGTATAAAACAACGCCATTCCGTTATAAAATCAATAACTTCTGAACACCAAATATTCGTATCCTCATTTTCTGCAATTAAACCTATAAAATCTTTATATTCCTTCACAACCGTTCCAGCAAACTTTTTCGTTATGTCTTTAGGCTTTATAAAAACGTTCCAGTTCTGTTTATTTTTAAAAAGCTCTTGAGTAGTAGTCGTCCATATTTTTCTGCCAAAATAATGAGATAAGGAAGCCGGATAATCGATTTCCCCTTGATTCCTTTCTACACCTAAAATCTCAAGACGCTTTCTCACATTACCAATTCCGCCAACTACTAAATCTTCGGCATTATTTTCTTTGATTTCTGTAATATCATAAAACTTAATGGTCTCCCATCCTAATGATGTAAAACCTTCGTTTGCAATAAAAGCATTCACATTATAGAACTCTCCATTTTTATCTGTCTGTATATATGCTTTCATACTGTACACCTCTCTTTTTCTCTATCACTTTTTTTCAAATCAGCTCTCAAACAAGGGTTTGCTGGCAATTATTAATTCATCTTGTTCATCCAGACGCTTCAAAATCTTGTCAACGTCACTTATATCTAATGTCTTGTTAATTATTAAATGTTGTATATTAAAGCCTGGCGGATCAAGGTTATCGCTGCTAAAATGTTTTACTAACTTTTGTGGAGTTGTCACAAGACACCATCGTTTGCTTCCATCAGTAAAAGTAAGCGTAATTTCCACTAAATCAAAATCATTAATATCATCATCAAATTTCCAGCTTTCTAATAACGGTATTGAAGCAATTCCCTCTATGAAATAATATTTCGAGATCCATACTGCGCTTCCATGGTTTCCTTTTACTCTATACTTTTCCTCATCTTCATTTATGATTTTTTAGGTCTTCCCTTTGCTTATCGCATGGCCGTAATTACCTATGCTCCCGCAAGTAACATATCTATCTTCCATGTCTCACTTCTAATTTTCTAATTTAGACTTTTAAAATTCTCAATTGCATCTTCTGCATTAGCCTTAGAAAAATAAATTACGATTATTTTTGTTTCGTCATATTCACCAACTTCGTAACCGTTCCTGTATTTTGAGCCTTATATCACCTTAAGTTCGATGGGCGGCCTTGGATACGATTAACTACTCACAACCGTTCTTGAGATCGTACTATTTGCTCTATTAATTCATCCTGTCCTATTAATAATTTAGTATATTGATCTGAGAAATCAATTGGTAAGTAGCGTTCTTCTTTACTACCGAGCTTAATTATGTTTTCAATCCAGTATGATTATAGACTTTTTAACGACGCAGCTATCTTACAGGAATCATCCCTTTCAGGTTGTATCGTATCCTCTATCTCAAAATAATAGGTATCAGCATTGACTAATTGATCTGAAATCTCTTAACGATTACTGGATCTATAAATTCGATATCATTTATGTTTCTAGCTTGCAGCTCTTCGATGATTCTCAAAAAAATCCGTCCAATTAAAATACTGTCACCTAGTGCATCATGCCTTCGTAGATCCTTATCCTGGATGTTATAATATTTGATCAAATAATCTGTCCAAATGATTTCCGTTACTTCTGGATATAAATATGAAAATAACGCTTTAGTATCTATACAAGTATTCGTTATCATTGGAAGTTCGTTTCTCTTGCATTCATTTAATAACAGAGGCAAATCAAACTCATACCCTGCATGTGTAATTAAGATGCTATCTTTAGTGAATTCGAGAAAGTCATGATACTGGTCCTTGAATAAAGGCGCGTTTTCTAGCTGTGTATTATAAATTCCAGTAAATTGTTCAACTGATTTAGGAATTGGTTTTGGAGATTTAATAAAGGTATTAAAAGTCTTGGATTCCTGTATGCAATTGTTCTCTATGATTACAGCACCAATCTGTGTAATATGCTCTGTCTCATGATTTATTCCAGTTGATTCAAAATCAAATACACAATATCTTTGCTTCACTATATCTTTAATAGACACTCCTGATACCGTATATTCTGTGTCCGATATCATTTTAATCTCCATGAAGTTCACCTCATTTATGTTCTTGTATTCACGAACTTGATAGTTTTAAGTGGCTATAGGTAACAAGCTTGTAGTAGTTGTCCGGCTAAATCCTCTTCCCTATCTTCATTTCTGCTGGATCAAGGAGCGATAGTGACGTAGCATGACTACAGTGTTATACGCAGTTTCCTCGTCTTCGAATTATCTAATCGTTCTTATAGCATTATTAAATTTATTACCTCCAATACTCATGAATCTTAATCAATTGCGATTACGTTCTTGTTATTTACGAAAATTAATTAATACTCCATTCTCTAATCCTGTTATATGAATACTTTAAAGAAAGCTCATATCGAACTTGGCCATAATAAACTCTTACTTCCAGTTTTTCTAAAATTATTGTTCCTATTTCATCAATTGATTTATTTGTATTCTTTATTGCAAGGATCACCGGACATTCATAACATTTTTGTGTATATACCACTCCATAATCCTACTAAGAGTTTCATCAACTTTCTTCTGAAATCTCTCAACATATTCATCTTTTATTTCATTGGGATCAGACCCATACCATTCATAGCAATTAATTAATAGAGGACGGATTTCATTCAATTTATTTCCACAAAGTAAATTTTGCAATTCACTTGTTAAATTATCATGTTCATCTTCAGGGGCCCCACCCTTAATAAGTCCCAAGGGATCGTAGCTGTTTATTATTTCTCGTAACTCTAAAAAATCAATTAGGTGTTCTCTTGGTTTACTCTTCTTTGGATTGTTATTCATTTTTTAATCACCTGGGCAATAAGTCATATATGAAATTTCGTCCTCATCACTTGGAATAATATTACTATAAAATCACACAAAAGGGGAGGCTACAGGAACCTTCATTCCCATAACCTCCCCACAAGAAGCCTTGCTATTATTCGTCGGCCGAAGCGTTCAAGCCCTCTATCAGGATGAACAAAGCGAGCGCCTGTCCATAGCCCATCGGGCTAAGCGGAATGTCCTTATAAAACTGGGCATTCTGGCCGACAGGAGTTCCGTAGGACACCTGCTGTACAATCCCTTTTTCATCAATTTGCTGCAATACAGCTTCAAGTGCCTTCAAGCCTGTCTGACGATAGGATTCATCCAAGTAGCCATACCGGATACCCTTAAGAATGCCATAGCCAAACGCTGCTGTAGCCGAGGCCTCTTTATAAGAGTCCGGATCATCCAGTACAGTGTGCCACATGCCATCCGCTTCCTGAAGCTTGCTCAGTGCTCTGATTTGAGCGGTCGCCGTATCCAGCAAATAGGCTTTCAGCCCTTCTTCTAGCGGCGCGATATTAAGGAAATCAATGACTCCCGCCGTGTACCACGCATTGCCTCTGCCCCAATGGACAGCGCCATAATTATGATTTTCGTTAAAATCCCAACCATGATAGAATAATCCGGTTTGCTTATTATACAAATATTTGATATGCACAAGGAACTGTCGCTTGGCTTCTTCCACATACTCAGGCTTGTTAAAGTACACCCCAGCCTTCGCCAAAAATAGAACCGTCATAAAAAGAGTATCAATTAGAATTTGCCCGTCATTGGCATCTCCGGTTATCATATGCTGAAAGGCGCCATCTCCCGTACGCAGCAGCCCTTCCATAATCCAGCCGCTCCATTCCTCACAGACACGCTCATATTCCTTGTTCCTAGTAATCTCACATAACGAAATCAGCGTAAGGAGCGGAGCGCAGGTATTCACATTTTTCTCCGGCAATCCTTCCAACAGTCTGGCATTGTACCAGGACTCCAGAAATTCCAGCACCTTGGCATCCTTCGTTGCCTCATAAAGCTGAAGCAAGCCATATAGACCGACACCTTGCGGCCATTCCCATAAGTGAATATCAATTAGTCCAATTGGAAACTGCTCATCCATTGTTGTGTTTTCCATAGACTCCATCGCATGGGATACCTTGCTTATTTTCTCCAGCAGCATCATTCTGTTCAGCATGTTCGTTTTCGCTCCTTTGCTTTGTTGCCTCAGGCTCAGTGCCCCATGTCCAGCAGCTGCAATTGCCCCCTCACGCCATAACCGCCGTGTATGATTTCCTCTCCTTCTATAAGGAAAGGCTTATTCATTCCCCATTGCATTTGACCATATTTCGGGTCTGCTAAAGTAAGGGATAAGGCTTGACTATCGAATTGCGGGCTTGCAGCTAACATTTGGTTTTTAAAATGGCTGAAGCTTCCGAACTGCTGCTCGCTGCCTGCCCTTATAATCCATGCATTGCGCAAGCCGTGCGAGATGAGCTCACGCTCTTTTGTCACCCCAGCTGTCTCCATAGCTGCTCCATTGGCCGCATAGATGGCCGCATATCCTTTATCCAGACGGGCAAAATACCAGTTTCCCTCCTGTGTCCATTCCGTAAAGGAATAAGAAGGAAAATAAGCATGTGTCCAATCTGAGCTTTGATTAGTCGGAATATCAAAAATCATTAACGCTATGCTCTCATGCTGAACGACGTCGGGCAATATGCCATTGCCTGCCCAAAAACAAGGCCTGCCATCTCCATGCTTATAGATTTCTGCCGGATGATTCACCCAAATTTGTGCCTCCGGAGACAGCGATAAATGGTTGACATGCTCCTGATAGCCTTGCTTGCCTGGGCGAAATCGAATAATGGATGATAGAGAATAATCCTCCGTCCGATAATGATAGAGCTGAGCATAACCTCCCTTGCCCTGTTGATTGGTAAATGCCAATTGCTGTTTTTCTCTGAGCAGCAAATGGTCTTGGTACGATGCCGGAGGCGCGTAATCCGATAAACACAACGCAACATTGCTTATGGAATAATTGTTTACATTGCCGACTCCGTATCCGATCCAGCACATGGATGTCGTTCCCGCTGCATAATGGCCCAACAATTCCTTCTCATAGCTGCGTCCGAAGGTCGTAGTCATGACTCCTTGATGCATTTGAACGGTAATATAATAGAATAATAGGTCCATTGCCTTTTTGGCTTGCTCCCTGAGCTGCTCACTATGGGCAAATTCATAAATATGCAGCAGCCCTACCGCATCAATCGGGATATAGGCGCTGGAATTCCATTCGGCCAGTCCTTCGTCAAAAAAGCGCTCGAACCATAACGCAAGCCTCTGCTCTGCTTTTTGCAGGTGCACTTCGCCAGATTCCCCGCTGTTGCCGAACGTTTCTTCCCCGAACAGCTGGCCAGCCAGCAGCTCATTGGTATGAAACAACAGGGCATGGTTTTCACTGAAAAACCACATAACATCATCGCCAGGCTCATCAATCCAATAGCGATAGCCCAAAATACTAGCTTTCACTCGATCCCAGAACGATTCCGTAAACAAACCGCTATTTCGCTCATCTCTCCAGAGGCGGAATAACCCGACCAGGTAGAAGTCACTGCAATCCTTCCGTTGTTCTATCCCTTCCACCCCATCAAGCAATAGCTTCTCCGCTGCCTGGGGATTGCCTCCTGTTTTCAGCATGGCGATGGCCTTGTGTATATTCGGACTCCCCTTCTCGGCAATACATAGAAGGGCGAGGGATTTGCGAGCTTCTATATCTACAGCTTTCTGGGCAGCCTCATCATAGGTCGTATCATAGGATTGACAACCGAACTTCTTCGTCAGTACAACACCTGAGACAGATATGGTTAATGTGAAATAAACGTAATGATGGCCAATTTCATTCGTATGTGCCAAGGTCAGCTCAGCTTCACCCTCAGCTATGCGTATCGTTTTATTTTCCGTCCCATCAAAAAAATTGCCATACTGAATATTAGCCTCAGTAACGATGTCAGGAAGGGGGAGCGGAAGCCGCAGCTTAATCTCCTCTCCTTTAAAAAAATCCGAAGGAAAATAAGCCTGTTCAAGGGCTTGCTCTGCCGATTGCACGAGCTGCACCAGTTCGGGAGCGATAGGCAAGGAAATATCCAGTTCCTCGCCGCCTAAATATTCCACTGCGAAAGCATACATCGTATCCCGTTCGGCAAGATCCTCCCAGCAGGCATAAATTTCATTGATACCTGCTGCAAGCTGGGCTTCAATGACGATTTCCTGCTCCTTGTTCCGAGCCAGTGGGGCAAAGTCTGTCACCAGTTGTCCATTAATCCACAGCGCCAAGCTGCCATAGGTTCTCACCCGCAATGAGGCAGTATGGCTGGTAGGCGATACAAGCCGCGTCGCCGCATAGCTGCGAAGATGGGTCGGTACGAACCAAAATCCTGATTTCTCCACTCGCGGATTATTCCAAGGTGAATACAGCTCCCAAGGCATTCCATCCTTCATTCCCTGCGGTCTGTCCCCTGGCTTTGGAAACTCACTCCATTGCTCGAAGAAGCGAGCCGGGGGCTGCATTCTCCGATTGTCTACAAATTCCTTGCGGCAGGGATTTTCATGAATGGCAAAACCCTCAATAAGCCAATCATTAATATCCCCCTCCATCGTTGTTGGAACAAATTTAACAGGCTGCATATAGATTCCGCTAATCATCCAATGATTAATCATTTGAACTTGGCCTAATTTCATTGGCTTATAATGCAAGGCGTCCATTCCGCCACTTATGGTGTCAGACATTCGAGTCATCCTTTCATACCTGAAGTAATCATGCCGCTAACAAAATAGCGCTGGAAAATGATAAAAACGATAAGCACTGGAATCATTGTGATTACGGACATGGCAAGCAAGCTTCCCCAATCTACGCTGTATTCTCCAATAAAATTAGACAGTGCAAGCTGAATCGTATATTTAGCCGGATCACTAATTGCAATTAATGGCCATAGGAAATCATCCCATCTCCACATGAAGGAGAAGATCGCCAGTACAGCAAGAATAGGCTTGGCGATGGGAAGAATAATGCTCCAGTAAATTTTCCACTCGCCCGCTCCATCTATCCTTGCAGCCTCCAGCAGCTCATCCGGTACCGTCAGCAAATACTGTCGCATCAGGAACACCCCAGTTGGAGTAGCAGCCGGCGGGATAATAATCGCAAGCATGCTGTTATACATGCCAAGTGCGCTCAGCACCTTGAATATTGGAATCATAATGACCTCGATCGGAATCATCAGGGTGGAGATAAAACCGATCAAAATGATAGAGCTCCCGCGAAAGCGATACTTAGCCAGTGCAAAGCCTGCCATGGAATTGATCAGCAGCAGCAGCACCGTGGAAGTCAGCGTCACGATCGTACTATTTTTGAAATACAAGCCAAAATCGCCTTTGCTGAACGCATCCTTGAAATGCTCGAAGGTTACAGGCTGCGGCCATAGCTTGGGAGGATAGCTGTACAGATCGCTATTCGTTTTCAGAGCAGATATGACGACCCATAATACCGGCAGCAGCCAAAATAATGCTGCTACACTTAACAGACTGTAGATGGCGACTTTGGTTAGTGGCCTAAGCTCCATTAGACAGCACCCCCTTTGGACATACGGAATTGCAGGGCAGAAAACCCGCCGATAATGACAAATAACATCACGGACATCGCACTAGCAAGGCCAAGCTCCTGCTTCGTAAAGCCAATCTCATAAATGTATTGGACAATATAGGTCGTTTCCTTGCCTGGTCCGCCTCCCGTAAGCGCAAACATAAGCGGAAACGCTTTGAACGCATCAATAAGAGAGAGCATGAATACGAGCAAACTGGTAGGCTTCAAGAGCGGGAGTGTAATATGGCGGAACACCCTTATTCCCGTTGCTCCATCCAAACGGGCAGCCTCGTAGTAATCCGTAGGTATCGCCTGCAAGCCCGCTATGAAAATGACCATGAAAAAGCCGGCCCGTGACCATACCGTCGCGATAATAACAGCCGCATTTGCCCAGAATGGCGAGGTTAGGAAGCCGACCGGCTCCACTCCTACCCAAGTAAGCATATGGTTCAGAATGCCAAATGAATCTCCAAAAATCCATTTCCAGGTCAAGCCTACAATAATAAAAGAAATCATCGTCGGCCAATAAAATATGGCCCTGAAAAAGCCGCGCATTTTAATCTCACGTGCAAGCAGCATAGCAATGCCTAATGCCACTGCGTAAATGAGCGGAACAACAATCGCCGCATAAATCCCTGTTCGTCCAATCGTCGACCAAAATTCCTTATCCCCAATAATCTTGATATAGTTGCCGAGTCCATTGAACTTCATTGGATTCAAGCCATCATAAACATGGAAAGAATAAAACAAGCCCAATAAAGAGGGAATGACGATAAAAACACCAAATATCAGGAGGTTGGGAAGAATGAACAGATAAGGAGCAATGGCGAGCTTCCTCGTCTGTCCTGCCTGTTTTTTCTTATTTACTCTTTGACCTCCACTCATCTGCTTACCCCTTTCAAATGAATTTAATAAAAGGGCGGCCTGACAGGATTTAAGTCCGCCGCCCCTCTATTATTAATCATTGTTGCCTTAGGCTGGCCTATTGGCTCGCAATAGCCTCGTCAATCAGCTTGGCTGTCTTGTCCATTGCTTCCTTGGAGGTCATCTTATCCGATAGAACGTCAATAATATTATTTTTCAAATCGGTCGTAATTTTAGAAATGATGGTTTGTCGGGACCAGTCATTAGCCGCAAGCGGCGAACTATTTTTCAGTTCATCCGAGAAGACCTGATACATTTCCTTGCCAAATTCATAATCCAACGCGGAGCTGTCCTTGCGCGGACTCATGAACAGTGACTCTTGATTATATTTAGAATTCACTTCTTTGGACGTTAAATATTTAATAAATTCCGCGGCCTCCTTCTCATTGCCGCTGTCCTTGAAAGCCATGAGGAATTTTCCGCCTGGCACCGAGGAACGTTGTGTTCCTTTCGGCATATAAGTAACTCCCCATTCAAAATCAGTGATGTCCTTGTAATTGCTAATCATCCAGTTGCCAGCCCAGTGAGCGGCTACCGTCCCGGAGCGGAACAGATTGTTAGGGTTCTCCCCGCCAAGCCATACGGATTCAGGCATAATTCCATCTTTATGAAGCTGCTTAAACATATCCATGGTGCGGATGCCAGCTTCACTGTTTATCGCTGCTGCTTTGCCGTCTTCCGATAAGATGCTTCCGCCGTTCTGATACAGAAGGGTAGACCATCTATGCGGCGTGACATCCCAAACCATGCCATATCTTGCTCCGCCTTTGGCCATAACCTCTTTCAGCGCAGCCGTATATTCATCCCACGTCCACACATCGTCTGCTGAAGTCGGCACTTTGACGCCCGCTTTATCAAATAAAGTTTTGTTATAAATCAGCCCATTCGCTGTTACGTCCATAGGGGCAGCGACCAGCTTGTCATTAATAACATAATAAGGCTTAAGCGAATCGATAAATTGACCCTCGAATTGATCAGCACTGTCCACATAAGGGGTAAGATCAACTGCCTGATTAGCGAATGATCCCGTATCCGTGATCCGGCTTAGAGCAGGCGGCTTGCCGCCAGATATCATCGTTTTCAATTTCGTTTGGAGATCCTTGAAGCCGACTTCAATCAGATTGATTTTGACATTGGCATTGGACTGCTCGTATTCTTTAATGATCTCCTTGATCACTTCTCCTTCATTCCCATCAGAGAACCACAAGAAATCTAGAGTAGCCTGCTTGGTCCCTCCGGCGCTGCTGGTATTGCCGGTACTAGTATCCGTATTGCCGCAAGCGGTTAGCATAATGAGCGACATAATCAAAACCAGGCTAAAGCTGAGCTTGAAGTTCGTTCTTCTTTTCATACAAACATCCCCTTTGAAATGATTAATGAATTTCGCTTTAGTTAAGCACTTTATTTTTACGAAATAGCTGTGGCGATGCACCTACATATTGTTTAAAGGCTCTGCTGAAATATTCAGGTGTGTTGAAGCCCAGTGTTTCTGATATGGACAAAATCGGCTCATTCGTGGACAGCAGCAGCTTTTTGGCTTCGGCCACCCGTTTTCGTATGACGTAATTACTCACGGTGTAGCCCGTCGTCTCTTTGAAAGAATGGCAAATGTAATACTTATTCAAATGGAGCATCTTGGACAGCTCATCCAAAGTGACGTTCTCCGTGTAATTTTGGTTCAAATAGTTAAGCACCCGGCTCACACTTGTTTGCTTCTGGGAAGGAGATGAAAGATCATTCACAGACTGCTCCATTTTCATTTTCCGGTAGATGCGCAGCAGCAGTTGAGTCAGGCTCATCTTGATCATCATTTTATATCCTGTATTTCTGGCTTCCATCTCCTCCTTGATTCCTTTGAATATGCTTTTGATTTGTTCACGCTCCCCTAAGGACCAGTGCACCAACAATCCATTAGGATAACGAAAGATAGACATCAAATTTTCGAGTTGGCTAACACTTAGCATGTCCAAAAGCAATAATTCTGTAAAATTGACGAAGCTTCGCTTGTATACAATTTCTCTTGAAGGATTAATCCGGTGCGGCACCGCCCCTCTGAATACAAACATATCACCGGGCGAAGGCTTATAAATTCGATCACCGATTAAGAAGCTCGCATCCCCCTGTATAAAATAATGAATTTCATAACCGTCATGAGTATGAATAGGCCATTCATCCTGAAAATTATCCGCTTCTGACCGCACATAAACTTCATTTTCCTCCAAAGCAACATTCGTCGGGGTATGGATGGATAGCACTGGAAACGACCTCCCTTCTATGAATAGAATAAGCAATATAGATCAATAATTAAAAATGATAGCGCTTTAATTGAATTGTAACACAGTAAATTAAATAGAATCAGGACTATATTGCTGTCTTGTTGATCAAAATTGTTGAAAATGATAAGAACTGATTTCATTAGCCCATAAATTTATACTTTAAAACCAAATACTGGTTCATTCATGAAGGAAGTTGTGCTGTATCGCACGCTTGAACGCGCTGTGGCAGCCTTAATACTTACATGAAGACTTATTGCGGAAATAAAAAGAAGACCGCATGTACAGCCCAAAGGCTGATCATGCGGTCTATTAGCCCAGCACCTGGTTATTCCTATCAAGAAAGTGGCGTGGATTCATTTTGACTTAAAAACTTCATTAAGTCGTTATTCAACTGTACAATTTCGTTGTTTGCATTAATCGCATAATCCGGCAACATCATATCCTTTACCATATTCGTCCGTAACCATATCATAAAGAAAAAATCCAAAATCCAATCCGGACATTTAAGCAAAATTTTAATTTTAGACGGATCAAACGTAACACCAGCTTTTTGTACAGCCCTTAAATTCGCTTTCAGCGTGTATGTTATTTGATGTGCCGTTTTTCTGGTTCTAGCTGTTTTGGGGTCAATGATCTTATTATCACTTTTCAAAAAACTAAGCATTGCAATATCCGTCACGGCATGAGTTATTAAATACGCACTTATATCCTTATTTATTTCGTAAGGAAGTTTTGCTATTCTGAATAATCCTGCGAGAGTTTCTATACGTTCTGTCACTGCGCCATTAATTTCTCCGAACCTCGTAGCCGCTAATAACTTTGGTGGAATTCGAGCGTACAATATTCCATCTTTAATCTGTCCCCCAACGCCGGGGAAGCCTGGTAAAAGTCTATCCCCTACAATATCCAGCCATGAAGAAAATCCAATTGGATTACTAATCATTGTAACAATATTTTTGCTTTGATTGTCTTTTAGTGCTAACAACGCTGATTCGGATCGATCGTAACGAACGGTAACGAAAATAAAATCATAAACATCATCATGTTCAAGCTCATCAATGACATTTACTTTTATAGATTTGACCACACCTTTTTCATTATATTTCAGGCCATTTTCTTTCAATGTATTAAATCGATTAGAACGTGCTAACATAGTAACGTCAAGCCCTGCTTCAATGAATTTAATTGCGTATATGCTCCCTATAACACCTGCACCAAAAATTAAAATTCTATTTTGTTTTACTGACATAAAAATCACCCCTATTTTATAACCATTTTTTCTTGAATATCAGACAACATGTTGTATGATATAATCATAAATCTTTATTATGCCTTCATCAAACATCAGTTTTTTATAATTTGTCGGATGATATTCTTGTTCCCAATAGGAGACTAAAAAAAATGAAAAAGCAGCCCCAAATAACGGAAAAAACAAGACAAGTGTTTATAGATGTTTTTTGTGAGTTATATAGTCAAAAGCCTATTGAAAAAATCTCGATTCAAGAGATTGCGAATAAGTCGGGATATAACCGCAGCACATTTTATCAATACTTTACTGATATTTACGAATTGTTAGACTTTGTTGAAAATGATTTATTGAACTACATAAAAGAAGAATTGGCGAATAATGAGCTATCTACGCATACTGCTGTTCAAAATCCGCTTCATTGTTTGGAGAACAGGGAGTATCTCTCGATTCTCAATGCCCTCTTGGGCGATTATGGCAGTATTCGTTTTTTAGAACGCTTGAAAAGAGAAATCACCCTTGATAGCTTGAAATTAAACCTTCCGGAAAACAACTCCATAACGCCATACTTGATTGAGTTTCACCTATCAACATCACTTTCTTTATTTCGTCTTTGGCTCAAGCGACAAAAGGATTTATCGCCAGAAGAATTTTTCGAGTTAGTGGAAAACCTACATACAAAGGGGTTAGCACCATATTCTAAAAAATGAATCTACTTAGCCCATTCAATAAAGCTCCGCATCCTGGGCTTGAATGCTACGTTAGTCGCAATTCCTACATGCAGAGTTAGCTGCAGAAATAAAAAGAAGACCGCATGCACAGCCCGGAGGCTGATCATGCAGTCTATAAGGAAATAGTCAAATGATACACTAATTGTTCCATCTTAGTTTAAAAATGAACTTAGTTATTCTTTATCCAATACCTTTTAATTATATTTCCATCATCCTCAATGAAATCTGTGTCCGGTTTTCCGCCATTTTTAATGATCGTTTTTTCAGATCCTACATTACCAGCAGCATTAAACAAAAATTCGGATAATCGATGCCTAATATTAACTGCACCTATCACCCTATTTCGATCATTTATCAGCCAAAACGTTGAATCCGGAACCCAGCCTTCGGGTATTCCCAAGCCCAATTCATGATTAGACAAAAAAGCTAGCATCTTTTGAAAATCACTTGGATCTTCACTAATGACCCAGGGAACCATATCCTCTTTAGATTCTTTCCACTCCTGATAGAAAGCTAAATACTCATCCTTCAATTCAATTTGAGGCTTTACAAGTTTTAAATTATTCATGTCTTTTAGGTCCTTTGATTAATTTTGGAAGTAGGGGTGTTTCTACATCGTTCACAATGATTGTATGGTTGAATCATCTTACATGGTTTCAGCTTCGGCCAGACCGAGGGCGAATTCCCATAACATGAATTGATTTTTCAAATGATTCTTGCTACTCCCAGAATAATTATTTATTATTGCGCATTCCTTCAGTTCTTTCCATGTACTCGTTATAAGATTCTCGAATTTTTCTCTTACATATTTCTTCCCATATATTTTTTAAGCTTTCATAGTTATTTTCATCATCAAATGATTCCGGATTCATATCACCACCAAAACCAATCCATGCATTCTTTTCGAATTCTGACTCGCCTTCATTATCAGAGTAGGCAATTTCACTTGGAGCCTTTGTATAAGATAAAGATTCACAAGAGTTTTCTAAGCAATGGTAACCAGGATGATACGATCCATATCTGCAATACAGAGGAGCCTTTCCGTTCTTTGCTTTATCAAATCCACAATACAATTCTAAAATGACATGATTAATGGCCATATTAAATTCCTTTCTTGAGTTCTTCAACAATTTCATCATTTTTCGATACTTGCAGATACGGTTGTCACAATCACAAACCTTCACAGATTTAGATAGCTCTCATTTTGGTACATGCAGGGTTATCTGCTGAATCTACTTATAGTTTTTAAAATGTTTTAATTCCTCTAATGCTTCTTCTCGAATAGTTTCTATATCTCCATAGATTCCTTGTGTCGCCAAGTAATATCCGTCATCCAATCGATCCAATATATTAGATAACTTATCATCAATTAATAAAGCATTTCCTTGATCAAGGATATTATTTATATATCTAAAAAAATTCTCATTTGTCATACGCCCCTCTTCAAGTTCAATTACCAAATCACCTATTATTTTATATAGCGATTCAATAAGTGTATTCTCACAACAGGCTTTTTTTAGGATTGAAATGGTTTCTTTAAGCGACTTATTATTGGACAATGAGACGTCAATTAATTCATATGGAAAATTTTCCTGATCCTCAATCACAGTATCTACCCATTTTATGATGTCTTGTTTACTGAAGTATCCGATAACTAATCCAATGTAATGGTATCCACATAATTGTTTTATGGTTTTCATGGCTTTCTCCATGTTCTTTAGTAGTTCTTCTTATGGTGATAATAATGCCTTCTTTGAATTTACTAAAAGGCCTTACTCTCTTGAATAAACCAACGCTCCGCCTGAGCCCATAATGACTAATTTTTTGCCTGATGGTGAAAATCCACATTTAATGTTCCCATCTAATCGGTTTATATCAAGCATAATAGCGTCATTTAGGTATGTATAAGCTGCTTTAAAAACATTATCTATGATTACAGATGCTCTTGGCCACCAAGGGTAAATAACATTAACGATCCAGCCATCGTTTGTTGTATGAATCCCCTGATTCAAAACCAAAAATACTTATATACTCATTATTTAATGGCAATTGAAAAGTTAAATCGTTATTACTCATTCTTTCGTAAGTTAAATTAGAATCCCTATCTCTATGTATTAATAGCCCTGTTCTAGCTTGAGTAAGACTATAGCCTGAGCCGCTAATTAGAACAAGATCTTCATCAATATTCCATCCACAAGCGATACATCCGGCTGCTGGAATGATAACTTCCGTTGCCCAAGGATGCGGTGGTTTAGCTGATTTCATTGATTGTGCTTTATATAACAAATCCACTTCAAACTTAGTTCTTATTTCTTGTCGGGGTCTGTTAAAAAATTTCATACTGAGCTCCTTAATAGGTTATATATCTTGGTATCGCTTTGTTATACAGTGTGGTTTCAGCCACTCCCTCTGGAGTGCTACGATAAAAAT
>NZ_JBCNGR010000039.1:0-56574 GCF_050481745.1 Paenibacillus algorifonticola | reverse complement strand
TACTTTTTAGTCTAACAACACCTTGGGGCACAAACCCGATTTTTCTTCGAGCTAAGTGGAAATCCTTTTTATGCTCCATTTTGTGCGAATGGATGGTTATACTTCCTGCTGAGATCGGGAGCAGTCCAAGAATGGCTCTGAACAAAGTTGATTTCCCTGCACCGTTAGAGCCGCTTATTGCTACAAGCTCTCCTCTCGCAGCTTTGAAATCCAGTTGATTAATAATGGGGTTCATTCCATAACCCGCGGTTACCTGTTGAAGCTCAAGAGCAAGCACTTATCTTCGTTCACCTCTTTCTTTTTTACATTATGTACAATGACGCTACAAGTTAGAATGACTCCATATAGCTATATGCCAATGACATTGTTACAAAGTTGAGAATTTTGGTAAACAATTAGCTCTTATGAGTCATGCGTTAAGAAGCAGAAATAAGCGACAATAGACACATGCTTAAAAATTCTATTATTATTCTCAAGGGGGATATTCACACTGTATAAACAAATTAAATGGTTAATTTTAATTATACCAACTCTAACCATTTGGGTATGGGAGTATGTTCGGCATGAATATTTATTACCCTATATATCCATGGATGCGGGGAATTGGATTTCTCCGTTAATTGTATTTGTAGTCACGCTGCTGCTGATCACGCGGCTTTTCACCATTTTAGAAGCGATTCAAGAGGAACTCCAGCAAGCAAGACTGGCACAGATAGCGCTTCAGGAGCGTGAAAAGCTGGCTAAAGAACTTCATGATGGCGTTGCCCAGTCCTTATTCTTAGTTTCTGTTCAGCTGGAGCAGCTTAAACCAACTAAGGAACAAAACGAAAAGCTGCTATCTATTAAAAATACGGTACGGGAAGTTAACGAATACGTTCGTCAGTCCATTTCCCATTTAAAATATCCGCCTGAGGTAGCCGTTGAACCTTGGAATGATTCGATTAACGACTTAATTAATGATTTGCATTTCGATTCAGTTATAAATACCGAATATAGTTGGCCAATAGCAGAGATTAATTTAACGGACAAGGAAAAAATAGCATTGTACGCTTTTCTTAGAGAAGGATTGCTTAATATTCGAAAGCATGCGAAGGAAGCCAATCATATTCGGATTCGCTTAGAATCAACAGAATGGGGCTGGACATGTCGTATTTCAGACAACGGATTAGGCTTTACCGATGATCCGCTGCTCAAGGAAGGCAGTTATGGCTTGAAATTTCTAGAAAAACGGACAGTAGAGCTGGGTTGGGAACTCCAATTGAGACGAGAATCGGAAAGAACCGTACTGGAAGTGATACAGCGGGAGGAAGGTGTAGCATAAATGACCAATCAACAAATACGCGTTCTAATTGTAGATGATCATCCCCATGTCTGGAACTGCTCGAAAAAACGAGCAGCGCACCGCCGTTTCCAACCATTTTGTCGTTCATTTTAACAGCTCAAAATTGGTTATGAAGCATGTGAACGAGATGAGGAAGGAGGGATTTATATGAATAGTAAGCTTAAGTACGGTTCTGCAATAGGCGTCCTGCTAGGCGTGTTGGTATTATCGGCATGTGGAAGTTCTGGGGCTGACGCTACAACGAATAATAACCGTAATGAAGAAAGGAGTGTCCAAGAAGGCGATCCAGAAATCATATACAAGAAGAAATGCATGTCCTGCCACGGTACCGATCTTCAAGGTAGAAGAGGGCCTAGTCTTCAGAACATTGGAAGTCGATTAACGGAAGAAGAAATCATTGATATTGTTACAAACGGCAAAAATGGAATGCCCAAGTTTGAAAAAAATATTTCAGCAGAGGACATTCAAAGTGTTTCTAAATGGTTGTCGGAGCTCAAATAAAGGGAATATCAGACCTATAGAGGAAAAATGGTTAAGGTAGCTATTTTGGTATGAAAAAGCATTCAGAAGCCTAGATAAAAACGGCCGCGCTGCTTTTGAAGCAGCGTTGCCGTTTTTTGTTCCTTATTCTACTTTCATCACACTATGCTTGCCTTTGCTAAATATATAGCCTACCCCTCGTACCGTTTTGATCATGGCTCCTATATCCGGTGAAAGGGGCATCAGCTTTTCGCGAAGACGTTTAATATGTGTGTCTACTGTTCGGTAATCGTTTACTTCAGACTGTCGCCATATGACACTAAGAAGATGAGTACGTGTGTGAACGATATCTGCATGAAGCGCAAGATAGTAGAGTAAATCAAATTCTTTTAGAGATAGGTGGATTTCTGTACCATCTACTTGAATACGGTGAGCAGATGGATTAATGGTGAGTCTACTTAGCTGTATAGTTGGATAATCCGTTCTGCTTGTTGCTTTCAGGGCTTGAACAGTGCTTCTTCTAAGAATAGCTTTGGTACGCCATATCATTTCTTGATAGGAAAATGGTTTTTCCATGCAATCATCGGCTCCTGCTTCAAAGCCAGCTAATCGCTGATCTTCCTTGCCATTCTCTGTAATTAACATAATGGGGGTTTTTAATCTTTTTCTGATGGCGATGCACAATTGAATATTACTCAAGCCGGTTTCCGCATGGTCAATAATAATTAAACCGTAATGATTTCGATTTGGCTTAAGCCAAGCATTTTTTACATGATAGGTGGTGTCTGTATGATAACCTTCTTTCAAAAAAAAGGATTTCAATTGAGCTTGGGTATGTTTTTCCTGGCTAATAATGAGAATAACGCTTTTCTTTTGTTTCAAGGTAGCGATCCCTCCATGCTTGTTGCAGATCACGCGCTGGCTAACGAAGCTACTATGGCAATTGTGTGGTCAGTGGAACATGCAGCTCAAGAAAAAGCCAAGTCGAACATCGAGAGGTCGACGGCGAAAACGAACGGAAGCTTGATGACTATGGCGGATTGGTAAACATAAGTGCGCACAAATGTATAAAATAACCCAATTTACGAACTGCCTTTTCAGAAGGGGGCTCTTTTCCAGTTTACTCCGAAATAGGATTTCTGAAGATTCGTTCAACTCTGAAGTGCTATGCAATGCTAGTGATAAAAAATATAAAAACAATCAGCGTTTCCATTAATCCGGTAACGCTGATTGTTCTTATGGTGGGTTATGGATAATTTTAAGTGAATGTTTCCTGCTAATCACTCACAAATCCTGTCCATAATGGGCAATCAGCTCTTTTCTTGCACCATTTCTTACATAGGACAAGTAGGTCCATTCTCCGTTGCCTTATTGCAATGACCGGAGCGCGTCACTCAGCGCGAAGTGCATGTTCGAGTGTGGCGTAAAAGTCTCGCGCGAGAGCGGTGAGTTCCGGTCCCGCCTCATCAGGCGTTCCAGCCCCGAGCGGTGGTTGCGGCGCGTACTCCGCTCCAAGTTCGAGGAACCGGGCGTACTCGTCGCCGCGGAGCCGTGCCACCAGCCGAAGGGCGAGGTCCATGCCCGCTGTGACCCCGGCGGCCGTCATGAGGTCCCCGTCGATGACGACACGCTCATCCACGGCCTCGGCTCCATACCCTGCCAGCAGATGGTGCATCGACCAGTGAGTAGTCGCGCGCCGCCCGTCGAGCAGTCCGGCTGCCCCGAGGGCGATGGCGCCGGTGCACACGCTCGTCACGATGTCTGCCCCGGCAGCGATGCGGCGGATCGCTGCCATGGCGGCCTCATCGGCGAGGAGGATGGGAGTGTCCCCGCCTGGCACGAGCAGCACAGTCGGGGATGCAGGGGCGTCCTCCAGCGTGGTCGTGGGGATCAGCGGCAGCCCGCCGGCGCTGGTCACCGGCTCGCCCGGAGCTCCGGTCGTTGCCAGGTGTACCTTCGCCCCCAGCATGGAGGCGAGGAAGTAGTGCGGGCCGATTACGTCGAGAGTGTCGAAACCTGGGTGCAGGACGATGACAACATCCTCGTCCGCGGTGAACGTCACTCCAGGCAGTGCCGCAAGTGCGTCATGCGCCGCGACTGAGCGGTCCCACGCCGCTCGCGCTGCCGGATCGTCGGGACGCCCTGTCAGATGATCGTGGGTTGCAGCATTCTGAGCGGGTTTGGTGTTCTCTGTTGCAGTCATGGTCTCTCCCTTTCGTGGACGTAGGTGATCTGTAGGTTTAATAATTAGTTTTTTATTCAAGATAAATTCATCTCCTTTTCGTGGGCATAGACGAGTTGCATGCGCCCGGTGAGTGGATTGGTGATGCCCTGAGCGCGTATACCGAAGACCTCATGCAGCAGCTCCGGGGTCAGGGTGTCCCCGGGCGTTCCCGAGGCTACCACCTCACCTGCTGAAAGGATGAATAGGCGGTCGCAGTACGCCGCGGCCAGATTGAGGTCGTGGAGGGTGACCAGGGTCGTCACCCCCAGCGTGTGGACGAGCGCCATCAGCTCGAGCTGATGGCGGATGTCCAGGTGGTTCGTCGGTTCGTCGAGCACGAGGATGCGCGGCTCCTGCGCGAGAGCGCGCGCCAGTTGGACTCGCTGCCGCTCTCCGCCCGACAGCGTACTCATATCACGATTGGCGAAATCGCTGACGCCGGCCCGCCTCATCGCTCGTTCGATCGCGAGCATGTCCTCCGGTCTGTCGGATCCGAGGAGGCGGCCGTGCGCAATACGACCCGTGGCGACGCACTCCGCCACAGTCAGTTCAAGATCGCTCGGTCCGTCTTGGACGACGGCAGCCGTCACACGGGCCGCCTCCCGTGGGCGGGACTTCCAGACGTCGCGATCTGCCGCCGTCACGCGCCCGGAGGTGGGGCGGAGCATCCGGTAAACGGCGCGCAGCACGGTCGATTTTCCGCTGCCGTTGGGGCCGATGAGTCCGACGACGTCTCCGTCAGCGGACAGCGAGATTCCCTTGACGATCTTACGTCCGGCTATCTCGACCGTGACGTTATCGACGTGGAGAGCTGCGGCATCCTTACCGCCCGGGGTGCTCATTCCTCTCCTTTACTGGATTGCCTTAGCATCCAGAGGAAGAACGGCGCACCAATGGCGGCGGTGAGCAGCCCCACAGGCAGTTCGGACGGGGCGATGATCAGACGCGCAGCGATGTCGACCACGACGAGCAGCAGCCCACCGGCCAGAGCCGATGTGGGCAAGACCCACTTGTGGTCTGAGCCGACGAACATCCGGACGGCATGTGGAACCACGAGCCCGATGAATCCGATCGCGCCGCTCACTGCGACAACGACTCCTACGAGGAGCGACGTAATCACGAACATCATCAGACGGAAATGCCCGACATCTACGCCGAGACTCGCAGCGGTTTCATCGCCGATGAGGAGCGCGTTGAGAATTCGGGCCAACAGGATAAGCACCACAGTAGCGACAACAAGGACGACAGCAGGTATGCCCAGATCGACCCATTCCGCTGCGGCGAGGCTGCCGGAGAGCCAGGAGAGTACTTGGCTCACGCCTTGGCCGGGTGCGCTCGCACGCAAGACGAGATAACTGGTGACGGAGCTGAGCAGGTATGACATCGCCACGCCTGCGAGAATTAACCGTCCCGGCGTGACGCGGCCTCGCCGTTGCGCGAGCGCGAACACGATCAGTGTCGTTGCGAGGGCGCCACCGAAGGCCGCTACCGGGACGGAGACGGCGGTCAGGACGCCCAGGCCCAGCGTGAGAGTCGCGACAGCCGCGACGGATGCGCCGGAGGAGATCCCGAACATAAAAGGATCGGCGAGCGGATTGCGCACCACCGCCTGGAGCACCGCGCCGGCGACGGCGAGGGAGGACCCGACGACGAGACCGAGCAAAGCACGGGGCAGCCGGAACTCCCAGATGATACGCGCCTCCACATCCGTTGCCGCGACAGTGACGCTCCACGGGACGATGTGGTCGGCGATTACCGACAGGACCTGGCCCGGAGCGATCGGGACCGATCCGACGGATACGGAGAGCACCACGGCGGCGACGCACGCCATCATCAGGACGACAATGATGGTCCGCCGGCGACCGGTGCGACTCGTGGGCGGCACCATGATCGACAAGGAGGTCACGACGCAGGTACCGCGAGATTCAGGTCGGGATGGACACCGTTCGCGATCTCCGTCAGGCCTCTCATCACGGAGATGGACGCGTCGGTGTCGGCGACGGGGATCTCGACGAGCCTGCCATTCTTCACAGCAGGCAGGTCAGGGAAGTTCGTCGTGATGTAGTTGCTGAGGGTCGCGAAGTCCTGCCCCTCGAAGGTGCCGACGAGAATCACGTCGGCGTCGGATGCCGCGAAGTCCTCTTTGCTCACGTAGACCGAGTCCGCCGGGAATACGTTCTTTCCGCCGGCCGTTGCGATTGCGTCGTCGTAGATGCCGCCAGCGAGCACGATCAGCGGTCCATCGCCCCCGTTGTAGAACGCGACCCGTTGCGTGGGCAGACCCTTCACGGCGTCGACGACCGTCTGCTTCTCCGCGGTCATCTGGGCGATGAACTCCTCCGCCCGGTCCGAGATGCCGAAGATCGTTCCGAAGTCCCGCAAGGTGCGGTATGGCGTCTCGAGCGTCATATTGAGAGCATCCGCCGAGCTGCACAAGTTCGACCCGTAGACCTGGGCTCCACCCTCTTCGATCTGCTCCACCGAGGCGTAGCCCTGCGAGGTATCGAAGGCGAAGCCCTCCAGGGACTGGCCGACTACGAGGTCGGGGGCTTCGCTCAACAGAACCTCCTTCGAGGGCCAGCTCATCGAGGTGCCAATCACGGGGAGTGCCTCGGCGGCTTGGGCGACGCTATCAGGGAAGGCGGCGTAGTTACCCGCAACAGCGGTGATGCGATCATCGAGTCCGAGAGCGAGCATCATCTCGGTGGGCGCCTGCCATAGGCTCACCACACGCTCCGGCGCCGAATCGAACGTCAGCGTGCGTCCACAGTTCTCAATTGACACCGGATACGCCGCCCCCACCGACGTAGGGGATGCGGTCGAACTGGGGGAGCTGGCGGTATTTGAAGCGCTGCTTGCAGGAACGCTTGTCTCCGGAGCGGAGCCACCAGGCGAGCCGCATCCGGATAAAGCGATGACGGCGATGGAAGCTAGTATAAGCGGATTGGCTTTGAACCTGATCATGTAAGGAATCCTCCAATATTCTTTTTGTATTGAAAAATAACAAGCTATTTGACGTCGGAACGAATCGTTATTCTTACAAAGGATAGTACGGCGAGCTTTCAGAATTTGCCGTCCACAAACGAATAGGATATCTGCCTGTTGTCATCTGGCGCAGCCGAATTGATGCGGATGAGATTGTCCCTGGCTCCGCGATCTTTTTCAGCCTTCCACGCTCCGTAGACCGCCTGCGAATCGCGTTTGGCTCAGCAGCGTCCCTGACAGACGAGAACATGCTGTTCCAATTCCGTCATCCGCTCATGGGATTGCCGACGAATGAGAGCAAGCTCTTCTTCTGATCGCGCTTCTTTTTATCCAGTAGATTTGCATTCTAGTTTGGCATATTGGCCCACATCTCGCTTTCTCCATCATTTTTTTCTGCAAGTCCGTTCTGTTCAATAGTAAGAGATAATCAGGATAAATCCATGACCATTTGGAGTTATTAATGTGAAGGAATGATGACATCTGCTTCCAACGCAAAGACGTCACAAAACGGTCAATTCGGGGTTTAGGGATAGCTCGAACACTGCGTTGGTTTTCAAGCGTGTAACGAATCTAATGCGTCATTTGCAATGAACGTAGCTCGTCGCGTTCTTGCAGTTCTGCATGAAGAAAATGCTTGAAGCAAGCGGGTGTCGAGCCATTTACCAAATGACGAAAATAGCGTTTTCTTGTCCCTGTGATGATCCTTATTAGTGGATTATGGACAGGGCGATCTTCCATATCTGTTATTAAGAGTTTTTTATGGCTACATTTGAACAATACAAGAAGCAGAAAAAGAGGAATAACATTAATCGCATGCCGTCTCAGAAACTAGGAAATTGAATAAGCATATTTGGGAATGAAAATCAGCCATCCTAAATCGGAATGGCTGGTTGAGAGGATTTAAATTAAATTTTCCAATGTCATCCTAACGGATTACTTTTCTTTCAGGAGAGCATTAATGTCTTTCAAAATAGCTGAGTTATCCATTTCATCACCCATGCGATAAACCTTGCGAATTTGATGTTTGGCATCCAACAGCATGAGGGAGGTTACTGTATGTACGAACTGATCATCTTTCAGCTTTTGAATCGCAATCCCATATTCTTTTGCTTTCTCAATCGTATAGGCTTCGTCTCCACGCAGCAGCTTCCAGCCTGATCGATCAATGCCCATTCGCTCGGCATAAGCTGCAAAAACCTCTGGTGTATCCGTATTAGGATCAAAGGTTATAGCCGCGAATTGCACGTTCTCCCCAAAACTACCCTGTTTCTTCAATTCATCCTGCAGCAGCACCATATTGTATGTCGTTACTGGGCAGATATCAGGACAGCTCGTGAACATAAATTCGATCAGCATCACTTTTCCCAAGCTGTCGCTTAAGTCATAGGCTGTGCCATCCAGCTCCTGAAGGGTGAAGGCAGGGGCTTCTCTCATGACAGGGAGCTTGCTGCTTCCGCCTTGAATTGTATAGACAAGATAAGCGATCAAGGCCGCCACGAAAATAATGACTGCGATAAGAAGGGGGCTAAGCTTTTTTGTTATCATACCTGCTTTTCCTTATCCCTCACGACTGGAAGAGGATGGATGCTATCTTGCAGCTCATTGTCCTCCTGTACAAGCTTCGCTCCGTTAAGCATAACGTAAGCGCCGCCACCTAAAAATAATCCTCCTAAAATAAACCAGTACAGCATGTCTCGTTCTCCCTTCCTCGTACTCATTCATTATATAAGCAAAGCACGATGCAACTTAATGACTCGTATGAGCTATTTTCACAATAGTGAAGAACAAATGTCACACGATAGCCAAAGTTGTGCCTTTTTTCACAAAGTAGCCGCTTTTTCGTGACAGCATTGTCACACGTACCTGCTCAATGGGGCCATACAAAAGCATTGATGATGATCTATAATGATGATTATCTGAAAAGTGAGTGAAGAAAATCACATACTTTTTTCAGTACATAACATGCAGATACAGAAAAGAGGTAACCACCAAGATGGACGTAGTAGAATTAGCACGCCTTCAGTTTGCAACGACAACGATCCTTCATTTTGTCTTTGTCCCCATATCCATAGGCTTGTCTTTGCTTGTGGCTATCATGGAAACGATGTACGTCATTACAAAAAAAGAATTGTACAAAAAGATGACGAAATTTTGGGCGCATTTTCTGTTAATCAACTTTGCTGTTGGCGTCGTTACTGGTATTTTGCAGGAATTTCAATTCGGGATGAACTGGTCTGATTTTTCACGCTTTGTTGGAGATGTGTTTGGAACTCCTCTAGCCATTGAAGCGCTTCTAGCTTTTTTTCTGGAATCTACCTTTATCGGTCTATGGGTATTTGGCTGGGATCGCTTACCGAAGGGCGTCCATCTCGCCTGCATGTGGCTGGTATCCATTGGAACGATGTTATCCGCATTCTGGATTTTGACGGCGAATTCATTCATGCAGCGTCCCGTCGGATTTGCTTTGAATAACGGTCGGGCAGAAATGGTCGATTTCTGGGCGCTTGTAACGAACGAACAAGTGCTTTGGGAGTTTCCGCACACGCTGTTTGCAGCCTTTGCAACAGGCGCATTTCTGATCGCAGGAATCAGCGCATGGAAGCTGCTGCGAAAAAAGGATATGGAATTCTTTAAGCCATCCTTTACTTTAAGCATCATCGTCGCCTTTGTATCGTCCATAGCCATCGCACTATTCGGCCATGGTCAGGCTCAGTTTTTGGTGGAGACACAGCCTATGAAGATGGCTGCCAGTGAAGGCCTGTGGGAAACGAGCAGTGATCCCGCACCTTGGACCGTTATTGCAGGCATTGACCCGGATAAACAGCAGAATTCGTTTGAGCTTAAAGTGCCTTACCTTCTCAGCTATCTCTCTTACAGCCAGTTCTCAGGCTCGGTTATCGGAATGAAAGAGCTTCAGGCTCGTTATGAGGCTGAGTATGGTCCCGGAAATTATATTCCGCCTGTACGCACAACCTTCTGGAGCTTTCGCATTATGATTGCTTGCGGCAGCGCCATGATTTTATTAGGGCTTTATGGAGCCTATCTTGCAGTACGCAAAAAGCTTGAACAGCCAAATAAGCTATTTATGCGCGTGATGATGTTTGCCATCGCGTTGCCGTTTATTGCGAATACCTCCGGCTGGATTATGACCGAGGTGGGGCGCCAGCCATGGACGGTATTTGGACTTCTGCAAACGAAAGATTCCGTCTCTACGACGACAAGTGCAGGGGAAGTGCTGTTTTCCTTCATTTTGTTTACCGTACTTTATGTGATCTTATTGGGAGTCCTGGCTTTTCTGTTTGTTCGCGAAGCCCGCAAGGGGCCGTATGCAGCCCATGAGCCAGAAATCGCCTTGCAAGATCCATATCAGTTCAAGGAAGGGGTCTGACGATGTCGCTTAGTGATTTATGGTTTTTGTTAATTGCCGTGTTATTTACAGGCTTTTTCTTTCTGGAGGGCTTTGACTTTGGTGTAGGTATGGCAACGGGCTTGCTTAGTCGCAATGATAGGCAGAAAAGAGTGCTTATCAATACGATCGGTCCTTTCTGGGATGCCAATGAAGTATGGCTGATTACGGCCGCTGGGGCTATGTTTGCTGCTTTTCCGCATTGGTATGCAACGATGTTCAGCGGCTATTATGTCTTATTTACGCTTATTTTGATCGCACTGATCGTAAGAGGTGTCGCATTTGAGTTTCGTGGCAAGGTGGACCATTCGTGGTGGAGGAAAACATGGGATATAGCCATTCTGATTGGAAGCAGTGTACCTCCGCTGCTATTCGGTGTTATGTTTGCGGGGTTAATCAAAGGACTGCCAATTGGACAAGACATGGAGATGCGATCTGGATTCGCGGACGTTGTCAACAGCTACAGCCTGTGGGCAGGCATTACGATTGTCGGCTTGTGCTTGCTGCATGGCCTTACATTCATTTCTCTGCGGACAATGGGAGAACTGCGAGAGCGTTCCCGCCATATGGCGGCTAAATTTTTACCTGTGCAGGCTGTTTTGCTAGCTGTGCTTGTCGTATGGACCTATTCCGTCACTGATTTATTTGAACGCCGTGGAGGCTTATTGCTGGTATTTGTCATGATAGGTGTCCTTGCGGTATTGCTTGCCGGATGGTTCCTGAAGCGGGGACAGGAAG
This sequence comes from Paenibacillus algorifonticola, assembly GCF_050481745.1. Taxonomy (GTDB): domain Bacteria; phylum Bacillota; class Bacilli; order Paenibacillales; family Paenibacillaceae; genus Pristimantibacillus; species Pristimantibacillus algorifonticola_A. The sequence goes on along the minus strand of NZ_JBCNGR010000039.1, from coordinate 45,399 downwards.
GCAGAGCCTTCTGCATGTCGGGGCTGTTGATTTTGCTGACATTTGGATCGTTTTTTGTTGGACTTTTCCCTCGATTCATGGTCAGCTCCATTCATACAGCGTATGATCTGACGCTTTATAACGCTGCTTCCAGTGCTTATACCTTGAAAGCAATGACGATTGTGGCAGCTGCGCTCCTTCCCCTTGTACTGGCTTACCAAGCCTGGAGCTACTTTGTTTTCCATAAACGTGTCAGCGAGAAGGAGCATTTGGAATATTAATGGACAGGTCATGGTTTCAGTTAAAGGGAATCCAGCTGCATATGCTGCTGCTGACTGTGCTTTCCCTTCTTCAAGGAGCAGCTATTATAGGTCAAGCTACTTTTTTATCCAAAGCCATTACGCTGTTATTTGAAAATAAGCCGATTGATCAAGCAACTCAGCCGTTGCTCCTGTTTTTGATAAGCTTCGTGGCTCGCCAAACTTTCGTCTGGCTTCAGCGACGGCTTTCCGGCGGCTTCGCAGAAAAAACAGCTGAAGCCATTCGGCAGCAGCTGCTTGCAGCGATATTCGGGCATGGTCCGAGTTTTGCAGCGAAGCAGGGAAGCGGACGTCTGGTAACGCTGGTGCTGGATGGAGTGGATCGTTTTCGCACGTATTTGGAGCTGTCGATTTCCCGTATGATTGATATGCTCGTGGTTACGGTTCTACTTTTACTGTGGGTTTTCAGGCTCGACATCATATCGGGAATCATTCTGATGTGCACGCTTCCGATCCTTATCGGTTTTTTCATTCTGCTCGGGTTTGCAGCAAGGAAGCAGGCTGACAAGCAATGGCGAACTCATCGGATGCTGTCGCATCATTTCACAGATTCCTTGCGAGGCATGCTGACGCTGCGCTTTCTGAAACGAAGCAGAGCACATAGCGAGACGGTTGGAAATGTCAGCAATCAATACAGGGTATCGACGATGCGAACGCTGCGTGTGGCCTTTCTTTCGTCTTTTGCCCTTGATTTCTTCAGTATGTTATCGGTTGCTTTTGTCGCAGTAGGCTTGGGCATTCGTTTGGTAAATGGAAATCTCGGACTCGAGGTTGCGCTGGCCGTGCTCTTAATTGCACCCGAATATTTCACGCCCGTCAAACTGCTGGGTACGGATTACCACGCTTCTCTCGATGGCAAAGAAGCCTGGAGCACGATTCGCTCTATGGTTAGCTCCAAAAAACAACCCGAACAAGGGCAGGAAGACAAACCTGCTTTTCTGTTAGCAGAGCCAAAAGTAGAGCTGGCTATGGAGCTTTCTGGCATAGAGGTTGTGGGCGATGCTGGGACTTTTCTGCTGAAGAAAGTGTCCGTACAGCTTCCGCAAAATGTTACCCGCATTGGCATTGTTGGGGCCAGCGGGGCTGGAAAAACGACTCTTCTTGGTTTGCTGAGTGGATTTATTGAACCGGATGGCGGTGACTTTCGGGTGAACAACGTACGGATGACCAGAACCGTCAGAGAAGAATGGCGAGGCCAAGTGGCCTATATTCCGCAGCATCCCCACCTATTCAGTCAATCGCTCACTGATAATGTCAGGTTCTATGCTCCAGATGCTACACAGGAACAGGTTGAGAGGGCGATAGACGCGGTTGGGCTGCGCTCTTTGGTCGATCAGCTTCAGACGGGAAGCGATTCGAAAATTGGAGAAGGTGGAAGAACGCTAAGCGGTGGGCAGGCACAACGTGTGGCCTTGGCCCGTGCGCTTCTGAGCAGCCGTCCCGTCATTTTACTCGATGAGCCAACGGCCCATCTTGACATTGAGACCGAATACGAACTAAAGCAGATGATGTTAACTGTTCTGCAAGGAAGAAAGGTGTTTATGGCTACACACCGTCTGCACTGGATGCCAGAAATGGAATTTATCCTAGTACTGGAGCAGGGCCGCCTTGCAGAAAGCGGAACACATGAGCAGTTAATGGAGCAGCAAGGTGTTTATTATCATTTGATTTTGCAAGGCTCGGGAGAGGGTGAGGCGAATGGCTATGAGAGGGGATGACCATCAAGCAAAAGGATGGCTGCTGCCTTATCTGAGACAGCATGCTCCGACCTTTGCAGCCGCACTTTTATTCGGAGCTTTGGCACTCGGCTGTGCGGGTGCACTGCTGTTCACTTCGGGTTATCTGATCTCGCGCTCGGCATTAAGGCCGGAAAATATATTGATGGTGTATGTGCCGATTGTGCTTGTCCGTGCCTTTGGCTTTGGCAAAGCTATTATTCAATATGTGGAGAGACTGACTGGTCATGATGCGGCACTACGCGTATTATCACGCATGCGTGTTCGATTGTACCGCGCGTTGGAGCCGCAGGCGCTGCAGCTCCAAGCCCGGTTTCGCACAGGAGATTTATTAGGGCTGCTTGCGGAGGATATCGAAAAGCTCCAGAACGTTTATCTCAAATTCCTGCTTCCCGCCTTATCTTCTATCATCATTTATGTTGCAGGAGTAGCTGCATTGGGACGTTTGGATCGTATGCTTGCACTTATGATGGCACTATATGGCGGCTTTATACTATTTCTAGTCCCCTTCATTGCTTTGAAGGCATCGATGGGGAGAAGGCGCAGAGCCAAGCAAGTCCGCAGTGAAGCTTATCAGGAGCTGACCGATGCCATGTTTGGCATGTCCGACTGGGTTCTGAGCGGCCGAATTCAGCCGTTTCTACAATCCTTTTTCAAAAAGCAGGAATCCTCTTCGCGGATAGAGAACTCGCTTCGCCGCAGCGAATGGCGGGTAAACTGGATTTCCCAGTGCGGTATCGGTGTTGCGGTCATTATTATGACGTTATGGGCAGGATGGTTGGCAGAGGCAGGAACGATTCAAGCGACGTGGATAGCCGCACTGGCGCTTATTGCCTTTCCGCTTCTTGAGGCGATGGTGCGAGCAGCAGGGGCCATAGCACAATTGCCAGAATACCAGACTTCACTTCACCGTCTGCAGGCTATAGAAAATGTAAATGCAGCGGATGCTCGCCTTTCCACATATTCGTCTGCTCCAAAGCCTTCAAGTTTGTTGCCGAAAGAAGGATTGCTTGACCTGCAGGGAGTACGTTTTCGTTATTCTCATTCAAGGGAATGGGCCGTTCATGATATTTCTTTACAGCTTCCTCAAGGAGGGAAAATCGCAATTCTAGGACGCAGTGGCTCCGGAAAATCGACATTATTGAATCTGATTCAAGGAGAATTACAGCCTGATGAGGGCAGCGTTAAGGTGAACGGTATTCCTGTAAATGCCGAAGCGGGGGATGCGAATCCATTTTCCGTATTAAATCAAAATCCGTATTTGTTTGATACGTCTGTTGCCAATAATATAAGACTTGGACGCCCGGAAGCAAGCGACGAGGAGGTGCGTTTGGTTACCGAGCAGGTGGGTTTGGATGTGTTGATCGCTTCTCTACCAGATGGATACAGCACGAGGATGGAAGAAACAGGCCTTCGTTTTTCAGGAGGTGAAAAGCAACGAATCGCACTCGCACGTATTTTATTGCAAAACCACCCAATTGTACTTCTGGATGAGCCCACTGTTGGGCTTGATCCAAAGAATGAGCGCGAGCTTATGCGGACTGTTTTCCGCGTTCTGCATGGAAAAACGATCGTTTGGGTCACCCATCATTTGAGTGGTATGGAAGAAATGGATGAAGTGATTTTTATGGAGCAAGGCAGGATCAGCATGCGAGGCACGCATGAGCAGCTTATGAGGGAAAATATGCGATATCGCAAGCTTTACGAATTAGATTGTCCATTACAGAAACGAGTGTGCTAAAAATAGATTAAAAGATCCACTTTCAACCTAGTTATGATCAGAGCAACAAAACAACTCGAAGCAGCCTTGAGTTGTTTTGTTGTTTTGTGTTCGTTTTGAAACTTGCATTTTCCATATAGCCCTTTTGAGTCATACGGAAAAAAGCCTGCATTTGTTAATATAAATGAATAAACTATGGCGGGTAGGTGAAAAATTGCGAACAATAGTTAAAAAGACAGTATTAATTGGATTAATTTGCACCTTTCTGGGAGGTTGTTCTACCTCTGCTACGACTCCTATTGATCCGGCAGCCCTTGAGGCAACATTGACGACGGAGCCAGCTTCACCAACCGCAGGCACTCCCATTAAGCTAAGAGCAGCGTTTACAGGCGCCGAGCTTTCCAAATCATCGGGATTGACGTTTGAGATTAGGGTGGATGATAACAAGGCGTTAGTGGAAGCTGAAAAAGGAGGGAGCAATACATTTGACGGGGAATACACTTTCTCAAAATCAGGGACTTACGAGGTTTATTTGCATTTGTATACCGAGGATATTCATTTAACGAAAAAGAAGCAGGTTGTGGTTCAATGAAGAACGTTCGAAAATGGGTATTGGTGTTGCTATTGGGTGTTTTGTCCCTTATTTGTCTAACACCTCCCATAAAAGCGGAGGAACAGGCGAGAGCTTTGCAGTCCCTCATTAATGAAGCACAGGCAGGCGCTACGATAATTCTAGCGCAAGGCACATATGAAGGACCCATAATCATTGACAAGCCCCTTCAATTGGAGGCTAAGTCAGGGGAAGAGGTCACAATTGCCAATACTTCCGATCAGCCCGCCATCCAAATCATCGCTGATGAGGTGTCTTTAACCAGAATCACTATTCGCGATGAGCAGATTAAGATGCAGCCTACTGTGCTCATTCAGGCAGACGGCGTGTTATTGGATCAACTCCAGATCCATACGGGCTCCTTCGGTATTAAGATGAGGAAGGCTAATCATGGCGAGGTGCGAAATACGAGCATTGTATGGGCAGGGAGTGTTTCCAATCGACCGCTCAAGCTGTCCGACAAAGGTAACGGAATGGATCTGTATGAATCGAACGACAATACGTTTATTGGTAACAGCGTTATAGCCATGCATGATGGCATCTATATGGAAAACAGCGACAACAATTTAGTTGAGGAAAATAATTTTGAGCGGCTTCGGTATGGCGTGCACTGCATGTATACAAGGGGAACGATTATACGCAATAACATTGGAAAGTTGAATATAACCGGCGCTATGATTATGGCAGCCCGTAAGGTTGAGCTTTCTAATAACCAATTCACGAAGCAAAGCGAGAATGTGAACTCACAGGGGATCCTTTTGTTTGACGCACATGAGATAATGATTTTCGATAATCATGTGGAGGGAAACCGGGTTGGGCTATATGTGGAGCAATCGACACTCAATCGCATAACAAACAATAGCATAATTGGAAACTTTATTGGCCTTCAGATATTAGATGCTGAAAATAACGCCATAAGCGGAAATCAGTTTATTGGCAATGTGGCAAATGCCGCGTCTAGAAACAGTGTCAATAATACACTCGATGGGAACTATTGGGATACCTTTCAAGGCATTGATCTGGATGGGGATAGGAAAAGTGAGATCGCTTACGCGATTAATCCTTTTTTCCAAAGCCTTGTGAAGGCCAAGCCAGGCTTTCAGCTTTTCTTTCAGTCGCCAGGAATGGTTTTCCTTGAAGGACTTTATCAGTCACAACGGGAGCAATGGGCAGTAGATGCTTCTCCTTTAATGGAGCCGACTGAAAATGTTCGATTTGTTATTTCCAAGCAGACCTTGCAGCATTCAGCCACTATAGGGGGCTTACTGCTTTGTCTATCTATTTATTTAATTTATCTGGGGGTAAGAAGAAAATGAAGTCATTTAACGCAATGCTGCTGATCATGGTTGTTGTACTGCTATCAAGTGCCTGCGGGGCCAAGGAATACGAACCACAGGCAATTAATGAGGAAACCGATAAATGTGTCATTTGTAATATGTCAGTAAAAGATGACCCCTATGCGACGCAAATCATTACGAAAGATGGACAATCTTTGAAATTTGATGACATTGGCTGTATGAATGAATGGAAGGTTCAGAATGGAACGGAGACCGTAGGGGCGGAGTTTGTCAGAGACCATAATAGCGGAAACTGGCTCAAATATGATAACGCCTATTATGCTTATGATGCTGAATATGTGACCCCGATGGCCTATGGCGTAATTGCCTTCGAGAGTCAAGCTTCAGCACAAGCGTATATCACGGAGCAGGGCAAAGGAGAATTGCTGAGCTCTGCTGATCTGAAGGATCATAAGTGGGAAGTTAACCGCGATATGATGGACATGGAAGAGATGGAGATGCACAATGAAAGCATGCACTCCGATGACAGTAAAGAAGAGATGGAAATGGGTCATGAAACAGAAGGGAAGGACTCGTGATCCAGACTGCGCACATTGCAATAAGGGAAGTGAAGCTAGGGTTTCGCAATCCGTGGGCTTATTCCTTCATGGGGCTTTTTGCTTTATTTATGCTGTGTCTGCTCCTAATTAATGCGCAGGGCTATGTACAAGGTTATTCAGGCATAACGGGGACAACACTTAATTTAATATTATACTTATTGCCACTAATGTCTTTGCTGCTAGGCTCCTTTTCCTTGACTGCCGAGAAGGAGGATGGTAGCTGGGAGCTGTTATCTGTCTACCCGGTAAGCACATGGTCCTTTATCATTGGAAAATATGTCGGGCTTGCGATTGTGTTGCTTGTTATCGTTTCGATCGGCTTCGGAACGGCAGGTGTTTTGGGGTTTGCAGCTGGCTCCGGTTTTGGACTGCTTACGTACGTACAGCTGCTGGCTTTTTCCAGCAGTGTGGCCTTATTTTTTCTGGCCATTGCTCTGTTGATAGGTACGCTAGCTAAAAATCGCTGGCAGGCATTAACGATCGCCGTTGCGATCTGGTTCTTTGCGATTATTGGCTGGCCTCCGCTGCTCATTGCAGTGCTTGGCTTCATGCCTTATCCCATGATTAAACCTATGGTGACGCTGCTTACCTTTCTTAATCCAGCGGAGCTATCCCGCTTATTTACAGTAGTAAAGCTGGGAGGAGGAGCTATTCTCGGCCCTGAATATTACGAATGGATAAAATGGATCAGACAACCTGGCGGCAGCTTTAGCTTTGCATTAGTTGCGCTGTTATGGATTGGAAGTGTAATGGCAGCCGCACAATTCGTATGGGAGAGGAGGCGCCTACGTGGCTGAACCGATCGTTAGGCTGGAAGGGATTACAAAAACGATTAAGAAGCAAGTCATTATAGAAGGGCTAAATCTGCAAATTGAAGAAGGCCAAATCGTTGCGTTGTGCGGTGGAAACGGAGCGGGCAAGAGCACGATTCTAAGAATGATTGCAGGCATTTCGCATCCTGACAGGGGCAAAATTACCGTTGGCGGTTTGCAGTGGAAAAACAATCGTAAGCGTTATGCGGACCTTATTGGCTATATGCCTGATGATTTTCGTTTTAGTCAGGGGCTGACCGCATTCGAAACGCTCGCTTTCTGGGCCGCGCTGCGGGGAATAGCGCAAAGCAGAGTAAAGGAGCTGCTCCAAGAGGTTGGCCTTGCGGATACGGGGAGAAAATCAGTCTCCAGCTTTTCGAAAGGGATGAGACAGCGGGTATTGTTTGCGCAGGCTTTGCTCGCGAAGCCGCCTGTTGTTCTAATGGATGAGCCTACGAATGGGCTTGATCCTTACTGGATTGAATCCTTTGTCCGTATGGTTAAAGAAACGGCCGCAAGCGGTCAGACCGTTATCTTCTCCACGCACCAGCTGCATGTAGCCGAGGCGCTGGCAGATCGGATTGCTTTGCTAAGAGGAGGCCAAATTGAGCTTGAAGGTTCAGCAGCAGATATTCGAGCGCAGCTGGGCGCAAGCGGTCTGCAGGCAGCCTTCGCTGAATGGTTTGGACTAAGCGGAAAGCTTAATGGCTATTAATAGTACATGTTGTTTCATACTTATAACCCTTAGGCCTTAGGCCTAGGGGTTATTGTGTTTAAGTATGTTCAAGTTTAATGGTGTCCGCCAGCAGCTGGAGCAGGCGCATCGGAGTGCTGTGCGCTTTCAAGCTGTGTAAGGCGCTCTATGGCATGGGCACCAATCGCAAAGCGTTTCATCGGCATCACCTGAGTATCGGCGAATTTGATCCGTGATTGGACAAAATACAGACCTTCTCCGTCAATCACATAAGAGGCGGAATATAAACCGGGGGAGGTTTCGTCGGCTTTAATCGTAACTGCAGAATCCTTGTTGTCCTCCCGCCATATGACAAATTCCGCTGTATCTGCGTGCTCAAGCGGCTTATTGCTTTTTGACACTTCTACAGAAAAAACGTTGGAGCTGCCTGTTTCAAATGACCTAGGCAATTGAAGATTTACGCTTAAATGAGGCGGCAGCCCGCTCTCATCCGTTTGCACGGCTTTGGCGGTACACCCGCACAGCAACAAGACAAGTAGCATAGGCCATGCCCATTTGTACATGCATTTGATTTTTATATTCATCATTAGACTCCCCTAGCTACTAGACCGAGAACCAGTGCCGAAGCGACTTTATTCTGCGGAGAATGAATAGATCAAGAGCGATAACCATCAGAATGGACAAGCCTACTAGCGGCATGAGAGCCCCGCATGCCAGCATAATAATGAGTACAGCAATCGTTATTTTTGTGCTTTTGGGCTTGGCAGGTGCTCCAAGCTTGCGGGTTGGCTTTCGTTTGCGCCACATAACATAAGAGCTGATGGATACGAGTATTAATCCCATACATGCAAGCAGACCTAATAATTGATTGGCCGGGCCAAATAAAGTGCCTTCATGAAAGGCGATGCCGTAGGAGATGGCTTTTGCCATAATCCCATAATCCGCAAAACGAACATCGGTCAGCACAGCGCCGCTGTATTGGTCAATATGAAGCGTAGCGTTTTGACTTGGATGGGGGCTGGCAGTAGACACGGTGAAAACACCGGTTTCTCTCGCAGGCTTTGTAATGGTGTAAGGCTTGATTACCTGCTGCTCATCGGCAATACCAGCAATATCGTTTAAGCTTAAAGGAACGTACCCGCCAGCAATTGAAGCGGGGACTGGAACATTTTCAGCTGCCCAAGGCAGATCCTCAGCAATATCCTGCGCTACAGTAACGGAGTCCGGTTTGGCTCCGAAGCTGTAGGCAAAGGGAGGGGTATTCGTATTAGTCGAATTGGCAACCTTGTCAATTTGATCGCCCATGATTCCGGACCAAGGCAGTCCACTTGCGATAATAACAAGCAGCACGAGCGAAAGCCAAAAGGCAGGAACGGCATGCAAATCACGCCAAAAGAGCCGGCTGCCTGGTTTACTAAGACGAGGCAAAATCGTTCCCCAAATGGCTGCTTTGCTTCGAGGCCACCAAAGGAAGAGCCCTGTTAGGATTAATATAATAGCCCAGCATGCAGCTAGCTCTACAAGCCGATTGGCGAAGGTACCCCCGATCACAAGCTCACTGTGCATTTTTTTGAAAAAGGCAGAAAACGTCTTGCTGCTATCCATCATACCAAGCGCATGACCCGTATAAGGATCTACATACATGATGGTAGAGGCTCCATTGCGAGTGACGGACAGCTTATAGCTCGACTTCGCGTTGCTGTCCAGAGTAATCGAGGAAATAACCGTACCCGGGTAAGCTGTTACTATTTTGCCTACAATGCTCTCTGGTGCCAGCGGAGTTGTCCCGACTTCGCGGACGGTCAGCATATCCTTGTACAAATAGCCTTCAATTTGAGGCTTAAATAAATAGACGGCGCCGCTAAACGCTAAAATAATTAAAAAGGGCGCGAAAATAATACCGGCGTAAAAATGCCATCTCCATACAGACTGATAAATAGATTGACGTACGCCTGCTGAAGTTTTGCTTTTCACCGCAGGTTTAGTAGGGCTTGATTGTTCTGCTGGCATTGTCCTCATCATCTAACTCCATTCCTAAATGAATAAAATCCTCCTCCATTATACGCAAGTCTTTCTAGTTAGCCGATGACCCATTAGAGCCATCCTATCGGACGTGAAACTATCCGCGTTCATCATTTGTTCAAAAAATAGGAAAAATTCGGATAAACCTTATGAGAAACGAAAAAGCGAATTATTTTGCAAGTTGCTATATGCATGTATCAAAATGGATACGCAAGCACATCCATGTCAGTTATAATGAAAATTATATGGGAATACCGTCCTGAATGACCTGTTTAGGTAGAAAGCGAGGAGCTTTATGTGCTATTCACTAAAGGAACTACAACATGCGTATAAATCTGGAGAAAAGGTTAAGTTTCTATTTTTCTGGGGCCATACCCCTATGAAAGACGGCACTATAAGTGCTAGCTGTTTAAGCCAGTGGTGGGAAAGCTCATTTAAAATAGAAGGGGAACAATACAGCTGCGCTGAGCAGTATATGATGGCTGAAAAGGCTAGGCTTTTTTATGACGATGAAATGCTTGAGGCCATAATGTTGGCAAAGCACCCGAAGGAAATGAAAAGTTACGGACGTGCGATTAAAGGTTTTGATGAAGCGTTATGGGAAAGCCGCTGTTACGATATCGTACTGCAAGGAAACCTAGCCAAGTTCAGACAAAACCCAGAGCTTTTAAACTTTATGAAGACAAGTAAAAATAGGGTTTTTGTAGAAGCTAGTCCAGTGGATCGAATTTGGGGAATTGGACTTTCAAAAGAACATCCCCACGTAAATAATCCTTTGTTATGGAAAGGCAAGAATTTGCTTGGCTTCGCATTAACCGAGGTTCGTGATCGCTTGAATAACGAAGATTAATGCTGCCTTTGTGCCAATCTATACTTGCACCAATCAGACAGAGCTTATGATGGGTATCTGGAGAAAGGCATTACGCTAACTTCAAGCCATTCATATGAGAGCATTTTGGTTAAGAGGTGCAGTGACCAGCATAAGGGTGTCAACTAGTAGGAGGGAGTATGAACAAGAAATGCAGTAAATTCATTAGTTGGACTAAAAATAATGGATGGAAAATAACTGATAAATCTGAATTAAATTTAAATGATAGTATAGCATCAAGGTATAAAGAAATTCCCGAAGGTTATCTAGAATTTTTAAAAAGGGTTAAAGAATGCATAACGCCTAGCGAGAAAACATGGTTTATATGTGAGGATGAGTATAATAATAATTCGGGTATTGTATTTAAATGGAATGAATTTGAATTGTTAAGCTTAGAAGCAGCAGAGAATGATGAGGAATGGAAAGCAGAAATAACTTCATGGTGGGATAAATATCTACCCATAGTTATGTCAGTTGATGAAGGATATTCATTCTATGCCATTGATTTAAAGAATGATATAGGCGCAATTGTACAAGGATATGAGCCCGAATTCGAAGAGGTAGAAAAAATAGCAAATAGTCTTGAAGATTTTTTTCAATTAATCATGTCTAATACAATAGAGATGCATTAGAAAAGGCTCATAAAAGGAGAATACACAGAATATTTTACAGACTCCTATTTTAGCGGCTTTTTTGATTTATCAGAATGCCTACGAGCAATCCTATATTTTTAGATTTATTGCAAAATGATCTTAGCAGCTGTCAGAGCGAACTGAATTACTCGATTATGTAGGATTTAAAATGGCCTCAGTTCTAACTATACATGGAACAGAGGCCGTTCAACTTCAAGAGCAAGGCATTACCGCCTTTGTTGGAGATCTATCCGATGCAGCCAGCCTAATTCCAGCTCATCAAGGTGTCAGCAAAGTGTTTCTAGTGATGCCAGTGAACTATGACTGGGAGCATAATCGACAATTCATTCGCAATACCGTAGATGCTGCCAAAGAAGCCAATGTTGAGCTTCTCGTTTTTAATACCAGCGGATTCTCCAATCGCATGGATCAGTATGGATGATGCGGCAGCTTACAGTGTACATGCTCTTAAACATCCAGAACTGGCAGGGCAGACATTGCCTATCGTTGGACCTGAGGCGCTAAGCGGGAATCAACTGGCTGAGCAGTTTAGCGTTGTTTTGAATCGCAAGCTACAGTTTTACTCTCTCCCAGTGGAGGTGTTCAAAGAAGCATTGTCTCCGATGCTGGGCAAGGAAACAGCAGAAGGTCTGGCCGACTCGTATAATTAAACAAGCTTGAAGTGCCGCATGGAAACATTGCTTGGTTCAGGTGGAGAACATAAAGAAAGCTTAATGGGGCACATCGATTTGGAACGTCCAATGATGAGAAATGAGGATAGAGAACATTGATTTTTAGAATATTCAAACCATTAATCACAGTAATCATCGTTTGTATACTGGCAATATATGTGTTACCGCTCTCCGTTTCAGCCACGAACCAAGGAACACTCAGCTCATCGGGTATGTCTGACATACCGACTGTGGAATCCTTGCATCTTAATGTTAAATCCGCCATTCTCATTGAACAAACTACAGGAGATGTTCTATTGTCCATTAATGCCGATCAGGGCTTTGCGCCGGCAAGTATGGTCAAAATGATGACTGAGTACATTGTGGCCAAAAAAGTTAGAACAGGAGAGCTATCCTGGGATGACATCGTTACAGTCAGCGATCATGCATCTAAAAGCATAGGTACCCGTGCATTTCTTGCAGAAGGAGATCAGCATACGGTAAAAGAACTTTACATCGCAATGGCAGTAGGATCCGCGAATGATGCTGCGATTGCTCTTTCTGAGCATGTATCGGGCACAGAAAAGAACTTTGTAACACTTATGAATGAGGAAGCCAAACGCATGGAACTGACTAAAACCCATTTTATCAATGCTACCGGACTGAGCCGAGCCGACATGCCAGAAGGCTTTCGCCCTGATGAAATGGGAGAAACGCTGATGTCAGCAAAAGACGTGGCCACATTGGCGAAAAACCTTATTCAAGATGAACCGGATTATGCTGATGTCACATCCATTCCATTTTACAAGATGCGTAAGTCTGATAAAGATCCAATTGTCAATTCAAACCGGATGCTAGAGAAGAACAAAGCTATTCCGAGTTATGCTTATGAGGGCTTGGACGGTCTCAAGACAGGATATACCGAAAGCGCAGGCTATTGCTTTACCGGAACTGCAGAGCGCAATGGTATGCGTTTAATCAGTGTTGTCATGGGGACTCCATCGATGGCGAGCCGCTTCGAAGAGACGGCAAAGGTATTAGACTATGGATTCAATCACTTTACAATGAAACAAGTAATTCCTGCAGGGAGCTTAGTCACTGGGATGGAAACATCTCCTGTCAAGGGCGGGAAAGAAAAAAATGTTCAGATCGTAACCAAAGATGATGTTTATTTTATTGTCCCGAAATCAGATGTATCTACACAACCTATTGCTACTGTAAATTTAGTTCCAGATGGGCTCCCTGCCCCTGTGGTAGCTGGTACAAAAGCTGGAACGGCGACATTTACTTACGTAGTCAAAGGGCAAAGCGTCGGACAATTAAGAACGGTTGATTTAATCACTGAGCGAACAGTGGAGAAAGAAAACTGGTTTATGTTACTTTTTCGGTCATTTGGTGGTTTCTTTAGTGCTGATTAGCAGTGTCAAGATGCTTTGAAAGGTTATGAGGGGTTTAAACTCGTCTTCTTTCATAAGTTGTCTCTTACAACCGATGGAATACAGGTAACCACTCCTGATATTTCATCGGTTGTTCCATTTTTTTGTGATAACATTATTTGCAGTAAAAAGCTTTTTTCATAATTGAAAAAATGATGCAACTACTTAACTTATGAGTGAAAGAAGGTATAGAAGATGATACGAGAAATTGAAGAGCAATTCACTGAAGAGATCCTTACCGAAGCAATAAAGCGATATGACATTAATAAAGATACTGTTCGTTCATTGGGCGGTTATGAAAGCTTTGTTTATGAATACCAGAAAAACAACGCATTTTACATATTAAAAATCTCACACACTATTAGAAGATCAAGAAATAATATACGAGGTGAAATTGAATTTTTGAATTTTTTGTCGAATAAAGGACTGGCGGTTTCAAATGCTGTTTCATCTACCAGCGGTAATATGGTTGAAGAAATTGCTGCAGAAAATGGTTCGTTCCTAGCCATTTCATACGAAATGGCTCTTGGAAAAGAAGTGTCGGATGAAGAATGGAATGAATCGCTTTATGAAAAATGGGGCGAATTTCTAGGGAAAATCCATCAAGCCACAAAGGGTTATGAATGGAGTAATCCGGCGTTTAAACGACAAGCCTGGGACCAAGAAGTTCAATTTAAGGCTGAGAAATACCTGCGACCTGATGATGTAATGATTTCAATTCTAAAAGAAAGATTAACAAAACTTACTTCTCTGCCCAAGTCCAAAGATACATACGGTTTGACTCATACTGATTTTCATCAAAGCAATTTTTATCTGCATAAGGGAAACATTTATTTGTTCGATTTTGATGATTGCGGTTATACGTATTTTGTAAACGATATTGGGATTACATTGTATTATGCACTTTCTTATCCGTTTAAGGAATTTGAAAATAAAACGGAATATTATAAATTGTTTTTCCGCCATTTTATGAAAGGATATCTGAAGGAAAATACAATCCAAGAAGAAGAAATAGTATATTTACAAGATTCCATTAAACTTCGTCATGCATTGCTGTATATTTATTTTCATCAAGCAAACGATGTGTCAAAATTGGATGAAGAATCAATGAACTGGTTAAAAGAGCTTCAACGAGTAGCCGCTTCTGATGACTCTATGCTGCCGATTGATTTTGTTCAAGAATTTAAAAGCATTTACAATAGTATTCATTAACCTGGGAGCCGTGCATTTTACTAAAGGAGGGGCTGACTCAACACAGCCGGCTCATAGGGGCCGGCTGTGTTTTTCTTAACTTATATTTTTCCGATAAGAAATGGTGTTTATTTAGTGTGTATGACACTAAATGTCGGGTGACAAGAACTTTATCCCATTCCCGACAATGGTTACATAACATCGTAATGACGAAGATTAGTGCCGAAATGCTTATTCCGAACAGCTTTGATCTTTGATCGGGATAAAATTCCCTCAAACACTAAACGAATGATCCCCTTTCCAAACGACTTGTTCTTCATTTCACCAAACAAAGTGCGCGCTTAAGACTAGAACGTAAATAAAACGAATACGAGGGAGTCTCATATTGGGAGATCTCTCGTATTCGTCTTTTTAGTCAGCATACTTGTTTATAATCGTATGAGCAGCCTCATCCGCTATTTGAAAAGCCCGCTCTCGTGAAATACTGAAATCAAGCAGCAACATTTTTGGCCATAGCACCTGCCCGGCAATGAGACTCATAAATTCGTTGGCCGTTTTTGATGCATGCGGCAGATTTATATTACCCAATTCAACTTCATCTAATAGATATTGTGTCAATTTCTGATGCACGGCGCCTTCGCCCAATTCATAATGAAAAAGACTGAGCTGGGGGAACTGCTTGGCCTCTGCAATGACGACTCGAAACAAAGGCGCCATTCCAACACGAGTCAGAACGCATGCGTAATCTCGTCCGAACTTTATTAATCCTTGCAGGGGAGAGCCGAGCACCGGTGGAACGTCCCATTCGGGATCAAGCTCCCAAAAATGCTTGACGATGGTTTCAAAAATCAATTCCTTCGTCGGGAAATGATTGAAAAGTGTACCTGTAGAGAGACCAGCAAGTTTTGCAATCTGAGCTAAAGTAGTACGCGCATACCCTTTTTCAAAAAACAGTTCTTGTGCGGCGGCAATCGCGCACGCCCTTTTTTCTTCCTTTATACGTTCATGGTAAGTTGATTTTGTTCCCATAATTCCACTCCAAAGTTGGATTTAAGTCTTATCAGAGGGATAGCACCCTCTTCTCTACTATACAACAGTTGACCGTGTTCTAAAAGAAAAAGCTGCCTAAGCACCGAGGGCTTAAGCAGCAATAGGGCTAACCTATTAGAGAATCGTTTGAGCGCCATCCAGAACCAAGTCAACGCCAATGGTGAAGCGTGACTCATCCGAAGCCAGATAAACAACAGCTTTGGCAATCTCTTCGGCAGTACCCATACGTCCGGCCGGAATGCCGTCACGAATGCGGTTAATAACCATCTCACGAATTTCGTCAGATACGCCGAGCTTGTTCTTATCGTAAAGCGGCGTATCAATCGGTCCAGGACTCACAGTATTGAAGCGAATTCCGTGAGACGATAATAAGTCGGAATTCCAGGCTTTGGTCAGAGTGGAAATGGCGCCTTTAGTAGCCGCATAAGCGTTGGAATGTGCATATCCGGCATGAGAACTGCTCGATCCCATTAAAACGACAGAGGATGGGTTCGCCATCACTGGAGTTAATGCCTGCATTAAGAAAAATGGAGCTTTTACGTTGATGGCAAACAAGCGGTCAAAGGCTTCTTCATCGATTTGCTCGAATGGACGCCAGTCAGATACGCCTGCGTTTAAAAAGGCAATATCCAGTTTGCCAAAATGTTGTTCAACGCGTTCAGCCAGTTGAAGTTGAGCGTTGAGGTCTCGGGAATCTGCCTGAAGCACAAGGACTTGATTTCCCAGTTCCTTTTGCGTTTTTTCTACATTTGCCGGGGTTACTCCGGTGACAATCAATTCAGCGCCTTCAGCCAGAAATTGTTTGGCTGTCTCCAAGCCAATTCCGCTGGTGCCACCCGTAATAAGTGCTCGTTTACCATTAAGTCTAGTCATGTGAAAACCTCCATCGCAAGATACTTACGAGGACAAATATAAGCGAACAATAATATAAAGTCAAGTAACTCAACTTTATTTATTTTTTCTTATGTGATAAGATCATTTTGAGCACAAGAGACTGTGAATACAGAATTAAAGAAGTTTTTTATTCGTTTAGAGAAAGTGAGAGATGAACACTGACAAATGAGGGAGGAGTAGTCCTGATGGGACATCAGCTAAAAAGGTTCAATGTCTGAAGATCGTTATCAAGTAGGAGAAGCCGGGAGAGCTTCCACTGTCTAAATTAGATACAAATACTCGTAAAGAAGAGTATTTGTATCTATAGGAAATTGACTCCCATTTGCGATTGAAGTCACGAAAACCAATCGTTGAATAATTTGTTTCAGAGAATAGAAGAAGGTTAATATGGTCAACTTCAATTTTTCAACAAAGTTGTCATCGGAGCTATTAATTAGCTAGACAAGTCTTTCCAGAAATGATTGAACGGGGTGAAGGATCTTTCCGCAATTAGTCCAAGCTCGATGTTTGGAAAAATAGCAGCTATACATGTCAAAGGACAAGAACATTGTTCCATTTAAAGTCGCTATCATAGCGGCTTTTTTGATTTAAGGAACCAAGTTTTTGTCCCAAGCTGAGGACAAGAACTTGGTTCCTTTGTCGAAAAGGACAAGAACATTGTGTCATTGCGGATTAGGTAATTGAATAGAAATTGCTTTAGAGCTTATTGAAAGCATGTTAGTTAAGTTCAGGTCAGAGAAGAAATGGACTCTCCAAGCAATTGGGCAGTTGTCTGAAGATAATATTACACTGCCCCGACATCAAAAAGTAACATTATTGCTAACTTAGTTGCTCATATTAGAGATGCGGTGCACTCACGAATTGAAACAATTCTTCTAAAAATTCCTGACACAAGAGATAGAAATGGAAGCAGTTTACTAAGCGTGCCTTGAGTGGTTCAGACACTTACATTTTTGATTGTTGCTTTATGCAAAATCCTATAACAATAGGAATGATTAAATGTGGCGCTATGAACGAAGATGTTACTAGCTACATCTGAGAACTGGAAAAAATTGTAGAGAGACTAAATCCCTTATTGATTTATGTTGAACAGAATGATCTTGAGCATTCCTTCAGAAAAGCAGTTAAGGAAAGACCTAAAGAATGGTCAGAGGGTTTTATTGAATATTATACAAATCAAGAATTTGGAAAAATTTTTGGTTACATTGGGTTAGAGGGAACTCTTCAGGTTCTTAAGGCAAGAAGAGAATTGGAAGAGGAGATTTTTAACAACATTGTTGTCGAGAGACAAGAACATATTCCCATTGAAGTCGCTATTATAGCCGCTTTTTTATTTTATCGGTACAAGTTCTTGTCTCAAGCTAAGGACAAGAACTTGTACCGATTGCCGGAATGGACAAGAACATAGTCCGATCACCGATTAGATGTGTATCTAAATAATAAAGATGTTATTTAAATCTTAACATAAGTGGAGAGCATTCAGATCTACAGCCTTCTGGACTAATATTTAGTGATCGATGTTGGTAAGCCATTCATACGATTCACCTTTAATACCTGCCTGGGAGAGGGGCAGGTATTTTCTCGTGTATAGACTCGCACATGTTTTTAACATTTTATAATACGTAGCTGAGCAGGGTCGAAAGAAGAACCGAGTGCGTAAAGCTGATGCCCGCATAAACGGAGTGATAAAGTGTTCGAGGCTGCGAATGTTGAGTTATTTATTGGCAACGATCGCAAACATCGGTCTGTGTCGATTCAGAATTTGTTCACCTCTATGATACAGTTCACCATCGAATCCTTGATGAATTTGGATTTGGGCAAAGCCAATTGAACGAAGCATTTCGCTGTCCCATTCAGGTCTCCTTACATAGCTCAATGGCAAAGTAAGTGCCAGTTGGTCTCCTTCTTCGACATCCTTCTCTGGGCGGTACGGCACATACCCTTTCGCGACAGCCTCCTCCTTGTCTTTTTGAAAAAGCTCTGCCTCCTTCGGATCAGATAAAAATAAATTCCAATTCGCATCAAAAATAATAACCTGGCCTCCGTCATTAAGCATTCCATGCCAATTTTGATATGCCGCTACAGGATTGTACAGGAACCAGGTCACATTTCGTGAAATGATGATATCATATTTTTCTTCTGTCTTATATTCTATAATATCTGTCTCGATAACCTGGATACTGCAATTATATTTATGGGCGTTTTGATTAGCCCTAGCCACCATCTCCGGAGAAGAATCAATAGCAGTAACCTGATGCCCCATCTGGCTGAGCAGAACCGCGAAGAAACCAGGCCCGGTACCTACATCGAGCACTTTTAAATTACTTTTCCCGGACAAAAAATGACTCAGAATTCCCTTCCATTGATCATATCGGTTGGACGCAAATTCGGCATCCACAATTTCATCATAGACAGCTGCTCCTTTGTCCCAATAATCCCGATATTGTTGTACAAGTTTATGCTTACTCACTAACATCGACTCCTTGTTATATAAAAAATTCCTTGCTAAAAGTAATGATTACGATTAATAATATACAAAGATTGTTCATCTAGCAAGTATTCATGAGAAAAACAGCTATGCAATCATAAACAGCTTAAAGAGGAATAGGAGGAGTCGGGATGTTTGGAAGATCTGGATTTGGAGTAATTGCTGTTGTCTTAATGTTGTTCATTATGGGGTGTTCACAACATGTGAGCTCACCCTCTGCAGCAGAGGAGGACAAGAACATTGTGGTCGCAGTCACGCAGGATACTGAAGCAGACAAGCTTGACGCCTCGACTTACAATGGTTCCAGACATACGCATGCGGCTATATATGATGCCCTTGTGGACTATAAAGGAAAAGGTGAATTTGCGCCCAGCCTGGCGGAGTCATGGGAGATATCCGATGATGGCAGGACTTACATTTTACATCTGCAAAATCAGGTCATGTTCTCGGATGGCAGTCCACTGAATTCAGCAGCCGTGAAGTTTTCTTTGGAAAGAGCGGTAAGCAGGGAAGAGAATGCTTCGCTTGAAATATCCCGTTTATTGCAAAAAGTTGAAGCACCTGATGATCAAACAGTCGTACTTTCCTTTAAGGATACAGCAACGCAAGTGTTGTACGAGCTTAGTCAGGCAAGACCATATCGAATTATGAGTCCGAACTCGGTAACCCCTAAGGGAGATGTGAATGGTACTTTTCAAAAAGCGATCGGAACGGGTGCCTGGAAAATAGGAGAGTATCAACCAGGGATTCAGACTGTTCTAATCCCGAATGAACATTATTGGTTAGAACAACCATCCGACTATTCACTTGTTTTCAAAGTCATTACAGATCCTCAGGCGAGGGTAATGGCATTGCAATCTGGAGAGGTGGATCTTGCGGGCGGGGAACTTGGTAATATCCCCATGGAAAGTCTCCCTGTATTTCAGAACAACGACAACTACGTAATCGAAACCGGAAACAGTACAATGTCCTACTTTATGGTTATCAACCAACACAATACTTTTCTAGCTGATAAGAATATCCGCCAAGCTATCAATTATGGCAATGATACGAGCAAGTATGCAGGAGGTAGCGGGGACCCTGTTAGAGGATTGTTCCAAGAGAAGGTTGCATTTATATCCGACAGTAATCAGCCTTCCTATCCGTATAATCCCGAAAAAGCCAAACAGCTGATTGAAGCGTCAGGCTACCAATGGAATAAGAACAAGCACCTCTATGAAAAAGATGGACAAGTACTGCAACTTCGTCTGGTGATTCAATCAGAGGAATATCCGGAATGGAAAGAGATGGCTGAAATTTTTCAAGACAACATGAAACAGATCGGCATTCAAATCCATATTGTGAATCAGGAACGGGCTGCTTACTACGATACCCTGTGGAGCACGAAGGAATATGATCTGCTTATGTATCGGACATACACTGATGCTCAATTACCTTATCGATTCCTGTCCTCCTTATTCTATGATTCGCCATCCTCACCAGGAGTTGCGTATCAGGACAAGCCTTTATCCGATTTGCTGGATCAAATCGCGGCTACGGTTTCCACTCAGCAGCAGCAAAAGCTGTTCAATCAGGTGTTCCTCCGCATGCATGAGGAAGCCATGTCTGTTCCGATATACTACGCCAAGCAAACCTTTGTTCATTCAAGCCAAGTGGTTGATTTCAGGTTCAATGCTATTGAGGACGACCCGTTGAAGTGGCATTACCTGAAGAAAGAAGCGAAGTAATGCTCCGCTCTATGATTCATCGTCTGATCATGTTGGTAGTCACGTTTGTTTTATTTTCCTTGTTTGTTTTTACATTAATGCGTTTGGCGCCGGGTGATCCGGCGTCGATGCTGCTGCTGGAAATCGGAGCCGTACCGGAGCAATCCATCGTAGCTGATTTACAGAAACAATGGGGACTGGATCAATCGTTCATTCAGCAATATTTAGCATGGGCACATCACGTATTTCAAGGAGAGTTAGGGCATTCCTTTTCTTCCGGAGAACCCGTATTAAGTGAAATGATTGAACGTTTAGGCTCAACATCGAAACTCATTGCAAGCTCTTTTGTATTAACCCTCTTCATATCCATACCGATTGGAATCTGGATGGGATTGAATGAAGGCTCAATGGCAGATCGAGTGGTTTATTCAATGACCATATTGGGGTTGTCGATCCCTTTATATTGGCTTGCTATTCTTCTTATGTATGCCTTAGGCGTGATATGGCCCGTCTTGCCTGTTGTAGGCAGTTCGACCACACGGCATTATATTTTGCCGGTAACTGCCATGACGCTGGTGCAAAGTGTTTACTTTATTCGGATGGTTCGATCCTATACGATCCAGTACAGCAAGTTCTCGTACATTGAGGCTGCAAAAGCTAGGGGATTGCGGCTGAGCATCTTTTATCCGTCTTATTTACTGCGCTCCATGTTCATCCCAATTCTGACATTAATCACGACGAGTCTACCCAGCTTTTTTGGGGCTTCGATTATCATCGAGACGATTTTCAGTTTTCCGGGATTCAGTAAATACATGCTTGAAGCTATTTTTCGCCGTGATTTTCCAGTCATTCAAGGGAGCGCACTCTTCGTGGCAGCATTTATTTTTGTTTTTAATTTTATGACCGACCTGTTGTACTTCCTTGCGGACCCGCGTGTTCATCTTGACAAACAGAGGTGGGAAGTTTGATCAGTATCATCCGAGCGAATAAACTGCCAACGGCTGCGTTGTTATATATCATCCTACTAATTATTACAGGACTTGCGGCCCCGTGGATTTCACCTTATGATCCGTTCCATACGAATCATCAACAGAAGCTTCTTCCTCCCAGCGTTGCTCATCCATTTGGAACGGATTATTTGGGAAGAGACCTGTTAAGCCGGGTCATACACGGGATTAGTGAATCGGTATTCCCTGTTTTTATTGTACTTAGTGTTGTGATGTTGATTGGTCTTCTGGTGGGGACATGGAGTGCTTTTTTGGGGAACAAGCTGGACATGCTTATGATGAGCCTAACCGACATTTTCACAGCATTACCGAGTATGTTACTTACCATTGTGGTCGTTGGTTTCCTTGGCTTTGGCATGGAAAATGTATATTTTGCGGTGATCCTCTCCTGGTGGGCCAAGTACGTACGAATCATAAGAGGGCTAATTCATGATGTGAAAAAGGAACCTTATATTACCGCCAGCAGGGTTAGCGGGGCATTTGGACTTAGAATAATAACCAGACATATGATTCCGAATATCACGCCTCAGATTGGAACGATGCTCATTCTGGATGTGAGTAAGGTGATCCTGACTTTATCCGGTTTATCCTTTTTGGGTATTGGTGCACAGCCTCCTTCTCCAGAATGGGGTGTCATGCTATTGGACGGAAAAAATTATTTGCAGGTCGCCCCATGGATGGGCTTCTTTCCAGGCTTTATGATATTTCTGACTGCTGCTTCGTTCCAAATTATAGGCGAGCGACTGAGGAGGGAACGCTAAATGACGACCTTGCTCGAAGTCAAAAATCTAAATATCAGAAATAAGGAAGGTCAATCGCTTGTGCATGATAGCAGCTTTTCTCTGGAGACTGGGAAAACATATGCATTGATTGGAGAAAGCGGCAGCGGTAAAACGCTGACAAGTAAGGCTATCTTGGATATGCTGCCTGCTCATCTGCAGATGTCAGGTGACATCGTGTTACAGGGTGAACATCTGAAGCAATTATCAAGGAAGCGCTGGCGCAGCATCAGAGGGGGCCAGATCGGTGCCATCTTCCAGCATCCGGAGCAGGCCTTGCATCCGTCGATTCCGATTGGTAGGCAATTCGTTGATCTGATGCGCAGTCACTTGCCTGTTTCAAGATATGAGGCTGAGAAGCAAGCAAAAAAAATGTTGTCCCAAGTTCTCTTAAAGGACACGTCCCATGTGATGAGCAGTTATGCTCATGAGTTAAGCGGTGGAATGAATCAACGTGTCATGATTGCGATGGCGCTTCTGTTAAAGCCGAAAATCCTGATAGCCGACGAGCCAACGAGTGCACTTGATGTCAAAACACAGGCTGAGATCATATTCCTTCTGAAAGAGCTCATTCTGGACACGGATATGAGCATGTTGTTTATTACCCACGACTTACTTATATCCGGCTATCTTGCGGACACGATTGGTGTTATGCGGGAAGGGAAAATAATAGAGCAGGGCAGTAAGGAGAACATTTTAAGCGCACCTGAACATGAATACACCCAAGAGTTATGCAGGCATTGCTCTCAAAGATTTCTTGGAAAAGGAGAGATAGCTTATGCTTGAAATCCGGCGACTGTATAAGGAAATTCACGGAAGACCCATTCTGGAAGATATTCATTTTAGAATAGAAGATGGAGAATCTCTGGCCATTGTGGGGGAGAGTGGTAGTGGTAAATCCACGCTTGCCCAGCTTATCATGGCATTAAAACAACCAACCTCTGGCCATATTTTCTTTGACGGGCGGCCCTTGCCCAGCAAAGGAATATTATCGTATAGGGAATGGTATCGCGATATACAGATTGTTTTTCAGAATACTGGCTCCACATTAAATCCATCACTGAGCTTGTTTCAGTGTCTGGAAGAACCTTTAATTAATTTTACCCGTTATAATAGAGCCGAGCGCAAGCATAAAGTCCTTGAATATTGGGGAAAAGTAGGCCTGAATGAGAACCTTCTTCGAAATCGCCCCGGAAAACTGAGTGGTGGGCAGTATCAAAGAGCTTGTCTCGCCAAAGCTTTGTTAACTCGTCCCAAACTGTTAATCTGTGACGAAATGGTCTCCAACCTCGACGTCTTATTACAACAGCAGATGATTGAGCTGCTCATATCCATTCAGAAGGAACAAGGCTTAACTCTTCTATTCATTACTCATGACCTCACGCTGTTACCAGGACTATGTTCGAATATTATGGTTTTGAAAGAGGGAAAACAGGTTGAACTTTTCAGTACTTCTGCGCTCTATGACGAAGCAGAGAGGGATCCATATACCCTCACGTTATTAAACTCAAGTAAGATGTTTGAAACAGCATGGAACCAATTGACATAAAATTCAGCGGGAATAAATTAAGTAAATTACCAATTTTGGGAATTATTTTTTCATCTGCAAAAAGGTGTTGGGAATCAAACGGTACCTTTTTGAAAATGAATTTTTCTCAAAGAAAAATGATTTCTCAGTTTCGAGGCACAGTTATTCATCCAGCAGCATGGAGTATTATCCTTTTAGCAAAAAAGTAAGACTAAACCGATGGATTTCCCCGATCTCAGACAAAATCGTTGTAGCGATTTTGCTACCTATTCCGGGATTGGATAATCTGATCGACTAGGGCAGAGGCAGGTAATTGTGTGTGTTACGGTTGATACGCCAGCTGCTCGAAATGCCCCAGGAGTCACGAACTGTTTTAAAAGCAGCAACGAAATTTTTGAATAAAGGTCACCGAGTTGATTATATTTTTCATTGCGGATAGTAGACAAGATATTCAATCAATGATATCGTATACACCACAAAAAGTTGCCATGCTGAACATGAGTAATCCAAGTGATGAATATAAGATCCTCCAAAAAACAGTCGAGAGATATGTAAAAAAATTGAATTTTTGAAACCGTTAATCTAAAAAGATTAACGGTTTTTTTATGTTTAACCCGGACCGGTTAAAATGAGAAGGAAAAGAGACGGCCACCCATTGAAGTCGCTATTTTAGCGGCTTTTTTATTTTATCGGTAGTGTCGCGGGACAAGAACACTGTTCCTTTCAAAGTCGCTATTATAGCGGCTTTTTTGTTTTAAGGTACTAAGTTCTTGTCCCAAGCTAAGGACAAGAACTTAGTACCTTTGCCGAAAAGGACAAGAACATTGTGTCTTTCCAGATTAGGTGATTATCTAAATAGTATCATGATGGAGATCATGTGGCTAGATAAAACCATTTATGAAACAAGACCTCGCTTGTATAACGATTTTTTTGTTTCAGGAACTAGGTTTTTTGGACCAAAGGCAAAGAACTAGTTCATTGTTGAAAAGGTTAAGAATACGGTACCATGCTGATAAGATTCTTTATCGGTTTCTTTAAGCTAACGGGCAGATCAATAAGAGTTGAATACATATTAATCGTATGTTCGTCGAGAATCCAAGTAAAATACAGTAACCTAAAAAGGCAGCATGATGCAAGACAGTTTCACATTTTTAATAAACTTGCTGCCTCAACAGTGCACCTTATTCCTTTTCTTGGTACTTGGAGTCATCTCACGTGCTGCCGGCGAGGCCGCCGTTGGATCGGTAATCAACCTCATGTCGATGGGGCTAGGTCAGGGCCGTTCAATGCCTGCGAAGATGCGCAGGACTTCGGCCGCACGGGCAGAGGGATCGAATGGTGGGTTGCCAATCCCATGTGTGACAGGTTCCGTGGTCACGGAGTCCCAAAGACGTTCGTGTTTGCCTGCGGCAAAGTCGAGGAGGGCGTCGCGGACGAGGTTATCCCGGATCGCTTGCTCTCCGCTATGTCGGGGGCGTTGCTGGCCGACGATGCCGTTCATCTCCGTGCCGTGTACCGCTGGCGCACCCTCGACAGGACCAACGGCGAGCAGGTGGGCTTTTCCGCCTGCAGCGGCGTGGGCGAGTGCGGCACGGGCTGCGGGTAGGGTATAGATGTAGTCGGTCAAGAGCGCCCCGCGTACTTCGACTGGAGTGCGACCTTTGACGTCGTAGGCGGCGACGATATCCCGAGCACGGCTTCGAGGGATCCGAGACTTCGTTACCAACTCGTCAACAAGGTTGTCGATGCTGCCCGGGTCGAACTGCTCGGTCGCGTTAATAACCCACCAGTCTACCTCATTCGTCGCCGTGCTAAAGAGAATGTCGACATCGTGGTGACGCCCGGATTCGAGAATTCGCAGCGGTGTGTCGACGAGAACGCCACCGGTCTGAGAGTGATCGTTCACGATGCCAATCGTCGTGTTGTCGATGCCGTTTCGGTCGCCGATGTCACGTGGGCCAACCTTGAAGAGCGTCTCAGAGAGGAGCTTTCCATCCAGGGTTAGCAGTTGTTCGGGATCGTCCGTGATGCCAAGTTCGGTGAGAAACTTGTTCGCTAGTTCTTCAGCCCACCAAGCAGGAACGATCCGGGAGGCGCCGCCGGAGAACGCAGCGAGTCGCTGGTAGAGTCCGTCAGCCGCCGGCGCTGCGAGGAGCGCTATCGAGGAGAACGCGCCGGCGCTGTGCCCGGTGACGGTGACATTCTGAGGGTCGCCACCGAAGCGAGCGATGTTCTCCTGCACCCATCTAAGCGCAGTGATGATGTCCTGTAGGCCGAGGTTGGTGGCGTCCGCGAACGCGCCACCGTATTGGGAGAGCGAGAGCCAGCCGAAAGGGCCGAGCCGGTAGTTCAGGGACACCCCAATGGCGCGGCCGGTGGCTGCGAGGCCTGAGGCGTTTGAGGTAGTCTGTGTGTTTGCGCCGCGTTCGAAGCCTCCACCGTAGATGTAGACGATCACGGGGAGCGGTTCGTCGCCAGCTTCTTTCGGTGCCCAGACGTTGAGGTTCAGGCAGTCCTCGCTTAATCCGTTGTCGGCCTCCAACCAGCTATTGTCGCCGGGTTGCAACGGTGCGGGTCCCTTTTGGTCGTATGGAAGATCCGGGTTGAATGGTAGCAAGATGGAGCGGCGGAAGCGTTCTGCGCTGGCGTAGGGGATGCCCAGCCAGGAGCGGATCGCTCGGGCAGTGGTATCCGTGTTATTCGTGTGATCATTCTTTCCGTTAAGAGCGTTGTCAGGTTTCATTTGTATTTCTCCTTTCATAGGTGAAGCAGTATGATCATTTTAGGCCATTATTTATAATAAGGAAAGGTTAAATCCAGACTTGATATGACATATTTAGGACATGGAAGTAAATCCCATATGCCTTAGAGTGATTATGGATGCTGTGTTGGTGTGTACACGTCCAACATGAGGGAAGATATCTTGGATGTCGCAGCTACCGACCATAGAAAATTACAGGTTGTTAACATGTGGTTCATTGACTGATGTAGGGATAATTATTCCGCTTTGTTTTTTAACTGTTTAGAATTGATTTTACGCTTCCTAAAAGGCGTATACCCACCTGAATACAGTGATCCCGCCTGAAATCCCAGGGATTTCGCAAAATACAGCGGATCACATTCCTTTTGCTGTTCCATTAAATTTAACATAATTTGGGCACATGCCCGGGCGTCATCGAGAGCGTTATGGTGATTTAAGCTTATACCGAAATGGTTTGAGATCATATTTAGTTTATGGGAGGATAGCTCTTGTAGCAGCTTTTTCCCAATTCTGTACGTACATAAATATTGTATCTCTGGATAGCTTTTTTCAGCGGCATCTAAGCAATACCTTAATACGCTTATATCAAAAACAGCATTATGTGCAATAATAATTTCTCCAGATACTAATGGTTCAATGGTTGTCCAAAGTTCTTTAAATATAGGTTGCTTGTCAACCATGGAAGGTGTAATACCATGGATGGCAATATTCATTCGATTAAACGGCTGTTGTGGATCAATTAGCCATTCATATTCACCAGTTACAATCCCATCTCTAACTTGAACTAAACCCAGAGAGCACGCACTCGATCGGTTTAAGTTTGCAGTTTCAAAATCAATAGCTGTAAAATTCAATAGTTCATTCTCCTTTATCTTCCTATCCACAAGAGTAGGGTAGGACCCGACTATTTAAATACTTATCCTTTTAAGGGATACACCTTATCGGAAGAAACAAATATCATTTCTTCGGGAAAAAACTTTTCAAAATACTTTTTCACTCTAAGGTGTATGTCCAACTGATACCATTCAGACAACTCGTTCTCTTTAAACAAAAATGGCATACCTAAGCGCTCGGAGCGTTTCCCCCTTGTTCCATCTCCAATGTTAAGTGTGTCGATGTAGATCCGATCAACGATAGACTCCAGTGTTTTAGGAAAATCGGGTGTGAATGGAAGAACAGGCGAAATGGAAGCTTGGGTAGCAATTCCAACGTTATTCACTTCTTTTAATGCCTTCAAGCGTAATTTAATACCTGGAGCATGGGGAGCGAACAATCGTTTCATATCTTCCCGATCTGTTTCTATAGTCATGGAGACAAGGACCTCACATTTTTGATTTAGTTCAAGTAAGAGATCTAGATCCCTTACGACAAGAGGACTTCTTGTTTGTATCTGAAGGAAATTTGGAGGGTGTTTGATCATTTCCTCTATAATAGAGCGAGTTAGCTGCGTCTTCCGTTCCAGTGGTTGATAGGGATCTGTTGCAGTAGATAAAAAAAGATTAATGGGTTTATTTCTTCGGCAGAGATTGATCATCTCATTCCGATAATTATCGGCCGCATTTGTTTTGATGCTTACCCACTCTCCCCATGGAGTATCACTATACCTTTGAATAGGCATTTCTCTAACGTAGCAATACCTACATCCAAAAGCACAACCACTATACGGATTTAATGAATGTGTGAAACCGACAGAGGAATCTCCTTTCATTTCAGTTAAGATTTTTTTTGCTGTTATACTTTTAACCTGCATGTTAGCCTCCTTTATTGTGAATACTGTACCTCAATTAAATTAAAGAGCTATCGAATCAATCACTACAAGTAACGTGAAAATTTAATTTACGGATAATATGTGCTGCGTTGCTGAGACAACAACGTAACATTTTTTTTTAGTTAAATTAAGTTAGAACCATACCACTAAAATTTGATAACACGACTAAACTTTGTCCTAAGGTATTGCACATCAGAATTGTGTGTCACTTTGACCCACTACAAGTTTGTTTCGTTCTAAAAATGTGATATGATCATTTTAGGTCATTAATTAGATATGATGAAGGCAAAAATGGGATATTTAATGATATTTTTAGGACATTTTATTTATCAAATGCTTTTAGAGGAGGTTAGTGTAAACGTTGGATTCATTCAAACAGGAAAATAAAATAAGACCTCTTATTTATAAACCAGTGTTTTCTTACCCATATGATATGGAGATTTTTAGTGTATCTTCTCTCAAAGAGCGAACTCCAGAGGAAAGTATGAAAATCACTTATCGTTATGAGTTTTATATGCTCATTTGTGTCACCGAAGAAACTTGTACTCAATGGATCGATTTTGAGCCCATCCCTTGTAAGGAAGGAACTTTGATAGTAGTAACACCTGGACAAGTCCATAATTTTGGAAACGATGAGAACTGGGATGGATGGGTTATTCTTTTCCGTGAGCAATTCCTTCTTCCTACTTCACTTACGTTGAACGAACTCAATTTAACGTTTGATATTGGCAGAACCCCTAAGGGTTTAACGCTAAATACTACAGAGCTGCAGCGAGCAAACACTTTGATAGAGCAAATGGTTCAAGACTCCTTAATTCAAGCAGCTAAAGAAGATGTTCATATTTTGTTACGGTTTCAGCTTTATGCATTTGTAGCTTGGCTTAACCTCATTCAAAAACAAAAAAAAATTCCTTCTACTTCTCAGGTCTCACAAAAGTTTTTAAAGTTTCAAGAATTAGTGGAGAAAAATTATGCCCAATTAAATCATGTAAGTGACTATGCAGCCCTTTTAAATTGCACAGAAAAAACGTTAACACGAGTTACAGTCTCAGCTGTTGGAATAAGTGCTAAAGCTTTCATATCAGCTCGAATTAGTCTCGAAGCTAAACGTTTGTTAATGCATACAGATTACTTGATTAGCGACATTGCAGAAATGCTTAACTTCCAAGAAACGACTCACTTTAGTAAATTTTTTAAACGGGAAACTGGCTTTACGCCTGTAGAATTCCGAAAGCAGAACCTTTAATTATATTTTTTAAACATGCCTAAAGTACATGAATGGGGAACACCTCTAAAAAACTTGGGCTTAACCATTACAGAGTTTTTAAGAACACACATTTGTTGTTCAAAAGGGAGTGATACTGTGATACAAGGAACATTATTTGATAATGAACATGATCGACCGTTGGCTAATCGCGTGCGTCCTCAATCATTGGAGGACTTTATAGGACAAAAACATTTACTTGGCCCTGGAAAAGTTCTGCAAGATATGATTAAAAATGATCAAGTGTCTTCTATGATATTTTGGGGTCCTCCAGGTGTTGGCAAAACAACACTAGCTAAAATTATTGCTAATCAAACCAAGTCTAAGTTTATTGATTTTAGTGCTGTAACTAGCGGTATTAAAGATATCCGGAATGTAATGAAGGAAGCTGAGGGAAACAGGCAACTAGGGGAGAAAACCCTTCTATTCATCGATGAAATTCACCGCTTCAACAAGGCACAGCAAGATGCTTTTCTTCCGTATGTGGAAAAAGGAAGCATTATTCTCATCGGTGCGACTACTGAAAACCCATCGTTTGAAGTTAACTCAGCCTTGTTATCTCGGAGCAAAGTATTTGTCCTTCAACAATTAAGCAGTGAAGATATTGTTGAATTATTAAAAAAAGCGATTGTGGAGCCTAAAGGATACGGAGATCAGAAGATCAGTTTTGAAGAGGGAGTACTTTCTGCTATCGCAGAATATTCAAATGGTGATGCCAGAGTGGCATTAAACACCTTAGAAATGGCTGTGCTAACTGGAGAGAAACAAGATGAAGCTATTCTAATTAGCAAAGAAGGGCTGCTTCAAATTATTCATCGAAAATCACTATTGTATGACAAAGATGGAGAAGAACACTACAATATCATTTCTGCATTGCATAAATCCATGCGAAATAGTGATGTCAATGCGTCTATTTATTGGTTGTCACGAATGTTGGAATCAGGTGAAGATCCTTTATTTATCGCTCGTAGGCTGGTTAGGTTTGCAAGTGAGGACGTAGGTTTAGCAGACAATAGGGCGTTGGAAATCACTGTTTCGGTGTTTCAAGCATGTCAATTTATAGGAATGCCAGAGTGTGATGTTCATCTAACACAAGCCGTTATTTATCTGACTCTGGCTCCCAAATCGAATTCGGCTTACTTGGCTTATCGCTATGCGAAAAAAGATGCCTTACATTCCATGAGTGAACCTGTCCCATTGCAACTTCGGAATGCTCCAACGAAGCTTATGAAAGAGCTGAATTATGGGAAAGGGTATCAGTATGCCCATGACACAGAAGAAAAGCTAACAAGAATGCAGACTATGCCAGATTCCCTGATCGGACGCGAATATTACCATCCGACAACACAAGGGTCTGAATTTAAAATTAAACAAAGGATGGAAGAAATTTCAGCATGGCACAAGCAGAACAACAATCAAAAATAAATACATTGTAATATAGGAGAAAATTAAAATGAAATTAGAAGAAATCGTGGAATACGGTTTGTCATATCCAGCCTCATATGAGGATCATCCTTTTGGAGATGGTTGGACAGCCATACGCCACAAAGGAAACGAGAAGATATTTGCGTTAATATTTGAAAAAGATGGCCATCTTTGTGTTAATTTAAAATGTGATCCTGATCGATCCGAATTCCTTCGAAACGCATTTGAAGAAGTTAAACCGGGATATCATATGAGCAAAGAGCATTGGAATACGGTTATCCTAGATGGAGAACTTCCGGAGGATGATCTTCACGGTATGGTAAAACATAGTTTTGACCTGACAAAACCCAAACGTAAAGTGAAAAAATAATTTGTTATGAATATTGAATGTATGTTTCTCTAGGTTGGAAATCAAACAAACAGCGACAGACACTTTCTAAACATATGAAGTCTTGTCTGTCGCTGTTTGTTTATTCGTTTGCATTGGCCGGGATCGTCGAATGCAAACCTTAATTATACCGCGCCTTTATATATTAAATATTGTATAATGCCCTTGCGGAGCAGGGTTGTTAGTATACTGAGTTTGAAAGAAATGCGTTTAATCAATCTTCATCTCAACGCTTCTCTATACTTCTTTTAAAAAATTTAAAGGAGTGTAAAAAGAGAAGTAAACAGCAATAGGTACAAGTTCTTGTCCTTTAACGGTACAAGTTCTTGTCCTCCGACAGTAAGCTACGTATGCAGTGAAAGGCTTAATCATCCATTCTGATCGTGGTGTTCAATAAGACATATGTATAAAATACAGGTTTTGTGAACATGTATGTGGGAATCCGAGTAACCACGCAGGTTTATCGGTCCATGTTATCTACAGCTTTCCTCATCTCTTCATCTGTTAGATGTGTATATATCATGGTTGTTTGTATCGATGAATGTCCTAATTGATTTTTCAATCTCGGTACATCATTGTTCTCTAGATGGTATCGTGTCGCGAAAGAATGTCTTAGTGAATGTACGGTTAAAGCTGGTTTCCCAAAAGCGGCTGCATATTTTTCGATTAGTTTTTCAATGGACCTTTGCGTTAAGCGCCGACTTTTTCCTTTACGGCCAATAGGAGCTGCAATAAACAAAAAGGGTTCCAGTTTTTCTGGTTTGTATCTTGATTCTCGAATTTGCAGATAACTTTCCACATCTAATAAGGCTTGCTTGCTAAAGTAAACGTATTGTTCTTTATTGCCTTTGCGTATCACTCGTACGATAGCTTTACTTAAATCCAGATCTTCCAGGTTAATGCCGGCAACCTCAGAAAGCCTAAGTCCGGAGCCTAAAATAAGCGATACGATCGCCGTATCCCGTTCACGATTCATCTGATGGAAGTTATGAATCCGTTTGTTCTCTTTATTTACTTCTCCAAAATCATGGGCTACAAATTGTCTAAACGTCTCAAATTCGTCTTCTCTGAGAATTTTCCCTTCAATACGGTTTGCGATGGTTTCCTGGCTTTCCTTGACCACATTTAAATCCATCTTGGCCATGACATTACGCTGAATATAGGGCTTCAGCTCAGCCGTCTCAGCCTTGTTCTGCAGGTAATCAAACAAGGACTTCAGTGACGATAACTTGCGATTAATCGTGAGATTAGTATTACCCAGCTGATACTCTAAAAAAGATAAAAAATTCTCTACTTCACGAATGGTCAGCGTTTCTAATGAAGCTAAACTAATCTCTGTACGGCTGGCCGTTGTTAAGTTTTCTGCAACCAACCAGTCAAAAAATATAATGTAATCATGGCAATAATTAAGAAGCGTTGTTGGAGAAAGCTTGCGTTTACGGCTATCAATAAATTCAGTCACGAACCACGGCAATTGATTTAATTTTTCATCTATGCGATTCATATAATGAAGCTTCGTTTGTTTGTCCATATGTAAGAACCTCCTGTAGTTAAAAATAACCTATATATAATTATTCGTCAAATTATTATTTTACGTAATTATAATTATTATAAGCCAAGCCTCAGTACTCCTTACTTTACAGATTGTCTAACACAAACAACGTATGCGAGATGATATGGGGTTGAAGAAAGAATGATGTCAACTTGCTGTATTTTCAATCGACCCAAAAAGAGACAGATATAGCGATTACGCCAAATCTGTCTCTTCCTTCATCCGTTTCCGTATTACAAGTGATACAATGGATCGCCCAGCTTCCACATTACAAGCAGGAATACACCACATTTCGCAAGCGTCGCTGAACGTAAGGCTCCTGACTGTTCAGAAGGTGCTGCGCATACATAACGGTAAGCTTGGAATCCGGATCAATGATAGCCATGCACCCGGCTGCGCCGCTCCATCCGAATTCGCCGACCGGGCTCAGTGAACCGCTTAATGACTTGGAGACATGAGTACGGACACCGAGGCCATAGCTATACCCACTCATGTGATCCCATGAATAATCGCCGCGGGTCTGCTCGTTCAGATGGTCCGTGCGCATCAGCTCTATCGAGGCTTGTGACAGAATTCGGACGCCTTCCGGACTGGTTCCGTACCCAGTCAATGCGTTCAGGAATAGTGAATAATCACTAACTGTGGACAATAATCCGGCGCCACCACTCTCAAATTCGGTACCGATTCGGTACCCGTTTCCATCCATACGTACGGCTTTTTCAAGCTCGTCATTGTACCTATACTGCGGAATCAGTCGAGTCTGCTGTTCATCGTTCAGATCGAATGCGGTATCGTTCATGCCAAGTGGTCCGGTGATTTCCTCTTGCAGATACGTACCAAAGCGTCTTCCGCTGACAACCTCCACCAATGCCCCAAGCACATCGTGACACATGCTGTAGTTCCAATGCGTACCTGGCTCAAACAACAGGGGCTCCTTGGCAAGCGCTTTCGCGAAAGCGCGTGTTGGCAATGCTCCGTTGGTGCTACGCACAGCTTCCTTAAAAGATGGAGTACCTATATCATAGGAGAACCCGGCAGTCATCGTAAACAAGTCGCGCACCGTAATGAGACGGGTTGCTTTTTCAAGCCTAACTTCCCCGTTCGGCAAAGTTTTCCTCACCGTCATCTCGGCATACTCTGGCAGATAATCGGAAAGCGGATCACTTAGCAGCATATCGCCTCTCTCCACCAGTTGAAGTGCTGCAACGCAGGTCATTATTTTCGTCAAGGAGTAGAGATTGAAGATCGCTCTATCACTAATAGGCATTTGTTCCTCAAGATTAGCATAGCCGCTACGGTAACGGAAAACGATAT
Source organism: Paenibacillus algorifonticola (assembly GCF_050481745.1). Lineage (GTDB taxonomy): Bacteria > Bacillota > Bacilli > Paenibacillales > Paenibacillaceae > Pristimantibacillus > Pristimantibacillus algorifonticola_A. The sequence goes on along the minus strand of NZ_JBCNGR010000039.1, from coordinate 10,887 downwards.
CATTTTGAGACATCACCAGTACCTCTGCCCACGGAACTCGCCAAGAAGTGATACGGTCAACAAATGAAACAAGCGGTTGAAAATTCATTTTTTCACTTCTTTCTATGTAGAATCGTTTATCATTACGTAATGTGGTCATTGATCTCTCTCATAATCCACATACTATTAATATACGACCATTTGCATGTAATGACCACCATCAATTGTAAATCTCGTAGGCAACTTAGGAGATGATTCTCTACCATATATCTGATTAGCCTCTCTTTGTTAACATAATAATTGTTATTGAATCATAGTTACCCAAATCCATAGTCGACAATTGCATTAAAAAGGGTTAACCATTCGAAATGGTTAACCCTACCCGTTCGCCCATCCAAATCAATAAGAACATCCGAGCGTGCTCTTTAACAAGTAGGTTGCACAATGCATGATGCTCCCTGTTTACGAACAACGCCCGGCAAAACTGTATAATTAGGAGCACTTCGCTCTACTACTTTAACAGCAGGTGTGCAATACGCTCAAGCTATTCTTGGTGCGAACGCCGTTCCATGCTCAACGCACAGATGGCTGGAACAACGTTCATGCTTGACGCAAACTTAAGGGCGTCAAGTCGCTCCATACTTCCTTCACATAAGCCAAGCATTCTTCCTTCGTCCCGCTCTTGCCGGCACTGCTCCAGCCGTCCGGATTGTTCAGATGCAATGGCCATATCGCATATTGCTCCTCGACATTGACGACTACTTTGTAGCTGAATTCTAGTATTTCGTTCTCCATCAAAAGTACCCTCCCCTATTCCACAATTAAATTCCAACGCCCATCTGGCGGTCTGCTATTTGCTGCAACTGATCCTTATCTCGAATAATAACGGCATCTGGAACGGCATCCGGCAAAATTGTCTCCATATGACGCAGCTGCCGATAACGCATACCGAGTAATCCCCAGACGAACAAGATAACGCCAATTGAAGTAATTAACAGCCCGATACCCATCCCGGCTCCCGATCCAAACACCCCTGCAGCTTCTGTACCAGCTGGCAGCGCTGATGCAAGCGGAACAAAAACAGATGCAACAAGCGGTCCAGCAAGCAGGAAGCTAAGCGGACGCATGCTGAAGGCCATGACTTGGTTCGTTGCCAATACGCGGCCTTGCAACTCAAGCCCTACCTTCGTCTGTATGAGTGCCAGCCAGTGCGTATTGATAAGCGCCAGCGCAAAGCCAAAGCCGAACAAGCCGATCGCTGCCGTTACAAGCGAAGGATAGATTCCGGCAACCGCAATCGATAAACCGGTCAGCATAACGAAACCGACCATTCCATCCGCCCTGCGGTCGAAGCCGCCCCATATCGTCATAAGGATCGAGCCGATAAATAGTCCTGCACCCTCAAACGCGATAACGATGCCTACTTTGTCAGCAGTCATGAACTGCAGTAAAAACGGCGTTGTCAGCACGTTATATAAGCTCATGAAAAAATTGACAACGATAAAAAACACAACCATCGCGACCATGCTCTTCCTCTGAATAATATACTTCCATCCTCCGACGATTTCCCTGCCCATCGGTTCCTCACGTTTCTTGAACATCAAGTTAGGGAATCGGATCAGTGAAAGGATGATTATAGACAAGCTGAGCAGCACCAGATCGATTACAACAATGGTTTGCAGACCGATCAATACAACCAAAGCTCCTCCTAGCGCAGGTGCCATAATCCCGTTCAAGGACATGACAAGCTGTCCTAATCCGTTTGCATGTCCTAAGTACCTTTTCGGCACGAGTTGCGCTGTTGCTGCTTGATAAGCCGGCATCGTGAATGCACCTGAGATCGATCCGATTCCTGCAGCCACATAAATCGCCCATAACGACAACGCATCCAGATAGAGCATAGTCGCGAGGAAAATCACCGAGCCTAACGCTAACAATTGTCCCGCCAGCATCACCTTTCGTCTATCATAGCGGTCCACAACCGCACCGGCCACCGGAAGCAGCAGCAGCGTGGGCAAAATCGCATAAAGGGAGATCGTCGCATAATCCGAAATCGACCCGGTATGCTGAAATACCCAGATACCAAGCGCAAAGCCTGTCAGTGACGTGCCGATTGTCGCAATGATTAAGCACAGCGTCACCGTGAGAAAAGATTTCACGCTCGGCTGAATATCCTTCTGCTTTTGTTTCTGCTCCAGAGCAAGTGTCGGTACATGCTGAGGAGCAGAAGGATTCGGAGAAACCGTATTCCTTGTTGATCGGTTTTCCCCGTTGTCACGTTCTTCCTCCCATGCACGAATCTGCTGCGACATGATTTTCGCGGCATGGTCTGATTGATGCTTGTGAAAATAATGCCCGGCATGCTCAACAACATGCAAACGCACATCCTCGCTGAAATCGTGCCACTCCATATAACGTTCCTCGTAGAACTCGGTCATTCGATCGGCGCCACCCACGATGCAAGCTACCGGTGCCTTCAGCTTTGGCTTATCCGGCAGTGCATAGAGCGCTGTGTAATAATCCTCCGCTTCTCGTGCATCATGCCGCAGATTGCGCAGAACGAACTTCTGCTCCTCTGGAGAAATTTCGTCATCGAAGCCGCCAAAGGCGCGCAGCATGTCGCGTGCGAACTTATCGGACGTCCACTTCTCCCGTGGGAACAAGCGATGCCACCATTCCGTCAGCTTGAATGGCAATCTGGCTCCCGGGAAGGTGCCTGCCATAAAAATGCCGCTTACCTCCACATTTGCTTGCTCCAGCAGCAACCCGGTACGGAGCACCATTGCCCCGCCTAAGCAATGGCCGTAGAGATAAACTTCGCCCTTGACCTTGCTTTTGATTTCTTGTGCTATCCGATCCGCCGTTTCCTCGTGCGAGGCTAGCAACTGGTTAGGTCGACTATAATCATGCCCGGGCAGTTCGACCGCATACAAGGCATAGTTGGGCGGCAATTCCTTCGCCATTGGCTGGAATGTGATTGCGCTACCGCCGCCATACGGCACGCAGACTAGCGTAATTGCTTTGCCCCCGATGTTCGATGACTTTTTGAATTCAATCAGAAGATCGTCGCTCCGTGTAGCGCCGGATGCGAGATGCTCGGCCAGCTCACGCACCGTTGGATACTGGAAAAGGTCCATTACGCTAAAGGAATTGCCCATTTTGCGTACGACCTTAATCGCCTTGAATGAATCGCCGCCAAGGTCAAAAAATTCATCGTTGATGCCGATCTGATCGAGCCCCAATACTTCCTGCCAGACAGCGGCGATTTCATGCTCTTCCTTGGTCTCCGGCGCGGCAAAGCCATTGTCGCCCGCACGATTTGCAGCGCTTGGCGCAGGCAGCATGGCACGGTCCAGCTTGCCGTTCGCGTTAAGCGGCATCCGCTCGATCTCGACAAAGGCCGAAGGCAGCATATAGTCGGGCAAAATGCTTTTTATGTGTTTTCGAATCGCGCTTATATCGAGCTGTGCCCCACGTACAGCCTGCTCCTGAGCGTCTGGTAACAAGCGCTGCTCCGGTACCAAATAGGCAACCAGCCGTTTGTCTCCCGGTTCATCTTCGCGAATGGTCACGACCGCGTCGCGCAAACCTTCCATTTGCAGCAGAACATGCTCGATCTCGCCAGTCTCGATCCGATAGCCGCGGATCTTGACCTGTTGGTCCATTCGTCCAATAAACTGAATGGTACCGTTAGGCAAATGGCGAACGAGGTCACCCGTGCGATACATCCGTTCTCCCGGCCGGTCTGTGAACGGATTGGGTACGAATCGCTCAGCTGTCAGATCGGGCCTGCCATAGTAGCCGCGCGTCACGGCGCTGCCACCGATGTACAACTCGCCGATGACGCCAGCTGGAACCGGCTGCAAATTAGCGTTAAGGACATAGACCGGCGCGTTCGGTATCGGACGTCCAAGCGGAAGCACCGCAAGATGATCTTGCTCGCTTCCACCTACTGGCACCTCATAGGTGAGTACGGAAACGGTTGTCTCCGTAGGACCATAATGATTTTGGATCCGACAGCCCGGACGAAGGCGCCGAATGTCTGCAATTGACCCCCAATGCGAGGCTTCTCCGGCAAGAATCAAGCACTCGCGCGGTATGATGACGCTGGGATTTGCTACGCCGAGCAGCACCTCCATATGGCTTGGAACGATCTTCATAACATCGATCGGATGCGCTTCGCAATAAGCGGCGAAAGCATCGGGATCAGCAGCACGTTCATACGGGATGACATGCAGGGTCCCTCCTGTTCTGAACGCCCCCCAGATCATCGGCGTTCCAAGATCGGCGGCAAGCGTGCTGACGATGGCGAAATGGAGGCCTTCCCGCAGCGACAAACGCTGCATGATGCCTTCCAAATAGTTGGCATAACTTCGGTGCTCCACCGCCACGCCCTTCGGTTTCCCCGTCGATCCGGATGTGAACAGCACATACATAAGATCGTCCGGCTTTGAGACGACTTCTGGATTGGCCGCATCTTCTTGCGCTATCTTATTCCAATCCCGGTCGAGCGAAACTATTCGTATGGGCGTCGCTGCTGCCTCCTCGTTTTGCGGCGGCAGCAGATCGGCAAAGGCTTCCTCAGTCACGATGATGGATACCTCAGCCTCCTGCGCAATCATTCGCAAGCGCTCCACCGGCAGCTTAGGATCAAGCGGCACATAGGCTCCACCTGCCTTCAAGATGCCGACCAAGCCGACGATGATATCGACGGTACGCTCCATATAAAGACCAACAGTAGTATTAGGTCCGACTTGCATGCCGCGCAAATAGTGCGCCAAGCGGTTAGCCCGTTCATTCAGCTCTAGATAGGTAAGTGTACGCCCCTCTGAGCATACAGCTGCAGCCATAGGTGTAAGGGCCGATTGACGCTCCACGAGAAGATGCGGCAATTGGAGCTCTGCCCCGGTAGACTCGGCGGCATTCCAGTCGACCATCACCTTCCGCAGCTGTTCGCCTGAGAGAGCCGCGACTGAATACAGCGGCAGCGCGGAATTTTCTATTACGCGTTCCAAAATCATGCAGTAATGCTCCGCCATTTGCCGAATTGTCGACTCGCGAAATAGATCCAGGCGATACGTCAAAGTAACTTCCATGCCTAACTTTTGATTTTCGAATACCGTCATCGTCAGATCCAGCATCCCGCCTCGTGTACGATCACCTACGAACGGTACAATCTCAAGGTCAGGCAGTTCCCTCAGCGCCTGCCCATGCCGTTCGAACAGGAACATGGTATCAAAAAATAGCGCATGGCCTATAACACGATCTGGATTCATCTCTTCAACGATTCTGTCAAACGGCAAATCCTGATGATCATTCGCCTCCAGCACCGTCTCGCGGACTGCCGAGATAAAGTCGCTGAAGCTGCTGCCCATATCAATCGCGGAGCGAAGCGCGACCGTATTCGCAAAGAAGCCAGCAAGCTTCTCGATTTCCTGCTTGCCTCGATTCGCCATGGGCGTCCCGACAACGATTTCTTGCTTGCCGTTGTAGCTTGCGAGTAGTACCTTGTAAGCGGCTAGCAGCAGGACAAACGACGTGCAGCCGAGCTGCTTGCTCGCTTCGCGGATACGCTGCGAGAATGATGGATCGATCATCAGGCTGAAGAAACCGACTTTGCGCTCAACTTGAATCGAGGGGCGCGGGTAATCCGTCGGCAGATCCAGCGTCGCCGGTGCTGGCATCAGTTTGTTTTTCCAGTAGCGCAGCTGTTCTTCGTATTCCGATCCTGTCATCCACTGCCTCTGCCAGACGGCAAAGTCCGGGTATTGAATCGGCAGCTCCGGAAGGGAAAGCGGCACTTCCAGTGCTAAGGAACGATAAATCGCGGCGAGCTCTTCGTCGAACACGTCGGCTGACCAGCCATCATAAATTAAGTGATGCGTCATCCAGACGAGAACATGCTTTTCGGGATCCAAGCGGAAGAGCATTGCCTTCACAAGCGGCCCGTTCAGGAAATCATATGGTTCCGTGGCTTCCTTCTCCATAAGCTCATAGACCTTGTTTTCATCGGTCAACTCGATAATTGGGAGGTCGATCGTCAGCTCGGGGCGAATGATCTGCACGTAATCGTCGTCCTCATAAGCAACAACAGCTCGCATGATTTCATGACGCTTGAACATCTCGTTCAGCGTGCGATGCAGGGCAGAGACATTCAGCTTCCCGATGAGCTTGTAGCCGTTGGCAAAATTGTACCGCTCCGTCCCCGGCATATATTCTTCGAAAAACATAATTCGCTGTTGCGGAAATGATAGAGGGAACTTGTTAGCTCCTGCTTGCCTAGGCTGCTTTGGGATTACGGACGAAGCTGCGGCAGCCTTTGCCTTATTCTGTTTGGCTTTCAGGGCAAGGAGCGCCCGTCGTTCGGGCGAAAGCTGCTCGATGCGATCAATCGTTTTACTCATAGTGCGCCTCCTTCAAAGGCAGGGGATGACTACCGAGCTGGCGCTGCACCAGCCACTGCGATAACAGTGAACGCTTGCCTGCTGATAGTGACTGATTGATCTCATTCAGGCGATGATCAGGCGCGGTCACTGCGCTCGCCAAGGACTGCTGGCGCTGCGCTGCAACGTAATCAGCAATAAGCTGATCCGAGGCAATGGCGTAGTCGGGCTTGCCGACTACCGATTCCATGGCCGTGCAGGCCGCTGCCATCGTATCATGCTCCGCCATAACCTTTGCTAACTGACGGCAGCGCTCTTTCACTGTGCTTGTCTGAAGGCCTTTTATGGCATTTGCGATCAGCGCGGGCTCCCACTGCAGCGGCGGCAAATAATCACCTATGCCCAGATGCTTGATTCGCATTCCGTTATCCGGCCGATCCGTATCGGCCGCGAGCGCCAGCTGCGGCACAGCGGCGGTCATGGCTCCCGTGATCGTACCGATGCCGCCGTGATGGATGACGCTGCCGATTAGCGGATAGGCACTGGCGAGCGGCAAAATCTTGTACCAGCGAATATGATCCGGCAGCTCGCCTTGAATGAATTCTTCATGCCTCGTAACAAGTATGGTTCGCTGCCCCAGCAGCTTGACGCCCTCGATTGCCGCTTGGTAGAAATTCGGCTTAATCATTTTCCCTGTCCCGCCCGTAATCAAGAGAGGCGGTTCGCCGGCGCGAATAAAATCTAGCAGGTCGTTTGGCAATGGCTCATATTCGATCGCATCGGCCAGCGGAAATCCGACGGTATCCACCTTCAGCGCCCATTCTGGTGCTTCCACAGCAGCATCAAAGCTCTCATGCCAGAAACCGATGTTTTTTTTCACGGCGCCCATCCATGATGTCCAGCTTGAGACAGGCGTAAGTCCAAGATCGCTGCGAAAAGTGTTAATAAGTGATATCGCAAAGTCCAGTCCAAGCTCTTCCCAAATATGCAGCTGCGTTACATAGCTGGGCGCGAGAACGCCCGTGACGATTGGCACATGCAGCATCTCAGATACGATCATTGCAACGAAGCCGTCACGCTCCTTGCAGATCAGCACGGAGTCCTCCGCTTGGCACAGCTCCGTCAGGATGTCATACTCCTGCTGGAATTTCTCTTTCGAATAATACTTGCGTTGGTAAGCTTCATAGAGGTCGGGCTTGTTCAGCGGATCCTCCATCATGTAGAGATCCTTCATGATTTCGGTGTATTCCTCTGGTTTATCGATGCCGCGAAAAGCGATGCCGGACTTCTCGGCCAGCGGCGCAAATACGCCGTGAGTCACCAGGGTTGCTTGGTGACCGCGCCGGCGAAGTGCAGACGCTAACCGCAGAAACGGCAGTACATCTCCGTTCGTCATATGCGTGCTAAGAACGAAATTTGCCACGAATCGTCTCCTCCTGATCATCTACTGACTGTTACTTCAGCAGCGCCTCAATTTCCTCTTCCGACAGGTGCTCCATCTCGCTTAGCAGCGCTTCGATCTCGGCATCGTCAGTCTCAGCAAGCAGATTGGCTTCAATAATTGACGCGAGGGTGCGAATCGTCGTTCCTTGTGTGAGCATATCCTTCAGCGATACCTTCACGCCGAAAACATGCCCACACCGGACAAGAATTTGAGTTGCGACGAGCGAATGGCCGCCCAAGTCGATGAAATCGTCGTCAAGCCCGAGCTGATCGAAACTGAAAAAGCCTGACCAAATCACGGCAAGCTCCTTCTGGATATAGGTTTCCGGCGGAACATACGCCTGGCCAATCATCAGGCGTGACAGCGTCGGACTCGGCAGGAGCTTGCGGTCCGTCTTGCCGCTAGGGGTCAGTGGGAAGGCCTCCATCTCAACGAAATAAGAAGGGACCATATAGTCTGGCAAATGCTGCTGTAGATGGCTCCTCAGCTCGCTGATCGAGGGAGCGAACTCAGCATTTGGAATGAAATAGGCGGTAATGCGCTGGTCTCCGGGCTGATCCTCGCAGACAACCGTCACAGCTTGATTGACTCCTGGATGCTGTTCAAGCACCGTGCTAATTTCGCCCAGCTCGATACGGAAGCCCCGTACCTTCACCTGATCGTCGTTGCGGCCCAGACATTCCAGGTTTCCGTCCGTAAGCCAGCGTCCAAGATCCCCGGTATGGTACATCCGTGCTCCCGGTTCCTTGCTGTATGGATCGGGCACGAATCGCTCGGCCGTCAGGTCCGGTCTGCCGTAATAGCCGCGCGCGAGCCCGATGCCACTGATGAAGAGCTCGCCAATCTCACCAGGTGCGACCGGTTCATAGCGGTCGTTTAATACGTACATAGCATTCTCAGGAATAGCCTGGCCAATTGGAATGACCGAACGGTTCAAGCTGCGATCGCTGGTCCAATTGGTAATGAATACCGCTGCCTCGGTCGGACCATACAAGTTGTGAAGCTGCGCGGACATCGTACGGCAGAACCGTTCGTTGAGCGCGGCAGACAGCGGCTCTCCGCATAAGAAAACATGCTTTAGAAAGGGGAGGTCCTGAGCCCGCTCCGCACTCAAGAACGTCTGGAGCATCGTCGGAACGAATTGCACGAACGTAATACATTCGCGCTTGATGACCTCCCACATATATTCGTTGTCAAGGTGACCTTTGGGCTTGGCCATGACGAGGCATGCTCCGCATATATGCGGCCAGAAAAATTCCCATACCGATACGTCGAAGCTGTAAGGAGATTTCTGAAGAAGCTTATCATTTTCCTCCATTTCGAAAGTGTTCTGCAGCCAGTGGACCCGATTGCGAATGGCAGCGTGCGTATTCATTGCCCCCTTCGGCCTTCCCGTCGATCCGGAGGTGTAGAACATGTAAGCCAGATGGCTCTCATGCAAGGCAATATTCGGGTTTCCCTCCTCATCTCCATATCCATCCAATGGCTCTGACTCGTCTAAAATCAGTACATCACCGTCGAACCCAGCGAACTGTTCCGCGAATTGACGCTGCGTAATGATTCGTCTTACCTTGCTGTCCTGAATCATGTAGGCTAGGCGATCCTTCGGATAATCCGGATCCAGCGGCACGTAAGCGCCCCCTGCCTTTAGGACGCCGTAAAGCGCGACGACCAGCTCAATCGAACGCTCCATGCAGATTCCTGCTAGCACGTCAGGACCTATACCGATCGCACGCAAGCGATACGCAAGCCGATTCGCGCGGCGGTTCAACTCGGTGTACGTTACTGACTTCTCCTCAAATCTAACAGCTTCACGACTAGGCGTACGTTCCGCCTGCTCCTCGAATAACTGGTGAACCAAGCTTTTTGCTTGCATTCAATCACTCCTCATATGTAGTGACCATCACGATAATGCTAAAACATGTGCATAGAATATCCTACTTGAATATGGTAGGCAGTGCTAATGCTGGAATGACTTCTTTACCACTACTTTAACGCTAGAATGACCCTTTCCGGCAATCTCTCAGACATTAGCAAATCGCAGCCACACAACAAGAAGCCTCCGTGGATGTGAAGGCTTTTAAAGAGTTTGTTTTATTTGTAAATATTGAATATATTTTACAATATAGTCATTCCACATCCTCACAAAAACAGATGATCTCCAGATTCAAGAGGTCATCCATAGGCTTGAAAAGTTTCATATCAAGCAACCGTTTTATACCTATTAGGTACTCCTTCATATTATTCTTATTTTCTATTTATTTTTTTCAAGCTTATTTTTATAAATAAATAATTAATCCTCTTTGCATTAGATGTTGACTCATAGAAAAAATACTGCTACTGTTTCAATGCAGACTTCCTTAGTCAGCACATTCCTCTCTTTTTTACTAGGATTAAGCGGATAATTCTCCAATTGTTATAAGGGGCTCACATAAAGGATGGGAAGTGATAAACAATGAATGAAACAAATACAACCTACCGTTCAGAGCGCCGTGATGCCGCCGAGAACCGCCAGCGTATTCTGGATGCGGCTAACAAGTTATTTCAGCTGCACGGCGTCGAGCAGGTCAGCATGAACCAGATCGCCGGAGAGGCGCAAATCGGAGCGGGAACCCTGTACCGGCGTTACCGCAACAAAAGTGATCTATGCATGCATTTAATCAAAGACAACGTGACGGTGTTGTTTGAGGATATTGAGAAATACTTGCAGGAGAACGCCTACCGCCCGCCTTCTGACCGATTGCGTGGGCTGCTTGCTGTGTTTATTCAGTTCAGAGAGAAAAATGCGCAGCTGCTTGCCGGTGTCGAGAATTCAGCTTATAATGTGTCGGACCCCAAAACGAAAAGTCCCATCTATGACAAATTTCATAAGCTGCTTCTTGGACTGATTGAAGAATGGATAGCAGAAACCAACCAACCACAGCCTCTCAGCTTATTCAAAACAGATATGCTTATGAACGCCCTCAGCAGCGATTCGTACCTGTTTCAAAAAAATGTGCGCGGCAACTCGCCCGACCGGATTTTGGAGCAGCTATGCCAGACCTTTCTTTAATGCATCACGTTCATGAGAACAAGCCTAAT
>NZ_JBCNGR010000038.1:0-84725 GCF_050481745.1 Paenibacillus algorifonticola | reverse complement strand
TACTTTTTAGTCTAACAACAAGCTTGCTGCGGTGCGTGAGGTTTCAATCCACGCACTCCGTACGGAGTGCGACGTTATGGACAACAAGGATTTGTCAAACGCACTTGCGTTTCAATCCACGCACTCCGTACGGAGTGCGACCATGTCCTCACCTCCAAGTGTTTACCTTTTACTGTTTCAATCCACGCACTCCGTACGGAGTGCGACCCGAAGCCGGAGATCGAGCAGGCCGGGCCTGACCAGTTTCAATCCACGCACTCCGTACGGAGTGCGACTAAGATAAAGATCGAGGAGGATTTGGTATGATAGTTTCAATCCACGCACTCCGTACGGAGTGCGACGAGTTCCTCTTTCAAACGCTCAATTCCTTGCGTCTGTTTCAATCCACGCACTCCGTACGGAGTGCGACATGCATAAGTTCCTACTTCCCTCACTGCTCTCTTGTTTCAATCCACGCACTCCGTACGGAGTGCGACGGTACACGACTAAACATGCTGCCGTCCTCATCCATGTTTCAATCCACGCACTCCGTACGGAGTGCGACAGCGAAAATACAAGTGATTGATCCCATCATGGCATCAATCACCCCATTTTTCAATTAATTTAATACTAAAAAAATCTAGGTCAAACCTTGACTTTTCATAAAACAACTCGAATTCGACAATTTTCTACAATATTTGAGGTGCGAATCCCCTAGGGTTTTTATGGGAGCTTCACATTCGCACCATGAATCCGCAAAAATTTTTTCGCTTATAGAATAAGCGGTGCTTCCATATCATAGGCTTCTTTTGCACCAATGTGCTCAACCTTGCTTTTGTGATTATCACCCAAATTGTAGAAGCGCAGGCTGTCCGTCTGCTTATCGATTAGCTCCTCCAATTCATACTTCAATTGGCGAAACTTTGTCGCATCTACAATACATTCAAATACGGAGTTTTGTACCCTTTGACCGTAATTCAGGCAGGTTTTGGCCACTCGGGAGAGCCTTCTACGCCCTTCCTTGCTTGATGTACTCACATCATACGTAATTATTACGAGCATATGAACACCTACTTCCAGAAAAATGGCGGATATTCGTCCAAATCACCCCGAATATGCCTCGCAAGCAATAGGGCCTGAGCGTAAGGAACAAGCCCCCAGGCTATCTTTTCGTTCAAATAGGGATGCATGATCTTCTCTTGTTTGCGTTCCTGCCATGCCTTAAGCACCGCTTTCCTCGTGTCATCGTCCATGATGACGGCTCCATTTTCTTTTTTCACGAAGCCACTGTCGTTAACGACCTTCTTGTTAATCAGGTACAACACCATTCGGTCAGCATATACGCTCCGAAGCTCCTCCATCATATCCAGCGCAAGCGAAGCCCGCCCCGGACGATCCCGATGCAGAAAGCCGACGTAAGCATCCAGTCCTACGGACTCCAGCGCAGCTGTCACATCTTTCGCAAGCAGCGAGTAGGTGAACGAAAGCAATGCATTCACATTATCCAGCGGTGGACGCTTATTTCGCCCATGGAAGAAAAACTGCTCTTTTTGCTGCAAAATCAATTGGTCAAACACTGAGTTGTATTGCACAGCAGCCGTTCCTTCTAATCCACGCAAAATATCCAGCTGCTCCACACCGCGAATAAGCTTCATCGTCTCCGATAGCGAAGCACTCACCTGCTTCATTCGCTCTGTATCCATGCGGAGTGCATGATCCCGCAAGGCACGTTCAACAACCCACTTGCTGTTATACACTTTGCCCAAAATCATATTTCTGGCAAAAATAGCGCTTCGGCGCTCATCATCGGAAATGCGATACTGCTCTTTGCGCAGCACAACATTCCCTTTATCCTCTCCGACGACCCGTGCCAAAAAACGCCCATTTCGGGTCATAAAGGTCAGCCCGATGTTATTTTCAGCGCATTTGCCCATTAAAGCCGGACTGACCCCCGCGTAACCAAAGGTGCAGACTCCCTCCAAATTATGGAGGGGATAGCGTCCGGCAATTTCGTCGTCCCGCTTTATAACAATATTTTCGCCATCGAGCGATAAATACGTATCTGGCATCGTCACGAACAGTGTGTTCAGCAGCTTTTTCATTCGGCCAACCTGCTTTCGATAAAGCTTGAAACGGGTTTTCGCTCCAGCATTTCCGGCAAACATACGACATTCAATGAGCAGCTTTGACAATGCGGCCCTGTCTTCGCTCTCGGCGTATGATTCCGCTCATAGTAGTGGCGCATCTCATCCAAACTTTGCTTGACCCTCACTTTGTCCGCTTCGGTAACTGGCACCTCAACCCTATGCTTCGTTTCGTCATAATAGAGATAGCCCATCGACAGCTCGCACATTAACATTTCTTCCAGACAAATGAGCTGAGCTACTAATTGCGAGCGGTCGGAATCGTTCCGCTTCGGCTTGCCGCGCTTATATTCCACGGGATAAGGAAGGTAAAGCCCTTCCTCCCCCGCCAATGGAACACCCGAGCTATCTCGTACAAACTCAACTACATCGCATATGCCGGAAATACCCAGCCTACGTGACTGTACAGGAAGAGCACGGACAATCAGCTTGTCCCCGCGTTTCTCCCGCAGCATAGGCTGGTCGGCTTTGCGGTGCAAATGCGCTCCTTCTACCGTGCGGACATTTTCTTCCCATTGCTGCTCAATATGGATAAGCGCCCATTGCCTCCGGCAAAAGTTGAAATGCTGAATGCCAGAAAGCATTAGAAAATCTTCTTCGTTATTGTCCCACATATCTTTGGGGCTCCAAGCCCTCAAGCGGCTCAATTGTCCAAGTGTAGTCGTCGATGGATTTCCCTTCGACTACGTCATCGTTCAATTTAATTTTCAAGGAGCGATGCACCTTCGCCGAGGAATATTGTCCAAGCTTGGACTGGTGCTTCCACCAGAAAACATTATGAACTTCCATGCTGCCGTCTGGGCGCGCGGATGAGGTGTCATTTTCAAAAAGAGTTCTAAGCGCTTCTCTAATCTTCTCCGAATCATCCTTCGTAAAGCCTGTTTTCTCCGCCAATTGCGTATTGATGCTGCCATAGACGACATAGACGCCAAAATCTACTCTGTGCTTCATCCCCATCGTATCGGAGCCCTTCTTGTTCGGGTCCTTACCCGTCACCGAGTTGACGCTTTTCGTAATTTGCGTGCTTGTAATGGCAATCGGCTCGACGCTAAGCGCTGTATGAATCGAGACAGGCCCGCGAACGCCCACAGATACACCCGATGACGCATCCGTCCCGCCGCTAAAAGCAAACACCTGGCCGAAGCTGCGCACATCCATCCATGACTTGCAGGCCGCCTGTGCGTATAGCTCATTGTTTTGCTTTTTCCCCTTGGCAAACTCTTGAACATCGGCATTCGCATCTACACGCTCTTTAATGCTGCGGTATCCATCGTCACGGCGCTCATCCGATTGGACGAGAATCGCTTCGCCCATGTCCTGGAGCCTGTTGCGGATTTTGCGCTTTAGGCACACATCAGAAATCTCGCCAAGTCCTTCATAGGTTTGCCTTGGACGATTGCCATTCAATGGGTCGCCATTCGGATTGGCATTTCGGACGGACAAAATAACGGCAAAATCAATTTTATGGTCAAGTACGCTCATTTTCATCTCTCCCTAATAGGTTTATTTAGTAGACTCATAGATTGCTAGACTATTGCTAGACTTGCCTATTCCTCTGTATCGTCCTGATCGCTGTCTTGATCGTTAGCTTGATCGTTATCTCGCTCGCTATCTTGCCCCTGCGTTGTGTCGCCTTTATCTTTTTTGCTCGTATACAGGTCGTGGCGCTGGCTGTAAAAACCAAGCAGATACAGCCCGCTAAGCGGAGCATCCGTAAACTCCTCAGGCTTCAGCATCGCTCCCACCTCATCGAGCAAACCATTGTAATATCTCGCATCCGTTCCCATTCGCGCCTGATAGGGCTGTAGATTGGCTTGAATAATACTCCATGTACGTCCCGGACGCTGGGCAAAAGCGTTCATATAACGAATCGCATTCGTTGCCCGTCTCTCTTCTCTTCCTAATGCCCTTCTCTCCAGCACGTCGGCAATCGCCAGCATTCTGCCGAACAGATAATTTCGATCATCCAATTGTTTATTCAGGCTCACTCGGAAGCCCTCCTTCTCTTTGGTTTTGTTGACCAGCGCACAGGCGATGCTCAGCGTCTTCTCCCATTCCCATGGCTCCATGCCTACAGGATTAGAGGCGCGGCTGATTGCGCTGCGAACAATATCTATCGGGATTGGAACACCATCTACGATGCAGGGCAGCATTCGCTCCAGCAGCCCTTTCACTACTTTGTCGCTTGCCCTCGGCCCATAAGCGGCAAAAGCAATATCCTTTGTCGCTGGCGCACCTGTAAAAGCTTTATATTTACCATCCTCAGTTTTGCGATACCTATGACGCCAAAAGCAGGTTTCATGCCAATACTGCAATTGATTCATGAACAGCTCGCGATTCATATCGCGGTAATACACGATGGACAGCCGTCCTGGCGTCGCCGCATCAAGCGTCATAATAACGACATTTGATTTATATTCGCCATCGTAACGAAAGCCGCTAAGCGCCTTTCTTACCTCAAGAGCATGCTCCCTATGCGCCATATCTCCAGCCGGCGAATCGTCCTCTTCCTCTTTCAGATAGTCGAACAAATCCTCCGCAGGGGCTGGCACCTCAAGCCGATCTGTTCCCCATACGAGAAACACTTTGCCGTCAAGGGTAAAGGATTGCCGATCAATCAGCCATTTCAGCGCATTATGCGCCTTTTGCGATACCTCGTAGCTAACGGAGGCCGCATCCCTGCTCGTCCGAAACCGCCCGCGAAACGTGAAGCCGCTTGAGTCATTGGCTGAAATCAGCTTCGTTTTATCACCAGAGTTGCGAATACGCGAAGCATGCTTGTCCGCAAAAGGGAGCTGCTCGCCCGTCACATAACATAAGTCCGTCTCTGCAAGCTGCTCATTATAAAAATCAATAAAGGACTGCTGAACCTCCCGATCACGCCATAGCCTTGGCTCGGTATCTCCCGGAATCTGTACGGCGAATCGCACAAAAGCCGAGCTTTGATCAGAGGCAATCACTTTGAAAATAGCTGGCTTCTCCTTGCTCTCGTCGCCTTCCGCCTGCACCCATTTATCCAGCAGCTTGCCTTGCTTGTCCTCCCATAGCACCTCATAACCTACTAAATCCGCTATCAGCGTGCCTTTCTGCAAATATTGATAGACACTTTCCACCTTGTGATTGGAATTAGTCGATGTACACCACGCACGCAGCTGCTCCATATAATCTGCATAAGGTGTATACTTCTTCACCTCGCCAACATATTGCTCATAGTCGCCAGCGACATACATAAGCTTATCGAACAACGGATAGGGGACGGGTGCGCTTGTCCGGCTTGCCGCAGCCTCGGTGCAAGGAATGATCGTGCTTCCTTCTTCCTTCTCAATCACCTTCGCTCTTAGAAATTCGCCCTTCCCATTCAAAATCACCTCAATATGCGCACTTTGTGTCGTATGTGAAATCGGAATGAGTGCATATTCACGGCCATTTCTTTTTTTCTCAAAATTCCCTATCGCATCCGTATGGTTATCGTAGGTTTTGCTCAAATTCGCGAGCCAGCTCATGCCTTCTCCCCCTCTGCAAATAGCTCTTCATGCAGGTGGTCGACCGACTCCATATTTTCGGAGCTGAAAGCTTTTGCAACACCTTCGCCTGTTTTGCGAGTCAGTTCACATTTTTCTGGGCGAATGAAGCGGATAATGCCGCGCTCCATCTTGACTGGCCACAGCCTTGTCTCCCTCTCCGGCCTGCCTGTTTCATCTGGATAGCTGATGCCGTGCACCATATGACCAAAGTCTACCTCTGGCACCTCATCATAAAAGCCCTTGCCTTCGTTAAAATCGCAAGGCTCCACATAGCCCTGGCATTCACGCGTCCCGAGAAAAATATCTCTGCGCCCTCCCGCCTGAGCCGAACGTTTGGCGATATTGTGATGCTTATGCTCGTTGCGGTCATAGACGAGATCCTCCCGATGAGGATTAAAATCGAAATAGGCGCGAACCCGATATTTGACATCCTTCAAGTAAGTATAATAAGCAAGCGTATTGCCGCCATTATATTCAATGGGGCGAATGCCCTTGGACTCTGTCTGAATGACGTTCATGATACGAACCTCGTGGATGTACCAAATAATTGTAGGCTTCCAATATATCGATTCCACAATCCCTTTCAGAGCTTGATAAGTAGGAACCTGATAGCTGAACTTCTCTCCTCCGATTTTGGTCAACGGGTCTGTGAAAAGTGCATACTTGCCGGATACTTCAAATTCAATTTGGTTGCGCATCTTGTTCTCCTTTCTGATGGCTTTGATAAAGCTACCAATTCATTTATATAGTAAAAAATCTTAGCTTCGTGAAGACTTGGATGAACTGCCCGCAGCCTTCACGAAGCATCGATATTATTTAGTTACTGTTAGAAACTTTGCAATATACGCCTTACTAGTATTAAACAAAGCTTACTTAATTTCTTGCCGATAAGCTTTCTCCACAGACTTGTTCGTAGACCTCGCGTCATGCTTTAATCCCGCTAACCCGATATCCAGTTGAAGAACTATAACGGGAAAGCCTAGCATCATTTAAAAATGCTGTCTCCATTACTACGGTAAGTATTTCGCGAAAAATAGACGTTTCAGCGTCAATTAGATAATTTGATATTAAAGCTCCTTCTCTTTGCTGCAGCCCTAGCAGCGCTCTTCTGCGATTATGTTCACAAAAAGTATCCTGTGCTACACTACAATTGCGGCTTTGAAAATGGCCGCTTTGGAAGTTGTCACTTTTAAATTAAAAGTGCGGATTGAAATTTATGATTTTGTATTTGTATTTGTATTTGAAAACCCACCCGTAGGTGGGTTTTTCACTTTTCATCCAATAATCGCTGAAGACCATTCCCCTTCGCCATCCGTCTCCACACCAAACTGCTCAGAGTAGGCTGTTTCCCTCAAAGCCAGCACCTCGCCATGCAGCAGGTATTGAATGTCCCCATTTTTATCAAGCTTCCTAAACTCATGCTCATAAATATTGACAACATAAGGCTGAAGCTTACGCAGCAGCACGCCCAGCTCTCCTGCCTTCAGCTCCCCGTTTAAGTCAAGAATCAGCTCTCTGGCTTCTTCGTTATAAGGAACCAGCACCGTTCTTGCCACCTGACTAATGACTTCAAAATATTGCTCAGCCGTAGCTAGAGCCGAAAGGCTTTCAAGTTCAGGGGCTTTTCCGTATTTCCTTTCATAACCCTCAGCATAATCTGAATTTTTTTCAAGCAGACCAAATATATGTTTATTCGTATCCAGCTTGGGAACAGGGTACAGCATTTCCTCTTTAATTAAGGCAAAATAGTATTTAAAATAAGCCTGCATCGCCGCCTTCGACAGCAGCTCTCCCCCATACAGCTTCGGATTTTCCTTCATATCGTCCAATATGCGCTGCGTCTGCTCCGCACCGATGCTAATTTCCTTCAAATGCGTCAGCACCTCATCCGCAGACTTCATAATATAAACATTCCGAATGACATCCTTCCCATGCCGATTACATCTGCCCGCTGCTTGCGCAATAGAGTCAAGTCCTGCAAGGGAACGAACGACGCATTCAAAGCTAATGTTGACGCCTGCTTCAATAAGCTGCGTGCTGACGCAAATGACCCGTTCCTTTTCTTCCGCAGCGAGTGCTTCCCTCAGCTCTTTAAGCACGTCCTTGCGATGAGCCGCGCACATATTCGTGCTTAGATGAAACAACCGTGCATCACAGTCTCCTGACTTCTGACGCTCCTCCAGCTCAGCGAACAGCTTGCGCACAGCCGACTTCGTATTCAATATCACCAGCGTACTGTCGATCTCATCCATCCTGTCCAGCACAAAATCCGCCAGCTCCTCCGCCTTCCAGCCGCTCGGGGTCGTTCGATCCACAATCTCCACCCGCTTAAAGCTCCGACCTACCTCATCCAGATTTTCGATCATTTCAGCATCTTCCTTCAAATATAGCCGATGCTTCACTCCATCCAGAGCAGGCTGCGTCGCCGTGCAAAGCAGCAGGCTGGAGCGTCCAAATGCATGTAGAAAATTCAATGCCGCGTTAAACAAAGAAATACACTTAATTGGTACAGACTGCACCTCGTCGAATATAATGACCGCATTCGAAAGCTGATGCAGCCTTCGTACATTCCGCGTTCCCTTCGCATAAAACGTATTCAGAAACTGGACCATCGTTGTAAAAATAATCGGGCGATCCCACGTATCTTTAGCCAGCTTGATTTTCTTGCGCCGGACATCATAGGCTTCGGCCTCAGCTGGATTTTCAAGCGGATTAGGCTCCTCAATGACATTCGAATGATGCTCCAAAATCATATCGTTCTCCTGCAAAATATCTCTAATTTCTTGCGCGTTCTGCTCAATAATGGTCGTGTATGGCACGATATAGATAATTCGCTGCTTCCCTGTCTCTATCGCATGCTTGAGCGCGTAACGCAGACTCGCCAGCGTCTTGCCGCCCCCGGTAGGAATCGACAACGTATAAATGCCTGACGGACGCAGCGCAAACGCATCACATTGCAGCGACATCTCCCGTCTTAGCCGGTTAATTGGATGATCTGCATCCTCCGCTTCGTCCATTTCGCCAAGCTTCCTCATTAAAGCGTCGTAGCTTCTCTTAAAAAATGGACCATAATCCTCTGCTTGCTCCGCCGCTTCTTCCTCTTCAAACTGCCGCGAGTTGGTCCGATCCGCATCAATCAGGCAGCTGAATATGTACTTGATCAGCAGCGAACAGGTAATTCTGGGCAATTTATATTTCTTCATAACCGCAACAAGCTGTTCAAGCTCGACAGCCGCCTTGGCAAAATACGCGTCTAGCTCGGCTTCAGTATGCTGCTCGAAGAAAACCACATTCGCTTGTTCATAGCCCTGCTCAATGTCTGCTTCCTTCTGCTCATCCACTCTTTTGAGGAAAGGCGACGTTTTGCCCGGATCAATAAAATCCCGCAGTCCCTGATGATGGGAAATAATACAGTTGGCTATCCATTCTGCCGCCATTTTCTCGGCTTGCTTCGTACTTTTCTTGTGGTACCTGCGATAAATCAGTCTTCCGCCCGCGGTCGAATGATCGACAGAGCCTCTTTTCGGCGCCTTGCTCGCGTCCTCATCCTTCGCCGCCGCTACTGCAAGCTGAATATAATTTCTGAAAGCCGTCGTATTTTTGCCTAAATCATGAAGCCAGCCCGCAAGTCCCGCTAGATGACTGGCTCCAATCTTGCCTCCAAGCTGCTCGCAGCCTTCCTTTACCTCTTTCAGATGCTCGTGGACCGTTTGAATTTTTCCGTCTTTTTCCCGAATATGTGCAATATAAGCCATAGCGCCTCCTGAACTAGATTTAAATACCTATTCCTCACTCAATACAGGGTATAAAGTCGTAGAACATATATTCGACAACATCCAACATATTCCTCTTTTTACATTTAAATTTTGTGTAAAATCGATCATTTTCTCCCTTTTTCACACAAAAAAACCACCCCTAACGGAGTGGCCTTCTGATTCAGAAAAGCATTCAATTTTCGTATGCTAAGTTACAAGCTACAGCTGCCGATTATTCAAAGCCTCCAGCATCGTTTCTCCCGAATAAGCTAAGGGCAATTTCAACATGGGAACTTTGTTGATTTCGCGGTTCAATTCGTAGAACCATCGGTCATGTATCTCTCCCTTTTCCTCCATATCGTACTGGTGCATATGCTTGATGATCAGGATCATGTCATTGATTTGACTAATGATGCTGCGATCACTCGTCTTCGTAAAGCTGAATGCATCAGCGCTTTGCATATAGCGTTCTATAACCTGCTTGTCCGCTTTATCAGCAAGCAAATTTTCAGCGATGCTCTCTGCTACAAGCTCATGGAATCGTTTGAAATCCTGCTTTTTCAAGCCATGCAGCACAAAGTTATATCGGGTCTCATTATTCATAACCAACACACATTTCCGCCGATTCAGCAAAAACAGATGGGCATGCCAGCCAAATAGCGGATCTCCCGCCGTCGGCACTGGCACAAAATCCATCATTCCAAGCTCGCTCTCGAGCTTTTTCGTACATTGTAAAGTAAACATATCCGCTCATCTCCCGCCGTCTGAAGCTAGCCGCCCTCACCATCAGAGCTTATAATAACCATATCAAGTTTTTCGATTGGAGGGAAGTGGAATGCTTCAAGCAAACCATATTCAAGACATTATTGAAGCGCTTATTGAAAAAGAAATCCTAGATTCCGCTACCAAGGCTGCGAATAAAATGAATGGAACGACGGATGGGCTCGTTTTTATGCTAGCCGTCCATGACGAACCGAAATATGTGTTGAAGCAGGATAACGCTGAGTCTCTTGCGGTTGTGGAGCATTTTCACCAGCGCTATGTCGATAACACGCTTTTGCCCACGCTGCTCTATACTGATCCTGCTAAAACGTTTATAGTTTACACCTACACTCCCGGCACTACCCATTATAATCGCGGCTCAAAGAGCCATTGGATGTCCCTGCTGGTCACAGAGCTGTTGAATGCCTATACCCTTTGGCAACCAAACTCACTAGACGAACATGGTGAAAAATGGGGCCGTATCGGCATGCTGCGCGATAGCTGGCAGGCGTTTAACGAACGCAGCTTCGAGGGTGCGCGTTATGATTTGCGAGAGCTCCTGCCATTGGAGGATCATCAGAAGGTAGAGTCTCTTCTCGCACCTATTTCAATTGTAGACAAAAAATATTTGCTGCATGGCGATACAGGCGTTCACAACCTCGTATTTCATAACGCTGCTCTGGTCGGCGTCATTGATCCTTCGCCTATGATCGGCCCTATCATGTATGATTTTACTTATGCTTTTTGCTCATCACCTGATGATCTGAATCTGGAAACGCTATTTGCTGCATACGAATGGCTTAACCATAAACCAATGGACAAAACACGTGTTATCCAAGAAGTCATTTTTCAGCTTTATTGCCGAATCGCCATCTGCTCACGCATTCATCCGCATGATTGGGACGATTATATGAAGGCTTGGACATACTGGCGCAAGCTTCTGCCCTAGACAAAGCTATCCTTCCATCTAAGCTGATCGTGACCAAACACCAGTGAGCTGTTTAAAGCTCACTGCTCACTGTTTTCCCATTGTACAAACTGCTGAGGATTCGCCCGAATGTACGTACCGATGAGCTTTAAGCTCTGCGGTGCGATTTCAATTAAATGTGAAAATAACCGGCTGGCCGCAGCCATAAGGTCATGATCCTGCTCTAGATCTTTTAAAACCGCATCGCTCCACTGCAAGCCCAGCCTCACTCTTCTCTCCTCGAAAATCTCCTTCGTCTCCTCAAGCAAGCGCAGCATCGAGCTGTCGCCAAAAAATTGCAGCCCGCTGGTCACACCTGACCAATAGCCCGGTTCCGCAAGCAGTTGAGAAACCCAGCCATAATATTCGCTGACCGAGTTTTTGGCATGATCGTAAAACACTCGGAACATGCATAACGCCCGCTGGCTCTCATTGAGCCCGGCCATCGCCTCGGTTTTCGCCTGTCTATCTTTGCCCCGAATTTCCAGAAGAATGTGCTTGCTGCATGCCCAGTCAAGCCTTTCATCGTTCAAGGTATCAAAATCCTGTTTGCTCATTACGGCTAACGCCATCTAATTACCACTCCTTTTTAGACTATCATCCGTGTCAATCATAAAAGTAAAAAAAATCAGCTGGGTTTAATAACCGCCAAAGCCGATTCAATAACTTGCTCAAGCACCATTTCTAGCTGCTTTAGCACTTCCGACTGCGCAGCCCCTTGCGTTATGAGCTCCTGCTGCCGCTTTTCCAAATAGTTCATTCCCTGCGATACCGCACCCCAAAACTGCATGGCCATAAGACTGGCATTGCCTGAGCGAATGGTTTGTTCACTAATGCCCCTCACAATCGCCTGCTCCATAGGCTGCATGAAGCTTTTCACCCATTCGAACGGGGAAATGGATTCCTCTGGAAATATATAAGACACATCCATACTAATACGCATATAAAAATGCGAGACAGCAGGCTCTTCCAAAACTTGCTTGCACACAATTCGAGCATACCCTTCAAACAAATCAAATGCTGAACCCGCTTGCCCGAAATGGGACTTCGTAAACTGCTCCGTCCTGTCCATCATGTGCGTGTAAAGCTGCCCAAACAAGTTCTGCTTATTTTTAAAATAATGGTACACCAGACCGCGCGCCAAGCCAGCCCGTTCAGCAATTTCACCGATTTCGGAGGCGGCATAACCTTTCTCCGCATACACAACGATGGCAGCCTGCAATATTTCTCGCGACCGCTGCTTGCGAATTTCTTCATTTTGTTCCTTCGTACGTGGCGACATCGCGAACTCCTTTTTTTAAATTGACATGCATGTCAATCAAAATGTTATAGAAAAACCCATGCATTGTCAATAGCTGGTTAAGCCGATGCAAAAAAACGCCAAACGCCCACTATTTGAATAGTAGAGAGGCATTTGACGCTTTACTGGATTAGCGGATTTTGCATCCGCAAATGATTAGCTATCATTCATTCCCCTAAACACCAGCCTTGCGTTTAAACAGCAAATACATAAAAAACGGAGCCCCGACTCCTGCCGTAAACACACCAGCAGGAATATCCAGCGGCATAAACAGCATTCGCCCTGCTAAATCGGCAAGCAGCAAAACGATCGCGCCCAGCAGCGCAGACACCGGGATGATTATTGCATACGAATGTCCTGCAACCCTTCTAGCCATATGAGGCGCAAGCAGCCCGATAAAAGAAATCGTTCCGGCAATGCCGACGGCCGCTCCGGCAAGGGCCACACTAAAGAACAGCAGCAGCAAGCGGCTTAGCTGAAGCCGGCTTCCCAAGCCGCGCGCGACGTCCTCTCCCAATGCTTGCACATTCAATTCTTGGTGTACCTGCTCCGCAGGCGCTAAGCAGCAGTGTGAAGCAAATAAGCACAGCTGCCATCATCAATATTCTTGACTCTCTGTACATAAATAAAGGCCCCTCTTCCTTGTAGTGAGAATGATTTTCATAACCATACTCACTATACCGTTTGAGCCTTCGCGGGACAAGGGCATATCTTGAACCGGGTACAGGATTATTTTGAACCTTCGCTTTGTATTGCCCCAGCGACATGCCGGTATGCTTTTTGAAAATACGATTAAAATAGCTGTCATCCGGAAAGCCGACGCTTTCGGCAATTTCCTGCAGCGTCGCCTCCGTTCCAAGCAGCAGCTCCTTCGCCTTGCCGATGCGCAGCGCAATTAAATAGTCGATTGGGCTCTGTCCAATCGTCTGCTTGAACTTGCGGGACAAATAGCTGATGCTGCAATCCAGCATCTCAGCTAGCTCGCCGAGCGCAATGCGCTTCGCGTAATGCTCCTGCATGTAGCGAATGGCTTGCGAGACGTAGTCCGCTTTTTGCACATGAATATCTTGATTGGATAGCTGCTGAAATAATTCATGGATGAATTGGTAGAACATCGTCTTAATATATAGTTGATCCAGCACGTTCGGATGCTGCCATTCCCGCTCCATGCGCTGGATTTTATCGAGCAAAGCAATAGGCTGGCGGGAAACAAAGCTATATTGCAGTTGAAACGGATTATGCTGCTCCATTAACCGTACCAGTTCCTGACGGCTCGGCAGCGGCAACACCGCTTTGTACAAAATCAGGTAATATTCCAACCAATCATCCGGCACAATGTCCAGACACATGCCCTTCCCGCCATGCAGCATATGAAAACGCTCCACCAGCACCGTCTTGCCATCCAGCCGCACTTCAGCATGACCACGAATCGTATACAAAAAAGCGCTCGCCGGCAGACGATAAGAACGCAGCTCCTCCCCTCGCTCCATAATCGTATGCCGCACGTCCATCACGCGGATGGAGGCTTGGTTCCATAGCAATATATGCTCACTCTGATTCAAAGTGCCCTATCCTTCCTTTCCTCATGCTGCTAATATGCACCCATGTCGATCCCCATCGATTGTTCTTGTCCTCCTATTATAAGTGATAATAATTCTCACACACAATGGTTGATTGTGAAATCATGCGAAGTGTCTATTGGAAGGAAGGAAATAATAAAGGCTTTCCCGAATGATAAGTATCAAGGAAAGCCTACATTTAGAAGGAGGGATGAACGTGTACGCATCCAATCAAAAGCCTGATCAAGACCAGGCAAGCGATTTGCCCAATGTCGGAAAGCCTGCAACACGCGCGCTCACTGCAGCCGGATACGTGCAGCTGGAGCAATTCACTAAACTCACCGAGGCGGAGGTGCTGAAGCTGCACGGGGTTGGGCCTAAAGCAATAAGGATCATCCGGGAAGCGCTCGCTGCCAACGGACAATCCTTCGCTGAACAAGCGTAAACGGCCGAAAGCCGTCCTCTGGCGGTAAAGCTAACGTTTCGCGGTGAAAAATAATAGCTGCTGTTACAAATAGGTTATGAACGCTCGTCGATTAGCTTCTCAAGAAACTGGGCGAACGATTGCGCATATACTTCGACATCCCCACCGTGGTAGTCCTCGCGCATGACCTCGCCCTCATTTTCTCCGTCCCAAGCCGTCATATCAAGAAAATAAGCTTCTGCCTGCAAACCATTTTTTCGCAGAAGGCTGCTCCAGTTTATTTTTCAGTGATGTCTACATGATTTCCCTCCTCATCTTCACCGTCTGTCGCATCTGTCTAGCCTATCGCATCTTCATCGTCTGCCTCGTCCGTCGCGAGCTTCAACGCTGCATGAAACATCTCGAAATTTTCGCACAAAACAGATAGATTACCTTCCATCATCTCTTCAACCGTTGTATTCTCGCTTTGCGCCTCCGATTCCGCATCCTCTAAACAGAGAGCCATTTCATGATCGATATATAGAAGGCTAGGGTTCTCATTCGACTCGCGATAATCAAAAATAAGCCAGTCTCCGCTGCTGATGCTCCATGCGAAAGGAATTAATTTGCGCGGCTGAAGGACAACCTCGGCTATCGCTTCGAGATTTTCAGCATAGGAAGCATCCAGCTTAATAAACCGAATGCCCCAAGCCGTATAGCCGTTAAAATCGACGAGGTTGTATTCTATATTAGGGTTTGCGGACTGCAACTCATCCGTTGTCATAAATGCCTTATACGCTGCTGGAAAAGCAAGCTGTAGCGATTGTTCAATGTCATGAATGTCCTGTAGCTGCTGAGAAATATCCATCTCGTAAATTGCTCACTCCTTATCGGCGTTATGCCTATTATTTTTTCTTGTTCAGCTTTTCTTGTGCTTTTTTCGTATTTTCAGCCACTCTAAATGCGACAATTCTGCTGATCAATTCATAAGGCAGCGGCTTGTCCAGCGGAAACTGAACCGAGCCCTTTGCCCCTTTATAAACGGACAATTCCTCTTTGAAGGCTTCAATGCCTCTTGGAGCGGGATAAAATCCGATATGCTTTTTAAACGCCGCAAAATGTACCAAGTTGCCATGCAGCTCAAATGTCGGCATCTGGTAGCTGATTTTCTCCGTCGCTTCCGGCGCTGCCTCTTTAATGACCTTCCGCATCGCCTGCAGCAGCTCTTGGATTTCTTGCGGGAAGCCGGCGATATATTCGTCGATGGTTGCAAAAGTCGTTTGGTTGCTGTCCATCATTAAGCTCCTTTCCATTCATTCAAAAATCAGTTCCATCAATTAGACATAATTAAAGTAAATACAATAACACCAAACCTAATAGCGCCTCAGGCTGTATGATTGATTATAAGTGTCATATAGACAACGAAAAAAGCGATTGTACTCACATCTTCTCCAAATTACAAGGAAAGCATTGACGGGCTCCATTTGTTGTTTCAATGAAAATACGTATACTATTGATTATACAATTAAAATCATTTTTTTCATCAGCAATTAGACCTTAATCTAGCATCTAAGGTAGATTCATGCTCTTCGCTTCAGGAGTTTACTCCCTACGCAAAGACAGGTTTGGCGGACACAGCAGCCTCTATTTCAGCAGAATCACGGTTATGGCACAGGCTGCGGACTCAGGAGCCGCTAATGCTCGGCCATAAGCCATTTTGACGGGTTCAGGAGGACAATAGCGGATTTCCTGTCCGCTTATGGCCTGAAAACCGAGTAAAAGCCAGAATAGCGGAATCTGTGTCCTTCAAAAAAGGAGAGTGCTTCCAGAGCTGCGTGCTCTCAGCCACAGTACTAGTACTCGCAGCAACAGCACTCATGACAACCATAATCACAGTAAACGTACTCGCAGCATCAGCAGTGTTTCCAGCCGCGATCGCATACTGCGGTTCACAAACCTTGAGCCATCGGACGAGATTGGCTTGAAATAAGCTGTAGGCAAGCAGCAGCAAGTGGCTCCGGCTTGCACACACAACCTAGACAAGGCCCGCCATCTCCATAAGAGACGACGGGCCCCATGCTTCTTTCATAAAATAGCGCAAACAGCCTACAGCGCAGCCGTCTCTGTATTTTCAATAATAATCTGCTCTAATTTCATCTGAACCGGGTTGGCAATGGTATCCCCCACTGGGCATTTGCTCTCCAAAAATTGAACGAAGGCATCCACCTTTTCCTTAGGCGAATCTGTTTTGATCTTGAACGTATAGCGAATGTCGGAATAGCCCGGACGAACCTCGCTTTTATTGAAAAATCCATCGAGATCCAAATCGCCTTCAACCTCAACTTGGAAATCGTCGAGCTTCACATCAAACTTAGGAGCATACACCCGGGCTACAATTGATTGGCATGCGCCTAAGGAGGCAAGCAGCGCTTCTACAGGATTCATCCCCGTATCTGTCCCGCCAAGGCTCTTCGGCTCATCAATGATCAATTCGAACTGTCTCGCTGTCGCTTTCACTTTAACCCCATCTTGTAAATGCGCTGATGCCTTAAACGTTTGTACATTAGCCATCATTAAGTCTCCTTACTTAGAAAATATTTTTAGTCTATTCCAATTCCGTTTCTAATTCCGTTCCCAATCCGTTCTAAACCCGTACCCAATCCGCCTGCGGAAAATAGCTCTTGCAAGCTAGCATTTCATCATGCAGACGGTTAAGTACTTCTCGTTCCTGGTCTTTAATCCGGTTCAGATTACTGTTAATCGAATGAAGGATGTCATTGTTATGGGTCTGTCTATATTTCATGAGGGCCACCCGTTGCAGGTTGACGTCCCGCTCGATTGGTTCATAACCGGATAACAGCGTTTCGTCCTTAATGTAGCCTTGGGCCAGCATAAATTCGATTTTCGCCCGCATACACTTCTTGTGCTCCCATAAAATATGCAGCGGCCGGCCGTCGGGCGCTCGGGTTCCATCGGTTACTTTCACTAGCTCCTCCGCTGTGTACTGGTACACGTCCATGCCGAAGGCCAGATTGCTCTCACTCTGAAATATGGTTTTCAGACGATTCGTAGCGCTGAGATAATCTTCAAGAAAATAGAGTACGGCGTCTGCCGAGAACACATACTTGTGATCGGTAGCGCGGTATAAGCAAATTCGTGTCTTATATTCTTCGTAATTGCCGTATTCGTCATAAAAGGCCGCATGGTTGAATGCGTTCTCATAATCGTCATAGGAAACGGAGAACGTCTGATATTTGCCGTCTACGAAATTAGTCACCAGGTAGCTCTGCTCCTCGCTATCGTAACCGCTAATCAACAGATCATGCGTAAAATCCCTCACGCCAAAAAAATCACTGTAGGGCATATAATACTCATTGATGAAAGAGAGAACATGATAGCCTTGTTCAAGGCTCGTGTGAATAAAGCTGTGGATGTCCGTTAAGGAAATGAGGAGTGATCGGGATATCGCCTGATTCTCCCGCAGCGGGCAATTGTCCAATTGGTAAAAATTCACTGGACAAGCTAGCTCTACGAAATCCTTTGCACAAAATAATTGGGTGTAATAGCTGTGCATCCACGGTTTAAAGCTCTCAGAATGTCCAATGATACCTAACAAATAGGCGTGATGCAAATAGCCATAAATAGGTGAATCGGCTAGCGGCAGATGAATTTTCATTGAAACATATCTCCCTTATTCACATTGTATAAATCACCCAATATTGGTAGAGTCGAAGCTATTATCCCACTCCTATTTAGCGCTGTCAATTGGCAAGATTCATACATAGAATTTCCAATAGGCACCCCTTTCCATAAAAAAAAGACACTGGAGGGACAACGTCCTCCAATGCCTTTTTCACTATATTAGGAATGATTCAATTCCGCCTCAATTTTCCGAAAAACGTTATAGCTCCGCCGTGCGACCTCGGAGATCGCAATCGGATGAAAGCCGCTAAGCTCCGCATACAGCGTGTCATTCAGCGGCTCAATCCATGACTTCGGCAGCGCTGCCGCGCCAAGCTTCGCACCCATAATCGAGCCGACCGTCGCACCATTGCAGTCGGTGTCCATGCCGCCATAAACGGCCGTCGTTACAGCCTTCTCGAAATCATCGCCTGCATACACGAGCGCCGCCGCGACAAGCGCTGCATTGTTGTTCGTGTGCACCGCATCGTAATGGCTGAACGCTTCCCAAATTTGTCTCACCAGCTCGCGGTCGCTGCTCGCTTTCTCAGCAATGGAAACCGCTTTGCGCACATCATAAGCAAGCCTGCTCGTTGCCGGGATTTCGCTGAGGCCAATCTCGACAATTCGCTTACTGTCCTTCTCAACGAAAGCGGCCGCAATCATCGCCGCGACGAACATTTCACCGTAGATGCCGTTCTTCACATGCGAGAACGATGCATCGCGCCAGCCTAGCTCAGCCGCAAGCTCTGGCCTTCCGGCTACTCCGTAAGCAAGTCCATCCGCACGGATTTGCGCGCCAATCCACTCCCTATACGGATTCATATGCATCCGCACTCGCTCCAGGCGTTCAGCCCAATCGGCAGGCTTGTCCCCATTCAGATGAGAGGTCTCATGAGCAAAATTCAAATAAGACTGCGTCTCCGCTGTACAAACCTGGCTGTAGGTCAGGTTTTTGTGCCAAAGCTTGCCGATGTCCCAAGAGTCGAAAGCGAGCCCTTTTTGCTCAAGCAGTAGCAGCCCCAGTACCGTATAGCGGATATCATCATCGCTCTCCATATACTTGATGGTCTCGCTTGTGCTCATGGGCGACCAATCATTCAGCCCCAGCCCATACTGCTCTTTTGCCGTCGATTCGCCAGGTGTATACCCTTTAATCGGCCAAGCGCCAGCGCCGCGAAACCACAGCTCAATATTTTCCCAGCCGGGCCGGCCGTCTTTGCCATACAAATAATCCCAAAACTCCAATGGCTTACCTAGTGCACAGCCAACACTGCGTCCGAGCCAAGCACCGTAAAACTTGTCCAGCCACTGCTCATCGGTCAAATTCGCTGCCAGCGTTCTTGGCCCTTCGGGGCGCAGCCTGCGTATTGCCTCCAAATCTGATGGCTCCTCATAGGGAAAATCCGCGCTCACGTCCAGTGCAGACAGCTCGTTATATATCTCCATAAGCGCATCATGGCTTTCACCCGCCGCAGCCAGCTTTTCCGCAAAGCCGTCCACGTTGCAGCCTTCTTCCCCGCGCTGAATAATTTCGAAACGAACAATTTCCTGAAGCTTATCCCAGCCTGCCATAATTAAGCCTGCCCTTTCCGAGCTATGGCATTGTCATCATGCACAGCAAGAGCGTCAAAAATCAGCTTAATAAAGGCTTCACGTTCCACATCCATCAGCACCTGCACATTCGCCGTTTCATCGTTTTTTTTGCGGCGGTCTGCTACGGTCATGCCTCTCGTCACCCTGCCGTCCGTCTCAATCGAGACGTAATAGCTTTCACTTTGGAACAGCTCAGGGCGAAGCAGCCAAGCGATTGCGCACGGATCATGCAGCGAGCTGCCTTCAAAGCCAAGCTTGCGGCTGTAGATGGAATAAAAGTCGAGCAGCTCGCCCACCATATGCGAAACCTCGCCGCGCTGCTTCAGCGCATCAATATCCTCTTGATAAATAGCCGCCTTATCGGTCACATCCAGTCCGCTCATCGTAATCGGCACGCCCGATTCGAATACAATTCGTGCAGCTTCCGGGTCCACGTAAATGTTGAACTCTGCCGTTGACGTTACATTGCCGTAGCTGATGCCTCCGCCCATTAGGGAAATCTGCTCGATATTCTCTTTTACATCGGGGAAGCCTTTGAGCAGCAGCGCAATATTCGTCAGCGGGCCGATTGGCACGAGCGTTACCTTCTGCTCTGAGGAACGGATAATCTCGACCATCAGCTCAATCGCATGTTTATGGACCGGCTTGAACCGGGAAGGCGGCAAATCTGGGCCGTCCATGCCCGAATCGCCATGCGCCTCTTCTCCGGTTACGAGCTTGCCTAGCAGTGGTCCGGGCGCGCCTTTCGCCACCGGAATATCTTTATCTATAAAGCTGAGCAGTTTCAGTGCGTTGTTCGTAATTTTCTCCAGCACCTGATTGCCGCCAACCGTCGTAATCGCTTTTACCTCCAGCTGTTGTGGATTGGCAAGCGCGAGCAAAATCGCAATCGCATCATCATGCCCGGGATCACAATCAATAATAATCGGTCTAGCCATCGTATTAATCATCCTTTCACTTTCTCTTTAAGCTTCCTATTCTTTTTACGGGATTCGCTGACGGCGTATATGATGAGACCGATAACGGTCGTAACATATGGGAGTGTGCCGATCAGTTCTGCCGGAATTTTAAGCACCTGAAGCGCATTGGCCAGCGCATCCGCCGCACCGAACAAGAGCGACGTCAGCGTCGTGCCGACCGTCGTGCTGCGCCCCATAGACTCGGCGGCAATCGCAATCCAGCCCCGGCCAGCGGTCATATCTCGCGTGAACAGCGACAGGTAGCCCATCGACATATAAGCGCCGCCAAGTCCTGCGAAAAAGCCGCTCAGCAGCAGCGCCGTATACTGCACCTTCACTACGCTGACCCCTACTGACTGGGCAGCCTGCGGATTTTCGCCGACAGAGCGAATGCGCAGGCCGAGCGGCGTTCTTTTCAGCATATAATACACAACAAAAACCGCTATAATCGACATATAGGTCAATACATTATGACCGGAGAAAATCGGTCCCAGCACCGGAATATCCTTAAGCAGCGGAATGTCCACGCTGGGCAGCACCTTGCTCGGAAGCGAGGTCGAGGAGCCTTTGTCTCCGCTTAGCAAATACAAAATAAATACGGTTCCCCCGGAGGCGAACATATTGATCGCTACCCCGCCGAGAATAATATGCGTCTTGAAATGCAGGGTAAAAAAAGCCAGTATGCCGGAAATCAGCGTGCCCGCCATTACAGCACCCAGCAGCCCAACCCACGAGCTGCCCGTATAAGCGCTGACTACGACGCCTGAAAGGGCAGCCACCAGCATAATGCCCTCAAGTCCGATATTGATAATACCTGCACGGTTGGAAATGAGTGCTCCTAGTGCCGCGAACAAAATCGGAGTCGTCACTCGGAGGACAGAAAACGCAAATTCAGTCGTGAAAATGACATCAAACAAACTAGACATTACGCTGTGCCTCCTTGAGCAGCATCCGATTTTTCCAGAACTTCAAAAACTGCTCTGCCGAAATCAGCAAAATAATAATCGCCTGCACAATTGAAATCATTTCTGCCGGCACATCGGAGAAACGCGCCATCTGGTCGGCTCCGATTCGGATATAGGCCAGGAAGAGTGCTGCGCCGATGACCGAAATCGGGTTGTTCTTCGCCAGCATCGCTACAAGCGCGCCATCCAGGCCGTAGCCCGGCAGCGACGACCACTGGAAGCGATTGTACATCCCCAGCACCTCAACCGAGCCGCCCATGCCCGCGATAAAGCCAGCAATTAAATGGACGATAATGATGACCTTGGCCGTCTTCATACCAGAATAGCCTGCAAATTCGCGATTGGCCCCCGTCATTCTCAGCTCATAGCCCCATTTGGTTTTGTATAGAAAATAATGCGCGGCTACGATCAGCACCAGCACGATAATCAGCCCCGTATGAATACGTGTGCCTGGTATGAGCTTGGTGAGCACCGCTGTTTTCTCGAACTTGAAGGATACAGCTGCAAAAGCCTGGGCATCGCGCAGCTTATAGTTCAAAATATAAAGCCCGATCCCGAACAAAATATTGTTGAACATCAGCGAGCTGACGAGCTCATTTACATTCCATTTAGCCTTGAGAATACCCGGAATAGCAGATAACACCGCGCCGACGAGCGACCCTGCAAGGATAGCCACAATCGGATGGACAAAGCTGTTCAGACTAAGATGAATCGCAAGCGACGCTGCAACTACCCCGGAAAAATAAAACAGCCCTTCCGCTCCAAGATTGAATAAATTCGCTTTAAACAGCAGCGATACCGCGAGTCCTGTGAACATGAGCGGAATCGCCATTTCAATGACGTTGCCAATATGACCCTTCGTATTCAGCGGCTCCCATAGGAAGATGCGAATGCTCTCCAGCGGCTGCTCGCTGACAATGGAAATAATAATAAAAGCGAGAACAAGCGCAATCAGAATGACCGCTGTTGTACGGATGACTTCAAAGTATTTTACCTTCATGCTTCCACGGCCCTCCTGATTTGCTGCTCGTCCTGGCGCTTAAGGCCCAGCATGTACAGTCCGAGCTCTTCCTCGCTTACACTTGACGGCTCTTCCAAATAAGCGACGATTTGTCCTTCATACATGACGAGCAGGCTGTCGCTCAGCTCCAATATTTCATTCAAATCTGCCGAGATGAGCAGCACGCCGCTGCCGCCATCCCGAAGCTCAATCAGCTTCTGGTGAATAAATTGGGCTGCCCCAATATCGACGCCGCGAGTCGGCTGCTCGGCAATGAGCAAATCCGGCGCTGTCGAGCATTCACGAGCGACGACGACCTTCTGCATATTGCCGCCCGAAAGCATGCCTATCGGCTGATTCGGGCCCGAGCAGCGTACGCGGAATTCCTCAATGAGGGTGGTCGCAAGCTTCGCTATTTTTTTACTCCTCAAAAAGAGGCCCTTGTTCATCGCTTTCGTATTGTATTGCGTAGAAATTAAATTATCGGAAATGCTTGCGTCTTTGGCTGCCCCTTGGCGCATGCGATCCTCCGGAATATAGGAAACGCCGAGCGAGCGAATTTTGCGGATATCATAGCCTTTAATGTCCGTGCCTTTAACGGCCACATTTCCGCTGCGCACAGCCAAACTGCCCGTTAAAGCTTCAACGAGCTGAGTTTGCCCATTGCCCTCGACTCCAGCAATACCAACAATTTCGCCGCCACGCACCTTGAAGGCTACCTTGCTGAGCAACGCTTTGCCCGTCTCATCTGCCAATGAAAAATCAGTAACAGACAAGATAGGCGCCCCATAAGGCTTCTTCTCCTTGTCATACCTCAGCACGACGTCGCGGCCGACCATCAGCTTGGAAATTTCCTGCTCGGTAACATCCTTCGTCCAAAAAACACCTTCACTTTTGCCGGCGCGCATAATCGTGATCCGGTCGCAAATCGCTTTAACTTCCTTCAGCTTGTGAGAAATAAACACAATCGTATGCCCCTGCTGCTTAAGCTGCGTCAGCTCGCGGAACAGCTCCTCGGTTTCCTGCGGGGTCAGTACGGCCGTTGGCTCATCGAGTATTAGAATTTCCGCGCCACGCAGCAGAGCCTTCAAAATTTCGACCTTCTGCTTCATGCCGACACTGAGATCCTCGACCTTCGCCTTCGGATTAACGAGCAGATTGTACTTTTTGCTCATCTCTTCTGTCATTCGCACCGCTTCGTTGTAATTAATGCTGACGCCTTTCTTCGGCTCCATGCCCAGCACCATATTTTCCGCGACGGTGAACGACGGCACCAGCATAAAATGCTGATGCACCATTCCAATGCCATGGTCTATCGCATCCTGCGGCGAACCCAGCAATACCGGCTTGCCCCGAAGAATGATTTCGCCCTCACTCGGCTCTTCCATGCCGAACATCATTTTCATCAGCGTGGATTTGCCAGCTCCATTTTCACCGACAATCGCGTGAATCTCGCCATCGGCAAGCGTAAACTGCACCTTCTGGTTGGCGACAACCCCGTTCGGGTAAACCTTCGTAATATTTTTCATTTCGAGCAGCTGATTCGGCATCATCGTAAAACCCCTTTACCTTTCGGAGGTCATTATAAAGAGAGGCAGCTGGCCTTCTTCCTGATGGAAAGAGAAGAATGACCAACTGCACTAAGCTTTGCGGATCGTTATTATGGTTTAACCGCGTTGCGGATCGCTTCGATTTGCGAAGTTTCCATGCCCATCGCGTTGTCTACTTTAATTTCTTGTTTAGCGAGCTTCTGCTTAATGTCTTCTACTTGCTTCTGCATATCTGCTGTGAAGATCGATTTGTAAATGTCATTTTCAGCAATGCCTACGCCATCTTGATCAAAGCTGAGCACTTGGCGTTGTCCATATTCGAGCGTGCCCTCTTGCGTTTTCTTCACTGCGCCAAGAATAGCGGTGTCGATTTTTTTAATAGCAGACGTCATGATCAGATTCGCTTTTTCTTTATCCGTTTCCTGAAGCAGGGACCCTTGGTCGGAGTCAACGCCAATCGCGTAATGCTTCTTGTCCTTCGCTGCATCGAAGATGCCCAGGCCTGTCGCGCCAGCCACGTTGAAAATAACGTCAACACCGGAGTTGTACTGGATCAGCGACAGCTCCTTGCCTTTCGCCGGGTTCACGAAATCGCCCGCATAGGAAACGGCTACCTTAATGGCA
This sequence comes from Paenibacillus algorifonticola, assembly GCF_050481745.1. Classification (GTDB taxonomy): domain Bacteria; phylum Bacillota; class Bacilli; order Paenibacillales; family Paenibacillaceae; genus Pristimantibacillus; species Pristimantibacillus algorifonticola_A. Next base: position 59,957 of record NZ_JBCNGR010000038.1, on the reverse strand, counting down.
GGATCGACGTATTGTGCTCCTTGGATATAACCAACCAGGAATGCATTAATGCCGGGAATGTCCATGCCGCCAACAAAGCCAATCACATTATCTTTGTTCGCATTTGGAATATCGGACTTCGTCGCAATCGCGGCTACTGCGCCTGCAAGGAAGGAAACCTCGTTCGTTGCGTAAGACATCGCATACACGTTAGCTGGTGTCTCTTCAATATCCGTATCGTAGTTGATGAATTTTTTGTCAGGATACGTTTCTGCTGTCGCATTAAACATCTCGGTAATTTCAGAGCCGCCGGAGATGACAATATCCCAGTCCTGCGCAGCTATATCTTGATAAGTAGGTTCCCACTTCGTTTTGTCTGTTCCCATTTCAATCACTTTCGTGTCGGCGCTGAGTTCGGATTTAACAAGCGTCAATCCCTTGTTCGCTGCATCAAAGAAGGATTTGTCGCCGAGTGTACCCGGTATGAGCAGAACAACCTTCAACTTCTTATCCCCGCCTGTATTGCCTGAGCCTGCTGAATTGCCGCTGCTCGTACCCGTATTTCCTCCACCACAAGCTGCCAGCACCAATAGAACCGAAACCATGAGTAATGCCATCACATTTTTCTTCATTCTCTGTTCCCCCACTCTCTGTCGATTAAAAGACGTGTTCCCTTTGAAACCAGCCGCCCGCGCCTGCTGTCCTGAAAAGAATGCTTACCCCAAGTGTAATGTAGAAAATAAATAGGTTATAATAAAGGTACGCTTTTACGAATAGCTTGTTCGGGATGATACGATCATAACAAATTCGAAATCAAATAATTATCTCGATTCGGTCAACTTTTTATACGATTCGGCTACACACACGCGAAGGAGGGCTGTTATGAATCGATTATTGTATTTAGCAAATGATATACATGAGAGAAATACTAACATCCCTCCTCATCAGCATGAGTGCTACGAGCTTGTTTATTACATTCGCGGTATGGGTCCAACCGTCATTGCAGGCCGTAAATATCGCTTTAAAGAGCATACGATTGCCCTCATCGCTCCTCGGCATATTCATAGCGAGATTCATGAATTGGAGGGCGAGGTGCTGTTCATTGGTTTTAACGCACCTGATGTGGAATTAAAAGGCTTAAGCGGGGTTTATGACGACGATGTGAACCATACGATTTTAAAGCATTTATGGCGTATCAAAGAGGAGTTTTACATCCGCCCAAGAAACGACAGCGAACCGCTGAATGTACTCCTTAATGAGCTGCTTCCACCACTTCAGCAAATTTTTGGAAACCGAAAAACACCCCATCCGTCAGAAGACCGGGTTAAATATGTTCTGCAATATATGGATGATCATTTTAAACAGAAGCTCACCGTTGAGCTGCTAGCTGACATGTCTGGTTACAGCTATGATCGGTTTCGCCATCTTTTTAAGGAACGCTACAACATTGCGCCTCTCCAGTATATTTTGCTAAAACGTCTGGAATATGCAAAATCGCTGCTCACAGATACCCAGATGCATATTTCTGAAATTGCCGCCGATGCTGGCTTTGCCAATGACGCGCAATTTTGCAGCATGTTTAAACGGGAAATTGGCTGTACGCCTCGCGCCTATAGAAAGGGCACCATTTCTTGAGGCATTGAAAATACAGGAGATTTAGAGGGGAGTGATGGAATGTGCCTGAGAAAATAAAGCGTTTTATGGATTATCCCATGGTCCAAATACAAGCGGGTGAAATCGATTTAAGGGATGATCGAACGAAAAGGGAATGGAAAGCGGAAATAAAACCATTCCTGCTCGCAGCTCATCCTGTAACGGTGGAGCTGTACTGTGAAATAACAGGCAAGTCTTTGCTTGCTATTGACCATGCTCAAAAACCGGTTGTAAGCATTTCCTGGAATGAAACGATTTATATATGTAATTTGCTGTCTCAGCAAGCTGGTCTACAGGAATGTTATTCGATCAGTGAGGATGGCAATGAGGTGAGCTGCGACTGGAATGCCACTGGCTATCGCCTGCCTTCAGAAGCAGAGTGGCAATACGCCTGTAAAGCAGATACTTCGGGCTATAGATATGGAGAGCTCGATCAAATTGCTTGGTATAATGAAAACTCAGATGGTGTCACTCATAGGGTTGGACAGAAGGTACCTAACGCTTGGGGACTTTACGATATGCTCGGAAATACGTGGGAATGGTGCTGGGATTTATATGATGCGAAAGTTTATGGACCGTACCGTATTTTTCGTGGTGGCAGTTGGGCTGAAGAAGCCCGGGGGTGTGGAGCTACGTGCAGGCGTCGCAGTCATCCATCCTTTTGCATCGATGACCTTGGCTTTCGCCTTGCCCGCTCTGTTGCACCATAGCATAGGCCATAGGCCAAATTAATGAGACGAACTCACCAAGCATGGCGTGTGGGTTCATCTCATCTATCCATTAGCAGCCTATTTCATATTGATGCTTATGCCTTGCCTTTGTAAGTTTTCGTGGCTGTATCGAGCATGGTTTTCCAATCCGCAAACTCGGTCTCACGCGCAACATGGCGATCAAACAGCTCATCAGGAATGTTGTCGATCTCCTCATGTGTCTCTGCTTGAAAGTTGCCTTTCTCCAAAAACTGCCCAAAGCTGCTGCTGCTGGAATGCTTGCTCATAAATGAATCATTAAACAGCTCGTGTAAGGATACCTCGTTCGGATCTTCCTGGTTTGTTTTCTGTCCCTGTAATTCCTTCAACAGGTCGTCAAATGACATTGGTTTTTGCTTTCTCAGATTACCACTCCTTCAATTTGTGCGATCGACTGTAGGCCCATGCAAATTCCTTATACATGAAGTCTGATCTTTTTAAAAACCTTTTAAACACTCAAACGTAAACGGCTGAAGCCGTCCTTTGGCGGCAAGGCTTCCGTTTCGCAGGTGGAATATAAGTCCATTTATAAGAGTGAACTTATAAAGTCCTATAGTTTCAAACAAAGCCTGCTGGAAAGCGCTGCTTCATGCTGCCCAAGATTTCAGTTACTTCTATAATATCATTATTCATGCTATGCGTTAATATATAGAACGTTTAAGTTTTTTATTTTTGGACTAAACGCTGGGCTTTTCGCCTTTTTGAGTACCTGAAGCAGCGGCTCCATCCTGGTTTTTAGTCCCTTTGCTTTTATAGGGCTTAGGCGCGTTTTTGGCTTTATTGGCGGCAGCCTGCCACCGATTCCAGCCCTTCTTGTCCGTTCCCCTGCCTGTTCCACCCTTGCCCTTCGCCTTGCTCAAAAAATCACTCCTTTATGGTTGGCTCAAAATCGAGACCGTTGCTTGATGAATAAATCCAGCCAAGGTGAAACGGCTCTCGCCGTCCTCTGGCAGCGCGGTGCGTTTCATTCCGAGAACTATAGAGAAAGTATGGCGAAATCATATGCTTTCCTATATTTTCAAAAATGAAAAAGCATCTCCTACGCCTGTATTAGTTGACAGACCTGCTGTGCAGCCAATGGAATAGACAGATGCAGACTCAGTATAACAATGAAACGCATGATTTGCCAGAGCTAGCCATTAGAAATGATAGCTCTTCATGGCGAAAGCACGATAAAGAAAGTAAAAAAGCATCTTCAACAACGCCGATTCGCTGTTAAAGATGCAGATATTATGGTTGATTCAGACAAGGCCTAATCAATCGTCGCTGCTGCTACTGCCTGAGGAGGAGCTGTCATTCGAGTTATCGTAGGATTCGGATCTATCCGAACTGGCAGAACTATCATACGACCTTCTCGGTACCGACTCTTCATAATTACTGCTACTGCTTGAAGACGTATGGTTATCCTCGTATGAGCTCGTATAGGATCTTGTAGTTGTCGGCTCCACATGACTGCTATGGCTGCTGTGGTTGCTGCTTTGGTTACCGTTATGGTTGTTGCCTTGGTTGCTTACAGGGCTTTGATAGCCATAATCAACGTAGATTTCATCTTCCATCTCTTCTGAGCTTGCTTGTCCCTGTTCATTTGAAGAGGAGCTATTGGGACTGAAGATGCTGTTTCTTATCCGCCCTGCCCCCTTGCAGTACATACACATTTTTTGGCCGAAAAAGCCTCTTACTTTACCAGTGCCATTGCATTTTGTACAAGTCCTCATCATAGATGGCATCCCCTCTATCTAAATCAAAGATAAAATATCTAATTCTATACAGACGCCTATAGACGTCTTCATGCCGTCGGCTCAAGGCTGTTGCGGCAGCTTCACCAGCACTTCGTATTTCACTCCGGCTTGCACATCCTTAATGATGTCGCCTTCAATCAGGCCGCCATTTACATATACCTCTACTCCATTAACGGATGCATCCCGCTTCATATTCACCTGCAGCTCCGCTCCGCGGAATAACCTCGTAACAGACGCTTCGTTCCAATCAGCAGGCAATTGTGGGCGCACCTGAAGCCCCTGCGCGTGGCCTTGTAAGCCGAACAGTCCATCAATCAGGCAGCGATATACCCACGGAACCGTTCCTGTATTGAACAGATGGCTGGAGCGTCCAGCCGTTCGCGGAAACTGTTTATACGCTCCGCGATAATAATTCGGAATGAACACAGGCAGCTGGCCCCGTCTGAGGATGTCCTCGGAATCGGGTCCAGGAATCATTTTACGCAGCAGCCGGTAGGCATTCTCTTTCTCCCCCACTAAATACAAAGCGTAGATGTAAAAAGCAGCGGCATGATTGTACACCGCACCGTTCTCGGCACTGCCCGGATGCTTCTGCGTGACCCGGCCTACATCTTCCCGCATCGCGGTAAAGGACGGTGCCAGCTTCTCCACACCGTAAGGCGTCTCCAGCTGTTCCTGAACCGACCGAATCAATCGCTCCTGCTTGTCCGCATCAGCAGCTCCGCTCATCAGCGCCCAGCCTTGAGGATTAATAAAAATCCGGCCTTCCAGATCTTCGCTGATTCCAAACACGACATTGTCATCTGTGATGCCGCGGGCGTACCAATCGCCATCCCACAAATACTCATTTGCTACAGCATTCGTCGTATCAGCTGCTTGCCTGAACTCTGCGGCAATGGCGGCATGTCCGCCCTGCTCACAAATGTCGGCCCATACTTTGAACGCATAAGCGGTCGCAATCGTAAGCCAACCCGACACGCCTTTGCCTTTATAGCCTACCATGTTCATCGGGTCACACCAATCTCCTTGATTGATGTAGTTGAGCCCGCGCTCATCCCGGTCATGCATGAGCCACTTCATGGCGCGGTTCATATGCTCCATCACCGAGGCCGTCTCACTATCATCTGAGAAAGCAACCTGCTCCTGCAAAATGCTGTAATCATTCGTTTCATCCAGATAAGTGCTCATACATACCGGCAGCCAGACGCAGTGGTCCGTATGCGGCACCTGATTGATATATTTCAATTCGGCGTCCGGGTGCAAAATAATGCCGTCCGGCATCGCTCCGCTTGCATGCTGCTGCGACAGCGCCGTCAAGAAGGCGTCTCTGGCAATTTGCGGCTGAATATAGCTCATACCCATATTATCCTGCAAATAATTGCGCGTTTGTGGATCTGTCGTCAGACGGTTCGTTTTGCCGTGATAATACATTTGGCGCGGCAGCCAGTGATTGACAAAGTTATCCAATCCGGCATCCGGTGTCTGAATTTGAATATTCCCTTGCCCTTCGGCAACATAGGCTGCGTATTCCTGTTCTGCGGCGGTGAATCCATCCTGCCCTGCAGCATTGCGCTTTACAAAATAATGCTGGCGGAATTGTTCAATTTCCGCTTCATCAAAAGCCGGGCCAAAAATAAAGCGGTAATCCTGCTCAGCCCCTGCTTCCAGCTCCAATCTGTATTGAAGCGCGCACACTGGCGTTTCATAACGCGCATCTCCGCCCGACAATGTTTCCCCTTGAAGCGCGGTTGGCGAGTGCAGTCCGCCTTCGCCTTCAAAGCTTTCATGGTTCACTTCCCAAGCAGCAGGCTTGTGATCCGCAAGCAAAAACGTCTTGTCTCTGTAGGTTTTAATTTTGCTATAATCCTGATACTTCTGGTACGGCGTGACCGCTGAGCAGACAATGCCTTGCAAATCCTCTACGTAAGCACCGGATTGATTCATCCATGACATATAGCCTACCGTAAAATAAGGGTAGACGCTGATTTTGCGTTGCTTTTGCGACCGATTGGTGACCTTCATGCGCCATAGCTCCATTGCATCGGCTTTAGGCAGGCGCAGGCTCATCTCAATGGAAAGATCATCGCTTTCAATGGTCCAGCGAATATCGTGTTTGCCTACTGCAAACGTATAGCTGTCCGCTACTTTCCGTACCGGTTCATAGGGCGCAGAGAAAATCTCTCCACTCTCTTCATCTTTAATATAAACAAAACGTCCAGGATGATGAGCATAATACGGCTGCTCCGGCTGCATGAACGTTTTCGCTTCCAAATTCGGGGCATACGAATATTTCGCCGGCTCGGGCTGCATAAATTGGGCAACAGCGTAACCGCGGCAATTCATATGAATCATCATTTTTTCGTTCCAGAGAAATCCCGATGCCTTCGGAAGGCTCGTCGGACTGGTCAGCTCATAATATTCATTGTTATCCGTTGCTCTAATCATTACTGAACCTCTCTTTCAATTGTTGAAATAAAAAGCACGCCTAATTAGAAGATTGTAAATATCTTCTATCATTATAGCATTTGAGCCTCTATAGTAACGGACTTTCCCAAAAAGCTAAAGCAAATCCGTCAAAAGCGGCATAAAAATTATGGCTCGCAATTTCATTATCGCTATTTTTCCGAATATACGCCCTCATCTTATTCACCTTTCTATCATGCACTACTCGACTACTAAATCTATATCACGATTATATCATTCCCTTTTTTGGAAAAACAAAAAAATAGACTGCTCCTTGTGAACAGTCCATTAATGCTTAATAAATCAGCTTCGTCTTTCTCTTTATTTGCGCATATGATCTAGCCCTCTCCACGCCTAAAGCGTTAGAAATATACACATTTTCCACTCTGCTGCCGAGTGCGCTAACCACTTCATTCGTTATCGTTCCTACTCGCTTGGCGATTTCTCCGGCTGTTATGCTCTCCTTGCCATCTTGTCCGATCAGCGTTGCCGTATCCCCTTGCTGAACCCCGGCTATCGAAGTCACATCGACCATTAGCTGATCCATGCAGATTTTCCCTACTATTAATGCCCGCTGGCCATGTATAAGCACACAGCCTCCCTTTTGGGACAGCTCGCGCGGAATGCCGTCGGCATAGCCAATCGACACCGTTGCGATTTTGCTGTCTCGTGAAGGTGTGTAGCAGCCATTGTATCCGACGGGCTCGCCTGCATGAATGCGCTTGACCAATGTGACGGTCGCTTTCAGAGACAAAACCGGACGCAGCTCGACGTTAGCATGCACACGATCGTTATCTTGGCTCAGGATGCCATACAGGGCGATGCCTGGCCTAACCATTCCATAACCTCGTTCCGGATAATTTAAAATGCCGTAGCTGCTCTGGATATGGGTGATGCCCGGGTTTACGCCATCTGCCAGGAGCTGATCGACCACACTGTCGAATCGCTCTAACTGAAGCCTCGTGAAATCCACATCCTCCTGACGATGGCTCTCCGCAGACGTGAGGTGGCTGAATGTGCCCATGACCTGCAAATTTTTATGTTGATACATCGACCGTATACGCTTCATGTCGTTGTAATGTTCACCCAGCCGATTCATGCCCGTATTGATTTTAATATGCACCGTTATTTTTTTGCCAAAAGATTGAAGACGCTCTGCATCATCTGCATTAATAACAGTCTGCGCAAGCTTGTAGCGTCGCAGCTCCTGAAGACGATGCAACGGCGTATAGCCCAAAATGAGGATATCGCCTTTGATCCCTTTTTTACGCAAGGCTATGCCTTCATCAATTGCTGCAACAGCGAAGGAACGAACGCCCGCTTCATTAAGCTTTCTCGAAATCGGGATGCTGCCATGACCGTATGCGTCCGCTTTGACAACCGCCATGATTTGAGCGCCAGCTTGGGTAATCTGTTTAAACTGACTGAGATTATGCACTAAATGATCGAGATTGATTTCTGTCCATGCTCGATGTATAGCGGGCTTTCGAGTCGCAGCAGCCAGCTTGAAATCGTCCATTCCGCTATAGCCAAATTTACTCACAGCTCCCATCGCCCTTCAGATGAAATACTGTCACAACAAAGCCGTCCTGATTATTGCCGGATAGTTGATAGCTACCTCCTCTAATAATAGGTACCGTTGTTACCTGCTCCTCTGCTTCCACATAATAAATTTCGGCGAAGGCAGAACGCCCCTCCACATAAAGATGCTCATTGTGGTAAGAGAAGCTCTTCATATAGGCCGTGTACTCCTCCAAGCACATATCCAGCTGCTTCATAAGCATAGCATGCGGATAACCCACGTAACGGTAATGCCACGGCTCGCAAGCGATGCCCGTAATGGCTTCCTTGCTTTCCTCATATCTTTGGATAAAACCGTACTCTGCCGCAAGCGCTTTGAACCTGCCGCTCGCGCCATCATCGGGAAACGTTGGACAAATATAATCGATATCTCCACTGCACAGCCCCACATCTACAGCAAGCCCCGTCTGGTGCTCGCTTGCTCCCGGAATGGCCACATAGCTCGATGTGAAAGCCGCTCCATTGTCCTCTAGCGAAGCCGCATATATTTTGGCTTGTGCTTCTCTGGAACGATAGCCGCTTACTGCGGCAATATCGTCCACCGCCTGACACGCCTCCAAGAGCGCGGACAAGGGCTGGATGCACATTTTATCAAGCATGATCCGCTGCTCCTGCACATGGCTGGCCTGGCGTATACATGCAGGCAACGACCTGAGGCTAGGCACAATTTGCTTTACCGGATTTTCCTGATTCACTAGAATTAAGCTGCCTTTATACACGTCTTCCCGGCTCACCAGTATACGGCATTCATGCTGCCTATCAAGCTGGCTTTCTTTCTGCATTTCTTGCTGCCTCTCATGCTTCCTCTCGCCGGGCTTGCGGCTTATGCTTATTGCTTCCATCATAATGGCGCCTTTGCTGTCTCCAGCTCAATGAGACGGTCCAGCAGCTCAGGAAAGTCAATGCCTGCATGCTTCATCATATTCGGATACCTGCTGTGCGCCGTGAAACCGGGAAGCGTGTTGACTTCATTAAATAAGAGCCGCCCATCGCTCGCATAAAATAAATCCACCCTTGCTAGCCCGCTGCACCCCAGTACGCTATAAATCCTTAGCGCCATAGCTTTCACTTTATCCGCCATATCGTTATCAATGCGTGCTGGCAGATGAATAGCTGCTGTGCCTAGCGAATATTTTTCTTCATGGTCAAAAAATTCGCCCGTCAGCGCAATTTCATCGATTTCACCGATTATGGGCTGTGAGGCATCGCCAAGTATAGCGCAGCCCACCTCAAAGCCATTCACATGCTGCTCGATTACAACTTTTCCGTCATGGGCAAAAGCTTCCTCAATGCCGCTTATCAGCTCTTGCTCTGTGTAAGCTTTCGTTATCCCGATGGAGGAACCGGATCTGGAAGGCTTCACATAAAGCGGGAAGCCCAGCTTCGCTGCTGCCCCCACCGCTTCGGCAATGGAATCGCCAGCCAGGACGGTAATCGAAGGCGGCACCTCCATTCCGGCAGCTTGGACTACATTTTTGGCCACCGCTTTATCCATGCAAATGGCAGAGGATAATGTGCCGCAGCCTACGAATGGCAGGCCCGACAGCTCGAGCAGCCCCTGCACAGTGCCGTCCTCGCCATTTTTACCATGTAAAACCGGGAATACGACATCCAGCGTTGTGATGTGAAACTCCGTATGCACAAGCTCAATGAGTCCTCTCGTTTCTTTGCTCGGAGATAGAACAGCCGGCACGCACTGAGCAGATTGGCTGCTCCAGCGGTCCTCCCGAATGTCTGCTAGGTCTCCGTAATATCTATACCAGCGTCCGTCTCTCGTAATACCGATCATGACGACCTCATATTTATCTCGATTCATATGCTCCAAGGCAGCGGCTGCTGAGGATAATGACACCTCATATTCCGTAGAACAACCGCCGAACAATACGCCCACTCGTATTTTACCCATCTTCTCCTTCATCCCCCTATCAGATGTATGAATCTAGCATAGCGGGCTTCTCTTATGAGCCTATAACCGTAAGCTTAGTAGAATCGAAACATTTGCTTATCATTTCTTAACAATTCTTAACATTTGTTTAGCAAAAACAAAAAACACAATTCCTCGTATTCAAGGTCATTGTGTTTTCGTTATTAATATAAAGGGAAGCGTGTTTCAAATACCGTCTCGCCTCGCCTGCTTTTGACCGCAATCGTTCCATCATGCAGCTCCACAATGCTCTTCGCAATCGAAAGTCCAAGTCCCGTCCCGCCCGTCTGCTGTGACCGGGATTGGTCTCCGCGATAGAAGCGTTCAAATAAATAAGGCAAATATTTTTCGGGAATCGACTCGCCATAATTGACGACCTCCACGACAGCATAGCCCTGCTCCCGCCGCAAACGGACATCGACATAGCCGCCTTCCTGCCCGTATTGAATTGCATTCATGACCAAATTTTCAAAGGCTCTGACCAGCCGGTCGCCATCGGCCTTTATTTTGAGCGGAGCAGCGTCTGGAAAGACACGCCCCTTCATTCCTGCCGCTTCCAAATTCGGCACGAACTCTTCTAACAGCTGCTGAATAAAACCGTTCAAATCCAATTCGAGCTTTTCTAAAGGCATGCCGTTATTGACCCGCGTAAATTCAAATAAATCATCAATTAATTTTTTTAAGCTTAATGATTTTTCATAGGCAATGCCAATGTAATAACGAAGCTCGACTTCATCTTTATAGCGATCCTGTTCGATCAGCTCCAGAAAGCCGAGAATCGAGGTCAAAGGTGTGCGCAGATCATGAGAGACGCCAGTGATCAAATCATTTTTCGTCTTCTCCGCCTTGCGCTCCTCCTCAATCAGCATATTCAGCTTGTGTCCCATTTGATTAATGTTATAAGCGACCTCGCCCAATTCATCCGAGGATTTTACCGCGATCTCGTAGTTCAGATTGCCATTTGCAATTTGCTGGAGGCCGAAGGTAATTTCCCTTAAATAATGAATCGTTTGATTGCTGATTAGGAAAAATACGATCAGGAAGATAAAAAAGCAGGTGGCGATAATGAGCGGCAAACGCCCTATCGTTTCAATAATGCCGCGTATGAGCTCGCCTAGCGGCGCTATTTCTGCAAGCAATACGACTGCAAAATACAGCAGCATAAACAAAATAAAGCTGATGACGAGGCTTATTAAAAACCCGAATACGAGCTTCCAGCGAATCGTTCGAAACAGCCAGCTTCCCGTTCCGAATGCTGCAATGCTTCCGCGATAACTAGCCTTTGCCGCATTCGTCTCCCGACTATAGAAGAAGATTAAACAGAGGCTAAATAAAAGCAAAGCCGCAAATATAACAAGCGGTAAGGTCCCTACAATATTTTGCAGCCCTCTTACCGTTTCCCGGAAGGGCCGAAAATTCATAAGTAAATTAGCTGAGAGCCCATAGGCGACAAACAAGCCGATTATCGTAATAACGAAGCTGCCCAGTGTAGTAAAGATAAGGCGTTTCATTTGCTCACTGTTCATAGCGCCTCCATTTTGTAGCCGATGCCCCATACCGTTTTAATAAACTTCGGATGCTGGGGGTCCTTCTCGATTTTCTCGCGTATTTTCCGAATATGCACCATGACCGTATTTTTCGATTCCATGAACGGCTCATTCCAGGCTACCTCATAAATTCGCTCCGTACTCAGAACAATGCCCCGATTAATAGCTAGCAGCTCCAGTACGGCAAATTCACGCGGCGTCAGCTTTACCTCTTGCCCGTCCACGGTAACGGTATGGGCATCAATATGAATGACAAGGTCATCAATTATAATTTGCTGGTCGCTGCTCGGCTCCAGCTTCTGAACACTCATCCGATTATAACGGCGCAAATGCGACTTAATACGCGCAACGAGCACAAGCGGACTGAACGGCTTGGACACATATTCATCAGCACCAATGCTAAGACCCGTAATTTTATCGATATCCTGCGTCTTCGCTGACAGCATAATAATCGGGATATTGTGATCCTCACGGATTTTCATACAAGCTTCCAGTCCGTCCATCTTCGGCATCATGACATCAAGAATGATCAGATCAACGCTATGCTTACTCAACAGCTCAAGCGCCTCTAGTCCGTTCGACGCCTGCAGCAGCTGATAGCCTTCATTCAGCAAATAAATCTCAATCAGCTTCAATATTTCCTTCTCATCATCGACCATTAATATCGTTGCAGCAGCCATTGTGTGACCCCTTTCCTCCCAAGCACCCTTGCCTTGTTCCCTACAGTTTACCCTCCCTGCATTATGAAGGAAACAGTTTAACAACAAGGGCCTCAATACTTATGAATGGTTTAACTTTTTCTTAACGATGAGCGGATACCGCTCCTATATGCTGTCCCATTTTTACGACTATTAGCTATTTACGTCATTTGAGGGATTCAAATATGCATTTTACCCAAAGGCTGTTTTTTCAACGCCAAATAATTGTATGATGTTTAGATATCGTCGTACAATGACGCAAATGGAACTGAGGGAGGTATCCTTTATGTATAGAGTAGCAATTTGTGAGGATGAGGAAAAGCAAAGAGAGCTCGTTAGAAGCATGCTGATTGCTTTGTCGATCAAGTCCAATATCGATTTTGAAATCGAATTATTCAGCTCGGGAGAACAGCTTCTCTCTCATTACGAGCGGGAAGAAGCGCCTTTCCATATCTTAATATTGGATGTTGAAATGGGCGGAATAAACGGGATTCAAACCGCTCGAAAAATAAGAGGGCTCCATCGCCTCGATGAGCAAATTGTCTTTCTGACAAGCTACCCGGAATATATGGTCGAAAGCTTTGACGTCATGACCTTTCAATATTTATTAAAGCCGGTAGCCCCTGCCATCCTTGAGGAAAAAATAATGAAGCTATGCCAATACTTTCAAGCGCTTCACAAAAAATTTCTGGTCATCAAGTCAGCCTATGATGAGGTCGTTTTAAAATATGATGACATCATTGGCATCGAGGCGGCCAAAAGCTTAAGCGTAAAGAGCAAGCTGAATTTTATAACCTCACATGGAACCTATGAAAGCAAAGGCATTCTTGCCGATTATGCTTCAGCCTTGAAGGACAGCAACTTCTTGCAAATTCATCGATCCATCATTATTAATCTGCTCCATGTGAAGAAGTTTGCGAGCGGGCTTGTTCTCATGTCTAATGGCCTGGAGCTGCCGATCGGCCGTTCGAAAATTAAAGAAGTGAAGGATTTTTATACCAAATTTATGATCATGAGGGTCAATGAATATGAGTCATGACAACCTGTTTATTGTATTTAGCATTGCTCTTGTGATGGGCGTCCAGATTTCTTTTTTCTTCAATTCGGTTTTTGGCAAGCCGACTAGAAAGCCTTATCGATTCCTTTATTTTATTGTTTTTATCGTGCTCAATTGTCTGTATTTACTTTTTTATATCTCTCCTGTCGTATCCTCGATTTTTGCGCTGCTTGTCATATTTAGTTTGGCTCAGTCTTATAAGGTCGAGTTAAAAGCCAAAATCATTTTCACAATCCTTTATGGCGTGCTGATGTCCATCGTTAATCTCATCTCGCTTTATATTTTTTATAAGCTGGATTCCGTTGACTTCAGCAACTTTAATTCGATCAATGCTCAGGATCAGCTCGCTTATACGAAAGCTACTTTGCTCACCTGCGTCATCATGTTTGCAGTCATTCAAATGATCCGGCTAATTGCCAAACACCGAAGCTTCTCTTTGCATTATCGCTACTATTTACTCATTATGATTATCCCTGCTATCAGCCTATACCAGCTTAATGTGCTGACGAGCTATAGCGAAAAGAACATTCATTATTTCATATCGGTCATCGGGTTTCTTTTTATCAATGTGATGATCATTTATATTTTTGATATGATCATTGAAAAATTTCAATTTATGCATGAAAATGCCCAATTGCAGCAGCAGATGGACTATCAGGATGCCAATTACGAGAAAACCGTTCATAGCTTCAAATCGATTAAGAGGATCATTCATGATACGAACCAGCAGTTTTTGTACATCGAGGAATGTATTAAACGAAATGAGCTGGCGGCAGCGATGGAGCATATTAAGACAACGTTAAATAAAGTCGAAGGCGCCTATCAGAGGGTGAATACGGGGAATCTCGTTATTGATGCGCTTGTTACGAATACGCTGACGATTGGCCAGGCGAATGGCATACGAATCGATACGAAGCTTAACCTGAACGTCCAGGAAATTGCCATTGACCGGTATGACCTATGTGTCGTCCTAGGAAATATGCTGGATAATGCCATCGAAGCTTCTAAACAGGTGCGAATCGCTGAGGATCGCTCCATTCTTATTCACATCCATGCCAATGAATCGGCACTGTTTATCCATATTCTTAATCAAATGGAAACAGAGGTCTCCTCGCTGAACAGCCAGAAGCCGAACCCGGAGTACCATGGGATTGGTTTAACCAATATAGCTAGAATATGCGACAAATATGGTGGCCATATGACCATTGAGACGAAGCCGAAACGGTTTCAAAACATGGTCATGCTGCCCTTTTGAACGAACAATCCTTAAACAATCTTGTTGTTTAGGGATTGTTTTTTTCGTTTCAGGGTCATTTGCTCCATAAGCTTCTCCCTCCTTGTAACATATAAACAGGAAGTAAAATTTGGCAAGGGACTTAAGAGGAGGATTATTAAAATGAAAAAAATGATTGCTGGATTAATGGCAGCTGCGCTGTTCATTATCCCCGTAACTCAGACGTTTGCTCAGGCGAATAAGGGGGCGGCTCTGGATACGGTTAAGGAAAAGGCACAGCTGCTCGCCTCAGAGATTGTGTCCAATTACGGTGTCAGCGGGCTGCAATATGCGATTATGGATGAGGGGGCCGTTGCCCTGTCGGGCAGCGCGGGGGTAGATGATAAAGCGACCAAGGCGCCCATTACGAAGGACACAATGCTCGGAATAGGCTCAGTTAGCAAAATGTACGTTACGGCGGCAGCGATGATGCTCGCTGATGCTAAGCAAATCGATATCGATAAGCCGCTGACGACATATATCAAGGATTTTAAAATGGCCGATGAGCGCTACAAGCAAATAACGCCGCGCATGCTCATGAATCATTCAGCAGGACTGTACGGCTCCCACTATGAAAGCAGCATGCTGTTTGATGACAATGATACAGGCAATTATGATAAACTACTGCTCCGATTGCAAACCGAACGGTTAAAATCAGCTCCCGGCGAATATTCGGTATATAGCAACGATAGTTTTCAACTGCTTGAGCATTTGGTTGAACGAGTGAGCGGTTTAAGCTATACCGAATTCGTTGAGCAGCGCATAGCCAAGCCTTTGAATTTAAGCGCTACGAAAACACCACTCGATTCCTTCGATCGCACGCGGCTGGCAAAAACATATTTCCCTACGATGGATCAAGCTATGCCCGTCGAGAACGCCAATATTATTGGGACAGGAGGCATTTACTCAACGGCGGAAGAGTTAAGTAAGTTTGCTGAAGTATTAATCGGCAATCGTACCGATATTTTATCTGCACAAGCTGCTGAAGCGATGCAAAGCCATGAGTATAAACAAGGCATCTGGGTTTCGGATGAGTCCAATACCTTTAACTATGGTCTTGGCTGGGATGCCGTCAGCTTGGCACCGTTTGATGATTATGGAATAACAGCCCTCTCTAAAGGCGGAGATACGATGATGTATCACGCTGCCCTGATTGCGCTGCCTGAGCACAACATTTCCATCGCCGTGCTTTCCTCGGGAGGAAGCTCCCTTTACAACAGCGTTTTTGCAACCAATGTGCTGTTAGAATATTTAAAGGCAGAGGACATTATTCAAGATATCCTGCCTGATAAAACCTTTGAGCCTTCCGTGAAAGTGGATATGCCGGCAAAGCTGCTTGCTTACTCTGGATTTTACGGTACGGTGGGATCAACGTTGGATATTGCGATTGAGGACGGCGAGCTTGCTTTACCCGCTTTAATGGGAGGATTTATACCTGAACAAAAATACGTATACACAGGCGATGGACAATTCAAAAATAAAGAAGGCAGCATTACGCTAAGCTTTGACGAGCAAAGCAATGGCAAAACCTATTTAAAGCTTAGCTCCTATCTGAATTTCCCCGGAATAGGCCAAACGCTTATGGTCGTTTATAGCCATCAGAAGCTGGACCGTAATCCCCTAACACAGGAAACGAAACAGGCCTGGGAAACTAGAAACGGCAAAAGCTACTACCCTTTGAATGAAAAAATCACTTCTATTTTTTATTTATTACAGCCGTATTTCGTGAAGAAGATTTCTGTAAATACCGAATATGGATACGCATCAGGGACAAAAATTGTCGATAAAAATTCCGCGGTCAATGCTGCTGAAATTCCGGTAATGGACGGTAGAGATGCCTTTGACCTGAATTTCTATACGGTGAAAAATAAAGAGTATTTGATGATCGACGGCTCCTCCTTTATCCGTGAAGATGCGATCGCGCCTCTTTACAGCGGAAAATCGTCGGTTAGCACGATTCCACCGAGCGGCCATGCCGTATGGTATAAAATTGATAAGAAATCGGCAAATAAACGGTTGACCGTTGATGTGCCAGCAGGCGGCGGCTTTGCCGTATATGATGCAGCGGGCATGATCGTCAACTTTTCGATCGCCAGCCTTGAAAAATCGGTGATGCTGCCAGCAGACGGGCTGATCGTTTTCGGCGGTAAAGCCGGGGATAGCTTTAAAATTGATTTGAAGCAGCAATAAGCTGCGCATGCAGTATTGACGTTAAAGCTTGGGTCCATGGTTCCACACGGCCTCTTCTAAATGCACACAGAAGGCCGTGTGGCATGCATTATTTCCTGCAGCCGGAATATTGACGTTGCTTAATTCCGCCGTGCTTATTGGCTCCTTGCACTATTCCTTCACACTGCCTACGTTCAATCCCACCACAAAGTACTTCTGGAGGAACGGATATACGAGGAGAATCGGCACTGCTGCAACCACTGTAACCGCAGCACGAATCGATAATGGCGTTACCATTGAAATCGAATCCTTCGTCGCCCCTGCTCCATTCGCCACGGAAGGGTTGCTATTGGAATTCATCGTCGAGGATAAAAGCTTCATCAGCTCGTATTGCAAGGTGCTCAGCTCTTGTCTTGAGGATGTGTATAGAAACGCATCGAACCAGGAATTCCATGCCCCTACAGCTACAAACAGTGCTATGGTAGCCAATACTGGCTTACACAGCGGAAAAATAATTTGCATGAAGATTTTGAAATCGCCTGCTCCGTCAATTCGTGCGGATTCTACAAGGCTTTCAGGAAGCGTTCCAATGTAAGTTCTTATCACAATCATGTTAAACGCGCTGAGCATCGAAGGAATAATGTAAACCCAGAAGCTGTTCAGCAAATGCAGCTCCTTAATTAAAAAATAGCCTGGGATCAAGCCCGCGCTGAAATACATGGTCAAAATAAAGATAAGGGTAATCGGTTTGCGGAAAACAAATTCCCGCCGGCTTAACGCATAAGCGAGCATCGTCGTTAGAAAAATGTTCAGCACGGTAGAAAGAACCGTCCTCGCCACCGATACCCAAAAGGCGTTGTATATCGTCCCCGAAACAAAAACCGCCTTGTAATTTTGCATCGTCCATTCCCTTGGCCACAAATAGATGCCGCCGCGAATCGTATCACTGCCTACATTTAAAGAAACGGCGATCGTATTCAAAAAAGGATATAACGTAACGACAACCAGAACCAGCATAAAAATCGTATTAAATGTATGAAAAAGAATCGGCTCAATCTGGGAGGTACCCATGCCTCTGCTCATCGATTGGTTTGGAGCCTTTTGCCGACGGATTGGTTGATTTTCCATATCTATAACAGCCTCTCTTCCCCAAGTCGTTTAGCAGTCCAGTTCGCGAGCAGCAGCATCGTTATGCTAACGACTGTTTTGAAAATGCCGCCAGCGGTAGCGAGCGAGTAATTGCCTTGAGCGATCCCGTATTTCAGCACAAAAATATCTATCGTTTCTGACCAATCGACGATTAGGCCGTTACCAAGCAAATACTGCACTTCAAATCCAGCGTCCATGATATGTCCGATCGACATAATCAACAAAATGACAATGGTCGATTTCATGCCCGGCAAGGTCACATTGAGCATCTTCCTGTAGCGGTTTGCGCCATCAATTTCAGCTGCTTCATAAAGCGCGGGATCAATTGAAGCCAGGGCGGCCAAATAAATAATCGTGCTCCAGCCTACCTCTTTCCATATATGCGATGCACCAACGACTCCCCAGAAATACTCTCCCTTGCTAAGCCATAGGATCGGTTCATTAATCAAATGCAGCCTCATCAGCACATCATTAATGATCCCGTCGGATGCCAGCGAGGTGGCCACAATCCCGGTCACAATAACCCAAGACAAGAAGTGCGGCAAATAAGAAATCGTCTGGACCATTCTTTTCCATAATACTTTTTTTATTTCGTTTAACAGCAAAGCCAATATTATAGCGGTGGCAAAGCCGAGCACCAGGTTAATCAAGCTCATCCCGAGCGTATTTCGTAATACGCGCCAAAAACGATCATCGTTAAACAAAAATTCGAAATGCTTAAAGCCTACCCACTTTTGCTGACTAAAATCACGCGCTGGCTTATAGTCTTGAAAAGCCATCGTCCAACCCCACACGGGAACATATGAAAACAAAATGATATAAAGCATGAGTGGCACAGACATAAAAATGAGTTGTTTCTGACCTTTAATGACATTCCAGTTAATCCGTTGTTTTATTCCTTTTTTAGCTTTCCGGACGGCTCTCTTCTCCAATAAAGTCTCATCCATTCATTCCCGCTCTCCCCACAAGCCTTTATTTCAGAAAGAGAGGAAGGCATGATTCATGCCTTGCCTCTTGCTGATACTTAAACAAATGTCTTATTTGCTCCAGTCCGTAATTCGCTGCTGAATGATTGTATTGATTCGGTCTTCATAAGCCTTGACATTGGTATTTCCAATCTCAGAGGTATAATCGCTCCAGACCTGCTCGAATTCGGCCGGCTTTGCCAAAATGGCTTTTGGCAAAAATTTGGAGGACAACTCATTCATCTTCGTATTTGCGATCTTGGCATCTGAGCCATCCACTAAATCGATGCTCCAAGCCGGATAATAAATGGGGTTGGCTGGCGGCTCGCTGAAGAAGTCCACATAGCTGTTGTAGCCGTAAGCTGCCAATACCTCTTTATCAAATTCCTTCAGCCCTGCTTGATATTCCTCAGGTTGAGCGGCCCCATCCGTAGAGTTGCCGTCGCTGAAGCTGCCTTCCGTCTTAGGCATGAACTTAAATAATGTATCCGCTTTGTTTGCTAATTTCCAAGTTGCGTCTGCAAAATTATCACGCTGTTCTTGCGTCTTCATGAAGCGACCCTTCTCATTGACGATGTAGTCTTCGTCTACAAAGCCCCATGAGAACGTTTTTTGCCAATCCTCCGTCATTAGAGCATCCAGAAATTTAATGATCCTTTCTGGGTTCTTGGCATTCACCGTGATGCCGAAGCCATTGTTCAAATTAAGCGCACCCAGGTCGCGATAGTAATCCTTGGTGCTCGCATCGTAAACCAAAGGCAAGCCGACATAGGTTCTATTGTCTTTCTTTTGGGTAGTCAAGGAGTCCTCTGCTGCTTGGAAATTCCAGTGCTGATCAAACATCCCCAGAACGGTGCCGCTTGACAATTTAGCCATGTACTGATCATAGTTCTGTGTGAAAGTCTCTTTATCGAGAAGGCCGAGGCTATTTATTTCATTAAGCTTTTGGTAATACTTTTTGGAATAATCTTTATCCGCGAATATTTCCGCTACTCCGTCCTTCACGACAACTCCACCATCGTTCGGGTGCCCGATTAAATGCTGCGGAGCGTTGAACAAGCCCCAGTTTCTCCAATCGTTGTTCAAAATCTCGAACCCGATTGTCGGACTGCCGTCAATCGTCGGGTATTTCTCTTTATATTTGGCAATCAAATCGAAATACTCATCCAACGTTTTAATTTTCGGATAATTGAATTCCTTCAATACATCCTTTTGAATCCAGAATGCAGGTCCTGAGTACCATGTGCTGTTTACTTTCCCGTTATATACGCCATAGTTCGGTAACGTATAAATATGTCCGTCGTTAGGATCCTTCATCATGTTCCAGAAATCTGCATAATGCGCCTTGAGATTAGGGGCATGCTGTTCGATAAGATCCTCCAGCGGAATAAGGGCACCAGCAGTAACCAGCTTTGTATTGGAGGTCATTACATCCGGATAATCCGAGCCTGCAATCATTACGCCGAGTTTTTGCTCACTATCTCCGGCGAGAAATTCAAAATTAAGCGTTGCTCCCAATTCATCTTTGATCTTCTTATACACCTTGTTATCAGGTGTTGGCTGCTGGCCAGCTTCCCCAATATAGAAACTAATTTCAAACGGCTCCACTTTTGCCGTTCCATCTCCGCCTGCTGCCGATGCAGAGTTGTTGTTTTTCCCCGTGTTTGCATTATTATTTCCGCTGCATCCTGACAGAACCACGCTAAGCGATAACAGCATTACCATGCTGAGCCGAAACAGCGATTTGGACTTGCCCCCCATGTAAAGCACCTCCATCTAATTTTAGCTACATGAAATACCAATTCTTCTTGCATGTAACCTCTCTACATTATAAAAGCGCTTTCATAACTCAACTATTGCTTAACTATAGTTTTAACCCTAAAAACTTTATAACTTGTTGTTTTTATACTTATTTGGAGACATCCCCAGTCTTTTTTCAAACTCCTTCAGAAAATGACTGTAATTGCTGTAACCAACCCGTTCCGCGATTTCACAGTTTTTCAGCTTGTTATGCTCAAGCAGACTTACCGCCTCAGCGATCCGAAGGTCATGGACCGATTCATTAAAGCCAAGTCCATTCTTCTTCATCAGCAGTTGACCCAAATAAACCGGATTCAAATAAAAAACTTCCCCTAGCTTCTTGATTGTAAGATTTTCGCGAAAATGCTCTTGTATATAGCCGTTGATTTTCTGCACGATACCCTGCGATTTTTGCGTCTGCTCCTTTGATAGGAGCTCTATGCTCTTCTCGCCGCATACTAAGAGCCGACTTAAAAGATCATGGATATGGAGCACAGAGCTCGATATTTCTGAAATGCTGTATTTTTCGAGCATGGCTTCGTCTGGAGTATCGATAGTCTCCCTTACATATTCGATTATTCTATACAAGAGGTGAATGACGATTTTTTTTACGATATCGGGAGCAATAAGCGTCTCTCGGAAGCTGCTTGCAGCTGCCTGCACAGCTTCCTGAAGGCTCGATTTGTGAAGCAGCTCAATCGCCCTCAGCACATCATCCATGAGATGAATGTCATAGTGATAATGAAAGGGCTTATTCTGGATATCGCTATAATAAACAACTTCATTGTAGTCCGTTCTGTAAAAGAGATAGGCAATCGCTTGCTTCGCTGTTCGCAAGCAACTGCCTATGCTGAGCAAGGACGACTCTTCCATACCGGCTGCCACAAACAAACGCCGGCCCGCATAACGACGCATCAGCTCGTCGATGACAAGGCAAGCTCTGTTCTCATCAACCGTTTCGATCGTATATCCATAAACGATGCCAAAGCTGTTCTCCTCCAAGTCAATCAGAAACATAAACGGCTCTGGGGCCAGCAGCGCTGCGGCCGTCTCTCTCAATTCAGCGAACATGAAGGCATCAGCTTGAACGAGATAGAAATTCCATTTTTCCCTTTTGACAGATAGCGTTATGAGCGGCATTGACAGGACGGCTTCCTTCGACATCGACTGCTCCGCCAACCATTCTTTGATCAAAGCAACCGTTTCTTCGTATGTAGCAATCTGGTCAAAACTTTGCTTTTCGACCTCCTGCGTCAGCTCTCGGCGAATGCCTTCAATTTCCATTTCAGCCTCTTCTTGAATGATAGGCTTGAGCAAATAATGATTGATTCCATACCGCATCGCCCGCTGTGCATATTCAAAATCGCTGTACCCGCTCACGATCATAAAACTAACTTTTTTCGAATGGCGCTGCCGCCAGGCGGCTATCATTTCAAGCCCGTCCATGATCGGCATATGGACATCCGTCACGACCAAATCCGGCAGCTGCTCTTGAATTTGCTGTAAGCCCTCTAACCCGTTGCTGCACGTTCCACAAACTTCAAAACCCAGTTTATTCCAATCAATCCACAGCTGCATGCCTTCCAGAGCTCCCGGCTCATCATCAATTAACAGTACTTTATAGGTCATGCCAGGCTCTTTTCTTCTTCAAAGTTGTCTAGCCGCTGGAGCAGCTTTATTGGAATTTCAAAAGATACTCTCGTCTCCTCATTCGGCTCACTCACTATATTGAAAAGCACCAGCTCGTTATAATAAAGCTCCAGTCTGCGATACACATTTCGAATGCCGATACTCATATCGGGCGAGCTTTCATTGCGGAGAGATATCATAATTTCCTTCAGCTTGTCAGGCTCAATACCTATTCCATTATCAGTAATCACGACCCGTAGTCGATGATGGTTTACTGAAGCGCTGATTTTAACCGTTCCCAGCCCGTATAAGGCTTGTATGCCATGCTTGCAGGCATTTTCAACAAGCGGCTGTATGCTCATCTTTGGTATTTTATAGCGCAGCGCTTCCTTATCGATATCAAATTTGAATTCAAACTTGTCTCTAAAACGAAATTTTTCGATTTTAAGGTACATTTCAATAAACATCATTTCTTCCTGAAGCGAAACGATGTCCTCCTTCCAGCTCAGTAATCGTCGGAGCAGCTTGGACAAGCTTTTAATAATATCCGTCACGTCTGCGTAGTTGTGCTTGGTGCACGCAACAAGAATAGCGTTTAACGTATTAAACAGAAAATGAGGGTTCATCTGGCTTTGCAAAAAATTCAACTCGGCCTGTACCCGCTCCATCTCCAGGCTTTTTTTCTGAATCTCCAGCTTGTACACGTTGTTGATCAGCGAGTTGATTCTAGCTGTCATCAAGTTGAAATTTTGAATCAAGCCGCCGATTTCATCGTGACCCTCATCCATATGAATGAGTTCAAACTTCTCGTTCGTCACCTTCTGCATATGACGGGACAGCCGCTTCACCCGGTAATTGTATGATCTGAGCATGACATAGATGAATACGGAGGCGATCAAGCTGACCACTGCAGCCGAAATCGCTACAAACAGCCGCATGTCCAGCATGGCATTCGAAACCTGAGTCCCCTGCGGAAGTCCAATCAAACGCCATCCCTTCACATATTTGGCCTTGCCGATTGCTATCTCATGGACACCTTCTTGCTTGTAAGGCTCTGGCAGCTTAAAGATAGGGTAAGCATCCTCGATATTTCCCCTCTGATAGCCGCTTTGGGCAGACATAATAATTTGATTATGATCATTGACCAAAAACAAATTCAAATAATCTTCCTCCCGCATGATTACATCGTAAATTTTACTTAGGTCGATATCGATTCGAAGCAGCTTGTCATACTTTTTGTATGAATCATAGTAGTTCATACGTTCGATGATGCTGAAATAGGGGACAGTTGACATCATATCATTCACTCCAGCTGCGCGGTATGCTGAAACGATGACCGGATTGGTCGCCTTCTCCCACTGTTTGTACCATTCGCTTTTCCGCACATTATCATTGATCTTGTGGTAATTGCCTCCCGACACAACCGATTGATTGTCTGTAAAAATGCTGATGCGTGAAATTTGATTATTGACCGGTATATAACTATTCACCCGGTTTCGAAGCTGTTCATCGAACGCTTCATAGAAATCGGCCTGATTTTCATAGGTACGGTCCAGCATTTCATACAACGTCTTATCGGTGTACAAGGCATGGCTGACAGCCACTCCCCCGTTTATATAATCGTCAATATCCTTTCTCGCCCGCTCCAGCGATATTTCAACATTTTGCTCCTCGCGCGACTTGATCAGGTCAGACATCCGGTCCATAAACAGCAGATTAATGACGATAATCGGCAGAAGAATACCCACGAAAAAAATAAGAAGAAACTTGTAATTTAAAGGAATATCGTTCACAATTGTGCCGAATCTGAATCTTCTTCCCCTCATTTAAACACCATCCCTGCCGCTATCGCTTCCTGTTTTCGAATTCGTTTTAAAGACCGAAGGCAAAACCCCGGTGTGCATTTTAAATTTATGGATAAAATAATCTACCTTCGGGTATCCGACCTGCTGCGCCACATCGGATATTTTCATCTGGGTTCGCTTTAACAGCCGCATAGCTTCCTCAATCCGCTTCTCATTCAAATACACATTGAACGATTTCCCCGTATGCTTCTTGAACAATTGCCCCAAGTACGCTGAATTCATATGAAACTGCTTGGCCAAATCATGCATTTGCAGCTTGTTTCGATACTCACGGTCCACATACTGGATCATATGAAAAATTGTGTTATTCTCATTTTGCTGGTTTAACGCATGCAGAACGTTAGCGGTCTCCAAACATAAGCAGCGAACATAGCCTTTCAGAGCGGGATAATCCGCCATGCCACCCAGGCTGCCGTGTTCTTGTTCCATCCCCATCATAAACGTATCCGGGTTTCCATTTCTTTCGGCCAGCAGCCTGCATATCGTCAATTCCAGATCGGCTGCATAGGCTCTAGCCACTTCGATATCCGGCAGCACGCCAGCAGCAATCGAAGCGAATGCCTCTTCTACGCAGCTTTCGATTGCTGCTGAATTTCCCTCGGCCACAATCTCCGGCAGCTGACTTAATTTGAGCCTGGACACGACATGCTGCTGGTTTCTTTTCTCAACCTCGTGAAAATAAAACACTCCGCTTTTGCCTTGGGCCCGCTTCTGCTTCCAAACTCTCAGCGCTTGCAAATATAGCTCTCTTATAGCCCGGATTCCTTCTCCTCTATCACTGATAGCTATAATGACAGGTTGCCCCAACTCAATCCCCACATTCGCTTGAAGCAGACGGGCCTTTTCCTGAAGCCTTCCGTCCGTATTCGCAGAAGATTCAATGAGCACCCCCGTTCTTCCCATGCTGTCTTGGAAGGAACAAGCGATGTCCTGTGAAAAAATGCCTCCCACCTGCTGTCTCAAATCGACAGAGAACGAGAGCGTGTCCATCAAGATACACCTTAACTCCCCAGGCTTTTCTTGAAGCTGTAATGAAAGACGAACCTGCTGCTCTAAATTCGTATTATATTCACCTTGAATGAGACGGTTAACCATATGGTTGAAGGCAAAATAATGCTGTTTCATACGATTTTCCTCATCTGCTTCCTTCTCCTGTAAATGCTGGTTAAGCTTGACCAATAATGCTTCGATCTCCTCATCGTCAATGGGTTTAAGCAAATACTCCGCTACCCGTTGACGTGCTGCCGCGAGCGCATATTGAAAATCATCATAGCCGCTTAAAATAATAAATTTAGGAGGATGGGAAAGCATCCGATTCGTCTGCTCAATCAACTCCAAACCGTTGATCACCGGCATCCGGATATCCGTAAAGACCAGCTCGGGACGCAGCTCCTTAATAAGCCTCAACGCATCCGGACCGTTTAATGCTTCTCCGCAGACCTGAAAGCCATAGCTTTCCCAATCAATCATCATTTTCAGCCCTTCCAGGACCCCCGGTTCATCATCCACCAAAAGCACGTTCCACATAACCTCACCCCTATCTAAGAGCGCATTCATTCGATTTGATGTCATCAGAATAAAAGTAGAGATTTCGTCTCCGTTGCATAAAAAATCCCCTCCATTCATTCTTCCTCTAGGTTACTACGTTAAGTAAACTAGACTTAGAACTCATTTTAGGGGCTTGAGAGGTAGGAAAATAATTATCATTCATGAGCTTCTGATTGCCGCCTCCTTTCTAGATCATTATAAAATGTAAGCGATTACAAAACAACATGACAAATTAAAGGATTAATCCCCTATATTATGTATTTTGTATTCATTCCTTCGCTCTTCTTGACCTTGGTCGGTATATAGGACTCCACCCCGCCATTATCAATAGAATTATATCCATATTCAATAAAAGAATAATAAAGGAATTTAGGGAAAAAATGAAAAAACCGCGGAGCACTGAGCCTTCGCGGTTTTTGTTTAATGAGGGATATTTTATTATTGGCGCTTCCCAGGCCAAATCTCCCTCATTATTTTCTTCTATAGAACTTTTCCCAATCGCAAATGATTTCTACGAGTGAAAATTTCGATTGGAATCGTTCATTTTTTTCCCATTCTCTAATTGCTTGTTTTCTTGTTTGATAAAATTTGTAATCGCTTATGTCCCAAGAACAATACACTTTTCTGTACCATTTACCAACTTCAATTCATTCATCGTCTGCTGCCCGGCCCTCTGTTCATATCCAGCCCGCCATTTCCCCTGGCGCTTGCGTCCGATTGGGTTATCGCTTGAGCAGTAATGGCCTCGCATGAGGCAAGCACCAGGGAGCAGCTGAGCATCACGATAATTAAAATAAAGCCATATCTTTTACTGCGCATCTTTAGCTCACCTCTTTTTAGCGTATAATCGTTATCGGAGGAAATATTTTTTCCATACATACTCATAAAAATCCTTAAAGCCCATGTAGGATAACACGATCAGCAGCGGATACACGGGGTAAATATAGCGGGACTTGATTTCCCATAGCAGATAAAAGGCGATAAAGCCTAAAATGACCAAAATTAAAGAGGTTTCTTCGAATCGTTTGGCTCTAATTCCACCAATTAAACGAATGAGAATGCCGGCATACATCAGGAAGCTCATCACATACAGCACCCAGAGCAGTCCACTTCTATAATTTGAATCGGCCTTGAATAAATCTGTGGCCCATGTCGAATAGCTGTACCGCTCCAGGTTAAAGCTTCTTCTCCCCCCTGTATCGGAGGATCCATCGTTACCCATGCCGTACCTCTCCATCTGATACGTTCCTTCCGTCCACGTCCAGATGAGCTTTTTAAAATACATTTCCGCTAAATCGCCTGCACTCGCCTCAGCAAGCTTATTGCTAATAGACTGCTTAAACAGCTCTATACTGTCTGCCTTATTATAGCCCGCGTCTCTTTGATAAATATTATAGCTTTGCCTGCTATCCCAAAACCCAAATGTATTCAGGTTGATGCCCATATTCAGCCACATGTAGACAGGCGCAGAATTTTCATTCACCGATTCATCTACGACATTCGTCGCCTGCAATACCGCATTTTGCGTCCAGGCCGGAACGTTAAACAGCGCCGCCATTAGGATCAACGAGGCGATAGCCTTCTTCATTCCAATTTTCCTTATGTTGAAAATAATACTGAGCAGCATAGCGATAAGAAAAATAACGCCGATGCTTCTGAAGTAGTTGCCAATGGCCAGCAAAATCGCCGCGAGGATGATCGTCTTAATCGATCTGGTTCGAATAAACCTCACAGAGAAATATAAAGCACTGGTCAGAAAAGCGGTAGCAATCACATCATTATAAATAAAATTGCTCATAAACAGCGCAGGAATATAGGTTGCACCAAACACTAGAACGCCATAGTCATTTTCCTTGGACTTGCGATTCAGCTCTCTATAGAGTAAATAAATCATTAGTGTAGTTACGAGAGTAAATAAAATATTGAAAATTTTGATGACCAAATAGTTGTCCGGAAATAACAGCAGCAGTGTTTTTAAGTATAGAACGATCGAAAAGTTAAACGGAAACATATAAAGATATCCGCCGGTCTGGAAGGTAGAATAATCCTTTTGATACAGCATATTCATCGCCAGAGAAAGCACCGTTTCGGAATCATCCGTCGGCAGGCGGGGAAACAGGAAAATGATTGCGATTTGGAGCACACACGAAAGCAGCAGCGTGGTCGGAATAACGATTTTCCAGCTATACTTGTTCAGCTTCAAGCAAAGTTTGTATAGAAAGATGCTTAAGGCCAGAACTGCCCCTATGATCAAAATAAATAAAACCAGCTGTTGTTTTCCCAAGTATGGCGTATCGCCGTATTCGTAAAAGTTATATTCCGCTCTCACAAAAAACGACGACGCGATAAAAAGCCCTATAAAGCATGCAAGCAAGATATACAATATTTTTTGAATGCCCTTAACCATGGACAACCTCCTTACCGCCTTAGTATAGAAGCATTATAAGTCCCTAATCTGAAAATCTCATGAATAGGCAAAATAAAGACGCTCTAGGGTGAGGTACCCGGAGCGTCTTGTTTGGTTTCTGTATGGCATTTAAATGGTGTAGCGAAGGAAAGTCATTAATACGTTTCATAAATAAGCTCGCTGTCCATTTCAAGCTTATGATTAAAAGCCGCATAAATGTATAGCTGCCCCGCCGGACTGTCGCCAGCCTCGTAGCCTAATCGAAAAGTGCGGTCCCCGGCAAACTCCACTCCGGCCAAAACGAGCTCATTTACATCCTCATCAGGATGCATGCTGGCAATCAGAGCCAACGCGCTTTCGCATAGCTCGTCAAGGTGCTCCCACATTTTTTTTATAATGGGCGACAGCCGTTTCATGTCCGGTTTGGTGGCGACATCCACACTTGCGGCAAGCTCTTTCTCCCTATATGGTAGCGTGGTGGAGTAGGATGAAAGAGCAACATCGTATACAAAGGTTCCGACCCCTTTGATCGTATGATCAGGCTCAGCAATGAGATTGCTCGAATAATCTACCCGCGCAAGCTTTGGATGATGGCTTATGTCCAGCTTCGAAATTTTATTTTCAGAGCAATAAAGCTCTTCTAAAAGCACATTATGGCTGATGTCCAGACCTTTAATATGATTATTGAAGCATCTTAAGCTTTGCAGGGCTGAATTGCGCGTTACATCCAACTCCGTAAGATGATTGTTGTTGCAGCGAATTTCAAGCAGGCTCGGACATTCCTTTACGTTCAAGGCTATTAAATAGTTGTTTCCACAATCTAGACGAGAAAGCTGTTTATTTTGATCCAAACTTAAATTAAATAGGGCATTATAGCCGCAGTTGAGCTGCTCTAAATTCGTGTTGTGATCCACATGCAATTCCGAAATGATGTTCCAATAGCAGTCCAGCTTGACGAGCATGGCGTTGTGGCTGACATCCAGCTCCCGAATTCGGTTGAACCCGCAATCCAGAACTTCCAGCTTCCTATTGTTCGTCAGATTCAGGGCAGGAATCCCGTTTTTGTTGCAGTTCAGCTTTTTCAGGTTTATATTGCGGCTAATATCTAGCTCCATCAGGTTATTGTAGGAGCAATCCAGCTCTTCAAGCGACGTAAAATGTTCAATGCCTTTCAGACTTGAATATTTGTGCCCCATAAGCTGCAGAGATACGATTTGCTCCACATCGCTCGTCTGAATCCATTCGCGATTTTCACAATAATTTTCTAAAATATATGTTTTGAATCGTTCATCTCTAAAATCTTCTGTAATATTCATAGCGCTCCTCCTTGGGACAAGTTCCTAATGAATGTAACGGCCAGCGGCTGTCAAAGCATCACTGGACAAACTAAATCTATCATAGCATAAATTGGGATATTTCCCTTCCCAAAACTCGACAAAACCCGTCATTCGCTCCTTCTTCTCTACCATTTACAATGGTATTTCAATAAGATATATTGAAATGGTTAGAAATGTTAGCGTTAACATTTAGTGAGAATGGAGTGATGCCGCCGGTATTGAGCACTTTTTAGTTTGTATCTCGCGTTGCTTGAAATAATCCATTTTGGAGAGGATGATCCATTTATGAAAAAAAGAAGCGCAAAATTATTCGTACTTGTTTTGGCAATGTCTCTTATGTTCAGCATGACGGCATCGGCCAGTGCTAATACAGTAACCTATGGAATTATCTATTCCGATACGCTCACAGCGGGGCAAACCTCTGCCTATTTTCTTTCTAATGCTAAAACGTCTGGTACAAGCGTTAAGGTAACCACATCGGCAGCAAATGCCATTCAACTGCATTACTACTGGACCTACAACAATACAACACTGGATCTTGGCACATACGTCGTTAACAGCACAAATTACAATGGCGGTGCGGCCTATTACAGCCCCGGCACTTTGACTACAGTAGTAGAGCGCGTTCCAGGATCGACGACTCCTTTACCTTCCGTAGCTTATTCCATTACTTTCAATTAATCGCAAAAATAAACCATCAACCACTCCCACTGCTCCGAATCAGCGGTAGTGGTTATTTTTTTGTAATGCTTGGAGCTGCTAGAGCACTGGGTACCTGCATGCATGCTCTTGTTTTACAATTCACATCCGTTAAATACCATAGTAAAGAATATTAACGCCCTTTAATCACGCTCCTATTGGCTCAATGTTTTCTAGAAATTGGGCTCTAGGTTCAATCTCATCGATATCCAAGATATGTACACAGCTCAAGTTTCAAGCGTTAATTCCATTTTCAAATTCCATTTATATGTATTGTATCATCTTCTCCATAGTTTAAGAGCAAGCCAAATCGGGACCAAAAAAAAGAGAGGTTCTACACCCCTCTTTACAATTTAATTAGCTGCTGCTTGGCTGAACACCTGGCTTCATAATCGGTTCCCGGCTGGAGTCATCCTTCCCAGCTTCCCTTAGTACCATTAATCCGATTAATAAGGACACACCGCCAATAATGATGAGCAGAGCCCCCAATTCCTGACTATAGGCAGTCAGCATCCCCTCGCGAAAAGCCATCCCGCGGATGAGGCGGTTCAGCCAGTTCATCGGTAACGCCCATGCGAAAATTTGAAAAGGCTCTGGAAACGCAAGCGGGGTCAGTTGGATTCCCGTAGCAAGAAATGATGGATACAATACGAAGCTCGTTCGTAAGTTGACTTTGGACAGGTCTTTAGCAGAATAGCCAATCAGCATTCCCATCAGGGACAAGGCAAAGGTATAAACAAGCAATGGAAGGATAAAAACATAGGGCTCCGCTTCAAACCGCATGGCCCCCACCTGCTTTAATAATCCATAGCACAGAAGCAGGGATAGGGTGCTCAGAACAGCGTAAGGTACAATGCGCATCCACAGCTGCAAAGGCGACTTTCCGTTGGCGAAGAGCTTCCCCTCCTGACGCAGACGAGGTACAATCGAGCCCGCTGCACTTGTTGTAATCATCAAAACCACAATATTCACAAAGCCGAGCACCATAAAGCCGACATAGCTTGTGGTCGGATTAAACAGCATCCGCTGCTGAAGGGATAACGGTGAGACGAGCCCTTTGGTCGTTTCGGCATCCATTCCTTTTTGCAGCAGACGGGTCATGGATAGGGACGTATTTTCCGTTACGATGATTTCCTGAATCGCGGTTCGAATTCCCGTCAGCCCTGAGGGCATCGTATTATCCATTAAAATGCCGATATTCGTTGATATCCCCTGCTGCTGACGCTGCTCCAACTGTTTGGGAAGCATGATAACCGCTACAGCCTGTTCGTTAGCCAGCAATGTTTCCGGGGCTATACGGCTGGCGTACACGTTAGTGACCTCCATGTATGGGGAAGCATTTATTTTGGAAATTAGCTCCCGGGAATACGAGCTGTGATCCTCATCAATGACAACAACAGGCGATTCACTGATCTGGTTTTGCGAAAACATCAATCCAAAAAAGATGGCCGCAAGCATCGGACCGATAAAGATCATGCGAGCATACTTGCTGCCCGCTACATGCTTCCACTCGTCAATCAGCGAATTCATCAAGTCTCACCTCCGCGGTCATGCCCGGAAGCAAATCGGCATTTGATTCCATCGCTATTCGAACAAGGAACATGCTTAAATCGGCTTGCCCTTTCTCACGACTCATACGCAGGTTGGCAAATTGAGGCGCGGCTGCAATCGAAGTCACAACACCATCGATCTGAACCTCACGAGCCAAATATGGAAAATGAACATCAACACTTTGATTGACCTTAAGCTTGTCTATTTCACTTTCTTGAATGTAGAAATCCGTATAATAGGTTTTCTTTTGCAAACTCGCAACCGCCATTCCTTGCGCCAGCTGTTCCCCCACTTTTACAGCCATTCTATTAATCACTCCGTCATCCGGCGCAAGTACATCCATTTCCCCTTCGTCAGCTGATTTAACCTTAAGGAGCACATCTCCCTGTTTCACAGAATCGCCTGCAGCCACACTAATCTTTACAATCCTCCCTGGACTCTTCTCATAAAATAGGGTCGTTTGCTCCGCCTCCAGCACACCTTGCTTCCTGCTCTCAGCCTGACTGACAGCATCCTTTCCTTTCATAGCAAGAAGTAATCCTCCCACGATTATCACAACTGCAATCCCGATATAAAAGCCTGCTTTTATCTTCATTGCTTTATCTCTCCCAATTCCATTTTCTATATGCTATTAAATCTGCTGCTCTTATTTACTCTTCAACATCATTTTTCTGACCGCATTTTCAGCAGCCTCCATAATGACTTCTCCCAATGTAGGATGGGGATTAATTGTCATCGCCAGGTCTTCTACGGTTGCCCCCATCTCAATCGCAAGGGCCAGCTCCGATATGAGTGTGGATGCCTCCACTCCAACGATTTGTGCACCAATGACGATTCCTGAGATCGGGTCCGCTACCACTTTGACGAAGCCTTCCGTTTCCCTCAATGCCAATGCTCTTCCGTTGATTGCGAAAGGGGCTTTGCCGACAACAACCGGGATGGCTTTTGCCTGGGCCTCCGTTTCACTTAAGCCAACGCTTGCCAGTTCTGGACTTGAAAAAACGACGAGCGGAATCGCTTTATAATCGACCTCGGAGGCATAGCCTGCAATAGCTTCGGCCGCAACTTTGGCTTCATAGGACGCCTTGTGAGCGAGCGCCGGGCCAGCCGTAATATCTCCAATTGCAAAAATATGCGGGATAGCCGTTCTGCACTGTTTATCCGTACCGATTAGTCCCCTGCCCGATACGTTCAAGCCGATGCGATCCAGCCCTAACTCACCGTCTGTATTTGGTTTTCTGCCGACAGTGACTAATGCATATTCCGCTGTAACCTGATGCTGCTCCCCATTTTTAGAATAATGAAGCGTAATGCTCGCGGAATTCTGCACCATTTTCCCCGCTGTCGCCCCGGTTACGATATCTATCCCATCCGCCTTCAATTGCTTGGCTACAGGGGCAGCGAGCTTCGCCTCGAATCCCGGCAGCACTCGTTCTCCTCCCTCCAGAATCGTCACCTTTGTGCCAAATTTGGCATACATCTGCCCAAGCTCCATACCGATATATCCACCGCCGATGACCACTAGGCTAGCAGGAGCCTCTGGGAGGGAAAGCGCCTCTGTGGAAGACAGCACACGCCCGCCGAACGGAAAGGCTTGCAGCTCAATCGGGCGAGAGCCTGTTGCCAGTATGGCGTACTTGAAGGTTATCGTCTGCTCCTGTCCCATTTGTTTGATAATAGCTGTATGCTCATCAACCAAACGGGCCTCTCCTTCCAAAATGCTTACACCGGCAGTCTTTAATAAATAATGAACTCCGCCCGCCTGCTTATTCACAATTCCCTGCTTAAAAAGCTGAGCATCCTTAAATGACACTGCCGCATCTGCAGGATAGAACTCTTGGAGCAAATGATAGCGATGCGACTCTGCAATCAATGCTTTGGATGGAATGCAGCCAACATGCGTACATACTCCGCCAAGCTGACTGCGTTCAATAATAGCCGTCTTCATACCCAGCTGGGAAGAACGCAGCGCGGCCACATAGCCTCCCGGACCTGATCCAATGACCAACGTTTCTACAGATTCAAGCTTACTCATATCGTGATACCTCCTGTTGAAATCCTTTTAAAATATGATAAACATAATATATTATAACCATCATATTTTAAAAGCGTCAACAGCCGTGTTTAGCCTTTCTTGAGCTAACCGTTAGCCAATCGCTAAATTGACAGGCTTAATTATGACGATTATAATATTTTAAAAGATGAAATGATGAAGGCAAAAGAAGGTAGGGGGTTTCGAGTGCCGTATCCCAAAGGACATAAGCTTAAAGTACGAAATAAAATCGTTGAAAGTGCTGCCAAGGCTTTTCGCACCAATGGTATCCACGATGTAAGTGTGCCGTTCATTATGAAGGGGGCCGGATTGACCCATGGAGGGTTTTATTCGCATTTTGACAACAAAGAACAGCTGGTCGCCGAAGCCTGCCAGTATGCCACCAGCGATACGATCGCACTTCTGCAGAGCATCGCTGATCAGGAGCTGCAAAATCCTAAAATCAATACGGTCATTGATTATTATTTAAGTCCATATCATCGTGACAAAACGGAGATGGGCTGTATTCTTCCTGCCCTTTCCAGTGAAATATCTCGTTCTTCTGAGGAGGTTCGGCAAGTATTCACCCATGAACTAGAGCGGATGATTGCTTTTATCTCCAATCTAGCAGAAATTGATCTCTCCAAAGGCAGCGCCCTGTTCAGCACCATGGTCGGCTCTCTTGTTCTTGCAAGGTCTGTCCATGATCTCGAACGGAGTGACAGCCTTCTGTCGGCAGGCAAACAGTATGCTAAAGCTCTGGTTATGACCTAGGCGATTGAATGCAAAAAAACATGCGATTTAGGGAGAGCACTGATGAACTGGCGTGCCTATATCACTAGAGGCTAATCGCGCAGCAAAAAGGCACCTGACTCGTATTTCCCCGAGCTGGTGCCCTTAACTGCTTTTTCCCTGAGCTCCTCAGTCCACCAATATAGCCATCGTCCCTTGCATTTGCATACCAGGAAGACACGAGAATGTCGCCGCATCATTCCCGTGTTTATTTCCGTTTCCGTTTACTCGGCGCGGCTCACACGAAAACCTTGATCCGGGCCAAAGCCGCTCGCCTCGAACTTGCCCCTATAAGATATCTCGTTGTTTCTGATGTCGCCAATCCAACCGCCACCCTTTACAACCCTTAAAGCACCACTATCGCTATCCAAATCTCCTTCTTCATACCAGTTCCAACACCATTCCCTTACATTGCCTGACATATCGTAAAGTCCTAGCTCATTGGGTTTCTGGATACCAACAGCCTTTGTTTTATTTTTGTTGCCTTCTATCATGGTCCAGTTCCATTCTCCTGATAATGGTTTGTCACCAGCATTTTTCCAATACCAGGCTACTTCCTCTACATTATTGCTCCCGCTGTAGGTGTAACTTTTACTCGCCTGACCTCCACCTGCGGCGTATTCCCACTCCGCTTCCGTCGGCAATCGATAACCATTCGCTCCCTCATTGATCGTTACGGTCCATTTTAGATTATCGTAATCACTCTTATTACTCGGGTCTTTTTTATTTTTGTCTATCTCGTAATACGGCTTCAGGCCCTCTTTTACACTTCGTTTATTACAATATTCAACAACATCATACCAGCTTACCATTTCAACTGGTAAATCATCGCCCTTGAATCCGGAGGGGTTGCTTCCCATAACCTCAACCCACTCTTTTTGAGTTACCTCATATTTGTCGATATAAAAGCTTGATATCGTTACACTTTTGCCATAAAAGTTGGACTTTGTGTTCACAAAATCCCCTCCTTTGACAAATACAAGATTATGATTTTTTTCATTATTTTCGGTCTTTTCGGTATTTTCGGTCTTTTCAGCCCTCTCTGTCTTTTCAGGCATTCCTTGCGAGCAGGCGCTGACAACCAATAGTATGGCAGGTAAAAGGAAAATAAATCGTTTTCTCATTAATATTTCTCCTTTAAACGGATAGGAAGAGTATGCAGTCAAATATCTATTGTTGAAATATATAAGGCCGCCGACGGTGAGGACGGCAGGCCTTAGCAAGCTATATTCATAATTAAATCATTTTCTCATTATTCCAAAAACGCTTTAGTGCCGTCTGCTATCCTACTTGCAGTTGGCCTGTTGCTACAAATGTTACCACACCGTTACGTTCGAGCTGCCGCTGCTTTGATACCCCTCTGTCGCAAACACCTGGTAAGTCCAGCTGCTGCCCAGATTCATTCCTTTGCTTTGCCATGCATTAACGTGGTTGCTGAACGTGATTGCGGAGTTGACCCCAGTTGCTCTCTTCGATTGGCGGACACTCCAATACTGTGGGAATGTTTGTGTGCCGTCAATGGATGGCGCGTTGTATCTCATAGTCGTATAAATGTCATATGTGCCACCATCGCTCGATACGGTTCCTTTATACGTTCCGGTAGGACGATACGTGCCCCAGCTGTCAACGACGTAATATTCAATAAGCGAGTTTCTTGTCCACCCGTAAAGAGTTAAATAACCATTGCCAGACGGCGCCCAGACACCGGCATTGTAATTAACTACCCGGTTCGGCGATCCGAAATTCCAGCCCTTGCCAACAACGAAATTCCCGACATTTGACCATGTCACACTATAATTGCCGCCGGACCCATTAACAGCATTTACTGTCCCGCCGCCATCGGTCCAATTTTGCCAATAATCTGTTGCTGCACTTGAGGTTGCTGAAAACATACCCAAACTCATTGAAGCTGCAAGGCATACCGTCAAAATTTTCTTATTAAGCTTTAATTTAAACATGAAAATACCTCCTCATTTTTTATCATTATCTGCCTATATAGTGTAGATTTTTCTCTTTGCAGCACAACACTTATCCTGTGTCATGTCTCACCATCATCTTGCTATCACCTCCTCATTAGGTAAATTATAGCAAGTAAGCGCATACATTAATACATTGTAAATTATAGGTTTTTTCCTTTTATCTTCATGAGATTTTTAGCTGCTCCAGCTCGATGACATAGATCAGTTGCTTTAAATCCCTATTTATTAAAATGTTTGGATAATAAAGATGACCTACCCAAACAGGGTAGGTCGATAACAAAATTGGGTAGGTGACATTGCAAATATGCCTATACCTTCATTAATTCGAAATCCAATACCATTTCACTCGTGTGACCGAGAAAATAATAGTTATAGCTTCCGATTAAGGTTTCCAGCTCTCCTGTACCGTTAATAATTTGAGCGGGGCTATCAAGAGTACCGTTATCAAACATGCCGTTTTCACAGGCTGTAAAAGATCCATATTTCCCATCATAATGACCTTCAAAGTGCAGGAACCCCGCAATTTTGGATTTGGCCTTTTCAGCATCTTCCATATGACTATCTAAGTAATACAGCAAGTATTCTAAAGTTGCTTTCCCTTCCAAAACACCTTTAATTTCATATTCTACTTTTGCAGTATTAATGGGGAAGCTGCTAAGATTGTTTTCAATGGGCTGTTCCTCCCACTTTGTCACAGTAAAAATGACTGTTTCCATTCCATCCCTCTTCCCTAAAAATGAACCATGCTTATATCTTCACATAATGGCATTCATTAATTCATAGAAATACTTCGATTCCTGCGTCTTATTTAGACTATACCAGGCATCTAATGTTTCTGCTGACAACACATCGAGCGCTCTCAAGACGTGTACAGTAAATTCCAACGGAGCTATGCCAGATGCAGTAATCAGTTTGCCATCCGTTACAGCGGGCTCCATTTTGTAATATTTTTCTCCCGTGTAAGTGGGACAGACCATTTTAAGGTATTCCAGATCATTGCTTGTATGCTGGCGTGAGTTCAGCAATCCGGTCTGGGCAAGTCCCATTGTCGCACCACAAATTGCTGCAACCCATATCCCTTCCTTTAAGCACCCCTCTGCCATTTTTAAAATGGGTTGGTGAATGGTTTCTGTCCATGTATCTCCACCGGGCAAAATCAATGTATCTGTGCTTTCGAGGCTGCATTCATCCAGTCTGATGTCCGGCAGTATTTTCAATCCGCCCATTGTCGTTACAGGCGTCATTTCATTGCCCACGGTAACGATTTTGGCTGAGGCCAGCCCCTTTTTAAAATATCTTCCCGAGTTCAGCTCGGCCGTTAAATAACCGATTTCCCAATCTGACATCGTGTCAAACACATAAAGATAGACCGTATTCGTCATTTGCATGCTCCCCTTATATACAAGTCATCAAGGGATGCCATCCATCCTTGCATCGGCAATCCATGATTATCTTCATTATAAAATAGCTTCACTGACATCTACTGTCAGTGAAGCTATGAAAGCCGATAATATTCCATTAACTCCGATGCAACAGCAACTAATTTTTCCTTCATGCTTCGTGGTTCGATGACTTGAAGAGATTTCGCATAGGGAAGCAGAAAATAAGGAACATGTATAAGCATAGAGGCTTCCTCAAGTAAAAAAATGGCTTGATTAGCTGTCCGCTCCTTCAGATAATGCCCCAAGAACCAATGCAGGCATAAGTCATCCAATGCCTCTGATCTGCCTTCGATCCTTAAAGAAATTAACCCAGCCTTGTCCACTAAATTTGGCAGTAGATTTTGCATGAAAAATTCACGGGCCGAAAAAGCTTCAGGACGCTTAAAGAGCATTGGAGTTCGCTTGATTTGTACAATCCTTTCTGCCCGAAAGCTGCGAATCTCCTTCCTTAGGTGGCAAAATCCAACCGTATACCATTTATTATTCCAGTTAACCATTCCATAGGGGTCGATCACCCTGTTCTTGGGTTGTTCTTCATGGCTTGTCCGGTAATCCATTTCTACAGAAAATTCGTTTGCTACAGCCTGCTCCAATTCCGCCAATACGGGCTGAACAGAAGGGTAGCCACTGCGGTTTATCACTTCAAAGCCAGCTAAATGACGGCTAAGCCCTTTTTCCTGTTCCTGATTTGAATACATTTTCAATTTGGATGTGGCACTGTCCAATGCCTCACTCAAAGGGTATCCAGCCTCTTTTGCAAAAGCAGCAGCGTGAAGGAGTGCCTTTTTCTCATCCATATCAAACAGCAGAGGGGATCTGATAAAATGATTCAGCAAGCGATACCCGCCATTATGGCCCGTGTCGGAGATAATTGGCACCCCACTGGCACATAGCGCATCTATATACCGATAAACAGTCCTTATATTCATTTCCAGTTTTTCGGATATTTGTTTGGCCGTCATTTTCATGCCCGAATTCAGCATCCAGAGAATGGCCAGCATATTATCGTTTTTTGGTATGACATAAACCCTCCGTTTCCATATAATCCTCAATATAGTTTTACTCTCCGCTACTGTTAGCTTTTTTGGAATTTGCCTTCCATCTTTGCATTGAACAGCGCTCTTTAAGCCCGTTTTGAATACAAATGTTAATTGATACGGCTCTACGCTTCCGTCTTCCTGCTTTTCTCCCATTATAACCTTTTCAACGACACTTTCGAATACATTTCGATCAAATTCAGAAAGGACGGTATTGGTTTGAAGCACGTTACGAAAGTGTTGCACTCTTTTTTCAACGTCAACTTCTACTTGAGCCGAAGGCCTGCCTGGAAAAAGAAGTCGTCTGCTCACACAGATTCGAGAACCAGATTCGGTCATTTTTCTACCGAACAAGTCGATTTAGTTAATGAATTACTGTCGGCAGAATTTCGCCCCATGATTTTGAGCAGTATCCTGCTTTTAATCTTTTTCAAAGCAAACCCCCCTAACCTGTAATATTTATCGGGTTCGCTCGCTTTTCGGCTTGAAAGCGTTCCTCTCCGGTCTGGCTCCAACCATTCCAAAGATTGAACGCTAATCGGCATGTTCGGCTAGAGCCTCCGGTTTGCCAAGAAGCGGATAAGCTTTCCGGTTTAATGCCTCCAATTGAAAAATCGAATACATCGTGAATATTGTTTTCAAACTTTGAGAGTCCCAGTGGCAGAGGGCAAATCTTGCTTGGTTCAAATAATTTGAGTGAGGGAAAGAAACTTTATACGATCAATGGAATCAACCCATCGTGCTTATGATCACTGATGGGTTGACTTTAGTTATTGAGCTAATCACTTTTCAAAAAGTAAATGATACCCATGATATTCCAAAAAATCCTGAACAATAGCATTAAACCTTAAAGGTTGACACAAATGGCTTGGATCAAGAGAATCATTGATAATTTCAACTTTGGAACGTGGCAATAGCCGCCTCATTTCCTGTGCTTCCTTAACTAAATATGCGTTCCCTTCGCTGGCAACAAGCAAGACCGGAATTTGAAGAAAAGGGGCAATTTCTCTATAATTCAAGCGATGAAGTGCATATTCTTGTTTGATCGTTTCAGTCGGTCTTTTCTGGCGTCTTTCTCTTTTTAAAATTTTATAGGCCATCAGCCACTGGGAATATACGATTCTTGTTGTACGCGTCTCCATATCGTCCGGAATGAAATGGAGCAAAGCAGCAAGTGACTGAAAAAAACGAACGGAGCGATTTTGGGTTATTGACCAATGGTGACTATCAGTTGCAACAATCGCTCGGACTTTTCCAGGATACAAATGTGCAAATTTTTGAACGACAAAACCGCCTCCGGAAAACCCTATGAAAACGGCATTTGTGATACCAAGGTGGTTTAATAGTGCATAAATATCTCGACATTGTTCTTCGATAATTTCTTTACCCGGCACACTTAGCTTTCCGGATTGTCCGTTTCCCCTTAGCTCCATAACGATCACTCTGTAATAATGCCTGAAATATTCAATTTGCGGCTCAAACAAACGATGCGAAAATGAAGGGCCTGGTATAAAAACCAATGGCAGACCATTTCCGCGGGACTCGTAATAAATAGGGCAATTGCTTCGCATGATTTGCGGCAATTTCATCCACCTCAACTTGCTTAATCGTATTAATTCTCCATCGGTTTGGCATGAGAATCAAAGTCCGCAACAATCAGAACATCCATATGCCGGGCGTGGCGCAGTACAGTCTTGACGATCGAACCACGGCGCACAAGTTTCCAGATGTTCCTACCGGATTGCCCCAAAACCATTTGCGTAGCCATTCTCTCGTCCGATTTGCTGATCAGGATGGAAGCAATGTCTCGATCCCTTGCTGTAAACTGCATTTCGAATATGCCCCCCAAACGCGTGGACAATTCCTTTAATCGTTCGAGACGCTTGTTCAGTTCATCCGAAATCAATGGGCCCTTGTGAACATAAATTACGTACCACTCGGCTTTCAAACGATACGCGATTCGAAATCCCCTTCTAATCAAACGCTCTGCGTTAGGACTTGCCGTTACTCCCACACAAATTGTTTCTTTTCTTCGCCATGGTCCCCGAAGCGAAGCCTTGCGCTCCCAGGATTCCAATCGCTCATCTACATCATCCGCAATCTCCCGAAGTGCAAGCTCACGCAGCGCGATCAAATTTCCTGTTTTGAAAAAAGAACCTAACGCCTGTTCGATTTTATTAGCTGCATAGATCCTTCCTTCTCTCATGCGCTGCTGCAAGGACGCAGGCGATACATCAATGAGTTGGACTTCGTCCGCCAAATGCAGGATATGGTCCGGAACAGTTTCCCGTACCCTAACGCCTGTAATTTGCTCAACAGCATCATTCAAGCTTTCCAGATGCTGAACGTTCATAGTGGAAATCACCGAAATGCCAGCATTCAGGACTTCCAGCACATCGGTATAGCGTTTCCGGTTTTTGCTGCCGGGAACATTGGTATGGGCTAACTCATCGATTAACACGACCTCAGGATTACGCTTTATAATCGCCGGAACATCTATTTCTTCGAGCTCTGTTCCTCGATAAGGTGTTTTGTTTCTAGGGATGTTCGGTAGTTCGCCTACCTGTTCCAACGTTTCAGCGCGGCCATGTGTCTCCAGAAGACCGATGACAACATCGATTTGCTTTTTAAGGAGGTCATTCCCTTCCCTAAGCATCGTGTACGTTTTCCCAACGCCAGGGGCTGCACCGATGTAGACTTTAAACTTCCCTCGCCTGATTTTTTGTATTTGTTCCTCCACTTCCTGATCCGTAAGGCGATGATAGGCACTCGATTCCCGATTTTGGTGCGTCCTAGTAGGCAATATTCGTCTGCCTTCCCGTTCTGAACTGTCGGCCATAAACAAGAGATCGACATTTTTGATTTTGCTCAATAGCCGGTTTGCAAATGACCCCCTCCAAAACTCTTGCCACGGACTCATTTTGGAATGTCCCATCACGATTCGGGTAACGTTATGGCTAGCTGCGTAATGGCCTAATTTACGTGGAAGCTCGCGCCGGGAAGCAATCGGAATTTCTTCGAATACTCCTTCTACTTTTTCAACCAATTGAAGCAACGAGCGCTTAAAGGTCAACGATTCTTTAGACATCGTTTGTTTCGGATTGACGAAAGTGACGACTAGCAGGTCGCCGCCGAGCCGTTTGGCCACCTGCTGGCCTCTGCGTACGTAGATCGAGCCGTTCCAATGGTACTGCGCCAACACAAGGATACGCTCTGCCGCACCGGATGGGCCGAACAAACCAGCAGCTTCCCGATGCTTTTCCAGCGATTCATTCACGCCTTCAGCCATAAGCCGCAAAGCAAGCTCCCGAAGTTTCGCCAAATTGCCCAGTTTGAACAGGCTTGGATCGGGATGACGGAAACGGCCATCGGATAACCGCTCTAGTATGGCCTCGGGCGTTACATCGATCAAACGA
Organism: Paenibacillus algorifonticola; assembly: GCF_050481745.1. GTDB lineage: Bacteria > Bacillota > Bacilli > Paenibacillales > Paenibacillaceae > Pristimantibacillus > Pristimantibacillus algorifonticola_A. Next base: position 17,477 of record NZ_JBCNGR010000038.1, on the reverse strand, counting down.
ACCTCATCCGCCGAATCCAGTATATCGGAAGGAATCGTATGCTCTGCAGTGATGCCCGTTAATTTATGAGCAAGCTCGAATACCCCCTCCAGCTCATAGACATTAACCGTTGTAATGACACTGATTCCCCGATCCAGCAAATAATGAATGTCATCCAGCCTAGTCGGGTGTTGCGCTCCTTCCCGGTTCCGATGGGCCAAGCCGTCCACCAGAACCACTTCCGGATTGCGGTCTAGCAACGATTCCAAATTTAAATCTTTGTATTCGACGCCATCCTTTATCCAATGAATGCTTGGAATCCGCTCCAAATCTCCAATCTGCTCTAACGTCTCGGGCCGTTGACCGGTTGAAACAGCACAGATCACCACATTAACCCCTTGCCGTTGTAACATTTGTCCTTCCTGGAGCATATGATAGGTTTTGCCTGAACCGCTCACAGCGCCAATGTAAATTTTCAATCGGCCTCGGTGAAGGCGGTAAATGGAATATAAAATTTCTTCCGGCGTTTTTCGCTTGAATGGCTCCATGTCCTCACCTCGTTCCCTTGAGCAAATAACAAACGGAAATTCCCCGCCCCATTTAAGCAGGCAGGGAAATTCATATTTCGTTTACCTCGCAAGCAAACGCTGCAGTTCGATATTGAGCTGCAATACATTTACCGCAGGTTCGCCCAAGAAACCAAACGTCCGCTGGCTCGTTTGTTCTTGCACAAGTCTTTCCAACTGTTGCTGTTCAATACCGGTCAAGCGGCTGATCCGCGGAATTTGAGCACGCGCCGCCTCCGGGCTGATATCAGGGTCCAAGCCTGATGCGGAGTTGGTCAGAAGATCAATTGGCAGATCACGGACCGAAGCTTCCGGGTTATTCATTTTCCATTCCTCCATAGAAGCTCTCACCCGTTCCATCAATTCGGGATGTGACGGCGCATAGTTCGGCGATCCCGATCCATCCGCCTGATACTCAATACTGGAGATACGACCATGGAAAAATTCGGGTTCGCTAAACAATTGTCCAATCAACCTGGAGCCAATTACGGTCCCATCATCGTCTTGAACCAGGCTTCCATCGGCTTGTTCGGGAAATAATATCTGTGCGATCCCTGTAACCGCCAGGTTATAACCAAGTCCGCATAATACCATGAATAGCAAGCTGATTCGCAAGCTAGATGTCAATACTTTCATCTCCGGTCCTTCCTTTCGTCATACCCATAAATGGATAACAAGGTCAATAAGCTTGATGCCGGCAAAAGGGACAACCACACCGCCTAAGCCATATATAAACAAATTTCGTTTTAACAGTTGCGCTGAACTGACTGCTTTATAGGCGACGCCTTTCATCGCTAGCGGAATTAACAGTGGGATGATGATCGCATTGAAAATGAGCGCGGAGAGAATGGCCGACATCGGCGATCCCAACTGCATGACATTCAGCTTATTCATCTCCGGAATGGCGAGCATAAACATGGCAGGCAAGATGGCAAAGTATTTGGCAATATCGTTGGAAATGCTGAACGTCGTAAGTGCGCCGCGCGTCATCAGAAGCTGCTTTCCAATCGCCACAACCTCAATGATTTTGGACGGGTCAGAGTCTAAATCGACCATATTCGCTGCTTCCTTGGCTGCTACTGTGCCGCTATTCATAGCGATCCCCACATCCGCCTGCGCCAATGCAGGCGCATCGTTCGTGCCATCTCCCGTCATTGCGACCAGCTTGCCTTCGGCCTGCTCCCGCCGAATCACGGCTATTTTATCTTCCGGCTTGCTCTCCGCGATAAAGTCATCTACACCAGCCTCTCTCGCGATTGTAGCGGCAGTGAGCGGGTTATCGCCTGTACACATCACCGTTTTAATGCCCATTTGGCGCATTTGATCGAAACGTTCACGCATGCCGGGCTTGACCGTATCTTTTAAATAGATGACGCCGTAAATTCGGTTATCAACTGCCACGGCCAGCGGCGTGCCCCCAGCAGAAGCGACTTTATCAGCTGCCACATCCAAATCGTTCGGTATGGTCCCGTTCTGTGCAGCTACCCATTTTTTAATGGCGTCTACGGCCCCTTTGCGCACTTTGCGGCCATCCGTCAAATCGATCCCGCTCATTCGTGTTTCCGCTTTGAATTCGATGAACTCTCCACCGGTAGCCAATGATTCGTTATACCCGAGTTCCAGCTTTTTCATCAAGTCCAGGACGGAACGCCCTTCGGGTGTCTCATCCTTCATTGAACTAATCGCCGCCCACTCGCCTACTTCAATCGGTTTGGCGCCGCCAACCGGGATAAATTCGCTCGCCATCCGGTTGCCGTACGTGATCGTACCCGTTTTGTCCAGAATGATCGTATTAATATCCCCCGCAGCTTCCACGGCTTTCCCCGACATGGCAAGTACGTTAAACCGGGTTACCCGGTCCATTCCCGCGATTCCAATTGCAGACAATAACCCTCCAATTGTAGTTGGGATGAGGCAAACCAGCAGGGCAATCAAGACGGGAATATCAATTTCAATGTTCAGGTAGTCCCCGAAAAACGGCAGTGTCACAACGACAATCAGAAAAATCAGGGTCAAACTGATCAGAACCGTATTCAGGGCAATTTCATTCGGCGTTTTTTGCCGTTTTGCCCCTTCGACAAGCGAAATCATGCGATCCAGAAACGATTCGCCAGGATCGCTGGTGATCCTCACTTTGATCTGGTCGCTAATGACACGCGTTCCACCTGTTACGGAACTGAAATCGCCCCCAGCTTCCTTAATGACAGGCGCGGACTCCCCCGTAATAGCCGATTCGTCTACTGACGCGAGCCCCTCGATGACCTCCCCATCTCCCGGAATCATTTCTCCTTGTGATATGACGACAATATCTCCTTTACGAAGATCCGTTGAAGCCACCTGCTTGACCTCTCCGCCAACCCATTTGTTTGCAACAATGTCTTTTTTCGTCTGTTTTAACGAATCCGCTTGCGCCTTTCCTCTTCCTTCAGCCAATGCCTCCGCAAAGTTCGCAAACAACAATGTCACCAACAAAATGGCGGCAACCACTATATTGAACCAAACCGGTGTCGATCCTTGGAACGCTCCGGGAAAAAAGCATAGAAATAATGTGATGATAAATCCTATCTCCACTACAAACAGGATTGGATTACGAAACATGACTCTAGGGTCCAGCTTCATGAACGCTTCTTTGACAGCATTCCGAATAATCGGCCCGCTAAGCATGGATTTTTTAGTTTGCATCGTGAGAACCTCCATTACACTCAAACTTATGGTTTCAATGTCAACTGTTCTGCAATTGGGCCAAGTACGAGACTTGGGAAGAACGTTAACGCTCCAACGATCAGCACAGCAGCCAAAAATACAATCGCGAACAATCCTGTGTCGGTCCGAAAGGTGCCTGTTGTTTCCGGCACCGTCTTCTTGACAGCAAGCGACCCGGCTACAGCAAGCAAAGCGACAATGGAGAAATACCTGCCTAAGAACATAACGATTCCGGTTGTCATATTCCAGAACAATGTATTGTCACCTAGTCCTTCGAATCCGGAACCGTTGTTCGCCGCAGACGAGGTATACTCGTACAGCGCTTGCGTCAGGCCGTGAAAGCCCGGATTGGACAGCGTATCGGGATAGCTGAACAGCGCAATTGCTGTTGGAACCAGAATGAGAAAAGGCGAAACCAGCATCGTGACGGCAATCAGCTTCATTTCCTTGCCTTCTATTTTTTTGCCCAAGAACTCCGGTGTACGCCCTACCATTAACCCCGAAAGAAACACACCGATTATGGCATACATGAGTACATTCATAAAACCGGCTCCGACACCTCCGAAAGCGGTATTCAGCATCATATTGGCAATGGTGATCATACCGCCGATAGGCGTCAGCGTATCATGCATCGTATTGACCGCTCCCGTTTCGGATGCCGTTGTTACGACTGAATACAAGGAAGATTGTGCAACTCCGAATCGAACCTCCTTACCCTCCATACTGCCTTGTTCATGCTGAATGCCGATAGCATTCAGAGCCGGATTGCCGGCCTTTTCAGCCGTCAGCGAAACGCCCAGCAAAACAATAAAGAGCATGGCCATAGAAACAAACAGTACCCGTCCCTGCTTGGCATTTCCGACCATCTTGCCGTATGCAAAAGGTAGCGATGTCGTAAGCAACATCATTAGCAGGATCTGAATCAAATTACTCATTGCATTGGGGTTTTCAAACGGGTGAGCCGAGTTGACGCCCATAAACCCCCCGCCGTTATTCCCAAGCTCTTTAATGGACAAGAACGAACCCATCGGGCCTCTGGCAATTGTTTGTTCACCGCCTTGAATCGTTTGAGCGACCGCCGCCGGTTCAAGCGTTTGTGGAACGCCTTGCGCAATAAAAATAAAGGCCGTGACAAAAGCAATCGGCAGCAATACCCGTGTAATGGCACGAGTCATATCGACGAAAAAATTGCCTAACGGTTTTCCTGCCAGCCCGCGCATAAAAGCGAATACCGCTGCAAGCGCAGTAGCCGGAGCCGTAAACATCATAAAGACGATAGCAATCATTTGCGACAAATACGATAATCCGCTCTCCCCGCTGTAGTGCTGCAAATTGGTGTTTGTCATAAAGCTGATTGCCGTATTAAATGCAAGGCTCGGGTCCATATTGGCAATACCGGCCGGATTCAGCGGCAAAAACACCTGTGTTCGAAACACGAGATATACGAGCAGGATCATCACGCTATTACTAATGACTAAGGTTGCAGCGTATCTCTTCCACGTTTGATTTTCTTGGTGAATGCCTCCGATGGCATAAATCATTTTTTCCAATGGACCATAGAATCGATCCAGTCCTGATGGGTTGTAATCAAATGCCTTAACCATATATAGTCCAGTAGGTCGAGCTAACAGCAAGACCAACAACAATGTAACAACAATGGCAATCATTCCGGCCATATAACGATACTCCTTCCTGAATACAAGCGGTTTATTAGAATTTTTCCGGCTTTACCAAAGCATATACCAGATAGACAAACAACAGGACGACGACGCCCCCCAATGCCCACATCATGCTTCTTCACGCCCTTCCTCCACCACTTTGCCTGACCAAGCGGCAAGGCCAATCATGGCTGCTGCCAGTCCAATCACCAAAGCAATCATTCCAATATCCAACATCTTCCGCATCTCCTTTTGAGGCTTTACTGGTTCTCACTTAACAGAAAGGACAGATCATTCCCCTGTGAATGGATCACATAATTGGCACCAAGCCCCTTATAAATGAGCCGACTGTTATTTCCCTGTGTAATGACAAAAATCGGTTTTCCCGTCCATGAGCGACAAATATGAATGTACCTGCAACATAAATTGAAGCTACGTTCAAACAAGTAAACCTTTCCGATCGGCAACTCAGGGATCATCGGCGGACGACTGTCTCTTGTATCCACCATAAGGATTTCCTTTACTCCGATTTCCTCCAGAGCTTGTTTATCAGCTCTATTATTCGTAAGTGCCACAAATGGTATTTCTTTCATGACCAACGTCCGCAGAAATGCTTGACCGGCTTCTGTTGGCGCTGAAACAAGAATATAATCCTCTTGTATAATCACATCTGTCCCTCCTGTCGATAAACGCGGAGGCAACAAAAAAGAAGCTCACGAAAAGAGGCCACTTTTCATCAACTTCCAAGGCACAGTGAATAAACCGTGTCTATTTTTGATTAATGTTGCCTCTCTTATGTCGCTTGCGAGGTTAGCTGTCGGATTCGGGCGTAAGAGTCGCCCTACGCCGGTACTTCCGGCGATTCACCCCATAAAGTCGATTGTTCCGACTTCCGTTGGTTCCCCCGCTTCTTTGGCACAGCAAAGAATTCAGCGATAATTGTAAAAAACCACATGAGGCCTAAGTCCTGTGGTCGAAGGTTACGATCACAAGCTTCATCATCCTCTCTCCATAAGCAACGAAATCTGGCAAAGAGTTGCTCTGCGCTTACGAGGTTAGCTGACGGATTCGGGCGGTGAGAGTCGCCCTACCTGCCAACAAGTCGTATCCCGGTGGCAGGATTCACCCCGCACGAATGCTTGCTCTCACACAAGCTTCCGCAATTGGTTCCCCCGATTGCCTGTAAGGCAATTCAGCGAATAAAATGGTGAATCATTGAATTCATGAATCGTATGTTACGCCGTATGCAAATAATTGTAAAGCAATGCACGATGGGTATAAGTTTAAAATTCACCTTCTAGTTGCAACTGGATACCCCATCACGCAGTATCTTTAATTTCCTCCTCTTTTCTCTTTTTTTCTTTCATATACGTGATTTTTACGGAACTTTTACCCCCGGAAACCGTTTCTTTTACGCTTTATTTACAGTACGCTTATGGTAAAGGTGAGTCCTGATTGGTATTGGAGGCAAAGACCATGAAAAATTCCCGTTCAACATTCCGTTGGCATCCTTATGCCATCACCGCGCTGCTCATTGCTGGGATGACGATCCTATTAAAGCCATTTGGGCTCGCATTTGAAACGGCCAATATTGCGCTGATCTTCTTACTCCCCGTTCTTTTAAATGCCGCAGTTTGGGGACTTCGACCGGCATTTTTTGCTGCCTTACTTGGCGTGTTGTCCTTTGACTTCTTTTTTATTCCGCCGGTACTCAGTTTCACGGTTGCTGATTTAAGGTATCTGATATCCTTCGCCGTTTATTTGGTGGTCGCGGTTTTAACAGCCGGCTTGGCCGCGCGGCTCAAACAACAAGTGCTTTATTCCAAGCAAAAAGAGAAGCAAACCGCCACCCTCTATGCACTCAGTAAACAGATTAGCTCTGCCGTCGATATGCCGTCATTGCTGGACCGTTTTTCCCGACAGCTGTCTGAAATCCTGAAAATGGACGTCACGATCTATCTGGCTGAAAACAACAATGAGCTTACGCTCGCCCGTCGTTCCAGCCCATTTGCCCATCATGTGCAGGAACAAGCTGAGCTTGCGCTTGCTAAACGCGTCTACAATCAAGGTAAGTCATTGGAAAAAAGAATTTCCCATACGGGCGGACTCATCGGGCATTTTATCCCGCTTCAGATTGAGGAACACAGATTCGGAGTTATGGTTCTTATTTCCAAGCATGAGCGAAGCGAGACCCTGCCGGAACAAGCCTTGTTATTTGAAGCGGTTGGCGGGTTGGCGGCCAGCGCAGTCGCACGCGTCAAGTTCGAGGAAGAGGCAAAGCTGGCCCATCTGACCGCCGAATCCGAGCGGCTTCGCATTGCTATATTGAACTCCGTCTCGCACGAGCTTCGTACACCGCTCGCAGCCATTATCGGTTCTGCAACCGGGCTGATTGATGGCGAGAAACTATTTACCTCCGAGGAACGAATGCAACTTCTTGTGACCATTCGCGATGGCGCGCTTCGTATGAATCGATTGGTTTTGAATTTGCTGGGTATGGCCCGGCTCGAAGGCGGCATGCTTACCTTACGGAAGGATGAATGCGAATTGGAGGAAATCATCGGCTCTACCTTCATGCAGTTGAAAGGCTACCAGGAGCATCGCACGATTCGCCTTGACCTGACCGATGAAATCCCCATCGTTCTTGGCGATGAAGCTCTGCTTGAGCAAATGCTGATCAATGTGATCAGCAATGCGATTAAGTATAGTCCCGATTACAGTGAGATTATCCTGTCTGTCAAGGCAGGCATCGAATTCATCCAACTATCGGTTACCGATGAAGGGATCGGACTAAAGGAAGATGAGTTGGAGCGCATATTTGAAAAGTTTTATCGTTCCGAACAAACTGGACACCTCACGGGAACGGGCTTGGGGCTGGCCATCAGCAAAGGGATCGCCGAACTGCATGGAGGAACCATCTCCGCCAAGCCCAACGTGCCAAAAGGAGCCATCATCACGATATCGCTTCCGCTTGTCCGAGATAACTAATAGGCCAGCCAACAATAGGAGGATGAGACGAATGTCAAACCATGAACACCATGTTCGAATTCTTGTTGTGGAAGACGACACTCAAATACGGAAGTTACTCAAGGTGACGCTGCAAGCCCATAAATACAACGTATACGAAGCGTCAACCGGGGAAGAGGGACTGGAGCAAGCTACTCTTGCATCTCCGGATCTCGTAATACTCGACTTGGGATTACCGGATCTATCCGGCCTGGATGTACTGAGGAGTATTCGGGAACGGTCCAATCTGCCAGTAATCGTCCTCACTGCCATTGACCGGGAAGCGGATAAAATCTTTGCGCTGGATCATGGGGCCGACGATTATGTGACCAAACCCTTCGGAATGGGAGAACTAGTTGCGCGGATTCGCGTAGCGCTAAGACACTCAGCCAGGGCTCAAGAAGATCCGGTCCTGCACCATGGGGAGCTAATGATCAATGTTGCGCAAAGAAGTGTGGAATTGAAGGGAGAACCGATAAAGCTATCTCCGACGGAGTATGATTTGTTGAAAATTCTGGCTTTCAATGCAGGGAGAGTCATTACAAAAAGCCAATTGCTGAAGCAAGTCTGGAACGAGTACGATGATTCCAATCGGCATTATTTGCGCATATACATCGGGCACTTGAGGAAGAAGCTTGAAGACAATCCCGCAGAACCCAAATACATTGTAACAGAACCCGGCGTTGGATATCGCTTTCTCGCTGCTGAATGACCGTGAACATTTTCGGATGTGATTAGTCAAGCAAGCCGCAAGTACACTGTCGAAAATGAACGTAACTGCATTGAAATATGATCTGGATCGTGATACTAGGCAGAATTTGATTCAAAACCAGTCTGTTTTGAAGATTTACTTTGCAATAGGAATGACGTATTATTTCCATCAACAACTATATAATGCGTTTCATTCGCTGAATTCCCATCGCGGGAAACGGGGGAACCAATCTAGAGCAGGCTTCCGTTTTGCTTGTCTCATGGGGTGAATCCTTGAACCAAGGTAGGGAGACTCTCGCGCCCGAATCCGACAGCTAACCTCGTAAGCGTACTGAGAGAGCAATCCAGCCATGCAGCTTATGTTATAGCTTTTTTTGCTATACCAATCAAGAAGCCGACAGGAAAGTTCCCTCTTCCTTCTGGCTTCTTTTCGTTTTATTCTGCTTTTCATCATCCATTTCTGAGCATCCGGAAGCTAGTTTCTGCTTGTTGTTGCGCATATTATATCGACAGGGGCGAAGCAAATTGATCACAACTTCTTACTCCGATTCAACCGAAACCGATGAAAGAATACTCGTTTGTTTGTACTATGGACCGAATTCAGAGTTATTGATTCGCCGCGGCTGGAAGCTGGCCACCGCTCTTCGAGCGCCGCTTACCTTGCTTACGGTAGATCCGATTGATGATAACCGGTATAATGAGGCGCGTGAGAAAAACATGGCTTTTTGGAACTCCATGGCCGAGACACTACAGGCTGATCTGATTGTCGCAAAAAGTGATTCCAGGAATGTCGCAGAAGTCATTGCAGAACATGCAAAGGAAAGGCGAATCACACAAATTATTATTGGGCAGTCGGCTCGCACAAAATGGGAAGAGATTACAAAAGGTTCAATCATTAATCAGCTTCTTCATTTGATCAAAGAAGTAGATATTCATATCGTATCCGTACAGCGCGAGATGCAAAAACAGAACGAAGACTATGAGATGGGGGTCAAGGCCTATCTCGTAAGAGAAGGGAACCGCTTTGTGCTGCGACTGGATTCCCTTGTTCCTGACAGTATCGAAGGCGTCTTTTACCGAAGTGTTCATACGGACTTCAACAATGGCGTTTTTAAAGCAGATGATAGTGGATTGAAATATCGCATTTTTGATGGCATCGCATCTTCTAAAGATAAACAGAACTCACCATGACAACAAGGCGGTTTCTGTTTGACGTTACCATCGAGAGGCTCGCCGACCTGAACGATTTCCTGAAGGACTGCATCTGGATCATCCACGTCAGGTGGCGGACGATTTGCTGAAAAGTTTCGGCTTAACTGACGCAGCCGACCGTAAGCCATCAACTTATTCGGGCGGTATGCGCCCCAGACTCGACATTCCCTTGAGCCTCGTGGGAAAACCGCAGGTTATTTTCCTCGACGAGCCAACCACAGGGCTCGACCCCGAGGCGCGGATCGAAATCGAAAGTAGAGTATGTTGAAAAACAGCCGACATTGGAGGAGATATTCCTCGCGATCATTGCTAAAAAGGAGGCCATCTAATGGAGAAGGCAAATAAACTTTTTTTCAGCGATATGAGCGTGATGCTCGGACGTTCCATGCGCCATATTTTCCGCAGTATGGACACCATCTTCACCGTTTGCATCACTCCGATCACAATGATGTTGCTGTTCGTTTATGTGTTTGGCGGCGCAATCGAAACCGGTATGGATAACTATGTGAACTTCCTATTGCCTGGTATACTGCTTATGGCTATTGCCAGCGGGGGCCTACGTGGCTTACCGCCGCTTCTTGGATAAGCAACGGGGCATCATTGAGCGGTTCCTCTCCATGCCGATTGCGCGTTCCACTGTACTGTGGGGGCATGTGCTCACCTCGGTGGTATCCAACGTCCTTTCTGTTGTCGTCATCATTCTCGTAGCGCTCATTATGGGCTTTCGCTCGCCCTCCGGGGTACTGTCTTGGCTTGCCGTAGCAGGAATCATCGTGCTGTTTACGCTGGCTTTGACTTGGTTCGCGGCCATTGCCAGACTTTCCGCAAAAACGGTGGAAGGCGCAAGCGCGTTTTCCTATCCACTGATCTTATTTGGCGTATGAAGTTAATCATCCTTTTTTGAGTAGAAATGCAAATGTTGAAATGACATTGAGAAGTACACCAAGAGTATTTGTTGAATATGAAACATTTGTTGACGACTCAATTGTTCGGGATGACCTAGGTATAATAATGCGTTTTTTTCTCTACTGATTGGTAGGATCTCATTTGCTGAAGACATTCGGCTCACAATTGGACAGCAAAGTTTAAAAATGTGGTTGTAATTACTTGAAAGTTTAATCATAACTATTCTGCTGAATGAAATGGGGATACTGATTGAGGATATAAAAGCATTAATGGCGCGAGATGGAAAGTGCTGGAATTTGTTAACCCACCAAAAACACGATTGAAAGTGTTATACTCCATCGTTAACTATAATCACTCGTCATATCTACCCATTTCATATATACGACCGAAACCTTCGTCCTGAGCTAGAAACATTACTTCGCCGAATACGGATCACTATAGACTTCTAGGTATCGACTCGACATATCCCTATTACGCACTCCACATGTGTCTTATGAGGGGAAATATTATCTTCTGTTGTGATCTGCTACAGCCTGCCTATTTGTCGATCATTCCAAGGGCTTGCAGCATCCTAATAAACACAACCGCCGCTTGGGCACGAGTCGTTTCACCCTTCGGACTGAACGAATTTGCGCCTGTGCCAGTCATGATTTGAAGCTTAACCATCAAACGAACGTCCTCCAGATAGGCTTTGTCCGTGCTTACGATATCCTTGTAGTCGTCCAAGCTAACGAATTCCTTGGTGATTGGCAGCTTCTCCAGTGAAATGACTTCCGCCAGCATGCTCGCCATTTCCTCGCGAGTCAGCGGCTGATCGGGCATGAAGCTATTGCCTTGTACAAAGTTCAAAAGTCCAAGCTCTTTCGCTTTGGTAATCTCGTCGAAGTACCATGCGCCGGACTTCACATCGTCATAGGACAATGTACTGCCGGTAGATGTGCCTCTTCCCAGCGACCGGACTAACATGGCGGTAAACTCCGCTCTCGTGACTGTGCGATTCGGGTCGTATTTGCCATAGCCAACCCCATCAACAAGTCCTTTCGCCGAGGCAAGCTGGACGAACGATTTGCCCCAATGCTCCAGCATATCGATGAAACTCATGGCATTTTCTGCCACAACGTACACGCTGTTAGAGAATGAGCTGATCATCACATACCATACACCGTCGATCTGTACCTTCTTAGCGGGGACAAACTCAAACTTCTTGGTCATTTCGTTGTAGCGGAAAGCACCCCATTGCTCTGGAATAACCGTCATGTTCTTAGGCATCGGAATAACCCGGGTAAGCTTCTGATTGAACTGATCTGCCGTTCCAACGGTTTTCCCCGTCTTGGAGTTGATGGTCTCTACGTGAAAATCCACAATCGCGCCCATCGCTTGACTGTTTGGCAATCCGTTTGCCAATGCAGCTTGGATATTCTTATTGCCGGACTTGTCGGACAAGGTGATCTTGAAGCTGATATCCTCCGCTTTGAGATGATTCGCTGCAAGCAAGTCCTTCAGCCCCGGAATGAGCAACGCCAGATTGACCGGTACTTGATAGCTGCCGTACGGCGCCTTGATTTCGATGATAAAGGCCGCGTTCTTGCCCTCAAAGCCGGTCATAATGCTTGCCGGAATGCTAACATAGGCTACCCCGTCCTTCGGCGTAACTTCAAGCGTATAGGACGGCTTCGTCGTGTCTATTGTATCCGGGTTAAGCGATACTCCGTTCATATCGATGACCGGATAGGGGACGGAAGGCGTTGAGCCGCTGTCACCGCCGCTGCTTGAAGGCGTCGTATCGCTCACCGTGATCGCAAGCGACTGCTCCGCACCTGCGCTGAACGTGAACGTTAAACTAGTCGTTCCGACCGGCGTCGCCGCCAAGTATGACTTCAGAATCGTCACCGTGTTGCCCGATACGGTATAGTCCGTTCCCGAAACGAGAATCGTCCCGCCGTTGGCAATGCTGGTCAGCGTGTTGCCGATCAGCGCCAGTGTTGTCGTTACATCGCGATTCGCCGCTGCTCCGGCGTATTTGTCGAAGCTTGCGCTTGTCGGGTTAATGAATGGAGAGCGCATGTCAAGAAGCGTTGCCGTTCCGGACGATTGTGAACCTGCTACAGCATTGCCCGCCAAATCAAAGATAGACGCACCATCTTCCGGCACGACTTCAATGGTTTCATTGCCGGTCGGAATGCCCGTTACGTCAAGATTTACTCGAATGGCAGTCTCACCGCCGATCAAATCTCCTCCATCTGTTTTCTTTAATGAATGAATAGAAACAGCGGAAGCATTTCCGTCATTTCTAGCGAAGTTCAATCGTAAGTCGCTTGAAGTCAAAGCGCCCGTGCCATTACTCGTTGTATATACGCCTTCGCTAAACATCACGTCGATATAGGCATTACCATTGCCTACAAAGTGTCCCGTAATCGTTGGGGCTGTTGTATCGATCAATACACCCGACGTATTGCCTACGTTGTTTAGCGTTAATATCGCATCGTTGCCTGCGTGATCCTTGATCGAACCGCCATCGAGCGTCAAGGCTCCAACGGCAATGCCGTCGTTGTCATCATCGCCAGCCTGCACGGTGTACCTGAATTGTAACGCATGCGTATCTGACATCGTCCCGCTAATTAAGGAGGCTGTACGATTCGTTCCTCCTATATGGATCTCAAGCAGCGGTGTCCCAGCTCCCGTAACCGTAATATTCTCACTCATAGTCACGGTAAAATCTAACGAATCGCCGGATTTATAAGAACCAGCGTTTGGCACCGATATACTGGATATCTTCGGAGCTATTGCATCTACGAGTATCCCAGTTGTGTCGGAGACATTGTTTAGTGTTGACGTTGCCGGGTTGCCCGCATCATCATGAATCGTATCGTTCCTTAACAATGCGCCGACATCAATTCCGTCAATATCCAAATCTCCGGATTGAACGGTATAAATGAAATGAAGGTTTTTTTTGTTGGATTCGGTATACGAATACGATGCTGCACGATTCGCTCCACCGATAATCAACGTTAATTGCGGCGTTCCCGTAACCGTAATATTCTTACTCATAGTCACGGTAAAATCTAATGAATCGCCGGATTTATACGTTGCAGAGTTCGGTACCGCTACGCTCGTTATCGTTGGAGCTGTTGTATCCACGATCACGTTCGTTGTGCTGCCAACGTTACTTAGCGTTAATACCGCATCGTTGCCTGCATGATCCTTGATCGACCCGCCATTGAGCGTGAAAGCTCCAACGGAAATACCATTAGCATCCGTTTGTTCAGCTTGTACGGTGTATCTGAATAGCAAAGCGTCCGTCCCCGAACCGCTTTCATACACAGCTTGAACGACTGTTGCTCCTATAATCAATGAGATCCCTGGAGTCCCCGTAACGAATACGGGCTCACTCATCTGTACTGTAAAATCCAAGTTTTTTCCTGCACCATAAGAGGCACCCGCAGGAACCGACACACTCGCCACAGCCGGCTGCATGATGTCAATGGAGTAATTGTTAGATTCGGTGGTTCCGATCCCCACTTGGTGAAAGACATTTTCTACACCAGCATTGTCGAGCGTGATGACGTTCGTGGGGTCGTTTATACTATCCGGCGTGAGGGTTGCGGTATAGGTGATGTTGTCGCTCGTTGCGAGGCCGCTTAGGGTACCGTTTTCCGCTGTCAGGTCATCTAGGGTAAATCCAGTCACCGCTTCTGAGAAGGTGATCGTCACCAGCGAAGTTTCGCCGATAGACAGATCATTGTCAGCGACCACGATGGTGGCGTCCGGAGGGGCGGCAAACGCTCTGTCGGTTAGGTACAAAGGTAAAAATCCTAAGATTATTAAGCCTAGAAGTAACTTCCACAATCTTCTCGCTTGATACATATCAGTATCCCCATTCACTATGATAGATTCTTTTGCTAGTAGCAGGTGTCGTTTTCTACTACACTGAACTACGGGAATAGAAGAAATCCTATCTTTAATTCCCGCTGCATTGCTTATTTACAATATTCTACAAAATGCTATGAAAACCCTCTATTCCAAATTGATTACGATCGGCGGGCATCGCTGTATCATTCCTACTGAGACACCGCAAGCGCCTGACTTTGAAAGGAGACGAGCGTCAAATTTCTGCTGAGTATGGAGCGACGCTCATCCCTAACTCAATCTAAGAGAGACGGGTATAAGCGACACACAGCACTCCACATGTGTGGAGTGATCAGTATTAACACCTAAGTTATCCAATTTCGGGGCGCCGAACACATTAATCATACCATGATTCCTAGCCTAGTTTATTGGCAGAATGCTTGTATTTGCTCCAGAAAAATAAGAAATCCTGCCATCATCCAGCTGGAAGCTTGATAGATGGCAGGATACTCCAAGGAATGGCTGCTTAAATCAAATTCGATTTTTGCAATAATCTCTGTATGATAGTTGCGACCTCGGCTCGGGTCATATTCCCCTTCGGCGCGAGTAAAGCTCCATTTCTGCCAAATACAAGGCCAGCCTGTACATTGTCCGCCATGCTGCTTTGCGCCCATGTGGCCACTTCCGCTGCATCTTCAAACGGACGAAGGGCAGCTTCGGTCGATTGTTCAAGCAGCTCGGCCTTCAGCCCTGTTATCACCATCGCTTTGGCTAAAATAACCATTGCTTGCTCTCTTGTAATTTTGTCATTCGGCCGGAACGTGCCGTCTTCAAAGCCGTTGATAAGCTGCATGGAATAAGCTGTATTAACCGCGCCGCTAAACCAATCGGTTGATTTCACATCCGAGAATGGCGTTGCTCCATTTTCCAGCTTGAGTCCTAGTCCGCGTACGATGATCGCTGCAAATTCGGCACGGGTAATTTCCAGGTCAGGGCTGAACAGCCCGTTGCCCGTTCCACCGACAACCATCCGAGACCCCATGTCGTTAACGGCATTTTTCGCCCAATGATTCATCATATCGCTAAATTCGAGAGGATGCCATACGACCGCATAATCGCTGTTGGTCAAGCTATTGATTTGAGCCTCATATTTCCCGTTCATATTTCGGATTTTAGTCGGCACATGACGTACGGAGCCATCCGGCTCAATGACTACTCCAGTCGTAATTTTGCCCGGATCAATGCCATCCGGAATCGCAATCGTCCTTTCCACATAAGCGTCAAAATTCGTTACTTCGATAATCTTATCTCCGTATACAGCTCTCACCGTAAAGCTCAGCGGCTGGCCGACAAGCGTGAACTGGCCTTTGACTGCTGCGTTCTTAACAAACTCCAACGTATTCGCTGTCGGGACGGCAATTTCAATCCGTACTTTAATATCTTGCAAGGCTATTAATTCGCCAACCTGCTCAGATATAGCACCGATATTAATTTGTCCTGCTGGAAGCGTGTACGTTGCATTTTCGGTTTTGAATACTAGGACAGCCTCCTTGTCCTCCATGTTTCTCACCATTTGACCGTTCAGCTCTCCAACGAAGATGTCGGATTTTTGGTCAATCGGAATCGTGACTACCGCATGCTGCCCTTCCGCCGTGAGTCGCTCATCCAGTTTTTTCTGATCCACAACTACCGTTATTTCGGATTGATTGTTCCGCTTTGTGATTGTGGCGGTACCTGCATTCTCAACTTTTCCGTTAACCAGAATATTCACTCCGTTGTTCGCAGTGTTCACAGTACCCGATGTCGATGGAACGGAAGGCTGAGATGGCGTATTGGATGCTGCCGGAATGACTGCATTCGATTCCGCGGATGCAGAGCTTCTACCTGCCCCATTGATCGCTTTTACCGTAAAGGTGTAGCTTGTTCCATTCGTCAGGCCTGTAAGCGTAATCGGACTTGCTCCCCCAATCACGCTGATATTTCCCGGAGATGCTATCACCTCATAGCCTGTAATCGCACTTCCACCATTATCCGTTGGAGCCGTAAAGGTTATGACAGCTTGTCCGTTGCCCGCCACTGCGGATACGTTAGCTGGCGCTTCCGGGATGGTTGATGAGGTCGCGCTTGTATGGTTCGATGCCCCACTCAAGCCTCCCAAGTTCTCTGATTTTACTACAAAGTAATAGGTATTACCGTTGACCAGGTTTTGTACGTTGTAAGTAGGTGATGTGACAATCGCTACTTCAACAAGGTCAGTTGATTCAGCATCCGTTGCCATGTAAATACGGTATTGCATCGCATCCGATACTGCCCCCCAGCTCAGTGTAACTTGGCGGTCGCCGCCGACAGCCACAAGATTTTGTGGATTTTCGGGAGCATTGGGCAAATTCACTGCTTGCGTAACGTTAAATGTTACAGGTGTCATATGATTCGCAGATACGGTCACCGTTGCCGTGTAGGTGCCTGCTGGCAAATCGTCTTTTACATGAATGTCAAAGCTTGTTGACTCGCTGCCAGTTAAAATAGAATCTGGCTGAGATATTACAAAATCATTAGCGTTTGCTCCACTAAGCGCTGCCGACAGGTTCAATAAATCTCCAGTTCCAGTATTCATGACTGGGACGGTTTTATTCTCTTGGGTACCCGATTCGTATCCCTGAACTAGTGCTGCCAACGTTTGATCCGTGATTGCAGCGATTGAATAGGAAGCTGCTGCCGTGACCGAAATCGTCGCGGTTCCTTTTTTGCTGCTATCTTCTGACGATGTTGCCGTGATCGTGTAATCGCCTAGCGCTGCATCCGATGCGACCGTTACATTCCCTGTGCTGTCTACTTCCACCTTGTTGTTCACGTCATCGCTTGTCCAGGTGACCGTCGTCGCTGCTCCTCC
>NZ_JBCNGR010000037.1:0-68484 GCF_050481745.1 Paenibacillus algorifonticola | reverse complement strand
GGTAATACGGCGGAACAGAATATTTCGCAAGGCAGCAATTTAACGGCGAATACATGGAAGCATATTGCGGTAACTTTATCAGGAAGTACCGGTATTCTCTATATCGACGGAGTTCAGGCAGCAACAAATACGGGTATGACGTTTAAGCCTTCCGATCTGGCACCGACGACCAGTGGAAACTTTATTGGAAAATCGGAATGGGCAGGTGATAAATATTTGAAAGGGCAGATTGATGACTTCAGAATCTACAACCGTGTTATTAGCGCATCAGAAGTTACGAGTGTAATGAATGGGGGAACTTGGGCAGTGTCGACAATGCCGACAGGCGCATCAGCCAGCGGTGGGCCTTATACAACGATTGTTACAGATGTAATTGGAACAAGCTATACTGATTCAGGCCTGACGGTAGGTGCCGCATATTAATACGGTAAGCGCCGTTAATCCAAGTCATAGAAGCGCTGACGGTAGGTGAGATTGCTTCCTTTGCTCTTTAATTTTGAGAGCTTGAAAATTTGTGGTAAGCTAAAGACCGCTCTTATGGAGGAGCGGTCTTTATTTACGAGGAGATACAATTATTATCATACACTGTTATGGTGGTAAGGGGACCAGACTATGAAAACTTCCCGCATATTTCGAAAAAGTATTCAGAGCAAATTTTTTATTGCATTCTTACTCGTAATGATCATTCCAACTACTGCTCTGAGCGTGAGCTCCTACTTCTTGTCCGTGAAAATTGTGAAAGAAAAGGTCAGTCAATCCTTTCAAGAAAACTTATTGTATATTGGGAATTCAACAGAAAAGGAGCTAGCAGGCATTGAAAAAATTACGGAGTTGATCTACATCAACGAGGATATCCAGCATGCCATAACGGCCGATAACAGCAACAATATTGTGTTCTACAATAATTTGAAAAGAGTCGACCAGGTTTTTGACAATATATCGTTTTATTCGAACTATTACTCCTATATTACTTCCCTCTTTGTATTCGGAAAAAATGGCAGTCAGTTTACTTATGGCAATGATGCCTATACCATTAACACCGATGACATTCAAACCTCAGCATGGTATAAAACCATGCTTGAATTAAACGGAAAAGTCCTTTGGCTAGGCGTTCACGACAATGACAACGACTTCAGGAGAAATCAGGTGTTTTCAATTGCCAGAGTCATTAACGATACGAATCACAATAACATCGGAGCTATCTATTTGAATTTGAGTACGAAAGTATTTACGGATATTTTAAGCAAGGCTTCGCTAAAGACGCAAAGTCAAATTTATGTGGTGGATCAACGTGGAAGAATCGTGTTTCCCGAACAGCAAAGCACCAAAACGTTACAATCAGAAGGAATTAGCCTTCCAGATCATATCAAAGAATCGGGCCTTGAAATCAAGAAGGATGGACAAACATTTCTTACTTTTTCTTATAAAATCGAGGAGTATGGTTGGAAAATCATTCAGATGGTGCCCGTTGAGGCGCTGACCAAAGATAATAAAATCATCATTAACGTAACGGCAATCGTGTTTCTAATTTCGTTTTTATTTACGGGAATCCTCTGGTACCTGGTTTCAAGAAATATCGTACGTCCCATCAAACATTTGATTTCTACGATGAAAGAACTGAGGGGCTCTAATCTTGATGTGAAAGTTAAAGTAACGAGTACAGATGAAATCGGCCTGTTAAGCGTAACTTATAATTACATGATCCAGCGGATTAACGCGTTATTCAATCAGGTTGTTGAGGAAGAAAAGCAAAAAAGGAACGCCGAAATCAAAGCACTTCAAGGACAGATTAATCCTCATTTTCTTTATAACACGCTGAACACGATTCGCTGGATGGCGATTATTCAGAAAGCGGATGGAATTAAAGAGGTTGTTGATGCATTAGGCCGTTTGCTGAAAAATACGTTCAGACAGCCCACCTCGATGATTACATTGGGTGAAGAGATCGTTATGATCAAAGACTATATATTCATTCAGCAAACGAGATATCGGGACAAGTTTCAAGTAAATTATGAGGTGGAAGAAAGGTTCTATGCAGCGGAATGCGTTAAATTTATTTTGCAGCCGATTGTCGAGAATGCGATATTTCATGGTATTGAACCCAAGGAAGGGCCTGGAGTCATCACAATCAAGGTATATGCCGAGGATTCCGTGCTCCAGATAACGGTAGAGGATAACGGTATTGGCATGTCGGATGAACAAATATCGGAAACGATGAAATTCCGTCACCGGAATCAGGAGAGTGGCAATGGGATTGGCGTACAAAATGTTCATAATCGCATTCAAATGATATATGGCGAGAAGTTTGGATTGCATATCGAAAGCAAACCCTTATATTATACGAAGGTTCATATCACACTTCCATTATCCTTTAAACAAAATCCGAACGATACTGAAATAAGGTGAGATTAACGATGATTAAAGTACTTATTGTTGACGATGAAGCGTTAGTTCGTATAGGCATCAAGACGATTATCCCTTGGGAAGAGCTTGGGCTAGAACTTATTGGGGAAGCAGAGAACGGAAAAAAAGCATTGGAGATGGCTAGGGAGCACGTCCCTGACATTATCCTAACGGATATCAAAATGCCGATTATGACGGGAATAGAGCTGCTAAAAGCATTGAAGCGGGAAGACCACCCGGCTAAGTTTATTATTCTTAGCGCCCATGATGATCTCGAATTCGTCAAAGAAGCGATGAAGAACGGCGCCGAGGATTACATCTTAAAACTAGAATTGGAATCCGAACAGCTCATTGGCATATTAAAGGAGTTAAAGACGTTAATCTTGACATCAAGCAGCGAGCAAGTATATTTCTCAACTGCAAGGCCTGCCTATCATGCTCCTCTTCACAAAGAAAAGCTCTTTAAGGATATGCTGCTTGGCATTGTTAAGACACAGTCCGAGATCCTCCATCAATTAGAGGCAAATAGGTTAACGTTCCCGGATGAGCAGCTGGTATGTCTCATTATTGAAGTCGATGATGCGTCCATATATCTAAAATATGGCGAATCTCCGCATCTGCTCGATTATTCCGTATTGAATATTTTGGAGGAGGTGCTGTCCAGTTACGCATACGGACATGTCATCAGCCTTCAGCTGCAGCAGTTTATTGCCGTGTTGTCGTTACGACCAAAGGGGGATGCGAGGTCCTCCGAAGGGTTGGAAGAGTTAATGGCAAATATACGGATCACGCTGCGCAAATATTTAAGCACTTCGGTCAGTATAGGGATTAGCGAAATTTATGATGGCTATGAAAGACTCCAGCAAGCTTATAGAGAAGCTAAAGAAGCTGTCCGATTTGCCTTTATTTATCCGAGAGGGACGAATGTTTATTATCGCGATATTTGCTTGCTGTCTTCGCAAGAAACGGATGACTTATCAGCGGAAATGAAGAGCCTTGAAAAGGCATTCATTGACGGAGAAATGGATGATATCCAGCAAGCGTTGGAACGGTTAACCGAGGGGATCAGTCGTAACCATAAACTGACGAAAGAACTTCTAATGGGGATCAGCTTCACCATCTTTTATTTATTCCAGAGCTTTGTTGAAAATTATCAGCTCAGCGAGAAGGAAATCCTCACCAAGGATATGTACGATCGCATAAGCACAATGAGTATGAAAGTTGATTTTATTGAGTGGATCAATCAATTAAATGATCGGATGACCCGGCAACTGATGGAGAACTATGAAAGCTTGAGAGTCTACTTAACGAAGCAATTTATCAATAAACACTATAAAGGTGAGCTGTCTCTGGAAAAAGTTGCGGACTATTTGCAGCTTTCCCCCGCATATCTGAGCAATTTGTTTAAGAAAGAAACGGGGCAAAATTTTATCGATTACGTAACCGAAGTCAAAATTGGCCGCGCAAAATTTCTGCTTAAGACAACGGATTTGAAAATTGCCGAAATCGCAAGAGAAGTTGGTTATGGGGATGAATACTATTTCAGCAAAGTGTTCAAAAAGAATGTAGGGGAGTCCCCCTTAAAATATCGATAACGATCTGAAATGTACTTAATGAGATGACGACAATCTCAAAAAAGTACATTTTTTCTTTAAATAAGACAAATTCGTGCAGCAGAAAAATAGCGATATAGATAAATAGGATAAAAAGATAAAAGATATTGCATGGGAAAGACCTGTGGAGAATTTTATACTTTAATCAGAAAGACGATGAAATGATCGAAGGGGGCTAATACGATGAAAATAACAAAAAAAGCAGTGTTATCGTTGCTGTTGCTTGGGTGCGCAGGAACTTCTATTGCAGGCTGTAGCGGAACGAGTGACTCGCCTAACGAGTCGGCCGCAGAATCTAATGGGGGCGCGAATCCGGTCACGATCAAGTGGTATGTGACATCTGGAACAAGCAATCAGCCGACGACCAAGCAGATTCTGACTGATTACAAAGCCGAATCCGGGGTGACGGTGGCGCTGCAAGTGGTTCCTGGCGACGGAGAGGCCATCTACAAAAAAATCGACGTGGATCTTTCGGCAGGCGGCGACGTGGACCTGATTACGATTCAAAACCCGATTGTACATGCGAAATATGCCACCAATGATTGGCTTCTGCCGCTAAATGATATTTATAAAGAAGAGGGCTACGATTACGAGGCGGAGTTCGGCAAAAATTTGACCAAATTTAATGGGGATACCGTTTATACGCTTCCGGACGGCGTAGTATCTTGGGTTGTATTCTATAACAAAAAAATATTTGACGATGCGAATGTCCCTTATCCAAAAGGCGAATGGACGTGGGATGAATATATCGAAACCGCGAAGAAGTTAACTAATGCCAGCAAAGGAATCTACGGATCGTCCATGCCCGACTATGACAGCATATTATACCTGTTAGCCCAGCAGCGGGGCATAAATGGTTATAAGGCGGACGGGTCCTCCAACTATGATGATCCTGCTTTCAAAGAAGCGTTGCAATGGTATGGGGATTTAGGGAATACGCTGAAAATTCAGCCGAGCTGGCTAGAAATCAAGTCCAAAAAAATACCGTATGACACGTTCATGACTGGTAAATACGGCATGCAGTTTATCGGCTCCTGGTTTTCTTTCGCCCCACAGGATTTGAAATCCTATCCGCGGGATTGGAAGGTAGGCGTTACTCAGATTCCAATTGATCCGCAGGGCAAGAATAGCATCGGATCGTCCGGAGGCATTGCGGTAAATAAAGCATCGAAGCATCCGAAGGAAGCGGCGGATTTCGTAAAATGGTTTGCCAAAAATAATTATAAGTATTCCGGCGGGATGACGGCGCAAGTGAATCTGAGTGATGAGGAAGCGAACAAAATTTTTACCGATATGGCTTCCAAATACCCGGCTTCGGACGGTATTACGTCAGAGGAACTTAAAGCGGCTTTATTAACACCTAACCTTGGAATTGTACCTGAAAAAATTACGGGAACCATTCCGACCGAATATGGAAATATCATTCTGCAAGAAGGGGAATTGTATCTGGTTGGTCAAAAGTCGCTGGATGATACGATCAATGCGATCAAGACCCGTGCGGATGAAGCGATAAAAAAACAAAGCACAGTTAACTAACGAATGGTCCTTGCAAGCAAATAAAAGGTCACTTATGCGGATAAGTGACCTTTGAATTAGGAGTGAGAAGCATGTCCATACCACGGCAAATTGATGCTGCCTTAAGCATAGAAAAAAAAGACAAAAGAAGAAGCTTGAGTTTAGATAAACAAGAGGCGAGGGCTGCTTTCGTCTTTGTGCTGCCTTTCTTTATCGGATTCGTTATTTTTGGATTAGCGCCTTTTTTTTATGCGCTTTATATCAGCTTTATGGATTTCAATTCGTTCAAATCGTTGGATTCCTTGAAATGGACTGGGTTATCCAACTATAAGGCAATCTTTCATGATTCCGTTGCCTTGTCCTCGTATTTCAAAAGCTTCTATTATACGGTGATTTACGTCCCATTGTTGACGGCGGCCGGTTTTGCAGCAGCCGTCATGTTGAATAAAACGTTTCCTTGGAAGGCTTTTTCAAGATCCTTGTTCCTGATGCCGTATGTCGCCAACATCGTTGCCATTTCGATCGTGTTCACGATGCTGTTTGATCCCTTTGGCGGAATCGTCAACACGGTGCTTATGAAAATGGGCGTGGACAATCCACCTTTGTGGTTCGCAGGCAGCGGTACCGCTATTTTAACTACTGCACTGGTCGCGGTATGGGCCAATTTTCCGTTTCAAATGATCGTATATCTGGCTGCGCTTCAAGGCGTTCCAAGCGATTTGTACGAAGCGGCAGAAATGGATGGAGCATCCAGATGGCAGCGGCTGACCCGAATTACGCTTCCACTGGTATCACCGACTACTTTCTTCTTGGTCATTACGGCGACCATCGGGTCGTTCCAGAACTTTACGATCTTTAATGCGCTTACTAGAGGAGGACCGGGTATTGCTTCCCGAGTCAGTTCGCTAAATATCTACGAAGAGGCATTTTCTCTCAATCACTACAGTTATTCGGCGGCGCAAGCCATTGTCTTGTTTGTGATCATTCTGCTGATTTCGGCTATTCAATGGGGAGGACAGAAAAAATGGGTGCATTATTAGCAAGAAAGAACCTGTCCACAACACTGTACTCCATCCTTATGTTTATCATCGCGCTTACTATGATTTCTCCATTTATTTTTATGATCTCCGCTTCGTTGAAAACGACCGCGGATGCTTTCGATGATCCGCTTGCCCATATTATTCCGAAAACGATCTATTGGGACAACTATAAGACATTGTTTTCATCGCCTGATTATTTCATTTGGATCGGCAATTCGTTTAAGGTAGTTGTCCTTTCGATCTTGCTGCGCGGGTTCATGGTCACGATGGCTGCTTATGCATTTGCCAGATTGAATTTTAAGGGTAAAAGCTTGCTGCTATTCTTTTCGATGTCTACGCTTGCAATTCCGTCCGATACGACTGTTGTAGCCCGTTATTTAATGTATAAATACCTGCATATGTTGGACACCCATTGGGCGATTATTATTCCGGCGATTTTCGATGTGTTCTTCTTATTCCTGCTGCGGCAATTTTTCATGGGAATTCCAAAAGAAATTACAGAAGCGGCCATTATGGATGGATGTTCGCATTATCGCGTGTACTTCCGCATCATCCTTCCATTGGCGGTACCCGCATTGCTGACTATGGTGATCTTCTCCTTCGTCTTCATTTGGAACGATTTTGCAGGTCCCTATATCTTCATATCCAGCCAAAAGAAGCAGTTGGTGACCGTTGGCATTCAGTATTTTTCGTCTATAGCAGGAGCAAATTATTCCCTCCAGATGGCTGGTGCTTCGATCGTCGTTCTTTTGCCGATTATTTTATTCACCTTTGCTCAGAAATATTTTGTGCAAGGGATCGCTTCCAGCGGTGTGAAAGGTTAGGTCTCACGCGGATGGAATTGGCGTCTGCCTTGAGGCAAGCGCTGCGGTAAGCTTAATCTTATAATCAGGTTTGGAGGGTTAACTTTGCAGGCTTATTTGTTTGTACATTTTAAAGAAAAGAGAACGCCGGATGGCGAGCAGGTGTACTTCGGTGTGAGCAAGAATGGCTTTGACTGGGAGCAAGTGAATGACGGGAACCCCGTGCTATGGAGTTATTACGGTGACAAGGGTGTCAGGGATTTTACGATTACCCGCATGAAGACAGGCAAATTTGTTATTTTGGCCACCGATTTGAGTTTGTCCTACGGCATGCTGAATCAATATAACCATTCATGGGCGGAAGCTGCACGGAACGGGAGCAAATGTTTGTCTTTTTGGGAGTCTGACGATCTGGTCAATTGGTCGGAGCAGAAGATGATCAAGCTCGGAGATGATCATTTCGGCTGTTTATGGGCACCAGATATTATCTATGACAAGAAGAACAAAGATTACGTTATTCACTGGTCTTCGACTCATAGCAGCAATGATTTTGGATTAAAGGGAATCTATTATTCCCGGACCAAAGATTTTGAGCAGTTCAGCAAAGCGCAATTGCTGTATCAGAAAGAAGACAGCGGTGTCATTGATTCTGCGATGTATGAGGAAGACGAACGTTATTATATGTTCTTAAAGAGCGAACAAAATCCCGGCAAAATCATTCTCATGGAGTCGGAGGAGATTGCCGGTCCATTCAAGAGAGTTGAGGCGTTTGATCAAAGTATGGAGGACGTCGAAGCCGGTCTTTATGAGGCACCAACGGCGATTCAATTGGAGGATGGAAGATGGTGTCTATTCCTAGACTTCTATGGCTGCTCAGCTGAAGAGCAGGGGTATGTGCCCTTCATAGCGGAGCGTCTGGCTAGCGGGAAATTCATTCGTTCCGACACCTCCTTCACGTTCCCTTATGGCTACAAGCACGGTACAATTCTCACCATTACGATGGAAGAATATGAAAGATTGAACGCCTATGCGAAGCAGCCCTCAGAGTACTAGGCAACACCACAACATAGTGATTAAACGGGAGGAATACCATGTCACGAGTTCACGGTCTTCAAGCTATAATGGCAGGCGACTATCCGGATCCATCCATTGTGAGGGTTGGTCTGGATTACTATATGACACATTCTTCATTCCACTATACCCCAGGGCTGCTCGTATGGCATTCCCGTAATATGCTCGACTGGAAGCCGATCGGTCACGCGATTAAGGAGCATGTGGGAGGATCGATTATGGCGCCGGATTTGATCTACCATGAGGGATGCTATTACATCTATTTCCCAGCCGGCAGAACCAATTGGGTCGTAACCGCAGACAACCCTGCAGGCCCATGGAGCCAACCGGTTGACTTGAAGGTTGGCTATATCGACCCAGGACACATGGTTGATGAAGAAGGGAATCGTTACCTATTCTTATCGGAAGGTTACCGGATTCGATTGTCAGAAGACGGCTTATCTACCGCGGGAGAGTTAGAGCAGATATACGAAGGCTGGAGATATCCGAAGGAATGGCTGACGGAAGGATTTTATCTGGAGTCTCCTAAGCTTAACTTTAAGGATGGCTATTACTATATGACCAGTGCTCAAGGGGGGACAGCCGGACCTGCGACCAGCCATATGATCATCTCCGCTCGCGCCAAGTCGCTGGATGGGCCTTGGGAGAACTCGCCTTACAATCCGATCGTGCGCACGAAAAACCGCAGCGAAACATGGTGGTCCAAGGGACACGGGACGCTGGTGGATACCCCTGAAGGGGATTGGTTTGTCGTCTATCACGCATATGAAAAAGACTACTATACACTCGGCAGACAGACGCTGATTGAAGCGATTCAATGGACAGCCGACGGCTGGTTCATCGCGGTTGATCCCGAAGGTGAATCTGCTGTTGAGACCAATCTTGTTGCAACCGCAGAGCTTTCGGATAGCGCTATGACGCTGTCCGAATCCGGGCGGTTGGGGCTTCAATGGCATTTCTTCGGCGGGGAACGTCTGCGCGATTACCAGATCGAAGATAACCAGCTGGTGTTGAAGGCAGCCGCGAAGGAAAGTGCCGAACCACTCTTGTGCATTCCAGTGCACCATGCTTATACTGCGGAGGTTACCTTAACGGTGGAAGGCGAAGCGGAGGGCACGCTTGGCCTCTATTACAAAACGGGATTTCATTGCGGGATCGGCTTTAACGGAAAGGAGCCGTTTGCGTTCCGAAATCGATACAAGAGTGAACACACGGCATTGTCCCAAGGCTCCGTAACGCTCCGAATTGTCAACGATCACCACGAGGTTAGCTTATATTATCGTCACTCGATCGGACTATGGACCAAATTGGATCACGGTTTCGAAATGTCCGGCTTCCATCACAATGTATTGGGCGATTTCTTAAGTCTTCGCATCGCGCTTGACGCAACGGGCGAAGGTAAGGTCACCTTTAGCGATTTTGTCTATCGGGCTGGCGTATCGATGACTTTGCAGAGCGTGACACAAAGAGGATGAATCGCGTAAAAGCTCCTTTTTTCCGCAATCCGAACTACGACAGCATCGCGTCCTCGCGAGAGGGGTTTTGGTAAAATTGTTATTTTTGATTCGGAATAATCGACATTGAACTTATGGGATAGAATCATTCAATAAAACAGTGGCAGTCTAGGGCATTATTTAATCGTCCATGGCTGCCGCTGTTTTTATTGCAGTGGGCCAGTCTAGTGCGTAATTTTTTTTGAAAAACACCTCTTCTTTTAAAGTAAACAAGAAAGACGATTTGAAAATGGAAATCATCATATTTTTCTGAGCTTGCTACGTTGTAATCTTTTTCTCAACTAAAATGAAAAGTCACACATGTGGCTTTCTGCATGACATCGCTGAGGACCTACGGTATCCAGCTTTTCCGCAAGGACTTGGGCGGATCTTGATCTCAATATCACAGCTCAGCCTGATGAGACAAATCTATTGTCTCAAACACAGGGCAGAGGTATGATTACAACGAACATGCCAGAATTAGCTGCTTTGGTGATTGCATCAATTTCAACGATTGTTATGTATCCGTTTGCATTGAGATTTTTATTAAAGGCGTATTTCTGAGTTCTGTCCAAGGACAAGGGGAGCCAAGAACATGATGGAGGGCATATGAAAAGTACGAAAGAGCCAATCTTCGGCTATTTATTTGCACATTTTATCGGGGAGCAGAAGGACGGGGAGCAGATCTATTTCGCATTGAGTCAAGATGGGCTTCATTGGCAGGATCTACATCAAAATCAACCCGTCTTACGCTCAACAATTGGCGAAAAGGGAGTTCGAGATCCGTATTTGCTTCGCAGCGTCGAAGGCAACAAATTCTATTTAATGGCTACTGATCTTAGTATCTATCATCGCGGCGGTTGGCAAGAGTCTCAAGCAACGGTCACAGGAAGCCACTCGCTCATTATTTGGGAGTCGTCCGATCTGGTGAATTGGTCTGAGCCTCGAATGGTTGAGGTCGCTCCAAAGGAAGCGGGCTGTGCTTGGGCGCCGGAGGCGATCTATGATGAAGAGGAAGCTGATTACCTGGTTTTCTGGGCTTCCAGCATGCTGTCAAGTAACGGAAAGGAAAAAGGATTACACATCTATGCCAGCAAAACCCGGGATTTTCAAACCTTTACACCGTCTGAACTTTACATCACTCGAGGTGAAGATCGATCGATTATCGACACCACGATTATTAAAGCAGACGGCATGTATTATCGAGCTTCGGGCGATGGGCAAATTACAATCGAATCCAGCGAGCGTCTTACGGGGGAATGGGAAATTATTTCAACACTTGACTCAATAGGCTTGGGACTAACGGGAAAGGATGTAGAGGGTCCAGAGTTTTTCAAGTTTAACGGCGAAGAGAAGTGGGGGCTTCTGGTTGATCAGTATGGAACGAATCGTGGCTACTTGCCACTCGTCACCACGAATATCGGCGATACAACTGGGAAGTGCTGGCGGAAGCCGGCGGCAGAAGAATATTCTTTTGGTCGTTTAAAGAAACGTCATGGAACGGTGATGCCGGTCACTCAGAGTGAGTACGATGCTATCCTGGCTAAGTGGGGATAACGAAATGTAAATTTCTCCAACAGCAACTAATCATATCGGTACCGGTCTGTTTATCCATCAACGACCCAAGGTAGTCCTTACAAGGGAATCGTTTGGTCATTGGGAATTCGCTGCTAGTAGGCCAAGAAGATTTAATTTGGTGGGTAATTCTCATTTGAAATGAAAAATCACACACATAACTTGAGATTATGTTTTGTCGTCAGAAAATAATATAAATGATTACCGCCTGAACCCTTGAAGGTTCAGGCTTTTTGTTTTTAGTTTCTCACTGAGGTAGAATTTGGAATCGCAGCCGATTTCCTCAAGCGGCTATTGTGCCTAGTTTGTGCAGCCGTTGTAGTTAATCAAGGATGATTTCAGCAACACAACAGGCGGGAAGGTCAATAATAAAGCCATTGTTCTTTACGGTAATAGGGTGCATCGTTTTAATCTCTACCTGGGGTGGCTGTCCAAATGGGTTATGGCTATTCATATCGCCGGAGATGTAACGAACCTCGGCAGAAGAAAACTCTTTTCCATTAAGCAGGACCTGTGTCTGTTGAGGCTCATCTACGGATAGATTTACCACGGTTACTTGAATCCTGCCATCCGCTTGCTCAGAAGCGCTAACGTGCATGGCAGGCACTGGAGCTTCCTCTGTACCGGTCAAATCCTGCTGCACATAGCTTTCAAGGAGTGTGGAGTCTTGATGTCCCTTAAAAAGATCGAATACATGGTAGGTGGGAGTAAGTACCATCTCTTCCCCTTCTGTTAAAATCACGGATTGGAGGACATTTACCATTTGTGCAAGATTGGCCATATGCACCCGATCGCTATGGGTATTGAAAATATTTAGCGATACCGCAGCGACAATGGCATCACGCATGGTGTTTTGCTGGAAAAGGTAAGCAGGATTTGTTTCAGGCTCGACCTCATGCCAAGTCCCCCATTCGTCCAATATAATCGACACTTGGCATTCGGGGTCGTATTGATCCATCACATGCTTATGTCTGCGGATCAGTTCATCCATATACAATGCCCGGCGCAGTGTTCGGTAATAGTTAGCTTCGTCAAAACCCACAGCGGGTCCTTTGCGCTCCCATGGGTATGGTTCTGTTTCGTAATATGCAGGCATGGTGTAATAGTGCAGCGATAGGCCATTCATCCTTTTCCCAGCAAGGCGCATTAAGGTTTCCGTCCATTTATAATCGTTTCCATCAGCGCCGCAAGCAACTCTGAAAATCTTATTGCTGTCATAATTGCGGACGAATGTTTCGAAGCGTTTATATACATCCGCATAATAATCCGGACTCATATGTCCGCCGCAGGCCCAGTTCTCGTTGCCAATTCCCAAGAACTCGACCTTCCAAGGCTTATCGCGGCCGTTTTGGCGTCTCCAGTCGGCCATCGGTGACTCACCGCCGAAGGTCATGTATTCAACCCATTCGCTTACTTCCCGCGGAGTACCAGAACCAACGTTTGCGGCAATATAGGCAGCTGCCCCAATCTGCTCGCAAAGATCTAGAAACTCATGGGTGCCGAAGGAGTTGTCCTCTACCACACCACCCCAACCGGCATTAACCATGCGCTTGCGATCAGTCCCAACGCCGTCCTTCCAATTATAATATTCGGCGAAGCATCCGCCCGGCCAGCGCAATACCGGAACCTTGATATGCCGCAATGCTTCTACAACATCGGTCCGTATTCCACGGGTATTGGCGATGGGACTGTCCTCACCCACATATAAGCCGTTATATATGCCGCGGCCCAAATGTTCTGAGAAGTGACCGTATATGTTTTTATTGATTTTGGAAAACTTTCGACCTGCGTTTATAAACAATAGAACCATGAATATCCTCTCCCATTCGCTAGATGATGTTCCTTATATTTCTTCAATATAGCGCTTTCATTCTGTCGATTGCAAATCAAAACCAGCAAAAAGGCATGATTGTAAACAAATGATAAGATAGTTGAAAATGGTTAGGACTGTCACACTTAATGAAGTAGACGAATGATAAACATGTCATAACTAGAGAATAGCGAATTCATAAATTTGGAGATATAGTTGAGTTGTTATTTAATGCTTAACTATTAAGAGGGGGTTATAAGTGTGAAAAGTAGTATTTTATCTAGAACAGTTGCGATTTTAAGCTGTTTGCTGCTGACAACGGGAGTTTTATCAGCGTGCAGCACCAATTCTCCGAGCAATGAATCGGCAAGCAGTCCAGCGGGAAGCAACACAATGAGTGAGTCAAATGGAGAAGTTTCAGGAGATAAGGATCCTTTAGGGAAATATAGTAAAGCGCTTACAATAAGATTTGCCCGTGATGTGGATAATGATATGCAGGATAACATCATTCCTAAAACACCAGGAGAGACCGTAGAGGACAATCGCTGGCTTAAGGCGTATTCGGAAAAGCTGGGGATTGATATTAAATACGATTGGACGGTAAAAGGCGGTGATGCCTACACTCAAAAAATTAATGTTACATTGGCATCAGGTGAAATTCCTGACATGCTTCGCGTAACGGGTTCTCAGATGAAGCAATTGGCTGATGCTGACATGATAGAAGATCTGAAACCCTATTGGGATACTTATGCTTCCGATCTTCTGAAGGAGTCGTACGCGGTTCAAGGGCCTGCTGTACTCAATGCTGCGTCAATGGATGGGAAAATGATGGGAATGGGTCCTGCAGAGGTCTACGGCGATGGTACATTCCTATGGCTTCGCACCGACTGGCTGGAAAATTTGGGAATCGACGCGCCTAAAACAATGGACGATGTCCTGGCCATAAGTAAAGCATTCACAACTCAGGATCCGGATAAAAACAATATAAATGATACCTACGGACTCGCTATTACAAAGGATCTATACGGCGGTGCAATGGGATTGGAAGGGTTCTTCACCGGTTACCATGCTTACCCTAATATGTGGATAGATGATGGTTCAGGAAACTTAGTATGGGGCAGTACCCTTCCAGAAGTAAAGGAAGCATTGAAAGCGCTGTCTACAATGTATAAGGATGGTCAGATTGATAAGGAGTTTGGTGTGAAGGATGGCGGCAAGGTAGCAGAGACAGTTGCATCTGGTAAGGTTGGCATGGAGTTCGGCGCGCAATGGAACCCGATGTATCCGCTTATCAGCAACTATCAGAACGATCCAACAGCAAATTGGGAAGGATACGCCTTGGTATCCGTAGATGGCAAGCCTGCTCTTTCACCTCAGAAGTTTGGAGCTTCTGAGTTCTGGGTTGTTAGAAAGGGATTCTCGAACCCGGAAGCATTGATTAAAATGTTTAATCTTCACATGGAGCTAAACTGGGGGAAAACAGGCGACTTTGATAACTACTATATGCCTGCTGCAAATGACAGCGTAGGGGTGTGGAAGTATTCACCGGTTCAACCTGCTCCACCCTTTAAAAATCTAAATGCATTTAAAGAGATTCAGGCAGCTCGTTCCAATGATACATTGGATCAGTTGACTGGTGAAGCGAAATCCATTCAAAACAACATCAAAGCGTTTGAAAATGGCGATACCTCTCAATGGGGCTGGCCTAAAATATATGGTGAGAACGGGGTATATCGACATAGCGTTGACTACGTGGCTAAGGATCAATTTATGCTGGAGTCCTTCGCAGGCTCGCCAACCAAAACAATGGCGGAAAAACAGTCCACGCTGAAGTCTTTGGAAACGGAAGTATTCGTGAAGCTCATTATGGGTGCTGCCCCAATTGACGAGTTCGACAAGTTCGTGGAGAACTGGAATAAGCTTGGCGGTGCCGATATAACCAAAGAAGTCAATGAGTGGTATGCTTCTGTGAAAAAATAATAGCAGCAAAGAGAAGGGATGCTAGGCTTTTTAGAGAGTGTCCTTTCTCTTATTATTCCCATCCCAATCATAGAAAAGAAACAGGGTGAATCGTATGTTACGAAAAAGATGGAAAAGGGAAATACCACTGCATTTAATCATATTGCCTGGATTTCTTTTTTTGATTGTCTTTAGTTATCTCCCCATAGGAGGTATCATCATTGCGTTCCAGAAGTTTATTCCGGCCAAGGGTTTGTTTGGCGATCAGCAATGGGTGGGACTGAGCAATTTTCAGTATGTACTGAACATGCCCAATTTCAACAGTATTATGTGGAATACGTTTTACATTGCGGTAATGAAAATCATTCTGGGACTTTTTGTACCTATCGTGATTGCCATTCTTTTGAACGAAGTCAAGAATGCAAGTGTGAAAAGAGGAGTTCAGACCGCCATATATTTGCCCCATTTTTTATCATGGGTTGTATTAGGCGGCATCTTTATAGAAATTTTATCGCCTACTGACGGCTTGGTAAATCAAGTCATTCAACTGTTTGGCTTTGAACCCATCTTTTTCCTTGGAGATAACAAATGGTTTCCTATAACCATGATATTGTCTGATTCATGGAAGGAGTTTGGTTATGGTACGATCATCTATCTGGCGGCGATTACTGGCATTAACCCGGATTTATATGAAGCAGCACAGATTGACGGAGCTAATCGTTGGAAGCAGACCTTGAATGTGACCCTTCCGGGTATGAAAATGGTTATCGTTTTGCTTATGGTTCTTAATTTGGGCAATTTGCTCAATGCCGGTTTTGATCAGATTTTCAATATGTACAGTCCAATGGTTTATGAAAGTGGCGATATCCTAGATACCTTTGTATACCGCATCGGTTTATTGGATGCCCAATTCGGTATAGCAACAGCAGTAGGATTATTTAAGTCTGTTGTAGCACTTGTACTCGTATCTGTCTCATATTTCATCGCCTATAAGGTTGCGGATTATAGGATTTTCTAGGGGGAGCTATTATGCATGTACAAAAGAAGATCGACTGGTTTGCTATGTTTAATTATTGCTTTCTCGCGTTAGTTGCCTTGCTGTGTTTGATTCCGATGATTCACATACTGGCCGTTTCATTCAGCTCCAGCGCCGTTGCGGCAACCGGTACGGTATCTTTGTGGCCCAAGGAATTTACATTAGCCTCCTACGAATTTGTGGCGCAGCGGGCAGCCTTCTGGCAATCGATGTTTATATCTTTGCAGCGTATCCTTTTTGGCGGCGCTATTAATCTGTTGCTCACAATAATGGTAGCCTATCCGCTCTCTAAGGAAAATGGCGAATTCCGATTTCGCGGCTTTTACTCTTGGAGCTTCTTCATTACCATGATATTTGGCGCTGGACTGATTCCTACCTATATGGTCATCAAGCAGCTTGGCTTGCTAGATACCATTTGGGCGCTGGTTCTGCCGACCGCAATACCTGTGTTTAGTGTTATTCTGCTGTTGAATTTTTTTCGGATGATTCCAAAGGAATTAAGCGAGTCAGCCTATATGGACGGTGCTGGACACTGGATAACGCTATGGCGCATTTATGTTCCGGTTTCCCTGCCGGCCTTAGCGACAATTCTTTTGTTTTCACTGGTTGGTCACTGGAACAGCTGGTTTGATGGCTTGATCTATATGAATGATCCCAGCCGTTATCCGATCCAAAGCTACATTCAGACCATTGTGGTTCAACGCTCCTTCAGCACCATGACACCGGAGGAGGCCAAGCTAATGGCAAGCATATCAGACAAAACGATGCGATCCGCGCAAATTTTTCTAGGGGCGCTTCCTATTATTTGCGTCTACCCGTTCCTTCAACGATTTTTTGTAAAAGGGATGGTGTTGGGGAGTGTTAAAGGGTAGTATGGATGATAATATAGTATAAATAGGATTAACTCTAAACAAATAAGGGAGGAGGTGCATATCAGAGGCAGTATTTTCGCGAGGTTGGTTGCGACATTTCTAATCGCAATCCTGCTTATCATCCTTTTGGGAATTTACATGTATAACTGGAGCCTAAACACAGTAAAGAATGAAATTATAAATTCCTCGACTGCACAAGTATCGTTTTATCTTGAAAGTCTGGAAGATGAAATAGAACGCATAAAAATTTTGCAATACGATAGTCTCAACGATGAATATCTTGCCAGGCTTGCCATCCGCCATTCCATTATGAATGAATATGAGATAGTGGAAAGCATGAGAAAACTGCAGCAGCGGCTCGTTACCATCCATAACAGCAGTTCCTATATTGCTAACGTAAGTGTGCATATCCTTTCTATTCAGAAAACCATATCCTCCACCACCTCCGTAAGTCCTATTGATATGGATAAATTCGAGCACCTCCGGGTGCCGGAGGGGGAGAGGGGGGCGCAGCTGGTTCAGTATGAAGACAAACTCTACTTGACCACACTTCACGCAGGAAACGCTGGTATAGCTCAAATGTACTTGATCGAGGTTGAGATCAATACAACCGCATTGCAAGAAGCACTAGGGCAGTTCCGCACCTATGACGATAGCGGCACCTTTTTAATCGATTTGACCCATAATATGGTGATACCTGGCAAAGGAAACAATGATACGGTGCTGCTGGAGGATCTAGCAGAAAGCCGTCTTAAACTTGAAAGCGGCAACATTGGTTACAACAAGATTAATGGACAAACTATTTATGTTGTTTCCGTGAAGTCTAAATATCTGAATATGCTTTTGCTGCGGTATATCCCACAGAAATTGATCTTTGTTCCTGTGCAGAGTTTTTATATTTGGTTATGGATATTTACAGGTGTTGGCTTGATGATGATTATTCTCTACTGCGTATACACTTATAATTTGATTCATAAGCCAATGAGAAAGCTTGTGGGGTCTTTTCGGCATGTAGAGAGCGGCAACTTCAACGTTCATATTCAAGTTAATAAAAAAAATGAGTTTGGTTATTTGTACAAAGGCTTTAATTCTATGGTTCAGAATGTATCTGCCCTGATCGATCAGGTATATAAGCAGAAGATTCTCAATCAGAAGGCAGAGCTAAAGCAATTGCAGTCTCAGATCAGCCCGCATCTTCTATATAACAGCTTGTTTTTAATTAATACGATGGCAAGAGTAGGGGATGAGAATTTAATTGCTTTTACAAAGCTTTTGGGTGATTACTTTCAGTTTATTACAAGAAATGCTTCGGATTATTTGCCCTTACATCAGGAAGTTGAACATGCAAGGACGTATACCGAAATTCAGCTCATGCGTTTTCCTAGCAGATTGTCGATCCATTTTGAAGCCTGTCCGGATGCGGTGAGGGATATACAGGTACCTAGACTGATTCTTCAGCCAATCATTGAAAATGCCTTTAAGTATGCGGTGGAAAAAACAAAAGATAAGGGCGAAATTTCAATAAGCTTTCGTCTCGATGACCGCGCATTGCGCATTATTGTTGAAGATAACGGTAGTCATTTATCGGATCAAACACTGGTGTCCGTGCATAAGCTTTTTTACGATAACACCAATATTGAGACTTCAGGTCTCATCAACATTCATAGACGAATCCGGCTGATTTACGGTGACGAGAACGGATTGAG
Source organism: Paenibacillus algorifonticola (assembly GCF_050481745.1). GTDB lineage: Bacteria > Bacillota > Bacilli > Paenibacillales > Paenibacillaceae > Pristimantibacillus > Pristimantibacillus algorifonticola_A. Next base: position 49,588 of record NZ_JBCNGR010000037.1, on the reverse strand, counting down.
TTTAGAGCGAAGCACTATGGGTGGTTTAAAGGTGACGCTGCGACTTAACCCGAAGGCGGGGGTTTGAGCATGTACAGACTCTTAATTGTAGACAACGAAGAAATGATTGTGAATCATCTTTACGAAATTTTTCGGGGCATGATTCATTTGGATCTTGATGTTTATAAGGCCTATAGTGGAGAAGAAGCTATAGAGTGGCTCAATCGAACAAGAATTGATATTGTACTGACCGATATTGATATGCCTATTTTAAACGGTATGCAGCTAATGGAGGAAATTTTTCGAAGCTGGCCCCAATGCAAAGTTATTTTTTTGACAGGCCACAGTGAATTTGAATACGTATACAAAGCCATTCAGCATCGGGACGTCAGCTTTATTCTTAAGGCAGAGGATATTGATAAAGTGATTCAGGTTATAGAAGAAACCGTATCAAAAATTCGTAAAGAAATTAAAACCGAAGATTTAATTCGAAATGCAAAAGAGCAAATCCACATGGCGTTGAATTTATTTCAAGAAAATTATTTATTATGTATTCTAAAGGGGAATAAAGCAGTACAAATTAGCAAAGAACAGTTTGAACAGCTATCGATTCCAATTAATGTGCAGTGGCCTGTAACTTTGGTATTGGGCAAGCTTGATAAGCTGCCTGAGGTCAGCGACTACATGCAGCAGATGCAGCAGGTCTATTCTGTTCGTCAAATTATTCAAAGGTATTTGGCTGCTCATGTGAATATTGCAATCGTTTTGGACGAAAATCATCGGTTTGTCATTTTTGTCCAGCCTAAAGAATCCTTATCCATCACATTTCCGGCAAATTCGGATATGATCGAGCATTATTTCAATAAAACGGTTTCTTTCCTAAAAGGCATATTGGAAGTCATACAGTCAGCTTGTCAGGAGAACATCGGGATGCCTGTCAGCTTTACTGTCGGCAGCAAAGCAAGCTGGTGGGATGCTGTTTTCAATCAGTATCATTCGCTGCACCATTTGCTAAATTATCGGATAGGCATTGAAAATACAATCCTTTTAGTCGACGGTGAGATAAACGACAATATGGGCAATGAGGCTGGCCCAGTTGAGCTCTATGAAGAAGAATCCGATGAAGGAGAGAAGCTGGTAACGGCGCTCAAACTAAAAAATCTGTCTGTTATTGAGCAGCATTTGGAGTCAGGGCATAAGGAGAAGTATTTTGAAGCCTTGGAGCAGCTGCTTGTTCCTTTAAGAGGCATTCGCAGTAAAAATAATGTCAATGCGCAGGAGGCCTATTACACCGTGGCTCTCTATCTTATGTCCTATATAAACAGATGGGGACTGAATACGAAGGTAGCCTCTCAAATGGGTCAGATCCAACTGATGCGGACCGACTTTTTCGATACTTGGAACGCTGCGGCGCTGTACCTGACGGAATTATCCTCTGTTCTTTTTAATATGCAAAAAGTGGATCAGAAGAAGCGGGCAGACCATATGATCGACTACTTAAAGGGATTTATTATGAGTCATTTAGACGAGGATTTGTCGCTGGTCAGATTGGCTGAACAAGTGCATCTGAATCCTTCGTATTTGTCACGCATCTACAAACAGGAAACGGGAAGAAATCTGACTGAGTTTATTGATTCAACTCGGTTAATCAAAGCAAAGGATTTACTTAAGAGTGAAAACTTGAAAATAAGCGACATTGCCCGGCGTGTAGGTTACGAATCGGCTACTTCCTTTACGCGCTTTTTTAAAAAAGCGACCGGACATTCGCCACAGGAATACAGAGAAAAGCATATTTTACGGATGCCGTAAATGTTAAAAGCAGATCTGCTATTGCCCCTTTGCAGGGGCTTTTTTTTATAATAAGCGTAAAGGGCTGCAACTCGTTCAACAGCCCATGCGCTCACATTGATTTACGATACTCGTTAGGAGACATGCCGGAGGCGTTGCGGAACAGCTTAATAAAGTAACTGGTATGCTCGTAGCCTAGCTGCTCCGCGATTTCTACTACGGTCATGTCAGATTGATTCAATAGCTCTTTTGCTTTCTCCATTTTCGTCCGCGTGACGAATTCGACGAAGGTTCCACCGGTTTCCTGCTTGAAAATACGACTGAAATGCGAAGGATTCAGATTGAACCGATGGGCCATTTCATCCATGGCGATTTTCTCTCCAATATGGGTTTGAATGTAGCGTTGGGCTTCCGCGATCTCCCTGCGTACCGTATGGTCGCGCAGCATCTGAATATCGGCAGCTTTCTCTTCCAGAAAAATCTGCAGCCATTCCAAAAGATGCTTCAGTGTTTCGATAGAAGCAATTTGCTGCTGCTGCAGCTCACTGTTGAAGTTGATCACGAAGTTTTGCATCACCGTATATTTGAGCTCTAGCTCCAATGCCATTTTTAGTATCCAGCTTTTCACAGATTCAACGGGATATACGCGTTCTTGAATGAATGCTCCCCATCGGTTCACCGTAGTATGAATGAGCGTCCTTTCTCCCCCAAGCATACTGTCCTTCAGCTCCTGAAAGGCCCTAGCATAATGCAGGAACAAATCTTCTTTCGTCGTTAGGAGCGGCCGCAGCTCCGCATAGACGAGCTCTCCTGCATAGAAACGGAACATCTTCACATTCATTAAATCTTGTAATTGCTTCTTCAATTGCAGGAAATCCCGAGCCACTTCACCGCGATAGAATGATATCCCAATACTAAGATGTCGGTGCACTAATTGTTGAACACGCTTCAGCTCCGCCCGGATGTCCTCATGAAGATTGCGTTTCAGTGTGGCCGGGAAAGGAAACAGAAGGAAGTATTGGCGTTCGTTCGGTACAAGCAAGATAACACCCTCGTATTGAACTAATTCCTGCAAGGCGTTGTCGATGACGAATTGCATATTCATGGCTCCGCCAAACCGGCCTTCAAGCTCGAATGAGCGCTCCGGCAGCACCGCAACAGGCAGATAGGGCATGCCATCACGGAGGTGAATGCCCATTCTTTCGGCTTCGTCATTCCACTCCGCTTCGTTCCATATCGGCTGCTCCAGCAGCTTGCGAATAAATCGGGTATGAATGACGGACAGATTTTGCTGCACGACGTTCTGCAGCTGGAGACGGTGGTTCTCGGCTTGTTTCTCCTCGGCTAACGCGCAAGCAAGCTGCTGCAGAACCGTAACGACATGCTCCATGCGAAGGCTTTCCTTTAAGATATAATCGTTGACGTTAAGCTTAACGGCTCTTTGGGCATATTGAAAATCCTCATGACAGGATAAAATAATGGTTTTCAAACGAGGATTCGCTTCGCGCGCCTTCTCTATGAGATCAAGTCCGTCCATCACGGGCATGCCAATATCCGTAATGAGAATGTCCGGTTGTTCGTTAAGACAGGCTTCCCAGGCTTCACCTCCATTGGAGCAGAGCGCGGAAAGCTCAAAGCCAAGCTTGGTCCAAGGAATGGTATGGCTTAAATAATCAAGCACGGGGTAATGGTCGTCTGCAATAACGACTTTAAACATGGTGTTCACCTACCTCTACAGATTCGGCTGGCTCAGCAGCAGGGAAAAGTAATACGACTGTCGTTTGTTTTCCGTACACGCTATCAATGTCCATCTCAAAACGGTCACTGTAAAGGAGCTTCAACCGGCTGTACACATTAAATAACCCGATTCCTGAGGCGGCTGTATGCTCCTTTGCAATCATCTGCTCAATGACGTCCCGCTTCTGAACATTAAATCGATCCTTCAAATTCTGCAGCGTCTCTGGTGTCATGCCTAGACCATTGTCTTCGATTGTGATACGCAGCATAGGGGCATCCAATACTACCTTAATCGTAATAATACCACCACTCTGGGTAAAGCCATGCTTATAAGCATTCTCGATGATTGGCTGCAGGATAAATCTGGGTACGGTGATGGTTAACGGGTCTGGCTGAATGTCCAGATGGCACTTCGCCGGGAACCTCATCGTAAATTTCATTAAATCCATATACTGCATCGTCGTTTCAATTTCGGCATAAAGCGTGACGAGTTCATTTTGCCTCATTAAGCTTGCCCGCAGCAGCGAGGCTAAGGAGCCGACAACATGGGCGGTGTCTTCATCATGCTTCAATAATAATTTCAAGCGGATGGAGCTTAAGACATTGAACAAAAAGTGCGGATGTACTTGCGCCTGCAGCATCGCCATTTCTGCTTGCCTCTTTAATTGCTGCTCGATCTCTACCTGCTGGAGCATCTGCTGAATCCGATCCAGCATCATGTCGAATGAGCGTCCCAAACGCCCAATTTCGTCACGGCCGCGAATATTGGAGCGATATTGCAAATCCCCGGCTTCCACCTTCTTGACCGCCTCGCCCAGCAATCGAACCGGTTTCGTGAATCTGCCCAATAGATAGGTCAAAGCAAATAAGAAAAAAACGGCAAACAGCGATTGAAGCAATAAGGCGGACTGATAGAAGGTATTTAATTTCCCGGTAAGCTGCTCGTAAGGCGCCAGACTTACGAGTCTCCAGTCCGCATAACGAAGTGGAAGCGAGAGATGAATTTGATTCTCTCCTCCCAGGTGAATAAAGCTTGGTGAAGAGCTTGTCCCCTCGTTCATGATCATGTCGAAGGGCTGACCAATGACGTCAGCATTTCGATTGGATAAAATGATATTCTCCTCACTCAGCAGGTAAACATCCTCTTCCAGGCCAGCAAACAAATCCCGAATGGAGTCTTCCGTGCGGCTGACAATTAGATAGGCGAAGGGGGGTTGATCAATAGCCTCCGTCAAAGCCCGAGCGGTCAAATAGACATATCCTTGATCATGCTCTAGCGGCGGCAAGTAGTTCCGCAATCCACCCAAAAATAACGTTTCGTATGCCGTCAGTCGGGTTGCCTTGTCAAACCAGTCTTGCTGAGCAAATTGCTGAGGCTCGAAATCGTAAAAGGAATAATCGGAATAAGCGCGGCCATCCCTTGTCAGCAACGTTAGCCGTAAGTCCGGCTTCTCTCCCGCGATCTGCTCTAGCCGGGTCGTTAGTTGTCTAGCAGCAATCGGATAATCCTGGGCTTCTTCCAGCAAGGTTTTAATCTCGGGATCAAATTGGACGAAATTTGAGATAGACACAAGCTCCTCCATAATCGCATTGGCTTGAGATTGTACAATGGCAAGGGATTGCGTTGCTTTCTCGAGGGTGTGCTCTCGAATAATTAACTTGGAGTAGTAGCTGCTAATATACAGCATAGCTACCGTAGGCAATACCAGACAGGCAATCGATGTCAAAATCAGCTTTTGCCGCAAGGATAAATGTTTTAGCTTTAATATAACACGCATGATGTTGTACCGCCCCTCGTTGCCATTCTTCTTTATAAAGCAATACTACAGCATGCTGATGAACGATTCATTCAACAATTTTTGCAATGAGGGAAAAAATATCGCAAAACTTTTTTGTTATAGAAAAAATCGTTGCATGCTTGCCGGGAACGCGGCACCTATAATGAGGAAGACATAGAGGACAGTGAGGTGGCAAATTTGGAGCAGACAACGAGAAATGGTTTGGATCAGGGGGCGAAAACAGGCAAGGCTCTCCGAATCCGCAAGCAAGGGTTTTACGACATGATTAATGGTTATCTATTTATTTTGCCAATGCTGTTGTTGACGATGACGCTGGTCGTTATCCCGATCATTTTGTCAGGGTTGATCAGTTTTACCGAGTGGAACTTCATTGCAGGGCTCGATGGGCTAAAGTTTATCGGATTTGAGAATTATAATAATTTGCTGCATGATGAAGGGTTCCATCGAGCGCTTCGGAACAATGTCATCATGATCGCGGTTGTTCCGGTATCGATGCTTTTCGCGCTGGTGCTCGCGGCTTTGATTAACCAAGCAACCTACTTTAAAGATTTCTTCAAAGTCATCTACTTTATGCCTTTCATTTCAAGTTTCGTGGCCATCGCTTTATTATGGAGAGTCTTGTTCCATCCCAACAGCGGACCAATTAACGGATTTTTGCGGGCAATAGGCATTGAGAATCCGCCACTTTGGCTGGCGGACCCGCAATTCGCACTGATTGCAGTCATGATTATTATGGTTTGGACTTCGCTTGGTTTTAATATGGTCATTTATTTGGCAGGCTTGCAGGGGATTCCAAAGGATATTTATGAGGCGGCCGATGTAGATGGAGCTTCTCCTTTGAGGCAGTTTTTCACGATTACCTTGCCTATGCTTTCTCCGACAACCTTCTTTTTGCTTATTACAGGTGTGGTTGGCTCGTTTAAGGTTTTCGATCTCATTATGGTGTTGACCAGCGGCGGCCCTGCCGGCTCTACATCGGTCATCGTTTATTACCTTTACGAAGCAGCATTTGTCAACCTGCAATCCGGCTATGCGTCTGCGATGGGGATCGTGCTGCTGCTCCTGATCTTATTCGTGACACTTATCCAATGGGTGGGTCAGAAGAAATGGGTAAATTACTAGGGGGAATACACATATGCAATCCGTCAGCGCGAGCCGTCTGATCGTCACGGCTCTAATGGGAATCGTCGGGATATTTTTTATCCTGCCATTCATTTGGATGTTATCGGCCTCGTTCAAGCCTGAATTGGAGGTCATGACATACCCCATACAATGGATTCCAAAAACATGGTACATGATAGAAAATTACACGCAGGTCTGGTCAGGTGCTGTTCCATTCACTCTTTATTATTTGAACAGCATTAAAGTGACACTGATGGCTACCGCATTGTCGTTAATCATCTCGGCAATGGCCGCTTATGGATTTTCCAAGGTGATCTTCAAAGGCCGGGAAGCTATGTTTATCTTAGTGCTGGCAACGTACATGATTCCTTCTCAAGCCATCCTTGTTCCGCAATTTATGATGTTTCGCTGGCTTGGTCTATTCGATAGCCATTTTGGTCTTGTTTTGCTTGCAGCATCGGGAGTATTAGGGACGTTCTTGCTGCGTCAGTTCTTCATGAGCGTCCATAATGAGATTATCGAATCTGCACGAATCGACGGCGCGAATCATTGGATTATTTTCTTTCGGATCGGGCTGCCTTTAGTCAAGCCGGCGCTTGCGACTTATATGATTCTGCGCTTCATTTGGACATGGAACGATTATCAGAATCCTCTTATTTTCCTGCGCTCTGAAGCCTTGTTCACGCTTCAGCTGGGGATTCGGAAGTTTGCCGATTTTAATGGAGAGTTTTATTCGCTTATGATGGCGGGAGCCGTTTCTGCGATCTTGCCACTGTTGATCATCTTCATTGTAGGCCAAAAACAAGTCATTGAAGGCGTGGCCTCGGGAAGTGTCAAAGGATAGAAAACTATTATTCAAGGGGGAATTTCGATGTTAAAGAAAAAATGGATTCAAGCGACTGTAATTTCAGTTTTGGTCGCGCTTGCAACATCAGCATGCTCGGGGGCAGGAGGCAATAGTACGGCGGAGGAGACGGGAGGCAAGGGCTCTTCAGACGGGGCAGTCACCATTAAATTGCATACTTGGTATCCGAAGAAAGCTGATAATTGGGATATCGTAATCGAGGAGTTCGAGAAGAAGCATCCTGAGATCAAGGTGGAGTTCAACTCCGCAGAAGACAACAACTCGAATGAATATTATAAAAAGCTGGATTTAGCCGCGGCTTCTGGCGACGATCTGGATGTTATTATGTTTAGCAACATGGCATTTCTCAGCCAGCGCGCCGAGCTCGGCTTGTTGGAGCCAGTTGATGCGTATATCGAGAAGGAAGGGTTCTCACTGGCGGACGAGTACTCCTCGGACACACGAATCAAAGATGTAACCTATGGCTTGCCAGGCAAGCTTTCTACACCTATGGTTTTCATCAATGAGAGCCGACTCAAGGAAGCGGGACTGGAGCTTCCGAAGGAATGGACCTGGGACCAGTATATGGAGTATGCCAAGGCGATGACGACGACGGCAAACGGCAAAACGCAATACGGCACCTATTTCCACAGCTGGATTCAATTCGGCTATTTCATTCAGAATATGGGACAATCGACTACCGGAGCTAATCTCACGACGGACGATGGCTTGAAAGCAAACATCGATACACCTGCGATAAGGAAATCGCTGGAGGTTCGCTTGCAAGGGGAACGAGAAGGCTCGGCGACACCTTACTCAGAAATTGTGAGTCAGAAGCTAAATTACCGTCCACAATACTTTAACCAGGATACGAGCATGATTACAATGGCATCATTCTTGGTGCCGGAAGCAGGGGGAACGGAGCAAGTACCTGCAACGTTCAAAACCGTGTTCGCTCCACTTCCAACGATGAACGCAGGGGATCCACTCACAGCCAACGTCAGCGGCGACGTATTTGGCGTATACAGCAAGTCCAAGCATAAAGAAGCTGCTTACACCTTTATCCGCTGGTTTACAACGGAAGGAATCGTCCTGCAGGGCAAGAACTTTCCTTCGTGGAAAAAAGCCGATCTGAACAAGGTTGTTGACAACATTATTGCTGGCACGAAAACGCCTGAAAAAATCGATAAGGAATCCTTAATGTACGTTCTCGAAAACACGAAGCAGGCGACCCCAGCTGTCGCTGTTCCTTACCATGCGGAGTTAGAAAAGGTATTCCTGGAGGAATTCGACAAAATGATGTTATCCGGCGTCGACATTGATACGACGATTCGCAATACACAAGAAAAGGTTCAGAAAATTATTGATTCCAAGCAGTAAAAGGTTCTGTGCAGCGCGGATGGGGATTCGCGCTGCACATCTATTATCCATGATGAGGAGTGGTACGGATGTTATACCCTATTAATACGTCTTCTCGCAGCGTTATCGATTTGTCCGGCATTTGGAATTTCAAAACAGATCCCGGAATCGGGTTACTGGAAGGATGGCAGATGCAGCCGCTAAGCGACACGATTGCGATGGCTGTACCGTCTTCCTATAACGATATTGGCGTTAATGCCGATATACGAAATCATGTAGGCTGGGTTTGGTACGAACGGGAAATCGTTATTCCGAAGCCGCTGGCTTCGCAGCGAATCGTTCTTCGATTCAGCTCGGCTACCCATGAAGCGAAGGTTTACATCAATGGAATGCTGGCCGTAGAGCATACGGGTGGCTTTACACCGTTCGAAGTGGAACTGAACGATCATCTGCTGCCGCATAAAAATAGGCTCACAGTTGCCGTCAATAATATTTTGGACGAATCGACGCTGCCCGTAGGACATTTCATGGAGCGTGATATTGAAGGAGTGGGCAAAGTCGCTCGGAATAATCCCAATTTCGATTTCTTTAACTATGCGGGGCTGCATCGTCCTGTGAAGATTTACACGACGCCACGCAGCTTTATACAAGATGTGCAGATTCTATCAAGCGTCAAGGATGACGGCTCCGCGGAAGTGAGCTGCAAGATTGACAGCACTGGAGAGTCGGGCGTACGTATCCACATCCTGGATGAAGCGGGAAGCGTCATTGCCCAAGGAGAAGGGGCGCAAGTGAGCTTCTTGCTGGCGGATGCTAAGCTTTGGGAGCCTTTGAATGCTTATTTGTACACGTTAAAGGTGGAGCTGGTTCAAGGAGGAGAAATCATCGATGAGTATGATCAGCCCTTTGGCATTCGGACTGTGGAAGTGGCGGGCGGCAAATTCCTAATCAACGGCAAACCGTTCTACTTCAAGGGCTTCGGCAAACACGAGGATTCGCCGATTCATGGACGAGGCATTAACGAGGCGGCCAATGTTATGGATTTTCGATTAATGAAGTGGATGGGGGCCAATTCGTTCCGTACCTCCCATTATCCCTATTCGGAAGAAATCATGAGATTGGCTGACAGGGAAGGGTTTGTCGTGATCGACGAGGTGGCTGCCGTCGGTCTGCACTTGAATTTCATTCCAACGCTGACGGGTGGGAAGAGACGGGACACGTGGAAAGAGCTGAGAACCTATGAGGCGCATCGGGAAGCCATTCGCGAGCTGATTGCGAGAGACAAGAACCATGCATGCGTTGTGATGTGGTCTATCGCCAATGAGCCTGCGACTTCCGAGGAAGGTGCGCGCGAGTACTTCGAGCCGCTGCTCCAATATACGAAGGAATGTGACCCGCAAGGACGCCCCGTCACAGTAGTAACGCTTCAGGAAGGGAGCCCGGAGCATTGCAGGGTGTCGGATCTGGTAGATGTTCTCTGCTTGAATCGGTATTACGGCTGGTATGTTGAAGGAGGAGAATGGGAGATTGCCAAATCGAGGCTCCGCCAGGAGCTCCAGGGCTGGATGAAGCGCTGCCCAGAGAAGCCAATCATCATGACGGAATATGGCGCGGATACGATCGCAGGCTTTCATGATGTTGATCCCGTCATGTTTACCGAGGAATTTCAGACCGAATTTTTACGGGCAAATCATGAAATATTCGACGAGTGCAGCCATTTTGTCGGCGAGCATGTATGGAACTTTGCCGATTTCAACACCAGTCAAGGCATCTTCCGCGTTCAAGGCAATAAAAAAGGGGTATTTACGCGTGACCGCAAGCCGAAATTAGCGGCGCATGAGCTGAAGAAGCGGTGGGAAGCGATTCCAGACTATTATTATAAGAGCTAGATTGCCTACGATAGCGGGCTAATGGGTAGATGTATAAATGTGGGGCCATTAGGAAATCTGATGGCTCTTTTTTTTATGAAAGCAGCGCAGCTAATGATACGCCATTCGTATACTTGAGCTGCAGTCTTTTCGAAATAGAATTTTATATGATTTCCTCCATCACAGAATCTGGTAAATTTATGGTATATTAGCTATGAGCCTGCTAAAGAAGCTGTTTTTGCCCATAGAGAGAATCATAGTGGAGATCGAAGCTTTTATACCGGAAATCCAAGAGGATGGTGTGTATAGGTGGAAAAGAGTACGAGGGATCAGCAGCGATTGAATACGGTCATAACATTTGCAGACCATGTGCTTAAGGAGGGAAAGAGCCGCAGCGGATGGGAGGCTAGCCCTTTGTTCGCAGACGGAATTGACGTCAGGACGAAGGAGCCTGTCACATGGCGATTTCCCGGAGGGCGCGAGGCGGTCATGTCCAATTTGGCGAGCCAGCAAAACCTTTTTCGCACCTTTGTCGGGCTGTCGAGGCTTAGCGGCGATCAGCAGTATGAAAATGCTGCAAAATTAGCGATCAAATTTCACTTTGACCATCTTCAAAGCCCGTGCGGCCTGCTGCAATGGGGTGGGCATCGGCTGATTGATTTGAAAACGCTGCAGGTTGCCGGAGCAGAGGAAAAAAACGGAATGGTGCATGAGCTGAAAAACCATTTTCCGTATTATGAACTCATGTATGAGGTTGACCCGGCTGCTACCATCCACTACATTAGAGCGTTATGGAATGCACATGTTTTTAATTGGAGTTCCCTCGAAATTAGCAGGCACGGCAGCTTCGGCTTGAAAAGCAGCAGGCTGTGGGCGCACGAATTTCGTGATACAGAGCCGTTCTCCGAGGTTAGCGGGCTGTCCTTTCTGAACGCGGGAAATGATCTGATCTATGCGGCAGGGATGCTGTATAAGCTGGCTGGAGAGAAAGGCGCTCTGCTCTGGCTGAAGAGGCTTGCCCGCCAATATAACAAGGCGAGAAATACGGATACAGGCTTAGGAGCCTATCAATTCAATCAAGCGAGAAAAATGTATCATACGAATGACGACAGCAATACGCATTCCCGCTTCGGGGACAGGGCTGGCCGGCAATTCGGTCCCGAGTTTGGAGGTGCGGCGCTGGAAGGCAAAATGCTGCTGGAAGCGCAGGCCTCTACCGTTTACTATGAAAATACATTGATGCAGCTTCAGCTTGTGAGCACGATTGGGGAGGTCGTAAAGGAGCTGGCACAATGGTCAAGGCAAGGGCTCGGCGCTTTTTTGAAATACGGCTACCTTCCTGAAAAGAATGCGTTTAAGCCGATGCTCACCGACGGTACGGATTTATCGGGGTACGCCCTTAAACGTGACGGCTATTATGGAGATAAAGGCGCCATCATCGGCCAGTTTCCCGCTACTAGCAAGTTTTTGCTATCTTATGTAAGAACGTTCATACAAACGGGCGACGAAAGCCTATGGGAAGCGGCAAGAAGCATCGCCAAAGGGAATGGACTTGGTGATATAGGCCGTGAGCCTGGCGTGGAGGCTGATCTGGATTTCAATGCGCCATGCGACGATGCAAGAGCGCTTTATGCGATGCTGGACGTTTATTTGAAATTCGGACATTCGCAGTACTTGGAGATGGCTAGAAGAATAGGAGATAATATCGTCGGCAGAAAATTTCATTTCGGCTATTTCCTGCCGGCAAGCAACTGCAAGTATGCGAATTTTGATGCAGCTGAGCCGCTTGCCCTTCTTGCTCTACATGCTGCAATTGAGGCAAAGCAGCACTGTGTTCCAGCATTTATCGATGGGAAAGGTTTTTTTCATGCCAATATGCAAGCCGAGGATGGCTCCGTAAAGACATGGAAGTCCCCCCAGCTGTATAAGGAAACGATCTGAGCTTATTCCTCGACCAATTCTATAATGCCTACATTATTTTTGAACAAAAATACGACCTTCTTATTGCCGATAGCCGGAGCCTCCAAAGCCTCGGCTATGACAAGATAGCCCAGCTTCTTCAATTGATCGGTCTTCTCCGAAAGATTCGCCGTTTCATAACAGAAATGGTAGGGTGTGCTGCCAACCTTTTTCAACAGGTTTTTAACCGGGGAATGGTCATTAAGCGGACAAACCAGCTCCACTAAATAGGTGCCGTTTTTAATAAATTGGATTAATATATTCCGTTGTTCATCCTGACATTTTTCACCTTCCGCTTCGTATCCAAGGGCAATAAACTCCTGTAATGCCTTATCGATATCCTCTACGACGTACCCTACATGATGGACCTTCATATGAGTTCACTCCTACTTCAGTTTATCTTCCATCTTCCATATTCATCCTCTTGATCCTATACATTCATTTACAAAGGCTTATGGGTCTCAGAGCCCGCATCACAAATATAATATAAGCCTCTTGCGTCAAATAAACAAGATAATTGGCATCGTCGACAAAAAAAGGGAATTTATTGACAACGATTCGACGATAGTCTACGATAAAATTGACTTTGTTGTAAAAAATTATAAACCCCCAGATGTAGCGGCTTAAAGCTAGAGAAGGCTATAAAAATGCTATCCTATTCTAAGCAAGGGGAGAAGTTTCGTGAATATGACCAGTCGTGATTTGAATCTCGTATTTTCGGCAACGTTTACAGCAGAACCAGTCAGAAGGTCCCTAGTATTTTGGTTGGAGAAGCTAGGAATAAAGGCTGCCATTCAATATGAGAATCAGGTGTTCAAGCAGCTGCTCGATCCTTACAGCGCTATGCGCCAAAACAACGGGATCAACGTCATCCTCATTCGTTTTGATGATTGGTTCAGGGTGGAGGACGGTTTGGAAACGGAGCTCAGGAAAGATGCTTTATTACAATCCAAAGTTGACCGAAATATCGTTGACCTGCTGAATGCCGTGAAAACTTCCGTAGAAACCACATCAGCCATTCATATCGTATGTATTTGCCCTCCTTCGCCCCTAATGGAATGGAGCACTGAGACGGCTTGCGATTATAAAGAAATAGAGAATCGGTTATATCAAGGACTTCAGGGACTGAACGGGATTGTGCCCGTTGCTTCTTCCGACATTTTAGATCTCTACCCTGTAGCGGATTACTATGATTTTCATTCGGATAAAATGGGCCACATTCCGTACAAACAGATCTTTTTTGATGCGCTTGGTACGGTCATTGCCCGAAAAATCTATTCGGCCACAAGCCTGCCTTATAAAGTCATCGTGCTGGATTGCGACCAGACGCTGTGGAAGGGCATTTGCGGCGAGGACGGAGTGGATGGGATTGAAGTGGACCCCTACCGAAAGCAGCTGCAGGCGTTTATGCTGGAGCAGCAGCGCTTAGGAATGCTTCTATGTCTTTGCAGCAAAAATAATGAAAGCGATATCATGGCGGCGCTGAATCGTTCCGATATGCTGATCAAGCCCGAACATATCGCGGCCTCCAGAATCAACTGGGACCGCAAATCAGATAATTTGGATGGATTGGCTAAAGAACTGAATCTGGGCCTCGACAGCTTCATCTTTATTGACGACAACCCTGTCGAATGTATGGAGGTTAAAACGCGTTATCCTCAAGTTCTGACGTTATGCTTGCCTGAAAATGACGAGGACATTCCGCTTTACTTAAGCAACATTTGGGCATTTGACCGTATAAACACGACTGCGGCAGACGAGAGCCGTACGGAATTGGTTAAGCAAAATACGGAGCGAAATAAATTCCAGCAGGAAATGCTGTCCTACGAAGCTTTTATTAGCGGGCTGGAGCTGAATGTCAGCATTTCTCCGCTAGGTGATGCAGAGCTGGCAAGAGCCGCTCAATTGACTCAGAGGGTGAATCAATTTAACTTTACGACGATTAGGCACTCTGAAGCGGAGCTTAAAAGGCTAGGCAGCGAAGAGAATGTGAGCTGCTTTACCGTAGCTGCCAGTGATAGATTTGGAGATTATGGAATAGTAGGCTTGGTTGTATGCCGCGAGCAGGGTTCAAAGCTCATCGTGGACAGCTTCCTGCTTAGCTGCAGGGCTTTAGGCAAAGGAATAGAGTATACCATGCTTGCGAGAATTGGCGAATTGGCAACGGCCAAAGGTCTGGACCAAGTGGACGTTGTTTTTGTTCCAACCGCTAAAAACCAGCCTGCGGCGCAGTTTTTAGACTTAATCGGAGCACAGAACGCAGCTGCCTCGGCTGAAAATAACGTGTATGCGTTCACGGCTGCGTTTGCGAGAACCATAGACTTTAGGGCCTACCTGGAACAAGCCGGCCACATACGTGAGGAGGTTCATGCAGCCGCGCAGCAGGCGGCAAGCGGTGCTGATCCGGTCAATTTAGATGTGCTGGACGATATTGGAAGGCATTTGAATACGCCGAGAAGCATACACGCCAAAGTGGAGGCGGCCTCGCAAGGAAAGACAGGCGAGCGGGCGGAATATGTAGCACCAAGGAATGAGTTCGAGAAAAGAATATTAAACATTTGGGAAGATGTGTTAGTCATTGAGCAAATTGGAGTTATGGATAATTTGTTTGAAGTGGGCGGCGAATCCATCAAAGCGATTCAGATTTTGTCCAGAATTCGAGAGGAATTCGAAGTGGATTTGCCAATGACGGTATTGTTTGAAGGGTCACTTACAATTGCAGGGCTTGCCGAGGCTGTCGAAACCAGCTTGCTCAGCAGCTTTGATGAAGACTCGATTGCGGAACAATTAGCGGCCTTGGAAAACCTGACGGAAGAAGAAATCGAGCAGCTGCTTCGGGAAGAGAGCGAGTGAGGCAGGGGATGAAGCTGTTACTAGCTCAAAATGCATCCTACTATCCTGCACTGGGTGGAGCCAATAAGTCTAACCGAACGCTTATGGAAGCATTAAGCCGCTTAGGGCACGAATGCCGCGTCGTTTCTACTGCCTTGGTCAATAGTGCCTCAGAACAAGACCAGCGGGGTGCTGGTGAGATTGAGGTCATATCCTCAAGTCCCGAAGTGTCAGTCTTCAATCTTAAAGGCGTTGCTGTTCATGCTGTGAAGGTACGAGCAGCCATGGACAGCGCAAGGCTGAAAAATTATTTGATCAGGCAAATAAAGGACTTTGCTCCCGACAGAATTCTAATTTCTACGGAGGATGTGGGGCATGTACTGCTGGAGGCGGCTGTAAACCATGCAGCTTCCAGAGTCGTCTACCTTGCCAGAACAACCCTCTATCTGCCCTTTGGGCCGGATTGTTTTATAGAGGCGCCTGATAAGACGGAGCTGCTGCGCAAAGCGGCAGCCATTGTCGTCGTTGGCGATTATCTCAAGGACTATATGTGGCAGTGGGCCAAGCTCAAAGCAGAGGTGCTGCCCATTTCTTTATTTGGCGACGGTCCATTTCCCGACTATGGAAATTTCGATAAGGGGTATGTGGCCATGGTGAATCCATGCGCTTACAAGGGGATATCGATTTTTCTGGAGCTGGCGCGCGCCTTTCCTGAACTGTCATTTGCCGCCATTCCGACATGGGGTACAACTTCCGATGATATGAAAGCGCTGAGGGAGCTAAAAAACGTTCGTATTTTTGATCCAGTGGACGATATGAACAAGCTGTTCTGCCAAACCCGTGTTATGCTCGTTCCTTCCTTGTGGGCTGAGGCCAAATCAAGGACGATCGTTGAGGCTATGCTGCGAGGCATCCCTGTTCTGGCAAGTGACGTTGGGGGAAATCCAGAAGCCAAGCTGGGAGTAGAGTATGTGCTTCCGGTAAATCCGATTAAGGGCTACAAACAGGCTGTTGATGAACGCAGCTTGCCCGTATCGGACATACCAGAGCAGCCTATGCAGCCGTGGCAGGAGGCACTCGGACGTTTATTGAGTGAAAGGGAGCACTATGAGGATATATCAAAGCGATCAAGGGAAGCGGCACTGGATTATGTAGAAAATAGGGGAGGAAGCAGGCGTGTTGAAGCCTATTTGCTGAATTTGCAAGCTGCAGCGGAAAATATGCCGCAGGATGTCCTTGTCCCTGCTGCTAAAGAGAGTGCCGTTGCCCAAATGACCGATAAGCTTACTCCTGCGCAGAAGGCGCTGCTTGCCTTAAGGTTAAATAAAAAAAATCAAAGCCGGGGTAATGACCAATGAGTAAAGGATTGGATAACAACGCGGTTGCAGAAAAATGGAGTGGACTTACGGACAAACAGAAGGCATTGCTGGCTCTGAGGATGAAAAAACAAGGGACAGAGCAGCCGGCGCAAAGCTTGAAGATCACCCGGCTGGAAAGAAATGGCGAAGACCGCTATATGGCTTCCTATGCGCAGAAGCGCTTCTGGTTTCTTGATCAATGGCATACGAACAAGGCCGCCTATAATACCCATCTGGTTTCCAAGCTGGTGGGCAGGGTGGACTTGAATTCGCTTAAGCAAACCTTCGATGCGATTGTAAACAGGCATGAGATATTGCAGATGGTTTATCGTAATCGTGAGCATGAGGTGGAGTGCTGCCGCCATTCCAATCCGGTTGTTGCGATTGCCGAGAAATCGGTAAAGGCGTTCACCCGAAAGCAGCTGGAGGAGAAAATCGAGGACTTTGTCCACAAAGAGGTACATAGCCCCTTTGATTTGGCTAGCGATCTGCCAATAAGGGTGACGCTGCTATCTGCTTCAAATAAAGAGCATTACCTGATTATCGTCGTCCACCACATCGTGTCGGATATGTGGTCCTTGCGTGTGATGAACAAGGAAATTGAATGTTTTTACAATGCCTTTGCCAGAGGCCGGCAGCCGGAGCTTCCGGAGCTTCCCGTGCAGTATATGGATTATGCGGTATGGCAAAGGAATCTATTAGAGGGAAAAGTAACAGAGAGACAGACCCAGTACTGGAAGGAAGAATTGGCGGGAGCACCTCCGTGTCTGCTATTGATGACGGATTTTCCCCGTCCAGATGTCCAAACCTATAATGGGAAGGTTCATAAATTTATTATTCCAGAAGGCATGGCAGGCAAAATTCAGACGCTTGCAAGCGAGGAAGCGATAACGCCATTTGTTTTTTCATTAACGGCTTTTGCTCTTTTACTTAATCGTTATACCCAATCGGATGATATCGTCATAGGCTCTCCGGTTGCGGGGCGTACCCATAAAGAGGTTGAAGACCTGATGGGCTTGTTCATCAATACGCTAGCGATCAGAGTTCGCTTGGAAGGCAATCCCCGCATTAGGGAGCTGCTGCAAACGGTCAAAAAAACCGTTATGGGCGCCGTCGCAAACCAGGAGCTTCCATTTGAGAAGCTTGTAGAGGAATTGCAGATTGAGCGTGATTTGAGCTATTCTCCCGTTTTTCAGGTGATGTTTAATTTTCAAAGCATAGAGAAAACAGCCCTTCAGCTTGCCGAGCTGGAAGTCAGTCCTTTTTTGCGCAGCAATAATACGACAAAGTTTGATTTGAATCTTGCTGTCAAGTACATTGAAGGCGAAATGACCTGCTTCTTGACCTACAACACCGATCTATTCCTTCCCGCAACGATTCAGCGCATGGCTGGCCATTACATGGAGATCATTTCCTCTATGGCCGACAGCTTTAGCTTAAAGGCTCATGAGATTGAGACGCTTACCCCACTAGAAAAACAAACATTGCTCTCAGAATGGAGCTTTACCGAATACATGAATCATCCTGATGTTCCGTATGTTCACAAGCTTTTCGAGGAGCAGGTGCAGAAAAGTCCAGCGGCTATTGCTGCTGCTTGCCAGGGCAGGTCTTACACATACGAGGAGCTTAACCAAAGAGCCAACAAGCTTGCCCGCTATTTATCTGCTAAAGGAGTTGGCCCTGAACAACGTGTAGCCTTATTTGCCGAGCGTTCGCTAGAAACGGTAGTGGGCATTCTTGGCATTTTGAAGGCAGGCGGAGCCTACGTTCCAATAGATCCCCTGTTTCCAGTCGACCGTATCAGGTACATACTGGAGGATGCCTCCATTGCTATTGTCGTTGCCGAGGCACATTTAGCGGTTTCCTTAGGCGATGCTGCAACGACAGAGTGGGTGTATCTTGATGCTGACTGGCCAGCAATCGCAGAGCAGAGCGGTGACAATATGGCGGTGCCGCTGCAGCCCTCTAATCTGATTTACATCATTTATACATCAGGCTCTACAGGCAAGCCGAAGGGTGTTGCGGTAGAGCATGGGAATTTTCTCAATTACTATTTCGGCGTGATGCAGAGGCTGGATGTGGAGCCGGGACTTAAATACGCGATTGCTTCCACCTTTGCTGCTGACCTCGCGACTATTAATGTGTGGGCAGCATTAAACACGGGCGGACAGCTTCATATTTTGACCTATGACCAATCCGTCGACTCTCAGCAATATGCTAAATATTTCAGGGAGCACGGAATCGATGTCATTAAAATGGTTCCTAGCCATTTCAAGGCGCTGCGGGAGCGGGCGAACCTGAGCGATATGATTCCGAATAAGCGGCTTATCCTTGCTGGCGAGCCCTCCTATTGGGACATGATTGATGACATCAGAGCGGCTAAGCCTGAGACGGAGATCCAAATTCATTATGGGCCGACCGAAACGACGGTGTCCATGCTGACGTATACCGTAACCGAAAAAAGGCCCGCTCAGCATACTTCGGTGCTGCCGCTAGGGCGTCCGCTGCCCAATGTATCTATTTATGTGTTGGATGCTAAAATGCAGCTAGTGCCTATTGGAGTTCCTGGGGAGTTATTCATTGGCGGGCCTGGTGTTGCCAGAGAGTATTTAGGCAGACCGGAATTAAACGCAGAAAAGTTTATTCCCAATCCGTTCGATGCGGCAAATGGCGGACGGCTTTATCGAACCGGAGATATTGTGCGTTATTTGGAAAACGGCATCATTGAGTTTTTGAGCAGAGTCGACGAGCAGGTGAAAATCCGGGGTTTTCGCATCGAGCTGGGTGAAATCCAAGCATCGCTGCTCGAATACCCCGGCATCAACGATGCTTTTGTGACCGTTCATGAAGATGCTGGCGGCGAGAAAAAGATCGCTGCCTACTATGTGCAGGGCGGCTCCCAGCCGGTTAACCTATCCGCATTGCGGAACGGTCTGAAGGAGAAGCTTCCGGGCTACATGGTTCCTGCCGTATTTATGGAGCTGGATAAAATGCCCTTGAACGCCAATGGCAAGGTGGAACGAAGCGCTCTGCCTGCTCTGAGCGCAGTAGAAGCAGCCTCTGAAAGCGACTATGAAGCGCCGCGGGACGAATTGGAAGCGAGGATGGCTGCTGTCTGGTCTGAGGTTTTGAACATCGAGAGAATAGGAATTAACGATGATTTTTTTAGTCTGGGAGGTGACTCCTTCAAGGCGGTCCAAGTCGTGCGGGGAATTGATCATGCGCTGAGCATTATCGATCTGTTTAAATATCCGACGATTGGGGAGCTGTCTGCTATCGTTTCGCAAGGCAGCACGGACAGCGGAGATGTTCTCCACCGTCTTTCGAGAGGGGGAAATGCCGCTGAGGAGATTGCTATCGTTTGTGTTCCCTTTGCTGGCGGGAGCGCGATTTCCTATCAGCCGCTGGCCGATGCGCTAGCGGATCATTATGCTCTTTATGCGGTTCAAGTTCCCGGGCATGATTTCAGCAATAAGGATGAAGCCCTTGTGCCGCTGGAAGAAGTAGCAAGGCGCTGTGTACAGGAAATAAAGGACAAGGTTGCCGCTCCATCCATCGTTGTCTACGGGCATTGTCTTGGAGGCGCTCTGGCTATTGAAATAGCGAGGCTCCTGGAGCAAGAGGATAGGAACCTGGCTGGCGTCGTTATGGGAGGGAATTTCCCTGTGTCCCAGCTGCCGGGCAAGCTTTTCAAGCTGTGGAACAAGCTATTGCCAAGGGACCGCCGCATTTCAAACCGTGCCTATATGGATATGCTTCGCTCCTTGGGCGGCTTCAGCGAGACGCTGTCAGGAGAGGAGCGGGATTTTATTATCCGCAGCCTTAGGCATGACCGCCGTGAAAGCGAGCGCTATTACTCTGATCGGTATGCCGATGCCAAGCATGCAAAATTAAAGGCGCCGCTGCTTTGCATAGTCGGCGAACGGGACAGAACGACCGAGTTTTACGAGGAGCAGTATAAGGATTGGGAGTTTTTCAGCAGCCATGTGGATTTAGACCTGATCCCAAATGCGGGACATTATTTCTTCAAGCACCAATCCCATGACGTAGCTGATTGCATTGAGAATGGCCTTAAAGCGTGGCAGCAGAAGGCGAACGAGGAAAAACAGGGGAACCAGGAAAGGCAGAAGCAAAACAACCGGGAAACGGCAGCAGCGCCCGAAGTGCTTCCAAATTTGCGAACGCTTTTCATCTTCGTTTTTGGGCAGTTTATTTCCATGATGGGCTCAAGCTTAACGGGTTTTGCAATGGGCCTATGGGTGTACAGCCATTCAGGCGCCATTATGGATTTTGCCGCAACGCTGGTGTTCCACCGCCTGCCGGGTATCTTAATGCTTCCTTTTGCAGGTGTTCTGGCGGACAAAAAGGACCGGAGGCATATTCTGATCTGGAGCAATGTATGCTCTGCGCTTGTAACGATTATGATCGCCTTGTTCTTCTACAGCAACTCTCTAGAGACGTGGCATATTTATGCTGCGGTGGCGGCCCTATCCATTGCAAATGCTTTTCAGCGTCCAGCCTATTTGGCGGCAGTTGCCCAAATTGCGCCAAAGCGCTATCTCGGACAAGCCAATGGAATTGTGCAGCTGGCTACCTCCTCGAGCGAAGTGCTTGCGCCGCTGCTGGGGGGCGTTCTGGTGATGACACTTGAGCTGCCAGGCATACTTCTCATCGACTTCCTATCCTTCGTTTTTGCTATATCGACTTTGCTCTTTATAAGGTTTCCAAATTCCTTATTCCGCAAAATTGAAGAGCCATTTTGGACTCAAATGGCCGGAGGCTGGAATTTCATAAGAAAGCGCAAAAGCTTCATAGCCTTGATTTTGTTTTTTATGATTTCCAATTTGATGCTGGGGATGGCTAACGTTCTCATCACGCCGCTCGTTCTAACCTTTGGATCTACCGTTGTTCTCGGAATGGTGACCTCGGCTATCGGCATAGGGGGACTCGCAGGCGGAGTAGCTATGGGGCTGTGGGGCGGTACGCGCAGAAGAGCGGAGGGCATGATTGGTTTTAGCTTGCTTATCGGTCTTTCCTATATCGTAATGGGGCTTACGCCAATAGCTTGGCTGGTCATGGTGGGAGTATTTGTTTACGGGGTCTCGCTGTCGATGACAAACGCCCACTGGCAGACACTGATCCAATCCAAGGTGCGGGCCGAGCTGCTGGCAAGGGTATTTTCAATCAATCAGCTATTTGCTTTGCCTACCATACCGCTGGGCTACTATATTGGCGGTCTGCTGTCGGACAAAATTTTCAAATCGCTGTTTGTCGATCATCCAGAGCTTGTTAAGAGCCTGGGCTGGCTTGTAGGTACGGGGCCGACACGGGGAATAGGCCTGCTGTTTATTTTAATCGGCTTATTTATGGCGGCCTGGAGCTTTCTTGGGCTAAGGTATAATCCACTCCGATATATGGACGATATTTTACCTGATGCCATTCCGGGGCCGCTGTTTATAAGGGATAAGGATCGCATTCAGCAGGAGGAAGACCGGGAACTGGAGCGGATAAACAAGCAGTTGGCGAGTAAGAACGTTTTAAGCAGGGGGAAAAGCTATGATATTTAATGTAATGACGGTACTAAACAGTGATTATTTTGATTTTGGAAAGCTGTTTGTCAATTCCTTTTATGACAATGTCGATTTAAGCCGTATTCATAAGCTTTACGTTTATGATACCGGACTTTCCGAGGACGATAAAAAATATTTGTCCGTTTTTCCGCAGATGGAAATTGTATCAACCGAGCTGAATACGAAGCATGTGCTGCTTCACGATGAGGACTGGCGCAAAAATGTATACTCCAAAACCGCTTTTTTGCTGCAGGTCATTGAAAAGGATTCACTGCCTACCGTCATGATCGATTCAGATTGCCTGTTCCTTTCTGATTTCACCCGCTTGATACCGGAAAATGAAGATTTTGTCGCCTGCCGCCGTGAAGAGCAGGAAGCCTTTTGTGAATATATCGCTTCCTTCTTTGTGATTAATTCCATCGAGAAAGCCCCTTCTTTTATACGGGAATGGCGAGAGGAAATGTATTATGGGACGGAAAATCACAAGGAAAGCCCGGCTTTATCACGCTTAATCAATAAGGGCGGCTATCAGGTCTACGCGATCAAGGAGGATTTGGTATCCTACACCGGTACTGAATTGACGGCGGATATCACCATTGCACATATGAAGTCGACGAGAGGATTGCGAACGGTAGAGCAGCGAGTTAACCAGCCGCATTTGAAAGCGTACAAGGAAAAGTATTTGACGGATATTCCTATAGCTGCGGTTGGGAAAGCACTTTCAGCAATGTTTCTGGAAACCGCCTCGGAGGCTGCTCTGGAGCAGAGTTCCGGTAAGGATAAGGATCGCCCCTCCGTTTTGGACAACCTATCGCCAGAGAAAAGGGCACTGCTTCTAAAAAGGCTGAAGAAGGGCTGATTGCCCATAGGTATGACATACGTTGCCTTCACAAAAAGAGGGGTGTACGAAATGGAGCATTTGGAACAACGGTTAAAGCTCAAATATCCTCAATTGCAGCATACGGTTAAAACGATTAAATCGCCGCTTCGTTTTTGTCCCTTCGGGGCTCATGTAGATCATCAAGCTGGAATGGTGGCCGGAATGACGCTGGATATTTCTGTGGATATGGTTTATGTGCAGAACGAAGAGGAGTATATAAGGGTTCAAAGCTTGGATTTCCCCGACGAGGAGTATTTTCATCTGGATCAGGTTCCGGCGATGGTGCCGGGATTTTGGGGCAATTATTTAAGAGGGGCCGTTATGGCCCTAAGAAAGAACCATATTTTAAAGCACGGTATTTATGCATTAGTTAGAGGCAGGCATCCTATTGGCGGCTTGAGCTCATCGGCAGCGGTAACGACCGCCTATCTTCTGGCTCTTTGCGACGTGAACGGGATTAAACTCCCGCAGCTTGAGCTAATCAACTACAGCCACTGGGTAGAAAACCATTTTATCGGGCTGAATAATGGCATACTGGATCAATCGATCAATATTTTAAGCCGTGAAGGCTATTTGACCGTGATGGATACTAAAACCAAAAGCTATGAGTTGATCGAAAGACCGCAAGCGATGCCGGAATTTGAGGTCGTTATTGTTTATTCTGGTGTGAGCAAGGCATTGATTGGGACCGATTATAACAATCGTGTCGATGAATGCAAAGTGGCCGCATGGCTTTTGCACGAGATGGCTGGCTTGCCTATGAAAAACCTGAAAGGGACCCAGCTCCGAGATATCGAGCATGAGGTTTATCAGAAGTATAAGTCGGGCTTGCAGGGCAGATTCCAGAAGAGGGCGGAGCATTTTTTTACCGAGAATGAACGGGTTAAGCAAGGCGCCGAGGCGTGGAAGCAGGGGGACCTGCAAAAATTCGGCAGCCTGATGCTTGAATCGGGGGAAAGCTCCATTCATAATTATGAATGCGGCTGTCCAGAGCTGATCAGCATTTTCCATATCCTTAAGCATACGCAAGGCGTATATGGAGCCAGGTTCAGCGGAGCGGGCTACAGAGGCTGCTGTATTGGTCTGGTGGACCCCGCATATAAGGAGCAGATCAAAGCCGCCATTGATGCACAATATCCAAAGCAGCATCCGGCGTATAAGGATTTGTATCAGGTGTGCTTCAGCAAAACCGATGATGGCGCGCGAATTATATAACTGGGGTTAGAAGCGAGGGGAATGCGAATGAAGGCCATTATTTTAGCAGCGGGTTACGCAACCCGCCTCTATCCTTTGACAAAGGACTTTCCAAAGCCTCTTCTGGAGGTTGGAGGCAGAGCGATCATGGATCATATTATGGAGAAAATCGAGAGGGTTAGCCTGATTGACGAGATTTTTATTGTGACCAATGCCCGTTTTTATAGCCAATTTGTAGACTGGGCGAGCCAATCAGACTACCTTAAGCCGATTAAAGTCATCGATGATTGGACAACAAGCAACGAGAACCGCTTAGGGGCAATTGCCGACTTGCAGTTTGTCTTGGAGCAGGCAAAGCTCGGCGATGAGCTTCTGGTCATGGCTGGCGACAATCTTTTTGATTTTGAGCTAGCCGATATGGTTCGTTTCTATCAAAGGGCGAGTACGGATACGATTGCAGCCCACGAGATAGAGGACATCGATTTTCTTAGGCGCACAGGTGTTATCCAAATCGATGCTAAAGGAAGAGTTATAGATTTTGAGGAAAAGCCGTCACAGCCCAAATCCAAGTTGGCCTGTCCTCCTTTTTATATTTACCAGCAGTCAACACTCCCTTTAATCAAGCAGTATTTGGCAGAGGGCAACAACCCTGACGCGCCTGGCAATTTTGTTCCTTGGCTGATTCGGCATAAGGAGGTTCATGCCTATAAGTTTGAAGGGAAGCGCTTTGATATCGGGACATTGGAGAGCTATCAAGAGGCGAGAGAGCTGTTCGCGAGGTAGAATGAGTAGATAAACATTAAAATGCCCAACTCCTCCAATCCGTGAAAAAGGAGGCGCTGGGCATTTATTATTTAGTAAAATCGTTTCTTAATGCAGCGTCTGTAGAGCAGCCGGTGTAAACGGAATTAATTCATCCTGTCGTCCTGCTTGGACTTTGTCTGCCCAGGCAGGATCGACAAGCAGGGCGCGGCCAACAGCTACAAGATCAAATTCGCCTGCATCCAGGCGTGAAGCAAGATCATCCACATTGGCGTTTTCTGCGCCTTTGCCTTCGGTAAAGAGGCTCATGAAATCGCCATCCAGCCCTACGGAGCCAACGGTAATCGTTGGTTTGCCGGTAAGCTTTTTCGTCCAGCCTGCAAAATTGAGCTCCGAGCCTTCAAATTCCGGCTCCCAGAAGCGGCGGGTAGAGCAGTGGAAAATATCTACGCCAGCTTCTACAAGCGGAGCAAGAAACTGTCCTAATTCCTCAGGAGTGCTCGCAAGCTTGGCTGTATACTCGGAAGATTTCCACTGCGAGAGGCGAATAATAATCGGAAAATCAGGTCCCACAGCTTGGCGGCAAGCTTCGATAATCTCGACCGCAAAACGTGTTCTCGACAGCATATCGCCGCCATAACGATCTGTCCGTTTATTCGTTTTCTCCCAGAAAAATTGGTCGATCAAATAGCCGTGCGCGCCATGGAGCTCAATGCCGTCAAAGCCAATCCGCTTTGCATCGGCAGCTGCTTGCGCGTAAGCTGCAACAAGGTCCTTAATTTCAGCCTCAGTCAAAGGCTCATTAACGACCTCACCCTCTGCGGTAACGCCGGAAGGGCCTATCGGCAATGCCTCTGGGTTCGGATGGGAGCCGACCTTGCGCGTTGTGCCAACATGCCAAATCTGTGGAACGATTTTACCGCCAGCCGCATGGACAGCCTCGACGACTTTCGCCCAGCCATTTAATGCAGCTTCGCCATGAAAGTTAGGGATGTTTGGATTATCGGTGGCAGCCGGATGGTTAATCAGCGTGCCCTCTGTCACAATTAAGCCAACGCCATTTTCGGCGCGGCGTCTATAGTAGGCGACAACATCTTCACCCGGAACGCCATTAGGAGAAAAACCGCGGGTCATAGGTGCCATTACGACACGGTTAGGCAGGGAAAGTGGACCTGCAGAGAACGGCTTGAACAACGATTGAATGGAACTCATGAATAAAATACCTCCTAATCGAATGAAAAATCTATAATTCTATAAAAATAGATATAAAAGCATGAAATGAACAGGCATAAGCATGGTTATAGCTCATCCTGAATCATTTCTTTGAAAAGCCGAATGTTAGCTTCATTGCGTCTGTAATAAGTGTGCTGTCCGATCCGCTTCGACTCCAGCAAGCCTGCTTTATGCATTTTCACTAAATAGCCGGATATAACGGATTGCGCAAGGCCTGATTTTTCAGCAAACGAACCGACACAGACGCCTCCAGCAAACTGACAAGCATCGGTTAGATGGCATTGAGGCCCGAAATGCTCTTCAGGTGTTTTCAGCCATTTTAAAATATGGTACCGTTTCTCGTTAGACACAGCTTTAAGTATTGATAAAGTATCCATGAGGATTAGTATATCTACTTTTATAGAAATGTCAAATTGTTATTTTGTAAAATATAGGAACGGGTATCGTAACGCGATCCGTTCTCTATATTTCTCGGTCAGAAACAAGCCGTGCCGCCAAAGGACGGCGACAGCCGTTTCACCTTGTGCTTATTTGTAAACGAATGGGTGGACTTTGCGCTTATTCCGTTATCGGAAACCAGCCCGGCGCATGTGTAATCGCTCCCCACAAGCCGTTCGGGATGACAAGACGCTCCTGATCCTGCTTGGACAGCGTAGTCACAATATCCTGCTCGTTGCCTTGCTTGATTTTCTCCGTCCAATCCGGATCGATAATGAGCTCGCGCCCAAGAGCGATGAACGGCACGCCGGAGTTTTTCGCTTGCAGAGCCTCTTCGGCAGTTGTGATGCCGCCTACACCGATGAACGGAATGTGCTCGCTGTATTTTTCGACGAACCAGGCCATGCGGCTTTGTGAATCCTGTTCGCCTCTGCGCGGCTTCGACCAGAAATCATTTAGCGACACATGCAAATAATCCAGCTTCTGCTCGATTAGAGCGTTAACCAAATGGTACGAATGCTCCATCGTCAAGCCTTCTTCTTCAGGCTCCTCGGGCGAAAAGCGATAGCCCACCAGAAATGGCTGTGGCGCCATAGCTGCCGCTTTCTGAACGGCCTCAACGACGTAGAGCGGGAAAGCCATCCGTTTATGGAGCGAGCCGCCCCAATCGTCGGTACGTATATTGGAAGCAGGGGAATAAAATTGCTGCAGCAGATAGCCATTGGCACCATGAATTTCTACGCCGTCAAAACCAGCCTCAATGGCGCGGCGGGTCGCTTCGCCAAAGTCTGCGATAATGGATTTGATCTCCTCCTCGGACAGCTCGCGTGGAACGATACCGCCTTCTTGCTGAGCAATGCTGCTAGCGCTCACGAGATCATCATTTGGCACTAGACCAGGGAAGCAGGATCTTCCGCCATGAAAAATTTGCAAAATCGCCTTCGCGCCGCGGCTTTTAATCGTATCAGCCAGACGCTTGAGGCTTGGGATCATTTCGTCGGTATCCGCTCCAAATTCGCCCGGGAAGCCTTTGCCGTTGCGGCTTACGTAGACGCACGCTGTAACGACGATGCCGGGCCCCGCACTGCGACGACTGTAGTAGGCGAGCTCATCATCAGGCACGGTACCGTCCGGATTGGACGAGCAGGTTGTCATGGGCGCCATGACAATACGGTTATGTACGGACATGCCATTCGCGAAAGTGAATGGTTCAAATAAAGGCTGAAATTGTGGTTTCATCAGTCGTTCCCTCCAGTTACGAAATGCTATGTGCTTTATTTTATATCAGATAATTACAAAAGGAAAGCGGAGTGGAAAGGTTGCTTAAATGAAAGGTCTGGTATATAATCAACCAGATTTGCAAACAACTGAAAAATTGTGGGAATAAGGTGCAACAGCTGCGGCTGGAGCTTAAAAGGGAAGTTCGGTGCAAAACCGACGCGGTCCCGCCACTGTTACGGATTAGCTGAAGCTACAAGGCCACTGATCTCGCTTTTGCGGGATTGGGAAGGCAGCTTCCAGCACAATTTCCGGTAGCCAGGAGACCTGCCTGTTCTGACAACACTGCAGTAACCTACGGAGGATGGGGAAGTGTTAGCGCGCATGCTTATTTGCTATGATGGAAAATAACAATAACAGGCCGCTCTATCTTTCCTATGACTGGAGGTAGAGCTGTCTTTTTTTTGCGGATTTTTGCAGGAAGATGATTTTGCTAGAGGGAGAGGAAATAGAGTAGATGAAACGTACACAAACGGCAAAAAACAAAAAAACAATAGGTGTTTTATTTAGCCTATGCTTGCTGCTGGCGCTAATGGGGTGCAGTGGTGCTAACGGTTCCAATGAATCGGGCAGCAATAATGGACTGTCGCAGCAGACTGCATCTCCGTCCGCCTCTACAGCAGCTGCTTCTGAAGAAATCGTGCTGGCTGCGCCGCGGGATTTAGCACCAGGACCACAAGATGCTTATTACACAAGCACTATTCTATACGTATGGGAGCCGCTGATTGCCGCTTCCGAGGATGGCAAGCCTGCTCCGAAGCTGGCGGAAGCGTGGGAAATGTCTGCTGATGGCAAGGAATGGACCTTCATGCTGCGCAAAGGCGTGACCTTCCATGATGGAGCGCCATTCAATGCAGACGCGGTGCTTGCAAATTTTGCCCGTTACAAGCAAGTGAGTCCGAAAAGCTCGCCGTTCTATACGCTCGACATTAACCATTCATACCCAAGCCTTCAGGAAGTCGTGAAGGTTGATGATAGCACGATTAAGCTTGTTTTCGACAATCCGCAGCCGACGCTGCTGTATGCAATGATCAACTTCTCAAGCCCGATGTACAGCCCAAATAATTTTGACGAAAATGGCGACTTTAACGGTCTGCCGCAAGGGACAGGCCCTTTCAAGCTTGTGCAGCATGAGAAGGATCAATTTTCACTGCTAGAGGCTTATGATGGTTATTATGGCGAAAAAGCAAAAGCTCAAAAAATCCGCGTCCGCGTCATACCGGACCCAGATACAAGGCTTGCTGCCTTAAAATCTGGCGAGATTATGGGCGTCATGGATTTGGGAGCTATTCCTCCAGCCCTTGCCGAGGAGCTGCTGAAGGATGAACGCTTTGCTGTATCCACGGCAAAATCGACCATTTCCCATTACCTGCATCCGAACGGTGCCAAACCACCATTCAATGATGTGAAAATGCGTCAGGCGCTGAGCATGATAATTGACCGCGAGCAGTTGGTGAAGGAGCTGTATTTGGGCTATCCGACCGCTACGGCGAACATTTTGAATGCGACATCGCCGTTTTACAAGGATATTCCTGTCGTCCATGATTCAGAAAAAGCGATCGCCCTGGCGCATGAGGTGCTTGGCGACAGCAGGCAGGCGGTTACGCTAATTGTGCCTACCTATGGTCTTGATCGTTATCCGTATAAAGCGCAAGCCGAGCTGCTTCAGGCTGTGCTTCAAGAGTTGCAGCTGGACGTAACGATTCAAATATTGGATGGTGCGGCTTATAAGGATGCGCAGGCACAGGGGAACTTCGACCTGGCAATGGCCATTCAGGGGCTGCCGAACGGCGATCCTTATTCGATTTTGAATAATTATATGGCTAGCGAGGGCTCAAGCAATAAAAGCTATACGCTCGGTTACAGCAACACCCATGTAGATGAGCTGTTGAAGCAGGTGAACACGACGCTGGATATGGATGATCGCACTGCGATTTATAACGAGCTGCAGGATATTGCAGCCGAGGAATTGCCGACGATTCCGCTGTTTAATGATGTGAGCTTAATTGCGTACAGCAAAGAAATTACCGGGTACGGGGCACTTGTGTATGGTACAACGCTGCCGCAGCTGGAGCGGGTGCAATAAGATGGCCTATTTCATTCGGAGGTTGGCGGCGGCGGTTCCCGTCCTGATTGGCATTACGTTTATAGCCTTTGCCTTAAGCGTCGCCTCTCCGGGTGACCCGGCTGTCGAGCTGCTGAGCATGAACGGCTTTAGCCAGCCGACCGAAGAGCAAATTGCTTTGAAAAGAGAAGAGATGGGGCTGAATGAGCCGCTGCTCGTTCAATATGGCCATTGGTTATCAAAGGCGCTGCAAGGTGATCTTGGCACGTCTTATATGACGAAGGAATCGGTTAGCGGCGAGCTGCTGCGCCGCCTGCCAGCAACATTAAGCCTCTCTTTGTTAGCTGTCCTGTTTGCCGTCCTGCTTGGAGTGCCATCCGGCATGCTCATGGCGATTCGACGCAATCGGCTGTTCGATCATATCGGCAGGGCGCTTGCGCTGATTTTGGTTTCCATTCCCGGATTTTGGCTGGCGATCCTGCTCATTGCCTTATGGTCGGAGAAGCTGCAGCTGCTCCCAACTAGCGGCTATGGCACCTGGAAGCATCTGCTTATGCCAGCAGCGGTGCTTGCTTCCGGTACAGGCGCCATATTGATGCGGCTGACGCGTGCGGCGCTGCTGGAGGAGCTGAATAAAGATTATATGCTGACAGCCCGAGCGAAGGGGCTGCGTGAGAGCTTCATTGTGCTTCGGCATGCGCTGCGCAATGCTTGCATACCGCTGCTCACGGTCATAGGCAGCTATTTTGGAGCGATTGTTGGCGGCTCCGTTATCGTGGAAGTTATATTTGCGGTGCCGGGCATCGGGCGCTTCGCCATGGACGGCATTTTTCGCAGAGATTATCCGGTCATTCAAGGCTATGTCGTATTTACCGGTCTCATCTACGTGCTGTTTAATTTGGCAACGGATTTATGTTACGGGCTCGCTCATCCGCAAATCAGGCTGGGAGGGAAGCTGCGATGAAGATATCCGATGGGGTGAATGCGGGCGTACTTGCCTTCATTCTGCTTGTCAGCTTGCTGGCACCTCTGCTTGCTCCTTATGACCCGAATCAAATAAATATGGCGGAAAGGCTTGCGCCGTTGTCCCCCGCACATTGGCTAGGAACGGACACGCTGGGAAGAGATGTGCTGAGCCGCATTTTGTATGGTGGAAGGATGTCGATCTTGCTTGCGGTTGTTGTTACGCTTGCTACAATGCTAGTCGGCCTGCTGCTGGGCACCATTAGCGGTTATGCTGGCGGTTGGATCGATGAAGCGATTCAAATTGTCGTTAGCATTTTTCAAGGGCTGCCGGGTCTTGCCCTTATGCTGGCCATTGCAGGTACGCTCGGTCCTGGGGTGAAAAGCCTGTTTGTTGCGCTGCTCTTCACCTCATGGGCGGATTTCTCCCGGGTCGTGCGCGGCGAGGTCATGAAAATTCGCGAAGAAAGCTACGTGGAAGGCATCCGTGCTTTAGGAGCGGGCCATGCGTATATTATTGGCAGGCATATGCTTCCGAATTTGTTAGGGCCGCTTATCGTGCTGTTCACCATTCGAATTGGGCGAGTTATTTTATCCATCGCCTCGCTTAGCTTTCTCGGTCTAGGCTTGCAGCCGCCAGCGGCAGATTGGGGAGTGATGGTGAATGATGCCCGGCCGTATTTTCGCAGCTATCCGCATCTGATGATCGCTCCCGGACTTTGTATAGCCGCTGCAACACTATGCATCAACTGGCTGGGTGACGGCCTTCGGGATAAGCTGGATACACGGACGGAGAAAGAGCATTCGCTGCTGTAGGAGGAATGAAGTTGAGCGAAACGCTTATCGTAATCAAGCAGCTTAATGCATCCTTTCAGACAAGGGAAGGGCTGGTGCAGGCGGTAGATGGGGCCTCGCTTGAGCTGAAGCGTGGCCAAATTTTTGGACTGATTGGCGAGACCGGGAGCGGCAAATCGGTGCTGGGCCTGTCGCTGGTGAGGCTGCTTCCCGCACAGGCTTCCGTCAGTGGAAGCATCCTGTATAAAGGCAAGGATTTGCTAAAGCTGAGCCCAAAAGAAATGAGGCAAATACGGGGGAGGGAAATCGCCCTCATCCCGCAAAATCCGGCAAGCTCGCTCAATCCGGTGATGACGCTGGGCAGTCAGCTGCGCGAGGCGATTCGCGCTTATGCAGGTAGAGCGGGGAACAAGCAGCTCAACTCGCAGGCTGCTGGTCTGCTGCATGCCATGAATATGCCGGATGCAGAGCAGCAGCTGCGGCGTTACCCTTTTCAGCTGAGCGGTGGAATGAAGCAGCGTGTATTGGCGGCAATGGGACTTGCCGGGAGCCCGTCTATGCTTATAGCCGATGAGCCCACGAAAGGACTTGATGCTTTAATCCGCGTCCAGGTGACGGAAATGCTGGCAAATATGGCGAGGCGCACAGGTGCGGCGCTGCTGCTCATTACGCATGATCTGGATGCAGCGCGGGTGCTTTGCGATGAAGTGGGCGTCATGTATGCCGGTCAAATCATTGAGCAGGGGCCAGCGAAGGAGCTGTTTGCCCAGCCGATGCACCCTTATACGCGCGGATTAATTGCATCTATGCCCAGTAGAGGAATGATACCGATAGCTGGAACAGCGCCAAGTTTGACGGATATGCCTGCTGGCTGCAAGTTTTATGAGCGCTGCAGTTTTGCGATGCTGCGCTGCAAAGCCGAGCAGCCTGACTTGTACAAGGCAGCTCACACCGACATAACGAATAAGGCAGTTGACCAAGTAGGCGGCATGGCTGAGGGTCAGCAAGCAGCCGCCCAGCACACAGCCATCCTGCATACAACTACAACCGCACCGTATAAAACCGCACCGCATACAACCGTCCCACACAAAGTGAGGTGCTTCCTTTATGCTTGAAATTATTGAGCTGCACAAACGATACCGCAGCAGCTGGCTAACAGGCAAAGGCCATCAGGCGGTGGAACCAACAACCTTTCATATTGCTGAAGGAGAGTCACTGGGGCTGGTTGGGGAGAGCGGCAGCGGAAAATCAACGCTTGCACGGCTGCTGCTGAAGCTGATTTCGGCTGATGGCGGCCGTATTTTATATAGAGGAACCGATATAAGCGGGTATTCGATGAAGCAGATGAGGCCGCTGCGCCGGGAGCTGCAAATCATGTTTCAGCATCCGCACTCCGCGCTTAATCCCAGGCGGACGCTGCTGGAAAGCCTGCTAGAGCCGGTACTGCTGCATAGACTCATGAATAAGGCAGCAGCCAGGGAGAAGGCATTTGAGCTAATCGAGGTTGTAGGGCTGCGGGCAGAGGTGCTGACGCGGTTTCCCCATCAGGTAAGCGGCGGGCAAATTCAGCGAATCGTCATTGCCAGGGCCTTGATGCTGGAGCCGAAGTTTCTTGTACTGGACGAGCCGACGTCGATGCTTGACGTTTCGGTACAGGCGCAGGTTACCCAGTTGCTCCAGCGCATCCACAAGGAATATGGGCTGACTTATTTGTTTATTTCGCATGATTTGGAGCTGGTGCGTCATATGTGCGATCGAATTGCGGTTATGCAAGCGGGACGTATCGTTGAGCTTGACGAGAGCGAGTGTATAATGGAGCGCCCACAGCATCCTTATACGCAGCAGCTGGTGAATGCTTATCAAGCTTTCTCGCAATGACGATCATAGTCCTCATGCTAATCAATCGTTCAACTTATATAGACTCTGCAATAGGAAAGGAGCGTGTGTGGTATGAAGGAATGGTACAGCGAAGCTGGCTTGACGCCAGCTGATTACTGGACGCTGGCATGGGAGCAGGCAGCCCAAAGCGATTCCCGTGTCAGCAGCGATGCCGAGGAGGAAAGCTACTGGCAGCAGCATGCGCCTGTTTATGATGAACGCAATCCGCTTGCGCCTTATACGGCAGACCTGATGGGCACCGTTATAGCAAGCTTGCAGAGCGAGGATGAACTTATCGAAGTAGGCCCGGGAACGGGCGGATTTACGCAGCTGCTTGCTCCATATGTGGGCAAGCTTACTGTTGTGGAGCCTTCGGCGGCGATGTATGAAATACTGGCAAGCAGCTGGGAGCAGTCTGGTTTGGTCCAAGCCGTGCCGGAGGCGATACGAGCGAAGTGGGAAGAGGCTTCGGGGCTGGCTTGTGATGTGCTGTTCAGCGCCAATGCCTTTTACCGGATTCGCGATATGAAGGAGAGCCTTGCCCAGATGAATCTTACTGCGAGAAGGCGCGTTTATCTCGTGCAGTCGATCGGGCTGCCCTTTGCCCATCCGCTGCGGGTTATGTATGGCGGAAAGCAGCTGGAACGCAGCCGCGCACAGGTGATTTGTGATATTTTGCAGGAAATGGATATCACCTATCAAATGGAAACGTTCGCTGTGCAGCGCAAAAGTGGGGCGATTCATGATGTTGCCCTGATTTCCTGGGATACGTAGCGCACCAGACATTGCATACTATACCATAGAGTACAAGTTGAAAAAGCAGCAGCATGGGAGCGAATATCGCTGGCATCTGCTGCTTTTTTTAAAATATAAGAAATGATAAGTTTCGCCCTTATAATGGAACGGGCTTATATTACTACGCGAAACGTTAGCTTTGCCGCCATAGGGCGGCGACAGCCGTTTACGCTTGAAATATAGGAAAATATATGATGATTCCATCCTTTCTCTATATTTCTACGCGAAACGTTAGCTTTGCCGCCATAGGACGGCGACAGCCGTTTACGCTTGTACGAAAGCATCTATTCCGTTTTACCCCGGATACTTGTCGATTTCTTGCAACTCAGAGTATAGTAATAACTTATAATGCATGTGCAGGCTCCTCTGGTGCTGCGCAAGGAGGGAGCCTGCTATTGAAGCTGCAACGGCTGTACGATCAATACGTCCGAAATAATCTGTTTATGAAAATGATTTTGCTGTTTGTATTGATTACGACGGGCACAATCGTCACCTTTGCTTATTTTATGTATGATTTTATGTCGCAATCAATCGTCCGCAATGAGCTGGAAAATCAGAAAAAAGCGATGGATAGCGTTAACAGCTATATGACCCGCAAATATGATTCCGTCCAGTCGATGATGGTGGATGTATATCGCAATGAGCCGCTATCGCTGAATTTATCTTATTTCTTGCAAAACCCGTTCGATGACTATATGAAATTCCGGCTCGATCAAAATACCGATGAGACGAGTGCAAGTTTGCCGAAAGGGCTGGACTATTTTGACAATAAGCTGGAAGATGACCCGGATATCGAAAATTTGCTGCTGTACAGCTCGAATCGGCAGTTTCTATATGTGTATAAGAAAAATCATGTCACGAAGCTGATTTCGTCCAACGCCTCGCGTTCCTTTATTCCCGATGCGATGGCACAGGAGGACACCCGTGTATCGGTGCCGAACATCTGGGTGCGGCGCGCGATTGAGCAATTTGATCCTGAGCTGTACGCCTTTCGGCTCCCGATTAATGACAAGCAGACACTTAAAGGGCTAGGTCAATTGCTCGTCTACTTCAAATCGGATAATATCAGGCAGGTGCTGAAAAATTATGAGGGCCAGCTTAAAGGCTACATCGTCGTACTAAACCCGGCAGGAGAGGTGCTGTTCGACTCCTCGGATACCTATTATGGGCAAATTTATCCGTATATGAATCAGTTGGATACGCTCTATGGAACGGCGATGCTGGAGCAGGAGTCTTATGTGACGACGCTGACGCAAAATCAGGCGGGCTTTATCGTCGTCGGTGTAGCGCCGAAGGCGGAGGTCGCGGCAGCGGCCCACGGGCTGAAGCAGATGATTATGCTGATCAGCGCGCTGTGCATTGCTGTCGTGCTGCTGGTGCCGACGCTCGCCGTCGTCAATTTTGCCAAACGGACGAATAAAATTATTCGATTCATGCGCAAGGTGGAGAGCGGCGAGTTGTCTGCGCGCATCCAGGATGACCGAGGCGACGAGCTGGGGCAAATTTCGCGCAGCTTTAATGATATGCTCGATGAGCTGAGCCGCCATATCGACACGGTGTACAAGGCGGAAATCAAGCAAAAGCATACGGAGCTTGCGGCTTTGCAGGCGCGGGTCAATCCGCATTTTCTATACAATACGCTGGAGGTTATTCGCATGAGGGCCGTCTCGCAGGGGGCGAAGGATGTCGGTGAGATGATTTACAGCCTGTCGGTGCTGTTCAAAAGCTTTGTGCAGCCCAAGGGGAGCAATACGTTAAAGGATGAGCTGGAAACGGCGCGCCTTTATTTGGAGCTGTTTCGCATTCGCTATAAGGACAGGCTTTCCTTTACCATCAGCTGTGAGGAGGGGCTTGGCGACAAACAGGTGATGCGGATGGCGCTCCAGCCGCTTATTGAAAATTACGTGGTACATGGCTTGCGGCCCCGCAGCATGGACAATGAAGTTCAAGTGGACGTGCGGCGCAAGGAGGAGCGGATTTGGGTGACGATTGCCGATAACGGCAGCGGCATCAGCGGCAAGCAGCTGGAAGAAATCCGGCAAAGGCTGGCACTGCCAGAGGAAGCTGGAGGCGACTCCTTCGGGCTGAGAAGCGTGCATGAGCGGCTGCAATTGCTATACGGAAGCGAATATGGGCTCGATATCGACAGCACAGAGGGAGAGGGAACGACGGTCACGCTGTCATTTCCCTATGACAAGGAGGCAGAGCATGTATAGAGTATTCATCGTGGATGATGAGCCATTTATTATTGATGGGTTATATGACATTGTTGACTGGTCGGCCTTTGGACTGGAAATTGTCGGCAGCGCGGAAAATGGCCAGGAGGCGCTGGCGGCTTTAATGGATTTGCCCGCAGATATATTATTGACCGATATTTCGATGCCAACGATGGATGGGCTCACTCTTATTCGGGAAGCGCGCAAATTTCGCCCGGACCTGAAAGTGATTATCCTAAGCGGCTATAACGAATTTAATTATATAAAAGAGGGACTGAGGCTTGGCGTCGAAAACTATTTGCTCAAGCCGATTAATCTCGACGAGCTGCAGGAAACGCTCGCGGGCACAATTGACAAGCTGAATGCGAGCAAGGCGGATCGGCTGTTCAGCGAATACGATATTCGTATTTTGCGCGATAATATTTTATATCGCTGGTTGACGGGACGCATTGCGCCCAGTGAGCTCCAGGAGCGAATGGAATTATTGCAACTCAGTCTCGACCGGCCCTACGTGGTAACCGCTGTAGTGCGGACGGAGGAGACGGCCTCGCCAGCGTATGAAGCGGCTGAGCGATTGGCTGTGCAAGATCCATCGATGCTGCCGTTTGTCGATATCGATGGCGATCTGGTCATCGTATTTATGCTCGATGAGCCAGAGGCGGGCAAGCGCGAGGCGATAGAGAAGCTGCGCGGCATGCAGCCGAAGCTTGCGCAAAGCACCATGCGCCTCTCCATCGGCAGCGCTGAGCCGATGGGGGAAGCGGCGCCGCGCAGCTATGCGAATGCGAAGAAAGCACAGGAATATTTTCTGCTGTATGATGAACCTGAAATATTGGATTACGATTTGCTTGTGCAGGCAGGGCCGCCGGGGACGGCGAATGAAGCCGCTGCACCGCTCGATTGGCCATCCTTTGCGAAGCTAATTAAGGCAAGGGATGTAGAGAAGCTGAACGAAGCCATTGAGGCGGAGTTCGAACGCTGCCACGCTAGGGATGGCATTACGCCCGCTTTTATGCAAAGTATGGCCATTGAGCTGATGATTCGCTTCAAGATGGAGCTCAAGGAAATCAAGCAAGCCGATCAGCCGGAGCTCTATGAGGCGGGCTTCGCCAAAATAATGCAGCTCGCTTCAATTGACGGACTGATGGCGGTTGTGAAGGAAGCAGCAGCCTTGACCGTGGAATCGCTGCTGAGAGATGTGAAAAGCCCGGTCATTCAATTGGTGCTGAGCGAGGTGCATGAGCATTATGCACAGCCGTTGTCGCTTAAGCTGCTCAGCCAGCAATATAATATTCATCCCGTTTACCTCGGACATCTGTTCCAGAAGGAGACGAATGAAACCTTCACCGAATATATTAATAAATACCGTATCAGCAAAGCGCAGCAGCTGCTGAAGGAGACGCAGCTCAAGGTACAGGAAATTGCGGCAACCGTCGGTTATTGGGAGACAGGCTATTTCTACAAACAATTTAAGAAATACGTCGGAATCTCCCCGACTGAATACAAGGGACTACTCTAATCGCAGGATGGAGTAGTTTTTTTCTTTAATTTGTACATCATACCTTTAGTTTGTGGTCTATATGAAAATAGCCGCATCCGTTAATTTTAAACATAGAGTACAGAACATAGATTGGGGAGGAAACAAAATGAATAACAAGAGAAAAAGATTTATGCCGCTGCTTGCCTTGCTAA
Source organism: Paenibacillus algorifonticola (assembly GCF_050481745.1). Lineage (GTDB taxonomy): Bacteria > Bacillota > Bacilli > Paenibacillales > Paenibacillaceae > Pristimantibacillus > Pristimantibacillus algorifonticola_A. The sequence goes on along the minus strand of NZ_JBCNGR010000037.1, from coordinate 11,184 downwards.
TGGTTGCATCTCTCGTGCTTGGCGCTTGCGGAAGTAAAAACGAAGGCAGCGGTGAGACGGGAACAGCCGAGAAGCCGGTTGAGCTGATCTGGTACACGATTGGTACGCCGCAAAAAGATGTAGATAAAGTGATGGCCGAAGTGAGCAAATACACGGCTGAGAAAATTGGCGTTACGATTAAAATGAACATGGTGGACTGGGGCGATTATGCTCAGAAGCTGCAAGTTATGACCGCATCCGGTGACCCGGTTGACATTATGTTCACAGCATCATGGGCATTCGATTATGTGCAAAATGCAAGAAAAGGCGCTTTCCTGCAAATCGATGATTTGCTGAAGGAGAAAGGCCAAGGCATCGTTGGCGCACTGGACCCGGCTTTCCTAGAAGGCTCCAAGGTCGATGGCCACAACTACGGCATTCCAGCTAATAAAGAATTGCCAGCACAAGAGGTATGGCGCTTCAATAAACAGCTGCTTGACAAGTACAAGCTGGACATGTCCGGCGTATACACGCTAGAGAGCCTGGAGCCGCTGCTGAAAACGATTAAAGAAAATGAGCCGGACGTATACGCGCTTGCGGTGGACAAGAACCAAATGCCGTATGTGAAATACGACTACATTATTGAGAAGCTGCCAATGGCAGTTGCACTGGACACGACAGATTACAAAATCGTCAATGTGCTCGACACGCCTGAGATGAAGCAAATTCTCGGCACGATGCACAAATATTATAAAGCAGGCTACATTCCGACGGAAGCCGCAACGATGGATTCCATGACGGATGCGCAAACGACGGGCAAATGGTTTGCAGACCGTGCGACTTCGCAGCCGTTCGCGGACAATCTGTGGTCGGCGAGCTACGGCTACCCGGTTGTATCGACGCCAGCGAGCGATGCGCTCATTTATAACTGGTCGGTTATGGGCTCGATGCAGGCGATTTCTGCTAACTCCGCATACCCAGAAAAAGCGATGGAGTTTCTGAACCTGCTCAATACGGACCCTGTCCTGCGCAATATGATCGATTCCGGTATTGAAGGTGTGCATTATAAAAAAGTGAGCGACACCGTCATGGAAAACCTGGACGAGTCGAAAAATTATGATATGCCAACCTTCTCGCTCGGCAATCTGATGATTACGTATTTGAATACGACAGATCCGACGAACAAATGGGAAGAGTTCAAGAAATTTAATGATGCGGGTACAGTAGCGCCGCTGCTTGGCTTCAACTTTGATACTTCGAAAGTGACAACCGAAATTGCTTCCGTACAAAACGTTAAAGAAGAGTACTGGGCAGCTCTAATGACCGGTACGGTTGACCCTGAAGTTTATTTGCCGCGTGCCAATGAGAAATTTAAAGCGGCAGGCCTGGATAAAATTATTGAGGAAGCGCAGCGCCAGCTTGATGAGTGGAGAGCCGCGAACGGCAAGTAAAGCGGAAGGCGTGGGGCGAATGGATCGTATTCGCTTCATGCCTTCTCTCATTAATCCGACTGCGAAGAGGTGAAGAAAGTGGGAGCTATAGGACGTTTTTTCAAGGATATGAACAAAAATACCGCCATGCTGCTAATGGTGCTTCCAGCTACAGCCTGGTTTATTCTATTTTCCTACCTGCCGATGGCGGGCATGATTATTGCCTTCAAGGAATACCGTTACAGCCGCAATGGCTTTCTATCCAGCATTATTGAAAGCAAATGGGTAGGCTTTCAAAACTTCAAGTTTTTGTTCAGTACGAATGATGCCTACATCATTACCCGCAATACGGTGCTGTATAATGTCGTGTTTATTGTGCTGGGCCTTGTCATTGCGGTAGCGATGGCGATTATGCTTGCCGAAATTACGAACAAGCGGCTCACAAAGCTTTATCAAACGGGTATGTTTTTGCCTTATTTTCTATCGTGGGTTATCGTGGGCTACTTCGTCTATAGCTTTCTGAGCTTGGACAGAGGCGTGTTCAACCAAATCGCCGAGATGATGGGCATGGACCCGGTCAACTGGTATTCGAGCCCGGGCTATTGGCCGGTTATGATTGTCGTCGTCTTCCTATGGAAATCGGTCGGCTATAACAGCGTCATCTATTTGGCCGCTATTATGGGGATCGATAAGTCGCTTTATGAAGCGGCGATGATTGACGGGGCCAACAAATGGCAGCAAATTCGCAATGTGACGCTGCCAATGCTGATGCCGCTCATGACAATTCTGACGCTGCTGGCGATCGGGAAAATTTTCTATGCCGATTTTGGCCTCTTTTTTCAAGTGCCGCGCGATTCGGGTACGCTCTACAGCGTGACGAATGTTATCGACACTTACGTATACCGCGGGCTTAAGTCCACAGGTGAGATTGGCATGACGACAGCTGCTGGCTTGTACCAGTCGATTATCGGCTTCATTCTAGTTATTACATCCAATGGCATCGTGCGCAAGTTTAATAAAGACAACGCCTTGTTTTAGGATGGATGTCAGCAAGCTTGCTTAATGATTTTTCTAGGAACAGAAGTCCAAAACAAAAGGGGGAAACGGCTGTGTCTGTTGGAACGATTAAGAGCCGTGATTTTCATAAGCTCTCGCCAGCATGGAATTTTATTTTTCATGCCGTGGCCGGCATTTTTGCCTTGTTGTGCGTATTTCCTTTCCTGTTCGTGACGATTATTTCCTTCACGGATGAGGCGACGCTGGCAAGCAATGGCTATCAGATCATTCCGGAAAAGTGGAGTGTGGAGGCTTACCGCTATTTATTCAAGGCAGGCGACCAATTGCTGCGCTCCTATGGCGTGACGATTACGATTACAATTGTAGGCACGATTATCGGTGTCGTATGCTCCGCTTTGTTCGCTTATGCGATATCGCGGCGCAACTTTAAGTATCGCAACTTTTTCGCCTTTTTTGCCTTTTTCACGATGCTGTTCAATGGCGGTCTTGTACCTACTTATATCGTCATGACGCAGCTGCTGGGGCTGAAGGATTCGTTGTGGGCACTCATTTTGCCGCTTGCGGTTAATGCGTTTTATATTATGATTCTGCGGACGTTTTTCTCGACGATGGTGCCGGATGCGATTATTGAATCAGGCAAAATCGACGGTGCCGGCGAGTTCGGCATCTTCTTCCGACTTGTACTGCCTTTGTCGCTGCCAGGACTTGCTACTATTGGCCTGTTCTGTACGCTCGGCTACTGGAATGACTGGTTTAATGCGCTCTTGTATATTGATTCGCCTAATTTGGTGCCGCTGCAATCGATGCTGATGCGGATCGAAAACAGCATGCAGTTTATTATGAAAAACTCACAAAACGCTTCGCTAAGCGTAGGCGTTCTGCAATCGATGCCGCAGGATACGTCGCGGATGGCGATGGTTGTACTGGCAACCGGGCCGATCGTATTCGCCTATCCGTTCTTCCAACGTTATTTCATTCAAGGTTTAACGGTAGGCGCTGTTAAAGAATAAATAATAGTCAAAGGAGCTATACCCACTATGGAACAATTCAGATTGCCAAAAATCCCGCTCCCAGAGCTTGCCCTGCCGCAAGCAGTTCAGGAGGTATTAGTAGAAGCAGAGCAGAAGCTGGCGCATCGCCCGAAGCTGCTTCAGCTGTTCAAAAACTGTTTCCCGAACACACTGGAAACGACGACGAAAAAAATGGACGATGGCACAACCTTCATCATTACAGGGGATATTCCCGCGATGTGGCTGCGCGACTCGGTCGAGCAGGTCATTCATTATGTGCCGCTGGCAAAAAATGATGTTGAACTGCAGCGTATTATTAGTGGCTTGATCAAGCGCCATATGGCCAATATTCAGATTGATCCTTATGCGAATGCCTTTAATGAATCGGCCAATGATTGGCACTGGAACACGACGGATGAGACGGACATGTCGTCATGGGTATGGGAGCGCAAGTTCGAGCTGGATTCGATCTGCTTCTCGATGCGTCTTGCTTATGCGTATTGGAAAGAGACGGACCTGACCGATATTTTTGACTCCGGCTTTAAGGCAGCGATGCGCCGCATTGTGGAGCTGTGGAAAACCGAGCAGCGCCACTTCGAGCTTTCCCCTTACCGTTTTGTAAGGGATAATGGCATTCCTACCGATTCGCTGCGCAATAGCGGAATGGGCATGCCGGTCAATTATACCGGAATGATCTGGTCGGGCTTCCGCCCAAGCGACGACGCTTGCGATTTCCACTACAATATTCCAGCGAATATGTTCGCGGTCGTAACGCTGCGGCAGATGAGAGAGATGGCCGAGTGGGTATTCCGCGATATGGCTTTTGTGAAGGAGCTAAAGCAGCTTGAAGATGACGTCGAGCATGGGATTCAGCTGTATGGCATTTATCGTCACCCGGAGTTTGGCCCTATTTATGCTTATGAGACGGACGGCTTCGGCAACTATTGCTTGATGGATGACGCAGGAACGCCGGGCTTGCTCTCGATTACGTATTTGGGCTACACGACCGCTGACGATCCGATTTACCAAAACACGCGCAAATTCGCGCTTAGCAAAGAAAATCCTTTTTATTATGAAGGAAAAATCGCCAAAGGCATCGGAAGCCCGCATACGCCGCCAGGCTATATTTGGCATATGGCGCTTTCGATGCAGGGCATTACCGCGGATAACAATGAGGAGAAGCTGGCCATGATCGCCATGCTGGAGGCGACCGATGCCGATACCGGTTTTATGCATGAAGGCTTCCATTCGGATGATCCAGCCATCTTCACGCGGAAATGGTTTGCCTGGTCGAACAGCTTGTTCTCGCAGCTCGTTTATCGGGCGATGAAGGATGGACTGTTATGAGCAAGCACCATGCCATTATCTTTTATGATCCGTCCTTTCCGGTCGCTTCGGAACCTTCTGCCCAATTAGATGGCCTGCTCGCAGGAGCAGGCCGCGTTGTGCGGGCAGACGAGCTTGCGGATGCTCTTGGTACTGCGAGAGAAGGAAGCTTCATTAATATGCATGCGCCTTACTTCCCAAAGCAGGCTTGGAGCGCTATCATCGGCTATTTGCGGCGTGGCGGCGGCTTGATCAGTTTGGGCGGCGCGCCGTTCAAGCGCCCCGTTCGCCGCAGCGAGACTGGCGAGTGGCTGGTGGAATCGGAGCAGACAGCCTATCACCGCGAGCTTCATATTCATGAAATGCTGCCAGTCGCCGCGGCTCCGATAGCGACGCTGGCAGCAGCGGAGGATATTCCGCTGCTGGCGGGCAAGGAAGCGCTGTTTACCGTGTCGTCAACCTGGAATTTGGTGCCGCATGTAACGAAAAGCAGCGATTTGCCGCATCAAATGGGCTCTGCCGGGCCGATGGACGCGCATATTTATCCGCTGCTGAAAGGCATTTCCGCCACAGGGCGCGAGGTAGCAGCGCCTGTCGTGCTTTGGGAGAACACGAAGGGAGCTTTCGCAGGCGCACGCTGGCTGTTCATTAACCAGCCGCTAACGAATGCGTTCTGGCTGGAAGGCGGAGCAGTCGAGCTTGGACGCTGGGCCGCTTTTTGCGCCGCTGGTGTAACGGAGCTGTGGCTGAAGCCGAACTATGCTTCCTTCGAGCCGGGCGAGCGGGCGATGCTGACGCTGCAGGTGCAGCAGCTTCGCCGCGAGCTTGAGTGTGCTGAGGTTTCGGCATATGAACAGACAAAGCTCCAGCAAGCTGAAAATGAGGCTGCTCTAGGGCAGCGAACGGCTAGTATTGGACAGGCTGACTTGTACCCAGCCGCGGAGTGGGATTTTGCTATAACGGTCGAGCATGAAAACTCGCAGCAGAAATGGGCATACCGCTTGCAGCAGAAGGCGGGCAAGCAGCAGCAGATATTAAGGCTGCCTGTGCCGCTTGAGCTGCAAAGCGGCTACTATAAGGTCGTGTGCCGAGCAGAATCGACATCGGGCGAGGTGCGTATTTTGCGCCAAGGCTTCTGGGGCTTTGATCAGGAGCTGCTCACAGAGGGTAGCCCGGTGACGAGCGGACGGGATTATTTTCAGAAGGAAGGGCGTCCGCTGCCTGTTGTTGGCATGACGTATATGACGTCGGATGTGGCGCGGAAATTTCTGTTTCTGCCGAATGCTTCGGTCTGGGACCGTGACATGGCGCAAATGCGCAAAGCGGGCATCAACTGGATTCGTACAGGCATTTGGACTGCATACCGCAACGTGATGCAGGTGGACGGTCATGCGTCCGAGGAGGCGCTGCGTTCGATTGATGCTTTTCTGCTGACGGCGAAGCGTCATGACTTGCAGGTAACCTTTACGTTCTTCTCCTTTACGCCGGAAACGTGGGAAGGGCGAAACCCTTATCTCGATCCGCGCAGCGTCGAGGCGCAGAAGCGATTCGTGCGCGCTATCGTTTCCCGCCACAAGCAGACGATGAATGTGGACTGGGATTTGATCAATGAGCCATCGATGTTTGATCCGCCGCGGATTTTCTCGAATGGACCTCGTTCAGCGCGCGATCCTTTTGAACAGAAGGCATATACCGCTTGGCTGAAAGAGCGCCACGGGTCGCTTGAGCGGCTTCAAGAGCTGTGGAATATGTCACCGGAGCAGCTTCCAAGCTATGAAGCCGCTGTGCCGCCGGAGCCAGAAGAAATCAACTTCGATGTGCAGGATATGCACCAAGGGAAAAATGGCACGCGCTGGCTCGATTATGTGCTGTTCTCGATGGACATGCACAACCGCTGGGCGAAGCAATTGTATGAGGCGATTAAAGACGAATGTCCGAACCATATGGTAACGGTCGGCCAGGATGAGGCGCTTGGCGCACAGCGTCCTTCGCCCTTTTTCTACGAGGAAGCCGCTGATTATACGACGGTCCACTCCTGGTGGCTCAACGACAATCTCGTGTGGGACAGCTTGTTTGCCAAAACAGCGAACAAACCGAATGTGGTGCAGGAAACCGGGATTATGTATGTGGAGACGCCAGATGGCAGAGCGAAGCGTTCCGAAGCTGAGCTTCACAGCCTGCTGGAGCGCAAATATGCGTATGCTTTTGCGACAGGCGGAGCTGGGGCCGTCCAGTGGATTTGGAATACGAACTTCTATATGGACAATGCCAATGAATCGCATATCGGCGCGCTGAGGGCGGATGGAACGGAAAAGCCGGAAGCCGATGTATCGTATGATTTTGGCAGCTTTATGGAGCAAATTCGAGATTTATTCGAGGATCGCCAGCTGGAGGATACGGCGGTATTGTTCCCGTATTCCAACGACTTCTCCAATCGCAAGCTGGCGTTTGATGCGACAACGCGCGCGACGCGGGTCCTTGCTTATGAGCTGAATACGCCATTCCGCGGCGCATCGGAATATCATCTGCAGGAGCTGGAGGTGAATCCGCCGAAGCTGCTCATTGTGCCGAGTGCGCATAACTTGGATGATGCCGCATTTGGTCGCCTTATTGCACTTGTAGAGCGAGCTGGCGTTACGTTATTATGGATGGGACCAATAAGCTTGGACGCTTACTGGAAAGCGAGCGATCGCTGCTCTAGACTGCTTGGCAGGGCGGAGCTGCGCAATGTGCAGCGCGAGGAACAGCTGCGTATTGGCGAAGCCACTTTCCCTGTTTCATATGGCAATCGCCGGATAGCCGAGGTATGGAAAGAGGTTCCGATTAGCGTCGCTGCTGCGGGTGAAGCGGCTGCCGGTGATGCTTCCGATGTTCATCGAGCAGCGAATGATGGCGACGAGCTCGTTGAGCTGACCGTAGGCAAGGGACGCCTGTTATGGAGTCCGCTGCCGCTGGAGCTGAACGAGCGTACGGAGCCGATTAAGGAGCTGTATCGTTATGCGCTTGAAACGGCAGGCTGCGAGCAGGAGCTGAATTGGCTGCAAGGCGGCCAGCTGCCTGGCGTTTATGGGCGCAAGCTTACATTTAAGAGCGGCGCGCTGTTCGTATTCGTATCCGAATCCGGATTCGATGCGAGGATTGAAGTGCAAGACCCGGCGACGAAGGGGCGGTACGCTTTTTCACTGGAAAAAGAACGCTCTGTGCTGTTCGCAACGGATGCAAGCGGGAAGCTGCTCGCCGTCTATCGCCCGCATCAAGTAGAGGTAGCGGTTTCGCTGCCCGATCAACATGAAGAAAGAAGAGGTGCGCAGTAATGGCTTCTAAAAGAAAGGCCCACATTATTTCCCACACACATTGGGATCGCGAATGGTATTTGCCGTATGAGAAGCATCATGTACTCCTCGTTAAGCTGATGGATACGCTGCTTCATACGCTGGATACGGACCCCGATTTCAAAAGCTTTTATTTGGACGGCCAGACGATCATTCTCGAAGATTATTTGCAGGTACGCCCGGAAAATCGGGAGCGCCTTGAAAAATATATTAAAGAAGGACGTATTCCGATCGGCCCTTGGTACATTTTGCAGGATGCTTTCCTGACGAGCAGCGAAGCGAATTTGCGCAATTTGCAGCTCGGCCATCAGGATGCGAGCCGTTACGGCATCATTGCGAAGGTCGGCTATTTCCCGGATACCTTCGGCAACATCGGCCAGGCGCCGCAAATTTTGCGTCAAGCAGGCATTGATAATGCGGTATTTGGCAGAGGCGTGAAGCCGACTGGCTTTAACAATACGGTAGCGGATACGGGCTATGAATCCTCGTTCTCCGAGCTGCAATGGGAAGGTCCTGACGGCTCGCGCGTGCTGGGCATTCTTTTTGCCAACTGGTATTGCAACGGTATGGAGGTTCCGGTAGACGAGCAAGAGGCGAAAATCTATTGGGACAAAAAGCTGGAGGAAGCCGAGAAGTATGCGGCTACTGGCGAGCTGCTGTTCATGAATGGCTGTGATCATCAGCCGATTCAGCAGGATCTGTCAGCGGCGCTGGCGACCGCAAGAAAGCTGTACCCGGATACGGATTTTATTCACTCCAACTTTGAGGATTATTTGGCAGCGGTAAACAGCGGACTTGATCGTGAGCTCTCGGTCGTGAAGGGCGAGCTGCGCAGCCAACGTACGGATGGCTGGTCTACGCTTGTGAACACGGCTTCAGCTCGTGTTTATTTGAAGCAAATGAATCAGCTCGGCCAAGCGATGCTTGAAAAGGTAGCCGAGCCGCTTGCGACCATTGCGCACAAGCTTGGACAGGAATACCCGCATCATCTGTTTACCTATGCATGGAAGACATTGATGCAAAACCATCCGCATGACAGCATTTGCGGCTGCAGCGTGGATGAGGTTCACCGCGAGATGGTCACTCGTTTTGACAAGAGCCGCCATGTTGCAGAAACAATTGTTGCGGACAGCACGCAGGCGATTGCTGAAGCGGTGGATACATCGGTGTTCGCTTCGTATGGCGAAGCTGCGCTGCCGTTCGTTGTTTATAACACGACAGGCTGGGATCGCAGTGGTGTTGTTGAAATTGAGCTTGATGTGGAGCGTCTGTACTTCCGTGAAGGCTTGCCGCTTCCAGAGGTTAATCGCCGGATGAATGCCGTCGATATTACGGGCAGAGTGCTTGTAGATCATAACGGCGCAGCAGTTGCTTGCTCCGTGCAGGATTTGGGGCTGCAATTTGGCTACGACTTGCCGGATGACAAGTTCCGCCAGCCTTATATGTGCCGCCGAGTTAAGCTGACGTTTGATGCGGTGAACGTGCCAGCTCTTGGACTCTCCTCTTATGCATGGGTTCGTAGTGGTGCTGGAGCAGATGCGGCGCCAGCGAGCGAAGCGTCTGCGGTTGCAGCGGCTCAGCTTGCGGATTCAGCCGTGCTGGAAAATGAATGGCTGCATGTCGCCATCGGTGAAGATGGTTCGTTCGATTTGACGGACAAGCAGAGTGGTCAAGTGTATCGCGGTCTTGGCGTATATGAGAACACAGGTGATATCGGCAATGAATATATGTACAAGCAGCCGGATGGCGAGCAGGCGCTTACGACGCAAGGTCTGAAAGCAGCCATTCGTCTGGTGGAGCAAAACGCTTACCGCACAGCATTTGAAATCGTCCATGAATGGGCGGTTCCGGCATCGGCGGATGAAACGTTTGAAATCGAGAAGCAGGAGGCTGTTTATTATCCTGAGCGCAAAGCGCAGCGTGTTTCCGACATGGTGCCTTTGACGATTAAGACGGTTATAGCGCTGTCCAGCAGCTCCAGAAGTCTAGACTTACAAGCTTCGTTCAATAATCAGGCGAAGGATCATCGCGTTCGCGTGCTGTTCCCGACGGATGTAGAGACAGCGGTTCATCATGTGGATTCGATTTTTGAAGTGGCTGTGCGTGATAATGAGCCTTCGGCAGAGTGGGAAAACCCGAGCAATACGCAGCATCAGCAGGCTTTTGTTGATGTGAGCGGCGAGCAGGGCGGACTTGTTGTAGCGAACCTTGGCTTGAACGAATACGAAGTGCTGCGCGATGGCCGCAATACGATTGCCGTTACGCTGCTTCGTTCGGTATCCGAGCTGGGCGACTGGGGCGTATTCCCGACACCAGAAGCACAGTGCCTGGGCGAGCAAAGCTTCCAGTTGTCGATCATTCCGCATAACGGCGATGGTGCTTCATCAGGTGCTTATGCGCAGGCGTACCAGTTCCAAGTACCTTGGACGGCGAGACAGACAGCGGTTCATGAAGGCGTGCTTGCACCAGCTGGCGGATTGCTTGCTTGGGAAGGCGAAGGAGTGGCATTCTCCTCGCTGAAAGTAAGCCAGCAGTCGGGCGATGCTGTGCTGCGTTGGTTTAATATGAAGCAGCAGGCGGCAGAGCTTAACTTGTCGGATGCGGGCTTTGGTGGCGGCAACGCTGATGCGTTCAAGCAGCTGTATAAGAGCGATGTGCTGGAGCGCGTAGGTGAAGCGATAGAAGTGAGCGCGGAGCAGGGGGCAGCTTTGGCTGTTGGTCCTTGTGAGATTGTGACGGTTGGGTTTAAGCTGTAGTAGTTGTTTAATATGTATAATGAATGTAGAAAAAACCTTCTGCCGAGAAGTATTGTGGTAGAAGGTTTTTTGCGTTTGGGTAAAGGCGAAGGGCATGCATAAGGGATTTTAAAGGAAATATGCTTTGATATTACTAATAGACTATAAAAATTTAGTTTGCGACAAATAACGACAAACATTTTTGAGGGAATGGTTTATAGTATACGATAAAAGAATTGAAATTGTCGATTTATGAAATAAATTAGGAGTAATCAGCATCTATATCTATTTTCAGGGAAATTGGCGATAGGACTGAAGGATATATTTGATTGATTACCTCCTAATAACTATAAAT